>NZ_VOSN01000013.1:738838-809366 GCF_020858655.1 Serratia montpellierensis
GCCAACCGCCACCGCCAGTGCGAACAGCGCCGCCTCGCTCCAGTCGCCTTTGGTGAAACCGTTGACCAGCAACACCACCGGCACCATCACCAGCATGAAGCGAATCAGCAGCCAACTGACGCTGTTCACCCCGCGATCGAACGCGGTTTGCGCCCGCGAACCGACGATCGACTTGGCCAACGAGCCGAAGTAAGTGCGGCCGCCGGTCGCCACCACCACCGCCGTGGCGGTGCCGCTGGCGACGTTGGTGCCCATCAGGCAAATGTTGGACAGCTCAAGCAGCGCGTTCTCGCTGGATACCTCCCCGTCGCTCGACTTCTGCGCCACGTTGCCCATGGCATCGTATTTCTCGATAGGGATCGCTTCGCCGGTCAAAATCGCCTGGCTGATGAACAGATCGCGCGAGGCGATGAGACGCACGTCGGCCGGCACCATGTCGCCGGCGGAGAGCTGAATGATATCCCCCGGCACCAGTTCGCGGATCGGCACTTCCAGCGTCAGCGGATGCGCGCTGTAGCTGCTGCGGCGCAGCACCGTGGCGGTGGTGCGCACCATCGACTTCAGCGCTTCCGCCGCTTTGTTGGTGCGGTATTCTTGCCAAAAACGCAGCAGCCCGCTCAGCGTGACCATGGTAAGAATGATAATAACGCCGGTGAGTTCAGTTTCTTCACCGCTCTGGCGCGGCAGCCAATAATCGGTAAAGAAACTGATCGCAGCCAGCACCATCAGCACGAAGATAAACGGGTTGTTGAAAGCCTTGATCAGCTGAATCAAGGCATGCGGCGCCTTGTCGTGGGCAACCTGGTTGGCGCCGAACTGTTCCAGCCGTTCATCGGCGTCGTCCTGGGTCAACCCGTTGCGGTTGCACTTAAGGTTCGCCAGCGTTTGGGCGATGCTGTTGGTCGCCTCTTGCGCAATGGCGTAGGTCACCGCGTCTTTATCACGGCGACGCGTTCTTTCATTAATCTGGGTCATAACGCTATTCTCTTATTTTCGTTCTGCGCACAGGGATATCCCGCCCGATAAACAGGTGACTCTGCGCAGAGTGGAATTTTTTAATTAGCGTGACTGAATAGCGTGATTACCCTGTCAGCCACGCAGAAATCATTTCCCTTCCGGGGTCATCGTCCATAACGCCTCCTTAATGCTCCGCGTTATTCAGGCGAACCCGAATAACCTGAGCATATAATCAAGTTAATAAATATTTATATAATTAATCAGACCGGTAATTCGGACGCGACGCGCCAGCGAACGGCACTCACGCTTTTTTCCAGGCTGACGCGGCAGACAATACCCTCAATTTCTTTTTGCGCGGCCGGCGTGGCGGTAATTTCCGCGCACACTTCCAATTGCCCCGGGCTGGAGATATCGGCGCTGCGCAAGGATTGCAGCCGCAAGGCCACGCCGTTCAGCGCCTGCAGAATCAGGGTGCGCACCAGAATTTCATCCTGTTCACCGCAGGTCACCTGAATGCGATAGCACAGTTCCAGATCGGTTGCCTGCTGGTGCGGCTGCAGATTAATGCGCTGGGCGGCCTCGCGCAGCAAGATATTGGCGCACAGGATCACCAGCGTGGCGACCACCGCATCCCAATGTTGGCCCAGGCCGCACAGGACGCCGATCCCCGCCGAACACCACAGCGTGGCGGCGGTGTTGAGACCGCGAATATTAAGCCCTTCACGCATGATAACGCCGGCGCCGAGGAAGCCGATACCCGAGACGATCTGCGCGGCCACGCGGCCGGCGCTGGCCGGATCGGTGGACATGGAGCTGAGAATAAAGACCGCCGCGCCGGTCGCCACCAGCGCATTGGTGCGCAGGCCGGCCATACGCTGGCGCCACTGGCGCTCGGCGCCAATCACCGCGCCCAGGCACATTGCCAGCAATAAATTTAAAACGAAAGGAGTCATAGCCATGACTGTCCCCTTAATTAACCGCAGGAGATAAAATCATGTGCTGTTTAGCACACGCAAAATCGCGCCGAAAATAAATCAGCGAATCAGCGTGCTGTGCCTGGAGGGAAAAGGCTGTGGCTGCAGAATACCATAATAACGTCCAACTCAATTCACCTGAAACCCTCAGGCATCAGGAAACGCTTTTTATTCGGGTATGCACAGCTCAGGAATAACTTGAGAGGGGTGCTGCCCGCCGATTACGGCAAGCAACAAATCAGAAGAGAATTGGTCAGCTTGCCTTATTTGTTTTATTACAACTACAACTGTCCAATTGGGTTTCTCCACCGAAATTTTGGCTGAGTATAGTGACGTCGGGTAATGAAGTAAAGGCTAAATTATTAAACGAAAAATAAACTGGAATACCGCGATCATATTTCGATGTCACAAATAGGCAGCGACAATGTTGGGCGCCAGTGCGCTTATCGATAAACTGCCCTCCTTCATCTTTCAAGGACGCCCCCGATGAAACACCGGCTTTCCCCGCTCGCGCTCGCGCTGCTCGTCAGCTTTCCCGCCGATGCCCTGCTGCTGCAGCAAGGCGACGTGCAGTTTGAACTCGATCCCGCCACGCTGCGCGTTGCCGCCGGCGCTGTACCGGTCAATCTGGCGCAGCCCGCGCAACAGGTGGCGGATCTTACTGCATCGCCACAACGCGCCAGCTGGCGCTGGCCGCAGAGTGCGATCAAGGTTAACGCCCGGCTGGAAGACGGCGATCTGCGTCTGAGCTTCAGCAGCGACCGACCGCAAACCCTAAACTGGTATCGCCTGCCGCCGCAGGCGGAAACGCTGTTGCTGCCGATCGGCGAAGGCAGCCGCATTCCGCTCGACAACGCGGTCTGGCGCCATTACCTGACGGCAGAAATGACGCCGCTGGATACCAACTGGGATCTGAAGCTGCCGCTGTGGAGCCAGCAATACCAGGGCAAGGTCTACAGCTGGCTGATATTGACGCCGTTCAGCAACCGGGTCACCTTCGCCGCCGCGCAGGAAAAGCTGGAGATGCGCGCCGGGCATCAGTTCAACCGCTTCAACCAACAGCAGGCATTCGAGGTGCTGCTGCACGTCGGCGACACCCCGCTGTCCGGCGCCCGCCGCTACCGCGACTATTTGCAACAAAGCGGCCAGTTCAGCAGCCTGCGCGAGAAGATAAAGCAGGCGCCCGAAGGCGAAAAGCTGATCGGTGCCACCCATGTCTACCTGTGGGGCGACAAACTGCTGGCGGCGGAAGACGTCAAAGATTGGCCGGGGTTGCTGCACTACCTTGCCTCTCCGGCCGCCGCCGGGCTGCGGCAGCAGATGGATGCCGAGAGCAGAAAGCTCCTGCTGCAGCTGGCGGGCAAAACACCGGAGGGCTGGCAGCAACAGCCCCTGATCGACGGCATCAACCAGGCGTTGACGGCGCAAATTCCGCTGGGCGCCACGCCGGATGACGCCGATTTTCTGCAGGCACAGCAGCGCCAGGCCGCTGCGGTGCGGGAGCGGGCACAGCGAGAGCTGGGGCGTTGGTTAACCCCAGTGGACCGTTGGGGGCAAGGGCTGGCCAAACCGCTGATCGATGCGCTGCGCCAGGCCGGTTTGCCGCGCCTGTGGTTGGGCACCGATAACTGGACCGCTGCCTTCCTGCACCCACAGGCGGTAACCGCCGCCAAAGCGGCAGGCTATCTGATCGCCAGCTACGACTCCTACGATACCGCCATTCCACGCGGTGTGAACGACAGCTGGCTCACCGCGCAACTGCCGACGGCGCTGCGGGAAAGTTGCGCCATTGTGCGCGCCGACGGCAGCAAGAAACCCGGCTTCGGCAAACAGGGTTACTACCTCAATCCGGGCTGCGTTCTGCCCTATTCTCAACAGCGCATGCGCGAGCTGATGCAACTGGCCGGATTGAACAGCCTGTTCCTCGACGTGGACGGTACCGGCATGGTCTCCGACGACTATCAACCCGACCACCCGACCGGCGCGGCGCAGATGGCCGAGGCGCGCAACGCCAGGCTGGCCTGGTTCAGCGCCACCCTTAAGCTGCCGCTCGGCTCGGAGGACGGCAATGCGGTGACCGCCCGCAGCCTGATGTTCGCCCACGGCATGGAAACCTGGGGATTCGGCTGGGGCGATAAACAGATGAATCAGGATAAATCCTCGCCCTATTATCTCGGCGCCTGGTGGCCCAACGCCCAACCGGCGTTTTTCTTCCACCCCGCCAAGGTGAAACAGCCCTACCGCACCGTCGAATTCGATCCGCGTTATCGCCTGCCGCTGTACCAGGCCGTTTTCCACGATGCGATCGTCAGCAGCCACCACTGGAATTACGACAATCTGAAGTTCAGCGACGTTCAGACCACCCGCAGTCTGCTCAGCCAGCTGTACAATACCGCGCCGATGTTCCACCTGAGCCGCGCCACTCTGGCGGCCCGTCTACCGGCGGTCAAACGCGCCGACGCCGCCTTCCGGCCGCTGCATCAGGCCCTGTGGGATAAAGCATTGATCGACTTCCGCTGGCTCGATCGGGACGGCTGGGTGCAGCAGACGACGTTCAGCGACGGGTCGACGCTGACCGCCAACTTCAGCGCGCAGCCATTCGCCGGCATCGCGGCCCACAGCCTGCGCGCCAAACTGGCCGACGGCCGCACGTTAGACGTTGCGCCTTAGCAAGGTCGCCGACGGTGGGCTACGCTAGGCTATATTTCCGACGACCCGCAAGGAGTGGCCGATGACGCCTCTGATCCACACTCTGCTCGACGAGATTTGGCAAAGCCTGGGGCAGCGCCCCGCCCCTACCGACCGGTTAACCGTTAGCGGCATCGGCGCATTGCCTTCGGCTTTTCCCGTCACCGAATTGGCGACCGCCGCCTGGAGCGCCGCCGGTTTGGCCTGCGCCGAATTGCTTGGCCGCGAGGCTGCAGAGGCGCCGCAGGTCTGGATCGATCAACGCCTGGCCTCGCTCTGGTTCGGCTGGACGCTGCGTCCGCTCGGTTGGACGCTGCCTGCCGCCTGGGACGCCCTGGCCGGCGACTACGAGACGGCAGACGGCTGGATACGCCTGCATACCAATGCGCCGCACCATCGGCGGGCGGTGGAACAGGTGCTGGGCCCGGCATCGGATAAAGGCACGCTGGCGGCACGCGTGCTGAGCTGGAAAAAAAGCGAGCTGGAGCAGGCAGTGATCGAGGCCGGCGGCTGCGCGGCCCAAATGCGCTCGGCGGCCGCGTGGCGGCAACATATTCAGGGCAAGAGCGTGGCGCTCGAACCCTTGATCCACACCTCGTTGCAGCCGGAAGCACCGCCGCCGGGCTGGGCGCTGCCCATAGCCCGGCCACTGCACGGCGTGCGGGTGCTGGATCTGACGCGCATTCTCGCCGGACCGATCGCCACCCGTTTTCTCGCCGGTTTGGGTGCCGACGTGCTGCGCATCGATCCTTACGGTTGGGATGAACCCGGCGTCGAGCACGAGGTGATGCTGGGCAAGCGCAGCGCACGCCTCAACCTGACTAATGCGCACGATCGCCATACGTTTGAACATCTGCTGAGAAACACCGACGTGATCGTGCACGGCTACCGTGCCGGTGCGCTGGAGAAGTTGGGCTATGGCGCGGAGGAAAGACGCGCGCTGGCGCCGGGCCTGATCGACGTCTGCCTGAATGCCTACGGCTGGAGCGGGCCGTGGCGCACCCGACGCGGTTTCGACAGCCTGGTTCAGATGAGCTGCGGGTTGGCGGAAGCAGGCATGGTTTGGCGCAGCGCCAGTTTGCCGGTGCCGCTGCCGGTACAGGCTCTGGACCACGCCACCGGCTATTTGATGGCAGCGGCGGTACTGACCGGTATGGCACAGCGCCTGAGCCGCGGCACCGGCTACCACGCGCGGCTGTCGCTGGCGCGCACGGCGCAACTGCTGCTGGCGCACCCCTGTTCGGCAGATTATCGGCCGGAACCGCTGGCACCGGCCGGCCCCGCCGACGAAAACCCGGAAACGGAACTGACTGACTGGGGCACCGCACAACGTCTGCGCGCCCCGCTAAGCCTGCAGGGCACGGCGCTGCAATGGGCGCTGCCGGCGACTCCCCTCGGCACCTCGCAGCCGGTGTGGCTGCGCCGTTAAATAGCCGCCAACTGTTGCTGCAGCCACTGCAGCAAACGTAACACCGCCGGCGTCAACCCGGCGGTCTGCGGCCACACCAGATAAACGTCGTCATCGCTCAGGCGACAGGGCGCAGCCAGCGCCACCAGCCTACCGGCGTCAATCGCATCCTGCACCAGCAGCTTTTTCGCCAGCGCGATGCCAAACCCCTGCTCGGCCGCGCGAATCAACAATCCGGCATCGTTGAACAACGCCTGTTGCCGTCCGCACAGTGGGCGCCCTTGCGCATTGAACCAGTCGCGCCAGGGGCTGACGTCGTGCTCCAGCAAGGGAACGTCGCCGCCGTTCTCGAATGCCGTTCCCCACTGACGCGCCATGTCCGGCGAGGCGACCGGCAGCACGTCGCCCGACGCGATGCGCTGCGCCTGCAGCCCCGTCCACTGGCCGTTACCAATGCGGATCGCCGCATCGAACCCGCGCTGCGACAGATCCTGCAATGTCAGCGAGGCATCGATATCCAACGCAAGATCGGCGCAGGCTTCATGAAAAGCCGGCAGACGCGGCAACAGCCAGTAGTGGGCAAAAGACGGCAGCACGCTGATGCGCAGCGTCTGGTTCGCCGCGGCGCGCTGGGCGCGGGCAACGCCCTGCTGCAGCGCCTGCAGCGCCGGTTCTACCGCCGCCAGCATCTCTTTCCCGGCCGCATTCAGACGCACACCGCGCCCACGCCGTTCAAACAGCGGGTAGCCGACCGCCTGCTCCAGCAGCTGAATTTGCTGGCTCACCGCGCCGTGCGTCAAATGCACCTGCTGCGCCGTGGCGCGCAAATTTTCCAACCGGGCAGCGATAACAAAGGTCGGCAAGACATGCAGGGGAAGGCGTTCGCTCATCACTGGTTAGCCAAATTATCCAAAAAGGTTATTTTTCATCGATTTTGGCCCGCAGGCAACTGTTCTATGTTTATGTCATCTATCCCTAATGCTTTCGGAGCCGCCATGCACCCACGCTTACAACAGGATCTTACCCAGTTTCCGCAGATCCTCGACCACACCCGCCAGTTGGCGGAAGATTTTCTGGCCGGGCTGCAGCAGCGCTCGGTCTGCCCACCGCTCGCGCAACAGCAGCTGCAACCCGGTGACGATCGGCTGGCAGAAAACGGTGAAGGCGCTCTGGCGGCGCTGGATGACTTTTGGCAACGTTATCAGGCGGGCATTTCCGCCAGCGCCGGCCCGCGTTATTTCGGCTTCGTCACCGGCGGTGGCACCCCGGCGGCGGTCGCGGCGGACTGGCTGGTTAGCGTGACAGACCAAAATAGCCAGCTCAGCCATGATACGATCGCCGCGGCGATCGAGTTGGCGGCCGTGACGCAGTTGAAATCCCTGCTGGGCCTGCCGGAAGCGTTCAGCGGTAGCCTGGTCAGCGGCGCTACCATGGCCAATTTCGCCGGGCTGGCCATTGGCCGGCAGTGGCTAGGCCAACAGCATGGCGTGGATATTGCCCAACGGGGCCTGGCGGCGCTGGGGCCCATCCGGGTGCTGGCCGCCAATCCGCACGCCAGCAGCGTAAAGGCGCTCAGCATGCTCGGCATCGGCCGCGACGCGCTGACGACCGTCGCCAGCCTGCCGGAGTCTGAAGCCATGGATATGGTGGCGCTGGAGCGACAGCTCGCCGCCGGCGAAGGCCGCCCCACGTTGGTGCTGGCCAGCGCCGGCACGGTCAACACCGTCGCTTTCGACGATCTGCCGCGTCTGCTGGCGCTGCGGGAACGTTATCCGTTTTGGCTGCATGTCGATGCCGCATTCGGCGGCGTGGCGGCCAGTTCGCCGCTGTACGCCCCAAGGCTTGAGGGCTGGCAGCATGCCGACTCCATCACCGTCGATGCGCACAAATGGCTGAACGTGCCTTATGACAGCGCGATCCAATTTACCCGCCACCTGGATCTGCAGATGCAGGTATTTCAGAACCATTCTGCCTACCTGGAAGCACCGACGCCGCGGCCAGACAACTATCTGCATCTGACGCCGGAAAATTCGCGACGCTTTCGCGCCCTGCCGCTCTGGCTGACGCTGAAAGCCTATGGCCGTAGCGGCATACGGGATATCGTCGAGCGCAACGTCCGATTGGCGCAGACGCTGGGGGCGGCGTTAGCGGCCGACGACGGCTTCCATCTGCTGGCGCCGGTGAATTTGAACGTGGTGTGCTTCGCGCTCAGCTATCCGCAGGGCGACAGCGAGGCGGCGCGCGATCGCTTTCTCGAGCGCCTTAACCGGCACGGCGTGGTGCGTTGCACCCCGACGACCTATAACCATCAACCGGGGATCCGCGCCGCGCTGGTCAACTGGATGACGGAGGAACAGGACATCCGGCTGGCGCTGGACTCGCTGCGCCACTGCCTGCCAGAGACGGCCTAACGCGCGCGGCGCTACCCGAGTTGGAAAGCCTGCAAACGCCGCTCTTGCCGACCGTCATTGCCGATGTTGCCCGGCGATAGCCAGGCGGCAAAGGCGGCGTGTCGCGCCGGCCATTCCGCGTCGATGATCGACAGCCAATCGGTGTCGCGCGTGCGTCCTTTGACGACGACCGCCTGGCGGAACGTGCCTTCGTAACGGAAGCCCAAACGCTCGGCGGCTTGGCGCGAAGGCAAATTGAGGCTATCGCACTTCCATTCACAGCGCCGGTAGCCAAGATCGTCAAACAGATGCCGCAGCATCAGGAAAATCGCCTCACTGCCCAGCGCGCTGCGCTTCATCAGCGGAGACCAATTGATGGTCCCCAGTTCGGCCGCGCCGTTGGCGGGATCGATGCGTAAAAAAGCGCAGGTTCCCACCGCGCGCCCGTTCGCCTGATCGATCACCACCATCGTGTTTCTGTCGGCGCCGGACACCTGTGCCTGAAGGTAATGCTGGAAATCCTCGCGCGTCTGCGGCCGCTGCCAAAACAGATAGGTCCAGTCGCGATCGTCCTCGGCGGTTTGATAAGCCCGATAGAGTTCGTCACCCCAGCGCTCGAGGTCCAGCGGTTCGAGGCGGCAAAACCGTCCTGGCAGTAACGTGTGTCCGGGCATGCCTGCCGGCTGCCAATGAGGGAGGGCGTCGCCTATCGGCTGCCCATACTGATTCTGTCTCACCGCGACATCCTGTTTTTGAAAGGTGGAAAGGCAAATTAAAACCAACGCGGGCCGGAGACAACTCCGACCTGCCCCCCACCCCGCTGGCGCGAGCAACAGGATGATAGTTTAGAAAAACAACTCAATCACCGGTAAATATTCACCAAAATTATTTCAAGCGAAATAAATATCCAGATAACCCATTGTAAAACGGTGATTTATAGCAACAATTAAGCTACACATTTCAGCCATGACGTTAACTTTTGTTGGTTGTTATGATAAAAAAAGAAGTGATTATCATTAGCAGTCGAGGGGATAAAAGATTCAACATAATGATTTTTATGATTAAAAAGACAAAATAATCAAGAGAACACTTTTTGAGCGCTCAAGAATCGCACTGGAAAACTTCAAAAAACCAACACATGAATTTTTTTTAAGACTTTTCCTAGCAAACTAAAATTTTGTTTCGTGACATGATGAACAGAATCTCGGCAAGCAATGCCAGCAAGCACGGGTGCCAAGCGCAAATCAGGTAGCTCGCGTCGACGCCGAGCGAGCAGCAAATCTCTCTGACTTAAGCCAAACTTATAGATTCATGTGATTAATAAGTTTAGTATGAAAATATCATTGAGTGCCGTCGTGTTTATTGATAGAACACTCGCTACACTGAATTATTGCTCCATTTTTGCCTTTCGGCTTTTTAGGCTTTTTCTCATATTACCGCAGTAAAACGGATTTAAGTGGGGGTGCGATATGCCAACGATCATCATGGATTCATGTAGCTATACCAGATTGGGATTAACCGACTATCTGACTTCGCATGGCGTGAAAAAACGCCATATTAATGCCATCGAGGATATTGACAGCCTGCATGAAAAATGCAGCAAGTTGAATCCGAGCCTGGTGTTTATTAACGAGGACTGCTTCATCCACGAAGCAAACGCCACTGAGCGAATAAAACGGGTGATTTCACTGCACCCGGATACGTTATTCTTCATCTTCATGGCTATTACCAATGTACATTTCGACGATTATTTATATGTTCGCAAGAACGTCATCATATCGTCAAAATCCATCAAACCAGAGACTATGAATCAGCTACTTAGTCACTATCTCGAGAGAACGTCCCTACGGGCGGAGAAATCCTCTCTGGACCAAACGCCGGTAACGCTGAGCCAGACCGAATCGAACATGTTACGCATGTGGATGTCCGGTCAAGGCACCATCCAGATATCAGACCAGATGCAAATAAAGGCCAAAACGGTCTCCTCCCACAAGGGAAACATCAAGCGGAAAATAAAGACGCACAACAAGCAGATCATTTACCACGTTGTTCGTTTGACCGATACGCTGACCAGTGGAATATTTGTCAATAGCCGTTGAGCCGCAGAGAATGCCCCCACTCTGTTTTGTCGGCCGTTAAATATCCGGTGATAAAGTCACCTGGATATCGGATACTGGAACCACCAAAAGAATACCTGCTGCGCTATCCCCCGCTAGCGCAGCGGGTATTTTTTTGCCGTCGATAAAAAAAATCTTACCGTAATGAAATAATCTCAAAATGGACAATTTCATTAGCAAATTAATGAGATTAACCGACGTTACTGCCCATGCTCGCGACATGGCTCCACAAACGTCCCGTCACGGCTGTCGATTTCATTAAAAAACCATACGCCCGCCGGATAGTCTTCAAGAGAAACCAGATACATAGTCCCTTCGTTGAACACCTCTACGGCCAGAATGACGCCCTCGCGCCGCGGGCCGCCATCTGTTTTTACCGTCACTCGATCGTTAACCTGCATACCGTTCCCCATCATTTGCGATTGGCATCAGTGTATGACAAAACCCAGGGGGAAAGACACCGCCCCGCGCCAATCCGGCCTCGCTCTCAGCGTAACAGCCGCCCGAATTTTCACTTTCTTAACGGTTTGGCCGCAGAATCTTAAGCCGGCCTCGCGTAGCCTGTCTTCAGGCGTTTCCCCCCCAGAGAAGCGCTCGCAAATGAAGAAGTAACAAGGAACTTTTGCCCGCTGACTTGCGGGCTTTTTTTTGCGCACCACCGAATTTCAGGCATAAAAAAACCCGCCGCGGCGGGTTTTTTTCAATCGGCGGTAGACGCCAATTAGATAGCGGTAACGTTAGCCGCAGATGGACCTTTCGCACCGTTCTCGATAGAGAACTGTACGTTCTGGCCTTCAGCCAGGGTCTTGAAGCCTTGATCCTGGATAGCAGAGAAGTGTACGAATACGTCTTTGCTGCCGTCTGCTGGGGTGATGAAACCAAAACCTTTAGCTTCGTTGAACCACTTCACTTGACCTTTGATCATGTTGGACATGTCTAATTTCCTTCAATAATAATGTTAGCCGCCATGGGCGAGATAGCCGGTCATCAGTTACTTATGGAGGCACTGGAAAGGAAATTCGTCAGAGAAGGGCTATCCGGGATAACGCTTTAAATTTGAACTACTTTACTCAAAATGTCGTGCATAAATAGGTCTGTACCACAGGCCGACATCATTAACTCATGAGCGAGCGGCAATAGCAACCTTTTTCGCCGTGATGGGACGTGAATCTCGGCTAAACGCACAGGATTTGACCCTGTCTGTCGATGGAATCACCGCCTGGCGCCCCCGTAACAGCCAAGGTAAATGATAGTAATTCTCGTTCTGCTGTTTTATAGTTGCCTACAGAAATCATTCAGGGAGATTCACCATGCCGAGATGGCTTACCTTACCAACTGCCAGTGCCGCCGCCCTGCTGGCCTTTGCCGCTTACAGCGCTCCGCAGAGTGCACTGGAGCTGAATTATCAAGCTCCCGAACCCAGCGTGGCTCCCGTCCCCAAGCCGACAGCACCGTCAGGGCCAGCCCCTAAGGCGGCGAAACCACCGATTACCTGGGCAGAAGCACGCGACAAGAACGGCTTTCGCGTCGATATCGAATGCGATCATCCGGGCTGCAGCAAACCGCGCGCCAAACCTTATCCCGCGTATGAAGGCCCGGTGAAGAAAACCGATCGCCGTCGCCAATCCGATCCTTACTCCACCAACCAGGATCCCGATTACAACATCCAGTTGGGCTATGAGTGGTAGCGGCGCTTTCGGAGTAATACCTATATCAGCCGCCCTCGCCGCTGCATAGAATAGCGCCAGTTCACCACTCCTCCTGGTGTTGAACACAACAAGCTGTGTTGCAAATCTTTATGCGCCTCCCTATAGGCGCTTTTTTTTTGCTCCTCCCTCATGCCCGTTTCCCGATTACAGATTGCTCCCATTGCCCCGTAAAGTGATGAATGTCACAAATGCGCCTCCTTGCCATTCTTATTCGGAGGTGATGTTCATGGCCACAGGATCCCTTGCCCTCTTGGCTGTCTTGGCCGGCATTGCGGGCTATTCGCTCTATAAGCATTTCAAATCTCAGAAGAAAAGTACATTCGTTCGCCCGCACGATCGGTAGTCGATAACGTATTTTCACCGCGAAGGCGCGGCACGCCGCACGCCGCGCCTTCGTGGACCGTCATGTTTTCATCACAAAATTGTCACAATATGGCCATATGATGATTCGCGATTATCCGCTCTGGCTTAACACCAAGGATTTCGCCCATGACCATAATTAAAGCTGCAAACCATCAGGAAGCAGAAAAACTCATCCGCGCCGGCACAGCCAAGAAAATCGAACTGGCCTACGATATCGGCAGCGATGACTTCTTCCAGCTTGCCAGCCTGTGGTGCGATAAAGGCGCCAAGATCTCCAAAGGGAAAGAACACTTTATCGTCTCGTTGAAAGGGTTCCGCATCCCCCCTAACGATTGATATCCAGCCGCCCATCGCGGCGGCGTCCTCCCCTCCTCGTAAAACCGCTCTATTCGACCACGCGCACCTCCTTCGATTTCGCTAAGCTAACAGCAGACTTTATTGCGGGCGTTCCGCCTGATAACCACGTCCGCCACGATGAGGAGAGTGACCATGTCAACAAATGCAGCGCAGCCCGGCACGATGAAAGCGATTGAGATCAGCCAACCGGGCGCCCCCGAGGTTCTGGTCGTCACCGAACGCCCGGTGCCCGTTCCGCAAGCGGGCGAACTCCTGGTGAAAATCGCCGCCGCCGGCGTTAACCGCCCCGACGTGCTGCAGCGCCAGGGGAACTATGCGCCACCGCCCGGCGCTTCGGATATCCCCGGCCTGGAAATCGCCGGCGAAGTGGTGGCCATCGGTGAAGGCGTGACCCACTTCGCGCTCGGCGATCGGGTTTGTGCCCTCATCGCCGGCGGCGGCTATGCCGAATACTGCAGCGTGCATGAAAGCAATGCGCTGCCGGTGCCGGCGGGCCTGAGCCTGACCGAGGCCGCCGCACTACCGGAAACCTTCTTTACCGTCTGGGTCAACGTGTTCCAGCGTGGCCACCTCAAAGCCGGCGAAACCGTGTTGATCCACGGTGGCACCTCCGGCATCGGCACGGTCGCTACCATGTTGGCAAAAGCCTTCTGCGCGCAGGTGATCACCACCGTTGGCTCCGAAGAGAAGCGCCAGGCCAGCCTGGCGCTGGGCGCCGACGTGGCGATTAACTACCGCAGCGAAGATTTCGTCGCACGCACCAAAGACGTCACCGACGGCAAAGGTGCCGACGTGATCGTCGATCTGATCGCCGGCGACTATGTGGCCAAGAACTATCAGGCCGCAGCGATGGAAGGCCGTATCGTACAAATCGGCACGCAAAACGGCGTGGTAAAAGAGCTCAATCTGATGCCGCTGCTGTTAAAGCGCCTGACCCATACCGGTTCAACGCTGCGCTCGCGCAGCGTGGCGGACAAAGCGCAGATTGCCGCCGAGCTGCACGAGAAGGTTTGGCCGCTGCTGGAGCGCGGCGTGCTGAAGCCGCAAATTTTTAAAACTTTCCCGCTCGAGCAGGCCGCCGCCGCGCATGCGCTGATGGAGTCCAGCGAGCACATCGGCAAGATCATGCTGACGTTCTGAAGCCATTCCCCGCGGCCTGTGCTGCGGGGAAACCGATGCCGCGCTCAGGGAATGATGCCGCGGCGGCGAAACTCATCGAACAGCGAGAAAAACATGGCTTCGGTTTCGACAAACTGATGGAAACCGAAACGCCGCGCCTTGCTGCCGTCCGCGAACATGTCGTAGTCCCAGGAAAAGACGAAGTCGGCGAAACGCCAGCCCGCCACCGCACGATAGTCCGATTCGGCCAATGAGTGCCGCTACGCCAGCTCCCGCCACAGCGGCGCTTTATCCGCCATCATGCTCTCCAACGGCATCGGCAGCGGCGGCGCGCATTCCAACCCGAAGTAAGCGGCGATTTTCGGCCACATCTCGCTCCAGCGAAACAGATCGCCATTGTTGATATTAAACGCCTGATTGGCCGCCGCCGGTTCGGTCGCCGCCCAGAGCGTGGCACGCGCCAACAGCCCGGCATCGGTCATTTCCAGCAGGCGGTGGTAAGCGCCCGGTTTACCGGGGAAACGTAACGGCAGCCCAAGCGCTTTACTGATCGACGCGTAAACCGCGATGCTTAACGCCAGGTTCATCGGATTGCCGAGGGAGAAGCCCCCCACCACGCTCGGGCGAATGGCGCTCCAGTGCCAACGTTTGCCGGCCTGACGCTGCACCAGATACTGCTGTTGCGCCACGTTAAACTCCGGCGGCATATGCCCGGCGTCGCTTTCGCGCGCCGGCGTTTTAAACGGCCCCAAATGGGCGCCGTACACCTTGTAACCCTGCATCAGGCTGATATGTTCCAGCGCCGGCGCGATCGGCTCCAGTCCCTCGACGACGTGTTGCAACATCTGCAGATTGGGCGCCACCAGGCCCGCCCAATCCGGCGCATCCTGATAGGCGGCATAGAAAACGTGGCTAATCACGCTCAGCGGCCGCAGCGCGTCGCGCGTTGCCGCCGCATCCAGCAGATCCACCTGCAGGTGGCGCACACCAGGTGCCGGTTCCCCACCCCGGCGCGAGACGCCCACCACGGGCCAGCCCTGGCCGGTCAGTTCCTCAATTAATCGGCGCCCTATTACGCCATTGGCGCCGATCACTAATGCCTGTCGCTTTGCGTTCATCTTGTCACTCCTCGGGTTGTCGATGCCCTGAGTGTTATTGATTAGCATTGCTTGCGGTAGATGAGATTTTCCACTAACACTAATAAGAAAAACCTATAGGCAATATCGACATGGATAAGCTGAACGCAATGAAAACCTTTATGCGGGTGGCGGAGCTGGGCAGCCTGTCGGCCGCCGCTCGCGATTTGCGCTTGACGCAGCCGGCGGTCAGTCAGCAAATCGCCGGGCTGGAGCAGGAACTGGGGGCGCAGCTGCTGTTTCGCAGCACCCGGGCGGTCACCCTGACCGAGGCCGGCAGCGGTTATTATCAGCGCCTCAAACCGATTTTGGCGGCGGTCGACGAAGCGGAAGAGGCGCTGCACGGCCAGCGCCACCGGCTGCAGGGCAACCTGCGCCTTCATGCACCGACCGGATTCGGCCAACGGCACGTCACGCCGCTGGCCATCGCGTTCCAGCAGCGCCATCCGGATCTCACCCTCGAGCTGCTGCTGGACGATCGCCGCGCCGACGTGATCGGCGAAGGCATCGACGTGGCGCTGCGCTTCGGCGAACTGCACGCGCCCGGCATGGTGGCGAAACGGCTGGGTGAGCTGCAACGCCTGCTGGTGGCGTCACCGGCGTATCTGGCAAAGCATGGCGTTCCACGCTCGCCGGCGGAGCTGGCAAAACATGCGCACATTCGCTACAGCGGATTGAACGACGGCGATACGCTCACCCTGATCGGTCCGCACGGCCCCGAGGTAGTGGCGCTGCGGCCCACGTTCCGCGCCAACAATACGCTATCGCTGCTGATGGCCATCGAGGCGGGGCTCGGTATCGGCGGTGCTCAGCGGCCGTTGATCGGTGAACAGTTGGCAACGGGGGCATTGGTTCACGTGTTGCCGGAATACCGCTACCCGCCCATGGCGCTGCACGCGGTCTATCCTGCATTACGATTTATTCCGGAGAAAGTGCGCGCCTGGGTGGCGCATCTGCAACAGGCGTTGACGGCGATCGAGGGAATTAGCGGAGTGAATGCCCCCGGCCAAACGCCGGGGGCATAAACATTATTTGAACAGTTTGCCGACCATGTCGCCCAGTTCGTTGCTGTCTTGCTGCACTTCGCCATTTGGCGAAGCGGCATCCGCGACCGTTGGCAAGAACTGCGCAATGGTGCTGGAGGCCTGAGCCGGATCGACACCCAGCTTTTCAGCCAGTTGATTGATCGCATCGCTACCCAGAGCCTGCTGTACGTGATCGCCGGTAATCGGTTGGTTTTCACCATTGCCGAGCCAGGAGCCGACGATGTCGCCGAACTGCCCCTGACGGAACTTGTCCAAAATGGCCTGCAGGCCACCTTGTTGCTCAACCCACTGCATAATGGCGATGTAATCGATGCCTTTACCGTTGGCGCCGCCGCCCAGAATGTTACCCAGTACGCTATCAAACAGACCCATGATATTCCCCTTTCAGCCGGTACGGCCCGCGCCGCACAGCCGGATTGATTTCACGAAAAAGGGCCGCCGCGGCGACCCTGTTGAGCAACGGCTGCTTAGCCTTTGATCTTCCTGTAGACAAAAAGCACCACCAGGGCACCGATTACCGCCACCACAAAGCTGCCCAGGTTAAAACCGTCAACGCGGCCCATACCGAAGAAGGTGCTGATATAGCCGCCGACCACGGCGCCCACGATCCCCAATATAACGGTCACAATAAAGCCGCCGCCGTCTTTGCCCGGCATAATCCACTTGGCCAGGATACCGGCGATTAAACCAAAAATGATCCAGGAAATGATGCCCATCTTTACTCTCCCTATTACCTTTTGCCTAACAGAAATCCTATTACCAGGCCCACGACGGCGCCGGCGCCTATCCCCGCCCAAGGGTTATCCTTAAGGCAGGCACATGATTGCTCGAGCGCCGCTTTTACACCGCTGCGCACTTCGCAGGCGGGGGTTTTCACGTAGTCGCTCGGTTGCTCAACACCGTTTAGTTCGTCATTTTCATATGACATGTCAAATCCTTACAGACCAACCCTCTGAGAATCTCGTCACATGTTTCGCGCCAGGCGCCGTCCGCTCCGCGATCTTGCTCTGGGCAACCTGCCCGCGGCCGTTCAATGCAGAGGCGTACGCCGACAAACGCACAACTTCACACTATGACTATAGTAAAAAATCAGCGGTTTACCCATTTCCGTCCGTCTGAATTTTACCGTACAAAAAACGATCTGATTTCATCCTATCGTCATATCGGCAGACTAAACTTTAAACAAACCTCCGGGAGAAAACGCCCATGTTCAATGCACCGTTCGTCATGATTCTCGCACTGCTGTACGCGCTGGCCGCCGTTTGGGATGGTTCCGCCGCGTTACTGTTTCTCTAAGGTTACATAGCGGTTGTCACTTTTGCGATGCGCTTAATTGTGTCTTTATTTTTCAATTTCGCCAGCCGGTTGAAATAGCGGTAAATATCCTCATTTTCCTCGGTAAAAATCCTAACTCGCCCCGTATTCCGCCCGTTATTAAATAAAGCGTAAAAAAAGCATTAATGGAAAACCCTATTTAGCACAAAATGTTCTATCATTCGTCGTATAACAATTTGGGTTAAGGTCCCATCGGGAAAGAAAAGGAATAACAGGAAAATGCTTTCAAACCAACGCTTTGAGCGTGAATTCTTGCGCCCTCGTTATTGGTTGCTGTGGATAGGGTTGGGAATACTCCATCTCTTGGTGTTACTGCCCTACCCGCTCATATATCGGCTTGGACACGGCCTCGGCAGAATAGCCATGCGCCTGATGAAACGCCGGGTAAAAATAGCGCGCCGCAATATAGAACTCTGCTTCCCCACCATGCCCGCCGCCGAGCGCGAGGCGCTGATCGTCAAAAATTTTGAGTCCGTCGGCATGGGCCTGTTCGAAGTCGGCATGGCCTGGTTCTGGCCCGACTGGCGCATCGCCCGCTGGTTCAAGGTGAGCGGCATGGAAAACATGCGGCTGGCACGCCAGGACGGCAAAGGCGTTCTGCTGATCGGTCTGCATTTCCTGACGCTGGAACTGGGCGCACGCATTTTCGGCATGCAAAACCCCGGCATCGGCGTGCACCGCCCGCACAACAACAAGCTGATGGAATGGGTACAGACCCGCGGTCGGCTGCGCTCGAATAAATTCATGATCGATCGTAAAGATATCAAGGGCATGGTCCGCAACCTGAAACAGGGCGAAATCCTGTGGTACGCGCCGGATCACGATTACGGCCCGCAAAGCAGCGTGTTCGCGCCGTTCTTCGCCGTCGAAAACGCCGCCACGACCACCGGTACCTTTATCCTGGCGCGCATGGGGCGGCCGTCGATCGTGCCCTTCGTGCCGCGCCGCTTGCCGCATGCGCAGGGTTATGAGCTGATCGTACAGCCGCCGTTGACGGACTTCCCGTTGGATGATGAAACGCGCGCGGCGGCCATGATGAATCGCGTGGTGGAAGAACAGGTGCTGCTGGCGCCCGATCAGTACATGTGGCTGCACCGCCGGTTTAAAACCCGTCCCCCCGGCGAACCTTCGCTGTATTAACACCCTCGCGCCTTCGCCCGTCATTCCGGTGGCGAAGGCACGCTCGCCTCGCACAAGCATTCCGCGCCAAGGGAACTACACTAATAAGTCACCGACGGCAATCATTGCCGCCAGCAACCATTTCTTCCTGCCCGAGGGCCGGTCGTTGCCTGTCGGGCCACAACCGAGGTCAATGTCATGCTGGTACAACCCTATCTGTTTTTCAGCGGTAACTGTGAGCAAGCGATTAACTTCTACGTGCAGCAGTTGAATGCCAAAATTGAAATGGTTATGCGCTTCAAAGATATGCCCGAAGAAGCCCGCCAAGGCGGCCCGCAGGACGTTAACCCGGAGGCGATCATGCATGCACGTCTGCTGATTGGCGACGGCGTGCTGATGGCCTCCGACGGCTGTCCGCAGGATGAAAGCGGCGGCGCTTCTCACAAAGGTTTTTCACTGTCGCTTAACCCCAGCGATGCGGAACAGGGGCGCAAGCTGTTCGATAATCTGGCGCAGGGCGGCCTGGTGACGATGCCTTACCAAGCCACCTTTTGGGCCAAAGGTTTCGGCATGCTGACCGACAAATTCGGCGTCAACTGGATGATCAACGTCGAATAACTCGCCATGGCACCGCTAGCTATAGCGGTGCCAGTCATACGCCGCCTTGGCGAACAACACGAACAGCAGCGTCAGCAGCACCAACCCCAACCGCCAATAGGGCGACCGGCGCCGACGCCAGGCAAAGAACATCATCACCGCCAGCGCCCCCAGCGTAAGGGGGTAATACACCGCCAGCGTCAGTAAAGCGATAATGATGTAATCCGACATTGACTCTCCCACTCCGTCTTGTCCGCCCCGCCGCAGAGGCAGATTGCGCCCGCCTTTCTTCGTATCGCCTCGTTAAGGGCTAGAGGTCTGGCGCATTTATGCATAAAATATAGGATTGCTCTTAACTCAAATTGAATAGTAATCAAACAACAAGGGTGACATGACTCAGCAGCAACCCATACAGGATGCCGTGCCGCCGCGCAGCGTTAAAAGCTCCCCATTATTATTTCAGGCCGGCGTGTTTGTCATCATCGTTGCCGCCACGCTGATCCTCTTTAACAGCTGGCAAATCTGGAGCGCGCACCAGCGCGATCTGCGCAGCGCCGAGCATGAATCCGCCAACCTCGCCCGCTCGCTGGCGCAGCACGCCGACGATACCTTCATGCAGGTGGACGGCAATCTGCTCGATCTGACCGAACGTCTCCAGACCGACGGGCTGGGTCCATCGCAGCTGACGCGGCTGCAGCGGGTAATGCAAACGCAGGTCGGCTATCTGCCGCAGCTGCATGGGCTGTTCATCTACGATGCGCGCGGCCGCTGGCTGGCGACCTCCTCGGGCAAGTTCATCAAGAACGCCAACAACGCCGATCGCGATTACTTCAAATACCATCAAAACCGCGATGGCGGCGGTCTGTACATCGGCAAGGTGATCCGCAGCCGCACGACCGGCGATCTGATCATCCCCGTGTCGCGGCGCTTCAACAACCCGGACGGCAGCTTTGGCGGCGTGGTGCTGGCGACGCTGTACGTCGATTATTTCCGCCAGTTTTACGACAGCTTCGCCCTCAATACCGACGCCTCGTTGAACCTGCTGCTGGCAGACGGCACCATCCTCTACCGCCGCCCTTACTCAGCGGCCTCGATCGGGAAAAACATCGCCAAGGGCGTGCTGTTCAGCGAAATATTGCCGCATTCGGAATTCGGCAACGCCACCATCACCTCGCTGTACGACAAAGTGGAGCGTATCTACGGCTATTCGCGGGTCAACCGCTTTCCATTGGTGATCGCCGCCGGGCTGTCGAAGCGCGACGCGCTGGCAGACTGGCGCACCGACGCCGGCCTGTTCGCCGCCGGCGGCCTCTCGCTGCTGATGATCCTGCTGGCGATGGGCATGGTGCTGCTGCGGCAAATCAAGCACAGCATGCAAACCGAAGCCGAGCTGATGCGCACCCGCGATCAGCTGACCAGCATCAACCAGATGCTTGAAGAGCTGGCGCTGCTGGACGGCCTGACCGGGCTGGCCAACCGCCGCCAGTTTGATATCGCGCTGAAGAACGAGCTGGCGCGTGCCTCTCGCAACTACCGCAGCGTGGCGCTGCTGATGCTCGATATCGACTACTTCAAGCAGTACAACGACAGTTATGGTCACGTTGCCGGCGACCAGTGCCTGCAGCAGATCGGCCAGACGCTGAAAGGGCTGGCGTGCCGCAGCAACGATATCCTGGCGCGCTACGGCGGCGAAGAGATGGGGATTATCCTGCCGGATACCGACGTGCAGGGCGCGCTGATTTTCGCCGAACGCGTCATCCAGGCGGTACGCGATCTGAAGATCCCGCATCAGGGCAACCCGCACGGCATCGTCACCATCAGCATCGGCATCTGCGCCAAAGTGCCGCATATGTATAACGATACGCCGATCAGCTTTATCAATGAGGCGGACAGCGCGCTGTATCAAGCCAAGAAAAAAGGCAAAAACTGCATTTACAGCGCTTAATCAATAATCGGGTCACCAAAATTTGGCGGCCCGATTTATTCCCGACAAAATGAAATAATTCCCCTCCGAAACATTATTTCCCCGGTTTGCCCTGCTCTTTGAATGAAATAACGCCAATAAATAAGCAGCATATTTATTTCTATTACAATTCAATAAGATAAAAAATACGTCATTCAGCAGACAATTCGTGCCATTTTTGATTATTCGTGCCCACACCCCGCTTCGTTTAGCCCCCGTTTACTTTTCATTGGCGTTGCCGGTGATACCCTTATCAGGACTATTCTATATATCAGGAAGCCATCGCACGCTTCGGCGCACTGCGCCCTGCTGATACATCCATAATAGAACCCGCAAATTTCACGTTGCAATTGGGCGACCGGCGCAAAAATTTCTGGCGCCGCTCCAGCCAGCCACTGCGCAAGCCAGTGCAGCCAACCACGCGGCAACCTGAAAGACGGGAATAAAGCGATATAGATTTGCGAGGAGATCTCATGCCTACTGGCGATATTATGCGTGAACAGGCCGTCCTGACGCTGCCGTTGCGACAATGGGCGGCGCAAGAAGCATCCAGCGCGGTCAGCGAATTGGAACAGGGCAAGGTGCTGTTTCTGCCCGAGCTGGCGTTCACCCTGTCTGAGCAGGAATTGCCGCTGCTGGATCCGGCGTTGGTCGATCCGAAGCGCAAAAACATCAGCTATCAGCCGCTGTCCGGCAAGCTGACCGGCGTCGCCGTCGCGGAACGCCGGCAGCAGGTTCAGCAACTGCTGGAGCGCTATTACCAGTCGTGCCGCCAGCTGATCGCCGGGCTGTTGCCCGAGTACCAGGAAGCGCTGCACCACCCAACCGGCAGCCTGCGTTTGCATCCGGTTTCAGCCTGGCGTGCAAACAGCTCCTGGCGCAAAGACGATAGCCGACTGCACGTCGACGCCTTCCCGTCGCGCCCGAACTACGGCGAGCGCATTCTGCGCATTTTCACCAACATCAATCCGCACGGTGAGCACCGCCAATGGCGCGTCGGTGAACCGTTCCCTGAGCTGGCGGAACGCTTTATGCCGCGCCTCGCTCGCTACTCCGCCTTCAGCAGTTGGCTGCAGCACCAGGTGCGCATCACCAAAACCCGCCGCAGCCATTATGACCACCTGATGCTGCAGTTGCATGACGCCATGAAAGCCGACGGCGATTATCAGCAACAGGGGCCACAGCTGGCGCTGGCGTTCCCGCCGGGCAGCAGCTGGATTTGCTTCTCGGACCAAACGCCGCACGCCGCGATGGGCGGCCAGTTTATGCTGGAACAGACCTTCCTGCTGCCGGTGGACAAGATGCAAGATCCGCAGCGTTCACCGCTGAAAGTGCTGGAGCAGCTGCGTGGCCAGCCACTGATCTAAAGAGTTTGCCGCCGCCGGCGTTACCGGCGGCGGTAAACGCATATCACGCCTCGAAGTCCCCCTGTTGGCGCGCCACCAGCGTCAGAATGCTGTACAGCGCTACCGGCTGCTGCTCCTGATTCAACACCTGGACATCCCACACCACCACACCGTGCGGCCGATCTTCGGCGGTTTTCTGCGGCTTGCGGATCTTCTTCTTGCAGGTTAACCGCACCTGAATGGTGTCGCCGATCTTCACCGGTTCGATAAAGCGCAGATTCTCCATGCCGTAGTTGGCGATCACCGGCCCGACGGCAGCGTCGACAAACAGCCCGGCCGCGGCGGACACCACAAAGTAACCGTGCGCCACTCGCTCGCCGAACAGCGAATCGGCGGCGCCGATCTTGTCCATGTGCGCGTAAAAATGGTCGCCGCTCAGGCAGGCGAAGTTGACGATATCCGCTTCGGTCACGGTGCGGCGCGCGGTCAGCAGGCTGTCGCCCAGCTGCAGCTGCTCGAAGTATTTACGGAACGGATGTACCGGATGCTCGGCGACCGGTGCGCCGCGCACCCATTCGCCGCCGATGGCCGCCAGCATCGCCGGGCTGCCCTGGATCGCCGTGCGCTGCATATAGTGCTTCACCGCGCGCAATCCGCCCAACTCTTCGCCACCGCCGGCGCGCCCCGGGCCGCCGTGCACCAGCATTGGCAACGGCGAACCGTGGCCGGTGGACTCCGCCGCCGCCTGCTCATCCAAAATCAGCATGCGGCCGTGGGCGCAGGCCGCCGCGCGAATGAAGCGCTTGGCCAATGCCGGATCGGCAGTGACCAGCGATCCCGCCAGGCTGCCCTGCCCCAGCAACGCCAATGCGATCGCCTGCTCGGTATCCGCATACGGCATCAGCGTCGCCACCGGGCCAAAGGCCTCGGTGCCGTGCACCGCCTGATGGGTGAACGGATCGGCGCAATACAGCAGGGTCGGCGGATAAAACGCCCCGCCGCGCGCGCCGTCGCCCAGCACGTCCAGCTTATCCAGCGCCGCGCCACAGAGCGGCTCGCAGCCGTTGCGCAGCAGGAAATCTACCTTGCTTTGCACATCATCACGCTGCTCGTGGCTGACCAACGCCCCCATGCGCACCGGTTCCAGCTGCGGATCGCCCACCGTCACCCCCGCCAGGCGCTGCAACAAGGCCTGACGCACCGCCGCCACCTGCGCCGCCGGCACGATGATGCGGCGGATCGCGGTACATTTCTGCCCCGCCTTGGCGGTCATTTCACGGCACACTTCTTTGATGAACAGCGCAAACTCCGGCATCTCCGGCGTCACGTCCTCCGCCAACACGCAGCAGTTGAGCGAATCCGCCTCCATGGTGAACGCGATCGATTTTTCCAGCAGGCGCGGATGCGCACGCAGCCGCTGCCCGGTCTGAGCCGAACCGGTGAAAGTCACCGCATCCTGATAATCCAGGTGCGCAAACATGTCGCCGACGCCACCGCAAACCAACTGCAGCGCCCCTTCCGGCACCAGCCCACTGTCGACGATCAGCCTGACCATCGCCTGCGTCAGCTGCGCGGTGGCGGTGGCCGGCTTGATGATGGCCGGCATGCCCGCCAGCCAGGTCGGCGCCAGTTTTTCCAGCATGCCCCAGCACGGGAAGTTGAAGGCGTTGATGTGCAGCGCCACGCCCGGACGTGAGGTCAGTACGTGGCGGGCGGCAAACTGCGCCTGTTTCGACAGCGGGATCAGCTCATCCTCCGGCCACAGGGTATCATCAGGCAGATCGCGGCCGGCCATGCCGGCATAGGCGAACAGCGTGGCGATGCCACCCTCAATATCAACCCAGCCGTCGCTGCGCGTCGCCCCGGTTTGATAGGAAATCTGATACAGCGCCTCTTTATGCGCCAGCAGGTGTTTGGCCACCGCTTTCAGCATCTGGGCGCGCTGCTGGAATGTCATGTGCGCCAGCGCAGGGCCGCCGCGGCTGCGGGCATAGTTCAGGCTCTCCGCTAACGCCAAACCGTCGGAGCAGACCTGGTACAACGCTTCACCGGTCACGGCGTGGCGGATCTCGCGGCCCTCTCCCTGCCCATATACCCAGGCGCCAGAAAGATAACTGTGTAACTGCTGCATGTGCCCTCCAAAATTCATAAATTTTCACCATACAGCTTAATTACGTATCATATAAATGCCAGTCAGCGCCAAATCAAATTTTAACAAAAAGAGAACAAAAGACGCTTTCAAGCCGATTCCCCTGCCATTAATACGGAATGAGTGCTTTTATTTGTTAAATAAAATCAACTAAATAATTAAACTCCTTGTGAGTGAGCTCGCAAAACCACATGAATCTCGTTTGATCTTTTTGTTATCAGTTTGTAGCCTTATGGTTAGTTAAAGTGATTCACATTTTTGTGTTTAATGTGAAAAATACGAATCACCAAGAGGCAAGCATGACAACTGACGCACAATATCAGCAGCATTTCGACGACAAGATCGCGGCAGACATCGCCATTGAGGCCAAAGACTGGATGCCGGACGCCTACCGTCAGAACCTGATTCGGCAGATCGGCCAACACGCCCACTCGGAAGTCATCGGCATGCTGCCGGAAGCCAACTGGCTGACGCGCGCCCCCACGCTGCGGCGCAAGGCGGTGTTGCTGGCCAAGGTGCAGGACGAAGCCGGCCACGGTCTGTACCTCTACAGCGCCGCCGAGACCCTCGGCTGTTCGCGCCAGGACATCTACCAAAAGATGCTCGACGGCAAGATGAAGTACTCCTCCATCTTCAATTACCCCACGCTCAACTGGGCGGATATCGGCGTGATCGGCTGGCTGGTCGACGGCGCCGCCATCGTCAACCAGGTGGCGCTGTGCCGCGCCTCCTACGGCCCCTATGCGCGGGCGATGGTAAAAATCTGCAAAGAGGAAAGCTTCCACCAACGCCAGGGCTACGAGGCGGTGATGGCGATGGCCAACGGCAGCGACACGCAACGCGCCATGTTGCAGGACGCTATCGATCGCTTCTGGTGGCCGGTGCTGATGATGTTCGGCCCGAGCGACGCCGACTCCCCCCACAGCGCCCAGAGCATGGCATGGAAAATCAAACGCCACAGCAACGATGAGCTGCGGCAGAAATTCGTCGACAACACCGTGCCGCAGCTTGAGGCGCTGGGCATGACGGCGCCGGACCCGAGCCTTACCTGGGACGAGGCCGCCGGCCATTATCGCTTCGGCGAGATCGACTGGAGCGAACTGCATGAGGTGATCAAAGGGCGCGGTCAATGCAACCACGAACGCCTGCAGGCCAAACGCCGCGCCTGGGAGGACGGCGCCTGGGTACGCGACGGCGCCATGGCCCACGCCGCGAAAAACGCCGCCTCCGCCGCATAGCCAACATAAGGAAACGAGATCATGAGCCACGCTGAATGGCCGCTGTATGAAGTGTTTATCCGCAGCAAACAAGGGTTGGCGCATCGCCACGTCGGCAGCCTGCACGCCGCCGACGACCAAATGGCGCTGGAAAACGCCCGCGACGCCTACACGCGCCGCAACGAAGGCTGCTCGATCTGGGTGGTGCAATCGCGCCATCTGATCGCCTCGCAGCCGGAAGATCGCGGCGCGTTCTTCGATCCGTCCGAAGACAAGATCTATCGTCATCCGACGTTTTACACCATTCCCGACGGCATCAAGAACATGTAGAGGCGACCATGACGGTTAACGATCCGCGCATCAGCTATTTGCTCCGCCAGGGCGACACGCCTCTGATCCTCGCCCAGCGCCTGTGTGCCTGGTGCGGCCACGCGCCCGAGCTGGAAATCGATCTGGCGTTAGCCAACATCGGTCTCGATCTGCTCGGCCAGGCGCGCAACTTCCTGGGCTACGCCGCCGAACTGGCCGGGCCGCCCTGCAGCGAAGACAGCCTGGCCTTCGGGCGCGACGAGCGCCAGTTCCATAACCTGCTGCTGGCGGAACAGCCGAACGGCGGTTTCAACGACACGCTGGTGCGTCAGTTCCTGCTCGATGCCTACCACGTGCAGCTGCACCAGGCGCTGAGCCGCAGCTGCGATGCGCAGATCGCCGCCATCGCCGCCAAGTCGTTGAAGGAGGCCGATTACCACCTGCGCTTCAGCCACGGCTGGATGATCCGCCTGGGTGACGGCAATGACGTCAGCCACGGCAAGATCCAACAGTCGCTGGATAACCTGTGGCGCTTCACCGCCGAACTGTTCCACGCCGACGCGCTGGAGCTGGCGTTGGCGGAGCAAGGCATCGCCGTCGATCCGCGCGCGCTGCAGGCCCCCTGGTTGGCACAGGTGGAAGAGACGCTGCGGCAGGCGACGCTGGCGCTGCCCGCCGAGCAGGCGTTTCGTCACGGCGGCAAGCAAGGCCGGCACAGCGAACACCTCGGCCCGCTGCTGGCAGAGATGCAGTTCCTGCAGCGCGCCTATCCAAACGGTCAGTGGTAGGAGGCCGCGATGAACATCACTCGTTTGCAACCCGCCGAAATCCCGCAGATTTGGCACTGTCTGCAGCAGATCAGCGATCCCGAGCTACCGGTGCTGTCGATCACCGATTTGGGCATGGTGCGCGACGTGGTGCGCGACGGCGCCGGCTGGCGCGTGACCTTCACCCCAACCTATTCCGGCTGCCCGGCCACCGAATTTTTGCTCAACGCCATCGAGCAGCGGCTGGCGGCCGCCGGTTTCAGCCCGGTGCAGGTGGACATTCGCCTCAGCCCGGCCTGGACCACCGACTGGATGAACGCCGACGCTCGCGAGCGGCTGCGGCAATACGGCGTAGCGCCCCCGCAGGGCCACACCTGCGATCGGCCGCACGCCCACGGCCCGGTAGCCTGTCCGCGCTGCGGCAGTACCCACAGCGAGAAGATCAGCGAGTTCGGCTCCACCGCCTGTAAAGCGCTGTACCGCTGCTGCGACTGCCGGGAACCGTTCGATTATTTCAAATGCATATAGGAGCGCTGACACCATGACGGTCTTTCATCGCCTGAACGTCGCCGCCATCGAGCGCGAAACGCCGGACGCCGTAGCCATCACCCTGCGGGTACCCGAAGAGCTGCAAAACCAATACCGCTATACCCCCGGCCAGCACCTGACGCTCAAGGCGTTGGTCAACGGCGAAGAACTGCGGCGTTGCTACTCGATCTGCAGCTCGCCGCAGGAAGGCCTGCTGCAGATCGGCGTGAAGGCTCTCGATCAGGGGCGATTCTCCAGCTTCGTCAACCGCATGTTGAAGGTCGGCGACGCGCTGGAAGTGATGGTGCCGCAGGGGCGCTTCGGCTACCAGCCGCAGGCAGAGCGCCACGGCAACTACCTGGCGATCGCCGCCGGCTCCGGCATCACGCCGATGCTGTCGATCATCAAGGCGACGCTGCTGCTCGAACCGGGCAGCAGCTTCACCCTGATCTACGGCAACCGCAACAGCCGTTCGATGATGTTCAAAGAGGCGCTGTCGGATCTGAAAAACCGCTACCCGCAGCGTTTTCAGCAGCTGTACCTGTTCAGCCAGGAAAGTCTCGACAGCCCGCTGCTCAGCGGCCGCATCGACCGTGAACGCCTGACGGCGATCGGCGGTACGCTGCTGGATTTCCGCGACTATGACCACGCCTTTATTTGCGGGCCGGAATCGATGATGGACGACGCGCAAACCGTGCTGGAACAGGCCGGCGTCCCGGCCAACCACATCCACAGTGAACGCTTCAACACCAGCGGCCTGGTCGCCCGCCCGCGCCACAGCGGCGATCGCAACGCTACCCGGGTGGCCATTCTGCTCGACGGGCGCCGGTTGGATATCGAGGTCGGCGAACAGGACGACAGCATTCTCGACGCCGCGCTGCGCCAGGGCGCCGACCTGCCCTACGCCTGTAAAGGCGGCGTCTGCGCCACCTGCAAATGCCGTCTGAAGGCCGGCCAGGTGGAGATGGGCGTCAACTACAGCCTGGAGCCGGATCAGCTGGCGGCGGGCTACGTATTGAGCTGCCAGTCGTGGCCGAAAGGCGACGGCGTGGTATTGGACTTCGACGTCTAGGAGCCGCGATGGACACCCCGTTTATTTTGCATCAGCAGCAGCACCGCGTGGTCACGCTGACGCTGCACCGCCCGGAGGCGCGTAATGCCCTGAGCACGCCGTGCCTGGAACAGCTGGTTGCCCGCCTGGAGCAGGCCGACGCCGACAGCGGCGTAGGCGCCGTAGTGATCGCCGGCGCGGCGCGCTTCTTCGCCGCCGGCGCCGATCTGCGTGAACTGCAACAGCAGGATCTGCCGGCCGCGCTGGCGGATCGCCGTCCGCAGCTGTGGCAGCGTCTGGCCCAGTTCAGCAAGCCGCTGCTGGCGGCGGTGAACGGTTATGCCCTGGGCGCCGGCTGCGAGCTGGCGCTGGCCTGCGACATCGTCATCGGCGGCGAAAGTGCCCGCTTCGGCCTGCCGGAGATCACCTTCGGCCTGATGCCGGGCGCCGGGGGCACCCAGCGCCTGATCCGCTGCGTCGGCAAGGCGCGCGCCAGCCAGATGGTGCTGACCGGCGAGCCCATCGACGCCCGCACCGCGCTGCAGGCCGGCCTTATCAGCGAAGTGTGCGTCGATGCCCTGACGCTGGAACGCACGCAGCAGATTGCCGATCGCATCAGCCGTCAGGCGCCGCTGGCGCTGCGCGCCGCCAAACAGGCGCTGAAACAGGCCGAGGAGATCGGCCTTAGCCAGGGACTGGCGATGGAACGCCAGCAGTTCGTCACCCTGGCCGCTACCGACGATCGCCGCGAAGGCATCGCCGCCTTTTTCGAAAAACGTACGCCAAACTATCAGGGGCGCTGATTTATGGATAACGCATTGGTTCTCAGCCATCTCGACGCCGGCGTGTTGACGCTGACCCTCAACCGACCGGATCGGCTCAACAGCTTTAACGACGAGATGCATCGCCAACTGAGCGAAGCATTGACGCAAGCCGAGCGCGACGACAGCGTGCGCAACCTGCTGATCGCCGGCGCCGGGCGCGGTTTCTGCGCCGGGCAAGATCTCAACGATCGCAACGTCAGCGCCGACCAACAGGCGCCGGATCTCGGCCTGTCGGTCGAACGTTTCTACAATCCCCTGATCCGTCGCCTGACCGCCCTGCCAAAGCCGGTGGTGTGCGCGGTCAACGGCGTGGCGGCCGGTGCCGGTGCCGCGTTGGCCCTGGCGTGCGATATCGTCATCGCCGCCGACAACGCCAGCTTTATTCAGTCGTTCTGCCGTCTGGGGTTGGTGCCTGACTCCGGCGGCAGCTGGTTCCTGCCGCGGCTGGCCGGCCACGCCCGCGCGATGGGCATGGCCTTGCTGGGTGACAAAGTCAGCGCCCAGCAGGCGCTGGAATGGGGCATGATCTGGCAGGTGGTGCCGGCGGACGAGCTGGCCGACCGCACGCAAACGCTGGCGCGCCATCTGGCCACCCAGCCGACCTACGGCCTGGGACTGATCAAGAAAGCCCTCTACAGCTCGGCCACCAACAGCCTCGATCAGCAGCTCGATCTGGAGCGCGATCTGCAGCGATTGGGCGGCCGCAGCGACGACTACCGCGAAGGCGTTAGCGCGTTCTTTGCCAAACGCACGCCAAACTTCAGCGGGAAATAGCCATGAACGCGCCCCTTCTTAACGGCCAGGTGGCGGTGATCGGCGCCGGCACCATGGGCATCGGCATCGCCCAGGTGGCCGCCGCCGCCGGCCATCCGGTGCGGCTGTTCGACATCGCGCCCGCCGCCGCCCAGCGCGCGATCGACGATCTCGCTCGCCGCCTGCGCCAGCGGGTAGACGGCGGCAAGGCCGACGCCGCGACCACCGAAGCGCTGCTGGCGCGCCTCGAACGCGCCGACTCCCTCGAGCAGCTGGCCGACTGCGCGCTGGTGATTGAAGCGGTGGCGGAAAATCTGGCCATCAAACAGGGCCTGTTCCGCGATCTGGAGGCGCTCTGCTCGCCCACGACGCTGTTCGCCAGCAATACCTCTTCGCTGTCGATCACCGCCATCGCCGGGGCACTGCAACACCCGGAACGCATGGCCGGGCTGCACTTCTTCAACCCGGCGCCGCTGATGAAGCTGGTGGAGATCGTCAGCGGTCTGGAGACCGGCGCCGAGACCCTCGCCGCGCTGCAGGCCCTGGCGCAGCGCTGGGGTAAGCAGAGCGTCGTGTGCCGCTCGACGCCGGGATTTATCGTCAACCGCGTGGCGCGGCCGTTCTATGCCGAAACCCTGCGCGCGCTGGAGGAACGGGTAGCCGACGCCGCCACGCTGGACGCGGTATTGCGCGACGCCGGCGGTTTCGCCATGGGCCCGCTGCAGTTGACCGATCTGATCGGCCAGGACGTCAATTACGCCGTGACCGAATCGGTATATCAGGCCTTCTATCAGGATCCGCGTTTCACCCCCTCACTGGTGCAGCAGGAGCTGGTGGCCGCCGGGCGCCTCGGCCGTAAATCCGGCCGCGGTTTCTACCGCTACGACGCGCCGCGATCCGCCGCCGAGATCGCCTTTGCGCCACCGGCGCAGGCCGCACTGCCACAACGCGTCACGCTGCACGGCGACTGGTCTTCGCTGGCCGATTTGGCGCAGCTGTTAAGCGAAAATGCGGGGGCGATCAAACAACCTGGCCAGACCAGCCCACACGTCACGATCGACGACGTTACACTGATGTTAACCAATGGTAAAACCGCCGACCAACTGGCTGACGAACGTGGAACGCCCGTGGTGCTGTTCGATCTCTGTGCCGACTATGCGCGTGCCTCCGCCATCGCCATCAGCTGCGCGGCGCAAAACGATGCGCAACACAATGCCAAAGCAATACGCCTGCTGCAGTCCCTCGGCAAGCAGGTCATTCCGTTGCCGGATTACCCTGGCCTGCTGACGATGCGTACCCTGGCCATGTTGGCCAACGAAGCGCTCGACGTGGTGAACAAAGGCGTCGCCGGTGCCGAAGATACCGATCTGGCGATGCTGCGCGGCGTCAACTATCCGCGCGGCCCGCTGGCCTGGGGCGCCGCGCTCGGCTGGCGCCACATTCTGACGACGCTGGAAAACCTGCAACGCTATTACGGCGAGGCGCGCTATCGCCCGATGCCGCTGCTGCGCCGCTATGCTTCCCCCGCCACTTTCCCAGGAGCCGAACGATGAACGCCAATACGCCGCGCGCGCTGGCTCAGCGCTGCGCCGAACAGATGTTTCAGCAAGATACCTGCGCTCAGGCGATGGGGATGCACATTGATGCCGTCGACGCCGGGTACGCTCAGGTCAGCATGACCGTCGGCCCGCAGATGCTCAACGGCCACCAGACCTGCCACGGCGGCCAGCTGTTCAGCCTGGCGGACACCGCCTTCGCCTACGCCTGCAACAGCCAGGGATTGGCGGCGGTGGCCTCCGGCTGCAGCATCGACTTCGTCCGCCCGGCGCTGGCCGGCGATCGCCTCACCGCCAGCGCGGAGATGCGCCATCAGGGCAAAGCTACCGGGCTGTATGACGTCGAAATCGTTAATCAACGGGGCAAAACCGTCGCCTGGTTCCGCGGCCGCGCGCACCGTCTCGGCCACAGTATTTTAGGAGATCAGGCATGAATCAGGCATTTATCTGCGACGGTGTGCGCACCCCGATCGGCCGCTATGGCGGCGCACTGGCCCAGGTGCGCGCCGACGATCTCGCCGCCCTGCCGCTGCGCGTGCTGCTGGAACGCCATCCGCAGGTCGATTGGGCGCAGCTGGACGACGTGATCCTCGGCTGCGCCAACCAGGCCGGGGAAGACAACCGCAACCTAGCGCGTATGGCATTGCTGCTGGCCGGGCTACCGGTCGGCGTGTCCGGCACCACGGTGAACCGCCTGTGCGGTTCGGGCCTGGATGCGCTGGCGATGGCGGCGCGCAGCATCAAGGCCGGCGACGCCGGGCTGCTGCTGGCGGGCGGCGCGGAATCGATGACCCGCGCGCCGCTGGTGATGGGCAAGGCCGACAGCGCCTTCAGCCGCCAGGCGCAGCTGTACGACACCACCCTCGGCTGGCGCTTCGTCAACCCGCGGATGCAGGCCGAGTTCGGCACCGATTCGATGCCGGAGACCGCCGAAAACGTCGCGGCGCAGTTCAACATCAGCCGCGCCGATCAGGACGCCTTTGCGCTGCGCAGCCAGCAGCGCGCCGCCCGAGCGCAGGCGCTGGGCCACCTGGCGCAGGAGATAGCCCCGGTCAGCCTCACCGGCAAAAAAGGCGCGGTGACGCTGTTCAGCCAGGATGAACACCCACGCCCCGACACCACCTTTGATCAGCTGCAGGCGCTGAAAACCCCGTTCCGTCAGCCCGGCAGCGTCACCGCCGGCAACGCCTCGGGCCTGAACGACGGTGCGGCGGCCCTGATCGTCGCCTCCGAAGCGATGGCGGTGCGCCAGGGGCTGACGCCGCGCGCGCGCATCGTTGCCACCGCCACCTGCGGCGTGGAGCCGCGGCTGATGGGCATCGGCCCGCTGCCGGCCACCCGCAAGGTGCTGGAGATCGCCGGGCTGAGCCTGGCGCAGATGGACGTTATCGAACTGAACGAAGCGTTCGCCGCCCAGGCGTTGGCGGTAATGCGCCAGCTTGGCCTGCCGGACGATGCCCCGCAGGTCAACCCCAACGGCGGCGCGATCGCCCTGGGGCATCCGCTGGGCATGAGCGGCGCGCGCCTGGCGCTGGCCGCCCTGTTTGAACTGGAACGGCGAGCCGGCCGCTACGCGCTTTGCACCATGTGCATCGGCGTCGGCCAGGGCATCGCCATGATCATTGAGCGTGTCTGACCCCTGAGGCTAATCATGACAATAAATCCACAGCCCCTCGAAACGATTGAATTCGCCTCGCGCGATGAGATTGAAGCGTTGCAGTTGGCGCGTCTGAAGTGGACGCTGCACCACGCCTACGACAATGTGCCGATGTACAAGCGCAAATTCGACCAGGCCGGCGTACACCCCGACGATCTTAAGCAGCTGAGCGATCTGGCGCGCTTCCCCTACACCACCAAGCAGGATCTGCGCGACAACTACCCGTTCGACACCTTCGCGGTGCCGATGGAACAGGTGGTGCGCATCCACGCCTCCTCGGGCACCACCGGCCGCCCGACGGTGGTGGGTTACACCCAGCGCGACATCGATAACTGGGCCGACATCGTCGCCCGCTGTCTGCGCGCCGGCGGCGCCACCGCCAAAGACAAGGTGCACGTCGCCTACGGCTACGGCCTGTTCACCGGCGGTCTGGGGGCGCACTACGGCGCAGAACGGCTCGGCGCGACGGTGATCCCAATGTCCGGCGGCCAGACGGAACGCCAGGCGCAGCTGATCCTCGACTTCAAACCTGACGTCATCATGGTGACGCCGTCCTATTGCCTGACGCTGATCGACGAACTGGAGCGCAAAATGGGCGGCGACGCACGCGGCTGCTCGCTGCGGCTCGGCGTGTTCGGCGCCGAACCCTGGACCGAAGCCCTGCGCCACGAAATCGAAACCCGCATGGGCATCAAGGCGCTGGATATTTACGGCCTGTCGGAAGTGATGGGGCCGGGCGTGGCGATGGAGTGTCTGGAAAGCGGCGGCGGCCCTACCATTTGGGAAGATCACTTCCTGCCGGAGATCATCTGCCCGGAGACCGGCATCGCCCTGCCGGACGGCGAGCACGGCGAACTGGTGTTCACCACCCTGACCAAAGAGGCGCTGCCGGTGATCCGCTACCGCACCCGCGATCTCACTCGGCTGCTGCCGGGCGACGCGCGCCAGATGCGCCGCATGGGCAAGATCACCGGCCGCTCCGACGACATGCTGATCATCCGCGGCGTCAACGTCTTCCCGTCGCAGGTGGAAGAGCAGATCATGCAGTTCGAGCAGCTGTCGCCGCACTACCAGCTGCAGGTCAGCCGCAGCGGGCATCTGGACACGCTGGCGGTGCGCGTCGAGCTCAAGGAGTCGGCGCTCAGCCTCAGCCACCAGCAGCGTTGCGACATCTGCCACCAGCTGCGCCACCACATCAAATCGATCGTGGGCGTCAGCACCGACGTCAGCATCGCCAACTGCGGCGATATCCCGCGCTCAGAAGGCAAGGCGCAGCGCGTGGTCGATTTGCGGCCGCGCTGAAGCGCACGGCGTCACGGATGACGCCGCCTTAAATTATGGTAATGTTATGGCTCATCGAAGGCTAACCCATGGAAAAATATGGAACATAAACTGGATGAGTTCATTCGCCATGCCGTCGACGCGCAGCCGATCAGCGGTACCTCGCTGATCATTTCGCTGTACGGCGACGCGCTCAGCCATCGCGGCGGCGAAGTGTGGCTCGGCAGCCTGAGCGCGCTGCTGGAGGCCTTCGGTTTCGGCGATCGCTTCGTGCGCACCTCGGTGTTCCGCCTGCAGAAAGAGGGTTGGCTGGCGGTGGAGAAAATAGGCCGCCGCAGCTTCTACCGCGTGACCGAGCAGGGAATGCGCCAGTTCCGCCACGCCGAGTCGAAAATCTATCTGCGCGAGCAACCCGCCTGGGATGGCAAGTGGGAGCTGTTGTTGCTGGAAAGCGCCGAAAAAAACGCGCGCGCACGGCTGAAAAAAGAGCTGGGCTGGCTCGGGTTCGGGCAGATCGCCAACAACCTGATGGCCGCCCCCACCCATGCGCAGACCGACGTGACGGCGCTGCTCGGCGAACTGAACGCCAGCGAGCAAGTGATCTACTTTCGCGCCGATTACCCCTACAATCGCTCCGAGCAAACCCTGCAAAAATTGGTGGCCGACTGCTGGTCGCTAAGCGACGTGGCGGCCGGCTATCACGAGTTTATCGTCTCCTTCCGGCCGCTGATGGCGCTGCTGCGCGAAGTTGACCCGGCGGCGCTGACGCCGCTGCGCGGTTTCCAGATTAAGCTATTATTGATTCACTTCTTCCGTCGCGTGGTGTTGAAAGATCCGCTGCTGCCGGACGCGCTGCTGCCCGCGCAGTGGGAGGGCCAGATCGCCCGCAACCTGTGCATCAATCTTTATCAGCAGGTCGATCGCGCCGCGACGGAGTACGTCAGCGCGCTGGCGGAAACCACCATCGGCGCCCTGCCCGCGCCGGCCGCCGGCTACTATCGGCGCTTCGGCGGCCTGCCGCGCGACCCTACATTTTAAGGAACTCACGCTATGCTTGTGTATCAGATTGACGGCCTGACGCCGGTCGTCGACCCCAGCAGTTACGTGCACCCGACGGCGGTGCTGATCGGCGACGTGATCGTCGGCAAGCAGGTGTATATCGGCCCGAATGCCAGCCTGCGCGGCGATTTTGGCCGCCTGGTGATCTGCGACGGCGCCAACATTCAGGACAACTGCGTGATGCACGGCTTCCCGCAGCAGGACACGGTGGTGGAAGAAGACGGCCATATCGGCCACGGCGCCATCCTGCACGGCTGCCGCATTCGCCGCAACGCGATGGTGGGCATGAACGCAGTGGTGATGGACGGTGCGGAGATCGGCGAAAACACCATCGTCGGCGCGATGGCGTTCGTCAAAGCCGCGGCGGTGATCGAAGCCAACAAGCTGGTGGTCGGCAGCCCGGCGCGCGTGCTGCGCGATCTGACCGAACAGGAATTGGCCTGGAAGATCGCCGGCACCCGCGAGTATCAGGATCTGGTACAGCGCTGCAAATCCTCGCTGCACGAAGTGGCGCCGCTAACCGAAATCGAACCGGGCCGCCAGCGCCTGAGCTTCGGCGACCACCTGATCCCAAAAAGCCAGCTGTAATCCCCGGGGCTGAGGCACGCCTCAGCCCCTTCCCTTATTACTCCGCCTCCGGCGCCTTGAACGGCGACGGCGCAGCCGCGCGGCGGCTCTGGCAGTGATAAGCCACCACCAGCAGCAAGGTGAACGGAATACCGAACCACAGCGTCATGCGGAAGAATTCGGTAAACGCCGTCGAGATCATCAGCGCCGCCATCAGCCCGGCGCCCAGCAAGGTGGTATAGGGGAACCCCCACATGCGGAATTTCAGGTGGGTCTGCCGGTGCCGGCGGCGGAAGAACAGATGGGTGACGAAAATCATCAGCCAGGTAAAGCAGGCGCCATACACCGAGATAGACATCATGGCGGCGAACGACGTTTCCGGCGCCACCAGGCTCAGCACGATAGACACCACGATACCGATGCACGACATCGCCAACGCATTGACCGGAATGCCGCGCCGGCTGACGCGCCCCAATGCCGCCGGCGCCTGCCCGGCACGCGACAGCGAGAACATCATGCGGGTGGTGATGTACAGCTGGCTGTTCATCGCCGACAGCGCCGCCACCAGCACGATAAAGTTGAAAATACCGGCGGCGGCGGGCAGATGAATCACGTTCATCGCCATCAGGAACGGGCTTTCGCCGGTGCCGGACTGGCGCCAGGGCACGATGGCCAGCATCAGGGCGATCGACAGCATGTAGAAGATGAACAGCCGCACGATGGTGCCCTTGAACGCCGCCTTCACTGCAATCACCGGATTTTTCGCCTCGCCGGCGGCCACCGCGATCATTTCAATGCTCAGATAGCTGAAGATGGACACGATCACCGCGAACCACATGCCCTTGACGCCAAACGGCATGAAGCCGCCGGCGGTCAGGTTGCGCAAGCCGTAGGCCGGGTTGCCCGAGAACGCCAGAATGCCGATGCCGATCAGAATGAACGCCACGATCGCCGTCACTTTGACGGTGGACAGCGCGTATTCCACCTGGCCGAACGACTTCACGCCGATCACGTTGACCACGATCACCGCCGCCGAGAACAGCAGCACCCACGGCCAGGTCGGCGTCGCCGGGAACCAGAACTGCATGTACATGCCGATGGCGGTAACTTCGGTGCCCACCGCCAGCACCACGCAAGACCAGTAGGAATAACGCACCAGAAAACCGAACAGCGGGCCGAGATAGAATTCGGCGTAGTCGCCGAACGAGCCGGGCGTCGGGTGTTCGGAGGTCATTTCCGCCAGGCTGCCCATCAACAACAGCGCAATAACGCCGCCGATCAGGTAGCTCAGCAATACCGACGGCCCCGCCATCTGAATGGCGTAGGCGCTGCCGAGAAACAGCCCGGTGCCGATGGCGCCGCCGATCGCCAGCATCGACATCTGCCCGGCGGTAAGATGCTTGTTCAACCCGCCCTGGCGGCGGGCGATATGCTCAAAATCATTCATCTGTGGCATGGCGGTGTTCCCGAGCGAAGTTAGGCGGTACGGGTGACGTCGAGAATGGCGGCGGTCACATAGTCGATATTGCCGGGGTTGAGCCCCGGCAGACACATGCGGCCGGGCGCCACCAGATAGATGGCGTAGCGTTGCCGCAGGGTCTGCAGCTGCGCTTCGTTCAGACCGGTGTAGCTGAACATGCCGCGCTGATCGCGTATGCGCCGGTGATCCAGCGAAGAGCCGCCCTGCACCAGGCCGGCAGCCAGCTGCTCACGCATCTGCTTGATGCGCATGCGCATTTCCGCCAGCTCATTGCGCCAACGTTCACCCAGTTCGGCGTCGCCGAGCAGGGTTTCCACGATCTGGCTGCCGTGCGTCGGCGGGCAGGAGTAGCTGCGGCGGATCAGCGTTTTTAACGCGCCTTTGACGTTGGCGGCGTTTTGCGCATCGGCGCAGCGTACCGACAGCGCGCCCAGCCGCTGGCCGTACAGCGCGACATTTTTGGAAAACGAGTTGCAGACCAAAAACGGCAGATCGGTTTTCAGCGCTTCGCGCAACGCAAAGCAGTCCTCCTCCAGCCCGTCGCCGAAGCCCTGGTAGGCGATATCGAACAGCGGCAGCAGGTTGCGTCGCTGCAGCACGGCGAGCGTGGCGCGCCACTGCTCCGGCGTCAGATCGGTGCCGGTCGGGTTATGACAGCAAGGATGCAACAGGACTACGCTGCCGGGCGGCAGGCTGTCCAGCGCGTCGAGCATGGCGGCGAAACGCAAGCCGCCCGCCGTTTCGTCAAAGTAGGGATAGGTATTCACCCGCAGCCCGGCGCCTTCAAATATCGCCCAGTGATTGGCCCAGGTGGGATCGGACACCCAAATGTCACCGCACGCCAGGAAGTGGCGCAAAAAATCCGCCGCCAGCTTCAGCGCGCCGGAGCCGCCGACGGTCTGCACCGTGGCGATCTCGGCCGCCTGTTGCTCGCCGAACAGCAGCGCCTGCACTTGGCGAGCGAACTGCGGCGAACCTTCGATCGGCGGATAACCGTGCGGGCGACGCAGCGCCAGCAACCGCTGCTCGGCGGCCTCGACCGCCTGCATCAGCGGAATATTTCCCTGCCGGTCGTAATACAGACCGATACCTAAATTCACTTTCTGCGGATTGGGGTCCTGCAAATAAGCTTCCATCAGCGACATAATAGGATCGGCCGCGGAGGGTGCAATCTGTTTAAACATGACGCATCCTTAACTCGTTATTGAATTAATATAAAGGCGAACTTAAGAAGAAATTAAATCAGGCGATGGCGCTGACGGTAATTTCTATTTTCATTCCCGGCACCACCAATTTTTCGACAATAACCGTGGAGCGGTTGGGATAAGGATAATTAAAGTATTTCCGGTAAATCTCATCGAGACATTTAACGTCGTTGACGTCGGTAAGATACACGATCACCTGCAGCACCTTATCGCTGTGGCTGCCCGCCGCCTTCAACGTCTGCGCCAGGTTATCGAAGGTTAACGCAATCTGTCGCTCCGGCGCGCCGGTCTCGATGCTGCCGTCCGCCCGCACCGGGCCGTGGGCGGTAAACAGCATACCGCCGCCCCGGGTGGCCCAGGAAAAAGGCTGGCCGATGTCCGGCAGCCCGGTCTCTACGATCTCGCGCATGTCAGTGGTTTCCGTGGTGGTCAAGTTGGCGAAGCAGCGCGCCGTCGACGGCGAACAACGCATCCAGAATGGTGAAATGATTGGCGCCGGGCACCGCGACCAGTTCTGCAGACAACCCGCGTTGGCGGAGCGCCGCGTGATAGTGTTGCGACTGGCCGATCAGCTCCGGCAGCTCCAATGCGCCGTAATACAGCGTGAGCGGCTTGCCGCGCACCGGGGGCCGGCGCGCCGGGCTTAGCGTTTCAATTTGCCGCGCGGTCAGCTGCAGCGCCCGATTGACATAGCTTTCTTGCAGCGGCGCCAGTTCGAACAGGCCGCTGATGGGAAAGACCGCATCCACCAGCGCATGCTGCTGCCAAAATGCCGCCAGATGGCCGCCGGCGGAATGGCCACACAGATGCACCGGATGGGCATAGTGCAGCGGCAGACGGCGCTGAATGGCATCAAGCGCCGCCCCCACCTGGCGGCAAATAGCGTCAAGATTAACCGCCGGTGCCAGCGCATATTCCACCAGCACCACGTCAAAACCCAACGCCAACGGCCCGGCGGCGATAAAGGCGAAATCCGCCTTATCGCAAAATTGCCAATAGCCGCCGTGAATAAAAATTAACGTCCCCTGGTGCTGCTTTGCAGAATAGAGCCAATCCAATGTTTCGCGTTCACTTTCGCCATACGCAATATTCTTTTCATGTTTTGCCTGATAATAAATAGCCGCACTGCGGGTTTGGAATGAAGCCAAAATAGCGTCTTCATTATCCACCGTAGCGCCATTATCATAACTCCCCGCAAGTTGTTTCATATATTAAACTTCGTTTATTATTTAAGATATGAATTAACTATTAGCACCGGTGACATTATTGTCAAGACGGGCGCATCAGCAATGCGCGTCCGGTAAAATAAAATAACGCCGGCGGCGAAAAAGTTTAGCCCATGAAACTTTTTGCGCTTATTTCCCCCGTCCATCCGGCTGAATTTGCGGCAATGCGCTGAGCCGTTCAAACGCATAATCCCAGAAGGCGCGCACCTTCAGCGGCATGCGCTGCGCCTGCTGCGCCACCAGCTGTACCGGCATCGGCAACGGCTCATGATCCACCAGCAGCCGCACCAGCGTACCGGCGGCCAAATCGTCCGCCACCTGATACGAGAGTAGGCGGGCGATGCCTTTGCCGGCGCGCACCGCCAGCAGTTGCGCTTCCACGTCGTTGAGCAACAGCCGGGGGGCCAATCGCACCCGCTCGCCGTTTTCCTGCGGGCCGAAGCGCCATTCGCGCAGCGACGGCCGCTGGGTGCCGACGATAGTGGCGTGTTCCGCCAGCTGCGCCGGTGAGCGCGGTTCCCCCCAACGCGCCAGATAATCCGGGTTGGCGACCGTCACCCGGCTGACCTGCCCCAACCGCCGCGCCACGCGCGAAGAGTCCTGCAGATGACCGATGCGCACCGCGATATCCAATCCTTCGTCAATCAGATCGAGATTGCGATCGTTCAACACCATTTCGATCTGCATCTGCGGGTAGTCATCGAGAAACGCCATCACCACCGGCGCCACGTAGCGGCGACCGAACTGCACCGGCGAAGTGACGCGCAGCAAGCCGCTCAGCTGCGCTTCGGCGGTATCCTGCACCACCGCCTGATAATCCTGCAGCAGCTGTTGCGCGCGCTCCAGCAGCCGCACGCCCGCCTCGGTAGGCGCCAGCCGCCGGGTGGTACGTTCCACCAGCCGGGTGCCGAAACGCTGTTCCAGCGCGGCGATCGCCCGGGTGATCGCCGGCGCCGAACGCCGCAGTTTGCGCCCGGCGGCAGCCAGGCTGCCCTGCTGCACCACCGCCACGAAGATGGCCAACTCGTCTAACCGATCCATAGACTCTTCCGATAAGTGAAATTATCAATTTCCACATTGCCGGATTCCGCTCATTCACCGCAAGAGTATCCTGAAAAAAACACTGAGGAGAAACGCCATGTCCACCATCACCCTCTACGGCACCCCGCTTTCCGGCCACGTTCACCGCGTGGCCTTGCTGCTGCGCATGCTGGCGCTGCCCTATGAATGGGTAGAGGCCTCGGCAGACGTGCGGCAGAGCGCGGCCTTTCGCCGGCTCAACCCGTTCGGCCAGATCCCGGTCTTGCAGGACGGCGATCTGACGCTGGCCGACAGCAACGCCATTCTGGTCTATCTGGTGAAACGCTACGCGCCGGACAGCCACTGGCTGCCGGAACAGCCGGTGGCGGCGGCGCGGGTGCAGGCCTGGCTTTCCAAAGCCGCCGGCGAAGTCCGCTACGGCCCGGCCTCCTGCCGATTGATCGCCCAGTTCGCGGTGCCGGAGGATTACCAGGCGGCGCGGGCAATCAGCGATCGTTTTCTGCCGCAGATGGAGCAGCACCTGAGCGAGCGCGGCTACCTGGCCGGCGAACAGGCGACCATCGCCGATCTGGCCTGCTACAGCTATGTGGCGGTCGCAGGCGAAGGCGGCATTTCGCTGGCGCCTTACCCCGCGATACGGCGCTGGGTGGCGCGCATCGCGGCGCTTCCCGGCTTCTTCGCCATGCCGGCCCTGCCGGAACCGGCGGCGAGCTGACGCCATGATCCCGCAACGGTTCCACCCCGATGAGCTGCGCGCGCAGACGCTGGCCGGATTCGATCGCGTGGGCGGCGGCATCTACCCCGCGATGCCGGATCAGCACCGCGCGTTTTTCGCCGCGCTGCCCTACCTGTTCGTCGCTACGCTGGACGACCAGGGCTGGCCCATCGCCACCCTGTTCAGCGGCCCGCCCGGATTTTTACGCACGCCGGACGACACGCACCTGCGCATCAGCGCGCCGCGCCGCAGCGACGATCCCGCCCAGGCGCTGTTGCTGCCCGGCAAACCGGTCGGCGCGCTCGGGCTCGACTTCAGCAACCGGCGGCGTAACCGCGCCAACGGCACCGTCGGCCGCACCGATAAAAACCGGGTGGAGATCGTCGTTCACCAAAGCTTCGGCAACTGCCCGCAGTACATTCAGCGCCGCGAACTCTACCCGGTGGAGAGCCGGCCACAGCCGGTTGCGCATTTAACGTCGCTCGATGCGGCGGCGCAGGCGCTGATCCGCACCGCGGACACCAGCTTCGTCGCCAGCGGCGCGCACCTGGCACTGGCGCAGGGCGGCGTCGATATTTCCCATCGCGGCGGGCGCCCCGGCTTTATCCATCTGGAAGGCGACACGCTGTGGATGCCGGACTTTCGCGGCAACCGCTATATGAATACGTTGGGCAACCTGCTGGCCGAACCGCGGGCGGCGCTGCTGTTCATCGATTTCGAGCGCGGTGACGTACTGCATCTGCAAGGAAAAACGCAGATCCTCTGGCAGGCGGCAGGGGATCCCGGCGTTGAAGGGGCGGAACGTTATTGGCGGTTTGACGTTCACCGCGCCTGGCGCTTTGCGGCGGCGTTGCCGTGGCGGGGACGCGATCTGGAGTATTCGCCGGCGACGCTGGCGACCGGAGTGTGGCGCCGCTGAAATGAAAAGCCCCGCTGCGGCGGGGCTGAATCGGGAAATTACAGGCTGTGTTCGGCCGCCGCTGCGGCCTGATAAAGCTGACGAAAATAACTCAACCGCGCAAAGAACAGGCGGCTTTGCTGCTCCGACATATTGCCGGCCACCTGCCCGGCGTCAATCTGCCGCCCTTGCCATTCCATCAGGGCGATGCTCGACGCCAAAAAATCCATTTCGCTGCCGTAGGCCGCGAGATGCCAGTCCACTGATTTCATCATTCGCACACTCCTTTTAATCACATCGAAAAGGGTTATATGCCTGCTCTTTCAGTATCGGCCCGCCGGCGGATGTTTTTTGTACAGAAGGTGCGCATGAAGAAAATGCTCATCTTGTCGCCACGGTGGCAAACGGCGGCGGCAAAGTTTGCTAGGGTAAAGGGTAGCCGTATGGGATAGACCATTCTGTTGAACTCAGCAAAGGAAGAGACCAATGAGCACCAGCATCAGCGCTACCCTCAAGGATCCCACGCTGTTCCGCGAGGCCAATTACATCGACGGGCAATGGTTGCCGGCCAAAGCAGGCCACGCGATCGCCATTCATAACCCCGCCAACGGTGAGCTGGTCGGCCATGTGCCAGCCTTCGGCGCCGAAGAAACCGCGCGCGCCATCGCCGCCGCCAAAAAAGCGCTGCCCGCCTGGCGGGCGCTGACCGCCAAAGAGCGCGCAGGCAAACTGCGGCGGCTGTTTGAGCTGATGATGGAAAATCAGGAGGATCTGGCGCGCATCATGACGGCGGAACAGGGTAAACCGCTGGCCGAAAGCCGCGGTGAAATCGCCTATGCCGCCTCCTTTATCGAATGGTTCGCCGAGGAAGGCAAGCGGGTCTACGGCGACACCATTCCGCAGCCCCAGGCCGGTCGCCGCATCATCGTGCAGAAAGAGCCGATCGGCGTGTTCGCCGCCATCACCCCGTGGAACTTCCCGGCGGCGATGATCACCCGCAAAGCCGGCCCCGGCTGGGCGGCGGGTTGCACCGGGGTGATCCGCCCCGCCAGCCAGACCCCGTTCTCGGCGCTGGCGATCGCCGTGCTGGCGGAGCGCGCCGAGCTGCCCGCCGGGGTGTGCAACGTGATCACCGGCCCCAGCAAAGGCATCGGCGGCGAACTCACCGCCAACCCGGATGTGCGTAAACTCTCCTTCACCGGCAGCACCGAAGTCGGCGCGCAGCTGCTGGCCCAGTGTGCGCCCACCATCAAGAAAACCAGCATGGAGTTGGGCGGCAACGCGCCGTTTATCGTCTTCGACGACGCCGATCTGGACGCCGCCGTGGCCGGCGCGGTCGCCTCGAAATACCGCAACGCCGGCCAGACCTGTGTCTGCACCAACCGTTTTCTGGTGCAGGACGGCGTGTACGACGCCTTCGCCGCCAAGCTGAAAGCCGCCGTCGCCAAGCTGAAAGTCGGCAACGGCCTGGATGACGGCGTCTCCATCGGCCCGTTGATTAACCCGGACGCGGTGGAGAAAGTGCGCGAGCATATCGCCGACGCCGTCGAGCACGGCGCCTCGGTGCTGTTGGGCGGCAAGCCTGACGCGCTGGGCGGCAATTTCTTCACCCCGACCATCCTGACCGATGTGCCGCGCACGGCGAAAATCTTCCGTGAGGAGACGTTCGGCCCGGTGGCGCCCCTGATCCGCTTCAGCCAGGAGGCCGACGCCGTCGAACTGGCCAACGACACGCCGTTCGGCCTGGCCGCTTACTTCTACAGCCGCGACATCGGCCGGGTGATGCGCGTGGCCGAAGCGCTGGAGTACGGCATTGTCGGCATCAACGAAGGGCTGATTTCCACCGAGGTGGCGCCGTTCGGCGGCATGAAGCACTCCGGTTTGGGCCGCGAAGGCTCAAAATACGGCATCGAGGACTATCTCGAAATCAAATACCTGTGCCTCGGCGGTTTGGGCGCCTGATGTGAGGGGCCTCCGCGCCTGCGGGGGCCCTGTCTGGCGGTTTTGGGCAGCCTTTGCTACCTTTAGGCATCTTTTCAGCGGTTAAAAGGAATTGCCTCTATGCAGCCCCTCTCGGTACACCTGCCCGGTTTTTACGTCGCCGGCCAGACAATCAGAACCACCAATCAGGACGAAACCCGGCCCGAGACGGCTAAAATCCCGGCGCTGTGGTCAGACTTTTTCGCCACCTCGCCCGCCATGCCGGTTTACGGGGTCTACTCCAACTACGCCTCCGATGCCAGCGGGCCGTTTGATGTCACCGCCGGCAGTGAGGCACAGAGCGGTTTGCACATCCAACCTGGCCGCTATCTGGTGTTCCAGGCCCGAGGCGCCATGCCGGCAGCGGTCATCGAAGGCTGGCAAGCCATCTGGACCTACTTCGAGCAACACCCGGAAATCGAACGTCGCTTCCTGACCGACTTCGAAGCCTATACCGGCCCCGACGCGGTCGATATCCATATCGGCTGCCGCTAACGCGACAGTGAGGTCAACAATGATGACGCTCTCCCCCGCCATTCCGATTCTGCGTATCTTTTCAGTCGACAAGGCCAAAGAGTTTTATCTGGATTTTCTCGGTTTCACGCTGGCGTGGGAGCACCGTTTCAGCGAAGACCTGCCGCTGTACATGCAGGTGACCCGCGCCGGGCTGACGCTGCACCTGAGCGAACACTACGGCGACAGCACGCCCGGCGCCGCCATTTTCATCCCGGTGCACGATATCGACGCGCTGCACCGGGAGCTCACGGCCAAAAACTACCGCTATGCCCGGCCGGGGCTGGAGGTTGTCGACTGGGGCAAAGAGCTCAACCTCACCGATCCGTTCGGCAACCGGCTGCGGTTTTGCGAACAGAGTCCCCCGGCCTGATCGGCGTTATGGCCGGTATTCCGCCTCGCTGACCGGCTCCAGCCAGGTCACCGGGCTGCCGTCCACCGCTTCGGCGATGGCGATATGGGTCATGGCAGTGTCCGGTGTCGCACCGTGCCAGTGTTTGACGTCAGCCGGTATCCAAACGATATCGCCGGGATGCATCTCCTGCGTCTTCTCGCCCCACATCTGGATCCACCCGCGCCCCTGAGTGACGATCAGCGTCTGGCCGAGCGGATGCGTATGCCATGCCGTGCGGGCGCCGGGTTCGAAGGTGACGGTCGCGCCGCCTACCCTGGCCGGCGCGTCACCGGCGAACGGCGCGTCGATGCGTACCTGCCCGGTAAAATAATCCGCCGAACCGCGCTGTGATGGGATAGAACCGCTGCGTTGTATTTTCATCTGTCGTGTCCTCCGCGCCGGCTTTCCAACCTACGCTGATAGTTGTGAGTCAGTGATGCCAAGATAGCGCCGTGTTTTTCCGGCGACTAGCGGGTAAAATGCGCAAGGAGCTATGAGCTCAATTCATAAATCTACGCGCGACAGCGCCCCAACCTTGCTCTCCGGTGCCGGTATGTTGAAAGAAAACTTTAACGATCTGATCGCTTTCCTGATGGTCGCCAGGGAACGCAGCTTCACCAAAGCGGCGGCGCAGCTTGGCGTTTCCCAATCGGCACTCAGCCACGCTATTCGCGGCCTGGAAGAACGCCTGGCGCTGCGTTTGCTCACGCGCACCACGCGCAGCGTCGCCCCCACCGAGGCCGGTGAGCGGCTGCTCAACAGCATTGGCCCGCGCTTGGCGGAGATTGAAAGCGAGCTGAACGCGCTGGGTGAAATGCGCGATCGGCCCGCCGGCAACATCCGCATCACCGCCGGCGAACACGCGGTGGATGCGGTACTGTGGCCGGTGCTGCGCACTTTTCTCGTCGATTACCCGGATATCAACGTGGAAATCACCGTCGACAATAGCCTGACCGACATCGTCGCCGGGCGATTCGACGCCGGAATTCGCCTGGGGGAACAGGTGGCGAAGGACATGGTCGCGGTGCGCATCGGGCCGGACATGCGCATGGTGCCCGTCGCCTCCCCTGACTATTTCGCCCGTTACGGCCTCCCCGCTACGCCGCAAGCGCTGCAAAACCATCGCTGCATCAACATGCGCCTGCCCACCCTCGGCGGGCTGTACGCCTGGGAATTTGCCCGCGATGGCCGGGAGATTAAAGTGCGGGTGGAGGGGCAGCTGACCTTCAACAGCCTGCGCCAGCGAATCGACGCCGCGCAGCTCGGCCTCGGCATCGCCTTTGTGCCGGAAGATACCGTCGCCGAGCCGCTGGCCGACGGTCGGTTGCTGATGGCGCTGGACGACTGGTGCCCGCCGTTTCCCGGTTATTACCTCTATTATCCAAGCCGCAGGCAACACACTACCGCCTTTGCGCTGCTGATTGAGGCGCTGCGACGCGGGGCTTAACGCCCGACGTTCTTCTGCAGATGCGCCGGGTAACGATCGCCGATCACGTCGATAGCGGAGAGCGCACGCTCGATCTCGCCCAGTTCGTCCGCCGCCAACACCACCGACGCCGCCGCAAGGTTTTCTTCCAGCCGGTGACGCTTGGTGGTTCCCGGGATCGGCACGATCCACGGCTGCTGGGCCAGCAGCCAGGCCAGGGCGATCTGCGCCGGCGTCACGCCTTTGCGCTGCGCTATCTGCCCCAGCACGCTCAACAGCGCCTGATTGGCCCGGCGCGCTTCGGCGCTGAAGCGCGGCACCACGTTGCGAAAATCGCCGCTGTCAAAGGTGGTGTTCTCGGTAATGGCGCCGGTGAGAAAGCCCTTGCCGAGCGGGCTGAACGGCACCAGACCGATGCCCAGCTCTGCCAGCGTCGGCAAGATTTCACGCTCCGGCTCGCGCCACCACAGCGAATATTCGCTTTGCAGCGCCGTGACCGGCTGCACCGCGTGAGCTCGCCGAATGGTTTGCGCACCGGCTTCCGACAGGCCGAAATACTTCACTTTCCCTTCGCGAATCAGTTGCTGCACCGTACCGGCCACCTCCTCGATAGGCACCTCAGGATCGACACGGTGCTGATACAGCAAATCGATCGTCTCTATCCGCAGGCGCTTCAACGAGCCTTCCACCGCCTGGCGAATATGCTCCGGACGGCTGTTCAACACCTGCTGCCCCGCCGGCTGCGGCAGATCGAAACCGAACTTGGTGGCGATGACGACCCGATCGCGCACCGGCGCCAGCGCTTCGCCCAACAATTCCTCGTTCGTGAACGGACCATAAATCTCGGCGGTATCGAAGAACGTCACGCCCTCGTCAACCGCGGCACGGATCAGATCGACCGCCTGCCGTTTGTCGGTGGCCGGGCCGTAACCAAAGCTCAGTCCCATACAGCCCAACCCCAACGCCGAGACTTCCAGCCCTTCGCGCCCCAATTTGCGTGTTTGCATCTTCACTCCCCCACTGATTGATACCGGCCCCGCCTGACGCGGAGCCGTTCCGGTGTGATGACTGTAAAACGCGACTGCCGCCATGACTATGGGGCGAAATACGCTTGAGCTTATGAGCCAGGCTCATAAATCAGATCCCTTCGTTGAGCGCTTGCCCGATCTCCGCCTCACACAGCAAGATGTTATGGTGATGGCAAGCCAACGGGATGACCTGCAGCCGCTCGCAGACGGCGCCAAGCCCATTATCGTCCACCGCCAACAGCGGCGCCGTGACCGCCTCCGGCAACTGCGGGTTACCCTCCGTCGCCTTAAACAGCGTCACCCTAGTGGTCTGCAGCCGGCGGCTCAGCCTCCCTTCCGACAGCCGCCGCTCCGCCTGCCCTGCGGCCATGGCGCGTGTCGCCGCCTCGCCATCGATGCCCAACGCCGGCAACAGCTGCTCCAGAGGCAACTCCGCCGTGGCCTGCCGGTAGAAGCTGTCCAGCAGATACAGTTGCACGTTACGGCAGCCGCGCGCTTCCAGACGGGCGGCAATCTCCAGCGCGATGATCCCCCCCAGCGACCAACCGAGAATGTGCACCGGCCCAGCGCCTTGCAGCAGACCGGCGGCGATCATGTCGTTCAGATACCGTTCGGCCAGATCGCCGAGCGAGTCGATGGCCGGTTGATGATAAAGGTTATGGTTGTCGACGCCATAGCAGTTGAATCGCCCCTGCAACGGCTGAGCGAAAGCGTGAAACGCTTCCGCTCCCACCAGCGCCGGGTGGATCATCCATACCACGGGCGCGCCCTCAGCCCAACGGTTAAGCGGCAAGACCAGGCGGCGTTCGTTGGCGGCCAGCAGATTTTTCAGGGTGCGGCTTTGCAGCAGCTGCACCACCGGCACCGGCGCGGCCATCAGTTCGCCCATGCCGACGCAAAGGGAAATGGCCTTGATCGAGGTGCCGCCCAGCAGGAAGAAATCATCCGTCATGCCGACCTGCCCGCACTGCAACGCCGCCTGCCACAGCGCGCACAGCTGCTGTTCCAGCTCGCTCGCGGGAGCGACATAGGCCTGCGGCTCGCTCACCGCCGGCGCAGGCAACGCCTTGCGATCCAGTTTGCCGCTGGAGTTATACGGCAGTGCTTCCAGCCGCATCAGCGCCGCAGGCAGCATGTACAACGGTAATTGCCCACTCATAAAGACCAGCAGCGCCGATTCATCCAGCGGCGCCTCGCTGACGTAATACAGCGCCAGGCGCTGCCGATTCTCCTCCGACAGCACGATGGCGCAGCAGGATTTGATCGTGCCGAATGCCAGCGCACATTGCTCGACCTCCCCCAGCTCAACCCGGTAGCCGTTGATTTTCACCTGAAAATCCATACGGCCGAGGAACTCCAGATTACCGTCCGGCAAATAGCGGCCGGCATCGCCGGTGCGATAAAGACGCTCTCCCAGCGCCGGATGGTAGATGAACTTCTCTTCGGTCAGCGACGGATTGCGGTAATAGCCGCGCGCCACGCCGATCCCTCCGATGTATTGTTCTCCCGGCAAGCCAGGCGGCAGCACGCGCTGATGACGATCCAGCACGTAAAAACGCTGATGTGCCATCGCCTGACCGTAAGGCACGCTGGGCGCCAGGATCGGCGTTTCCGGGATGTCGTACAGGATCGACCAAATGGAGCTCTCGGTCGCGCCCCCGGCGCTGACGACCCGGCACCCTGGCCGCCATTGGCGAATACGCGCCGGCAGTTGGCGGGAGATCACCTCGCCCACCAGCACCACGTTACGCAGCTGCGGCCACTGCGCCTGCGACGCGGCGGACTCCAACAGCTCCACCAGCAGCGTCATCACCGAAGGCGCGGAGTTCCAGAAGGTCACGCTCTGGGTCATCAACAGCCGATGCCAGGCCTCAGGCTGGTAGCGTTCGGTTTCGGACGGCATTACGATGGCGCCACCCACCGACAGCAGGCCGAAAATATCGAACACCGAAATGTCGAAGCTCAACGCGCTGAGCGCCAACCCGCGATCGTCCGCGCCGAGTTCCAGCTGGTGCAACGTATCGATGATGCTGTTCACCGCGCCGCGATGTTCTATCGCCACCCCTTTTGGCGCGCCGGTAGACCCGGAGGTGAAGATCACATAGGCCAGCGCGGAAGGTGCCGGTAAGACAGGCTCCCCCGGCGGAGCCGGCGGTAACCCCATGACGGCCCCCTGCGGATCGATCGTTAACAGCCTGGCCTCGCCGCTGGCCCCCCACTCGCGGCTGCTCAGGATAACCCGAGTCTGCGACTGCGCGACGATATCCAGGCGGCGGCGTTCCGGCCAGGCGCCATCCAGCGGCAAATAGGCCTTGCCGGCCATCAGAATCGCCAGCACCGCAATGATTTGCGCCCGCCCTTTATCCACCATCACCGCGATGGTCTCGGCGCGCATGTCCGCGTGCTGACGCAGCTGCAACGACAGCGTCAGCGCCCGCCGATACAGCTCACCGTAGTTCAGTTCGCCCCATTCATCGACGATCGCCACCCGCTGCGGATCGCGCTCGGCCTGACGGATAAAATCATGATGGATGGCGCGCTCGAAATCGTAGGCCGGCGGACAGGATTGATGGAAGGCGCGCTGCCGCGCCATTTCACTCTCCGAGACCAGCGCTAACTGGCTGACGCGCTGCTCCCCGTGATTGACGATCTGCGTGAGGATCGTCAGATAATACTCCCCCAGCAGCGCTAGCGTAGTCGGTGCAAACAAGGCGGTAGCATAGTTGAAGATCGCCCGCCCGCCCTGCGGCGCCGGTTGTATGCTCAGCGTCAAATCGAATTTGGCCGCCTGGTAGTGTGCCAGCAGATCCTGCGGCACCAGCCAGGCCGGCCCGTCCCCCACCTCCTCCAGCGCGAACAGCGCCTGGAACAGCGGATGGCGCGACAGATCACGCGGCACCTGCAGCAGTTCGATCAGCTGATCCAACGGCAAGTTCTGATGCCGTTGCGCCTGCAGCACGCCGTCAAAGACCCGATGCACATAATCGTTCAGCGACACCGCATCGTCTATTTGCGAGCGCAGCGGCAGCGTATTGACGAAGAAACCGATCGCCGAGCGAGTCTCCGCCACCGGCCGGTTGGCGACCGGTGTGCCGACCAGAATGTCTTGCTGGCCGCTGAAGTAACCAAGCAGCAGATTAAAGGCCGCAAGATACAACGCAAACGGCGTGACGCCTTGCCGCCGGGCGAACTGCGTCGCCTGCGCCACCAGCGCCTCCGGCAGCGCGATGACGTGGTTGGCGCCACGATGATCGAAGCGAGCAGGCCGCACGAAGTCGAGCGGCATTTCCAGCGCCTGCCACCCCGCCAGGGCATGGCGCCAATACGCTTTTGCCTCATCCGCCTGAGCGGAATCCAGCCAGCGCCGCTGCCAGACAGCATAGTCGCCATAGTGCAACGGCAACGCCGCCAGCCCGGCCTCTTGCCCTTGCCGCTGCGCCTGATACAGCACGTCCAGCTCCTGCAGCAGCACCGGCTGCGACCAGCCGTCAAACGCCAGGTGGTGCACCAGAATCAGGCTGTAATTCACCCACCCGCCATCCGGCTGCGCAACCCGGTAAACGGCCGCCCTGATCGGTAATTCCGCCCCCAGCGCAAACGGCCGGTCGATATCCTGCCGCAGCCTGTCCGGCCAGTGCGCCGCCTCCAGCGTCACGCGCTCCAGCGAAAGCGTCAGTTCACAGACCCGGGCGACGGCGCTTTGGGATGGCATCTGGACAATCAGGCTGCGTAAAACCTGATGCCGGGCGACGACCGCCTGCAAACTGCGCTCATAAGCCGCCAGACACACCTCGTCGCCGAGACGGAACAGCATCGGCACATGATAAAGATTGCCGCCGCCGTTCAAATTCTCGATAAACCACAGCTGCAGCTGTGAAGCAGAGAGCGGATACTCGCGTTGCCGCAGCGGCGGGATCGACACCGGCGCGGCGCCCTGCTCCTGTTGCGGCAACGCACGACACAGCGAACGTATAGTCGGGAATCGTCCCAGCTCGCTCAGCGTTACCTCACACGCCAGCCGCCGGCCGATCTGATAACAGGCCTGGATAGCCAGAAGAGAGTTGCCCCCCAGCGAGAAGAAATTGTCCTCCACACCGAAATCCTGCCGCTGCAGCAAATCGCGCCACACCGCCAGACAAACGTTCTCCCATTCGCTCTGCGCCGCAACGAGCTCACGCGCCGCCCTTTCCGGCTGCGGCAACGCCTGTCGGGCTATCTTGCCGTTTTCGGTCAGCGGCAGCTGCGCCAGCTGCATCAGCGCCTGCGGCACCATGTACGGAGGCAGTTGGCTGCTCAAATGCTGAGCCAGCGCCTGAGGGGCGATCGTCTCATCGGCAACGTAGTACGCGGCCAGGCAAGGCTGCGGTTGAGTGACCAGTACGCAGCAACAGGCGGTCACGCCCGGATAGGCGAGCACGGCATGTTCTATTTCGCCCAGTTCGATGCGATAGCCGTTCAGCTTGATCTGCTGATCGAGGCGCCCCATGAACTCCACGTTGCCATCCTCCAGCCATCGGCCCGCGTCCCCGGTGCGATACACCCGCTCCTGCAGCTCGTCATGCCAGAAAAAACTCTCGGCGGTGCGTTGCGGATCGCCGTAATACCCGCGCGCCAGGCCCTCACCCGCCAGATAGATTTCCCCTCGCACCCCCGGCGCGGCGGGGCGTCGCCCGGCATCCAGGATATAACAGCGCTGGTGCGGCAACGGTTTGCCGTAAGGAATGCTGACCGACCGAATTTTCTGACCGCGCGGGACCTCGTACAGCATGGTGAAGATCGCCGCCTCCGTCGCGCCGCCGGCGCTGCAAAAACGGCCGTGCGGCGCCCAGGCCAGGCAGCGTTCCGGCAGCGAGGTGGCGATCCAGTCGCCCCCCACCATCACCGCCCGCAGCGCCGGTGCAGGCCCTGCCGTCAACCCCGCGCCGTTCACATAATCCAGCAACAGCTCCATCAGCGCCGGTGCGCTCAGCCATTGCGTCACCCGATGGGCCATCATTAATTGATACCAGGCCTGCGGATTGCTCCTGTCCCGCTCGGCCGGCATCACGACCGCTCCGCCGGCGCTCAGCGGGCTGAAAATGTCGAATATCGCCAGATCGAAGCTCAACGCGCTGAGGGCCAGGCTGCGATCCCGCTCATTGAGGCCGAAATACCGCCGCACGCCTTCCAGCATGTTCACCGCGCTGCGATGTTCGATCGCCACGCCCTTCGGTGTGCCGGTCGATCCCGAGGTGAAAATGATATAGGCCAGGCTGTCAGGCCCGGCATCCAGCGCCGGCAGGCGCTGTTGCGGCAGCGGCAGCTGCGCCGCCAACCCTGAAGCATTCAGTTCGATCAGGTTGATCTCGGCGCAGGCCCAGGGCGCATCGCTGAGCAGCGTGTTGATGCCGGCCTGCGCCATCACTTTCAGCCGCCGCTGCGGCGGCCATGCCGCCTCCATCGGCAAGAACGCCTTACCGCACATCAGCGCCGCCAGCAGGGCTACCGGCTGCCGACGCCCCTTATCGGCGATGACGGCGATGGCGTCGCCGGTCATCCGTCCTTGCACGCGCAGCTGAGTGGCCAGCGTCAACGCCGCCTCGTGCAGCTCGCCGTAAGTCATCTCCCCCTGATCGTCGACAACCGCCACGGCCTGCGGCTCGCGCCGCGCATGCTGCACGAAATCCTGTTGCAGGCTGCGCTCAAACGCATAGCCGAAGGCGGATCCCACCGGCAACACCTGGCTCTGCGGTTGCAGACGAATATTTTCCAGCGGCCAGTCGTCGTGGTGAGCCATCTGCTGCAATACGGCGAGATAGTAGCCGGCCAGCCGATCCATCGACGCTTTGCTGAACAACGCCGAAGCGAAGTTGAAGCGCGCGCGCATCTGCTCCCCCTGCGGCGTCAGCGTGAGCGTCAGGTCGAACTTGGCGGTGCGCTCATGAGCGCTCAGATCGACCACCGCCAGCCAGTCCGGGCGTGCCTGTGCGCCGCCCGCGCTCTCCAGCGCGAACATGACCTGGAACAGCGGATGACGCGAAAAATCGCGCGGCAGCGCCAGGTCGTCCACCAGCGCTTCCAGCGACAGCGTCTGATGCTGCTGCGCCTGCAGCGTCGTGGCCGCGACCTGCCGTACAAACTCGGCAACGCGATGACGCGGGTCAATCTGCCGGCGTAAAGGCAGCGTATTGACGAAGAACCCAATCAGATTCTCCAGTTCAGGGCGGTTGCGGTTCGCCAGCGGCGTACCGACCATGACATCGTTCTGGCCGCTGTAGCGGGACAGCAGCAACATGAAGCCCGCCAGCATCACCGCATGCAGCGTCACCCCCTCTCTACGCGCCAGCGCATCCAGCGCCTTCACCAGCGCCGCCGGCAACGGCACCTCGCTGTTGTCGCCGCGCTCGTCGAAGACCGCCGGCCGCAAAAAGTCCAACGGCAGATCGAGTTGCTGGCAACCTTCCAGCGCTTGCCGCCAAAAGGCCAATTCGTCCGCCCGGCGCTGCACATTTTCCGGCGCCTGTTGCCAGCACGCATAGTCGAGGTATTGCAACGCCGGCTCTGTCGCCTCACGCCACGTTCCCCGATAGCGCGCGTCCAGCTCCTGCAGCAGCACTTCAAGCGACCAGCCGTCAAAGACGATGTGATGGAACACCAACAGACAAACGGTCGTTTCCCGCTCCGCCGCATCGCGGTAACGGTAGCGCGTGGCGCGCAGCGGCAGCTCACGCGTCAAATCCATCGGTTGGCGGCAGGCTTGCGACAGCGCAGCGTCAAATTCATCGGCGCTCAACGCCAGCAAAGGTACCGGCAGCACGGTGTCGCTGACCCACTGACTGGCTTCGCCCCGATCATTCTGGCGGATCAGGCTACGCAAGATCTGGTGGCGCTCGACGATCGCCTGCAGACAATCCGCAAAGCGTTCGTCATCGATATCCGGCGACAGCCGCAGCAGCACAGGCGACAGATAATGCGTGGCATTCACCGACAGTTGCTGAACGAACCACAGCCGCGACTGCTGAAGCGATAGCGGCGCCTCCCGCCGCCCGCCGGAGAGGATAGGCAGCTCATCCGGTGGCGCCTGCCGTTGGGCGGCGATGTGCTCGCTCAATGCGGCCACCGTCGGATGCTGATTCAACGTCAGTACCGAGATCTTTGCCCCCGGCAGTTTATTCACTTCGTGGCACAGCCTGATGGCCATAATGGAGTTGCCGCCGAGGCGGAAGAAGTTGTCGTCCACGCCGACATTGCCACCCAGCAACCGATTGAACAGCGCCGACAGATCAGTCTCCAGCGGCGTGCCCGGCCGGCGAAACGCCGTTTGCGGCTCGACCGGCAGCGGTTCCGGCAATGCCCGGTAATCGACCTTGCGGCTCACCGTCAGCGGCAGCGCCACCAGCGCCCGCATCGCCGAAGGCAACATGTAGTGCGGCAGCTGCGCCGCCAGGCGTTGCAAGATGTCGCCGGCCTCCGGCGCCGCGCCAGGTTGCGGCACATACCAGGCCGCCAGTTGGTCCGTAGTGCCGGGACGCAGAGTCACCACCGCTTCGGCCACCTCAGGCAGCGCACGCAGCTGCATTTCTATTTCGCCCAACTCGATGCGATAGCCGTTGATCTTGATTTGCTGATCGTGCCGCCCGAGATACTCCAGACTGCCGTCGGCCAACCGCCGTACCCGGTCGCCGGTGCGATACAGCCGCCGGTACGGCTCATGCAGTTCAAATGGGTTGGCGACGAACGTGGACGCCGTCAGCGCCGGCAGGTTCAGGTACCCCCGCGCCACCCCCTCGCCGGCCAGGCACAGCTCGCCTTCAACGCCAAGCGGCAACAAATTGTATTTCTCGTCAACCACATAGCAACGCATGTTGGCGATGGCGTGGCCAATATTGCGCGCGCCGTTGCGGCGATAGATATTCACACTGACGCTGACCGAAGCCTCGGTCGGGCCATACATGTTGGCGACCTGCATGCCGCTGGCCAGGTAATGGTCTAGCGCTTCCTGCGCGGTCGCCTCACCGCCGGTCGCGAGATAGCGCACCGAAGCCGGAAGTTCAGGCAGGGTTCCCAGCAGCGCCGGCGGCAGGAAGCAGGCCTCGATGCACCAGACCGCCATCTGTTCGCACAACAGCGCCGGATCCCGCCGCTGCGCGTCGCTCGCGATGAACAGCCGATGGCCATTGTCCAGGGCCACGAACACTTCGAAGACGTGCGCGTCAAACGCCAGCGACGCGAACTGCAGGCAGTTGAGCGCATCCGGCTCATTGCACAACAAACGCTGCGTATGCCCCCGCACCATATTGGCTGCGCCCCGGTGTTCGCACTGCGTGCCTTTTGGCCGCCCGCTGGTGCCGGAGGTGTAAATCACGTAGGCCAACTGCCGAGCGTCCACGCTCGGCAAGGCTGCGGCATCCACGTCGGCGAGCGGCTCATCCGCCGACAGGCAAAGACCGCCCGGCGCCAACCGCTGCGCCGCAGCCTGCAACGCGTTTTCGGTCAAGACGATCGGGCTGTTCACCTCTTGCAGGATATAATCCAGCCGCTGCGCCGGCGCGGCGGGATCGAGCGGCACATAGGCACCACCCGCCTTCATGATGGCCAGCATCGCCACCACCGCCTCCGCGCTGCGCTGCAGGTACAGCGGGATCAGCGTCTCCGGCGGCATGGCCACGCCGCACAGCCGCTGATACTCCGCCCGCAGCCGCAGCGCCAGACGATCGCTGCGCTGCGCCAACTGCCGGTAACTGAGCGATCCTTTGGCGTCGGTCAAGGCGATGCGTTCCGGGTGACGGCGCGCCTGCCTGGCCACGCCCTCAAGCAGCGTCGCTTCCGCATCGGCCGTGGCAGGCCCGCTCTCCCAACCGTCGCGGCAGCGTAAAACCTGTTGCCCCGTCAGCTGCGGCCAAGCGGCAATCGGCGCCTCCGGTTCGGTTAACGCGCGCTGCAACAGCCAGAGATACTGCTCCGCCATCTCCGCCATTTGGGTCGCATCGAACAGATCGGGGCGGTAGCGCAGGCGAAACTCAAAGGCCTGCTCGGTAGGCTGATACTCCAGCAGCAGTTCCGAACCGGCCAGATCGACGTTGAACCGGTGATTGACGCCGATGCGACAACCGTCAAGCGCCAACGGCGCATCTTTCAGGTAAGCCTGGGTAAAGTTGACGTTCAGCTCGCGCACCGGGCTGAGGCTCAGCATGTCATAAACCGGTAACTGGCTGTGCCGCAGTTTGCCTGCCACCTTGAGCGCTTTGCTGTAGGCCAGCGTCGCGCGGTACAGCTGATTGAACGTGGCCCCCGGGGCGAGGGTCAAGGGAAACACGGCGGTATTGACCTGTGCGCCGAAGAACAGCGCATCGCCCCCCTCCGGCGCGATGGGATAACCGACATGCACCGTTTCCTGCGCGGATTGCCGGGCGATCAGCAACGCCCACAGCGTTTTGAATATCAGGAAAGGGTTGGCATACCTGACACCGGATTTCAGCGCTTGCCACTCGGTGAACGGTAACCTGAAACGCACTTCGCCGGCGCCCGGCGCTTCGGGGGCTGCGCCGGGGAGATAAGGCAACGCCACGCGCGGAGCGCATTCAGCCAGCAGGTTGCCCCAGAATGACGCAGAACCGAACTCGTGCTTCAACGTTGCTACATCCGCCTCATAGCGCCGGTACAGTGTGCAGATGTCCGTTTCATTCGCCTGCGGCGGCGTCACCGCCGCACCGCGATTGTAATAAGCGGAAACGGCGCCGTAGAACTCCTGTCCGGACAGGCCGTCGATCAGGATGTGATGAACGACAATGATCAGGTTATAGCGCTGAGGGGCCAGCTCAATCAGGTAGAAGCGGCACAGCGGCCCTTCCCGGAGATCGAACGGCGTGTTGATTAACTTACCGACATCACAATCGGCATCGCGCGTTTCCAGCGCAATTTTTTTCGCCGTCTTTACCCAGCGAAGTTGTGCGGAACTGTCATCCAAAACGTGGTGAAACAGAATATAGTCCCGGCAAACCCCGTCGATCGCCGCGCGCAATCGTCCGACGTCCAGTTCCCCCTCAATCGTCTGATCCAGCACCAGGTTGTACTCGCAGGAGCGTGGATTGAGCACGTACTCATTCCAAAACGTGTGGGTATAGGGTGAAGCGATGAGCGCGTTCATAAATCAATTCCCTTTTAATATATTCCAAAAATATATCAACCACTACTTATGCATGACATAAATAGCGTGGCCGTTATGCGATTGAGCTGTTAGTTGAAAAACTAAAAACATAAGTGCGAATATTATTTTATTTTTATGGAAAATAAAGCCACAAAAACAAAAATAAATAAACTCAATTAAAAACAAATAGATAGAGTTAACATTAGTTGTGATTAAATGAATTTTCCACATTGCATTCATTAATGAAATAAATGACAGCAACAAATTAAAAAAATGAATAGGATTATATTTAAGATAAGGAGAGGTAATTTAAAGGCTCTCAGAAAACACCTATTTAATAGAGAATTCTCTTAATTAAAAACACGTATCTTTCTGCTGCGCTATTCCAAAGCGAACGATGTCGGAATATCCTATACTCGTTGCAGGATGCAGTTTCCTTCCCATTGAATGCCAGTACAGGGAGTCAAAAATGGCTATTTTCGCCCCTTTGCGGGCAACTCTTTTCAGCATTATTGGCAGAATTATCTGATGAATAAAAAACGTCCCGTCTTGACCCCGGCAACCCTGTTATTGCTGCAGCCGATCTGTATCGGCTCGGCCCTGGCGGCGGAGCAAAAAGACAGCGACACCCTGGTGGTGATGGCGCAACCTACCGGATTGACCGAACTGGGCTCGCCGGTCTCCGTCAGCGTGATCGACGGCGAAGCCCTGCGCAATGCCGCGCCGCAGATTAACCTGTCGGAAAACCTCGGCAGCGTGCCGGGCCTGCAGCTCCAAAACCGGCAAAACTATGCGCAGGATCTGCAGCTGTCGATACGCGGGTTCGGCAGCCGCTCGATGTTCGGCGTGCGCGGGGTGCGCATGTACGTCGACGGCATTCCCGCCACCATGCCCGACGGCCAGGGGCAAACCTCCAATATCGACATCAATTCCGTCGAACGCATCGAGGTACTGCGCGGCCCCTATTCCGCGCTGTACGGCAACGCCTCGGGCGGGGTCATCAACGTTGACACGATAACCGGCACCCAGCCGCCGACGCTGGAAGCCGGCGGCTATTTCGGCAGCGACAACACCTGGCGCTACGGGGTGAAAGCGACCGGCGCCACCGGCGATGGCACCCAGGCCGGCGACGTCAACTACGCCCTCTCCGGCACCCGCTTTACCACCCAGGGCTACCGCGATCACAGCGCCGCGCGGAAAAACCTCGGCAACGGAAAGCTCGGCGTGCGGCTGGACGACGTCAGCACCCTGACGCTGATGTTCAACAGCGTCTCGATAGACGCCGGCGATCCGGGCGGCCTGACCGAAGCGGAATGGAAAGCCAACCCGCGCCAGGCGCCACGCGCGGATCAATTCAATACCCGTAAATCGCTCGACCAGACCCAGGCCGGCCTGCGCTATCAGCGCCAGATAAGCGAACGCGACGAACTGACGCTGACCGCCTACCACGGCGAACGCCACACCACGCAGTACCAATCCATCCCGATGGGGCCGCAACTCAACCCCACCCACGCCGGCGGGGTGATCGTGCTGGAAAGAAAATATCAGGGCATTGACACTCGCTGGAAGCATGAGGATACTCTCGCATCGTTACCGGTAACACTGATCGGCGGTCTGGATTATGAAACCATGACCGAACGCCGCCAGGGGTTCGAAAACTTTATTCTGCGAGACGGCACAGTGGACTACGGCGAGAAAGGCGACCAGCGGCGCAACGAGAAGAACCGCATCTGGAACCTGGATCCTTACCTGCAAACCTCCTGGCAACTGACGCCGCACTGGACGCTGGACGCCGGCCTGCGCTACAGCACGGTCAGCTTCGACTCGACCGACTACTACATCACGCCGCGCAACGGCGACGACAGCGGCAGCAAACGCTACCACCAGTGGCTGCCGATGGGCTCGCTCAACTACAAGATCAATCCGGCGTGGAACGTCTATCTCTCCGCCGGCCGCGGCTTTGAAACCCCCACCATCAACGAACTCTCCTACCGCCCCGATGGCCAGACGGGCCTCAACATCGGCCTGCAGCCTTCCACCAGCGATACCGTCGAACTGGGCAGCAAGCTGCGCCTCGGCAATGGGTTGGTGAGCGCGGCGCTGTTCCAGACCGATACCGACAACGAGCTGGTGGTAGCGGAAAGCAGCGGCGGACGCACCAGCTACGCCAACGCCGGCAAAACCCGGCGACGCGGCCTGGAGCTGGCGCTGGATCAAGAGTTTGCGCTGGACTGGCGCCTGCATATGGCCTGGACGCTGCTGGACGCCACCTACCGCAGCGATATGTGCGGCAAAGCCGTTTGTACCCCGGCCCAGACCATTCCCGCCGGCAATCGCCTGCCGGGCATCGCGCGCAACATGGGCTACGCCTCGCTGGCCTTTGCGCCGCCGGAGGGCTGGCACGCCGGCGCGGAGCTGCGCTACATGAGTGACATTCAGGCCAACGACGCCAACAGCGCGCAGGCTCCCTCTTACACCGTGGCCGGCGTAAACGCCGGTTATCGCTTTACCTGGAACCGCTGGGCGCTGGACGTGTTCAGCCGGGTGGACAATGTTTTCGATCGTCGATACGTCGGTTCGGTGATCGTCAACGAAGGCAACGGCCGCTACTTCGAGCCGGCGCCGGGGCGCAACTGGGGTGGCGGCGCCACCTTGTCTTATCGCTTTGAATAAGGCAAAGCACCTTAAGGTTAAAAAACGGGATGGGTTTTACGTCACCCTAGCGGCTTCTCGCTGAAATAGTAGGGAGAAATCGCGTGTTTTTTCTGATTTGGCTTAATCTCTAAATCGGGGACTTTCATTTTTGGTAAGGGTATTGCTATGCAAAATAAAGCGTCACTATCGCCGCTTATCGTCATAACGGCGCTGTTTGCCGCGCTGAGCGGGCTCTATCTGCTCGGCGGCGGCATCTGGCTGGCCAAGTTGGGCGGTTCGCTGTATTACATCATCGCCGGGCTGGTGCTGCTGGCGACCTCCTGGTTGCTGTTCCGCCGCCGCGCCACCGCGCTGCTGCTGTACGCGGTATTCCTGCTGGGCACCACCGTTTGGGCCCTGTGGGAAGTCGGCCCGGACTTCTGGGCACTGACGCCGCGTCTGGACGTCACCTTCTTCTTCGGCCTGTGGCTGGTGCTGCCGTTTATCTACCGTAAGCTGGTCGCCAACGGCAAGTTCGCCTATGGTGCGCTGAGCGCGGCGCTGGTTATCACCGTCATCGCGCTCGCCTATGCCGTGTTCAACGATCCGCAAGAGATCAACGGCACCCTCGACGCTGCGCAGGTACAGCCTAAAGACGCCACCGGCGCCGACTGGCCGGCCTATGGCCGCACCCAGGAAGGCACCCGTTACTCGCCGCTGAGCCAGATCAACGACAAAAACGTTGGCCAGCTGCAAGAGGTTTGGCGTTTCCAGACCGGCGATCTGAAAACCGCCAACGATCCGGGTGAGATCACCAACGAAGTCACGCCGATCAAGATCCGCGATACCCTTTACATGTGTACGCCACACCAGAAACTGTTTGCGCTGGATGCCGCCACCGGTAAAGAAAAATGGAAGTTTGATCCGCAGCTGAAATACAACCCAACCTTCCAGCACATCACCTGCCGCGGCGTGTCTTACCACGAAACCGCTGCCGCCGCAGAGGCTGCCGGCAACGCTGCACCGGCAATGTGCGCACGCCGCATCATTCTGCCGGTCAACGACGGCCGTCTGTTCGCGCTGGATGCCGAAACCGGCAAACCGTGCCCGGACTTCGCCAACAACGGTGAGCTGAACCTGCAGAGCAACATGCCGTATGCGACGCCGGGCCACTACGAGCCGACCTCGCCGCCGGTGATCACCGATAACGTGATCGTCGTCGCCGGTGCCGTGACCGACAACTACTCCACCCGCGAGCCTTCCGGCGTGATCCGCGGCTTCGACGTCAACAGCGGCAAGCTGCTGTGGGCCTTCGATCCGGGCGCGAAAGATCCGAACGCCATCCCGGCGGACGAGCATCACTTCGTGCCGAACTCGCCGAACTCCTGGGCACCGGCCGCCTATGACGCCAAGCTGGACATCGTCTATCTGCCGATGGGCGTCGCCACGCCGGACATCTGGGGCGGCAACCGCACCCCGGAAATGGAGCGCTACGCCAGCGGCCTGTTGGCGCTGAATGCCTCCACCGGCAAGCTGGTCTGGTTCTATCAGACGGTTCACCACGACCTGTGGGATATGGACGTGCCGGCGCAGCCGACCCTGGCAGACATTACCGACAAGAGCGGTAAAAAAGTGCCGGTCATCTATGTGCCGACCAAAACCGGCAACATCTTCGTGCTGAACCGCACCAACGGTGAGCTGGTTGTACCGGCGCCGGAGAAACCGGTACCGCAGGGCCCGGCCAAAGGCGATCGCCTGTCACCGACCCAGCCGTTCTCCGAGCTGACCTTCCGCCCTGAGAAGAAACTGACCGGTGCGGACATGTGGGGCGCGACCATTTACGACCAGCTGGTCTGCCGCGTCATGTTCCACAGCCTGCGTTATGAAGGCACCTTCACCCCGCCTTCCGAGCAGGGCACGCTGGTGTTCCCGGGTAACCTCGGCATGTTCGAGTGGGGCGGCCTGGCCGTCGATACCGATCGCGAAATCGCCATCGCCAACCCGATCGCGCTGCCGTTCGTCTCCAAACTGATCCCACGCGGCCCAGGCAACCCGATTGAGCCGCCGGAAGGCGACAAAGGCGGCAGCGGCACCGAGTCCGGCGTACAGCCGCAGTATGGCGTGCCGTTCGGCGTCACGCTGAACCCGTTCCTGTCGCCGTTCGGCCTGCCGTGCAAACAGCCGGCCTGGGGTTACATTTCCGCCGTTGATCTGAAAACCAACGACATCGTGTGGAAAAAACGCATCGGTACCGTGCGCGACAGCTCCCCGCTGCCGCTGCCGTTCAAAATGGGCATGCCGATGCTGGGCGGCCCGGTGACCACCGCCGGTAACGTGTTCTTCATCGGTGCCACCGCAGACAACTACCTGCGCGCCTTCAGCGTGACCAACGGTGAGAAACTGTGGGAAGCGCGTTTGCCGGCCGGCGGCCAGGCGACGCCGATGACCTATGAGGTCAACGGTAAGCAGTACGTCCTGATCTTCGCCGGCGGCCACGGTTCCTTCGGCACCAAGCTGGGCGACTATGTGGTCGCTTACGCACTGCCCGATCAGAAGTAACCGCCACCGGTAATACCCTGCAAAGCACGCCGCAAGGCGTGCTTTTTCTTTTTACGCCCCGCCTAATGCGCCGCCCGCAATACCCTTAATTTTTTCACTTTCATTATTGATAATGGTTATCATTCGCAATATTATAAATGCGTGGTCCCGGCAGTGGCCCACAATCCTTCTCCACCTTAATGGGCAATACGGCAGTCGGCCGCCTACGGGCGGCCCTATTCGGAGGCGCATGGTCGACCACACGCAAAGACACCAAAAGAAGATCCTGCAGGCGGCGGTGAAGACGCGGCGTGCCGGCCTGCCGTTCGAGCCGGTTCCCCCCGTCAATTCGCCCTTTGTTGGGCTTCCCCATCAAACAGAGGCCGTGCTGGTGCACCTGATCGGCCATGATGACTCACAGGAGCCGCCGGAATGAATGTACAGCCTTTTACCGCCATGCTGATGTTCGCCTACGTGCTGCTGATGGTGCCGCTGCTCTACGTCATCGACAGCCGTATGAGCGCCGGTAAGCTGGTGCGCAAAGCCACGCAAAACGTCATCATCATCGCGTTGACGCTACTGTTCTTCAGCGCGATGACCCTGTTGTATTAACGCCGCAGCGGCTCAGGCTTAGGGTCTGGCGCCTGAGCCACGCCCTTACCCTCACGGCCGCTCTACGGTTTTCAACCCGCCCATTCTCAGCCAGTGGTAGAGATCCGCGTTGCGTTTGAAACCCAGTTTTCTCATCGCCGCCTGTTTGTGGTTGCTGACGGTTTTCACGCTCAGGTGCAAGTTGCGCGCGATGGTAGTCTGCGGCAATTCACAGGCCAGATAGCGCATCACGTCCTGCTCACGGCGGGTAATGCGGTGCCGTTCGCACCAATGGCACCGGTGCGCTGCCCCGCTTTGCACCCGTGCCGCCAGCGCCAGGTCCAGCTGTCTGACTACGCTGTCCGGCGAGTCATTGCGGAAGATCACCCCCGTTTCACTGATGCAGCGCGGCTTATCGCGCCAGCGAATATCGCCCGGCTCACGCAGCGCAAAATTGATCGGTCGGCTGCCGCTCACTGAACACCGGCAGAAACGCGCCTGCCAGTCTCGCTCCACGGACTGGAACACCATATCCGCCCGATGCGCCTGTGCGGCGTCCAGCAGCTGAACCTGCACGCCGCAGCGCGAGAAATACGCCAGCAGCAGCCACTGCAATCCTTCAATAAAGAAACGGTCATTATCGATAAACGCCAGAGTGATGGTGCTTTCCATCGGCACGCTCCCTTTGAAATAATCCTTTCCGGTCGCCATCGGGCGTGAGCCATCCCCCCCGATGGCGGGCAGCTCAACGGCATAACGTGGTATCGCGACGGCGCAGGTAATGCGGCTACGGCAGCGCCAGAATGGCGACCGATTGCCCCGAGTAATCGCCGGCCTTGACCGTTCCGGTCACGCCGAGCGTGGACGTAATTGGCACCGTGACGCCACGCGGATCCGCAGTGAACTGGTAACCTTGGTTACCCAGAGCGCCATTGACCCGTAGCGTGCTGTAGACACCGGAATTCCCCAGCTCCAAGCGGCCATTGCTGCCGACGCGGATATACATGACGATAGTCATCTTCTGCGAACACACCACGCGCAGGCTGCCGCGCGCCGTGTTGCCCGTCAGTTCGGTGTCCGACAACACGCCGTGGTTCAGATCGAGCTGTTGCTCATCGATGCCGCACACGCCGACCGGCGGCGGTACGATGCCGCAGATGCTACCGGGCATCAGGATCGCATTGCTGTCACCGACCCCAGAGCCTGAACGAGTGTTGTAAAACAGCCCAACACACTCTTGGGTAATGGCTTCGCCATTGTGGAAAGTCGAGCCTTTTATTGGCAGCGCATTGATGCTCTGGTAAAAGCGACTGAGCTCGCCCATCGTCGCCAATTTGGTAATTTGCGGATAACGTGCCGAACCGACGACATAAGCGGATGGCGACACGCCTGCATTACCGCCGGTGTTAGAACTGGTATGCCGGTGGTTAATCCCAATCGCGCACTGAGCCTGCTGGAAACAAGGGTTGGGCGACGCATCGTCCGTATCCCAACTCTCGAGCACAAACTCATAGGACGCGCTGCTGGGGGAGCCGGTGCTCTTGGTCACGTACGAGTATATTTGCGCCGAGCACAGCCCCGGCAGCAGGCCAAGCAGTAAGTACATCCATCTGAAGTGAACACGCTGCATCGCGTCATATCCTTATTCTGTGGTGCCGGAGCCCGGCGCTCATTGGTAATCCAGACTGAAAGTCGCAATGGCGCTAAAAGCGCCACGACCGATGGTTCGCTTCGCGATCGCTTCCGGTTCGCCGCGCACATAAGCCTGTACGCCGATAACCGTGCTGCCGTTCTGCAACGGGTACTTGCCGCCGGCGCTGTTGAGCGGTAACGGCTGCCCCTGCGGCGTCTCCATGCCGATGGCGATCCCGCGCGCCTGGCTGCTCGCGGCCAGCGCCAGAAGCCCCGGCAGCTGCGCATTCTCCGTGCCTTTGAAGGTGATCGAGACCGTCTTGCCCAGGCTGAGATCGCACTCCGTCAGCCGCAGCTCGAACGGTTGCCCCTGCGTGCGCTGGTTCAGGTACAGGTATTTGTCGACCAGCGTGCCGAAATCCAGCTCGACGTCCTCGTCGCCCGGCTGGATGACGCAAGGCTCCGCCACCAGCGCTCCGTGCATGCGCAGGTTGTCCACCGCGTGCGCCGCGCCGTTCACGCCCAGCGTCAGCAACAGCAGGCCGATGGCTCCGTGGCCGCCTGGCCGGCGGCGGGCTTGTATTGTCTTCACGCGCGCCTCCTTGTTCATTGGTAGTCGGCCCGCAGCGTCGCCGCGGCCTCGAATGCGCCTTCCGTCAAAGCTTCACCCGGTTTGCCGATCGGCACCGCTTCCAGCACCGGCGGTTTGGCGGGATCGACGGGCAGTGCGCTGCCCACTTTGAATGGCTGGGCGTTCTGGTAAATGCGGATCCCCAGAGAGCGCCGATTGGTTTGCACCGCCGCTTCGTCGAACGTCGCGGCGGTGCCGGTCAGGCTCAGCAGCATGTCCCATTTACCGATCCCCGGTTCGCAGCGAATGCGGTAGCTGATGGTTTGCCGGTAGTTCACGCCATCAACCTTGTTGATGCCGACGCGATCGCCGAAGTCCACGTCGATGATCCCATCGTCGTTAAGGGTGCAGGGCGGCGGCGCGATCAGCGTGCCGCGAAACTGCATGTCGGCCGTTTTTTCCGCCCAGGCGGAAGGGCACGCCATCGCGGCGCACAGCAGCACGCTCGCCGTAAAACGTTGTTTCATGCTCTCGCTCCCGCGTTACTGGTAATCCACCTTCATGGTTGCGCCGGCGGTAAACTCGCCCGCCGTCAGCTTGGCGGAGGCCGATTTCACAGGCACCGCCTCAAGCGTCGGCGCGGCCGGATAGGTAAAGCTCAGCCATTGATTGACCGGCCAGCGGCGGCCGCCGTTCAGCAGCGCAATGCCTAACCCGTCCTTGCTGGTGCGCAGCAGCTGGCCGTCGAAACCGCTCGCCGCCCCCTGCACCTGCAGCTTGAGTCCGTTGCTGCTCTGCCCGCTGCACGTCAGCGTGTAATTCACCGCCCGCCGATAATTGGCGCCGTCGATGCGGGTGGTCATCACCTCATCGCCAAAGTCCACTTCGATCGGGCGCCCGCCGTTGATGATGCAGGGAGGCGAAAGCACGGTGACCCGCACGTTCACCGTGGTCGCCTGCGCCGGCAGTTGGCCCAGCGCCAGCATCCCCGCCAGCCAGAACGGTGCCCGGCAACGCGTTATCTTCTGTGCCATCGCCTTGCCTCAGTCATAACTCAGCCTAAAATCCACCGTCGCCCGATACGCGCCGGCCATCAGCGGCGCTGCGGTTCGCTCCGGCGTCACGCTGTAGCTCAACGCATCTTGCCCCGGCGTCAACAGCAGCGGTTCCCCGCGGCTGCCCAGACGAACGTCGCGGCCGCGGCCGTCCAGCAGGCGCAGCCCCAGCCCGGAGGTGCCCTGCGCTTTCACCAGCTGCGGGTTGTCGCTGTCCGCCGTCGAGCCGAAGCTGACCGTCACCGCCGGCTGATTCGGCGCCCAGGTCAACGCGCCGGTGCGCGCATCACGCTGGCCGCCCGGGGTGCGCAGACAATCCTGCAAGCGCAGCTCGAACGCCACCGGCTGCCCGCGATCGCCGACCTGCCGCAACCGTGCGGTGCCGGTCTCACCCAGCCAGATGTCCTGCCGCGCGCTGGTCATCTCCAGCCGGCAGGCGCTCTCCGTCAGCGCGCCGTACACCTGCAGCACGCCATTGGCACCCTCTACCTGCCAGTTGTCCACCTCGTCGGCCTGCGCCGGCGGCATCGCTATCACGCCCAGACTGAGCGCCAGCATCAACGCGCCTGCGCCGGATTTTTTCCGTTCTCGTTTCATCCTTTACCCCTGAATGGCTCTCACGGCGGGTTATGACGCCGTCCGCTTCTCCGGCACCACCTTGCAGCTCGTGCCGCTGCAGCTGAAGCTCAGCTGCGGCCGGCCGCCGTAATCATTGATGTAGGTCAGCACCGGGCTGCCGCCCAGCGCCGCTGCGCTGACGGTCAGGCTCGCCTGGCTTTTCGGCGCGATCATGAAAGGCTCAAACCCCTTCACGCCCTCGCCGCCCTTTTTGCTGCCCGCATCGACGATGGTGATGTAGTACGGCGTCGGGTTATTGACCTGGTAACGCTCTCCTTGCCTCGTCAGCGTCAGCTGCTCCTGCCACGGCGTCGCCATGTCGGTACGGCTCGGCACGATCGCCGCCGGGCGGTAGAACAGCTTGATGCGCGTCTGCAGCGCGATCTGCAGCGTATTGGGCTTGTTGCTCTTCGGCGGTATCTCGCGCAGGTTGAAGTAGTACAGCGTCTCGCGGTCCTGCGGCAGCTGTTTGGCCGCCGGCAGCGCCTGGATCTTGATCTGGCTCGGTTTGCCCGGCTCGATGCGCTGCACCGGCGGCAACACCACCAGCGGGCTCTGGATCTTGTTGCCCTGCTCGTCCTCCAGCCAGCCCTGCGCCAGGTACGGCAGCTGCTTGTTCTGGTTGCTGAGATTGAGGCTGACCGAATTCTGGCCGCCGTCGAAGATCACCCGGGTGCGGTCGAGCGCGATCGCCGCCTGCGCGTGCTGCGACACCGTGGCGCCCAGCAGCACGAGCGCCGCCGCGGTTTTCAGAGAAAAAGTTTGCATGTTGTCGATAACTCCAAAGTCAGGATGATGAGTTTATTCAACCGGCTCCGCCGGCGCCGCGGCGATCGGCCGGCAAGGCAGCAGCAGCGTACGCGTGAGCATGTCGGCCGGCAGCGTGGCAGGCAGCTGCACCTGACACTGCGCCGCGCCGCTCCAGTGAAGCGTCATGATCTCGCCGGCGTTGATGCCGCTCAGGTACACGCTGCCGCCGTCGTTGACGATGCCGGTTTCTTGTTTACGGGCGTTCAGCACCGTGGCGCCGAACGGCGGCGTGCTGCCGTCCGCCAGTTTGACGATCGCCATTGCCTTCTCGCCGGCGATGACGTCAAACTGACGGTAGCCGATCGCGCCTTCGGTCAGAGTGGCCTGCACCACCGAGCGGGTGGCTTCGGCGTTGTCGCCCAACTTGTCCAGATCGATGCTGGCCTTGTTGCCGTAGTAGCTGTTGACGTCCGCCACCACCGCCTTGCCGAAGCGGTTGGTGCTGACGGTGCTGCCGTAGCCGCGCACCGGTACCCCGGCCACGCCGTTGGTGTCCAGCAGCAGGCGCGTGCCGCCAATCATGCCGACGCGGTGCAACGCGCCGCCTTCCGGCGTCAGCGTCATGCCGCCCTGCGCGGACAGCCCCACGGCGCTGTAGCGCCCTTCCTGATAGCTGGCGTTGGCGCTCAGGCGCGCCGCATCGCCCTCGTGGTTGTAGTAGCCGCTCAGGTTGGCCCCGCGGCGCGAGCTGCCGGCGCTCAGCTGATAGTTGTTGTGCTCATCGACTCGCTGGTAGTACCCCACCCGGTTCGTGTTGTCGTTGCGGTTCACCGTGCTGTTGTAGCTGAGCGTGGCGCCGTTGCCCCACGGCATCGACAGCGACAGGTACATGCCGTCGTCGTTGGTTTCGTTGTAGCGGTTGCGGTAGGCCGACAGCGACAGATTCAGGTTTTTTATCTCACCGAGATCGAAATAGCGCGACAGCGTCAGGTTGTAACGATCGTTGGACGGACGATCCCAATAGGTCTGGTGGCTGTAGTTGAGATAGCTGCTCAGCCCCCAGTCGCGGAACTGCTTGTTAAAGGTGATGGTGTACATCTCCTTGTTGTTGCCGACCCGGCTGCCGTAATAGCGCGCGTCGAGGTATTCGCTCATGCTCATGAAGTCCTCTTCCGAGAAGCGATAGCCGGCGAAGGTGACCTGGCTGTCCAACTCGTCGAAGGTTTTCGAATAGCTCACGCGATAAGAGCCACCGCTCAGCGTCTCATCCCGCTGCGGCAACCGCGCCCGCGACTGGGTGGCGTCGAACGACAGTGCGCCGAACATCATCAGATCGCGGCCTATCCCCAGCGACAGCGCGTTATAGTCGCCGCCCAGCAGCGCGCCGCCATACAGCGACCACCCGTTGCTGACGCCCCAGGAGAACTCGCCGGTGCCGAACAGCGGCCCGCGCGAATGGTGCTGCCAGTCCGACGGTTTGCCGGCGGCCAGCTTGAAGCGCCACGATCCGGGCCGCGTCAGGTAGGGAATGCTGGCGGTGTTGACCTTGAAGGCCTGCACGCTGCCGTCCTGCTCCTCCACCCGCACGTCCAATTCGCCGCTGATGGCGTCGTTGATGTCCTGAATGCGAAACGGCCCCGCCGCCACCTGGGTTTCATAGATCACACGTCCCTGCTGGCTGATCGTCACCTTGGCGTTGGTCTTGGCGACCCCGACCACCTCTGGCGCATAGCCACGCAGGTTAGGCGGCAGCATGTTGTCGTCC
>NZ_VOSN01000013.1:809376-887699 GCF_020858655.1 Serratia montpellierensis
CGCGCCGGAGAAGCGGAAGCTGTCGAAAATGCCCGAATCCAGATAATCTTCACCCAGCGTCAGGCGCGAGCGCAGCGCAGAAACGGCCCGATAGGCGTAGTAACGGCTCCAGTCCAACCGTTTGTCGGTGGATTGCCCGCTGCCGGTCTGGTGATTGACCTGCCCCTGCCAGTCGGCGCGCAGGCGCCAGGCGCCGAGGTTGGCGCCGGCGGTGCCGTTACCGCTGACGCTGTACCCCCGCGAGCCGCCCTGCTGCTGCTGCCGGCTCTGGGCGTTGACGTTGTAATCGAACAGCAGGCCCGGAATGCCTTCATCCCAACGCGACGGCGGATCCCAGTCTTCCGAGCTGTATTCCAGGTAGGCCTGCGGCACGCTTAAATACAGCGCGCCCGTCGCCAGATCGCCGCGCGACACCATGCCTTTCAGGCTGGACTCATCCAGACACTCTCCCTGATGCCACCAGGTGAGCGTTTGCATCGCCGCCGATTTCAGCCCCAGCTGATCGACCAGCGCTTTGCCGACGCAGGCGCGGCTGCCGTCAGGTTCGTTGTCCGGCGGATAAAAAGGGATTTTCTGCTCGGGTAACTCACTTCTATTGAGATGAACCACCATGCTGTAACTTCCCGGCATAATGTATCCACTGCGGGAAAATTGGCTTAGGTCGATATTTTTTCGATCGTTCACGTCCAAAATGTCGGCATTAAACTGAATGCCGCCTTCGGCATATACCCACGTTGATGAACTTCCCAGCGCCAGCGTGATACATAACCCCAGCACCTGAAAACGAAATAGCTTCCCAGCAGGCGACAACATCATATCCCTAACCTTATATCGTATAATTCTGGCGTTGCGGCTCGCCGCAATCGCAGCGCTCAGTAATAATCCAGCTTAAAACGCACGGCGGAAAAATAATTCCCGGCACGCATCGGTTGATTATTGGCAACCAGCTTTATGGAATAATTAAGCGACATACTGCCTGGCGTTATATCGCCAAGCGGCAACGGCCGACCTGGCGCGGCAATATTCCCCAGGCCATCGGATATTTGCAACGCGATGCCTTTCGCTTCGCCGTGCACGCCGAATAAATCGCCCTCGGCATCACCGTCGAAAACCACCTGAAACTGCCGCCAGTCCGGTAAATTCGGCTTCGGGCGTTCAAGCGTGCAGTTGATTAATTCAATGGTGAAGGCATGTGTATTGCCTAAGCCGTCGCGCATCATATTTCCCGTCGGCATCACGGCCATATCGATAGTTTGTTCGCGGCTGCCGGCGGCGATCGCGCAAGCGGTATCAATAATGGCTCCTTGCATATTTACGCGTCCCCATCCTTGAGAGCTGGGCGCCGCCGGCACCGCCGGGCTCATCAGCATGGCCATCAATATGCAAGGAGACACTAAAGGGTGAATAAATCGGCGCACTGAACCTCCTGACAACTGCCCTTCCATCTTGGAAAAATGCATGCGGGGAGCCCCCGCATGCAAAAAGTCACGCCAATGGCGCAGGCTTACTGGTAAGCCAGCTTGAAGTCGGCTACGGCGGTGAAATCGCCCGGAACCACGCTGGCGGAAGCGCCGTCGCCCTGCAGGTAAGCCGCAAAGCGCAGCGTGTTGGTGCCGGCGCCCAGGTTATGCGGAGCCGTGGCGGTACCCAGCTTGATCGGATTGCTGGCGGTGTCGGTGATGGCGATGCTGGCGCCGCTGGCGGTGCCGACGATGCCCAGCAGATCCTTGTTGGCGGCAGAGGCTTTGCCTTCGAAAGTGGTCGTGACGGTTTTCAGCGTCGAGTTGTCACACTGCTCCAGTTTGATATCGAACTGGCGTGGCGCTGATTTGCCGCCATTTTTCAACGCAACGTTGGAAACCTGGCCCATATCCACGGTCTGATCCACGGTCTCAGGAGAAATGGAGCAAGGCGCATCAATAATGGAACCGGTAAACGTCACTTTGCCATGCCCCTGATCGCCGGCATGCGCCAGAGAAGAAACGCCAAACGCCAGAGCCGCTGCCAGCATGATTTTGTTCAGTTTCATAATTCACTTATTCCTTTAATTTATGTAAAAAGCGCAGGATCGCTCCCGTTCCTTTAACAGTTATTTATATAATCCAGAATGAAAACGGTATTATCCGCAGACAAAGCAAACCCTCACGATAATTAAATCGCGTATTTTATTTCATCATTACCCATTTTAGGTATTCAGCAAAACTCACGCTGACGAGAAAGAAAAAAATCAAACCTGCAAATTTCCACAAAAATTTACTACCCATCATGGAAATTACACTAAGATTTAACTTATTCGCTTGTCTTGGCCCAAATATTGTTACAAAAACCGCGACAATTTGAAAAGTCATTTCCGGCAAAAGCAATAAATACGAGATATAAGCCCAAAAACCGCATAGCAAATATATTTTTGCGAAACAACAGATCGTAAAATTAACAACATCAGTCAATTATCTCGTAAAATATATATCATGCGACATTATTGATCGCCTTTTTTCTATTTGCGTTATAATGATTCGGAAAAGGAAAGGGAGGCTTATCAATTCGGTCTGGTAAAAACCGGCACCGGGCAGTAAACAATGGAGAAAAGATATGAATTGCAGCCATTACATACAGCATACTGAGCATTTAGCCCCCCCGTTACCGCTTCCGATAGGTGAACGCCGCGGGATTATTGCAGCGGAAATATCGGGTTCAGGCAGGCGTTCGCGACCGGTTCAAGAAGGGTATTGCCGGAACAGGGCATTATTTCCCGGGGGACGCTTACCGTTATATCAAAACTCGGCGGAAGCTTAAGGAAGGCTGACATGATAAAACACACGCCAAAACAACAAGAATTACAAAACCTGCAGCAGCATTTATTAACCACGCTGCACCGCCTCTGCCCTGTGTCCAACGGCGCGGCGCCCCCGCCCCCCGGCGAGTGGCCCACTACCCGCCAGCTGGCGGAGTCTAACGACATCACGATCTATCAGGCGCGCAACCTGCTGTTGAATCTGGCCGGCAGGGGCAAAGTTTTGGTCACACCGGGGCCGGTCAATAAATCGTTGCGCTGGTACCCTTCCCTCTGAACGCATTTTTTCTGCCGGTGTCCCCCAGGTTACCGGCAGGCTTCGCGCAAGCGAGACTATCCGGCGTCCGTGCGCCTGACGCGCGGATATTTCCATAGCCAACGCCCGCTGACCATGCGCCAGTAGAACAGGGCGCCGCGCACCGCCCAATCGAAGAACATCCCCAACCAGACGCCCACTACGCCCATGCCGAGTTCGATGCCGAGCACATAGCCGGCCACCACGCGACAGCCCCACATGCCGAGCATCGTCACCCACATGGCGAAGCGGGCGTCGCGCGCGCCTTTCAGCCCGGCGGGCAATACCCAGGAAGCGGCCCAGATCGGCATAAAGGCAGCATTGAGCCAAATCAGGGTTTTCACCACCGTTTTCACATCATCCTGCGAGGTATAAAACGCGGCGAACACCCCGGCCAGTGGCGCCGTGCCCCAGGCGATGGCGGTGAGCCCAAGGGTCGACAGCCAAAAAATATGGCGCAGCTGCCGCTCCGCCTGGCCGATCTCACCTTTGCCGAGCCGCCGGCCCACGATGATGGTCGAGGCCGAGCCCAGCGCGTTGCCCGGCAAGTTGATCAACGAAGCGATGGAGAAGGCGATGAAGTTACCGGCGATCACGTTGGTGCCCATGCCGGCGACGAACATCTGCGTCAACAGCTTGCCGCCGTTGAACAGCACCGATTCGACGCTGGCGGGAATGCCGATCCCCAACACTTCCCACAGGATGCTCATCTTCAGCGGCGTGAAATAGCTTTTCAGCGTGATGTGCAGCGCCGGGTTAAAACCGATCGCCAGCACATAGAGAATGGCGATGGCGCCGATATAGCGGGAAATCGTCAGCCCCAGCCCGGCGCCGACAAAACCCAGTCCGTGCCAACCCAGCATGCCGTAAATCAGGATACTGCTGATGATGATATTGAGGATATTCATGCCGCCGTTGATCAGCAGCGGGATCTTGGTGTTGCCCGCGCCACGCAGGGCGCCGCTGCCAATCAGCGCAATCGCCGCCGCCGGGTAGCTCCACACCGTGGTCTGCAAGTAAGAAAGCGCCAGCGCCTTCACCTCCGGCGAGGCCGCCCCGGCGATCACATCGATGATCGGTTCACCCGCCAGATGAATGCCTGCCGCCAACAGCAGCGCCACGCCGGTCATCAAGACCAGGGACTGACGCGCTGCCGCCCGCGCTCGCCGGCGATCGCGCTTGCCGAGGCTGAAGGCCACCACCACGGTGGTGCCGAGATCCACCGCGGCAAAAAAGGCGATGATCACCATGTTGAAGCTGTCCGCCAGCCCCACCCCGGCCATCGCCTCTTTACCGAGCCAGCTCACCAGAAAGGTGCTCAGCACCCCCATCAACAGAACGCAGGCGTTCTCCAGAAAAATGGGCACCGCCAGCGGCGTGATTTCGCGCCAGAACAGCACGCGGTAGCTTTTCCGTTTGGCGTACCAGGGCGTATTTTCCACGCGCTGACGCAGGGCGGCATACAGGTTCAAGGTGGGCTCGATGGATAAAAGTGAAACATCATTTCAAATGATGAGCGATAAATCGTTATCCTGCAAAGAATTTTTGGGCGCCCGCGACGAGCGCCTGAAAGGCACACCGTCGCGCTACTCCATGTAATCTTCCTGATCGGCCTGTGCCGCCGCGATAAAGCGCGCGGTGCTGCGGCTGAGCGTGGTGCACTTATCCGTCAGCAGCTGATTGTCCTGCTGCAGAGTCAGGTAGCGCGCCTGGGTGAGCGCCGGCAACTGCCGATACCCCGCCGCCTGCGTATTCCAGCCGCGATGCTGCGCCGCTCGCATCGCGGTGCGTTGCAATTTGACATCGTCCGGTACCTCACTGCGCCCGCAATCCACGCGCAGGAAGTGCCCGCCGGCCAGCATCGAAGCGATGTGATCCAACTGTGCCTGCAGCGGCGGCGTCGGTTTATGCGCCGTCTGCTGACAACCCGCAAGCAACAGCAACGCCACCGCGCCGCAAAGAGACGTGCGAAACAGAGTAGACATGGGAGCTCCCGGAAAACCTGTGGGTGATGAGATGATCTTAGGTGAGCGAATGCCGGGCGGCAAGGCGGGCAGCACGCTTAACGGCGACCGCTGCTGACCTTGGTGGCGCGGGCGGGGTTGCCGGCGACAAATTCCAGCGTGGGGGAATAGTAAAACGGCAGCCAGGCGTTATAGCCGCTCTCCCACTCCCATTTGACCGGGCAGGGCCACAGCATGTCTTCATGCAGGATGTAATAGATCCACCGCCCGGGCGGACGGCGCGGTTTGCGCATTTTCATAGCGAGTACGGCGGCCTGATGGCGTGCGATAAGGTCAACTGCTGCATTTTACCGCGATTTGGGCTGCGGGGACAGCCTGGGTTGCCGGCGAGCGTTACCCGCCGCTCGCGGCCCCCAGCGCCACCACCCTATCCGCCGAGTCGATCGTCGATTTTCTGTGGGCGACAATCACCCGCGTGATATTCAGCGAAGATATCGCCCGGTTGATCGCCAATTCATTCTCAACGTCCAGATGGCTGGTCGCTTCATCCATAAACAGCACGCTTGGTCGCCGGTAGAGGGCGCGTGCAATAAACAAACGTTGCTTTTGCCCGCCGGAGATGCCGTTCCCCAGCTCTCCGATCAGGGTTTCGTAACCCATCGGCATCTGCATGATTTCTTCGTGAATGTTGCTGTGCATCGCACAGGCCACAATCCACTCTTTATTGGCGTTGACCTCGAAGCCGCTGATGTTTTCCGCGATTGAGCCGGAGAATAACCGGTCGTCCTGCAACACGCAGGCGATCGCATTGCGGTAGTTATTCACGCCGATTTTATGGATATCCATCATGTCGGCCAGGATCTCTCCCGAGGTCGGGTTGAGCAAGCCGCACATGACCTTCAGCAAGGTGGTTTTCCCCACGCCTGACGCCCCGACGATGGCGACGCTCTCGCCGGCGGCGATGCGGATATCCAGGTCTTTAAAGATCGGCCGGGACAGCGCGTCATATTGATAGGTGAGGTTTTTAACCTCCACGGCAACCCCCTTGCCCGGTTCGAATACCCGCCGCGGCGCGGACTCCGCCTCCGCATCGGTAAAGACGATGTCGGATATCCTCTCATTGTGCAGCGACAGCATGCGCAGGCCGATCGCCAGATCGATCAGGCTGGAAGCCCGCTGCGAGAACTGGCCGCGATAGGCGTTGAACGCCATGAACATGCCGAGCGTCATAGAATTGTCGATGACCATCATGGCGCCGAGCCAAAGTATCGCCACCTGATCGAGCGTGGTGATAAAGGTATTGATCCCGCCGAACATCATATTGAAACGGGTAATTTTGATATTGGTATTGGCGGCATCGACATTCAAATTGAGCCAATAGCTGGAGCGCGTTTCCTTGATGCCCAGCGCTTTGACCGTGGAAATACCGTACAGCGTCTCCATGAAATGCGAGTTGGCCTTGGCCGCCTTGACGATTTGTTCCTCCGAAAATTGGCGGTAGGTGCGGTAGGTCATCATCCTGATGAGGATGTAGACCAGGGTGAAGCCTGACACCACCCAGACCAGCCAGCCGCCATAGACCATCATCATCACGAACAAGCCGACTGTCATGATGCCGTCGATGATCCCGCCGACGATATTATTGGTAAAGGTGGTTCTGATCGCATCCAATGAGGAAAACCGCGATTGGATATCCCCCAGGTGCCGTTTCTCGAAAAAGTCCAGCGGCAGCTTCAGCAGATGTTCGAACAGCGTCGTCTTCCACTGGATATCGGTCAGCGTCCCCAGCACGATGGAAATCCAGGCCCTGGCGATGCTGACCACGGCGCGGAACAGGGTGAAGAAGATCAGCCCCAAACAGATGACCGTCAGCAAGCTGTAGTCATGCGCCTGAATGACATGGTCGGTCACGAGCTGGGTCCCCACGGGCAACAGCAGGTTGACCGACTCAATGACGAGCGATAACGCAAAAATCTTGAGCAGCGTCCCCGGCAGCCCCTCGATGTTTTTCATCAAATCCAGCAGGCGTAAACGGGTCTTTAAGGTCTCTTGCTGAAAAGCCTTGTCGGGCCACAGCTCCAGCGCAATGCCGGTAAAATGGTTCGACATCTCTTGCAGGCCAATCACTCGGCGCCCGAAGGCAGGATCGTGAATCACAAAGCCCGCGCGCTGAACCTTAACCAGCACCACGAAATGGTTCATGTTCCAATGCAATACGCAGGGCGTTTTCAGCTGATTGATTTCATCGATGTCCAGCGACAAGGCCCGCGTCTTCAGCTGAATTTGCGCCGCGATTTGTGACAGGGTGCCCAGGGTCGCGCCCTGGGTGGAAATGCCGAACCGCTGCCGCAGGCTCAGCATATCCACATTAAATCCGTAATAAGAAGAGATCATCGCGAGGCAGGCCAGGCCGCACTCCGATGACTCCGACTGCAAGATGCTCGGCACCCGTTTACGCAGAGAGAACGTTAACTTTTCGTTGATCCGCTCAAAAAGATTATGATCCTTCATCGACTCTCCCCACCACGCTGTTTTTTATGTCATACAAAGGCGCGACCGCCCATTGATAAAGCGGTTTCTTATCCAGGAAAACAATCACCCTGGCCTGCAGCCCACTGCTGATCTCCAGATATTTTCCTTTGTCGCTGAATTGCGTATCGCTGATGGACGCCAACACTTTGTAGTAGGCGTTCCGCTCCCTTTTATTGCCGCTGCTGTATTCCGCCATCTCCTGCGGAGAAGCCGGAACCGAAGAGATGGATTCAATGCGCCCCGGAAACTGGCCGAACTTGTCCGAGGGAAAAGCCTCGTAGCGAATGTTGATGCCATCGCCGATTTTCACGTAGGGCAAACTGTTATTCGGCAGCCACAGCACCAGGTAATATTTGATGTTTTCAATCGGCTTGATCTGCGCCAGACTGCTGCCGCTCTCGACCACCTGCCCGGCGGTCACGCTCAGCGACTCGATTTTCCCCTTCAGCGGCGCTTTGATAATCACCTGGTCGCCGGCGTTGGATTCCGCCAATTGGCGTTGCAGCTCGCTGCGTTGCGATTCGCTTTGCGATATTTGATTGTCGTAATCGGCGGCGCGAATCAGCAGATCGCTACGCAGCTGCGACAGCTGGATATTTTGCTGAATCTTTTGGCTGTTGAGCGCCTGATAGGAGCTCTGCTGTTGCTGAAAGAGCGAACGCTGATAATTCAGCTGATCTTTGGTAATCAGCCCTTTCGTCAGGTAATGCTCGTAGTTTTTCAAACTCTCCCTCATTTTTTCCATGCCGTCTCTGGCACTGAGGTTCAGTTTTTCCGTTTCTTTATACGCTATCTCATAGCTATCGATCTGTTTTCTCAGGTTCTCCAGCATCGCGTCTTTGTTTTTTTTCAGCTTGCTGATGATCGAATCCAGATTGCCAATCTGTTTGTTGATTTCACTCGCGGCAATATGGCTGACATTACCTGATGCCGTACTTCTGGAAACATCAATGATATAGAGCGGCTCGTCTTTTTCCACCACGTCACCGGCCTGGTGAAAAGATCGATTCACGTAACCATATTGGGAGGAAAATACGTTCGTCGAATGCGGAATGCTGATCACTTCGCCCTCGACATCAACCCTGCGCGTATACTCACAAAAATAGAGTGCGCCCGCTAAAATAAGAATAAAAATAAAGCACGTAACGCCAATCACAGAGCTCGACGCGCCGGAAATTAACAGCGCTCTGCCGGTCCATCGTTGACGTTGATAATTGACCGCCTCCTGGCGGAAAATATTTCTGCTCTTATTCTCACTCATAGGGAGAGCCTGCGCATGCCTGACCGAAAGACAGCCGCAGCAAGAGCGCTGCGGCCTTGGACAACGATATTGATTTAGCTGATGGTGCCGTTAATCAGCCCATCGAGGCCTTTTTTGGAGTATTCCAGGGTGGTGTCCCAGCCGATAACAGCTGCGGCTACGCCGCTGGCCACCCCGCCCAGGATGCCGCCGGCAACCATGCCGACGCCCTGGCCAATGGAGCCGATGCCCAACAGGCCACCACCGTCGCCGCCGTGCTTACCGCCGATAACGGCGCCCGCCATGCTGCCAACGGAGGCGCCCAGAGCAACGGACGACACGGCTTCTGCGGCATTCGTGACGGCACTGCCAATCAGACCGGCCAGCCCATTGCTCATATCCCAGGAATAGGCGCCTGACACTTCATTCATTTCGATAACAGACAGTTCTTTCATTGGTTAATCTCCATATTTAAACGGACAAACACAGCCATACATGCGTGTTGTCATTACATTGGCACCGGCCTGCAGCGCCGGATACCACCAATAATGTCGCGGGAAAAGACGACATTATATTTTGATGAGGCTCCCTTAATTCTGCGTAATGGTGAATGTCATCACCGCATCAGCCTGTCCAGGGCTAATGTCTCCCGTTTGCTTATATCGCGCCATTAAGGGAATTCTGATCTCTTTTTCCGCAGCGGTGTGATAGTTAATCGGCCGGGAAAAAGCGATCGGATTACGGTTCGCGTCCAAGACCTCCACGGCAACGCCCTTTGCCGCATCAGAACCGTCGGCAATAGCGATCATGCCTACGCCCGGCGAACTTCCGGCCGCTTCAAACGTCACCTGTACCGGAATATTGTCCTCCTGGCATTGCAAGACCACGAAGAAGTTACGTTCGGAAGACACGGCGCTGCTGCCGACTCCATTAAACTCACTGCGTTTTGGGCTGCCTAAGTCCACCGTTTGATTTTTATAATTCAAATCCACCAGGCAGCTTTTCTGAATGACCTTCATGCCGGAAATACTCAAGTCCAATACCGAGGTCGAGTCCAGATAATATCTGGCGATAATCTTCCCCCCCATATCTCCGCCGGTTTTAATCGGGCCGGTTTTGATAAACGTCAGCCTGACATCATTGCGGTTGATCCACGGCGTCAGCAGGTTGGGCGAAATCGCCGTATTGAAAGGCACGTTCTTATTGCTCTGCCACAGGTCCGAAATCGTCACCCCTACGCCGTCTATGCCCGTTTCAAATACGCCGGGCAGCGCACTCGGCGTCAGCGGCGACATGGAGCGATAGGCCACCGAGCCCGAGCAAAGAAAAGAAAACGTGGTGCCGCTGATGCTGTTTTCCGTACGGACAGCCAACTGTTCGCCGATTTCAATACGCGGATCCACGGCCAGCGTCAGCAACCCCATGCGGATGGTTTTCGCGTTGGTGGTACAGGTGCCGGCGTACGCCACCGTCGTTAGCGTCGCCAGCCATAGCAGAGCGCCGTAACCGAATATCCTGATAAAAACGTTCATTTTCACTCTCACTTAACAAGTCATGATGGATACGGAGCGAGATCTATTGGCAAACGCCATTGAGGGTTTGGATCCCTGCGGCGGGTTTCTCCGCCGGCAGTTGATAGCTGATGCGGCACTGATGCTCGGTATTTATCCCCCACTGCACGATGAGCCGGCCTTGTTCCGCCATACCGGACAGATAAACCAACCCATCACCACCAATCAGGAACGGCTGCGCCGAATGATCCGCATCGCGGACGCTGGCCCCCAGAGGGAGAGGCACCCCATGTGGATCCGTGACTCTCATCAGGATCCTTTTGCCGACGTGCGCCTTGAAATTCGCCCGGCTTACCGCGCCGCGGGTGGGCGTGACCGACTGGTTGGTCAGCGCGAGATCGACATCATCCGGCAAACTTTCCACATCAAGACGAATCGAGTTGTTGCGATAAGGCGTGGCGTAAGGAACGATGGCATAGCCGCGCCAGTCGGTTTTCACCCCGACCTGGTTGCCGACCGCCACATCGCTGGCGCCGGCCGCCGTCACCAGCGCGGCCGTCTCGCCAAAGGGCTGGCCGAAGGTGACGCCGTCTTCGTGGGCAATCACCCCCCCTTTCACGCCATAGTTGACGCGCTGTTGGCTGCGATCGTAAGCGTATCCCGCGACGAGTTCGCCGTAGGTGGCGCGCCAGTCAAGGTTGGCATTGCCGCTGTTACCCTGGCCCTGATTGCCATACCCTTCCTGTACGCTCCAGTTAAGGTTGTTGCCGGCCAGCGCCGTGCCGTTAAGCCCCGCCGTATGGCTGGTATTGCCTTTTTGGCTGGTATTGAGGCTATAGGTGGCGTAGGTGTTGCTCAGCCATTTTTCCAATGGCACGCTGATATTGAAGGCAAACAGTTGGTCACGATCGTAAATACGCCGTTGCCCCCGGTCTGAGTCACCGTAAATCGCCTGTGAATTACGGTTATAGCTGTAGTTAAAACCGTAACTGATGCCATTCCAGCTATTGTTGTAACCCGCGCTCAGCGATTGCATGTTGCGCTCGGAATTCCAGTAATCTTCGCTGACCGCGCTGAGGGAAAGCGAACCGGCTCCCTCCCATAAATTCTGGTTGAGCGTGATCTCGGCGCGATTCTTACGGCGGTCAGTCAGGGCATAGCGATTGCCGCTGCGGTAGGTGTCCAGCACTTCCTGCAGCCCATAATAGCCGCTGGTCGAATAGCGGTAGCCGGCAATGGCAAAGTTCGTGCCGGTCGCTACGATGTTTTTGCTGTAGCGCACCCGCCATGACTGGCCGTCGCTTTTCGGCTGATGTTCCTGTTTCGCCCAGGCCTGAGTCGCGTCCACCGACAGGGCACCGAACTCGCCCAGGTTTTTACCCACCCCCAAGGCCAAGGATTGATACGGGCCGGCGAATTGTCCGCCGCCATAGAGGGTAAAGCCGGCCGGCAAGCCATAAATCAGGCTGCCCTGCGAGAAAACCTTTTTCTCCACGCTGTGATCGTAGGTGCGGTATTGACCGGACGTCAGCGCGTATTTCAGGCGTCCTTCGCGTTGCAATACCGGCAAGCTGGCAAAAGGCACGGTCATATGCTGTTCGCTGCCGTCCGCCTCTTTGATGGTCACGTCCAAATCGCCGCTGCCGCCGGTCGGATACATGTCAGAAATCTCGAACGCGCCCGGCGCGACGTAACTCTGGTAGATGACATAACCGTTTTGGCGAATGACCACCTGCGCGTTGCTGCGTGCGATGCCGCGCACCACCGGCGCATAGCCGCGCAGGCTTTCCGGCAACATATCGTCATCGGAGGCCAGCTGCGCGCCGCGAAACGACACGCTGTCAAACACATCGGACGGAGTGCTGCTTTCACCCAGCGTGAGCAAGCTCTTCAGGCTGATGATATTGCGCTGGGCGTAGGTATAGACGGTATCCCAGCGATCTTCAGACTGACGCCCGCCGCCGCCGCTGTTGTAACTCCAGGTGGTGTAATTCCGCACCCGCCAGGCGCCCAGATTGAAACCCGGCCGCAGGTTGAGGTAGTAGCTGCTCGCGCTCTGGGTAAAACGGTCGCGCCCCTTGCTGTTGCTGCCGGTGAAACCGTAGTTGAGCAGCATCGCCGGCATCCCTTCATCCCACAGTTCGGGCGGCACATAGCCGCGTACCCGATTTTCCAACGCCGCCTGAGGGATGCTCAGCACCAACCGCTGGCGGTTAAATTGAAATTGCGCCGAGGCCTGCGGGATGGCGGCCAAATTCGCGCACTCTTCTGCGCGGTTCAATGCGGGAAACCGCTCGATCTTCACGCCGAGCCGTTGTAAATCTTCTCCCGTCAGGCAGGGCTGCAGGCCGGCTTTATCGCCGCCGCCGGGCTTGATGACAAACCGCACCTCACGCGTTTCCATCAGCATGTCATTCACCCAAATATCCACCCGATACTTGCCGGGCACCTGGTTGCCGTTTTCAAACATCGACAGGTCAATATGCTGTTGGCCCGACCGCCCCGTTTCCAGCAACGCTGGATTGAAATAGTCACGGGAAAAGGCGGGGTTGGGCATGTTGCCGCATACCGCCGTGGTTGCCGTGAATAAGACGATGCGCTTCAGCCAAGCATCCCGCTTCGCTGCTCTACGCTGACGAGTTATCATTCATTAGCTCCATTATTGAATTCGTTATTCCCTTCCGCCGCCCATCCCCTGGCGGTTAAATACCTGACTGATGCTCCTTGCCGGTGCCGCCGTAGTCGTTAATTAATTTCCAACTGACCGACGACGCGCCTGAAACCGGTAATGAAAACATTTCACTGCTCATCGGCGCGATATAAGTCACCTCTTTCATTTCGCGCCCGCCAATGCGAACATAATGAAAATTCATATAATACGGCGTGGGATTGGTGAGTTTTAATTCCTTGCCGACGCGCTGCCACGTCAACCGTTGGGTCACATCCTCGGGAACCTGTTTGAGCAGCGCCGCAGGACGATAAATCAGTTTGAGGCGCGTTTTTACCGCAATTTGCAAGGTGTTCGACTTACCCATGTGTTCTGTCGAGGGAATGGACTTTATATTCATCCAATACAAACTCTCTTTATCCTGCGGCAAGTCATCGCCGACGCGGACGATACGCAGCATATTCTCCTGATGCCCATCCAGCCGAAATAAAGGCGGCGTAATGATAAAGGCTATCTTATCCACGCCGCTCTGTTGATTATCCAGCCAGGACTGAATTAAATAGGGTTCGTTGTCCGGGTTGTCGACGCTGATTGAAGCTTCTTTTTTTTCACCGTTAAAAATTACTCGCGTTCCGCCGACAACCACACCGGCCTGCGCCGTAGAAAAAAATAATAATAAAATTAATCCCATTAGGGCACTGCAGCGATTAAACCGCATAATATTATCTCCGAGGCAATACGGCCCGCTGGAAACCAGCGGGCAAGAAAATATTATCAGTTGTAATTCAGCGTGAAGGTCGCGACGCTATTGGCTTTACCGGCAGTCACATCTGCAAGCGTGGAAATATAACGCGCGGTAAAATCAAGATTGTTTTTCACGCCGCTGCCGGAAGCCAGCGGATAGGCCGTTGAGGCCGTGTAAAGCGGAAGAACATTGTTAGAAATATCAGACAGCTGGATGCCTACGCCCGTGGCGACATCCGTTTCCTGGGTCAGCTGCAATACGTTGCTGTCACCATTATCGGCCGCGCCGTCGAACTTAACGGTGGCGCTTTTTACCGTATCCGGACAATCCGTCACTTCCAGCGTAAATTTAGTCGCCGAGGACGTGGATCCCTTGCCACCCGCAAATGCCGTTCGGGCCACATCGCCCAGAACAACATTTAATGGATTACTCAAGTCATTTGTGACCTTGCACGCGGCATCAACAATATTCCCGGTAAAATTAACCTGCCCGTCCGCCGCCAGGGCCGGCAAAGCACTCGAAAAACTCGCCGCAACCAATGCCAACATAATCACTTTTTTTTCCATCATGGGTACTTCTCCTTTTGATTGGACAAACTTTAAAATATCCCTACCACGGCTAATCCGTGATAAGGCGAATAGGAGCTCCGCCCCTTTCACAGTTAATTATGCTTGGCTTTCCCTCTTTAGCAATACATAAAATCAATGTAAAGATGAGAAAAGATAATTACCCCGAATTGAATTGGCATCATTCTTATTTTTATTTTAAAAAAACCAAAAAAAAGGCGTTTCTTGATTCATTCATCTGGCCGAAAAGGAAAGGTTTATCAGCGTACTTCACACACCACCCACAAGATAATCCACTCATTCCCCCTTCAATGAATGCGCGCAAGGATTAATCGTCAAAAATATGAAAGACACCGCTCGAGCGCGAATAACCGGAGAGGTTTTTTATTCTTGCAAGGGGAAATGACGAGCCGACGGAGAAACCAGAGGATGCAGCGAAAGTTAGGCGTTCAGAAGCGGTAAAACATGGGGGCGTGCTTTCTCTTAAATAAGAAAACGCCGACAATAAAATCAGCGTAATCATGCTGCGGGAAGGGAACCGCCCTCGATCATCAGCGATTCCCTTCCGGCGCAGGTTAATTCAGCGATGTGGCCGCGTTCTCTTGATGCTCAATTCATAACAAACGCTTCTCCGTCTTATTTTCAGCGGGATTAATCGTCATGGCGATAATCCTCCCCCAGCCCTCGGCCCGGTAAGGTTTCACACGCCAGGCCATCGCCCGCCGGTGCGACGATCGGGTAGCGATCGTCAGGGGTGATAAATACCGGCGAGGTCGCGACATACCCGTCGCTAAACTCGGCTTCGATAAAGGTGGCCTCCCAACCCTGTGCAGGGGCGTTCAGCCGAAATTCGCCGCGGTTCGCCTCCAGCGGCACCGAGGTATAACGCACGCCGCACGAGTAGCGAAAATCTCGGGCCGTGCGGTTATGCGCAGTCCAGCGCAACACCCTGATCGGCGGCTCGGAAAAGCGCAGCGTGCGCTGCGCCGTCTCTGAGCCGTTGCTCTGCACCTCGATCGTCGGTAGCGCAATATCACGCTGACGACGGTTGACCAGGGCCAGAACCGCGCGTTCGGGTACCGTACGTTCGTCGCCGGCTATGGCTCGCATCGAGACCTCCCCCGGCAGCTTATTCAAATAAAACCGCGTGCTGTCGGGTGGATAACGTTCGTCGCCGCCGGCGACGATGAAATACTTCGGCGCCGGAGGCCGCCCGCGCTCGGCCAGAGGGGGGTATTCGATGGGATCTTCAATCTGCATCAGCTTGTCAAACGCCGGGGTCTCTATGCGCCGATCGATGCCCAGTTGGTAATAAGGGTGAAATGCCAAAGGCCAACGCCCGCCATACGTGCGATAGGTATGCTTCATCACCTGCCGCGCCGCGATCCCGTCAGGGAAAATGGCGGCCACGGCATCGATGCGCTCATCTGAAAGCGCCGTCAACATGGCCGTGGTTCCTCCTTCAGACACGCCCGCGACGATAAATTTGTCTATCCCCCACTGGCGCAATTCGCGCTGCGCCAACGTCATGGTTTGCGACAACGCCGCCGTCATCGGGATATGGAGCGGCATCATCAAATATTCATCGGCATCATCCAGGAACAATCGCCATCCTCTGGCCCGGCTTTCCGCCCCTGAGCGGCGCCGTCCCTCATTTTGGTATTCCAGGTACGGGTAAGGCAGCCGATTGACCACCACCACCACCGTTTTGCTCTGCGCCGCCAGCGCCTCGGCGGAAAAGGCCGGTTTTTGATTGCCCGACGTTCCCGGGCCGGCGGCGCTGCACGCGCAGTCTTCGCTCATCACCAGCAACGCTTTACCGGTGAATGCCCCGTTGGGAATATAAATGTCCACGTCGTGCCACCACTGCGTCGGCCGGATCGCGTCTTGCGGCGACCAGGATTGCGACATCAGCCGATAATGACGAATTTCCGTGTCTTGACCGCTCTCCACGCTTTTTAATGAAAATGACAGGGGCAGCGTGGCCAGTTGCTGGTTATAGCAAGGGATCACCGTCTGTAATGCTGGGTGCTCATCGGCGAAGCAGGTGTCTTCCTCCTTGGCCGCGGCGTACCGGCAGACGGCCAAAGCCAGCCAAATCAAGGTAATATAAGCGGAGATCTTTAACATTTTTCCCCCACGATAGTTGACGTTGCCCCGCCCTCTCAGGCCGGCGCGGCGGCAAACGGGCATCAACAGCCTCACGAGGCGTGATGAAATAATATCGGGTAGCCGAAGCTGTCTTTTTCGAACATCACCTCTTTCTCGTTTTCCCCCACCAGCACGCTATAAATGTTGTTCTCCTTATAACGACTCATGGCGACGTAGAGCACGACCTCGCGATGATCCGTCAGGGTGAACTGTCTGCGCTTGGCAGTAATTTCCAACGTAAACGCCACCACGGGATTGTTGTTTAAAAACACCGCGGTCTGTCTCATGGACAGGATTCTGGCCTGCGCTTTCTCCGCAACCTGAAAGGGGGTGGCGTCGCTGGGGTAGCGGATATCCATCTTCTTTTGGATATAGATGACGTTAAACACCGCCAATGCCAGCGCCACAAAAAGATTGATAACCATAATCAGCATGATTTTATTTGCCATTCATCCTCCCGCCCCGTTCCCTGTACCGCGCTCACGGTTGACTTAAAAGTGCCCTTGCGGGCACTTTTCCTTAGAGGCTCAAGAGGATTTGCGGCCAAACAACTGCGAGAACGCGCTAATCCCGGCATCGATGACGGCGCCAATGCCTTCACCGAGTTTTGCGCCGGCGTTTGACGCATCCGCATGGATACCGAAAAGACCGGTGCCGGCATCCACGATGGCGCCAATGCCCGTACCCAGGATTTTGCCGGCGTCGGAAGCGATGCCCGCGCCGGATACCGCCATAACTTCTACTTCAGTCAGTTCTTTCATACTCGCTCCTTTGCATTAATCTAAAGTGTTCCGTATTGAGAAAATGAAACCCTCACTCTTCGTTCACCTCCTTTTGTCTGCCAATAAACCTCGCCCGGTGAAAACGTCAGAACAGACCGAATTCACGACAGAGATAGTCGGCGACGCCATTGCGGCTGTTGGGCAACGCCACCGGATTCAACGGCAGCGCGCGTTTCAATTCACTCATGGCATTGCCCATGACCACGCCCGTGCCGGCCCAGCGCAGCATGTCCAGATCGTTCATCGCATCGCCGAAAGAGAGGCAATCGCGCATCGCTATCTGTTTGGAATTCAAATAGTCGGCCACGCTTCTGGCCTTGGAAATATGCTTATCCATGATGTCTATCGTTTCCGTGGAGGACTTACAGATGGACAGCGTTTTGCCGAAGGCCTGGTTGACCTGGTCAAAGAGCGTCTCGATCGGCGCCGCGTCGCCATGCACCAGCACTTTCAATATCCGCTGCCGCTTCATGGCCTCAGGCTCGACATAGCGGCAGGCCACGCCCGACGTTTTGACGTAGTCAGAAAAATGCGGGTTCTCTTCGGCCATCATCCAGCCCTCTCGGGTGAACAGGGTCACGTGGAACGGGCTGGCGAATAAAAAATCGATCAGCCCGGTTTGCAGCTCTGCGGGCAAAAAATAGCTTCTATCCGCCACGGCCTGCCCTTCGATGTTGACCATCGCGCCGTTGCAAGAAACGATCACCGGCGAGAACCCCAGCCCGTCCACGATCCCGCGCGCATCCGCGTCGCAGCGCCCCGTTGCAATGACGATTTCCAGCCCACGACGCTGTAAAATGTTGAGCGTTTCCACCGTCACATCGGATAGATTCCCGGACGGATCGAGCAAGGTGCCGTCAAGATCGCTCACGATCGCCCGGTACTTTATTTTGCCGTCGATGGCCAGCCACATATCATGCCTCCTCAGCCTGGATAATCCCGTCCTCAGCGCAGATGTCGCTGTCGGGCGGGAGATTGGCGATCGCGAGCGCAATAATCAGAAAACGTCGGCCCAATTCGACGATGTTTTCCCGAGCGATCTCGTGAGAATCATAAAACAGTGAAATGGCGAGCCGTTCCGCCTCGGGGAACAGGCACAGCACCGTTTGGTGATTGCTGCCGCTGACGATATCCATCACGCGGCACTGAAACGGCAGCCGCGGATCCACCGCCGGTTTCGGCATATTTTCAAACACGAACAGGCTGCCGAACGGCGAGGTGGGCACCCAATTCTCGTCGTATCGATTCAGTTCGGAAAAGGCGTATTTCTGCCTGGAGGTTTGTGAATCCGCGATGTCATCCAGCAGGTCATACAGGGGGCGGCGGCGAATCGCCTGCAGCCGCAGCACCGGGCTTGCGACACACAGGCCAAACAGCGTCTGCACCTGCTCAATGTCGGCCGGGCGCTCGCTCATGGTCGTGCCGATGGCGATATCATCGCAAGCCAGCGCCTCGGCCAGCGCCAGCATCCAGGCCAGCTGCGTCAGTTGGTTGACCGTGATCCCCTGCCGCCGACAAAACGCGGTGAGGCGCGCCATCTGCGCGCTGGAGAATTCGTCGCCATGCTGACGCATCCGGCGCCCCTGCGGTACGAGCGGCGGTGCGGCAGACAGCGGCAAGCGTTGATTGACCGGCGCATCCCGCAGATAGTCTGCCCAGAAGGCCCGCGCCTCGGGGTCATTGCCGTGCGTGCGCACATGGGCGGCGAAAGGTTCGAATCGGTTAATCTCCGGCGTCGGCACCCTGCCCGCCGACAGGGCGAGGTAATCGTTGAACCACTGGCCGAACAACACCCCCAGCGACCAACCATCAAACAAAATATGGTTAAAGGTCTGCACCAGATAGTGCTCGTCCGCATGCAACCTGATGAGGCGCCAGCGAATCAACGGCGGCGCATCCAGCTCAAACGCGGTTTCCCGCTCCCGGGCCAGCAGTGCCTCCATCCGTTCCTCCAGAGAGCCTGGCGCGGCATCCGACCAATCGTCCATCGCGATCGGCGCCTGCAGCGTCTCGCAGACAAAGACGTTGGGCCGGCCGCGGCGGGTTTGATCGTCGAATCCGGCGCGCAGCATTTCAAACCGCTGCAGCGCCAGCGCCCACGTCCGATCCAACACCTCGGGCTGCAACGGCCCCGCGATCTCATAAACCGCCTGATCAATCTGATATTCGCGGTTAAGTCGGTTGAAATACATCAACTCTCGCTGGGTAACCGTAGCTTCGAAAACGGCGGCGAGGCGATGCTTTTGCTGCCAGCGATCCAATTCGGCGAGGCTAACGTCGGCATGGGGGAAGTCCCCCGGGCTGGCGAGACAAACGCCGTTGCTGGCCTCGTGGCAACAGTGCTCGACCAGCGCCGACAGGCTGTCGACATAATGCGAACCGATCCGCGACAGCGTTTCATGCGGCAGCAAACCTGACATGACGATGCTCAAGCGATCGTCGTGAACATAAAGCACCAGATCCAATACGTTGCCGCTGACCGGCATCGCGCCATTTTCCAAATCTGCCGTTTGGTCGATCAAGGCCCATAACGCGTCGTCGGCCTGCTCGTTGAACACCCCGAGATAATTGAACGAAATGGCCGGCAGGCGGTGGCGCCGCAGACAAGCCGTCACCTCATCGCCCGGCGCTGAAGCGTATTTCAGCGCCGAATAACCGATACCGTGGTCAGGCATCTTTCTCAGCCTGTCCTTGATGGCGCGCAGCGTGGTTTTTTGGCACTCGTGCGCGGTAATGCGCAAAGGCATCAAGGCGGTGAACCAGCCGACGGTGCCCTCAAGCCGGATCTTATCGTCATTGATATCGCGGCCATGGTGCTCCAGCGTGAGGTAACTGTCCGCACTGCCGTGCCATGCCTGCAGCGCCGGCGCCAGGGCCGCTAACAGCACTTCGCGCACCGAGGTGTTGTAGGCCTGATGACAACCGTCCATCAGCAGCGCGGTCAACGCCACATCGCACTCGAAGCGGCAAAATTCGGGGGCCGGCACCTCGCCGCCAAGCCGGGCGTAATCGGGCTGCCCGGCGACCATCGCCAGCCAGTAAGCGCATTGGTCTTGCCGGGTTGCCGCGTATTGCCTTAACCGTTCTCCCCATTGACGGTAACTGGTGCCTTTTGCCGGCAGCGATCCCCCCTGATGCAACCGCTGCAGGTCGCTGACGATGATGCGCCAGGAAACCACATCGACGATCAGATGATGAAACGCGCAGAACATCAGCGCGTAGCCGGGGGCGCGGCTGTCAAAGATATAAACGAAGCGGCACATCGGCCCTGCCGCCGGATCAAACCCCGATTGCCATTGACGCAGCAGCTCGGCGCGGCTTTGGCGACAAAGCGCCAGGTCATAGTAGCCCCATGAAGGGCCGCCGTCGGCCGCTGACAGGTAGCGCTGCGCCACGATGGCGCCGGCGTCGTCGACGCTAAAACGCGCGCGCAGCATGTCATGCTGATCCGCCAGCGCGGCCACCAGATCGGCGACCTGTTCGGCGGACATCGGCGGTACCCGCACCAAAAAAGTCTGGTTGAAGAAGGCGCCGCGGTTCGGCGCCAGCTCACGGTACCAGCGCTGAATCGGCAGCAGCTCGAATTCGCCCTGCAGCTCGCCCTGTTCATTGAGCGCGGTAACCGCGTCTTGCTGCCGCAGAATGCGCTGGGCCAGAGCCCGCGCATTTCTGGTTTCGAACACCGCACGCGAGTTGCTGTGGTAACCCGACTTGCTCAATTCGCTGGTGAACACAATGCTTTGGATCGAATCGCCGCCCAATCGGAAAAAGTCGTCGTCGATACCCACGGTCTCCACGCCAAGAATGCTCGACCACAGGGAGCAAATCAGCGCCTCCAGCGGGTTCTCCGGCGCGGCATAACGCTCGTTTTGCGCGAATTGCGGCGCAGGCAAGGCCGAGCGATCCAACTTGCCGTTAACCGTCAGCGGGATCTCCTCGATCTCGACATAGCTGGACGGCACCATATAATCCGGCAAACCGCGCTCAAGTCGGGCGCGCAGCTCGGCAGGATCCAAGGCCACGCCCCGCGCCATCAGCAAATAAGCGGCAAGGCGCTTGCTGTCGCGATGGGCGACATCCACCACGACACATTTTTCGACGCCATCCAGGGCATTGATCGCATTTTCTATCTCGCTGAGTTCAATCCTGAATCCGCGAATTTTCACCTGGCAATCATTTCTGCCGAGATATTCCAGGTTGCCGTCGCGCAGCCAACGCACCCGATCGCCGGTTTTATATAAGCGCCGGCCATTCAATTCGATAAAACTCGCCTGGGTTTGCTGCGGCTGGTTGAGATAGCCGCGCGCCAGCGCTGAACCGCCGATATACAATTCGCCGGCCAAACCCGGCGGCAGCGGCTGCAGCCAGCGATCCAGCACATAGAGCTCGCGCCCCGGTATCGCTCTGCCGATGGGGATGCTGCTGCGCGCTTCGTCTGGAGCGATAGCGTACATCGTGGTGAACGTGGTGCATTCGGTGGGGCCATAGCCATTGATCACCTGTTGCGGACGGCGAGCTTGTCGCACCAGGCGCTGCATCAGCGTGGCGGTCAGCGCCTCTCCGCCCACCAGCAGACAGCGCAGCCCGGCAAACAGCTCCGCATTGCTGAGATAAAGGTGATCGAACAGGCTGCGCGTGGCCCAGAGAATCGACACCTGCTGCCGACGCAGCAGCGCTTCCAGCTGCGGCACATCGCCGGCGATATCTTCCGTGTCGCGGATAACCACCAGTTTGGCGCCGTTGAGCAAGGCGCCCCATACTTCGAACGTCGCCGCGTCGAACGCCGGGCTGGACAGGAACAACAAGACATCTTCGGGCGTAATCGCGATGCCGGACGCGGTCGCCAACCCGCACATCGCCTGTTGCTCGAGCATCACGCCTTTCGGCACTCCCGTCGATCCCGAGGTATAAATGATCGCGCCAAGCCGTTCGGCGGCGGTGACCACCGGCAGATTATGCCGTTCATGCGGCAGGCGGCTCAGGTCGCCCAATGTCAGCACGGCCTGGGGATGCGGCATCATCGCCGCCAACGCTTCCGCCGCCGTCTGCATAGACGGCCCGGCAATCACCAAGGCCGCCCGCGTTTCCTCAAGAATATGTTGAATGCGCGCCTGGGGATAATGGCAGGAGATTGGCACATAGGCCGCGCCGGTTTTCAGCACCGCCAGCAGCGCTACGACCATTTCCAGACTTTTCTCGCTGTACAGCGCGATCGGCGTGTCGGCCTGGGGCTCGGTCCCGGTCAGCGACGCATAGCGAAGCACGATCTCGCGCGCCAGGCTGTTCGCCATGCCGTTCAACTCACGGTAGCTGACGCGCAGCCCCTCATACTCCAGCGCGATGTTTTCCGGATAGCGTTGCGCGATCGCTTCAAAGCGGGCGCTGAGGGTCTCCCCTGGCAGCGGGAGACTTTCATTATCCGGCGGCGACCTGTCGGCGGCGGGATAGAAGGCCATGTGGCTTAACGGGGCGTCAGGCGCGCTCATCGCCTGTTGCATCAGGCGAGTAAAATGCGCCGCGCAGTCGCGCATGTCTTCCTCGTCAAACATGCCCTGGCGAAAGCGCAACCGGAACTGCAACGCATCAATATCGGCCCGGTCTTCGTATTCCAGCGAGAGCGCCGCGCTGGCCATATCGTGATTGGCTTCGAATAGCGGCCAGGTGGCGCAATCGGCCAGCGGCAATGCCGCATCGCGCAAGTTGGTTTGGGCAAAGGAGATCGGTAACGCGCGGATCCCCAACGCCCGCACCACCTCTTGCGTGGGCAGTTGGTTAAAACGTTGGCGCGACTGCGGCGGCGCGGCGGTAATAAATGCCAGCGCCCGTCGATACACGTCGGAAAAACTCGCGCCGTCACGCAAAGAGAGGGGCAACACGCTGGTGTTCACATGGCCGCCGAGCGCAAATTTTTGCCCCTTCTTTATCGACACCGGATAGCTGATGTAGACCGTTTCCTGATTGCCACTGCGCGCCATCAAGATGCCCCACAGCACCAGCAACGCCAGGAAATCATTCACTCGCCGAATCCCCGAGGCCTGTTTCAGCGCTTTCCATTGCGCTTTGGGAAAGTGGAAGCGCAGCTCGCCCGCTTCGTCTTCACGGCCGGCGCCGCTTCGCTCAAACGGCACCTCGAGCGCGCCCAAACTTTCCGCTTCGGCGCGCCAATGCGCCAGCGCCCCATCGGCGGCCAGTTGCTTCACCTCCTGCTGCAGTTGCCGGTTAACGGCGGCGATCTCGGCCGCCTCGACGCGCATCGCCAGCCGTTGTTGGCGATAGTACTGGCTCACCAGGGAGAAAAACTCGTCGGAAGAGGCGCCGTCAATCACCAGATGGTGGCCGACCAACGCCAAGGTATAACGCCGCTCCCCCTCGGTGAATAGCGCCCAGCGATAAAGCGGCCCGCTGTAAATATCGAAGGGCCGGCGAATCACTTGCGTCAGCAGCGTGCGGTCCGTGTAATGCTGCAACGGATGGATTGCGTCATTGCGGCGCCAATACAGCTCGCCATCCTGTTCATGAATATGGCTGTTCAGCAGAACATGATCTTGCACCAGCGCATTCAGCGCGGCTTGCAACCGGATGGGATCCAGCGCGCCCTCAATTCGCTGCAGCACCAATACGTTGTAATTGCAGCCTTCAGGATGGCGATCATATTCATCGATAAAAACTTTTGAGTAGGGTGATACAGGAATTTCTTCCATGACAAACACTCCATTTAGAATACACAAGCCCTGCTTAACGGCGATCCATGCGGCATACCCAAACCTCTTTCGGCATCAGATCGCTTATCTTTTGTGAGTAATAGCCGATAAGCATGTTGATGCGTTTTTCTGAAATGACCTCCGCCGCCTGAGCGCAAACCGACTTATAAAAAGCGAGGGGGATCATTACCTTGCAACGGCTATGCAGATGCCGACACACACCGATGGCCCAGGAAAAACACTCCCTGGAAGGGTTGGAAATATCCAAAAGTTCGGCACATTCATGGGAACAACCAATCACGGCGTAGTGGCTGCCTTTGTTGATATAATGAATTTTATGGTACAGGGGGTGTTTTTCAATATACTCAAAGGCGCGGCGATCTTTTTCCCGCCCTAAATTATTGATGAAGCTTGCCTGCTGTGCGAGCCCACTTTCAGCAAAACGAAATGCCATAAACTTGTCAGGCTTTAAGGTTAATTCGACATAAGGATAGATTTGGGTATTGGTTGTTAAATACTTTCTAAATATTTTTTCGTAAACCCGGATCTTCCTGTCATCGGAAAAGCAGATATCCGCCGCCACGTCCGACCGTCTGGCCTGCAGGAAAAAGTCTTTCAATACGGTGGCGGACTTTACCTGACGATGGATGCCAAGATCGCCAAGCATATTGACATTGACATTAACCCCGTTGATCTTAAAGGGATAAAAGCTTGACACGAACATCCCGAGATAACGCTCGCGATCCTTGTAGAATATGCCCGTCTTCTCCCTTGGCGCGCCACAATGCGGATCGAGCAGATGCTTCCAGTGCAGGAAACGCTCCCCGCCCAGATCTCTGCCATAAAGGTCCTGCAATAATTTGAAATGATTTTTGGAAACCGTTTCCCTTACAAAATCAGCCATGTTTTATCTCCCTATAAAACCTATTCCATGCCAGGCGGCAACCATGAACGATCGCCGCCTGCGCCGGTAAAAATACCGAATCAGATCGTCACTTTCCCCCTCTCCATTAACAAGAGTCGCTGTGCATTTTTAACCAGCGCAAGAATTCAATATTGTTATCGATATTCAGTTTTCTCATCGCAGAGCGTTTATGAATGCTGACCGTTTTCGGGCTGATGCCGAGCAGCATCGCAGTTTGATTTTGCGAGTATCCCAGATGAATCAGACGGCACACCTTCCCTTCGCTAAAGGTCAACTGGGTGCGGCAACGCGGGCAATAGCTTGAAACCAAACTGTTTTTCTTGCGATAGCAAAACATGACCTTATCCACGATCGCCGCCACGCCGTCTTTGCGCGTAATGCTTCCGGCCTCTAGATTGCAATGGATTTTTGGAAAAATCGTTTTATGCTCCAGTATTGAAAAATAGAGCGGAATAGAAGAAAAATTGCCCTGCAAAAGCTGGGTATGGCAAAAATTGATGGACACCCGCTTATCCGGCGCCCGGAATATAATGTTGGCCCGTTCTTCTCCCGTGATCTTGGCCTTGACTCCATTCTGGAGAAAACCCTCTTGCAAGGCGAGCCCCAACCCAAGCTTGAAAAATTGATTTTGATCGACGATAGCAATATTGACGCGCTCCATTAACAAACCTCCCTTTTGACTACGCTTGCCCACTCTCCTTACTGCAATATGATTGCTGTGATTATTTTTTAGTTTTGAGATGCTTTTTAATAAAAAAGCGTTATATGCGATGCGGAAACGTCTTCGCCTCGCAAAAAGTATATTTTATATATAGTGATATAAACTTATCAGCCCTGGAGAGCACACAAAAGCAAGACGCGGGGAAGTACCGCGTTTTACAAGGTAATGGGTTACCGTAAGTTATATTTATAGTACATCATTGCCATCCGTGATACGGTGCCAAGAATTTTCTCTGATAAGTTAATTTTACTCCAAGAGCGCAATATATCCAGATAAATATCGAAAAAAAACATAATATAGAACATAACACGGCTCTGTATTGATTGTTAAGAGCATCCGATTATGTATTAGGACTTTACTTAGAAGAAAGGCGGGATAATGCTTTATCTCGAGATGCGCCGTCATCCTGGCAGGCCATATTAAAAAACCCTCTATAACCATATTAATCCTATTGTAAAAAAAATGCATAAAGAAAAGCTACACTTTATGACGATAAGTGATTCCAAAAAAAATGCGTTGATGGGTTGAAAAAGGCGAACGCATCGTCCGCGGATATAAGAGAATCCAGGCAGGGACAGAGATTATTCAGCGGTGTGGCGAAAAACAAGAGGAACGCAATCGGCCTTGCCGACGCGGAACATGGTTTATATCTTTTTTAACCTCTCCAGTTTTTTAGCCTCCAGGCAGGCGATCAGCCCGAGGTGATCTTTTTTTAACTGCTTATGACTTCCGATGGGGAGAATCAGTTTGACCGTTTGCAACTTACCGTGATTATTATAGATATCAAAGACAATCACCGGCGGGCCATACCCCTGGATCAGGCAGTCTAAAAACCGCAGGGCAGCGCAGCCCAAGCGGCTTCTGGCCTCGGTGACAATTTTTTCCGCCAGATCTTCATAGCGGAAAGGCCTTTCCGGTGTCGTCAAAACCTTCATAAATTCCCCTTAGAATATAGGTCATTCAGATTGAAAATTAAAACCGGCATCCCTCATTCAGCACGAACGGGGAGACGAAAATCAGGCTTCGGCAATATATACTCTAACGATACAAAATTAAAATAACAAACAACAGAATAGTATAAAAAACAGTAATACTTCTGTTGAAAAAAAGACCTGATTTGCAATAATGAAATTGCCTGAAGTAAATGGCTAACTGAAAAAGGAGTTTCAATCATGAAAGAATTATCCGCAATTGAAATTGAACAAGTGAACGGTGCTGGTTTTTTTGGTGACGTAGGGACACTGATTGGCAGTGCAGTGGGAACCGGTATTGATACCATTTCCGCGATTGCCGGTGTTAACCCGGATGCCAAAACCGTTGTCGGCACCATCGGTAAAGGTATTGGTCTGGCCGTCGATGCGCTGATCTCCAGCGGATTGCAGATCATTTCAAAACTGTAATAACGCATTTTCATCCCTTCCTATTTTTTTAATTCGTTTCACTTTAAGCACCTTAGCGGGTGCTTTTTTTTACCTCAAAGAATCAAAAAAGATAAAAGGTCAGAAAAACCATCATCCAAAAAAACAGGCTGGGGATCACCACAATAAAAAAGCCCATGCGTTTATTGGCATTTTTTAACATCCATTCGTTGATCATCTCACTTCTCCTTGTGAATACCAGGGGGCATTTCGGCCCCCCGGTAAATTACCCACCGAGTCGCAGATTACAGTTTCGGCACTTTGGAAAAGAAGTCCGCCATTTCATGCGGGAACCCTTTCGCAATCGCCGGGCGAAGATCGTCCATAGAAACATTAAAATCTTTCGGCTGTTCGCCCGTTTGCATTTTTTGGTGTGCGTTCACATTCGACTGCAGCCCATTAAAAATGCCCTTCATATTGCCGAACATATCATCGCAAGATTTTGTCACGTTACTCATGACCGACTTGGCCGCATCCGGCCCCGACATTTGAATATTGCTGACGCCTTGCATAAACGGCTGGCTCAGCGACGATTGGGAGTTGGTGCCCAAATTGCCGCCGGCCTTCATGGTTTCTAAAATTTTGGCTGGATCTAACATGTTTATCACCTCTTTACGGTTGTGTTTACATCGCTTTCGGGCATGAGAATCCTCGCAACGCCCGTGACCAAAGTGGGAAATCTTTCATCGTCGAGCGCAATTCCAGTTTGAGTACGCCCACCACCGACGACATCGACATCGTCAGCTCTCGCCTGTCGCTGGAAAGCGGCACGGGATTGCTGGCATCGAACATCCGGAATAAGGCCCAAGGCCCGTCGAAACTGGCGACCTGGATCTGGCCGGTGCCGGTGCGGAAGGTCAGCCGAACATAGCTGCCGCCTTTCGGGCCGGGCCAATCGATACGCGTGGGCTGACTAAAACCATGGCTGTAGTTAATCACCTGCCCATCGATGTCCAGGGTCGCTTCCGTGATGGTCGGCGTCAGGGACAGCGGCCTGATGAACATGGAAAACGAGAGTTTGTCGCCAGCGGTGAAGAAGGTGTCGCGAATCAAGCGGGCATTCTCAAACGCGCCCAGCGTGCTCGCATTGACGATCCCTTCAGACCCCGGTTTGGCATTCCATTTCTGCGCATTGACATCCACGTAAGCGGCCAGGTTTTCATCGAAGAACTGCTGCATGGCGCCGTTCTGCCCAAACATGCGCGAGAAGTCCTCGATGCCGACCTCCGCTCTGGCGTTGCGCGAGAACGGATAGCGTCCGCTGATGCTGCCTTTGCATAATCCGGAAGCCAGCGACGAAGCCCCTTTGCTCAGGTTCTTCTGGCTCTGCTGGATCGTTTGGCTGTCTCCGACCTGCAACAGATCCATCATGACGCTGCGCACCGGTTCCGGCTGACGCGCCGCATCCAGCTGCAGCCGCTTCAGCGTGCCGCCGGCGGGCACCACCTGGCCACCGCGCAATGAGGTGGAGAGCGTGGTCAGCTGGCTGTACAGCGCTTCGAAACTGCGGCTCAGCGGATCGTTGCTGGCGTTGGTGGTCTGCAACAGCTGATACCCCAGGCGGCGAAGCAGCTCAAAACGGTCTTCCACCGCGCGTTCCGGCGTGAGACGAAAACGCGCGCGCTCGCCGGAAATCTCGCCGAGGATGTCACGCCGTTGCTGTTCAATACGATTGCGCTGGCGATCGAACCAGCTCGCCGCATCGCCCTGGTTGGTGCCGGTCATGCTGGTTTCACGCGCGGCGAAACGCACCAGGTTGGCCAGCGGAGAAGAAGGATCGGACAGCTGGCGCGCCAATATCGCCGCATCCTCCAGCCCGTTGACCGGCCGGGCGCGCACGTCGCGCATAAAGGCATCCCATTTATCGGCATACTCGATGAGGTAAAGCTTTCTCGCCTCGTCGGCCAGCTTCTGCGCCGAGGCCAACGAATTCACCGCGTTTTTCCCTTCCGCGCTGTCGCGCAGCACCCAGGACTCTTCTTCGATCATGTCTTTGGCGGCGTCATCGAGCTGTGCCAGGAAAACATCGCGATAGCTGGCGCGGGTATAGAACCCCGGCACGGCGGTATCGGTGACCGTCGCCTGGCTCTTGCGGCGCAGCATCAATGACACGTTCGGCCCTGCGGCATCGGCCAGCGAAATATCGTTGATCGCCGCCGGCAGCGGTTTCTCTTCGATGCGGCGCACCACCCTAACCTGCATCGGAATATTCATCGCTTTCACCCGCGCCAGGCGCAGCAAGTCACCGTTCATTTTCATGACCGGCGCATTCGGCAGAGAGAACATTTCCCGCAGGTGGTAAGCGAAAATGCCTTTGTTCATATCGGTGTAGCCTTGCGGCATGAAGCTATCCCAGCGCGTCATGAACCAGTCGACCAGCGCCTCGGCGGAGCGGTGCGAGGGCTCGCCCATCATCAGATACACTTTCAGCGTGCCGTAGACGTCCTTGTTGGACGCCGAAACGTCATTCTTGAGTTCGTCCGCGATATAGTTTTCCACCGCCGGCCAGAAGATCTGCAGCAAATGGCGCTGATAGGTCTTTTGCGCCGCGCTGTTGATCAGCTTGTGCTCGAAATAGGGATTCGGCACCGGCGAAACCTCGCCGCCCAGCTGCGCGTTCATGTAGCCCAGCTGTTCGTACGCGGAAATGACGTCGTCGCTGACGCGGTTAGTGACCGGTATTTCGCGCACGATGCGCTTCGTTTCGTCAAAGCGCGCCGCAATGTAGGAGATGTAATCGCTCTCCCACAGGTAACGCATCGCCAGCAGGTTAAAAGAGACCGCCAGCAGAATGAGCACCAGCACATAGCGGCCCAGGGAGCTCATGCGGCTGCCGAGCGGCCTGGCGTGAGAGGACTGCTGCAGCACCCCGCGTTCCTGTCTGGCGTAATTCAGCTCAGGGTGATAAATACGCCCGGTGGGGCGAGCTTCGTAGATATCCGCCGCTTCCGCGTTATAAATCGCGCCCTGCGGCGGCAAGGCGGTGGTGCTGCCCAGCCATACCTGCTGCAAATGGCAGGCGTAGCCCACCGGCGTTTGCGGGAAGATCTGCTCTAAGAGGGAATACAGCGGGTTGCCCAGCGATCCCAGCGACTCGGTGAAGAACAGCAACTGTTGGCGGTTTTGCCCGTCCGGCGCATCGTGCAGCAGTTCGAGCACATGATGGCTGACGCGCGCCACCATCTCCCGGTAGAGGGCCTCATACTGCTCGAACGGGGTTTCTCCCTGTTCGGCCCGGTTCAGGCTGAACCCCATCCCTTTTTGCAACAGGTCGTCGCCCAGCATGGACAGGAAGGTCTCGCCGCCGACCAGCTGATCGAGGTGGCTGATGGTGAGATAGACCGGCAGCTCGCTGCGGAACCATGAGGCCATTTCCAGCAGACGCACGCGCAGCGCGTCGGCGACCGACTTTCTTTCCGTCAGCGAAGCGTGCAGCAGCCAGCGTGCATCCAGACACAGCATGATGCCGTCGATACCCGGATGGCGGCGATGGCGCCGGATCAGTTTGAACAGGGTATCGCGCGCCCTGGCGCCTTCTTCGCCGAGGCCGTTCAGCTGCAGCCATTCACCGGAGGTGTCCACATACACCGAATTCTCCGCCAGCCACCAGTTGCAATCCTGGGTTGGCCCGATATCCACCGTCTGCTGCAGGCCGTAGTGTTCGGCCAGCAAGAAACGTTCGCCGCTTTCGCCGATCAGCGAGGTTTTGCCGCTGCCCGGCGGCCCGATGACCAGAAACCAGGGTTTTTCGCTGATGTAACGACGCGTCAGGCGGTACTTGAAGCGCTGCCAGGGGGTACGCTGCTTCGACGTGCCGACGTATTGCAAGGTGCGCAAGGCGTCGTGAAAACGCGAAGTCACGCGATCTCGCTGGGCGGTTTTTCTTTTAGCCGGGGCCGGTGCCCGCGCGTGGCGGAACACCCAGGACAAAAACGTCGCCACGAACGGCCACAGCGCCCAGCACAGGATCAGGGCGATGATGATGCCTCTGACCCAGACCGACAGCAGCGGGCGGTAGGTACCGATGGCGATCAACGGCCCAATCCACCACACCACCGCACACAGCAGCAAGGCAATCACCAATATGAATGATCTACGTATCATATAATTTCCTTATTATCTCTACGCCGACGGATGTCTTAGTTATCCTCGGGGACCTCGGCGGCTACCCCTGCCTGATTCAACGTGGCAGACGGTGAAGCCATCTCCCTCTCGCCGATTTTCCAAAGGATGTCCACCCGGCGGTTGCGGCGGCGCCCTTCTTCCGTCGCATTGTCGTCCAGCGGCTCCTGATCGCCCTTACCGACCGACGTCACGGTGCGGTTGTATTTACTGTTGGCCAACGATTCGCGCAGCTTGTCGGCCACCGTCTGCGCGCGGGCTTCCGAGAGTTTCAGGTTGGAATTGCTGGAGGTGTTGCGATACGGTTTGTTGTCGGTATGCCCGATCACCTCCAGATCGCCCGGCCACGGCGCCAGCGCTTCCCCCAAACGCTCAATGTTGCGTTTCTTTTTAAACTCTTCCGACAGCTTCGACTGCCCGGTGGCGAAAGCGCCGTCGGAGGTGAAGATCAGCAGCCAGCCGCGCGGATCGGCGCGTACTTCCAACCAGCCCTCGCTGAGGATTTGCGGCAACGGCTGCGGCAGCGTCTCCATGATGTTGATTTTGCGCGGCTGCGGCGGCGTCCAGGCCAGAATGGCATTGCGCAGCGCGCGGGACTGGTCATGCAGATACCAGGCGGCCGAGGCATACGCCAGCAGCGCTATCGCCAGGCCGTAGCACAGCAGTTTGAGCGGCGTGATGCGGCCTGGCTTGCGCACCACGTTGCTCGGTTCGGCATCGGCCAGCGTCTGCGTCGGATTTTGGCTGTACAGATAACCGTCGAGACGATTGCGCACGTCGGCCAACAGCACCGCGCCGCGCTCCATCACGTGGAACTGCCCCTCAAACCCCAGCGACAGGATCAGATCGTAAAACGCCAGGATCTCCTTGTTGCGCGGCGAGGCGGCCAGATAGTCTTGCAGGTGCTCGAAGCATTTTTCCCCGCCCCAGGCATCGCGATAAAACTCCACCAGCAGGCTGAGGTTCAGTTCGCCGGACTCCAGCGTGCTCATGCAGCACTCGTCCACATAGGAACACAGCAGATAGGCCAGCTTGTCCACATCGCCCGGCGCAATGTGATCCGCCAGCAACGTCTGTTGGAATTGTTGGATCTCGCGCACGATCTGCGCACGTACCGCCGCCGGGTTCAGCTGCTTCTGATCGCGCACCCGCTCCACCTGCAGCAATACCGGAATGGCGGCGGCGATCAGCGGGTTGTCCCAGTGGCCCATCATCACGCCGGGCTTGCTCAGCGCGGCGCGGCCAAACAACCCGCTCGAGGTCGACGCCGCATCTGCCGGGCGGTCGCCAGGCGCGGGTTCGACGTTTTCCGGCGCGGCGCTTTCCGCTTCATAAGGTTTGGGTTCAGTGGGCGCCGCCACCCCGGCGCTGCCCGGCCGCAGCTTGGCGGCCAACGCCCGCGCGCCGAAGGACAGCGCGGCGATTTCCGCCGTCGTTTTGCCCACCGAGCCGGACGTGGGGAGACGCGGGTTCGCGTTGTTGCGCGTTACCGCCATCGCCTCGCGTATTTTTCTCTCGAATTCGTTCATCCCACCCTCCCTTGCCTTAATCCCCAGACGTCAAAACGCAGGTCCGGGAAATCACCCACGATGCTGAGCGCCATCGCCGAGCCGCCCATCATTTCCTTGTAAATCGGGTCGGCATGATCAACCTCGAAATAGATGCTGTTCGGGTAATACGGTATGTGCCGCGGCGGCGAAGCCATAGGCAACAAGCGAGCGCCCGGTAATTGAAGATCGATCAGCTGAATGATTTTCTCGACCGGCCCCAGTTTGACCTGCGCGGGGAAATACGAGCGCAGATGCTCGATGGATAAACCGCAGCTGACGGCAAACACCAGTTTTTCCAGCCGCAGCTGCGAGTCGTTCGGGCACAGGTAGATGCTGTCGCCGCGATCGATAAACGGCAGCGCCACCGCCGGCGCTTCGATCACCAGTGACAGCGCGCGGCGAATCGAGGCGAACAGCTGGAAATAGCAGTTGTGCGGTTCATCGTGCAGATACACCAAGTCGGCCCGGTCCCAGAGCCGCTCGCCACCGGGAATGATGCTGAGCCGCCCCAACAGGCTCAGCAGCGTGTCGAACAGGGTTTCAGGATGCACCTGCGGGCTGGCCAACAGTTGGCTGATGCGTAAATTGAATTCGCTCAGGGTTTGCAGCAGCAGCAACTCCAGCAGCTCGGACAGCCCGCCGATCGTCATGTGCACGTCCGGGCGGAACACCGACTCCAGACGTTGGCTGATCAGCCCAAGCAACTCGGTGGTGAACGCGGGCAGCCAGCCGATGGCGCGGAAATCCAGCATCGGCGGCAAGGCGCGCTCATCCAGCAGCACCCGACGATCGCTGGTGAGCTCGCGCACGAAACCGACCGGCAGCACGCTTTCCGCGCTGCTGACCGCATCCTCCAGGCTTAGCCGCGTCACCAGGCTCCCCAGCTGCATCGTGCACACGCGCGGGGTCCCTTCCAGGCTGACGCCGTGGTTGCGATCCGGCACCTCGGCGTCCATGGTGCGAAAACGGCTGCTTTTCCGCGCATCCTGGATAAGATCGATCTGGGCATTGCCGGCGATGTCCATCAGCACGGACAGGCACACCACTTTCCCCTGGCAGCCTTCTCCCAGCATCAGCGGCGGCGGCAGCGGAATATCCTCAGGCATGCTGAACGCCGTGCCGTCGGGGAAAACGCCCTTGGCTTTCTTCAGCGCAAACTTGCCCTGTTCCAATAGCCCATTGTCGATCTCCAGCGTCAGGAACCCCCAGGTGAAGGTTTCGACGCTGCGCAAGCGCGCTTCAATCAAGTGCTCGAAAAAACGTTCCTGCTGCTGGAAGTGCTGCGGTTCCATCAACATGCCTTCTACCCAGGCGACGCGTTGTTTAGGTAACATGTCATTCATCCATTTTGTCGTTAGTCACTATGCTGAGTGACGTCATCCCCACCATCACCTTCATTTGCGAATCAGCCTGTGCAGGGGACTTTTGCTCGGCGAGCGGCAACACGCCGCTGATTTGCTGAAACTCCGCCCCGACGACGACCCATCGCTCTTGCCCCGCCGGCACCTCAAAGCGATAACGCAACGTCTCCCTCGGTTGCAAAATGCTCTGGTGCCGGCTCAGCGCCCCTTCCGACGGCGCCGTCTCGCGGCAAGGGGCGCCATCGCCAATCCCCTCAGGCATCCACCCCGAGCGATTGGTTTCTATCACGCACACCTTGACCGGCTGCGCTTCCCCGGCGGCATTCGGGTTCACGTTGTCGTTGGCGGTCACCTCGACGTCGATAAACCGCAACCGACGCCCCGCATCCGCAGCCTCATCGTGAGAGAACCAGCTGCACCCGCCGAGCATCCCCACCGCCAACAGTCCCCCTGCTGCGATCCCCCGGAGCGTTTTCACCATGCTGAACTCCTATGCATTAACGAAACATTTGGTCTGGCTCGGCGCGACCTGAGTGGCGACCATGTTGTTGTTGTTCGTCGTGCTGGAATCACCTAACCGCGTGACCGGCATGCCGCCGGTGAAATACTTCCCCGACCCCTGCATCGGCTGCATCTGCGCCGAATGCGTCCCCGAGGCGGCGCCGATCACCCCGCCCGAATCGACGGTGGCCGCGCGAATGCTGCCGAGGTTCTGTTCATTGCCGCCGCAAAGGAAATAGTTAGGCACGTTCGGTATGCCGGTATTGTTAGGCGCGGTATTCGGGCCCGGCGCCGGGATCATCGGGTCACAGCCGGCGAAGCTGATCCCGGCCGTGTTGTTGTTGGCTGCGGTCATGATGACTTACCCCATATGTATCTGGCCGCCGTCGATCTTCAGCACCGCCGAAGACTTCAGGGAACCAATTTCACTGTTGATGACGAGAGATTGCCGGGCATCCTGAATAATGTGCTTCGCCAGTACCTCGTCGGTTTCCTCCACCCGTCGGCTTGCGTGCTTGCTGCGCACAAACAGGCGTTGAGAGATTTGGTGCAGCGTTTCGGCCACCCAGCGGCTGCTGCGCGTCAGCAGCGTGAAGTGCGGGCTGCGCAACGTCAGCCGCTTGCCGCCCTGCAGTTCGATCTCCGGCGCCACGATGCGCAAGTTGGCGCTGCGGCTGTCCAGCGTCATGACGGCGTGCGCCTGTTGCCGCGACAGGATCTCGGTAATGACCAATTTGTCTCCGTCGACGATGACGCAAACGCGATCGCCCGCCAGCGGCTGAACCAGGCAGCTGGTGGCGACTGCCAGACAATGGGCGCGCATGCCGTCGACATACAGGCCGCCATTGGCGTCGGCCGCCAGCGTCACCACCTTGCGCCCCCCTTGTTCGGCAAGCGGAGCGCTGCGCACCAACTGCAAAGGCGTCACCTTGGCGTTGGCATAGACCTTCTGATGCTCTCTTCTGGACTTATACATATCTGCTTACTCCTGTTGGCCGTTGATACGACGGTTGCCGCGGTCCCGGTTGTTGATGCGCATACCAGGCGTCGATCGCATTCAAGAACGGATCGGCGGTAAGCGGCACGTTTTCGGCGCGATGACGCTGCGCCCCATGCAGGCGGGCGCTCTGTTGCTGGGCGGCGGTCAACGGCTGTTCGATCAGGTTCGCCTCCCGCAGCTCGGCCTGTTCAAGGTTGGCCAACGCCAGATCGCACGCCCTGAACTCCGCCTGCGCCAGCATGGCGCGCCCCCAGTGGGCGCCGTTCATCGCGCATTCGCTGAACCGGGCCTTCTGCCCCTGCACCAGGGTCAGCGTCGCGCGTTCGAAATCGCAGCGCAGCGCCTGCGCTTCGGCGAAGATCGCCGAGGTCAGATCGCTGTCGGCGAACGAACACCCCTCCAGCTCGCTGCGGTGAAAACTGGCGCCCTGTAGCTGCAGCTGCGCCAAATTGCAGCCCGACAGGCGGCAGGTGAACCAGATGCGCGCCTGTCCGGCGATCGTTTGCCAGCTGCACTTCTCCAACTGACAGCCCCCCATGATGTGGCGCTCGAGGGTTGACGCCTGCCACAGGCACTGCGTGAGTTGGCAGGCATACCAGTTGGCGTCCTGTATCACGTCCTGGTGAAACATCAGGTTGGTCAGGGTGCTGGCCTGCACGGCCAGATGCCCCAGGCTGCTGCGTTCAACTTCCGCCCCGTTGACCTCGCACCGGATCAAACTGCAGTCATCCAGCAGACAATCGCCGACGTAGCCCCCCTGCAGCGTGGTGTCGTTGCACGCCACATTGCACAGCAGCCCCTGCTGCAACGTCAGGTTGTCAAACCGGCATTCGTTGAACGCCAGGCGCATCAAGCTGCCGCCGACCACGTTGACCTGGTTCAGGGTGCAGCCCTCAAAGCGCACCGCTCGCAAATCGCACCCTTCAAACGTGACGCGTTCGAAATGGCAGTCGATGAAAAAACAGTCGCTCAGCGTCAACCCTTTCAGCTCGCGATTGTGGAAGCGCCGCTTTTTGAAGGTGCGCGGCATGGGCGGCGTCTGCGCCACCGCCTGAGCGACCTCCAGCTCAATCACCTCCGTGTCAGGCAGGGCCTGCTGAATCACGCGGCTCTCAGTTTTCATGCGCATAGTCCCCCTGAATAATTCTGCGCGGCACCCAGCACGCCCGTTCAAGCAAACACCCGCTGAAACGGGTACCGGCGTCCTGCCAGCTCATCGCCAGATTCGCCGCCGCCAGGTTGCACTGGTCAAATCCCGCGTCGCGCAAATCGGCGTTATAAAACAGGCCTTGCTGGGCGCTGCTGTTTTGCCAGCGAGCGTGCGTCAGCACGCTGTCTTTGAACCGCACGCCGGCCATGTCGCAGCCGGCTACCGTGCAAGCCGTCAAATCGGCCTCGTCGAAATTGCATTCGGTGAAAACGCTGTACAGCAGTTGGCACCTCTCCATACGCGCCGCTTTCAGCCCCACTTTGGTGAAGCAGCAATCGCTGAACACGCCGTGCGAAAAATTCACCTGCATCCCCGCCGTCATGCTCTCGACACGGCAACGCTCGAAGCGCACGCCGCGCCAATTGCCGCCGAGGAACGAGTTTTTGGTTAACGTCATATCCAACACCACCGCGCCTTCGGCCAGACAGCGGTTGAACACGCAGGCATCCAGTTCCCCTTGCAGCAATTGCGCGCGAATCAGCGTCGAGCCGTTGAACATGCCGTTGCCGATCGCCCCGCGTTCAAAGCGCATCGCCGTGAAATCCCCCCGCTCAAAGACGCAGTAATCCAGCTTCACGCCCTCGGCGCGCATGCCTTGCCCCTGCGGCTCTTCCAGCGTCACTTTTTCGAGAACCGCCTCCTGCCATACGCTTTCCGCCATCAGTGGCTTTTGCAGGGTGCACGACACCATGCGGATCCGGCGCAGCGCCGCCTGCGTCAGGTCAACCGCATCAAAAACGCAGTTTTCGAAGGTGCAGTTCTCCAGGATCGCTTGGGAAAAATCGCAGCGCTCAAAGCGGCATTGCAGAAAATGCTGGTCTGACAGCGCAGGGCTGCGCAATCCGCTGAACGTCTTCCCTTCCACGGTCGCGCTAGCGGGAAAAAACGCGTCATTGCCGTCTTCGGCGGGCAGATCCGGCAAATCGGGCAACGTCACGGCAGCAGGCTCCGCCGTCGTCTGTTGCTGGTGCAAGGCAATCGCCTCGCGGATGCGTTGATAGAACACGGCGGAGTCGCCCAACGAGGTCGGCGACGGGTCATAGCGCAAATCGCTGGGGTGATCCGACACCGCCTGGATGACGTTCAGGCCCATCTCCGCCGGCATCAGATCCGGGTCGAACAGAAACTCAAAGGGGGAAGCGTCGTCGTCGCTGCGTTTATGGTGCACCTGCCGAAAATAATCGAACGAGCGCGGCGCATCGCAGCGATCCAACGCCAGCATCAGGGACTCGATGGACTCATCCAGCAGATGCGTCAACGGCGCATCGCCGGTGAAAATAATCAGCGCGATGTCGCTGTCGGGCAGGAACCACAGCGTTTTGCGCTGCAGTTCGATTTCCTCGAGGCCTTCGCTATCGTGGCGGCGGATGAATGCCCGCCCGCGCACCGCCGGCAGCTCGCCGCGAATCGCCTGGCTCTGCGCGCCGACGCCCTGCAGTTCGAAGGGCACCCTATCCGGCCACGCCGCTTCCGGCAGCCACTGCGCCGGCGGCGCCATCTGGTAGTAGCGTCGATCGATATCGGCCGGCAGCCCGGGGAAAGCCGTTTCCAGATACGCTTTGCTCGCGATCTGGCCCGCCACCTTGTCGATGTGCGCCTTACGCAGCAAAAACTCGTGCGGCACCGGCGCCGGCGCCGCCAGCGGGGAGCGCTCCTGTGCGGAGCCCTCGGCGGACAAGGTCATCAGCAGCGGTCGCAGCCCATCATTACAGCCGCGCCCCAGCGGATTCTCCTTGTTGTCTTTCCCGCCCCAGGCCGAGGTGTGATCCAGCGGCACGCTGAGGAAAGGTTCCGCCCCCATCGCGCCGCGTCGGCCCTCGCCCTCGACCCGCCAACGGCGCTTAAGCCCGCCGATGTCGGCGCTGACGTCCAGCGTTTTTACCGGCTGACCGACGCCGGCATGGCCGGCGATCAGGTATTCGGCGAACGGCTTCGGCTCGGCCACATCCAGCACCGGCAGGCTGAGCGGCGCGCGCTTCCACGCCTCCCAGATTTCGGCTTCGTTCACGAAGTGTTCCGGTCGGGACAGGTAGCATCCGGCCACGGCGCTGATGCCGAGCCGGCTGTCTGTACCGATCTGGTAACTTCCTTTAATCGCCACCAATTGCTGTGGCCGTATGATTCTCATTGCCGCGCCTCGTTAGTTTTTGCTTTGCATCCCGACTTTTTTCAAATCGACGCCGGTCTCGGACAGTGAGGCGCCGGTGTAGCTGATGGACACCCCCGTCGTGCTGGTGCTGCTGCCGGTATTGCTGACGCTGCTGCCGGTGCTGCTGACGCTGCTGCCGGTAGTGCCGACGCTGCTGCCGGTGGTGCTCACGCTGCTGCCGGTGGTGCTGATGCTGCAACCGGTGGTGCTGGTCGACGAACCGGTGGTGCTGATACTGCAGCCGGTGGTGCTGGTCGATGAGCCGGTGGTGCTCACGCTTACGCCGGTAAAGCTGGTGCTGCTGCCGGTCTGGCTGGTGCTGACCGTGGTGTAGCTGTTGCTTTCGCCGGTCATGCTGTTGCTGATGCTGGTAAAGGAGTTGCTTTCGCCGGTCATCGAGTTCGAGACGCCGGTGCAGCTGGTGCTTTGCCCGGTAAACGAGGTACTCAACCCGGTGAACGAGGTGCTCACGCCGGTAAACGAGGTGCTCACGCCGGTGAACGAGGTGCTGACGCCGGTAAACGAGGTGCTGACGCCGGTAGCGGTAAGGCTGACGCCGGTCATCGAGGCGCTGACGCCTTTAATCGACGCGTCAAACCCGGTAATGCTGAAAACGTAATCTTTGTAAGAGACGTGGTTGGTGAACCAGTCCGTAAAGGTGCGGCGAATGATGTCGAACTTGTCCATCCCCACCTCGGTGGCCTGGTTACGCTCCACCGTGGTTTGCAGATCGCGCTCGGCGTGCAGCATGACGCGTTCGTTGTTACGGTTGTCATCGAAGGTCAGCTGGCTGGCGTGCTGCGCTTCGGCAAGCCGCAGCGAACGCGACACCATCCCCGAGTAGTTGATGTATTCAGGCAACTGATAAGGCGGCGGGTTATCACCGTTGTAGACAATACCCGTGACCATCGGACGATCGAGATCGCCGTCGACATAGGTCACCAACACTTCCTGGCCAACGCGCGGCATGGCGATCACGCCCCAACCTTTCCCCGCCCAGGCCTGCACCACGCGGATCCAGCACGAGCTGTCTTCCTCGGTGGTTTTGTAGCGATCCCAGTGGAAGTGCACGCGAATGCGCGCAAACTTGTCGGTATGCACTTCGGAATTGGGCGCGCCGACCACGGTGGCGCTCTGGATGCCCGGCATCTGCGGCTTGGGCGTCTCGCGCAGCGGGCGGAACGCCACGTCGTCGTTCAAGGCGTTGAAACGGCAGGTCACGTTGCGGCCGTCGCTGCTGCTGTCGGGGCCATCTTGCACGAACACATAGTCGCAGCGGGTCAGTTTGAAGCGGCGGTTGCGGTTGGCGTCCGGGTGCAAAATCAAGGAGAAATCCTTGCCGGCCATCAACCCGACGGCGTTGCTCTCGCCAAACAGCAGGTGGCCGTCGCTTTGCATTTCTTCCAGGCGCAAACGCGCCAGATTCTCGCCGCGTTCGGTATCCACATAGCCCGCAGCGTAGTCGTACCACTCCAGCGGCGTGTTCTGCAGGCCGAGGCGGCTCTCTTCCACCTTGGTTTGCAGGTTCTTGCGCGGGTTCTGGAAGTCGAAGTCGCGCAGCACGATTTCATTCGGACGCACTTTGCGGGAACGCTGGATGCGCTGGATCCCTTCGCGGATGGCGCGGTTTTCTTCGCTGTCCGGCATGAACGGCAACACGGCGTAACCGAAATCCAGATCGTCGAAATCCTGCCGGTCGGTGATCACCAGCGTGTGTTTATCCTCGGCGTGATCGAAGTAATACCAGATGCCTTCGTCTTCCAGCAGGCGGCTGATAAACGCGAAATCCGTTTCGGAAAATTGCACGCAATACTCACGCGTCGGATAGGTGCCTTGAATATCCAGACGGTAGTCGGCAAAGCCATAGCGAGAGAAGATTTGCTCGATGATGTCGAGCACGTTCAGATCCTGGAAAATACGGCTGTTGCGGTTCTGCATCAAAAACCACAGCCAGGTGCTCAGCTCCAGTTTGTACACGAACTTATCCTGATGCTGCCCCGCATCGGACGCGCCGATCACGTAAGCGTAGAAAGGCCGCGAGCCGAAATCCGGCCTTTCTATCTGGATGCGGACCCCTTCACCCAGCAAGGATTCATAATCCACGTCCGCCTGTTCGCATTCAAATTCGAGCGAATATTGCGAGTTGCTCGACAACCCTTCTTGGGTGGTGAAGCTGAGTGGAAACGCATTTAATTCGGCTAACACCGGGTTATCAATTTCGATTAAAGGCATAACAACCTCTCTGATCCGATATCGAACCCCGCCCCGCGTTTGCGGGCCGGCGGTAAATTAAAAATCAGTCGAAATAAACACTTAAGCTATCGTTCTCGACCATGAGTTGGATATTCTGCAGTTCCTGTCCCGTCCGTTTGCGCTGCAGCACTTCATTGCTGATAGGCGGCAGGATCGCCTGCTGCAGCAGCGACTCGACCGCTCTTCCGCGCGATGGATGAGCGCTGATGCGTTTGGCGATCCAGCCTGGGATGTCGCCTTCCAGCACCAGCGACACGCCCACTTCTTTGTGCAAACGTTGCTGTAAACGTGAAATCTGTTTGGTGGCGATATGGGTTATCGCTTCGGTGGAAAGCGGCACGTAAGGAATGACGTTCATGCGCGCCAACAGCGCCGCCGGGAAAAAGCGCGCCAAGACGTCGTGCAGCATCGGGCGCAGCGCCTCGGTTTTCAGCTCCGGCGTTTCCGCCAGCGTCGCTTCTATTTCGCCGGCGCCGATGTTGCTGGTCATCAAAATAAAGCACTGGCGGAAGCTGATCATGCGGCCTTCGCCGTCTTCCATCACGCCCTTGTCAAAGACTTGATAAAACGCCTCATGGATGTCGGGATGCGCCTTGTCGAATTCGTCGAGCAGCACGATGGAATAGGGTTTGCGCCGCACCGCCTCCGTCAATTTGCCGCCCTTGCCATAGCCGACATAACCCGGCGGCGCTCCCTTCAGCGTGGAGACGGTGTGCGACTCCTGGAACTCGCTCATATTGAAGACGATCAGGTTATGCGCGCCGCCGTACATCGCCTCCGCCAGGGCGAACGCGGTTTCCGTTTTACCGACGCCGCTCGGACCGGACAGCATGAAAACGCCCAACGGCCGATCGTGCGCCTGAATGCCGGCGCGGGAGATCCTCACCGCCTGCGCGATTTCATCGATCGCCGTCTGCTGGCCGAAAATCTGGCGACTCAGCAGCTGGTTGAGGTTGAGCGCATTGTCCAGATCGCTTTGCAGCATGCGGCCGGTGGGGATGCCGGTCCAATCCGACAGCACCTCCGCCACGACGCGGTCGTCCACCCACGGATAGACCAGCGGCAGGCCGCCGTCTTGCAGCTCGCCCAACTCGGTGGCCAGCTGCGGCAAACGCTCCGGCGACTGCCGCTCCGCATCGAGCAAGGTGGTGACCGCCTGCTGTTCCTGTTCTTGTCGCCGACGCAGCGCATCCAGCTCCCCTTCCATCTCGCTGAGCGTCTGCTGCAATTCGCTGATGCGGGTGAGCGCCAGATCGTCGAATTTGCTTTCTTCCTGCAGGCCGCTCATTTCGGTACGCTTCACCGCCAGCCCGGCCTCGAGCGACTCGATTTTTTCAGGCTGCGCATGCTGGCTCAGCGCCACCCGCGCGCAGGCGGTGTCCAGCAGGCTGATGGCCTTGTCCGGCAGCTGCCGCGACGGCAGATGGCGCAGCGACAAATGCACCGACGCCTGCAGCGCCGATTCGCGGATCTTGACGCTGTGGTGCTGCGCAAAATGCGGGGCGATGGCGCGCATCATGTTCACCGCATTCTCTTCGTCCGGCTCTGAAACCAGCACGTACTGGAAACGGCGCGTCAGCGCGGCATCCGGCTCGATGAACTGTTTGTATTCCGACCAGGTGGTCGCCGCCACCATGCGCAGCGCGCCCCTGGCCAGCATCGGCTTCAACAGGTTGACGGCGTCGCCGGTGCCGGCCTGCCCGCCGGCGCCCACCAGCGTATGCGCTTCATCGCAGAATAGGATCACCGGCACAGACGAATGCGCAATGGCGTCGATCAGCGCTTTCAGGCGCGATTCGAACTCCCCTCTCATGCTCGCCCCGGCCTGCATGCGCCCCAGATCCAAAGACAGCAGCCGGGCGCCCTGCAGCAGCGGCGGCACCTGTCCTTGCGCTATCTTGCAGGCCAGCGCTTCCGCCACGGCCGTTTTGCCGACCCCGGCTTCACCCACCAAAATCGGGTTGTTCTGCCGACGGCGCAGCAAAATGTCGATCACCTGGCGCAGCTCCGCTTCGCGGCCAATCACCGGGTCGATTTCACCGTCGCGCGCCTGGCGGGTCAGGTCCGCGCACCATTTATCGAGTATTTCGACCGTCTCGGACGCATCCGGCGCCTCGCCGTGGACGCTGTAGACTTCCTCTTCCTCTTCCTCATGCTCGACGGACTCCGCCAGAATCGCCGGGTAATCGTCGAACAGCTGCGGGATCGGCAGCTTTTTGAACTCGTCGCTCAGCCGGTACAGGCTGCGCTGCAGCGTGGGATCCTGCAGAATGCCGACCAGAATATGGATGGTGCGCACGCCGCCGGACGGCGTTTCGGCGAGCTGGCTCATCAGCAGCCCCCTTTCCACCACCGTTTCCAGCTGCGTCGACAGATCCACCACCGCATTCGTGCGGTTTGGCAAGGTATGCAGAATGCGATCCAACGCATCGCTGATGCGCTGGCTATTGATGGCGTAGTGCGCCAGGATCAGCGGCAAGTCGCCGCGTTCCTTGTCCACCAGAACTTTCAGCCAGTGTTCAAGCTCCACGTATTCGTGCCTGAAGGTCCGGCACAGCTTGGTCGCTTCAACGAAGGACTGATAAGCAAAGTGGCCCAATCGCGAAAAAAGACGTTCTCGTTGATACACCTTAAATTTCCTTATATTAAGTTGTTGATTGATAAACCAGCTGCCTAAACGTCCCTGTCTTAGGTTTCAGCCAGCTGTCTTTACTCAGCGACTTGCCGCCCAGCTGCGCCGCCATGCCCGGCTCCGTGGCGATCAGCAGGCTGACGTCCAGCATCAGCTGATGGCTCGTGAAGTCATGGCAGATACTCACCAACGCCTGCAGCCGCCGGCTGCCGCGCTGATACTGCTGATAATGCGGGGCCCTCAGCGGCCCGATTTGAATATGCGCGCCGTACTGGGCATCGAAAAAGCGGCTACCGATGCGCGTGCTCCCCAGCTTGCCCAGCTTTTGGCTGCCGTTTTTTTTGCCGTCGTCGATCCATTTGGCGTAGCGCGGCGTAATTTCGATGGGAACGGCGAAGTACGCCGCCAGCATCTTGTTAAGCTGGCGCAGCGAGCGGCGGCCCGGCAGATAAATGCCGGGGTAGGCTTCGCGCAGGCGCTGGATATGCGGGTTCACGGCCAACGTCGTGTCGACGCCCACCGTCTGACGCAAATGATGCAAAAACGGGTTTTTGTCATCGTCATGGTCATGCCCGATCATCGCCTTCAGCTGCGCCCAGGCCCGGTAATGCAGTACGGCGAAGCGCTGGCTGACGATGCCGACGAACTGCTGGAACGCCTGATTGCGCCTGGCGATGACTTCGGTGCGCGCGTGCTCGGTCACATGGATCGGCAGCGGGCCGTAAGGGGCAAACATGCCGAAATGCCGCGCCTGAATCAGCACCTGCGTAGGGCGTTGTACGATGGAGGCGATTTCACGCGAGGCGAAGCCCATATCCGCCGGCTGGGTGATGCAAAGCCTTTCGCGGCTGCGATCGTTGGAGACGCCGAGCCGCGGCGCATCCGGCTGCGCGCGTTCGATGCGCCGCAACAGCTCAAAGAAATCCTGTCGATTGGACAGCCCGCGAATTTCGGCCTGGCCCACGCTTTCGCCTTGGGCCCCCGGCGCTGGCGCCTGCTCCAATGACAGCGCCGTTTCGCGCATCAGCGACATATCAGCCATAGTAGAGCGCCCCCCAGTCGGCGTGGGTTTCCCCATCCAGCAACAGCTTCATGCTCAACGTTTGGTTCAAATCGCCGTATTGGCTCAGCGCGTGGTGCAAGATTTTGCCGAACAGATAGGCGCCGTGGTCGGCATGATGGTTGGCGCTTAAGTTGACGGCGATCTCGGCCCCACGGATCCAGGCGAGCGGCCCCGGCCCCTGATTGCGTTCGAAGTGGTGCTCCACCCAGGCATTTTTGATGCTGGCGATGCGTTTGCGCTGGCTGGAGTCGTCCTGATGGCAGAACAACGACAGCCAGTCGCGCAACAGCGCCGAGCAATCCTGCACGTCAGGGCGCGCATGGCGCAAAGGATTGGAGGCCAGCATCTGGATCGCTTGCCACGCCTGGCTGATGTTCGGCACCGCGACGGGGTTGCTCGGGTAGCGGACGATCTCCACCTGGTGGATCGGCATCGCCGTTTCCAGCTGGAAATGCGGTTGCTGCAGGTGCGCAGGCACCAGATGCCGTTCGCAGACCAGCGCCTCGACGCTGAGTGAGGTGATGTCGTCGATGTCGATGCCGCTTTTGCCCGGCGAGATGGCGATAAAGGTATCTTCGTTGGGCAGGTGCGGGTTGTTGTATTTGGATGGCGACGGCTCGCGACGACGGTGCAGCGTATAACCCGCCGGCTCCCGCTCGCAGTCGTAATGCACGTCGGCCTGCAGCGAAGAGAAAATCACCGGGTTGCCGTCCGGCAGCATGCCCTTCACCTGTTTGACGCTATGAATCTCATACAGCGAGGTGTTCAAACGATCGACCACCAGCTGATGCTCCGTGCGCTCTCCCGTCAGCAGCACCGGTGAGCAATGGCGGCGATACAGGTTGATGACCGGGGTCGCGAAAAGATGAAAATCCCTGGCGTTGACGCGACCGATCAGCGTTAGCGGGCGTTGCTCAAGCGCGAACAAGATTTCGAACTCATGGACGCGTTCGCATTGACGTAGAAAATCCTGCACGCCATGCAGCTCGAGGCTGAAGAAGCGGCTCGGTGCCGCAAAGTACTCGCGCATCAGCCGGTTGCCGGGCAATTCCCCCACCGCGGTGGGCAACAACGCCTCTTCATCGCCGACGCCGCCCAGACGCAGGCTGTTCGGTTGCAAGACTTTGACGATCGGCCGGTCGTCGTTTTTCGCCCATAGCACGATGCGCAAGGTGCGATTAAGCAGCGCGGCCATCAGCTGATTGGCCCGCACCGTATCTTCCGCCAACGTCAGGTGCAGCGGCTCGAGATCCAGTTCCGAGACGGGCAACACGCCGTGCGTGGTCAGGCCGATTCTGACGTAGGCCGAACAGTCTTGCATATGCCTGGCAGCGCCGTCGGGCAAATGATGTGGCGGCAAAATTTCGCATTCCGCCAGTGCAATCTCAACGGGCTGCACTTTAATATGCCGCGCCGTGGTGAAGGTGGCGGGTTTGTTGTTCAGCGAGATATCGTTGAGGGTCATGCGGCTCCCGCGCGGCAGATCGACCTGGCTGTGCCACTGAGGGAAAGAGAGATCGGGCTTAATCGCGACGGTGGCGATCGCGGGAACCGGCGTGTACCACAAGGGCGCCAGGCGCGAAAGCATTTGCAAGGCGAATTCCGGCTGCTCGTTGTTCAGCTTTTCCTGGATGCGGGTGCAAAGAAAAGCAGAGCCCTCCAACAGGCGCTCGACGAAAGGATCCAGCACGCCGTCGATATGCATGCCTAAATGCTGAGCGACCTGGGGATGCGAAGAGGCGAACTGGCGGCCGGCCTCGCGAAAATAACGTAGCTCATCATTATATAATTGGAGAAAACGCTCACTGAACATAGTCACCTCTATTAATCAAATACGTGTACGGCGCCACAGGAATAATCAAGAGCTATGCGCAAATTCACCAGCATTTCGTCACCCGGTAATGAGCAGGTGCCATAGATATCGAATAAGATCGCCAATACATACGATTGACGCTCATTCACTACCGGCACCACGCGAATCGTTTTCGGATCCAGCCGCGGCTCAAAAGACGTAATAATTCTTTGTATATGTCTCGCCAGCGTTAGCGGATCGGTATTAATCGGTATTCGTTGGCTCAGCGACGGCAGGCCATAATTCAATACCGAGCTTTCGCTGTGCGCATAATCGTGAAGTTTTAAATCTGCGCTGCGCGATGCGTCATTCAATAAAAATTCGATATCGCGCACCAGGACGCGCCGCCAATTATCGGCGCTGCCGCTTTGATTTCTCACGCTGAGCTTATCGAATAACATGGGTAATGACGTTTTCATTTAACACCTCGCGGTAATGATTGTGTCTGCCCGCAAGATCTGCGGGCAGACGGCCTGCAATAAGTGTTACGACATCAATGATCAGATGCGGGCGTTAAGCTTGAGGTCATACCCCGTCTTAATCACCGCACCCATGGAGCCATCGTTGTTTTGCTCTTTGTACTCAACTTCGATACGTGCGAAATTCAGCTTGATAACATCGGTGGGCAGCACGGTATCGATTTCAGTACCGATGGTGGAGTTCAGCGGCATATTACCCACGGTCTTGAATGAGGAAACCAGGCAGTTACTGAAGGTCACGGCAATAAAATCTTGCTGACCCTGGCCTGATTTACGGCAAACAAGTTTTGCCTGAGGAATATGCTCGCCGGTGGCGCACATCAGAAACAGCTTCGGCGAAGCCTTATTGCTTACCATACGGAATTCAAAGTCTTTCATTTCGACTTTGCCGGAACCACCGCCGCTGCCGAATCCCCAGCGCCCGGCATTTTCCTCCGCCCATTGCCAGGCTTGCAGCTGAATCCATCCCGGATAAGTTTGGTCAGGGGATTCACCGTCAACACCTTCAATCTTCAAAAAATAGTCTACTAAAGCTTTAGTGCTCATTTTTGTCTCCTTGACTGATAGGTCCTACTACGTTAATTGAAATGTCTACTCAGATAAGTCGTTATATTGCCTACGCAATCATTGAAATAGCGACAATGGGAACCCGTTAGCCATTAATCAATAGCCATGACGCAGAGAATAACGCCGCTAAATTTCAATGAAATATCAATTCTCACCCACGCCATTTAATAATTAACGTCGGCAATATCCAAACCAATGACCAGCCGTGACTTATCTGCTCCCATCTTTTTTGGCTGACGGAAGTTTTGATACCAATCGCAAGGACACGGTCATGCCTTCCAATTGGTAATGCGGGCGCAAATAGAAATGTGCGCGGTAATAACCCGGATCGTCTTCAACATCCTCAACGCGAACTTCGGCGGCGGCCAATGGGCGGCGCGCTTTCGTCGCTTCCGTCGACACGGAAGGATCGCCATCCACGTAATTCATCAGCCAGTCATTCAGCCACAGCTGCATATCGTCTCTGGAACGGAAAGAACCGATTTTGTCGCGTACGATACATTTCAAATAGTGCGCAAAGCGGCACGTGGCGAAAATATACGGCAACCGGGAGGAAAGCTTGGCGTTGGCCGTCGCATCCGGATCTTCATATTTCGCCGGGGCATGCATGGTGCAAGAACCGATAAAGGCAGCGAAATCAGAATGTTTGCGATACACCAAAGGCAAGAACCCGGCGTCTGACAGCTCTTGCTCGCGCCGATCGGAAATGGCGACCTCCGTCGGGCACGTCAGCTCATAACCGCCCTCATCGGAAGGGAACGCATAGGCGGGCAGTTCCTCCACCGAGCCGCCGGATTCGATGCCGCGGATTTTCGAACACCAGCCGTACTCATGGAAGGCGCGGTTGATGTTGACGCCCATCGCATACGCCGAGTTGGCCCAGGAGAAATCATCATCCATATCCGGCCTGACGGCCTCCTCGAAAGCGAACTCTTCGATCGGGTTGGTCTTTGCGCCGTAAGGCAAACGCGACAGGAAACGCGGCATGGTCAGCACCAGATAACGCGAATCGTTGCTTTCGCGCAGGCGGCGCCAGGAAGCGTATTCCGGCGTGGTGAAAATCTTGCCGATATCCCGCGGGTTGCCCAGTTCGTTCCACTTGCTCATTTGCAGCAGCGACGGCGAAGCGGCGGAGATGAACGGACAGTGCGAGGCGGCGGAAATTTTCGCTAGCTCCGTCAGCAGCGTCACGCTCATCGGGCTGTGATCAAACTCAAAATCGCCGATGATGCAGCCGAACGGCTCGCCACCAAACTGGCCATACTCTTGTTCATAAATTTGTTTGAACACCGGGCTTTGATCCCAGGCCGATCCTCGATAGCGTCGCAAATTGCGCGTCAGCTCATCCTGACTGATGTTCAATACCCGAATCTTCAGCGTTTCGCTGACGTTGGTATTGTCGACCAGATAACTCAGACCTTGCCAGGCGGACTCCAGCTTCTGGAACTCCTTATGGTGCAAGATATTGTTCATCTGCTGCGAAAGCTGCTCATCGATCTGGGCGATCAGCGATTCAATGGTCAATACGACATCCTGGCTGACCTTGACCTTGCCCTGGTTGGCATATTCGGACAGCGTGCCGATGGCCCGACGAACCGCTTCTGAGGCCTCGTTCGTTCTGGGCCGGAACGAACGCTTGAGCAGACCGTCAAGCTCGTTTTCCGTTTCCTGCGTTTCAACTTCAGCGACTGCCGTTGCCTGCTGTTTAGCTGAATAGCGTCGTTGCCTCGCTCTCATTCCTCATCTCCTTTATTGCCCGAATCCTGCGCATCCTGTTCCGCATCCGCGACCGTTTTACGTGCATCCGTCACCAAACGATGCAGAAAATCGGGCTTCTCCAGCAGATTCTTCACCACCTCTTCCGCGCTGGATTTACCGTCCATATACGTGATGAGTTCCGTGAGATGTTCCCGGGCCTCCAGCAGGCGTTGCATCTGCGGAACCCGTTTGGCGATGGCGCCGGGCGAAAAATCCTCCATCGATTCAAACTCTAATTCCACATCCAACAGCGCATCGTCCTCACTCAGCGTATTCTCCACGTAAAATTGAAGACGAGGTTTAATGGCGCGCATGCGGTCGTTGAAATTGTCCTGATCAAACGTCAGGAATTTCCGCTCTTCGATCGGCAGCAAAGGCTTTTTCCGATGCCCAGAGAGATCGGACATGACCCCCGTGACGAAAGGTAACTCTACTTTCTTTTGTGAACCGTAGAGCTCTACGTCATATTCAATTTGCACGCGGGGCGCGTTATTTTTACCGATAAATTTCTGAGAGCTTGAGTCCTTAGCCATTGGAAAACTCCTTTGTGAGAAAAATTACTTCCCGGACAATTGATTTAACGAGGCCAGAGATTCCGGCAAAAGCTCCTCAACAATCGTCGCGAAGTCCATACCGATCATTTTTTGCGAACGTCGAATAAGAATGGGGGCCGGATGGCTGGGCTCATAGTTTTGGAAGTAGTCCAAAACCTGGTCCAACAGCAAGATGACATCCTGCCGGGAACGGATATATTTGCCAGGCAGCGTGGCCGGCGCCTCCGCCGCTTCCGCGTCGGCCGGCGCAGCGCCGATCTCCTCCGGCAATTCCTGCTGTTCGAGAGAGAGCAATTGGCGGCTGAAGAGCGCTAAATAGTCGCGTACCTGGCGGCAGTCCAGCCGGTAATCTTCAGCCTGCAGGTTGGCGTAGTTTTCCACGCGCTCCAGGGCGTCGATTCCCTGCGACAGCTGTTCTTTTAATGACGGCATATTTCTGCCGGCAAAATAGCTGTCAGCCTGCCCCAACACCTTCACCACTTCCGAAAAGTGCAGGCTTTTGCCTTCCTGCTCGTCAATTCGCATATTGAGCAGTTCATCGGTGGTTAACGGCGTGTCGGGGAAGATCTTACTGTTTTTGATTTCGTGCAGGCAGGACGAGGTGGCGAGCCAGCCTAATGCGGCAGCGTGAAAACTGTCCGCCGCCGGCTCCATATCGGCCTGAGGGAATATAGTGCTCCCCTCTTCGGCATATTTGCCGTCGATAGTCGTGATGCCTTGATAGACAGCCGAAAAACCATCGATATGAAGATTAGCGCGCATAAACCACAGCACGACATGCAAATCGAAGCACTGTTCAAGCAAGGCGGCAGATTGCTCGCGAATAGCATGCCAATTGATATCGCGTGCATTGTCCACGGCATTCAGCGGATCGGTTTGGCTATCGAATTCCGATAACGTGAATTCAATTTCACTGTATCGAGGGTCAAATTCGACGCCGTTAACTGCTGTTGAGATGACTTCATTCATGGCCTGATATCCTTTTCATCAGCACTACAAACATAAAGCCTATAAACATGGGCTTTTACATTCGCCAGTCTTTCCCAGAGTCCTTTTAGCGTAATTAGTCGTCACCAAGCCCGCAAATTGTTTAGATGTATTAATATTAACAACAATAATAGATTAAACCTATCAATAAAAACCCAGTGATCGGTTTAAACTATTTTACATTTACGTATTTATTTTTTCATTTTAAAATCAATAACTTGCAAACAATAATTATGCAAGCTAATAATAGGAAAAAAATCAAAAAATGCCGTAAAAACAACGTTTCTCTGTTGGTAGGACAATTCCAATAAAACACCTGAATATAAATAATTTATTAAACAAATGATAACTACAGTAAATAGTGAAATTTTTTCATAAAACCATGACAGTCATTCGTTTCTTGCGAGCGGGCAGCACGCAATGATCATGAGAACACGATGACAGTGTGACTTTCATTTCCAGCACTCAGTACTTACAAATGCGAAACCTGGTGTGAAAATAAACAATTTGGCGAGAGTTTTGATTATTAATTTTAAAGCTTAGGTTCTGAGTTAACATTCCGCCGTGGCGCACCTAACGCGGTATTGACGCGCAAACAGCTGGGTTGATAAAGCACATTTTTTATAGTTAACCCAGGGTAATGATCAGATTAACTTAAGATTCACCCCTCCCATTCACCGACGTATTCTTTTACGTCCGGCCAGCACTGAGTCAGCATCTAAAAAATCGCTGGGTTCGATAAAGTGGTATAAATAATATCACTTCACCTGCCGGCAAAATAACCACTTCAACCTTACGGCAGCGATAACCCCGTTATGGCCAGCGATCCACTCCATGCTCAAAGGATGTTTTCCTAACTGATAAGACCACTAATTTGATACTAGCAAAGCCAAAACCAATATCAAGGGAAATTATTATTTTTTTAATAAAAAATTAACAAATTAATATACAAATACCAAACAATTCAGTAACTTGAAAAATCAGTAATTCTATTATTTTTGGTCTGGTAAAAATAGTTCACCAAAGTTTACAGCCGATCATAATGCCACTCATAAAATCAGTCGGAATCTCTTCACCGTTGAATTCACATCAAAAAAAAAGGGAAAAACCGGAAATAAAAGCAGCATGCGACATTCCTTCCCACAGGATCAACTTTCGCAAAACAAAATAAGCAAGATAATTCCCAATAAGATGGCGAAAAAGAACCGCTAATTAGTTAGCGGTTCAAAATAAAAACAACATTAACCCTATAGAGTTACACCACACGCGCGTCGTCGATTTTTATTAAGGAAAAAAACCTTATTGATCTTTATGTTGCCGCCATCCTCACACAGTGATGCAGCCGCAACTCCGGGGGCAAAAAACAGACATAAAAGGAATGTGCCGCAGCATAACCAGGTAACGCATGAAAACGGCCCAGAGACTTTTTTTACCCTACGTTCAGCCGGTGTGAGAATGTTATTCCGGGTGAAAAAGCTGAACGCAACCTCCCCTCCCTCCTTGAACGTGCGTTCCCTGAGAGAGCCGCCGCCTTTCAGCTATGCCTCCACCTCACGCGAAAAGTCGGTGCGAAGCCCACCGTTTTACTGATCCAGGACATCTTTCGCATTCACCTGGCTGGTACATTGATTGAAAATCATTCCTATTCAGGAGAAAAGGCCATGGTTAAGTCACTGAATGCGGCATTCATTCGTCTTTTTGATCGCCCGGACGCCGGCAAGTTGGCGCTCAGATTGACCTTCGGCGGGCTGATGCTGTTTCACGGCGTAGCGAAAATTCAGCATGGCGTCGGCTGGATCGCCGGCGCGCTGCAGGAACAGGGGCTGCCCGCCTTTATCGCCTATGGCGTGTATGTGGGCGAGATCCTGGCGCCGATACTGATCATTTTGGGGCTGTTCACCCGCCCCGCCGCACTGGTTTACGCCATTACGCTGGTGGTGGCATTCCTGATGGTGGGCACCGGCAAGGTATTCACCGTCACCGACGTCGGCGCCTGGGGCATTGAAAACGAACTGGTGTTCTTTATGGGCGGGCTCGCTATCCTGCTGCTGGGCAGCGGGAAATACGCGATTGCGCGCAATGAAGCCTATCGATAAGCGGTAGCATTAATAAGGAGGTTCTTGGTTTGAACCTCCTTTTTGCACGCTTAAGGTTTGGTGAGCAGCGTGTTCCCCATGAAAGACAATAAGGCGGTCGATTCGGGGAAGGCCGCGCGGTTCTCGGTGACCTCGCGATCAAACCGCCAGTTCATGATATAAACCACGGGCGCAGTCGGATATTGATTAATGAAATCCCAATACAGTTGAATTTGCGCATGCAATTGCTGGTCGTTCATTCCTAACGACGCCGTAGAAGGCGGTACCAACACCCACTTTTGTCCGGCTGCGCTTATTGGCGCCAGGCGATTGTAGGTACTCCACATATCCGCCACCGACCAGTTGTAGTTATCCACCCCAACCCAATCGGGCGTGCTTTTTACGTTGGTCGGGCACGCGGTCGCGGGTGCGCCCTGCTGTATTTCACGGATCCATTCGGGGTTGTTGGCATGCCGGTAGGACAAGATGGTGTAGACAGGGATCGCGATCCCATACTGCTGCATGGCCTGCCGCAGGGTGCAAACATAGCTGGAGTATTGGTAAGCGTCATATTTCCCTGCGGTCTGTAGGGCAGGAACGTCGAACGGTTCATCGATAAAATAAATGGCGCCGGGCTTATATTTAGCTTCGGCGATCTTCTTGACCACCGTCCAGATAGCGTTCCAGGAACCTGCTGCCTGACAGCTGCTGTTCGAGACCGCCCCAGGGCAGATATCGATAAACGGCGATCCCGATACCGCCCCCGATCCAGCCTGAATATTCACGGCGCAGGTCTCCCCGGCACAAACGGGCAGATTAAGGCTTGCCATCGTGTGCACCACATTCAGATTGGTCATACTGAAGCCGGTGTCGGTAATCGCCTTAAGCGCTTCTGTGGCGCTGAAAGACGGCGTGGCGGTTTCATAAAAATCCAGCCAGTCATAGCCGTAATACTTGATATTGGCGTTGGGGCCCGCTGCCAACGCGTTGGCGCCGATCAGGCACCAGCACAGCAGTGCAAAACGTTTCAACATACTCTTCTCCTTCAAACCCTCATCGATGTTAGCCAAAGGCGGGCGGCAAAGGTGCCGCCGACCGGAAACACCATCGTGGCACCGGCTATCGGCGGAGGCCCGTCGTTTGCGTTGTGCTGCGACAGAACGAACACGGTTCAGGTTTGAGGAATATGTCACGTCGGTTTGCTTGCCGAGCGGCGAGAAGATGTGGGTAAAAAAGAACCGTAGAAGGGCCCGGCAAAGCCCGGCGGGAATCAAGCTTCATAGTCTGAACCGCCGGCTATCGATCATTAGCTCTCGGCCAGGCGGTACACAGGAACCTTGCGCGTCGTGCCGGTCAGGGTGTCGAAGATCTCCGTTTCCGCCGTCACGATCGCCATGCCGGATTTTCTTAGCCTGCGCACCTCGGCGGCAATGCGCTGGATGCCGAACCAGAACAGACCGTCCAGCGCCGTGATCCGCAGCCCTTGCTCCAGCGCCAGCTTAAGCCGCTCCCGCGGTGCCTTGAGCGTTTTGGCGATTTCCCGGTAAGGCAGCGCATCCACGCCCGACGCAGATGTTCGGTGAATACGGGTCGACATGCTGTACTGAAAGGCCTCCGGCACGCCGCTCAAATCGCTTTTCAAGCTGTAGACGCAGCCGAAACGCTTGCCGTTGAACACCACATTCTTCTGGCTGAGCGGCAGCTCATCCCGAATTCCGGCGATCAGCTGCGGCGCCCTGACCAGCAATAACCGGAAAGGCAATTCGAAACTGGTTACGTAGTCCACGTTGAGCAGCGCAATGCGCAGACGCTCCTCCGCCCCGGCCTGCGTCTCGCGGCACTCGTTCAGCACCTCGCTCCACTGGTGCGCGAGCCGCGGGGCCTCATCCAGCGGCGCGAAATGGTATTTCTCGATGTGATAGTCGATTTTTTCGTTCATGCCCGTTGGCCCCCGCGTCAGTCATCATTGCCATCAGCAAATTACCTTACCTGCGGGCAACAGTACACTATCACCGCATTCACTTTCCTGAGGAAAGCCGGGGCGAATCATCAAGCATGAGGGAAAAAAGCCAAATATCGTGCTGGGTGAAAACGATGAGCATCATGACGGCACGCCGCGCGTCGATGGGACCACCTGCCCCGATTCCAGCTTGATGATGCGATCCGCCAGGTAGAAATAGCGATCGTCGTGAGTAATCGCGATGACCGTTTTGCCTTCGGCCTTCAGCATCGGCAAGAGTTCAAGGTAAAACACCGCCTTAAACTCAGGATCCTGATCGGCGGCCCACTCATCAAACAGATAAACCGGGCGCTCTTCCAACCACGCCTGCAGTAAAGCCAGCCGTTTTCGCTGCCCCTGAGAGAGCGCGATTGTTGAAAAACGGCCGTGGGCAAAACTGACTTTATGGCTTAACTTCAGCAGGCGCAGCAGATGTTCGACCTGCTTTTGCGTGCGCTCAGTGACGAACGCCACATCGTCAAAAAGAAAGAAGTCGTTGAACACCACCGAAAAATGCCGACGGTATATTTCCAGAAGATCGTCGCTGACCGGCTCGCCGTTAAGCAAAATCGCGCCGTTATCAGGCGGGTAAATTCCCACCAGCAGATTCGCCAACGTCGTCTTGCCGCTGCCGTTGCCACCGACGATAAAAATGAGTTCACCGGGCGCAATGTGCATATTCAGCGGGCCAAGGGTGAAATGCTCCCCTTCTTCGTTCTGATATTGGTAACGGACATTATCCAACGCCAACGAAGCAAAAGGGGGTGGCGTAAAATGGCGCTGTGGAACTTCGGGCCTGAGTTGCGCGCGCAGCGACTGTACCCGCTGCATGGCCACCCGCGCGCCGGCTAGTGTGGGCAGCGCGGATAACAGCCCTTCGACCGGCACAATCATATACAGAAACACCATGATATAGCCGGTAAGCGCCCGTTCGTCCAAAGCCAGCCCGTCACGCAAGCTGAACAACACCAGGCCGATGAAAGCGAAAAACAGCGCGCTTCCCCAACTGCTCGCCAAACCGTACAACACGTAACCGCGGGTTCTCTCTCGGCGAACCGCGTCAATATTCTGCGCCAGTTCACCGCTGACGAATTGACGACGGCGCACCGCGTTCAGCCGAAACTCCCTCGCACCGTCAAACAATTTTTTGCATTGCTGAATCAGCGTATCTTCGCGCTGACGCGATCGGCGCAACAAACGCATCGCGGGGCCGTGCGCGGCGCGGTAGCCCAGGCTGCCGCAGACAATCACCGCCAATGCCAGCGCCAGTACGCTCAATGACAGGCTGCCAAGGTAAACCAGGCAGCCAACGATAACGGCGCCGAAAATCAGCAGATTGGGCAGATTGACGAAAAACACCACCAGCGTATCGAGATCCTGTGTCAGCACCGACAGCGTTCTTGCCATCCCCGCTTTCTCCAACAGCAGCCAGCGCGTTTCGCTGACGTCTTGCACCAGCTCGCTGCGCAAGCGCGCCTTCACCTTTTGTCCCAGCGCCATAAACGTGGTTTGAGAAACCACGCGCGTCGCCAGCATCAACAGCGTCAGTAACGCAAAATCGCCTCCCGGACTCAGCCATGACGCCTCATTGGATTGCGTCAGACCATGATTGATCATCGCCAGCAAAGAGGCATTGCACAGCCCGCTGACGACACCGGCGACCACGGCGAGCAGTAGCCAACCGTGCACCATACGAAACAACATCATTAATACCGACATGCCGAATTCCTTGCTCATACTCACACTTTTTATGGTTTTGACCGGGCTGTCTTATTACGAATTAACGGCCATACCAGCAGAGGGACACCGATCAGCGACGCCACCAACCCGACCGGCAGCTGGCGCGGGTAGAGCGCATTGCGCCCCAGCCAGTCGGCAACGGTCATGATGGCGGATGACAACAGCGCGGCGGTGTAGAGCTGCATCAGCGGCCCTTTCGCGCCCATCTTGCGCGCCAGATGCGGCCCCAGTAGGCCGATGAAAGACACCGGGCCGACCAGTAACGTCGCCAGCCCGGTCATGACGGCCGCCATAGCCAGCACGCTGAAACGTGCGCGCGGCAAGGGCACACCGAGCGCGCCGGCGACGTTGCCCATAGGCAACAGCACCAGCCAGCGGCGGAACAGCGGCATCAGCGCCAGGAGAACCAGCGTGATGACAAACACGCCTTCGGCCAACGACGCGCCGACGTAATAGGTACTGCCCGTCATCAGCGGCAACAACACCGCACTTGCGGCAAGATTGTTGAGCATCACGATGCTGACCGCTGCCTGGCATAGCGCATTCAGCGCCAAACCATTGAGCAATACCCGCTGCGGATTAAAGTCACTTCGACGGCTGTTCCACAACGTCAGCAACAGGCTTATCAACGCGCCCCCCAGGCTACTCACCAACAGCCAGCCACTGCCGCCAGCGGGAAGCAAAAACACAAAGGCCGTAACGCCCATGGCCGCGCCACCGCCAATACCCAGCACTTCTGGGCTGGCGAGCGGGTTCCCGCTCACCCGCTGCATCAACACGCCGGCCCCCGCCAGCAGCGCACCGGCGCTCATCGCCGCCAGCAGTCGTGGCAACCGCAATGGCAGCAGGTTCGCCAGCTCCCCTCTTTCCGCCCAGTGCCAATGCTGCAGTCCATGACCGAAACATAAAGAGACCACGATCCCCGCAGCCAGAATGCCGGCCGACAACCAGATGAACCGTTGTTGATGCGAGGTCTGCGACACCGGCAACGGCGGCGTAAGATCGATGCTTTGCTGTCGTGCAAAACGCGCCAGCAGCATCAGCAACGGGCCGCCGGTAAGGGCGGTCAGCATGCCGACGGGCAGCAGCTGGCCGCTCTCCAGCGACACGCGAGAGACGCAAAGATCGGTCAGCCACAGGAGACCCGCACCGATGAGCGCCGTATGCAACACCATTTGCCGGGATGTTCGCGTGCCGCCAAAGCGCGCCAGATGAGGCGCTGCGAGCCCCAAAAAACCGATGACGCCGACTGCGTTAATGATGAGGGCGCTCATGGTCAGCGCCAGCAGCACCGCGGCGGCGCGGATGCGCACCGGCGATGCGCCGAGGCTGCTGACCACGGTTTCCGGCAGTTGCAGCAGTTCAAGCGGGCGTAGCAAGAACAACAGGCCCACTACGCAGACGGCGAGCCACGGCAACATCCGCAGCAGAATTTGCCCGTCTTCCACCGCCAGCGAACCGCCTCCCCACATCAGCACCTGAAGTAAAAAGCGATCGTTGATAATGGCGATCAACAAGGTCAGCGCCCCGCACCACAAATTGATCATGATGCCCGCCTGCACCATCGCCAGCGGCGACATCCGCTGACGCCAGCTGAGCGCCAGCACGCACGCCAGCGCCGCAATCTCACCGGCAATCACCACGGCGGTGCGCGCGCCGACCAGCAGCGACGGCAACCACAACGACGCCAGCCCCATCGCCAACGTCGCCCCGGCGGTCATGCCGAGCGTCATCGGCTCCGCCAACGGGTTGCGCAACGCACGCTGCATTAACCAGCCGCACAGCCCCAGCGTCGCGCCCCCCACCATCGCCATACCCTGACGCGGCAACCACATGCTATGCAGGATAATGGCCGTCGGATCGAGATTATGCTCGGAGAACAACGCGACAATGCCGCCCTGCCGATGAATATCGGCCAGCGCCAACGGCAACGACGTCAGCCACAACGCGGCGATTACCCCCCAGGAAAGACGGCGGGAAAAAGATTCATGCATCACGCCACCTCATCATCATCCCGGTAAAAATATCGGCAAAGCGCCCGGCGGTAATCAGGGCGCCGGCATCGCTGATGTTTTCTTCTATCAGGTTCAGGTTGCGCGCAGAGGTCAGCGGCAGACGTTGCCACAGCGGGCTTTGGCGCCATTGAGACACCAACTCCCGCTGTTCGTCAGGCGTCAACAGCATCAGCCGCGCATTCAGATCGCCGATGCGGGTCAGCTCCACCAGCACGCTACCTTCGGCTCCCGCGCCGCCCTGCCATCCGTTGCGCAGTCCGCAGGCAGCCAATACGTCACCGGGAAGGCTGCCTGCGGTGTATACCCGCAGGTGCAGCGCATCTACCGGGGCGGCGAGCAGCGCCGGACGTTCAACCTGCCGCGCCAGCAGCGAGGCGCGGCTCAGCTTGTCGTTCAGGCTGGCCAATATCTGCGCGGCCTGAGGCTGCCGCTGAAGCCGTTCGCCCAATTGCCGGGCGGCGCTGATGAGTTCCGCCAGCCCATGAGCCGGCAGCGCGATCGTCGGCGCGATGCGTTCAAGCGCCGGCTTCAGCAACGCATGCTGCGGCGTGATGACAATCGCGTCCGGCCGCAGTGCGTACAGCGTTTCCAGATTGGGCTGGAACAGCAGGCCAAGATCCAACGCCGATGCAGGCAGCGCAGGCGTCGGGATCAGCTTGCGATACCAATCCGGCGCCGAGACGCCCGCCGGAGTCACCCCCAGCGCCAACAGAATTTCCGTCAGTCCCCAATCCAACACGGCCAGCTTTTGCGGCGGCCGGCCGGCGTCGGCCCGCGCATAAAGCGGGGCCAACAGGAGAGCGGTCAACAACCTGCGTCGTGACAGCATCGGTCACCACTTATAGCTGAGGGTCGCGATGTACTGGCGTTTCAGCGCATACTCGCAGCCATTGTTGGAGCAGGAAGCCAGGTAGGTTTTGTTGCCGAGATTGGCGGCATTCAGCGCCAGCTGCCATTGGCGCCACTGATAGCCGACGCGCGCATCGTAGACCGTGGCCGCCGGCACCTTCAGGCCGTTGTCCGTGGTGGCGTAGCTGGTGCCGACATAGCGCACGCCGCCGCCCAGCGTCACACCGTCAAGCGCACCGTCGAAGGCATACTGGCTCCAGAGCTTGGCGGTATTGCGCGCAATGCCCACCGGACGCTTGCCCTGCGTATCGTCGTTGGCACTCAGTACTTTCGGATCGGTCAGGTTGTACGACGCCAGCACCGACCACGCCGGCGTGATATTGATGCGGCCATCAAGCTCAACCCCGCGCGAGCGCACTTCGCCGGTCTGCACGCTGAAGTTCGGGTGATCGGGATCGGCGGTCGCCACGTTGGTTTCCCGCAGGTCGTACAACGCCAGGGTAAACAAGGCATCCAGCCCGACCGGATCGTATTTCAACCCCACTTCCGTCTGCTTGCCTTCGGTCGGTTTAAAGGCGTGGCCGTAAAAGTCATTGCTGCTGCTCGGCACAAACGACGTGGAATAGCTGATGTAAGGCGCCAATCCGTTATCGAAGTGGTACAGCAGCCCGGCGCGCCCGGTCGTTGCATAGTCATTGCGCTCGGTACGAGCGTCGTTCAGCAGATCGATACTTTTGGTTTTCGCCGCGTCGTAACGGCCGGCCAGGTTCAGGATCCAGCTCCCCAGTTCGAGTTGGTCCTGGAGATAGAGCCCGGTTTGATCGAGCGTATTGTGCGTACTGCTATCGAGCGGCGGTATGGCCACCGGCACGCTATAGTCCGGGTTGAGGAAGTTAATCGGGCTGGCGTCGCCGTAGCCCGACTGGCTGCGCACCGAGGTATGCATGCGATCAATCCCGGTCAGCAACGTATGTTTCACCCGACCGGTATCAAAGTGGAATTCAGCCTGGTTATCCACCGCGAAGTTGGTCATGCTCTCCTTCAGGTTCATCGAATAGCGATCGATGAGCGGCGCATCCGCATGCACACCCCATGGATAGACCATCAGATAGTCGCCGGTGCTGCTGAGGTAACGCAGATTCTGGCGGAAAGTCACCGTATCGTTGAAATCGTGCCGGAACTGGTAACCAATGCTGCCCTGCTGGCGTTCGTACTTGTCGAAGCCCGGCTGGCCACCATAAAAACGGGTCGAGATGTGGCCGTACGGGTTGGGCGTCAAGGTGCCGGAAAGCGGCATCTGGTTGTAGAATCCGCTGTCCGGATCTTTGCGCAGCTGCGAAATAATCGTCAGGCTGGTGTGCGCATCCGGCTGCCACGTCAGCGACGGCGCGATGTCATAATGCTGATAGCGGGTGTGATCGACCTGGGTTTCGGTATCAAAAAAGGTCCCCGCCACGCGCCCCAACAGCGTGCCGTTATCGTTCAGCGGCCCGGTGGCGTCGACGCCGGCGCCAAACTGGTTTTCGTTGCCCGCGCTGACATACACCTCACCGGACGGGGTCGCCTGCGGCGTTTTGCTGACCAGGTTGACGATCCCGCCGGGATTCGCCTGGCCATACAGTACCGAGGAAGGGCCTTTGACCACTTCGATACGCGACAGCAGGAACGGATCCCACGCCGGACGGCTCCACCACGCTTCGCGCGGCAGCCGCAGGCCATCAAGGTATTCGTCGGCTTCAAAACCGCGCACGATGATGGTGTCGAAACGGGTATCCGGTCCGGCGCTCTCCGAGTTGACGCCGGAAACATAGCGCAGCGCTTGCGGGACGTTTTTCGCCGCTTGCGCGTCAATCTCCGCTTGCGTCACCACCGAGATGCTCTGTGAAGTGCGGCTAATTGGCTGGTTTGACTTCGTCGCGGAGGCGGCGCCGTGCGCCACCAGCGTGCTCTCGTCATCCTGATCCTGAGACGCCGCCGCGCTCACCACCAGCGTCTCTTCTTTTGTGGTATGCTGCCCGCCATCCGCGGTAAAGGCTTGCCCGCTATAGCCTGCGATTATCGTATATACCAGCACTTTCAACGGTTTTTCCCTGAAAAATTTGCCCATCTGTCTCATCGCCTTTCCGACTGTTAGTAGAATTTGATGGAAATGATAATTATTCAACTTTAAAAGAGAAGCCCGTTCATGGCAGAATGGCGCTACCGACAGTCAGGATGTCGCCAGACGGACAAACGTTGTCCGTTATCGCAGCAATAGGCACAAATGGTGAGAACCGGACAGAGGCAGGTAAACATGACATCCCATCACGCTATTGAAGGCCTGCGTCAGCTGCGCTACAGCCCCGGCAGCCAAGAGCCCGTCCATCAGCATGAGCAGGGGCAGCTGATTTTGCCGCTGCGCGGCGTGGCGAAAATCGCCACCGCGCAGCATATCTGGCTGCTCTCGCCGGGCCGCGCCATTTGGCTCCCCAGCGGCACACCGCACGGTTTGGAAGCCATCAATGACGTCGTGACGTACAACATCTACTTTACGCCGCCCTTTTCTCGCCGCTATGGCGCACGGCCTCAGGGGCTGAGCGCCACTCCCCTGTTGTATCCCCTGATTGCCGCCGGGCTTGAAAACGCCATTTCCGCCGAACGGCTTACGCTGATTCAAAATCTGCTGAGCGATGAGTTTCAACGCATGCAAAGTGGCCAACTGTGTCACGTGGCCCTGCCGAACGACCGGCGCCTGCGCCAGGTATGCGATGCTTTATGCCGCGAGTTGGGTCATGGCGAGACGCTCGCCTGGTGGGGAAAAAAGGTCGGCGCCAGCGAACGCACCCTGGCACGGCTGTTCCGCGAAGAGACCGCGTTGAGTTTTTCCGAATGGCGCCAGCAAATTCGCCTGTTGGAGGCGGTATGCAATCTGGCGCGCGGCGTGGCCGTGGGTCAACTGGCCCACGAACTGGGTTATGCCAGCCCTAGCGCGTTCATCGCCATGTTTCGCAAAAAACTGGGCGTGTCGCCGCAACGCTATATTCAAAGCGCGCTGGAAGTATGAGAGTCAGGGGAACTTCAGGTGACGGAATGCCACTATGGCGCGCGAATACGCGGAGAAAATCGGCATCAGGCAGTGGATTGTGGTTCAGTGATTTGGCGCCAGGCCAGCGCTATCTGTGATGGGGATCGTTGAAAGATTTATTCGTAAGTGATTGAATAGTGGCGGAGAGAGGGGGATTTGAACCCCCGGTAGAGTTGCCCCTACTCCAGTTTTCGAGACTGGTCCGTTCAGCCGCTCCGGCATCTCTCCTAACAACGCTTGCTATCATGCCCGCTTTTACGGCATTTTTACAGCATTAGCACACCGCTGAACGTTCAAGTGACGACTTTACGAGCAACCTGATGATTAAATGGCCGTGGAAAGCGACTCAACCCTCTCAACCCCAGGCAGACACTCAGGCCCAGTGGCAGGACGCGTTGGCGATCCCGCTGCTCTCGCCGCTGAATGAGCAGGAGCAGCAGCGGCTGGTGGCCGTTGCCGGGCAGATCTTGCAGCAAAAACGCATCGTGCCGCTGCAGGGGCTGCAGCTCACCTCGCAAATGCAGGCGCGCATCGCCCTGCTGTTCGCCTTACCAGTGCTGGAACTCGGCGCGGAGTGCCTCGACGGCTTCAACGAAATTCTGCTCTACCCCACCCCGTTCGTGGTGGAAGACGAATGGCAGGACGAAATTGGCCTGGTGCACTCGGGGCCGGTGGTGCAGTCCGGCCAAAGCTGGGAACAGGGGCCGATCGTGCTCAACTGGCAAGACGTGCAGGACTCTTTCGACCTTTCCGGTTTCAATCTGGTGATCCACGAAGCGGTGCACAAGCTGGATATGCGCAACGGCGGCGTCGCCACCGGCGTGCCGCCGATCCCACTGCGCGAGGTGGCCGCCTGGGAGCACGATCTGCACGCCGCGATGGAAAGCCTGCAGGACGAGATAGACATGGTCGGTGAAGAGGCCGCCAGCATGGATGCCTACGCCGCCACCGATGCGGCCGAGTGCTTCGCCGTGCTGTCGGAGTATTTTTTCAGTGCCCCCGAGCTGCTGGCCGAACGCTTTCCGGCGCTGTATCAGCACTTTTGCCGCTTCTACCGCCAGGATCCGCTGGCGCGCCTGCTGCGCGCCCAGGCGGAAAACGACGCGCAATGGGCTGATTGACGGGCACATTGCTCAGATACCGAGCAGTCGCACCACTCCAGGCAATTTAGCGTTGACACACCCGGGGCCGCTGGATATCATGCGCCCCGTTCACACGATTCCTCTGTAGTTCAGTCGGTAGAACGGCGGACTGTTAATCCGTATGTCACTGGTTCGAGTCCAGTCAGAGGAGCCATATTTAGAGAAGCCCGCTTAAGGAAACTTAAGCGGGCTTTTTGCTATGGGGCGTTTACAGCCCGCGTTTTTCCATCAGCAGAGCCAGATCAACCAACCGATTGGAGAAGCCCCATTCGTTGTCATACCAGGCGAGCACTTTCACCAGGTTGCCGCCGATGACCAGCGTAGACAAACCGTCGATAATCGACGAACGCGCATCGCCCCGGTAGTCGCTCGACACCAGCGGTTCATCGCTGTAGCCCAGGATCCCTTTCAGCGGGCCGGACGCCGCCGCCGCGCGGAAAGCGGCATTGATTTCCTCCACCGTCGCCGGGCGTTTCAGCGTCACCGTCAGATCGACGATCGAGACGACCGGCACCGGCACCCGCAGCGAGTAACCGGTCAACCTGCCGTCCAGATCCGGGATCACCTTGCCGAGCGCCTTGGCCGCACCGCTGGAATAAGGCACGATCGATTCCGCCGCCGCCCGCGCGCCGCGCAGATCTTTTTCCGGCTGATCGTGCAGCGCCTGGCTGTTGGTATAGGCGTGAGTAGTGTTCATCAGCCCGTATTCGATGCCGAACGCCTGATGCAGCACCTGCGCGGCGGGCGCCAACCCGTTAGTGGTACAGCTGCCGTTGCTGACCACTTTATGCAGCGCCGGATCGTAGAGCTGGTCGTTAACCCCCATGACGATGGTGATGTCGTCGTTCTTGGCCGGTGCCGAAATAATCACCCGCTTGGCGCCGCCGTGCGTGATGTGCACTTCCGCCTTGGCTTTATCGGTAAAGAAGCCCGTCGCTTCGATCACCACGTCAACGCCCACGCTGCTCCAGGGGATCTCGGCGGGATCGCGCTGCGAAAACACCTGAATCGGCCGGCCGTCCAGCAGCAGCTGGTTGTCGCCGGCTTCCACCCTGGCCGCCAACGTGCCGGAAAGCGTGTCGTATTTCAGCAGGTGCGCCAGCGTTTTGCTGTCCGTCAGATCGTTGATGGCCACCACTTCAAAATCGCTGCGCCCCAGCGCCGCGCGCAGCACGTTGCGTCCGATCCTGCCAAATCCATTAATGCCTACTCTCACCATGATGCACTCCTCGTTTTGGGCTTTGCCTCAAATCTAGCCCTGCCCCGAGGCGGCGTAAATGACGTTTACCGATCAATTTACGCCAAATTGCGCGCATGAAAGCGTTCGCGGTATTCGCTCGGGGTCAGCTGCAGTTTGCGCTCAAACACCCGCCGCAGGTTAAGGCCGTTGCCAAAGCCGGTGGCCAGGGCGATCTGCTCGATGCCTTCCACACTTTGCTCCAGACGCTGTCTGGCGGTATGCAACCGCCCTTCTTCGACGAATTTGGCGGGAGAAATGCCCGTCTCGCGGGTGAACACGCGGGTAAAGTTGCGCGGACTCATCGCCACGCGTTCGGCCAACCGATCGACGCTGAGATCGTCGGCGAGGTTTTCCAGGATCCAGGATTGCAGGTCGCGGATCGGGCCCGGCGATTTGGCCTGGTTGAGCGGGTAGCGGCTGAACTGCGCCTGCCCGCCGGGGCGACGCAGAAACATCACCAGATCCTGCGCCACTTCGCGCGCCTGCACGAAGCCGTAATCGTCCTCCACCAGCGCCAGCGTCAGATCAAAGCCGGAACTGACGCCGCCGGAGGTCCAAATCGGCCCGTCCTGCACGTAGATCGGGCCGTTTTCGACCTGCACCCGCGGGAAGCGTGCCTGCAGCGTTTCCGCCAGCCGCCAGTGAGTGGTCGCCCGCCGCCCGTCCAGCAATCCGGCTTCGGCCAGCAGCAGAGCCCCGCCGCAAACGGAAGCGATACGGCGCGTCTGTGGCGCCGCGCGGCGCAGCCAATCCGCCACCAGGGCGCCCTCTTCTTCCGTCGCCCCCTTGCCGGCAACAATGACGGTATCGCGCGGCAGGGCCGGATCGAGATCCGCCAGGCGATGATCGGCCAACAGGCTCAGCCCGGACAAGCCGTGCACCACCCGATGGGATTGCGTGGTGGCGACCGCGATCTGATACAGCGGCGTCTCGACAGGGCTCAGACGGTTAGCCTGCATCAGGATATCGGCGATGCCCGCCGCTTCGAACAGCATGCCCCCTTCAGGGACGATAATCAGGAATGTGTGCATGGCAAAAATAGAGAAAACAGTCAAAACAGGCCAGACAACCACTGTATAAGAAAAGCGCCGCGGGTTCACCCTGCGGGCATAAAAAAGCCCGCCGATAACCTCGACGGGCCAGGAAGGAATAACCATTCAAACCTGCGGCAAGCTCACCCCGCCAGCGCGCGCCAATTGCGCCAACAGCGCCGTTTGAAACGCCTCGTCGTGTACCGCCGCGTGGGGTTCGAGGCGCTGCTGATGGTGCCAATAGCCGCCGGACGCCAAGGCCTGCGGTTCATCGCTGCTCACCAGCCACGCCTGCGTCACATGCCCCAGCGCCAGATCGTCGGGCGCGTCCGCGCCGCCCATTTTTGTCGGCACCCAACCGGGATCGACCGCGCTGCTGATCACGTCAGGCCACAGGCGCGCCACGGCGGCGGCCAGCGCGGTGACGAACAGTTTGCTGTCCGAATAAGAGCCTGCGGCGCCGCCAAGCCAATCCACGCCGTTCAGTTCCGCCACGCCGTCAAAGTGCATGCTGCTGCTCAGGTAGACGATACGCGTGGGGCGTTCGATCAGGGCCGTCAGCAGATAGGGCGCTATGACGTTCACCGGCATCACCTGCGGCCCGGTAAACATGCCGGCATTGTGGATCACCGCGTCCGGACGACCGAGGCGATTGACCTGCTCGGCAAGCTGCCGGATCTGCTGTACATCGGACAGATCGCCGATCGTCGCCTGAGCGCCGCGATCCAACAGATCGCGCACCGCGTCCAGACGGCCGGGCTCACGCGCATGCAGAATCACCTGATGCCCTTCGTCCAACAGCGTTTGCGCGGCGGCGCGGCCCAGCCCGTCTACCGAACCGGTAATGAAAATGCGTGACATGCCACTCCTCCGTTTAGCGCCAGCCGAGCGCCGGCGCGACATGGGTTAAAATCGATTCGATGACGTGGGCGTTGTAATCCACGCCCAGCTGGTTAGGCACGGTCAGCAGCAGCGTATCCGCTTCGGCAATGGCCTCGTCCTGTGCCAGCTGCTTGATCAGCACGTCCGGCTCGGCGGCATAGCTGCGGCCGAAAATCGCTCGGGTCTGCGCGTCGATATACCCCAGCTGATCGCCCTCCTTGCCGCCGCCGCCGAAGTAGTTGCGATCCCGCTGGTCCACCAGCGCGAAGATGCTGCGGCTCACGGAAACCCGTGGCTCGTGCGCGTGGCCGGCCTCTTGCCAGGCGGCGCGGTAGGCGCGGATCTGCTTGGCCTGCTGGATGTGGAAGGGTTCGCCGGTCTCGTCGTTCTTGAGCGTCGAGCTTTGCAGGTGCATGCCGAGCTTCGCCGCCCAGACGGCGGTGGCATTGGAACCGGCGCCCCACCAGATGCGGTCGCGCAGCCCGGCGGAAAACGGCTCCGGCCGCAGCAGCCCGGGCGGATTCGGGAACATCGGCTGCGGATTGGGTTCGGCGAACCCTTCGCCGCGCAGCGCTTCCAGGAACACTTCGGTATGGCGGCGGGCCATGTCTGCGTCGGTCTCGCCGTCGGCCGGGGCATAGCCGAAATAGCGCCAGCCATCGATCACCTGCTCCGGCGAGCCGCGGCTGATGCCGAGCTGCAGCCGCCCGCCGGCGATCAGATCCGCCGCGCCGGCGTCTTCGACCATGTACAGCGGATTTTCATAACGCATGTCGATCACGCCGGTGCCGATCTCGATGCGTTGGGTTTTGGCGCCGATGGCGGCCAGCAGTGGGAACGGCGACCCCAGTTGGCGCGCGAAATGGTGTACGCGAAAATAGGCGCCGTCCGCCCCCAGATCTTCGGCGGCGACCGCCAGATCGATAGACTGCAGCAGCGCATCCGCCGCGGAACGGGTGCCGGACTGGGCGGAAGGCGACCAGTGGCCAAACGAGAGAAAACCAATTTTTTTCATCGGGAATCGTCCTCAAAGGCAAAATCATCGGCCTACAGTGACAAAAATCGCGCGCTCTGCGCCAGCAAAATCGCCCCCGATCGCACTAAACGAACCGATTGCCGCCGCGCCGCCCGGCGATTGTAATCAAAAAACAAATGTCGTATAACAAGCAGCTCCGAGGGGTGTCCTGTTACGGGCTGAGATGGCGCAAGCCGAACCCTTTGAACCTGATCTGGGTCATGCCAGCGAAGGGACGGTTAGGCAACAACGCTCTCACCCGTTGCCTGTTCATACCCCAGCGTGCCCGGATCTCCACTGACTCAAGGAGGTCCCATGTCCATCACTACCCTGTTCGAAAGCGGTCTTTACGGCCGGCTGCGCCACCATGCCGGCAGCCACTGGCAAGATTACGTCGATCACCCGTTTCTGCAGCAGCTGGCCGCCGGCACCTTGCCTGAACGCGCTTTTCGCCGCTACCTGACCCAGGACTATCTGTTCCTGCTGCACTTCGCCCGCGCCTACGCGCTGCTGGTCAGCAAGCTGCGCACCCTGCCGGAGATGCGCGCCGCCACCGCCTCGCTCAACGGCATCGTCGCCGAACTGCCGCTGCACGTGGCCTACTGCGCCGAATGGGGGTTGAGCGAAGCGCAGATCGCCGCCCAGCCGGAAGCGGCGGAGACCATGAACTACACCCGTTACGTGCTGGATATCGGCCATGCCGGCGACGCCCTCGACCTGCTGGCCGGCCTGCTGCCCTGCGTGGCCGGCTATGCCGAAATCGGCCTGCGGCTGCTGCACGATCCCGCCACCAAGATGGAGGGCAATCCTTACGCCTCCTGGATCCGCAACTACGGCGACGAGGGCTATCTGGCCGGCGTGCGTGCCGCCATCGAGCTGCTCGAGACCGTCGGCCACCAGCGCGGCGCGCAAAGCCGCCTCACCGAGCTGGCGCAGATTTTCACCACCGCCACCCAGCTGGAATCGGCATTTTGGCAGATGGGGCTGAACGCTTCATGATCTCCCCGCTTCTCCCGCCCGGCATCCAGGTGCGGGATCTCAGCCTGCGTTTCGGTCAGCAAATCGTCTTCGACCGGCTGAGCTTCGACATCGCCGGCGGCAGCTTCGTCGCCCTGCTCGGCGCCAGCGGCGCCGGCAAAACCAGCCTGCTGAAGATCATCGCCGGCCTGGCGCAGGCCAGTTCGGGTACGGTGACCGGCAGCGACGGTTTGCCGATCGCCGGGCGCATCGCCTACATGGGGCAAAAAGACCTGCTCTACCCGTGGCTGACCGTCGAAGAGAACGTCGCCCTCGGCTCGCGGCTGCGCGGCGAAGTGGCGGATCGGGCGTGGGTGGCGCATCTGCTCGAACGCGTAGGCCTGGCCGCGCATGGCCGCAGCCTGCCCGCCGCGCTGTCCGGCGGCATGCGCCAGCGCGCCGCCATCGCCCGCACGCTCTACGAACGCCAGCCGATCGTGCTGATGGACGAACCCTTCTCCGCATTGGACGCCATTACCCGCACCGAGATCCAAAGCCTGGCCGCCGAACTGCTGGCGCAAAACACTGTGCTGCTGATCACCCACGATCCGATGGAGGCCTGCCGCCTGAGCCACCGGCTGCTGGTACTGTCGCCCTGGCCGCTGGGCCTCGACGATACCCACCGTATCAGCGGGCAACCGCCGCGCGCGCCGGATGACGCCGACCTGCTGAAAAGCCAGGCCGAGCTGCTGCAACAGCTGGTGAGGGCCGCGCAATGAAGATTGCCAAAGAGCGTGGGCTTACCCGCCTGCGGCGTGGGCTGACGGTGTTTGCCGGGCTGCTGCTGCTGTGGTGGCTGGCGGCGCAAAGCGGCATTCCGGCCTTTCTGCTGCCCACGCCGAGCACGGTGGCGCAGGCACTGTGGGACGGGCGCGGCTATCTCGCCTGGCACACGCTGGTCACGGCTTCGGAGATCGTCAGCGGGCTGGTGCTGGGCGTGATGCTCGGCGCGGCGCTGGCGCTGTGCATGATCTTCTCGCCGCGGCTGCAGCGCTGGCTGATGCCGCTGGTGCTCACCAGCCAGGCGATACCGGTGTTCGCCCTGGCGCCGCTGCTGGTGCTGTGGTTCGGCTTCGGCATGAGCGCCAAGGTGGCGATGGCGGTGCTGGTGATTTTCTTCCCGGTGGTGTCGGCCTTTTTCGACGGGCTGCGCCGGGTCAACAACGACTATCTCGATCTGGCGCGCACGATGCGCGCTTCGCGCTGGGCGCAGCTGCGGCACGTGCGGCTGATGGCGGCGCTGCCGGCCTTCGGCTCCGGCCTGCGCATGGCCGCCGCCGTCGCGCCGATCGGCGCCATCATCGGCGAATGGGTCGGCTCGGCCGAAGGTCTGGGCTACGTGATGCTTAACGCCAACGCGCGCATGCAGACCGACGTCTGCTTCGCCGCGCTGTTTATTTTGGTGCTGATGACCGTGCTGCTGTGGGCCGCGGTAGATGCGCTGCTGCGGCGCCTGATCGCCTGGGCGCCGGAAAACGACTGATGATTGCAACCATAACCAGGGATAAAGGAACGACCATGATCAAACAAACCCTCTGCGGGCTGCTGCTGGGCGCCGCCATCACCGGCCAGGCCGGCGCGGCCGAAAAGCTGACGCTGGTGCTCGACTGGTACATCAACCCCGATCACGCGCCGATTATGGTGGCCGAGCAGATTGGCGCCTTCAAGGCCGCAGGGCTGGACGTCAAGATCGTGCCGCCGTCCGATCCGGCGCTGCCGCCGCGGCTGGTGGCCGCCAAACAGGCCGACCTCGCCATCACCTATCAGCCGCAGCTGCATTTCTTCGCCGATCAGGGCCTGCCGCTGATGCGCGTCGGCACGCTGATCAACACGCCCTTGAATACGGTGATCGCGCTGGATAAAAACATCACGTCGCCGGCGGATCTCAAGGGCAAAACGGTGGGTTACTCGGTCAGCGGCATCGAACAGGCGACGCTGGCCACCATGGTCGAACACGAGCACCTCAAGCCGCAGGACATCAAGCTCATCAACGTCAACTTTCAGCTGACCAGCGCCCTGCTGGCGGGCCAGGTCGATGCGGTGATCGGCGGCTACCGCAACATCGAAGCGCTGGAGCTGAAGCTGCAGGGCAAGACGCCGGTGGTGTTCAACGTCGAAGATTACGGCGTACCGGCCTACGACGAGCTGATCATCGTCGCCAACCGCGATGCGGTGAACGAGCCGAAAATCCGCAAGTTCCTCGCCGCGTTGAAGCAAGGCAGCGACTACCTGCATGCGCACCCGCAGGACACCTGGCTGGCGTTCGCCAAAGCGCATCCGGAGCTGAATACCGAGTTGAACAAACAGGCGTGGCAAGCCAGCCTGCCGCTGTTCGCCCGCGATCCGGCCAAGTTGGATCGCGCGCGCTACCAGGCTTACGAACAGTTCCTGTTCGACAACAAGCTGATCAAGAAAATCACCCCGGTCGAGGCATACGCCGTCGAATTGCGTTGAGATTGTCACCGCCGGCGCGCGCTGCCCGCCGGCGGTGACCCCATCGCTCCGCGAAAATCGAGCGACGGGGCCAGGTGCCCGTAAAACGCCGTTTCACGGCCACATGCGCTCACCTGAAAATACCCGCCTCGAAAAATGATTCTCTCAGCATTCGACGATTAAACGTTATCGTCAAAACGGTATCCGTTAAAATAATCACCCGCAAAAAATCATCCATACTAATAATTAATTTCGATTAAAAAACCACGATTGTTTTATCTACTAATAATATCCCCCAGAGAAACCACGCTCTTATATACCAAAATATAATACCCGCTAACGTTGAATAAACTCGCACCGACAATTAATACTTAGTGTCCGAGCAAGGAGATTTCACGTCATTATTTCAACGCCCGCAGAGATATACGCGGCACTGTTTTCGCGCTTATGCGCAACAATAATTATTTCATAACGCCATCTCCCGCTCCGATGCTGAAAAATCAATAAATCCGTGAAGTTGAAAATAGAGAGTATCCGTTTCACGAAATATTTCGTGAAACCATCAACCCTATACGAGAGGAAATCAACATGTTGGATAAAAAGAAAGCCTCAATCAGCAGCCCGGTAATAACCAAAAACCTGTTTATTCGGTTGGTTGCCGATGATAATAATTTCGACAATATCATTTCAATTACCGACCCGTCCGTTTTAATTCTGGCATTGAAAACGGCGGCCCTTTTCCAGGGCGCGCTGGTTCCCGCCGAAAACAACTCGCTACGATTCGATGTGCAGAAAGCCATGGAGCTGGTCAACCAAAACCCAGAGCTTTCAGTCACTAATTATACCGACATTAAAAAAGAAACGTCTGACTCAAGAACCTCCGTCATGACCGACATGGTGCTGTCGACGATCAAAACGGTTCTGGGCATCGTATTGGCTCCCGCCCCGGCCCAACAGCTTCAATCGGCCATTGAGGGCGCCTACGTCGGGCTGGACGAAACCAAAGACAGCGCCTGGATCTTCTGGGAGAAGAAAAAAGACACGAAAACCACTTACCAATACAATATTACTTTCTCTGTCGAAGCCGGCCCGACCGGGCTGGTGCTGTTAACCTGCCCGATGGGGTTAACCATTGAAGTCAATAAAGAATATGAGCGGGTGCTCTTTATTACCTTAACAGACAAAGAATCCTACTCCTGCCGCATCCAGGCGCTGACGACGGCCCAGTTGGCCAAACCCGCCGCTAAAAACGCCGAAGCCGCAGAAGTGCTCAGCGTCCTGATCGGCGACGGCCCGCGCCGCGTCTAATAAAATCGCACTCGCCGCCTTTACCTTCGTAAAGCGGCCGCCAGCCCGCAGAGCACGCTCTGGCGGGCTTTTCGCTTTTTTTACCCCGCGAAGCCTCTATAATGGGGGCAATGTCACAATATCGTCATAGAGCAAGGCATTCCCGGCGCATATCGCGGCGTCGTCGCATTGACCCTGTCGCATTCAACACGCTATATAGCGTTATCTGACGGTGCAAGCCGTCATGACGGTCACGTTTTTCTTCCCTCCAGACAAGGTTCGACGGATGGTTTCTGCAGTAGTGTCGTTTGTGCTTTTCTTCGCATCGATTTTGATTTATCGCACCCGGGCCGCCGCCAACCGCTGGTGGTTCGCCATTTTGCTGACGCTGCTCGGGAGCTATCTGGTGCTGAACGTCATCCTGATCGCCAGCAACTACTTCACCGGCGACGGCATCACCGACGCGGTGATCTATACCGTCACCAGCAGCCTCAAAGGCGCGGGCATCAGCAAATACGTGCTGCCGTTTATCGGCCTGCTGGCGGGGTTGGGGCTTATCTTCGCGGTGCTGGCCCGCAGCCTGCTGCGCCGCAAGGCCAAAGGCAGCAGCGTGGCCTACAGCATCGTCGCCGTGCTGCTGGCGCTGTTTTCGGTCGGCACCACCCCGGCGTTTCAGGACATCTCGCTGCTGGTCAAGAGCCAGATCGTCGGCGATACCGCCGATTTCACCACCTACTACAAGGCGCCGAAAAAGACCGTGCAGGGCAAACGGCCGAACCTGGTGTACATCTATGCCGAGAGCCTGGAGCGCACCTACTTCGACACCGAGCTGTTTCCCGGCCTGGCCGACGAGCTGAACGCCCTGCGCACGGACAGCATCGATTTCAGCAACACCCAGCAGTTGCCGGGCACCGGGTACACCATCGCCGGCATGGTCGCCTCGCAGTGCGGCATTCCGCTGTTCGCCCCCTTCGACGGCAACGCCTCCAGCGCGGTCTCCACCTTCTACCCGGAGAACGTCTGCCTGGGCGACGTGCTGAAGGCCGCCGGCTACAGCAACTATTTCTATCAGGGCGCCGAGCTGGCGTTCGCCGGCAAAGACACCTTCCTGAAATCCCACGGCTTCGACCACGTTTATGGCTTCAAAGAGCTGCGCGATCGGGTCGCCGATCCGAGCTACAAAAACGACTGGGGCTGGTACGACGACAGCGTGCTGGACGTGGTATACGGCAAGTTCGTCGAGCTGTCCAAACAGCGCCAACCCTTCTCGCTGTTTACCCTGACCGTCGATACCCATCACCCGGACGGCTTTATCTCCGCCGGCTGCAGCAAGAGAAGTTACGCCTGGCAGAACAAGGAAAACCGCTCGCTGAGCGCGGTGGCCTGCAGCCAGCAACACATCGCCGCGCTGATCGACAAGATCAAACGCTCGCCCTATTTCAACAACACCGTGATCGTGGTGTCCTCCGATCATCTGGCGATGAACAACACCGCCTACGATATCCTGACCAAACAGAAGCGCCGCAACCTGTTCTTTATCATCGACGGCACCCGGCCACTGGCGGAACAGCGCAACGAGAAACGCAGCACGCTGGACAACGGCGCCACGGTGCTGGACGTGATGGGCGGCGACAACTACATCGGCCTCGGCCGCAGCAGCCTGTCGGCGCCGTCGCTGTCTACGGTGTTCCTGAACATCGAAGAGAAAATCAACGGCTGGAAACCGGCGGTGATCAACCAGTGGGGCCTGCCGAACCGCATCAGCGACTACAGCGTGGATACGCGCCAGCGCAGCTTCAGCTTCTCCGGCGTCACCTACAAGGTGCCGTTCATCCTGCGGGTGGGCGATAACCGCATCGAACCGATGTTCAACGTCTACCTCTCCACCCCGCTGCGCAAGCAGCTGGCCGGACTGGGGGCGGGGGAGAAATTCGTCTGGGTCGATAAATGCTACGAGATCGGCCGGGTCTGGGCGCCGAAACTGGCGCTGAGCACCGACATCTGCGTGGCCTCCGGCACCCTGGCCTCGCCGCCGCAGATCGTGCAGGCCAGCGGCGAACGCTTCCGCGGTAAGGTGAACTTTATCGCCCCGGCGGCGGACAGCGTCGCCGATTACCAAAACGCCGTCGCTCGCCTGCAGGTGGAAGACGCGGCGATGAAGTACCAGGCGGACAGCATCGAGTTCATGCTGCCCGGCCTGCCGGAGCAGGTGAAGGCCATTACCGGCGTTTCCGGCGTCGAGGAGTGGGGCCGCTGGTCCGACGCCAACCTGGCGCCGGCGGTCGATATTGATTACGTCGACCCGCTGCCGAAGACCTTTGATCTGGTGCTGCGCGCCCGCGCCTACGGCAACAACGTCGGCGAGCCGATTTCGGTGCGCGTCGGCGACGAAGAGCGCTTCGTGTCGCTCGGCGAACAGGACAGCACCGTCACCCTGCGCTTCGACAACCCGCGCGGCGCGCAGAAGATCAGCATTACCCCGCCGGCCCCCACCGAGCCGAAAGAGAGCGCCAGCGGCGGCTTCACGCCGAAGAAGCTGGGCATCGGGCTGGTGTCGCTGAAGGTCGAAGCGGCAAGCCCCGCCTCCTGACCCCCGGCACGCTACGGGCGCGGTATTTTCTTTGCCGTGCCCGTCATTTCGACCAAGCTTTTACGCCCTTCTTCGGCTAACCTGTGACGGTAAAACGCCGCAGCCCGCCACAGAGCCGGGACATCCAAGGAGAAAGTATGAGCTATGCCCCACCTCGCAGCGGCCTCAGCGCCGATCAGGCACTCGATCAACTGGAAGCCCTGTATGACGCCGCGGTAGACGCGCTGCGCCAGGCGGTCAGCGACTTTATCAGCCACGGCACGTTGCCGGATGCGCAGGCGCGCGCCGCCGGGCTGTTCGTGTATCCCGAGCTGCGCGTCAGCTGGGACGGGCAGCAATCCGGCCCGAGCAAAACCCGCGCCTTCGGCCGCTTCACCCATCCCGGCAGCTACAGCACCACCGTGACCCGGCCGCAGCTGTTCCGCCACTATCTGGCCGAACAGCTGGCGATGCTGGAGCACGATTACGCCGCCCATATCGAAGTGGCGCCGTCGCAGCAGGAGATCCCGTTCCCTTACGTGATCGACGGTTCCAGCCTGGCGCTCGATCGCTCGATGAGCGCCGGCATCGCGCAGCATTTCCCCACCACCGAGCTGGCGCAGATCGGTGACGAGACCGCCGACGGCCTGTATCACACCACCGACAACCATTTCCCGCTGTCGCATTTCGATGCGCTGCGCGCGGATTTCTCGCTGGCGCGTCTGCGGCACTACACCGGCACGCCGGTGGAGCATTTCCAGCCGTTCGTGCTGTTCACCAACTACACCCGCTATGTGGATGAGTTCGTGCGCTGGGCCTGCGCGCAGATCGCCGATCCGGCCAGCCCGTATATCGCACTCTCCAGCGCCGGCGGCACCTACATCACGCCGGAAACCAGCGCGCCCGAGCAGGCGGTGTCCGATCTGGCGTGGAAAAACCACCAGATGCCGGCCTATCACCTGATCTCGCGTACCGGCCAGGGCATCACGCTGATTAACATCGGCGTCGGCCCGTCCAACGCCAAAACCATCTGCGATCACCTGGCGGTGCTGCGCCCGAGCGCCTGGCTGATGATCGGCCACTGCGGCGGCCTGCGCGAAAGCCAGAAGATCGGCGACTATGTGCTGGCCCACGCCTATCTGCGCGACGATCACGTGCTGGATGCGGTGCTGCCGCCGGATATCCCGATCCCGAGCATCGCCGAGGTGCAGCGCGCCCTGTACGACGCCACCAAGATGGTCAGCGGCATGCCCGGTGAAGAAGTCAAACAGCGTTTGCGCACCGGCACCGTGGTCACCACCGACGATCGCAACTGGGAGCTGCGCTATTCCGCTTCGGCGCGGCGCTTCAACCTCAGCCGCGCGGTGGCGGTCGACATGGAGAGCGCCACCATCGCCGCCCAGGGTTACCGCTTCCGGGTGCCGTACGGCACGCTGCTGTGCGTCTCCGACAAACCGCTGCACGGCGAAATAAAACTGCCGGGCCAGGCCAACCGCTTCTACGAAGGGGCGATCTCCGAGCACCTGCAGATCGGCATCTGCGCCATCGATCTGCTGCGCGCCGAGGGCGATCGCCTGCACTCGCGCAAGCTGCGCACCTTCAACGAACCGCCGTTCCGGTAACGGTGCTCAGGCCCGCTGCGGCGGGCCGTTTTTTCCTCAACGCACCAGCGCCAGCGCGCGTTTCTCCTGGCTGCGGCCGCCGGCGATCGACAGCAGCAGGTCTTTCACCAGCAGCGCCGGGGCGGACAGCGCCTGTTGGCCCGACATGCACAGCGCCAGCGGCACCGACATCGTCGGCGCATTGATGCGCGCCATCCAGGCCTTGGCCGGGCCGATCATCGCGCGCGCCACCGACTCCGGCAGCACGGTCGCCCCCAGCCCGCCGGCGATCGCGGCGCTCAGCGCGCCCGAGGATTCGATCTCCCCCACCACGTTGACAGCCAGCTTGCGCAGCGCCATCGCCTCCTCCAACTGGTTGCGCACCGCATCGCCCTCGCGCGGCAGGAACAGGTTCAGCCGCGCCACGTCCAGCAGATCGACGCTGTTGCCGGGATGCGGCACCGCACGCGTCGCCACCAGATAGAGATCTTCCCGCATCAATGCGATGGCGTGTAGACCGGCGGGCATTTTGGCGCCGTAGACCATCGCCATGTCCAGCGTCTGGTTAGCCACCTGCCCGGCCAGCGCCGCACCGCTGTTTTCATGCAGGCTGAGCAGGATGCCCGGTTGCTGATCGCGCAGGCTCTGCAGCAGCGGCAGCGCCAGCTGCGCCGCGGTGCTGCCCGACGCCAGCCCGAGAGACACCTGGCCACTCATCGCCTGCCCGGCACTGTTGACCGCGCTCTGCGCCTGCTCGCACTGGCGCAGAATGGTCTGCGCGTGGGCATAAAGAATATTGCCGGCCTCGGTCGGCTGTACGCCGCGCTTGGTGCGGATCAGCAGCTGTTGTTTCAGCTCCCCCTCCAGCGTCGCCAGCTGCTGGCTGAGCGCCGGCTGGGCGATGTGCAACACCTCCGCCGCCTGGGTCAGGCTGCCGATATCGACGATTTTCACGAAGTACTTCAGACGTCTGAAATTCATAGTGCCTCCAGCGAGCCGCTAAATTGAGAATGCCGAAATCCGGTCAGGCACCACAGCAAGATCCGGGCCAGAGTCGGTAAATGGCCACGGAGGCGGGATACACGGCGGCCGACGGCCGTTCGTCGGGCAGCGCGCGCCACAACGCAGGGCAGGCGTTGCACCATCGGCAGGCAAATGCGCCAAACAACGGGCAACCCGGCAGCGCTGCGCGCGGGATAAGCGACAAAAGCGAGAAAAAGCAGCAGGTTGGGCAATCTTGCAGCAAACGAACACATCGGGCGTTTTCAGGCTTTACAAGCCGCAACCGCCCCGCTATTATTCGCCCCGTTCACACG
>NZ_VOSN01000013.1:887709-990812 GCF_020858655.1 Serratia montpellierensis
CGAGCGGGCTTTTTGCATGTCAGCCGCCGTCAAAAACTCCTTTTCGCCACCAGATAGGCGCCCGCCACCAGCAGCAGGGCGCCGAACAGCGCCGGCAGATTCTCGCGCAGCGCCGCCGGACCGGCGCGGTAGACGTCCACCAGCAGCCCCATGCACAGCTGGCTGGCGATCAGGATCGAGATGGTGGCCGCCGCCCCCAGTTTTTGGTAGCCAAGGATACCGGCGAACACGAACAGCGATCCCAGCAGCCCCGGCAACAGCATCCACCACCTGGCGGCGCCGGTCACTTCCGCCACCGCGCCGAGGCCGTTTTTGGCCAGCAGCAACCCCACCAGCAGCAGCAAACCGACGCTGGAGTTGATCACCAGCGTGATAAGGATGGTCGAGACGCTTTCGGTAATGCGCACCATCAGCAGATTCTGCACCACCAGCCCCATTCCCGCCGCGATCAGCAGCAATAGCATATTCATCGCCCTGTCTCCCGGGATCAGCGCGCCGGCGGCGCCGCCTGCTCGTCGAGCGTCAGCTGGAGGAAAGTCAGATCCAGCCATTGGCCAAATTTGGCGCCCACCTGCTCCATGCGCCCCACCTCGCGGAACCCGAGCGCCAGGTGCAGCTGAATGGAGGCCTGATTGCCGGATTCGATGCCGGCCACCATCACATGCTTGCCGATCTCCCGCGCCCGTGCAATCAAGGCGATCAACAGCGCCTTGCCAATCCCGGCGCCGCGATGCGCCTGATGGACATACACCGAGTGTTCTACGGTATGGCGATAGCCGTCCCAGGCGCGCCAGTCGCCGAACGACGCGTAGCCGATCGCCTCGTCCACGCCGTTCACCGCCACCAGCACCGGGTAGCCCGCCGCCTGCCGTTCGCCGATCCACGCCGCGCGATTGGCCGCATCCACGGTTTGTTCATTCCAGATGGCGGTGCTGTTCAACACCGCGTCGTTATAGATAGCGGCAATCGCCGCGCTATCGTTGAGCGTCGCATTTCGTATAATCATGGTTTACCCCGGCCAATTGTCCACTATAATACTACGATATGAATATTAAATTAGACAATCTAAATCAGCTGATCGGCGCACGCATTCGCATTGAACGCGAGGCGCGCCACTGGTCGCTGTCCGATCTGGCCGAACGGGCGGGCGTTTCACGGGCGATGGTGCACAAAATCGAGCGCGGCGAGAGCAGCCCGACGGCGATGCTGCTGGGCAGGCTGGCGGGAGCGTTCGGTCTCAGCATGTCCAAGCTGATCGCCCGGGCGGAAACGCAGGAAGGCCGGCTGCTGCGCCGGGAAGATCAACCGGTCTGGGTCGATCCGGAGAGCGGCTACGTGCGGCGCCACGTTTCGCCGCGCACCGATCTGCCGCTCGATCTGGTGCGTATCGAACTGCCGGCCGGCGCGACGATCCCGATGCCGGCTTCGGTGTATGCCTTCAAGCGCCAGCTGATCTGGGTGTTATCCGGTGAGCTGGTCTTTCTTGAGGGTGAGGCGCGCCATGAGATGGCCGAGGGAGACTGTCTGGAGCTCGGCCCACCGGCGGACTGCCGCTTTGAAAACCAGAGCGACCAACCGTGCGTGTATATGGTGGCGGTGCTGAGCGCCGCCTGACGCCCCGCCCGCGCTAGCCCTGCGCCGGTCGGTTATAGCCGGCGCGGAAAAACTTCTCCGCCAGCCGGCTATCGCCGCCGGAAAAGAACTCGCTCATCGGCTCACTGCCAAGGCCATAGGCGCGGCTCAGCTGCCCGGCCTCGAACGCCGCCCGGTTCTCGTCGCCGCAGCGCTGCGCCAAATGGTGCGCATAGCCGAGCACAAAGCCACGCTTGTAGTCGGAGCAAAAGCGCGACAGCTCCGCCTCCGGCTTCAGGTTCTCCGCCTTTAACCCCGCCAACAGCCCTTTGCCAAAATGATCCCCCACGGTTTCCTCCTCATCACGCAATCGCTATATAACAAAATATACAGCGAATGAACGAACGAGAACATACTCCCTAAGTTTTACTCGCCGCATAAAAAAGGCCCGCCAAGCGGGCCTGAGGGAAAGCGGGCAATCACAGCGTGAAATTCAGCCCTTCGCTGACGGTCTTGCCCAGCGGCAGGCGGCCCGACGGCGCCTCTTTTTCCTGCAGGAAATCCGGCAGGCGGGCTTTGTCGCCCGGCTTGCCGATCGCCACCATGGCGTGCACCGCATAGTCGTCCGGCAGCTGCAGCGCCGCTTTGATCTTGTCGTGGTGAATGCCACTCATGCAGTGGGTCAACCAGCCTTTCAGGTGCGCCTGATGCGCCAGGCTGGCCCAGGCAGCGCCGGTGTCGAACGCGTGGGTCGGGTTGTCCACCAGCCGCTCGCCGTTCAGGCTGGTGGTTTTGGAGACGATCACCACCAGCGCCGAGGCGTGCTGCGCCCAGCCGCGGTTGAAGTCGATCAGGAATTCCAGGTAGTTCTCCCAGCTGTCGGAACCGTGCTTGCTGTAGACAAAGCGCCACGGCTGAATGTTGTAGGCCGATGGCGACCAGCGCGCCGCTTCAAAAAAGCTCAGCAGCGTTTGATCGTCGATGGCGTCGTTGGCCATCGCGCGCGGCGACCAGCGTTCGATAAATTGCGCATCAATCGGGTAATCGGAGGTTCTTGGCTGGCTCATGATAGGTTCTCGCAGTGAAGTAAAAACAAAAGTTCGCTGATATTCCCACAGCTTAGGACGATAAAACTTTTATTTCGTGCCATTGCCCTGCGGCAGTTCCTGCTGCAGCCAGGCGAGGAATGCCCTGACCGGCGGATGCCGTTCGCGCCCCGGCGCGCACAGCACGCTGTACGCGGCGCCCGGTACGCGCACCTCCGGCCGATACGCCACCAACAGACCGTTGTCCACCATATCGGACACCATCACCGAACTGGCGAGCACCAGCCCCTGCCCGGCCACCGCCGCCTGCAGGGCGTAATGCTCCTCATGATAGCTGCGCATCGCCGCATGACGCTGCCACCAGTCTACGCCCGCGGCTCGGCACCAGTCATGCCAGCCACTGTCGTACAGCGCCGAATCCCCCCACTTGACGGTGATCAGAACCGGATTTTCCGGCGGAGCGGCGGCCAGCCCCGGCGCGGCGTAAACGCCAAAGCTTTCCTCCAGGCGCGCCGTCTGATGCAACGCGGGATAATGCGCGCGGCTGTAGCGCACCGCCACGTCCACGCTGGCGTCCTGCTGCAGATCGATCACCTCGGCGCAGGCCTCCAGGCGCACCAGATAGTGCGGGTACGCCTGGTAGAAACGCCCCAGGCGCGGCACCAGCCACAGCGCCGCGAAAGAGTGCGTGACCGAGACGCACAGCGATCCGGTGCTGGGCTGTGGCCGCAGACCCTCGAGCGTGGCGGCGACGTCCAGCAGCGCGCCGTGCACCCCGGCGAACAGCGTTTCTCCCTTCGGTGTCAGCCGCACGCCGCGCGGCACCCGCTCGAACAGCGCAAACCCCAACTGTTGCTCCAGCGCTTTGATCTGGTGCGAAATCGCCGTCGGCGTCACCGCCAGTTCGGCCGCCGCCAGCTTGAAACTGCGCAGGCGAGCGGCGGATTCAAAGGTGCGCAGTGCGTTGACGGGCAGCGTGGCGAACATGGCGAAACCTCTTGAGATGAGTTGAGTTCATCCTGGCAGAAAAGCCGTCATTTGTCGCCTGCCGGTGCTTGTTTCTAGAGTAGGACTGAATCCACTTCACACCAAGGAACATGACATGAATACAACTCATCAATCCAAACGTCTGGTGGTGCTGGTCGGCAGCCCGCGCCGCGACGGCAACAGCGCCACGCTGGCGCAGGCGATCCTGGCGGGCGCCGCCGAAGCCGGCACGTCCGCCAGCCTGCACTTTCTCGATGATTACCTGAGCGGTTTTCTGAGCGATGAACGCCATACGCCGCCGCCGGGCGATCGCTACGCCGAGCTGTTCCTGGAGCACTTGCTGCCGGCCGACGGCGCGGTATTTTGCACGCCAATTTACTGGTACGGCATGTCGGCGCAAACCAAGGCCTTTTTCGATCGCTCGTTCAGCTTCTATTCCAACGCCTACCCTCAGGCGGAACAGGTGCACCAGCGCATGAGCGGCAAGCGCATCGGGCTGGCGGTGGCGTCGGAAGAAACCTACCCCGGCGCGGCGCTGGGCATCGTGCATCAGCTCCAGGAGTTCAGCCGCTACACCCATTCCGCCTTCGTCGGCGTGGTGCACGGCGCCGGCAACCAGCGCGGCGAGATCGCCCGCGATCCGCGCAATCCGCTGCAGGCCGCCCGCGCGCTGGGGCGCGAGTTCTTCACTCGCCCCTATTCGGATTATCAGATGGACAGCCCGCGCAGCACGCAGGTCTGGGAGGAGTAAGCGCGGCGCCCGTAGGCAATTGCAAGCATAACGTTAGCATCTGTCGCAATCTGTTGCGGGCCATTGGCCCGCCGTGGCCGCGCTTGTATGATACGACGCGGCGCCAGACGGTGGCCACCGAACTCAAGCGGAAGCGAACGGCAATGTCTAAACAGTGGAAAATAGCGGCGGCCAACGCCGGTTTGCGTCTCTATACCCGCATCGCGGGCAATTTCCTGCCCGCAGCGAGCTTCGATCCGCAGCAATCCTTTGAACGCATCGTGATTTTCTCCACCAGCGCCCTCGGCGATCTGATGTTCAATACGCCCGCCATCCGCGCACTGTGTGAGCGCTATCCCGGCGCGCAAATCACGTTGGTCTCCAGCCACAAAAACCGGCAGCTGGTCGAAGGCAGCCCCTGCTTTCATGACGTAATTTACTGGGATCACAAGGCTAAAGACATGTTGGGCGTTATCCGGCGCCTGCGAAAAAACCGGCCGCAGCTGGCGGTCATCCTGCACTCGAAGGCGCCTTATGACGTGCTGGTCGCCATCACCGCCGGCTGCCAATACCTGTTCAAAGACATTTATGGCAACAAACCGAGCGGCATGGAGCGCTGGCTGACCGGCGTCAGCCGCAGCACCGGCGGCCATTTGATTCAGCGCAAGCTGGATATGGTGGGGCAATTGGGATGCCGTACCGACAATCCTGATATGTTCATCCCGGTCGCTTTTCCCGCACTGGCGAAACCGACGGGCAAGATCCCGATCGGCTTTCAGATGGGCGCCTCCGAAACGCTGCGTCGTTGGCCGGTCGAACGCTTTGTTCAACTGGCGCAACGGCTGCTGGCGCACTCCCCCGACTGCCAGATCGAGTTGATTGGCAGCAAGGCGGAGCGCAGCCTCGAGCGGGAATTTATGGCGGGTTTGAGTGAGGAACAGCAACAGCGGGTGGTAAGCCATATCGGCGCGACCACGTTACCGCAACTGCTGGCGACCATCGCCAATCTACAGGTGCTGGTGACCGGCGATACCGGCCCGCTCCACCTTGCCGTGGCGTTGAAAACCGCCACCGTCAGCCTGTTCGTCACCGCTAACCCGCGGCATACCGGCCCCTATCAGGACAGCGAGCGGCATCAGGTGATGCATGTGCCGGTTGACAGCGCCGCGCTGGATACGGCCCAGCGCCGCCAACCGCTCAGCCTCATCGCGGCGGAACAGGTGCTGGAGAAGACCCTGGCGGCGTTACCGCCCGTACACCCCTGATCGGCAACCGCTTAGGCTGCGACAGCAGCATCGCCAGCGGCAGCCAAAACAGGTACCAAAACTCCGCCGGATTGGCGATCACAAACATGCCCTGCGAACTGTAGAACACCAGCATAAACAGAAACATGGCCGCTTCCCAACGCCGCCCTGCGCGCCAGTGCGCCAGGGCGAGCCACGCCCCGTATCCCAGCAGCGCGAGCAACAGCAGGAAACCCACGCAACCGCCCTTCAGCAACGCGCCAAGGTACAGGCTGTGCGTAGTGTGGTTCAGCTCGCCGGTGTAATTGAGAAAGTTAAGCTGCTTATCAAAACCGTAGCCGAAGAAAGGTGCCTGCTCAATCAACGCCAGGCTATGCTGCCAGATGCTGATGCGAACAAAGCTCTGTTGATACAGCTCGCCAAAGCGGGTGAGCAACATCTCGCCGACTGCGCTGTAAACGACGGCGAAAAACACAGTCAGCACGGCTGGGAGCAAGATCCACAGCCACCGTCTCGGTCGCTGTCGATAAGGCATCGCCACCACCACCGCAAGCGCCAGCGCGATCAGCGGGCCGCGGCTTTGCGTCAGCACCATGAACGCCAGCAGCGGCGGGATAAAGCACAGCGCCACTTTTTGCCCGGTATCGCGGAAAATCATCAGGCTCAACAAAATGGCGAGGGCGGCGTAACCGGCCAGATCGACCACGTTGCTCGGCCCCGGGTTGCGGGCGGTGGTCTCCCGCAGATGATAAATCGATGGGGTGTCGACCAGCGTCAGATACAGGCACAGCGCCGTCATACCGCTCAGCATCGCCCACTGCAGCTGGTGACGCCGCTCACCGTCGAGCAGCGTCACCAGCCAGGCGAGATAGAGCAGGATATAGGCGCTGTGGGTCAGGGCCGACGGCAGATCGCCAGGCGTCTCGCCCCACAGTGCGCTGAGGGAATAATAAAGCAAAAATATCAGTGCCAATCCGGCGCCCCACAGCGCCTTGCGGTTGCTCAGCAACTGCCGCCGCAGCGGCGGCCAGGTGAACACGGCGGCCAGCCACAGCAGCGCCGCCAGATGAAACAGGTTGTTGACGCGGGTCTGCCCGCAAAAGATCGCGCTGAAAAACGCGAAGGCTAAAAACAGCGCGCTGCCGAAGCGATAACACCGCTCAGGCTTGCTGAAAGTAAACATTGCCGTCCACCTTCTCGAAGATATCGCTGCCGATAGCGCTGTGCAGGGAGAAGTTTTTTATCGCGATCTGCTGCTTTTTCATGATCGCGCCGGCGTGTCGAAAAGCGGGGATCACCAGCGACTCCACCTTGTCCGCCAGGAACGTGGGCAAGCGATCCTGCTCGGTCTCGTAAAAACGCGGCTGGTGGAAGTTGTTCATGTCCAGCCCGGCGATAAACAGCTGCTTGAAGCCGAGATAGGCGATGATTTGCAGCGCCCAGTAGACCACGGTACCGGCATCGAAAATGCCGCAGCGGATATCCTGGCTGAAGCCGAGCGTGCGGCACATGGCGGCAAAGACCACGCCGTTTTCCCGGCAGTAATGATCCCACAGCGCGCCGCTGTCAATCCGGGGGCGGTAAATCTTGCAGGACGCGTCTTCGACGATCGCCAAACGGCAGCCGACCGCCGCCTGGCCAAATCGGTCAAGGATCCGCGCCACGCCATGCACGGTGGTGAACAGCGTCAGGTCAGGTCGTTGAATGACATCGTGCACAATCTCGGGCCGGCTATCGATAAAGCCCATGTCCACGATGACATAGAAGCGAAAATTAACCTGATGGTGAAGAAAATAGGTGCCGTTAACCCCGATGGCGGGCATGGCGGGAATATTTTCGAAGCGCAGCGTCTTCACCGACGGGCCGGAGGCCGTCAACAGCACCTCACCCCGGCAGCTGTTGCGCAGTTCACTCAGCGGGACGATCGGCACCGGCCGGTGCTTGTACCATAAGGCGGCGATTTCACCGCCTTCGCCGCGCGCAATTTTCACGTAGGGCCAGAGATTTTCGTTATGCCGATAAGGGCGCGCGTGGGAATAGCGATAGACCTGCTTAAAAAAAGAGCCCATGGTGGCGGTGTCCTGTCCAGAGTGCGTGGCGATACCTACCGAGGCATCTTTCTGTATGCTCAGAATTTAAAAACATGTCAGCACTGGCCAGGCCGTACAGCGAGTATCTAAATATTCGTTTAGTGAGGCAATTTTTGTAATTTGAATTATTCGTCAACATATCACCAAGAGATATGTCCAAACGTTAATCAGGTGAAAAAATGTTGCAGCGCGTAAGTATCATAAAAAAGAAAAGCTCACTGCGTTTCCCGCCGTTTCGTCGGCAAAGCATGGCATTCACGCCATGATGACCCGGTAACGCCTGCCGGATTTTGGCACGAGCAGAATAGCCGTTGACTGCCAGCCTGAAGCAAAAGGCGATATCCGACCAGGGAGATCTCCGCGAACACATTTTTAGGTAAAATATACAGCCGCCGTCAGTGCTAGGATTAACTCGCTATCATTTTATGTGCACTTTCAATTAACGTTACCCTGTTATTTTCGCATTCGCCGATCTTCACGATCGGCTTTTTTATCCCCCGCGCACGCCACCCAAAATATCACTTTTTGGTAAGAAGCTTTGGAACCGTTAGGGTTATATACCCACTGCATGCCTTTATTCTTCTGTGCATAGGCGTGCGTCCCAGAGAGATTATTGATGTTTCATTCGCCGGCGCCCAAGCCGGCTTTTTTTTTAATTTCATCATCTGTATCAACAACGGCGAAAAATACCCGGTTTTATACCGTGTCAGCCTCCGGATGTCGTACGCTGAATCTTTTACTTGATGGCGCCACCATGTGACATGCCCCCACCGCCTTATCGCAAGATAAGGCATCCGCATTTTTACCTATACGTGATGGTAGAAAACACTTTTCGGTAAAGAAGAAAAGCAAACATGCGTTATTATTCCAAATGTAGTTCTGTCATACCTATTGAATACCCCATGCTTACCGGCCCTCGCGGTCGGTTTTTTTTCTTTCTTGCCAGCCGACGAACCGGGTTCCTTCCATTCGCTTATGAAAGAGAGCCTGCGGTTGTCGTTAAACTAAATATTTATCAATCACATAGAAAAGCCACAGGCGTGCTTTCACCTCTGATAAGGCCAATGAGAAAGGGTTATTTAATCGGAATAAAATACCACATGCTGATGTCTTCCTTTTCTCCTGGAGCAGGATCATGGATTTTAAACATCACATTTTCAACAATGGCAATATCCTGTGAAGCCAAAATCCCTTCATAAACTGACAGGATAAACTCGCTTTCATCCATCTTTTCTTCATTGCGCCTGATCGCCATGTATTTTGCCGATGAATTGTACAGTCCACAACTCAGTGGACTCTTAGCGATTATCTTTATTTGTCCCCGACTCATTACCGGGGAAAGCAGTTGCACCCGCCTTTTTTTCTCATAATACTCATGCAAATTCAGGTATACCATGCTGCTGGGAAAAGGCGCTTTGTCGAAGCCAATAATCGGTTGATAATTTAAAAAAGGCCAATGGCTCAGGGTTCTAAATGTTCTCGGAGGGCAGCCAAATTGATTTGAAAAAGCACGGCTAAATGATTGCTGAGAACTGAATCCAGACAGTAAAGCAATTTCATAAATCTTCATATCCGTACGTTTCAACAGCAACGTCGAACGACTCAGCCTTCGCTTTCTGATATAGGTCCCTATCTTCATCCCTTGATACAGATAGAACATCCGCTGTAAATGTCCGATGGAATACCCTGACTTGATGGATAACGCTCTTATTGAAACATTACTTTGGGTATCAATAGCCTTTTCAATGATACAGATTATCTCATCTAAAATATTGCGTCTGAACTCGTTAGAACAATCCATAGTAAAGCCTGTCATCTTGCTATCTTTATTATTGAATGCACTTCTCTCTTCATATAAAAAGCCGTTCAACTTGCTTTATATTGAAAATAGCATTCACATACCCATTAAAGCACCAAACTGTACAAACCCCTTTTCAGGGTAAAGGGTGTCGATTCACCTCTCGCACAAGATGAGACTCACAGAAAAGCCGTGTGGAAAAACGCTGATAAAGCACTGGCGAACAGAAACACTCTCAGCGTTTATTTGTCCTCAAAAATAAAGCCTCCGGTCAGAGGGTAAATAGCTCTCTATTTTTTGCGAAAATGAAGTCCCCATACGCCTCCCTGAATGTCATTAGCCTGGATACACCATTTGGATTAGCCATTCTTTTATTGTGCAATCATCCGTGTATTTGCACCTTAACCATCCACCCTTAAACATAGAATAGTTAATTATTTCGATTCGAAAAGATGTTACTGTCAATAAATTGGAAGGCATATAAAGTTTTTATCTATCAATGAGTAAAAATTGCGCACCTCCCCGCTTTGCATCCCCTGTTGAAAATTTCAACAAATCAAATAAAAATCAATAAATTAAACACAAAGAAGATCATCACATCATGTTACGGCCGCGCGCCTGGCGCTGTTATTTTTCAAATGACACTTTTGAATACATTTTTTTTAATTCACCACGTTAATATGGCGCGCGTTCTATACTCAGGATATTGCCTAAAAGATCGGATCAATCAGGTCATTATCGTTGACTATCGATAGTGCGTTATTTTACCTGACGCAACCATTAGGCAGATAACTAAAAGGGAGCTCCTGCATGTTTATAACAAAAGTCATTGAGGAGCTGCTCGCCTGGGTCGAGGAAAGTGGGTTCAATGAGAAGCTCACTATTGAGATGCTTTCAGAAAAAAGCGGATATTCGCGTGGGCATATCCAGAAAGCATTTAAAGATGAAACAGGAATGACTTTCGGCAGCTATGTGAGAGGCAGAAAACTCACTCGCGCCGCATTTATGTTGAAAGCGACGAGCCTCTCCATTTCCCATATCGTCAAAGAGCTAAAATTCCAGTCATACCAATCATTTGGTCGAGCATTTCGCAAGCAGTTCAGAACGTCGCCGATGCAGTATCGCAAGAGTAAATCGTGGGACGTGTCCTCTTCCATCCCCTTACTGTTTCTCGATGGCATACCCGAACATCGCTATGTACGCCTGCCAAAATTTTTTGACGAATCAGGTGATTGTGTTGATGCCGAGATCTATCACTTCCACCCTGCTGCCTCGGCGCTACGGTTGGCGGCAATTGGTGGCATGCAAAAAACAGAAGGCGGCATAATTAATTTTTTCAATTTTAAAGCCAGCGTCAAGAAAGAGAACCACGTTAGCATATATTTAAAGACAATCTATGTTTCTGAAGACGCTGACATTAGCACTGTTCTTGCCTCGCTGGCCGATGATGCGCAGGGAAAAAAAGACATGCAACTGTTTGCAGAATTCAGTTTTGATGGCGCAAGCGATGAGGCACAAAAATTCACACAAAGCATTTACACCAAATCCTTCCCTATCAATAAAGTGGGTATGGTCGACCGCTTTCTCATCGAAATAGTCACGCCAAAAGGTGACAACAGAGTAGAGATGAAAACCTACATCCCTATCGTGTTCCCGATCAAGAAGAGAGAGAAATGAGGCGTAAGCACCAGAATGAGAGCCATGCACACATCGGCATTACTATTTATTGAAGAAGGAAATAACTTCTATTAATCAATAAGCATCCATGATAGCTCAGCGATCAAAGTCACTCATTATCCACTCACCCATAAAACATCTACTTTGAGATTTATCCAATTGGAAAACCCCATAATGATTCCAGAGAAATCGAGTCCGGGTGGCGTCGGCAGAGCCGCCGAGAGGAGAGTCGCTTAGCCACTGATCGGCCGCATCAATATGATTAACGTACCAATACCTTACATATCAATGAGTTATGATAATTTGCTTTTTGTGCGATTATTCTTTTAACTATTTGTTTTTATTTGGTTTATTTAAACCCCCTTATCTGGTCATACCTGCCGATTTTCTCTTTATCCCACCCGCCCTCCGGTAGACATCCCCAGATAGTGACGATATTTTATTTCCATGAGATTTATTTCTACGGGTGCTATCAACATGCCTTAAACGTGAATGAAATCTGTCAGGAAAATGGAACCATGAGCATTCAAGTATGGTCAAAAAACTTAAAAAAACATTACCCAGACGTTAATGTGGAAAAGGTCACCGTCGGCGATCGCGGAAAAGGGTATATAGTCTATGTCGATGGAGAAAGAATGGCGTTGAACCATTTTTTTCGCCGTTTTTATCGACACCGACTTGATAAAGAATGACGTTAACCCTGACCCCAAGGGGTGTGAAACCCTGTTATTTAAAAAATAACTCCGAATCATGTTATCACTCTAAATAATTAGCCTGGAGCGGCGCCCTCATTAATCGCACACATCACCGAAAGAGAGTATTTAGATTCTTTTTCATGCTAAAACTATAACGAGAAGAGACTGTTACAACCCAATATTTAATGAAGCGGTGATGAATATCTTATATCACGCACGCTCTGTCATTACTCAATACAAGGCTTTTATCTTGATTGGGTAACCGATCCCGCCCCCCACCCTATGAAATGGAAATTAAAACGGCAACCCCATGCCCTTAAAGCGTTAAAGAATGGCAAGTCTCAAGGCGGAGAAAGGCATGCCTTTCAGGCCGACAATTTCGCGCTTGGGTAACGATGGACAGCGATCCTCATCGGATTTAAAAGTCAAAGGAAAACATATGATTAAAACATCGTTTGGCAAGAGAGCCTCAGTCATCACGTTCTTCTGCTTGCTGGTTTTTTCTGGCGTGGCGTTAGCCGTGGGCGGCATTTGGCTTATCGCCCTCGGAGGATCGTTTTACTATGCCCTTGCCGGGATAGGCTATATCGCTGCCGCGCTACTGGTGCTCAAGCGCAGCAAATGTGCTTATTACTTAACCGGCCTATTGTTTCTCATGACGGCACTGTGGGCGCTTTGGGAATCAGGACTTAACTACTGGGCATTGTTCCCCCGCCTGCTGGTTCCCGCTGGCCTCGCTATCATTGCCGCGTTTTTACTCCCCGCATACCTGCACAGCGCCAAGAGTATAAAAAGGGCTTACATTGCAGGTACGGTATTATCCTTGGCGTTTGTGGTTTTCTTTATCGGCGCCTTCTTTCCCCATGGCGAAATTACACCTTCTGGCAACGCAACCTTTATCGAGAGCAAAAGCGATAATGCCCCTGCCGATTGGAGCGCCTATGGCCGCACGACGGAAGGAACGCGCTACGCGCCGTTCAATCAGGTGAACCGCTCAACCATCAAAGACCTGAAACTCGCCTGGGTTTATCGAACCGGCGATTTCAGGCCGGGCGTGGATCAAAACACCCCGCTCGCGATTGATGATTTGGTGTATAACTGCACCCCCAACGGTCTTATCACCGCCCTCGATGCCGATACGGGCAAAGCGCGCTGGGCATTTGACTCGCATTCCACTTCCCCCGTTTGGCAACGCTGCCGCGGTCTGGGTTACTACAAGAATGATGATGTCGCACCAGGCTCTCTGTGCGAAAAAGCGATCATTCACACCACGATCGATGCCCGCATCATTGCGCTGGATGCCAAAACGGGCCAGAAATGCCCCGCGTTCGGTCAAAACGGCGAGGTAAACCTTGGCCAGCATATGGGGGAGGTCAAACCAGGTTATTACTTCCAAACCTCAGCGCCCATTATTGCCAGAGGGAAAATTATCGTCGGCGGTTGGGTCATCGATAATGTGATGACCGGTGAACCCTCTGGCGTTATCAGGGCCTTTGACGCCAAAACCGGCGAGCTGGACTGGGCGTGGGATTTAGGCAACCCGGGCATCACCAAAGCCCCGCCGGCCGGAAGCACCTATACCCGCGGCACGCCTAATATGTGGACTACCGCCGCCTATGATGACCAATTAGGCCTGCTGTATGCGCCGCTGGGCAATGCCACGCCCGACTATTACGGCATGAATCGCCCTAAAAACTCGGACGACTACAACTCTTCCCTGGTCGCCATTGATATTGAAACCGGCCGCGAACGCTGGAAGTTCCAAACCACGCACCACGACATCTGGGATTATGACCTTGCCTCCCAACCCGCCCTGGTGGACGGTTTCGATGAGCAACACAACCCGGTGCCCGCCCTCTTGCTCGCCACCAAACGCGGGCAAATTTTTTACCTGAACCGTGAGACAGGCAAACCGCTGGCGCAGGTTGAAGAAAAAGCCGTACCGACCCAGGGCGCAGCGGTGGAAGAAAAGCTCTCGCCCACCCAACCATTTTCCGTCGGCATGCCGACCATCGGCGCCGAGCGCCTGACCGAAGCCAAAATGTGGGGAACCACCCTGTTTGACCAAATGGCATGCCGGATCCTGTTCAAAAAGCTGAACTATCAAGGCGACATGACGCCGATCGGTACGCGCCCCACGCTCGAACAGCCCGGCAATTTAGGCGGCCTCAACTGGGGGAGCCTATCGATTGATCCCGTGAACCATATGGCTTACATGAACGATGTGCGGATCCCGAATGTCTTCTGGTTAGTGGCACGAGACAACTATGAGCGCGTCGCGAAACGGTATCCGCAAACGGTGATTGATGGCCATGGGCCTTCGCCCATGATCGGCACGCCATACGGCATGATCACGTTGATGTGGATGTCGCCGCTCGACGTGCCTTGCAACCAACCACCTTACGGCACGATCACCGCCGTCGATTACAAAAACAAAAAAATAGCCTGGCAGATCCCTGCCGGCACCGCCGAAAAAATGGGGCCGTTGGGCATCAGATCGCACCTGCCGATGCCGGTTGGCATGCCCACCTACGCGGGCACCATGACGACGTCCGGCGGCCTGGTCTTCTTCGCCGGCTTCCAGGACTACTATCTGCGAGCCTACAACAGCAGCACCGGCAAGGAGGTCTGGAAATATGCGCTGCCGGTCGGCGCAAGCGCGACGCCGATGAGTTACGTTTCACCTAAAACCGGCAAGCAATACATCGTCATTGTGGTCGGCGGCGCGGCGCATTCATCAGAAACCGGCGATTACGTCATGGCGTTTGCGCTCCCTTGACCACCAAGCTTAGCCCCCTGGCCTTTCAAACCGGTCAGAGGGCGGCATGCGGTAATGTTGACGGCGGCCGCCCATGGCCGCCGTCGCGTCAAGGAGATGAAGATGGGGAGAGCCCCAGTCACGATCCTGCGCCTTCCTTTTCATCACCCGATAAGCTTTCTAGGTGACGCTTGGCAGCGCACTCATTCTGTTATAATGTATCATGAGTTAACGTAAGGAAGACGACGATGAAAATCCAGCTGTCGCTGCTGTTTCTCAGCCTGTTGGCCGGCAAGGCCGCGGCGTTTCAGTCGAAAGTGCCCGAACCGCGCCCGGAACAGGCGCGCGCGGCGGAACAAAACATCGAAAATCTGTTTTACGGCTTTCACGCCATGGACGCCCAGCCGGTGAACATCGGCAGCTGCGCGGCAGTGCCGGTAGCGGGATGCCAATGCGCATTCTGCACCCAGCTGCGACAGGCCGGGCGTTAAGCCGCTCCCCCTTATTCAACCCAGCTCATACTGCACGCTCAGCTGCCCTTTCTTCATTTTTAGGCCGGTGATAACGATCGCGCCCACCTCGCCCAGCGTGGCCACATGGGTGCCGCCGCAGCCGTAAGCGGGCAGCTCGCCGAAACCGACCTGGCGCATACCGTCCACCGCCTGCTGGCGGCGCGGTAAATCGGCGGCTATCAAGCGCGCCAGCTCCGCCTGCAAAAAGTCCGCTTCTATCGTCTGCGCATCCGGTCCCGGCGCGAAAGTGACGCGCCCTTCCCCCGGCCAATGATGCGCCTTGACCGGCCGCCACCCCCGGGTTTCGCCCAGCCAGCCGATCAGATGCCCGCCGGAGTGCCAGCGGGCATGCAGCCGACGCTGCGCTTCATCGATTTGCATCGTGACCGGCCCGATCGGCAGCGGCGCGGCGGTAAAATGCACCACGGAATCCCCCTGCTGTTGCACCCGCAGCACGGCGACGCCGCCTAACACCCCTACGTCGGACGGCTGGCCGCCGCCCTGTGGATGAAACAGCGTGGCGTCCAGCTCCACGGCGTAAGCGCCCGCCTCGGCCGGCGCGCAGCTCAGCACCTGTGCCTGGCCCTGTAAATCGTCGCTGTAGTAATAACGTCGTTCGGTCATCATTTTCTCCTCGGTTCGAAGAGCCATTATATTCATGTCATAATCGGAGCATAATCCGCCGCCATCACAATGGACCTTTGCGTCATGAGCACAAATCTTTCTTACGCGCTGCTGCCCGAAATGGCCGTGTTCGTTCAGGTGGTAGAGAGCGGCAGCTTTTCCGCCGCCGCCCGCAAGCTGGGCGCTTCGCCTTCTGCCGTCAGCCGCAGCGTGGCGAAGCTCGAACAGGCGCTGGCGCTGCAGCTGCTGCACCGCACCACCCGCAAACTGCGGCTGAGCGAAAGCGGCGAAGAGGCGTTTGCGCACTGCCGCACCCTGCTGGCGGCGGCCGACGCGGTCATGGCGATCGGCGGGCGCCGCGCCGCGGAGCCCGAAGGGCTGGTCAGCGTCAGCGTGCCCAAGGCGGTGGGCCGCTTCGTGCTGCATCCGCACATGCCGGAGTTCCTGCGCCGCTACCCGAAGGTGGACGTGAGGCTGCGGCTGGAAGATCGCTACATGGATTTGATCGACGATCGGGTCGATCTGGCGCTGCGCATTACCGATCGCCCGTCGCCCGGGTTGATCGGCCGCCAGTTGATGAGAATAGACCATCTGCTGTGCGCCACGCCGCACTACCTGGCGCAGCACGGCACACCGCAGCACCCGCACGATCTGGCGGCGCACAGCTGCATCTATCTGGGAGAAACGCCGAGCGACGCGCAATGGAAGTTCCGCCGCAGCGGCAAAACGGTGACGGTCAACGTGCGCGGCCGCTACGCCGCCAACCACACCGGCGTGCGGCTGGACGCGGTGAAACAGCATATCGGCATCGGCAGCCTGCCGTATTTTACCGCCCGCCAGGCGCTCGACGACGGCGAGATCGTGCAGGTGTTGCCGGAATGGGATTTCCTCAGCAGCTATCACGGTGGCCTGTGGTTACTTTACGCGCCTAACCAGTATCTGCCGCCCAAACTGCGGGTGTTTATCGACTATCTCGTCGCCTGCCTGGCGCAGGAGCCGCAGCTAAAGCGCCTTGCGTAGCGTGATGTTGATGCGGTGCGGCCCCACCAGCGAGTGGTAGCCTTCTTTGACCGGCAGGATGCCGTGAAAACAGAGCCGCGATGGGCCGCCCCACACCACCACGTCGCCGTGCGCCAATGGGATGCGCCGCGCCCGGTCGCTGCGTTGCAGCCCGCCGAACTGAAATACCGCCGGCAGCCCGAGCGACACCGAGACGATCGGCGCACCGAAGTCGTGTTCGTCTTTATCCTGATGCAGCGACAGCTTGCTGCCCGGATCGTAACGGTTCATCAGGCAAGAGTCCGGCACGAAGGGGCCGAAGCCCGCCTGCTGCGCGGCTTCGTCCGCCAGCGCCATCAGGATAGGCGGGATCGGCGGCCAGCGTTTGCCGCTGCGCGCGTCGCGTTCCGAGTAACGGTAGCCGCGGCTGTCGCTGGTCCAGCCGTTGCCGCACCAGCTCATCGCCACCGACATCACGTGCCCACCGGGCGTGGTCAAATGCTGCCACGGCACCTGGGCCACGACGCCCTGCACCGCCGCCAGCAGCTCCGGCCCGTGATCGCGCGCAAAACCGTGCATCACCACCGCGCCGGGGGCGATCTCTTCGCGCCACGGCGGCGGCAGCGCGTCTTCAAAAAGATCGATTGTCATCGCCATAACCTGTATGAATACACAGTGGTCATTGTAACCCGCCGCCGCCGATTGTCCAGCACCCGGCAACGCCATTGTCGTTGGCGGCAAATTTCTCTACAGTAGCCGCCATAAAATCAATCACTCACCAGGAATGCGTGTGATTAAGGGCATTACTCTTTCGGTCGTCGCCTCCATCTTGTTCGGCGCGATGTATTACTTCACCTCTACCCTCACCCCGCTGAACGGCGAGCAGGTCTACGGCTGGCGCACGCTGCTGACGCTGCCGTTCCTGACGCTGTTCATGGCGCTGTCCGGCGATTGGCGCAAAGTGGGCGACACGCTGGCCTGGATCGGCCAACGGCCGCAGCGCCTGCTGGGCCTCCTGCTCACCTCGGCGCTGCTGGGGGTGCAGCTGTGGCTGTTCCTGTGGGCGCCACTGCACGGCAAGGCGCTCGACGTATCGCTCGGCTATTTTCTGCTGCCGCTGACCATGGTGCTGGCGGGCCGTTTGATCTACCGCGATCGGCTGTCGCTGCTGCAAACGCTGGCGGTGGCGTGCGCCATGGTGGGGGTAGGCAATGAGCTGTATCAGGCGGGCGGCGTCTCGTGGCCGACGCTGGTGGTGGCGCTGGGCTATCCGCTCTACTTTATTTTGCGGCGGCGTTTCGGCACCGACAATCTCGGCGGGCTGTGGTGCGAGCTGGCGCTGATGCTGCCGGCGGCGGCCTGGTTCGCCTTCGGCGACGGCGGCGCGGCGGCGCTGTCGATCAATGCCGAGCTGTATTGGCGCATTCCGCTGCTCGGCGTCATCAGCGCCGTGGCGCTGGTGTGTTACATCCTCGCCAGCCGCCTGCTGCCGTTCAGCCTGTTCGGCCTGCTGAGCTATGTGGAGCCGGTGCTGCTGGTGATCGTCGCGCTGCTGCTCGGCGAGAGCATCAGCCAAAGCGAATGGCCAACCTATCTGGCGATCTGGCTGGCGGTGCTGCTGCTGGCGGCGGAAGGCGCGCAGCACCTGCTGCGCCGCCAGCGGGTCTGACTCAGGCGGCCAGCGTCGCGCCGCCGTCGATCACGATGTCCTGCATGGTGATGTGGCTGGCCAGGTCGGAGGCCAGGAACAACACCGCGTTGGCGATCTCGTCCGGACGGGCGATTTTGCCCAGCGGGATCCCCAGCTTGAACATCTCGGGGAAGCCGGCGATGGTGCGTTGCTGCGCATCGTCGGTCTGCCACATGCCGCGCTGCATCGGCGTGTCGGTCGAGCCCGGCGACACCAGATTGCAGCGCACGCCGAACGGCGCCATTTCCAGCCCCACGCAGTGGTTCAGGCTGGTCAGCGCCGCCTTGGAGGCGCAGTAGGCCGCCATCTGCGCGCGCGGTACATGCGCGGCGTTGGAGCCGATGCTGACGATCGCCCCGCTGCGCTGCGCCTTGAAGTGCGGCAGCACGGCGCGGAACAGGTAAAACGCCCCCGAGGCGTTGACGTTGATGCACTGATGCCAGTCATCCACGCTCAGATCTTCGGTATTGCCCATGCGCAGAATGCCGGCGGCGTTGACCAACACGTCCAGTCGCGGGTTCTCCGCCAGCTGTTGGCGGCACACCGCCTCCACCTGCTCCGGCCGGCTGATGTCCAGCGTCACGCAAGGGTAAGGCAGATCCGGATTGGCGAACTCGCGATCAAACCCCACCACCTCGGCGCCCTGCGTCAAAAAATGCCGGGCGATCTGCTCGCCGATGCCGCGCGCCGCGCCGGTCACCCACACGCGTTTGCCGGTGAAATCCATCTGAATGCTCATGCGCACACCGCCATCCGGGCGCACAGCCGGGTCATGTTGTTGTTCATCGTTATCTCCTGCGAAAAGGATAGGATGCGGCGCGCACTGCGCCGCAAAGAGGCCCTACAGCGCGCCGCTGTTCAGGCCGAAAGCGTTGAGCATGGTACCCAGTTTGGCGGCGGTTTCCATCCACTCGGACTGCGGCGTCGAGGCGGCGACGATACCCGCGCCGGCGAACAGCTGCACCCGGTTGCCGCGCAGCAGGCCGCTGCGGATGACGATCGCCCACTCGCCGTCGCCGTTGGCGTCGCACCAACCGACGATACCGCTGAACAGGCCGCGATCGTGCGGTTCCAGATCGGCGATCAGCTGGCGGGCACTCTCGGTCGGGAAGCCGCACAGCGCCGGCGTCGGATGCAGCAGGCAGGCCAGCTGCATCACGTTGAGATTCGGGTTCAGCAGCTCGCCGCGAATGCGGGTGGACAAATGCCACATAGTGCCGGTGCTGAGCAGCGACGGGCCGCTGGGCACGCTCAGGCTGGCGCACAGCGGCGCCAGGTGGCGGCGAATGTCGTCGATCACCAGCTTGTGTTCGTATTTGTCTTTGGTCGAGCGCATCAGGCGTTCGCTGCCGAGGCGATCCTGCTGCGGATCGTCCTGACGGCGTGCCGAACCCGCCAGCGGGTTGGTGTGGATCTCGCCGCCCTGCTTGCGGATCAGCAGCTCCGGGCTGGCGCCGATCAGCACGCCGCCATCGGCCAGCGGCAGGGAAAAGTGGTAACCGGTCGGGTTCTGCACCATCAGGTTATTGAGGATCTGGTGGCCCGCCACCGGCTGCTCCAGCTCGATGTCGAGGATGCGCGACAGCACCGCCTTGTCCAGTTTGCCCTGTTTAAAGCGGCTGACCGCTTCCGCCACCGCATGCTTGAAGCGCGGCTCGTCCGGAATGCTGGTGCAGGCGGCCAGGCGATGCGGCTGTTGCAGCATCGGGCGCGCGGCGCGGGTAAAGCTGTCGTTGGCGACAAACTGGCAGTTTTCAGGCACGTACAGGCTGGAAGGCCGGCGCGTATCGAACGGAATGGCACCCACCACCACCGGCGTCTCCTGGCCGGCGGCTTTGGCGCGCGCCAGCGCCTGGCGGATATGCTGCGCCAGCGCGCTGTCTTCCTGCTCGCCGCCGAACGCCGGCGTCTCGATACGCTCGAACACGCCGCTGGCGGAGAGGGAACGGAATTCGGACCGGTACAAAAAGGTCGATTGTTCGGCGTACACAAACCCGGGGAAGGTTTGGTTTTCTGTCGTCAGTGTCGCCACTAGACCACTCCTTTGTTGCGCCTTACCAATGATAATGTTTATGCGAATAATTATCATTAGCTATAAAAGGAGGATAAATTACACCGGATCCCCATCGTGGGTCAATCTCCGATGAATGAATCTTTCCGCCCGCTGCGGCAAATCCGCGTTACGACGCAGCAAGAAATAACACACTGTTATTATTGTGTTTTAACAGAAAATAAAAGTCGTGACGTCGTCACCTTCACGCCAAAAACGCCCGTTAAACCGGCGGCCGGCGGAGCAATTTGGCGTCAAGGTCTTAAGCAGCGCTAATACAAACGTCTGCCGCTGCGTATCCACGGCGACCATGCGCGCATCGAGAAAATCGAAGTAACAGCGCACCTGCGGATAAAGCGCCTTGAACAGGCTCTCTTTGGCGGAAAACGTCAGCGTCAGCAGTTCATTGAACGGCAGCGCCTCGCGCAGCAACGTCTCGCGCTCCGCCGGGGAAACGATCGCCCCCCACAGCTCCTCCGCCCGCACGTCGGAGAGCAGCGTTTCCACATCCAGCCCAACGCCGCCCAGCCCGCTCTCGCGGTGCACGGCGCACAGCGCGGTATCCGAATTATGGCTCAGCGCCCCGGCGATGCCCGGCGGCCACTGCGGCGCGCGATCTTCGCCACGCGCCAGGGTGAAATCGGCAAAACCGAGCGGCTCCAACAGCTGCCGCGCCAGAACACGCCCGGCCAGATACTCCGCGCGACGCTTCGGCACCGCGCGCGCCAGATGCTCCGGCAGCGCAAAGCCCGCCTCGGGAAAATTCTCGTCGCGATACTCCGCCAGCGCAAACTGGCAGCGCGCCACCTGGCCCGGATAGCCGTCGGGCGTGAAAAATTCGATATTGCGGATAAAAGTGGGCAACGGCGATATCCATGATAAGCAGGCAGGCTGATGATGTTAGCCCCCGAAACGGCCTGCAACAATGACCCTGGGCAAAATAAATGGCGTTAAGACCGGCACGGCGGCGCGTTAGCCGGGATGGGGAGAGGCCTCTCCCCCGCGCGCGGGAGAGAGGGCGGGCATTACAAGATGCCTTTCATGGTCTTTTCGAAATCGCTCCAGGCGCAGAAACCGTCTTTGTCGATCGGACAGCCTTTCAGCGCCAGCGTCACCCGCTGCGGCGGGGTTTGCAACGTCAGCGGCGTCGCCTTGCGCAGCTGTTCGGTGGACTGATAGACGTACTCGATCTTCAGCAATTCACGGTCGTTCTGCGCGTCGCGCCAGCGCTGGAACACCAGTTTGCCGCCGATCGGCGTTTTCTCGTATTGCTGCGGCAGCTGATACGGCTGGAACTGCATGGCCGACAGCAGCGAGGCAATATTGGAATCGTGGCCGACCAGCACCGTCAGCTTCGGCGCGTCCGGTTTGCGCTCGCCGAGCAGCGCGTTGTTGATGTAGGTCAACAGCGGTTTGGCGACGTTCTGCGCCACCACCGGCGAGGTGAACAGCGAGTCCTGATAGCCGTCTTTCAGCTGCGCCAGCTGCTGCCACTGGTGCGGGGTGGCGATTTTGCCCCAGGCCACCTCTTTCATCGGGAAACCTTCGTAATACTGCAGCATAAAGGCGTCCACCAGCGAGTTACCCACCCGCAGCGGGCCGGAGACGCCCGGCTCTTTGCCCGGCACCGCGCTCATCACGCTGGCTTCTTTGGTCAGGTCGCAGTGTTTGTCGGTCTTGCAGGCGGCGGAATCCTTGTAATCGATGATCTTCGCCAGCTGTTGGTAAGCCGCGTCCAGCTTCAGCGATCCCAGCGCGGCGTTCATCGCCGCCAGCGCCTGCTGGTTGAAGGCTTCGCCGGTGTCGGTGATGATCGGGTTGAAGGTCGGATCCATCTCGCCCATCTTGTCCTGATGATGCACGTTGACGTCGCAGCCAGGGAACGCGCCGTTGCTGAAGAACTGCGCGGTGGCCACCGTGCGCTGCAGGCTGTTGGCATAGACGTACACGCTGCCGGCGGTCGGGCAGCCCTCTTGCGGCAACAGGTCCGTCTGCTTCAGCCAGGCGTTGAAATAGTGCCCCATATACACTTCCAGCACCCCGCCCTTGGTGGTCAGCTGGCCGCCCGGCGTTTCCCAGGCCGGCCAGGCCTTCGGCGTGGACTGCGCCAGCACGCTGCCGTTGTTGGCCAGCGGCGCACGCAGGTTATGGCGGCTCATCACCAGCACCTGCTCCAGCTGATAACCGCCGGCGTCCGCCAGCGCGTTCCCGGTGAATAACAAAGGCAGGCACAGCAATAACGTTTTTTTTCTCATCCGCAGAGGCTCCCGGAAAATGATTATTTTTAAGGTGTTAGCGTTTGCCTGCGTATGATGGCGGGGTTAGTGTGACAAGTGTGTGACAGGGTTCACGGGAAAGGATCGTAACCGCGGCCACCGGGCGGTGGCCGCGTGGCTTCAACTCAGTACCACAGGCTCATGATCGGCCAGCCGATCAGCAGCAGCGCGGCGATGTACACCACGCCGAGAATGCCGCCCAGGCGCCAGTAGTCTTTCGACTTCACGTAGCCACAGCCGTAGATGATCACCCCCGGCCCGGTGGCGTACGGCGTCAGCACGCCCATGATACCGATCGACAGCACCAGCAGCATCGACAACTGCTCCATCGGCACGCCCGGCAGCCCTTTACCGACCGCCAGGATCACCGGCAGCATGGTGGCGGTGTGCGCCGACAGGCTGGCGAACAGGTAGTGGGCGAAGTAGAACACCAGCACCAGCGCCACCACCGTCATGTTCGGCGAGAAGCCGTCCAGGTGGGTGCTCATGGTCTGGGCGAACCAGTCGATAAAGCCGGAACGCGTCAGGCCGTTGGCCATCACCACCAGCGTCGCCAGGTTAACCAGCGTGTTCCAGGCGCTGGAGTATTTGGTGATCTCTTTCCACGACACCACGTGCAGCGCCAGCATCAGCGACACCGCCAGCAGACACACTGCGGTAGCGTCCAGCATTTTGCCGCCGAACACCCACAGGCACAGGCTGAGCAGCACCAGGCCGATCAGGGTGTATTCCTTGCGCGTCAGCTTGCCCATTTCCCCCAGCGCGGTATCCGCCCAGGCGGCCACTTCGCTGCTGTGGGTCACGCCCGGTTTGTACAGGTAGTAGGAGATCAGCGGCGCGATGATCAGCAGCAGCAGGCCGACCGGCAGGAACGCCAGGAACCACTGCATCCAGCTGATGTGCACCCCGGCGATCTTGCCGACGAACTCGATGCCCAGCACGTTCGGCGCGGCGCCGGTGACGAACATCGAGGAGCTGATGCTGGTGCCGACCACCATCATCCACATCAGGTAACCGCCGATGCGGCGTGAAGAGGGGTCGTTAGGGAAAGAATCGAACAGCGGCGGCAGGTTTTTCACCACCGGGAACACCGTGCCGCCGGTGCGCGCGGTGTTGGACGGCGTGAACGGCGCCAGCAGGATATCGATGATCACCACCGCATAGCCCAGCGTCAGCGTGCGCTTGCCCATGAACTTCACCAGGAACAGCGCGATGCGCCGCCCCAGCCCGGTGGCCTCGTAGCCCAGCGCGAAGATAAAGGCGCCGAACACCAGCCAGACGGTGGTGCTGGAGAAGCCCGCCAGCCCCCATTTCAGCGCCTCTTTACCGGCCTTGAAGCCCGGTTCCGCCAGCTCCTGCGCGCCGAACAGCACCCAGTTGGCGCTGAGCACGCTGACGGTCACCGCGATAAAGCTGATGGCGGTGGCCGGGATCGGCTCCAGAATCATGCCGACGATCATCGCCACGAAGATGGCGAAGTAGTGCCAGGCCTGCGGCGGCATGCCGTCGGGCACCGGTATCAATAACAGGATCGCGAGCACCGCCAGCGGCGCTATCGCTTTCCAGATCTTTTCCTGGGTTTGGGACATTGGGACTCTCCTGAAGGCTTGGTTATTATTCTTGGGCACCCAGCTGCGCCAGCAGCCAGGTCACTATCAACAGGTCGGCGCTGCCGCCGGGGCTGAGGTTACGGGCGATGCAGTCGGCATCGAAGCGTTGCAGGCGCGCCAGGCCCACCTCCCCGGCCGAGCCGCCCTGCGCCAGCAGCCAGGCCGCCCGGCGCCGCAGCCAGCGCAGCCCGTGCAGGCCGCCGCGCGAGGCGACGTTGGTGTCGTCGTTGTGGGCCATCAGCCACAGCAGGCTGTCCAGCAGCGCCCGCTGTTCGTCGCCATCGGCGGCCAGCCGTTGCCGATACAGCGGCAGCGCGCCGTCAATGACCAGCCGGAAACCGGCCTCCGCCTCGCCGCGTGCGCCGCTCAGCCCGTGCGCGGCGAACAGCCGCTGGCCGGCGGTCTGCCCGGCGTTATTGCGCCGCAGCTCGCGCTCCACCAGCCCCCGGCACATCGCCGCCACCTCGGCGCACAGCGCTTCGGCGCCGATGGCGCGGCCCTGCTGCTGCAGGCGGCCGAAGGCGGTGCACAGCAACCCGAGCGAGAACACGCTGCCCTTGTGGGTGTTAATGCCGCCGGTGGCGCGAAACATCTGGTTTTCGCAGGCCAGGCCAAGCGGCCGCAGCCGCGCCAGCTGCTGCTCTGCCGGCAAAACGGCGTCTTCGCGCCCGCGTTGGATAAAGCGCGGCAGCCACACGCCGATGGCACGGGCGCTGCGGTAGAAGTGCCCGAGATCCATGTCGCGGTGGGCGCCGGTATTATGGCGATCCACCAGCCCCGGTTTGGGCGTGAGGTTGACCTCCACCAGCAGCGCGCGGAAAGCGGCGCGGGCGAAGTCGCAGGCCGGCTCGGTGCGGCGGGCAGGCAGATTAATCGGCAGAGATCGCATCGTTGAACATCCTTTCCATTTCATGCAGCAGCTGCTCGCTGCTGTGCCGCCGCTGGCGGGCGCAGATCTTGGCCGGTTGGCCGCACAGCAGGCAGCGCCGTTCCGGCAGGCCGATGTCGCGGCGCGACAAAATGCGCCCCCGCGTATCCAGCACGTCGATATCCCACAGCCGGCCGATCGGGCGGCTCACCTCCAGCTGCATGGCGCAGTCTTTCACCCGCTGGGCATCGGCGCGCAGCGCCACAAACCCTTCGCAGCCGGTGGCGAGCGCCAGCGCCTCGGCCTGCGGGCTGGGCCAACCCTGTTCGGCGCACAGCCGCAGCAGCGCCGCCCACCCCAGGTTGAAGATGCCGCGCGTCAACGCGCTGTCCTTCACCGGACCGGGCACCACCAGCGTCAGCACCAGCAGCGTGCACTCGTGCTGCGCCAGCCACGCCTGCTGGCGCGCCTGGCGGCATTCGCGGCTGGTGAGCAGCTCCGGCAGGCTGACCGCACGTTCGGCGGCCAGTTGGGGATCGACGGCGGCCATCGTTTACTCCGCCACCTGATGCACCACGTCGATCACCGAGCCGTCGCGGTAGCGCACCACCGCCACCACCTTGTCGGTAAAGGCGATCGGCTGCGGTTCGCCGGTCAGCTGCAGCGCACGGGCGCGCAGCCAGTCGATGCTCACCACCTCGAGGCCAGCCTCCCGCAGGCGCTGCGCCAGCTCCGGCCGCGCCGGGTTGACGGCGATGCCGTGGTCGGTCACCAGAATGTCGATGCTGGAGCCCGGCGTGACGCAGGTGGTCACCTGCTCCACCAGCGTCGGGATGCGCCCGCGCACCAACGGCGCAACGATGATCGCCAGCCGCGCGGCGGCGGCGGTGTCGCAGTGGCCACCGGACGCGCCGCGCAGCACGCCGTCGGAGCCGGTCAGCACGTTAACGTTGAAGCCGGTGTCGATTTCCAGCGCGCTCAGCACCACCACGTCGAGCCGATCGACCGACGCGCCCTTGGAACTGAAGTTGGCGTACTGGTTGGCGCTGATTTCGATATGGCGCGGGTTGCGCGCCAGCGAAGTCGCCGCCGCCCGATCGAAGCTCTGCACGTCCAGCAGCTTGCCGATCAGCCCTTTCTCGTGCAGATCCACCATGGTCGAGGTGATGCCGCCGAGGGCGAACGCGGCGCGAATGCCGCGGGCGCGCATCTTGTCCTCCAGGAACCGTGTCACCGCCAGCGAGGCGCCGCCGGTGCCGGTTTGCAGCGAGAAGCCTTCGGTGAAGTAGCCGGAACCGGCGATCACCTCGGCGGCGCGGCGGGCGATCAGCAACTCGCGCGGGTTCGAGGTCATGCGCGTGGCGTCAGCGCCGATCTTATCGGCGTCGCCCACCCGCTCCAGCTGCACGATCAGGTCCACCCGATCCTGCGCCAGGCTTGCGGGATGATGCGGATACGGCACCAGTTGCTCGGTCAGCAGCACCACGGTGCCCGCCGCCTCGGCGTCCACCCGCGCATAGCCGAGCGAGCCGCAGCAGGCGTCACCGCTGTAGCCGTTGGCGTTGCCGAACTCATCGCAGGCCGGCACGCCGAGGAAGGCCACGTCTATCTTCAGCTCGCCGGATTCGATCAGATTGACCCGGCCACCGTGCGAGTGAATTTGCACCGGCTCCGCCAGCAGGCCGCGCGAAACGGCGTCCGCCAGCGGGCCGCGCAGCCCGGAGGTGTAAATGCGGCTCACCACGCCGTGGCGGATATGCTCAACCAGCGGCGCATGGCAGTCGGTCAGCGAGCTGGAGGCCAGCGTCAGGTTGCGGAACCCCATCGCCGCCAGCGTCTCCATCACCTGATTGAGGGTCAAATCGCCGCCGCGAAACGCATGGTGGAAGGAGATGGTCATGCCGTCCTGCAGCCCGCTGCGGCGCACCGCTTCCTGCAAGGAATCGCACAGCTTGAGATCGCGCGGTTTGCGCGCCTGCAGATTGGCTTTGGACACGTCCTGATAGCCCGGCAGATCCGCCGGGTTAGCGAAGGTCATCAATCGTTGTTGGCGGTTCATCATGCTTCCTCCCCGTGCTGCGCCGGTTCTTCCCGTAAGCCGGACAGCGCGGCGCGCTCCAGCACCAGCCGGGCGCGTTCAATCACCGGGCTGTCGACCATTTTTCCGTTGAGCGACACCACGCCGCGCCCTTCCCGCTCCGCCGCTTCGGCGGCGTCCACCACCCGCTGCGCGTGCGCCACCTCTTTGGCGGTCGGCGCGTACAGGTTGTGCAGCAGCTCAATCTGGCGCGGGTTAATCAGCGATTTGCCGTCGAAGCCGAGCTGTTTGATCAGCGCCGCTTCCTGCAGGAAGCCGGCTTCGTTGTTGGCGTCGGAATAGACGGTGTCGAACGCCTGAATGCCGGCGGCGCGCGCCGCCTGCAGCAGCGAGCAGCGGGCGAACAGCAGCTCGATGCCCTCCGGCGAGCGCTCGGTGCGCAGGTTGCGCACGTAGTCTTCCGCCCCCAGCGCGATGCCGATAAGACGCGGCGAAGCGTGCGCGATCGCCACCGCGTGGGTGATGCCCTGCGCCGATTCGATCGCTGCCAGCAGCCCGGTGCTACCGACCGGCCGGCCGCAGGCCGCTTCGATGGCGGCAATCTCGCGTTCCATGTCGACAACGTCCTGCGCGCTGTCGGTCTTCGGCAGGCGCACGATGTCCGCGCCGCCGCGTACCACCGCCTGCAGGTCCGCCAGGCCGTAGGCGGAGTCGAGCGCATTGACGCGCACGATGGTTTCCACCTCCTGGTACAGCGGGTGCTGCAGCGCGTGGTACACCAGCCGGCGCGCCGCGTCTTTTTCACGCAGGATCACCGAATCTTCCAGATCGAACATCAGCGCATCGGCCTGGTAGATAAAGGCGTTGCTGACCATCGCCGCGTTGGCGCCGGGGACGAACAGCATGCTGCGGCGCAGCCGGGTTTTATTCAGCGTTTTCATCTTTCGCCTCCCACGGCAGCTGGCCGCCCTCGCAGGCGCGGATCAGCGCGGTTTCCAGCCGGGCGCGCAGCACGCAGTCCAGCGCCCCCTTGTCGTCGACGATCACCTGCACCGGCTCCACCTCATAGCGCTGCAGCACCTCCAGCAGGGTGTGGCGGATCGCCGCGCCGAACTGTTTTTCCACGCTGCTGGCGATCAACAGATCGTGCTGCGGCCCCTCGGCGGGCGCGATGCGCACCATGACATCGCTGGATTCCAGCGTGCCGGCCATTGCTTCTCGGATAATTTTCATCATTCACCTGATTGTGCGGACTCAAAAGGATGCGGGGCCGCCTTGGCCCGGCGCTGCGTTTGCAGATCCTGCAGGTAGTACAGGGTGTCCGGCGGTACCAGCGGCGCGGCGGCGTGGAAGTCCCCCGCCGCCAGCAGCTTGCGCACCCAGGAGGCGGAGATCGCCGTGCCCTGATATTGCAAACGCTCGATTTCCACCAGCGCGATCGGCGGGCTGGGCAGCGCCGGCGTTTCCAGCCAGTAACGCATGTCGCGGTTGTATTTCGCGGTCACCGCGCAGAACGGCTCGTTGCCGACGAAGCGGTGGGTAATGCCCAGCGCGGGCGCCAGATACTGGCGGAAGATCTTCAGATCGATTTCGGTGTAACAGTCGTCGGCCACGCCCTGATCCTTGATGAAGTAACAGGGGAAGGTGGCGCGCGAGATCACGTACTGCGAGCCTTCGTGTACCGTGAGGTTGGGAATATCGGCGGTGCCGGCCAGCACCAGCCGGCGCCGGTCTTCATAGCTGAAGCGCGAGGTGTTTTCCTTCACCAGAAACAGGTGCAGCCAGTCGCAGCGTTTGGCCGCCTGACGCACCAGATACTGATGCCCGCGGGTGAAGGGGTTGGCGTTCATCACGATACTGCCGATGGTCTCGCCCGGCCGGCGCTGGCTCGCCAGCTGGGCGGCGTAGCGCTTCAGGCGGCACGGGCTGTTTTCCATCAGCACCACGATGCCCGGCACGGTGGCGATCGGGTAGAAACCGCACTGGCGGAACAGCGGCTCGTTCTGCACCTTGGTGTAAATAAACAGCTGGGTGTGATGGCGCTCGTAGGCCAGGTTCACCAGCTCGGTCGCCAGCGCCAGCGCCAACCCTTCGCCGCGCATCAGCGGACTGATGGCGACGCATTTGATAATATTGTCGGCGATGCCGCCGCAGGCGACCAATTTGTCGTGCTGGGTAACGGTAATAAATATTTCAACCGTGGTGTCGATATTCAGATCGTTACTGCGCAAGAAGGCGCTTATTTCCGAAATCGCTTTATGATCCGATCGCTTTACCCGATTAAATACGGCATCGCCTAACATAACACGCTCTCTGGGTTAACTGACAAACAACAAATTAAATACAAAAAAGCATTTTAATTAACATCAACAAGAATAATTAAAACCTTAAAAACCATGGAGATAAACGCCATCTCGCGTTCGATAAATCAATGGTAAACAGAAAAAAAACGCCGATTATTGACCTATTTCACAAACCGATCCCGGTTAATAAGTTATTTAATGTTCTTTATTTGCTTAATTAATCTTATGGTGTTTATTATTGAGATAATCTTTATTTGGCGCCGCAATTTACTTACATTCATTTAGCATCTTGATTGCAATAGTAGGTTTCATTATGGAATGGCTGAACATCCTGATCGTTGAAGACGAAACGCCGCTGGCGGAAATGCACGCGGAGTTTATCCGCCAGAACGGCGGCTGCCGCCAGATTTGGCTGGCCGGCACCCTGGCGCAGGCACGCGCCATGACCGAGCGCTTCAAGCCGGACCTGATCCTGCTGGACAACTTTCTGCCCGACGGCCAGGGCATCACCCTGCTGCGCGAACTGACGCTGAGCGGGTATCGCGGCGGCATCGTGTTCATCACCGCCGCCAGCGACATGGCCACCGTGGCCGAGGCGTTGCGTTACGGCGTGTTCGACTATCTGATCAAACCGCTGGCCTATGACCGGCTGAGCCAGACCCTGCAGCGCTTCAGCCAGCGCCGCGAAGCGCTGAAGGACAAAGCGCGCCTCAACCAGCGCCGCATCGACGAGATGTTCAACACCTACGCCCGCGGCGAACAGCAGGCGGCGCTGCCCGCCGGCATCGACGAGCTGACGCTGGGCAAGGTCCGCGCACTGTTTGCCGAACCCGCCGCGCGCCACACCGCTGAAAGCGTTGCGCAAAAAATGGGGCTCAGCCGTACCACCGCGCGCCGTTACCTGGAGTTTTGCACCGCCGCGCAGCAGCTGCGCGCCGAGATCATTTACGGCAAGGTCGGCCGCCCACAGCGGATCTACCGCGCCGGCGAACCGCATTAACGGTTATTTGATCGCCCTTGCAAGGTTGCGTGTAACCGCTTTACTTTTTATGCGCCGGTCAGCATCTTGGTGAGCATCACCTAGCCGACTGGACGATCGCCGATGCCCGCTGCGCCCCTTGCTTCCCTGACCGAGATCCTCGCCCGCCGTGACTGGCAAAACCCGGCCTGCACCCACTACCGCCGACTGGACGCTCACCCGCCGTTCGCCAGCTGGCGCACGGTGGAAGACGCGCGCGACGATGCCCCCAGCGCCAGCCGCCGGTCGCTGAACGGCGAGTGGCGCTTCAGCTATTTCCCGCGCCCAGAGGCGGCACCGGAAGGCTGGCTGCAGCAGGATCTGCCGGACGCCGCCCCGCTGGCGGTGCCGGGCAACTGGCAGCTCGCCGGCTACGATGCGCCGATTTACACCAACGTGCGCTACCCGTTCCCGGTCGATCCGCCGCGCGTGCCGGCAGACAACCCCACCGGCTGCTATTCACGCACCTTCAGCGTCGATCCGGCCTGGCTGGCCGCCGGCCAGACGCGCGTCATCTTCGACGGCGTCAACTCGGCGTTCTATTTATGGTGCAACGGCCACTGGGTCGGCTATTCGCAGGACAGCCGCCTACCGGCGGAGTTCGATCTCAGCCCGTGGCTGCAGCCGGGAGAAAACCGGCTGGCGGTGATGGTGCTACGCTGGTGCGACGGCAGCTATCTGGAAGATCAGGACATGTGGCGCATGAGCGGCATCTTCCGCGACGTCAGCCTGCTGCACAAACCCGCCGCGCACCTGAGCGATGTGCGCATCACCACGCCGCTGCATGACCGCTTTACCCGCGGCGAACTGGTGGTGACGGCGCGCGCCAGCCGGCCCGGCCCGCTGCAGGTGCAGGTTCAGCTGTGGCGCGACGGCGCGCGGGTGGCCGAACGCACCCAGCCGCTCGGCAGCGAGATCGTGGACGAGCGCGGCGCCTATGACGATCGCGTCACGCTTCGCCTGCCGGTGGAACGCCCGGCGCTGTGGAGCGCCGAAACGCCCACGCTGTATCGCGCCACCGTCGCCCTGCTCTCGCCCGAGGGGGAGATTATCGAGGTGGAGGCCTATGACGTCGGCTTCCGCCAGGTGGAGATCAGCGGCGGGCTGCTGAAGCTCAACGGGCAGCCGCTGCTGATCCGCGGCGTTAACCGCCACGAGCATCACCCGCGCCACGGCCAGGTGATGGACGAGGCGACGATGCGCCACGACATCCTGTTGATGAAACAGCACAACTTCAACGCGGTGCGCTGCTCGCATTACCCCAATCACCCGCTGTGGTACCGGCTGTGCGACCGTTACGGGTTGTACGTGGTGGACGAAGCCAATATCGAGACCCACGGCATGCAGCCGATGAACCGCCTGGCTGACGATCCGCTGTGGCTGCCGGCGATGAGCGAGCGCGTCACCCGCATGGTGCAGCGCGATCGCAACCACCCCTGCATCATTATCTGGTCGCTGGGCAACGAGTCCGGCCACGGCGTGAACCACGATGCGCTGTACCGCTGGGTGAAAAGCCAGGATCCGACCCGCCCGGTGCAATATGAAGGCGGCGGCGCTGACACCGCCGCTACCGACATCATCTGCCCGATGTATGCCAGAGTGGATCAGGATCAGCCGTTCCCGGCGGTGCCCAAATGGGCGCTCGGCAAGTGGATCGGCCTGCCGGAGGAACAGCGCCCGCTGATCCTGTGCGAATACGCCCATGCGATGGGCAACAGTTTCGGCGGTTTCGAGCGCTACTGGCGCGCATTCCACCACTATCCGCGCCTGCAGGGCGGCTTTGTCTGGGACTGGGTCGATCAGGCGTTGATCAAACGCGACGAGCGCGGCGAAGAGTTCTGGGCCTACGGCGGCGACTTCGGCGACACCCCCAACGATCGCCAATTCTGCCTGAACGGGCTGGTGTTCGCGGATCGCACCCCTCACCCGGCGCTGTTCGAAGCGCAGCGGGCGCAGCAGCTGTTCCGCTTCGCCTTCGACGCCGCCTCGCTGACGCTGACCGTCACCAGCGATTACCTGTTCCGCCATACCGACAACGAGCAGCTCAACTGGCGGCTGGAGCTGGACGGCGTGGAGCGCGCCAGCGGCAGCTTCGATCTGGCGCTGCCGCCGCAGGGCAGCGCTAGCTTCACCCTGCTCGATCGCCTGCCGATGCTGCATCAGCCCGGCGAGCTGTGGCTGAACGTGGAGGTGGTGCAACCGCAGGCCACCGACTGGTCCGAAGCGCACCACCGCTGCGCCTGGGATCAGTGGCGGGTGCCGCGCGCGCTGCATCCCGCACCGCCGCCGGCGCAGGGCGTGCCGCCCACGCTGACTGAAGACGATCAGGGGCTGACGCTCACCCACGGCGACCAGCGCTGGCGCTTCGAGCGTAGCAGCGGCCACCTGACGCAGTGGTGGCAGAATGAGCAGCCGCAGCTGCTGACGCCGCTGCGCGACGGCTTTGCGCGCGCGCCGATCGATAACGACATCGGCGTCAGCGAAGCGGACCATATCGATCCCAACGCCTGGGTCGAACGCTGGAAGCTGGCGGGCCTGTACCGGCTGGAGGAGCGCTGCACGCGGCTGCAGGCCGATGCGCTGCAAAACGGCGTGCGGGTGGTGAGCGAACACCAGTTCGGCGTAGACGAGCAGATTTTACTGCTCAGCCGCAAACAGTGGCTGTTCGATGCGCTGGGCGCGGTGAACGTGAGCGTGGAGGTCGAGGTGGCCGACGCCCTGCCGCCGCCGGCGCGCATCGGCCTGCACTGCCAATTGGCGACGGTGCAGCCGCAGGCGGAATGGCTGGGCCTGGGCCCGCACGAGAACTACCCCGATCGCCGCCTGGCCGCGCAGCAAGGGCGCTGGCGCCTGCCGCTGGCGGAACTGCACACGCCGTATATTTTCCCCGGCGAGAACGGCCTGCGCTGCGACACCCGCAGCCTGCGCTACGGCGGCTGGCGCATCGACGGCCGCTTCCACTTCTCGCTCAGCCGCTACGGCCTGCAACAGCTGATGGCCTGCAGCCACCAGCACCTGCTGCAGCCGGAAACAGGCACCTGGCTGCATCTGGACGGCTTCCACATGGGGGTGGGCGGCGACGATTCCTGGAGCCCGAGCGTGCACCGGGATTACCTGCTCACCGCCGGCGTTTACCGCTATCAGCTGCGCCTGCAGCGGGCGCCCGAGGGCTAAATCTGCCAAAAAACTCAACGGGTTGCGCATTCTGTAAGCAAACAGTCACAGAATGTGTAATCCGCCTTTGACATGCCGACGGCGCCTCGCTATTATTCGCCCCGTTCAAACGATTCCTCTGTAGTTCAGTCGGTAGAACGGCGGACTGTTAATCCGTATGTCACTGGTTCGAGTCCAGTCAGAGGAGCCATATTTAGAGAAGCCCGCTCAGGGAAACCTGAGCGGGCTTTTTGCTGTTGGAAGGTCATCATCGATGATCCCCTGCACTCTCCCTACCCCAAACCGTTCAGCCATCCGTTGAACGGGTGAGCTTCTCCCATTGTTCAATTTCCTGACCTAACGCCTCGAGCTTTTGCCGCACCAAACTTAATGCGTCACTGCCTAACAACAGATGCGTAGGTGGGTTCCCGCTCTCGATCAATGCCAGCATGGCGTGAGCCGCCTTAACCGGATCGCCGAGTTGCTTGCCGCTTTTTTCCTGTCGCGCCTGACGAACAGGTTCAAATAACGCGTCATAGTCAGGGAGACGGCGAGGGCTGCGCACCATTGAACGCCCGGCCCAGTCCGTTCGAAACGAGCCGGGCGCCACGGCGGTCACGTATAGGTTGAACGGGGCAAGCTCTTTACTTAACGTTTCTGATATTCCTTCCAGTGCAAATTTGCTGCCGCAGTAATAGCTGATACCGGGCAAGGTAATGAAACTGCCCATTGAGGTGATATTGATAATGTGGCCGCGACGGCGCTGGCGCATGCCCGGTAGCACGGCTTTGATCATCGCCACCGCGCCAAACACATTGACGTCAAACTGGCGGCGCAGCTCTGCAAGCGGGGATTCTTCCAGAATGCCTTCATGGCCGTAACCGGCATTGTTCACCAGCACATCTATCGGACCGACGGCGGACTCTATCTCTCCAACCACCTCATCAATACGTTCATCGTCCGTGACATCAAGCAGATAGCCAAAAGCCCGCTGCGTATCGAGCGCGGCGAAAGCCTGCAGTGCTTCGCTGTTGCGCACCGTCCCTACAACCCGATGCCCTACGGCGAGGGCTTCCCGCGCCAGCGCCTGACCAAAGCCACTGCTGACGCCGGTAATTAAAATCGTTTTTGCAGATGCCATAAAAAGAACTCCCATGAACCATGAAGGTTGCATGGTATTCTCTTCCCTGCCGTATTTTTAGGCCGTATTTTCTCTTTTTCTTGCCTGATTTTATGAGGTGGTGGGATGTCCGACATGATTGCCCTGATGAATAGACTTGCGGTGCAAGAGGGATACAACCTCACTGCCCTACCTGATGTGCGAATTTTGCGTTCCGATCGCCCGCTTGCCAGAACGCCGGTGCTTTACGATCCGGGGATCGTGATCGTCTGCCAGGGCAGCAAACGCGGCTATTTCGGTCAACAGACCTATTTATATGATGAGCAGCACTACCTGGCGGTTTCGGTGCCGGTGCCATTTGTGATGGAAACCGACGCGTCGGCAGCACATCCGCTGCTGGCGATTTATATGCATCTGGATTTTCAGCTTGCCGCGGAACTGATGCTGCAGATTGAACAGCATGGCGCCCCGCATCCTCCCGTCGCGCCGCAAAGCATGATGTCGAGCCCCATGGACGGCGCGGTAAAAATGGCCGTACTTCGCTTACTTGACGTCCTGGCTAACCCGCTTGAGGCGGCAATCCTCGGCCCGGCGCGGGTGCGTGAGCTTTATTTTCGCGTGCTGACAGGCGCACAGGGCAACGCAATGCGTGCCGCGCTGGCCTTGCAGGGCCAGTTTGGCAAAATCGGTAAAGCGTTGCAGCACATCCATGCCGCTTACGCGGAGCCGTTAACGCTGACGCAGCTGGCGATGAGGGCCGGCATGAGCGTGCCGACCTTTCATAGCCATTTCAAGGCGATAACGCAGATGCCGCCGATGCAGTATGTGAAATCGGTACGCCTGCACCAGGCACGGATGCTGATGGTGCGCCAACAAATCACCGCCGCCGCCGCGAGTTACGCCGTTGGCTATGAAAGCCCATCGCAATTTAACCGCGAATTCAAGCGTCTGTTTGGCCTGCCACCGGCAGAGGAGATAAAACGCATGCAGCGTCACTTCGCCATTCCGCCCGCGCAGCCTGCCTCGGTATTTGTTTCATCGCACTGAGGCTTATTCGGTATGGCACACTCTACCTTGAGGTATGGAGTGCCCGCTTCTGGCGCATAAGAACGCGAACGATTCCAGTCACCGCTGGAATGAAAGATGCCGACAAGTTAAGGCCCTCTGTGCCTCTTACCCTCGTCACCGAGCGGACGAGGGGATATGCCCGACAGTGGCTGTTTCGGCAAGGAAGGATTCGATAGCCCTGACAAGCGCGAGCGGTGTCTCGTTCATCGGATAGTGGCCGGCGTTTTCCAGAATCTCAACCGTTGCATGGGGATAGCGTTGAAGATAGGTTTTGGCCATTAACCCGGCATTGAATGTTGGATCGTGCTCACCCACAAGCACCTTTATCGGATGCGATCCGACAATCTCATCGCTGAAATCGGTATCGGCCCATGCATGAAAATACGCAGAAAATGCTTCCTGAGAGGAATGCGATACCGAATACGCTGCTTTCCATTCGACCCAGGATAAGGGCAACCGTCCGCCAGTACTGCGGTCTATGATGGCTTTTCGATTGTCCAGTTGCTCAGCAGCATCTTCAAGCAGGCGGCGCGTCGTAGCATCGTACGAAATGCCGCCGCAAGGAACGGGTGCAACGGCAACGAGTGCCCGCACTCGATTGGGCGCGCGCGTTGCAATCCGCTCAATCACCATCCCCCCCATCGAATGGCCTATCAGGCTGAAGTCGTGAAAGCCGAGAACGTCAATAAGCGCCAGCGCATCGGAGGCAATCTCATCGATCGTATATGCGCCGCGCGTTTCCTGCATGCCCCCGTAGCCACGATAATCCATGAACACATAGTTGAACGCGTGGACATTCAACCAGGGTTCAATCTCTTCGAACGAGTGCGCGTCACCGAACCAACCGTGAAGAACGAGAACGGGGTGGGGTCCGTTGCCCACGCGATGATATGTGTTAGTCATATTGACTCCAATGTGAGAAAAATGTGGTTTTCAGCCTGCGTGACGCGAACTTTCCGTAGACGCCATTGCGCCATCACACGACGATTTAACCGATAAGGCTTAGGAATGGCGGGTAAGTCATCCGAACGGCTATGCCAGATGACGACGTCCGTTCTATAGCTCGATCAGGACCACGCCTTTGAGGCGACCGGCACAGGCTTCCTGCAATGCAGATATCGAACTTTCAATTCCCTTGAAGGTCGTGGACGTAAGATGAATGCGTCCGTCACGCTCCCATGTCTTCAGATCGCGTAACCAGAATCCAAACGCATCGGGCGAATGATCCGCGCTGAAGCCGCGTAATGTCATACCTTTGAAGATGATTTGAAAGCTGTCCAATGTAACCGGAGCCTGCAAAGACGCCTTTTCTGCGTTCAGCTCAGCGGTGAGCGCACCGAGCAGAACGCCACGGGCACCATCCCTTGCCAACTTAATCGCCGCCGCGAGCTGTTCACCCCCCACCATGTCTACGATGACATCAATGCCTTCAGGTGCGGCTTTCGCCAGTTGCTCGTTCATGGGGCCGCCGTCTCGAGTGACGACGGCATCATAGCCCAGTTCCTCTTGCATCCAGCGGGCCTTGCTGGCTCTGCTCGTGCTACCGATCACGCGTGTCGCGCCGAGGAGCCGTGCGATCTGTCCAGCCATCGAGCCAATGGCCCCCGCGCCGCTGGAAACGAACACGGTGTCACCTTTCTTCACCTGAACGCCTCGGGTCAACGCGGCATAGGCCGTCCAGCCATGGCCGAGATAAGCCGCTGGGTCAGGTTCGCGGCAATCGATGAGCTTGCCGTCGTGTTCGTGGATCACAGCATATTCCCGCCAACCGAACGGATGCATGACAAGGCTACCTACAGGAAGGCTGCAGCCCGATCCGGTCTGGACCACTTCTCCGATCGCGCCGTCCGCCAGGGTGTCTCCGGGGTTGAGAGGCGGGAACGGAATGCCTTCGGCGGCCTTTGCATCCTCCTGCGCCATCAACCGTGTCGAGATGGATACACGGAACCAACGGTTGCGGACTACGGCTTCATACGGTCCGGGCGCAGGAATGGTCGTTTCCATGATGGCGAAATCTTCGGGGTGAATTTCTCCCTGCACATGGCGGATAAGTTTAACTTCGCGGTTGTTTGATAAACCTGCAGACATAATGGTCGCTCCATAAGACTCATTTCGCTCTTTCTGGTAAAATCCAAAATATGAGCACTTGCTCATATTAATAATGGAGGTTGTTTATGGCTACTCGCATTCCTACAGAACACCGCGCGATGCGGAAACGCCCTAAACAGCAGCGTTCCCAGAACACGGTGGAGAGTATCGTCGAGGCAGGTGCTCGCGTTTTGGCGCAGAGAGGTTGGGCAAACTTCACGACTAACGAGGTGGCGCACACTGCCGGCGTCAGCATCGGATCGCTGTATCAGTATTTCCCAAATAATCTGGCAATTGCCGAGGCTATTCGGAAACGGCATCTCGATGAAATTCTGAAAGTGCTTCCTGATATCAAGACACAAGGCGAAAGGGTTCCGCTCGAGGAACATATTGGCCGATTGATTGATGCGGTTGTCACGCTTCATGCGACTAACCAAGATCTGCATCGTGTTCTGATCGATGAGGTTCCGCTCGCGCCGAGGGAATTCTATGACGCTTTTGAGCGTGAGTATCATCGTCGCTATGAAGACCTCATCCGTGCGGCGGCCCCGCCAGACGATACTGAAACGGACCACTTAGTCGCGGCCCGCATTCTCGCAGATGCGTTGGAGGGCATCGTTCATTCCGCCTCTCGCCGGAATGAACTCATGTCGCCAGTGATAAAGAGAGAAGCGACGAGGATGATAATGTCTTATCTTCTGGCACGAGAGAGAACCTGAGAAGCCGGTCATGCGAAGGGAGGCGCGCTATGTGAGCAGCCAGAGGCGGCATAGAATCAGTATGAACTGCTCCCCGTTGATAGCCCCTAAAGTCAGCAGTTGCCATTGAGTAACTGACTTTTATATTTAGCCGCTATGATAAATGCCAACGTCCACTTCTGGCACGGAGTGGGCAGGCTAACTGAGTTGAAGGTCTGCTTTGAGCGAAGAGCGGAAGTTATGCTTGCTGATTTCTCTTAAAATGAATAGCTCGTTTTCCAAGATACTTACAGTTGCAGCCTAGCCGTAGCGGAGCATTAATGCTGGACCGGACAGTGGCAAATTGTGGGTAAGCTCCAGCATATTGCCAACAACATGTACAAGCGCTTCGACTTAGGAGCGCGTTACTATGCTGTGTTACTTGGTACCAGTTCACAATGACGGAGCCAAATCAGGTGTGGTACAGCGGTGTGTTCTTTATCTGAACTCGAAGATGCAAAGGGTAACTTGTAGCTGTTCCTGCTATGTTTGCCAGAAAGTATGTGGCTAAGGCCGTGTCATGATCCCCAGTGATGCCTTCTCATACATGCCAAATGTGAATTCGCACGAGTAACTCAAAAAAGAGTATGTTTTCATCGTGTTAAAACGCTACGATATAACCATCAGGATTATTCTGGGCGTCACTAAACACAGTTGGAATTTACTCTTATCGTAATCGGGTATTGGCAAAATGGAGTCGCTGAATGAGCGTGTTGAGCTGGGCAATAGGTCTGTGCAGGAAGACGGAAGCATGGCTGGTTAAGCGCCAGGCAAAAGATCAGCTACAGCGTGCAGAGCTGGGGCTGAGTCTGACGGAAGGAGAGTTAGATGACCGCTATGACACCTTAGCGCCGAAAACTATCAATGATGCCAGTATGCGAGAGTATTTCATTGCCCTGAAATACGCTTTGTTGCAGAAAGATGTGAGAAACATTGCCATTACAGGTAGCTACGGAGCAGGGAAAAGTACGGTTATTTCATCATTTATGAAATATCACTGCGATGATAAGTACATCAATGTATCACTTGCCGGATTCGATATGACGGAAAATGAAACAACCGTCAGCCCAACTCATCAGGAGGTTGAATTCAGTATCCTGCAACAAATTCTTTATAAAGAGAATAGAGAGAAACTTCCCGACTCAAGGATAGACAGAATAATCGATAGAGGCCCCCACTATGTCAGAGGAACCTATCGGGCCTTACTTAAAGTCATTGCGCCCATCGCGGCTGCCGCATTTATTATCTATTTTAAAACAATTGCAGAGTTTCTAAGCCTTCCACTAACCTGGGCCGAGGTATTTAATGAACACTATATTATAAAAAGCATTATATTAGTTTTGCTGGCTTTTACGGCGCTATACTTTATAACTGCCAGTGCATCACGAATCGGTATTTTTGATAAGAAACTTAAGTTGAGCAAGATCGCCCTTTTAAGCGGGGATGTTGAAGCAAGCGACCAAGAGACGCCATCTTTACTGAATAACTGCCTTGACGAGATTGTGTATTTTTTTACCAAGTTGGAATATAAAGTGGTTATCTTTGAAGATCTTGACAGGCTAGGAACGCCTGAGATTTTCGTTAAGTTGCGTGAAATTAACAAAATAGTTAATAACAATATTGTTGATGGCAATCCAGTCAGGTTTGTTTATGCGGTAAGAGACGACCTGTTCCTTGGTGCTGATGCCAGAACTAAATTCTTTGATTTCATTCTTCCCGTTATTCCATTTATGGATAGCAGAAATGCGTTTACTCTATTAAAGAGGAAAATGTCGTTCGATACGCATAATGATAAATATCTGAAAGACATTTCGGCATATATAAATGATATGCGCAGCCTGCAAAATTTGGTCAATGAATACCATGTATTCAGCAATATCGTTGATAACGGAAATGATAAAATCAAACTGTTGTCGCTGGTTTTTTATAAAAATATCTACGCCTTAGACTATTTTCTTACCGATAAGAGAACAGGGGTTTTATATTCATTTATTCGCGACTATCGCACTCGCAAATTTCACCGTAATCATTTCGATTCTCTGGAAACAAAACTGGATCTTTTACAGTCCGAAATAGAACATCTTAATCATGAACCTATGTATGATCATAGGGGCATTAGAGAGGAAATAGTTTGTCGATATATTCCAAAAATACTCTGGGATGGCATTCATTTTGGTACGGGGAATGGATATAGTAATTTTTACCCCCTAACAACTTTGGCTTTAATTGATGATGAAAATGGTTTTTTAGAATTTTTATCGCAAAAGGAAAATTTATATATAGGCTACTTTGTTAGTCATCAGAGATATTCACTCTCACTTTTTGATAGGGCATTAAGAGAACAACTAAAAGAAGAATACCTGAAACGAAAAACAAAAATGGGTAAAGATAAAAACTCGGCTTTTAGTGAGCTGCAGATAAAAATAAAGAAACTTAAAGAGTCAATAAAATTAAAAAATGCCCTTTCGCTGCGAGAACTCACGCTAATCATCGGGCGTGAAAAATTTGAAGATATTGCTCAGGGGTATCTTGAGGCGATGGAGGGTCATGACTTCGTCTCTGAGCAGCAGCTCCATGCTTTGCGTACCGATATGCGCAATGGCGGGTTAGACGCCTTGTATCTGCTGCTGTCTGATGGTCTGGTGATGCAAGACTTCATGGCCTACCGCTCTATTTTCCATGAAGGATCGATGACCGTAAATGATAACGACTTCCTGAAAGCCGTTGGTCAGGATCTGAGCTACGCAACCTCAAACGGTGAATATTTTATCGATGATGAGAACAGAGTCACCAGCGAACTGGTTGAACATAACCGTATTTATGCCGATGGAGCGCTTCATCATCAACTGGTGACACATCTGATTGATAACGAGGATGAACATCTGGCTGGTATGATCACTTCGCTATTCAGCAAGTCTGATGAACATATCCTTGCTGTTTTTTCTGAGCTTTATAGCAGATTTGGCAAACCCGAGACCTTCGATAAGTTAATCGTTACTGCACTGCAAAAAAATGGTTATCTTGACAGAATGGTTGCCGTTCTCGCAGGCCAGCCTGGTGAAAAATTCACCAATGATATTGCTATAAGTATGATAGCCTGCGTATCGCCTGAACATGCGCTAGATAAATCGCAATACCGCCAGCTTATTCATTCGCTGGGCTGCCGTATCATCTCTCAGCTCACCGAGGAGAATCAGGAAGAGTTCATGCGTCACGTACAACAGGCGGAGGCATGTTATGACGAGCTGTTCGAACCAATGACGCTAACGGAGCGGTATTGCCTGCAATTTATTGCACAAAACAGTCTTTATCAGTTAACTCGGCACAATGTTGGCATTGCCGTTTCGTGTCTTATTGAAAACATAACGCCTGAAGAGGCGGAAAGGAAACCTTGGACGCTCGCCTATGAGCATAAACTCAATGCGGTTTCTGATTACTTCAGTCAAAACATCGATACATTCGTAAGGGATGTGTTTATCTCCTCTGCTGAGGATGCCGAATGTATCCGCTACGTCCTGACCCGCACCTCCCTAAGCGATGGTTCCAAAGGCGATATCGTCAGAAAAATGACCTTCTCGTTTGCTGATCTGTCCGGGATATCGGCTAAAGAAGAATTTACCGAAGACCAGCTAACGATCTCCTATCACGACCTGTTTTACCGTTATGACCGCGTCGTGCCGGGATGGGGCGCGCTAATAGACTATATCTGTGAAGACTGCAACATGGCAATACTGACGGCGTATGTGACAAAGCATGTGGCTGCATTAGGTCAGTCCCCCCTAGAAGTCTATGATGGCGACCGCTATGACCTGCTGTACATGAAAATTATCTGTAATGATGACCTAGACGAGTGGACTTATCAGAACCTGGTTGCACCGATTGAGATTAACATGCGGGAAATTGATGAGCACCTCAGCGCCCGTAATTTCTGCACATTGATAGCTATGTTGAAACTGCCTCTCGACGCGGATGTGTATGAAAAAATTGCGGCTCAATACGCGGATCTGGATGAGAAAATCAGTGATGCCTTCGTCTATTGGTTTAGTCAGTATAAAAGTGAATTTTTGGAGCAGCCCGAGTTCTATCTAAGAAAAGAAAAAGATGCGCGCTTCTTTAAAGCCATGTTCACAAAAGTCATGACTTACGCACCCTTTACTGTGCAAGAAAGAGCGGACCTGGTGTCGCTATTTATTGATTATTTCATTGTGTCTGATATCGCTGACCTTAATTTCCCAAATGATGTCCTGCTGCAGGTGTTTAACAGCACTAGTAATGAAGAATTCAAGGGCATGCTGTTTACGCGATTTATTGTGACAGGTCTCAATAAACATCAACTGGCCGGGCTTTGTCATCATTTAGGTGAAGATGAATTGAAAAATATATTCCTTAATCGAACCCGAGCGACAATTGCTGTTGCAAACAGGGAGCGCGTGATATCAATTCTTCAGCATCTGCAAGCAGTACGCATCATCAGAGATTTCAAGGAACGTGAGGATGGGAAATTCTCTGTCGTTATCGAACCTAACCCAGAGGATGAAGATTAGCTATTTAACCTTTGCTGGCCGGGACCGGGTAGGTCTCTGCCGGTCTTTGTTAATCTGTTAACGAACCTAGATTGTCTCTATTCATGTTAGATTCTTTCAGCAATATGTTGCTGAACAGTCCGCTTTTGGCACAGGGCTGCTGTTGCAGCCCTGACAACCTTAGACTTCAATCGATTCAGAGATCTCTAACGCATCATCGACTTCAATGCCCAGATAACGGACTGTGCTTTCCAGTTTCTTATGACCCAACAGAAGTTGGATCACCCTGAGATTCTTGGTTTTCTTGTAGATCAGGTAAGGTTTTGTTCTTCTCATGGAATGTGTGCTGTAAAGTGAATCTTCGAGACCAAGCTTTTCTATCCACCCATGAAAGATTCGGTTGTATTGGCGGGTTGAAATGTGCTGGTTAGTTCCGACCCTAGATCGAAACAAGAAGTCTTTACTATGCAAATTGCCAAGCTTTATCAATGCAGCAACAGCTTCTCTTGTCCCTTTGGTTATCTCAAACTGCACAGGGCTACCGGTTTTCTGTTGCAACACCGTAGCTCTGCTTGAAACAGAGCTACCATATGCAACATCAGATACTTTGAGTTTGACCAGATCACAGCCTCGTAGCTTACTGTCCAAGGCCATATTGAATAGAGCTAAATCGCGCGTTTTACCTTCCAGTTCAAGCCGGATTCGGATCCCCCAGATATGAGATATCTGAAGTGGTCTTTTTTGGCCTATGATACGGTCTTTGTTCCACGGTGACGTGTTCATACCCAAATCTCCTGCAATGTGGGAGATTTGAGTATGGTTGTCCCTTATGAGCGAAATGCCGTCTACCAATGTGGAGCGGCATGACGAATCACCCGATAGAAGGTCTACTCAAGTTAACAATCGGCTGGTAAAAAATCGCAGATAAAATTAAAGCCACTAAAGTGGCTTCATTCATCTGCTTTTACAAAGCGATTAGTCTCTCGAAAAGACACTGAAGGACTGACTGTCGCTTGCCAAGAATGACATGGGCAGTTAGTTCCTCCTGTTCTGTATCGTAGGAGTAAAGGATGCGATAACCATCCCTGGTAATACATTCACGATAACGGTCACAGCCTAATTCAAGCAAGTCAGGTGAAAACTGACAGCTCTCAGGGAAAACATCAACTTTCTTTTCAAACTCATCGAGTTGTTTATTAAGTACTTCTTTTGGCTCTTCAACACTGGTCGAAAGAAAATTCAAAAGATTGCGAGCAGTGAGTTTGAACGTTTCGGTGTAAATAACACCTTTTTTTGTGTTGCTTTTAGGCATGTGCCCTCCAGTCATAGCAAGTATTAAAGACTTGCCATTAACTGGTCACGACTATACGTGCGTCCCTCGCTTTTGTCCTTTTCAGAGATAGTTAAGAGTTTCAGCAATGCGATTGCATTATCTCTTTTCAAGCGCTCTTCATACGACTCAACAACATAAGCGGGCACACCGTTTTGTGTGACCAATAATGGCTCTGCAAGATCAAGCACCGCGGCGTGCTTTTTCAGATAACTAATGGTTTCGACTCTCATAGTCTTTCCTCTTAATAAACCTCTATTTAACGAAGCAACTCATTTCATTTGAGTATCATTTAACTCCGTGCTGACGCTAAGTGGTCAACAAATCATCGGCACTTAAGCCGCTTTTAGTTTAATCATCACATTGTGACCCCATCCGCATGGGGTTACCCGAAGGTGGTCTTAATTTAGACCTAATTAAGACCAATGTCAACCACTTAGCATGTTTTATTTTAGTGGGCAAGTTTTTTATGGTTTTACGAAACCAAAATGTGGGGCATTCACCTTCACTACTACGAAGGTTATCAGTTAACATCTGCACGTTTTAACATCCACTGAACACTGGTGAGGATGTGGGTAGATGCCTATGATTCCTATGACGATGAAGGGCTAAGCCCCAAATATAAAGGACCTCAATGAGCGAGAAGCGGGCCTTTCGACAACCATATTTAGATGAATAGTGGGCTAGGAATACTTTAGCAATTACATTGCTAATATCAATATAAGTAGTAGATTTAAAAAAATAAGCCACCTAAAAAGCATGGCTTAATTGCAAATAAATTACATTTTATCAATTTCAGAAATGATCCTATCAATTTCATCAATGCTTGCTTGAATTGTTAGATTATTTTTTATTATCTCAAGTAATTCTATTGCTCTTCTTTTGGGCCTTGGTGACACCAGTTCTGAATTTGCTCTTTCATTCTCCACGAACAACCGTGAGAGAGCCATCAATTGATTACTATTTAACACATCTAAAAATGGTTGAAGTACTAAATGTGCATCAGATCTTCCCCAGTAATTACCCACCCAAACAGTAAGTATTTCTTGATATACATCTTCAAAAGCAATAGATGGAACATGAGGTCCAAATTGTATAAGTGCCTTGGCTGCTCTTTCTTCATCATTCCAGCCGTAAGATGTATCCTTAGCTTTAGCTAGCTGTTTAACCGCATGTCTGTATAAACTTGCCCTAGCAGCATCAGGTATAAATTTCACACCATTAACTTTTACTAAAGTCTCTAAAATTCTTATTTTTGCTCCTTTATCCTCACTTGTATCCGATTCGGGCTCCAGCATAAATGAGTGATATCTTTCCCCCGCTGTTTTTTTAAGATCATCATTAGATCTTTCCCATGTTTGTTCAAACAACTTGCTAGCATTAACATAAGCAGGATTTTCCCCCTTAGTTATTAAATCCAATAAAAATCCAAATGTTATTCTTATATCAGCTTGCTTAAATGCTCTTATTTGATCTTTAAGTAAGTCTATGCTCTCAATTGATAGTTCAGATTTTTTTATGGGTTCAAATAATCCAGATGGCGAATGTCCAGGGTCTGGCATATCAGATTCGAATAAATTCTTCTGGAGCATAAGAGCCAAAGCAAACACATCCTCAGACTCTACTTTACTATCACTTGCATGGGCTGGAGAGGCATGGTTTCTCATCCAATTGATCATTTCTAGTGATTTTCCAGCTTTCTTATGCAGAACCCCTAATTTGGTTGCTCCACTTATTAGCACTAAATCATCTACACCTGACCATCTCTCGTTTATTGTTTCACCATCTTTATCATATTTTTTACGACCACTATCATCCTTTATTGCGGAAAGGAATAAGTCTAAACCATAAGCCTCAATTCGCCGCCTAAGATTATGAATGGATGCATTCCATATATCTAAAAGAGCATGATCAGGGAAGCCAGAATCTAACAACTTTCTAGCTTGCGAAAGGAATTCTATTTCAGTATTAACTGTTGCAGGAAAATTAGTTGTTGATGGCGAGCTTAATAAAACCGGGAGATTTTTTGACATTGAATTTCCTTTAAGTAAAAATTATAATCTATGTCTTTGTGAAAAAAATTACACGATATTGTAACCTTGCAGGAGCTAGAAGTAGTGTTCAAATAAATACTTGAAGAGAAAAAATCCGCCATGACAAAGCTATACACTATTCCCAATTATTAAAAAATTCAATATGTTTAAAAAATTAATTTTCAAAACTAGCATCCTAATACTCTAAACACACCTATATACAACTAAGGATATGCACAGTATCCTTTTATAGAAGGAGTCTGATCCCTACAGATTTAGAGATTTTAATGTTTGTTAACTTCCGCCTACGACACAGAGGTGCTGTTGCAGCCCTAAAAACCTTATGTTTTGTTCGAGTCAGAGCTATCCGACGCATCGTCGAATTCAATGCCCAAGCAACGGATTGTGCTTGCCAGTTTCTTATGGTTCAACAGAGGTTCAATGATTAGTATGCTGTAAAGCAAATCTTCGAGACAAAACTTCTCTACCCCCCATGAAAAATTTCGGTTGAATTGCCTGGGTGATCTGTGCCGGATAGCTCCAACTCGAGACTGAAGCATGAAGTCTTTACTATGAAAATTAGCAGGCTGTATACGCAGCCTGCTAGTTTATGTTAGAGCTTATAAAGTTCAATTAATCTGGATTTTTCTCTGTCAAATTCTTCATCAAGATTTGAGAAGTCTGGAAGTGTAACCATTAAATCCTTAAGTTGATGAATAACATTCCAGACATCGTAATGAATAAAGGGATTTAAGCCAATTACATTCCCCTCATCATTATTTTTAGATTTCCCTACACCACACAATTTGATGAATTTGTTGATTGCAGTTGTTTCATTCCAGTCCGAGACAAAAAGAAGCAAGGCAGATACAGCCAAAAGGGGGTTGTTTTTTTTAACAGCGGATATACCCCTGATTTTCCTAAAAAGAAATTCGTGATGCCTGGTTATTTTTTGCGCAACCCTTATCGTTGCTTCATATTTTTCTTTAAGCAACCTTCTATCATAAACCTGATAACCTCGATCTCGTGCTACTAATCGATGTGCTTGTTTAGTAAATGTGGTACTATTCACAAGATTATAGAAAACAGAATTATTTTCATTGGTCATGTCGATCATCAATGATGGATATTTGAATCTTAACGAACGATACACTTCATCGTTTATATCAAACCAAGATTTATTTTTCCTCTCTTCATCTACAATATATTTACTTTCTCCCTTACGGGAATACATGCTGGCCCTTATTAGATTGATCATGTGAGGGCTATAGTTAACAGAAAAAGTGCCTGACTGGCGTAATTCTGTAAACCATTGTCGCATGTTTCGAATATCTTCCTGATTGAACTCATCATGTTCAATACCTCTACATACAAGCTCGCGAATTATACTTGTAATCTCTGAACCTGAGGTGCAAAATTTTATAAAACCATCCCTTGATGAATCTATTTTCTTATCATCACCATTGTAATGATCGCAAAATACTTTGTGTGCATCAGTTCCGTCTTTTGTTCTAAACGAAAAATGAGATTGGCTGACTATCTTATTTGTTCTTTTCGAATAACCTTCTGAAACAACAATCGCACCGCTTACATTGCAAATTGGGCACTCTGCATCAAAGGCAACAAATTCCTTGAAATCACTGAAATTGAGTGCGTTATCTGATGAGTAATGGTTTAACAATTGAACCATGTCCAATTCCTTTTTGAATGTACGAGAATAGACCGTAATTGCCATTTGAACTCCCTTCATCATAATTTTGGTTGTATGAAATATTATCGCATAAAGATACTAATGAGCCAGTAATATAACTAGAAACGACTTTTTGTGGTTCAGCGAACTAGACGTCCGCTCCTGGCACAAAGCGAACATTCCTTGACGTGCTGTCAGGAAAACTCACCTGGACGTTCAGGTGATTCTGTCCATTATAGTCATAAAAAAGCCGCCCCCGGAGGGACGGCTATAAACTCGCCAGTTAACAAGCTGATTTTACCGCTTACGCGGTTCTGTCGTTGCGGTGTTCGCTGACCCACTGCGCCTTTACAGTTTATCGCTTATGAATCCATGAGCCTTAAATGTCCTGACAAAATCCTCATAACGCGCAATCATCACCCCCGATGTTTCACGCACATTTTGCTGATGAAAGCGGAAGTTTGCCTCCGATTCAACACTCTTACTCTTCCAGTCATGGGGAAGGCTTAGCATCACTGGCTTTCTGTTCGGGTAATCAACACTCATAAACGGTAGCGTACTATCTACGTATGCGGTCATAGCGTCCAAAAAAGCGTCCTTCGCACCATTCACTTCAGTATTGAATAACCGATACTTTTCACCGCTAAATTTTTCAGCTTTTTCAATGTTTAAGCAAACATCTTGCCGTATACCGCTCAGGTAGCTCTGCTCAACCCATTGAGTAGTATCCTCATAAGGCAGCAATTCAAGAATCTGGTCGATGATCTTCAGATCATGTTCATCTTGTTTTTTTTTACAGGGTCCTCAGCAGATTCATTGGATGTGTGGTAAACGTTGGTGGTCTGATTAATATCCCGTCCGGCCTGGTTCACATCACCCTCGGTTTTCTTTGCCTTCTGTTTGATGTTGTTTTGCTGTCTGATTCTATATGTAACACCGCCCCCAATACCAAACAGTGCCAGTACGCCGACTAATAAGCCAAGATAAGTAGCTGCGTCTGCACCAAAATGTGCATTAAGCCATTCAGTCATTTGAACTATGTCCTTACAGTGTGAGTAAGGATTATAATAACAGAGCTAACTTGCGCAGAAACGAAAAAAGGCAGGGGAGGTAACCCCCCAGCCTTTAATCAAGTTCCTTCATCCCTTACAGGCGTCCGGTCAGTTGCTTGATGGCAACGATAATCTGCAGACCAGCTAGCATTATCTGCATCACCAGTAAGACTGTTGTTAGCGTTATCACTTCGACGTCTCCTCTTCCAGGAGAGCGCCACACGTAGTAAGCGCTTTTGGTTCTACCCGCCCCCCTCACTCCTCATACCATTAGTTAGCAGGTACAAGCAGCACTCTTTTTTGTGGTAAGCAAACAGGACAGCACTGGACTGACCCCGCTCCGATAGACGATTCGGCCCTATAGTTGGACTGACGCCTTGAGCTTTAATATTTCCTTCCGATCCATACAACTAGGTCTGTTAAAAGCCCCTAGGACGAATTCTACAGAGATGGCTATGGTGCAGGTTTCGGCTATAGGGCTCTTTGATGTAATCGAAGATATCCTAACGGGTCATAACGTTGGCAATGTCTGCTCTTGGCACAAACCCGACCGCCAGAGTCCCCACGCCAGCATTTCCCCACCCCATTCCACACTCCAGCAGCGCCCCCCGGCGTTGCCGTCGGTGTGAATCCGCAACGCGGCAACCACAATCACCGCCATAACGCCAACGCTTGGCCAACCCCTACCAGCGAAACTCACTCTTTTACCTAAGAAGATTCCTAACCCAGCTGACGGAAATCCCTCCCTGGCGCCAATACGCGGGCGAACCCGCCGATTTGCAGCAATAATCCTGCAAAAACAATCGATAAGCGAATTGTTCGCGCTCGGTAAGTTGCGTCTATCCTTTCGCTATGGGCGCCTGCCGCCCATCGTTCGCTGCGGCTCGCGGCATGCGCGTTTCTGGCTGTACGGGTTTCGGTTTATTCCATCGCGCGCCTCCATTCATCATGTTGAATTTCACAGCAATCTCTCAGCAACAAGGAGTGTTTATATGGCTTACGTCATTACCGACCGAGAAAAACTGCAAGCGATTTGGGAGGCCGCCAAAGCCGGCGACTGGCCGGCCGTGTATGCCGCCTCCGTCAATGCGCTCACCGATCCCAACCATGCCAACCAACCTGTTCAGGGTGTGGATATCGCGGTCTATACCTGGATCAAAGGCGCCTATGGCGTGAACTCGAATCAGGGGGCGTTTGCCCATTACATTCGCGACCAAACCAAGCTGCAGTATGAGCTGCGCACCGGGCATGTTCCCGATGACTGGGAAACGCGCATTCAAAATGCCTCCGACAACATCGCCAAGAACTTCGCCAAGACGCTGTTTGGCGTCGATCTGAGCAGCGATCCCAACGCGCCGCTGCCGGATGCCCCGCCCACCAGCGCCAAAGTGCCGGACATTCACGAGGTCGGCCTGATTGACGCCGGCGCGGCGGCGTCCGAGGTGTTCACCGATGCTTCCTCGACCGGCGCCCCCAACTATTCCCCCTGGGCCGGCACCACGCTGTTCTCTTATTTAGGCGACACCTCGTTCTTTACCGAATGGGTGGCCACCAACGACACCTCGCCTTTTAAGGTCGAAAGCGGCACCTACGATTTGATTGCGGCGGCGCAGGTCTCCATGCAGATGAAAAACCTCAGTTACGTGGTTGAAACGCTGCTGGCAGGCGAAGTGCCCACCTATTTGACCACCCTCGGCATTGGCCACGAGACCATCCGCCTCGCCGCCGAAGCGGCGCGTGATTTCTACACCGAATCCTACGGCAGCAGCGTGACCGGCGGCGGCAGCCTCATTCCCGGCAAGCTGGATATCGGCTCGGCGATTTTCAACGACATTGCCGACGTGCTGTCCACGCCGAATCTGTACCGCGTCGGTACGCTGCATGACGATGATTTCACGCTGGCGTTCGGCAATATCGCCGTTAACACCGGCAGCGGCGACGACACCATCAGCGTGCCGCGCGGCTGGCAAAACAACGCCGGCAACTACGGCTGGACGGTCATCGACGGCGGCAGCGGCCATGATACGGTCGATTATTCCAGCCTGTCGCACGGGGTAAACCTGAAGTTTGACGCCCAGGGCAGCTACGGCGGGCGCGGAGTGATCGAGAAAAACGGCATCGGGCTGTACGGCTTTAAGGACGGGCTGTACAACATTGAGGCGGTGAAGCTGACGGACTTTAAGGATAACGTCACCTTTAACGATCGGGTGCTGACGCCGGCCAACGGCCTGGAGGTTAACCTGGGCAAAGGCTCCAGCGAGATTCGCTTCGAGCACGGCTATACCACTGCGCCGGGTGGGAGCGCGCCGCAGGATTATCTCGGCGTAAACCTGAGCATGCTGTCCAACGATGTTCCCTTCCCCAACAGCCTGCTGAATATTCCCGTGAAGCAGACCCACAATATCTACATCGACGACAGCTTCGAACTGGGCTTTTTACAGGCCTCTTCCCTGTCTATCGATAACCACCTGCTGGCCTTCGGCGCCGAAGGCTCAAACAGCAGCTTCTCGCTGAACTACAACGCGCAAACCCATACGCAGGATCTGTCGATATTCATGCAAGGCGAAAGCGCGCTCAATCAGCACATCGTCAATATCTACAATTGGGATCAAGGCGACTTCGGCATCACGCTGGAGCAGCCGGCCATTCAGCTCGTCGGCTTGCAAACCGTTACGCCGCAAGAGCTGGCGGCCGCCTAAGCGAAGCCCGCCCGTTCCCCCGGGCGGGCTGTTTATCTTCAGCGCGACGGCTCACTCCCTGTCCCGCTCCGCAATCCGCGCCATCAACGCCCCCAGCAACGCCAAATCGACCAGCAGCGCCAGCGCGAAACAGGCTCCCTTTATCCCCGGCGCGGCATAGGTTTGCACCAGCGAAACGGCAACCACTACGGCCACGCTAGTCACCACCGTCGTCAGCCTGCACGCCACGGCGAACGCCGCTTTCTCTCCCACTGCCGTGCGGTAGGCGACGCCTTGGCCCAGACCGCCGAGGGCAATGCCCGCCAGCAAGGCCGGCCAATCATGGCCGCCGAACAGCATCAGCAGCGTCAATAGCCACCCCGCCGCCGCCAGCAAAAAACCGTAGCGGAGCATAGCCAGCGCAGGCCGGTTCCGCAGCGGCTGCCGGCGGGCCAGCGCGGCGCCGCCGAGAAACGCCAGCGCCAATGCCGTTAGCAGCATCAGCGTTGCGCCGATGCCCAGCAGGCTCTCCGCCCCCAGCAGCAAAGCGCCCGCCGCGACCGGCACGCTGAGCGCCAGGGCGCTCGCCGCCGTTCCCGTGTGTTCCATGGCGCCCAGGGCACCGTTGTTGATATAAAGGCTCATCGTTCACTCCCGACATGATGGAAATGATGAAATAAATTCATTTCCCTGTTCACATGTCAGTAGCCTATCTCTTGTATAATCGGTCAGACAAACTCATAGTTTTCAGCCTTAGATGAGAATAACTCAGCCATGAGAAAACCCCGTTTGCCGCCGCTGGGCGCGCTGCGCGCCTTCCACGCCGTGGCTGGCTGCCGCAGCTTCAAACTGGCCGCCGAAGAGCTGGGCGTCAGCGCAACGGCGGTCAGCCATCAGATCAAGCTGCTGGAATCGGTGCTGGAATGCCGGGTGTGCGAGCGCAGCGCGCAGGGCGTCAGCCTGACCGAGACCGGCGAGATCCTGTATGCCGGCACCCAGCGCGCCTTCGCCGCACTGGAGCAGTCCGTCGCCCAAATCACCCGCGCCCAGCAGCCGCCGGCGCTGACCGTCACCACCACCTCCAATTTTCTCACCCACTGGCTGGTACCGCGCCTGGCGGATTTCAAGGCGGAGTTTCCCACCATCGATCTGCGCCTGCACACCAGCGTCGAGCGCGTCGATCTCAGCCAGCGCACCGTGGACGTCGCCATTCGCTACCGCGAAACGCCGGAAAGCGATCTGCACTGCACCTTGCTGCATGAGGATCGTTTTATCGTGGTGGCCAGCCCGGCGCTGACGCTGGAGCGCATCGAAGATTTGCAGCGGGTAACACTGTTTCACGTGGAACATCGGCAGGTTCCCGCCGACGCGCCGACCTGGGAAAACTGGCGACGGCGCTACGGGCCGGAAGGGTTGAACGTGGAAGCCGGGCTGACCTTCAGCGACGAAACCCATGCGCTGCAGGCGGCGGTGGCGGGCCAGGGGGTGGTGATCGCCAGCCGGCTGCTGGCGCGCGATTTGTTGCAGCGCGACGTGCTGGCCGCGCCGTTCGAGATGGCGTTACCCGGCGCCAACTACTATCTGGTGGCCACCGAAGAAACTGCGCAGCGCCCCGATATCATTGCGCTGCGCGAGTGGCTGCTGCGGCAAATGGCGGCGGGCTAATGGCTCTCGGGGGCGATCTCCCCCAGGCGGATCGCCACGCTGATCGCCTGCGCGGTGGTGGCGGCGCCGAGGCGTTGGCGAATGCGGCGTAGGTGGTTTTCCACCGTGCGTTCAGACAGGCCGAGCATCGCAGCGATATCCGCCTGCCGCCGGCCGATGGCGGTCCAGCTCAGCACCTCGCGCTCGCGCGCCGACAGCCGGCCCTCTCCCTCGCCAGCCGCCGGTTCAAACAACCGCCGCGCCGCCAGAAAGGCCGCCGTGCCCACCAGCGACAGCGCCAGCCGCACCGGCGGCGAGGCATCGATGCGCTCGCCCCCCAGGCTGACGGCCCCCTCCAAACCGGCCGGGCCAAATACCGGGATCTGCACGCCGTGCAGGCCGGCGCCGCGCGGCGTGCGCACAATCCGGTAGCGCTCGCCCTGCTGCGCCCGGGTTTTAGTCCAGAAGAACGGCTCGCTGGCCCGCAGCATGTGCCGGGTCACCGGGCAGTGCCGCACGTAGGTCAACGCATCGACCGCCTCGCCGTCGCCGAACCAATCGCCCTCGACCCAGTAGATATGCTCGATCCCCGCCTCCGCCGTGGCGGAAGCGGAAAACAGCACAAAGCGATCGAAACCGAACGGCGCGGCGAAGGCGCGAACCCGCCCCTGAATGGCGGACAGGGTTCGCTCGTGGTCCATCGCCAGCGCCGTCTGGAAAGCGCGCTGCGCGATCTCGTCGCTCATCGCGTGGCGACGTCGGCCAGCAGCGTCTCTGCCGCCAGTTTGCCGAGGTTGTTGGAAGCCAGCGGGCTGTCGCCGGTCAGCAAGCGCCGATCTTTATGCACCTTGCCGGTGATGTCGGCGTTGACGATCTTAACGCCCCGCTCGCGCAGGCGTTCGCCCACCAGCCAAGGCATCGGGCCGGGGATATAGCCGATGTCGATGTTGGCGCCGGTATCGAGCGAGTCCGGGAACACGCACATCTCATAGCCGCGATAGAGGAAATCCTCTTTGTTCTCGCTAATGCCCGCCGCCAGCAAACCGGCCGGCCCGTGGCACAGCGAAATCACATAGCGATCGTTGTCATGCGCCCAGTGCAGGGTCTTTTTCACCTCTTCGCTGAACGGGATATCATTGAGCACGCCGTGGCCGCCGGGAATGAAAACGCCGAGGTAGTTGCCGCCATCCAGATCCTTCACCACTTCCGTCAGCTTTTTCGGCTGCTTGAGCTGGCTGCGGTACTTCTCGTAGGTGGCCTTGACTGCTTCATCTTCATGCGGGAACGCCCACATCTCCAGCTTCACCGGATCGCCGGACGGCGTGGCGATGTCGATCTCGAAACCGGCCAGATCCAGGTGATACATCGGCAACAGCATCTCGACCGGGTGGTTGCCGGTAGAGAAGAACTTGCCGTTTTGCATCAGCAGGTAGCGCTCCTGCGAGGCGATCATCAGCACCTTCCACTTGCCGCCGCGATAGGCGTTCGGGTAGCTGGCGCCCGTGAAGTCGGTTTTGGACGAGGTGTACTGGCTGAGGGAGTAAGGCGATGGGAAGAACGCGTTGTCTTCCGCCACATCCGGGGTGGGATTACGATCGTTGGACACTGAATCAGTCATGATTATCTCCATATTCACCGTTACATTGCCCTTTCAGCTTAAATAACCGCCGGCGGGGCCGCAATGAGGGATATCCCTCAATCACCCTCGCGACGTCGGCACTCAAGCATGATGCCGTAGCGCGACAATGAACGTTTCTTCGCTGACGCCGGCATATTCATACCGGCACTTTCTCACCGGCACCTGGAAATAACGCTCCAGGATGTCCTCTTGCAGCAGTGCATTTTTATCGCCAAACATGCACTGCCGCTGGTTCATCAGCAGGCACTTGTCAGAGATGCGATCGGCGTAGTGCAGAAAATGCGTATTCAGCACGATCGTCATCTGCCGCTCTTTCGCGAGGTGCCAAAGCATCTCGATCATTTTAGCCTGATTGTAAAAATCCAGATTCGATTCCGGTTCGTCGAGGATCATGACGTCGGGATCCGCCGCCAGGGCCTTGGCGAAATAACACATCTGCAGTTCTCCACCGCTGATCTGGTTGATATTTTTCTGTGCCAGCGGCGCGATCTCCAGCGCATGCAACACCGCCTGCGCCCTGGCGACATCTTGCCGCCGCGGCCTGGCGAACCATCCCGCCTGGCGAGCACAGCCGAAAGTGACAAAATCGAGTACCCCATAAGCGAAATGCGGCGTTTTCGCCTGCGGCACATAAGCCAACCGGGCGGGCCGATTGTCGACCAGGCCGATCTTGCACCCGCCAGACAGGGGCCGGCACAGGCCCGCGATGTGTCTCAGCAACGTGGTTTTACCGGCGCCGTTCGGCCCGAGCACGCTGAGGATCTCGCCCCGCGCCAGATGAAAACTGACGTTGTCGAGAAGGGGTTCTCGCCCCTTGAAACCCAGGGTCAGCTGGTTAACTGTGATCATGTTTGCTGCTCATAATGAAAAGGAGAGCGAAAAGCGGCGCGCCGATCAGCGCGGTCAGGATGCCGATCGGGATTTCAGCATAGGTGGCACCTCTGGCGATATTGTCGATCGCCAGCAAAAACAGCGCCCCGCTCAGCGCCGAAGCCGGGATCAGGCGGCCGTGGTTATACCCCAACACGCTGCGCACCAAATGCGGGATCACCAGCCCGACCCACCCCACCACGCCGGCTAAGCTCACCGAGGCGGAAACCAGCAGGGAGGCGGCGATCAGCAACAGGATCTTCAGCCGGGGCGGATTCAGCCCGGCGATGCGCGCCTCGTCGTCCCCCAGCGAGAGAATGTTCATGTTCCACCTGAGCCGGTAGATAGTCAGGTAACACGCCGCAAACAGCGGGATAAGCCAATAAACCTGCGCTTTCGCTACCGAAGCGAAGCTGCCCATCAGCCAAAAGACGATCGCCGGCAAGGTATCCTGCGGATCGGCGACATATTTTATGACCGAGACAAACGCGATAAACAGCGACGCGATAATCATGCCGGACAAAATCGTGGTGAGCGCATCCTGCCGGCGTTTGAGGCGGCAAATGCCCAGCACCAGCAACAAACTCACCACGCCGAAAAGAAACGACAGCAGGGAACTCAGGGCAAAGGGCAAACTCAAGAGAATGCCCAGCGCCGCGCCAAAGGCGGAGGCGGAAGAGGTGCCCAGCACGTCCGGGCTGGCCAACGCGTTTTTCAGCACCGCCTGAAAGGTCGCGCCGGCGACCGCCAACCCGCCGCCCACCAGCATCACCGCCACCACCCGCGGCGCGCGCAGGTTAAAAATCACCGAATAGCGGGCCTGGTTTTCCCCCGGCATGTTCCCCCGCCATAAAATCTGCACCACATCATGGGCCGACAAGGCATAGCGGCCGGCAAACAGTGATGCGAAGGCGACCACACAGAGCGAAATAAACAATCCCGCCATGATCGCCACATATTTTCCTCTGCCCGGCATCCCCAAGCTCCTCCAACGAACTCACGCTATTCAACCGTGGCACTAGCGCTGTGCCAGCACCTCATCCAGCAACCGGTCCGGGATCGCATAAGAGAACATCGTCTGATAATAGCGGCGCGTCTCCTCCCGCAGCGTTTTGTCGCTAATGTCTTCAGGGGCATACCGGTTGATCATAAACAGCGGCAGCAGTGACGTTTCCGCCGACAGGCCCCCCCAGTTATGAATCCCCACCGGCGTCGAGAAAACCTTGCCGTTTTTTACCGCCCTGAGCGTCTCCCACGCCTGGCCGGGGATCCCCCCGTGCAGCAGTGCTTTGGCGCTGCCGAACACCACGAAAATCACATCCGGGTCCCAGGCCATGATCTGCTCCATCGAAACGTTGATGTACCTGCCGGCATCCCCTTTTACCGGCAAATCCCCGGCGACATTGTCCATGCCGGCCATTTTCAGGTAGGTGTCGCCGTAGGTATGCGGGCCGCTCACCTTCAGCTGCCTGCCGTCGCTTTCTTCGAGATACAACGCCCTGACGTGCTGCGCGCGGATGGCGGCGGCATAGGGGCGGATCTGCTTCAGGGTCTTTTCCCAGGCGTCTTTGAATTTATGCGTGCGCGGCAGGCCGAGGGTGTCGGCGAAGGTATTTTCCCAATACACCTGGGTGACCATCGGCTGGTATTTGGTCTTCCCGCCGGCATCCAGATCGACGGTCATCACGCCCGCCCTTTCCAGCCGATCCTCCTGGCTTTTGCCGTAGTAATAAATGATGTCGGGCCGGAGATTCATTAACGACTCCATGTTGACCCGATAGTCCTTATTGATGAAATCGGACGTGATCCTGCCGATATCCGGCTTCATGTCCTTCAACACATGCCTATCGGCATGCATGAACGCCCAGGGCCCCACGCCGACGACATGCCGATAGGCCGCCTCGTTCGCCAGGATCACGCCGAAGGGGCAGTTGCCGGTGATGACGATCCGCGGGTAGCTGCCGGGCAGGGTTTGCGTCGCCGCGCTTTGCAACGGCTCGGCCGCCGCCGGCAGGCTGGCGCCGGCGCAAGGCGCGGTCGGCAAGGCGAATAGAGCCAGCAGCGCGGTGGCGATAAATTTCACTGTGACGCACATGGTGCCTCCTGTGCGCACGCTCGGCGGCGTGCGTCGATGGGCTGTATTAGGCCGACGCGGCGATGCCTGCTGCCATAATGGTGATCCCGGCCACAAACACGATTGCCGTGGTGGCGACCGCGCCGCCGCCGACCAACGCGGCGGTTTTTCCCGTGGAAAGGTCTTTGCGTTGCAGGAAAGAAAGCTCTGCCAGGGGAATGATTTTTCCGCTGTCGGCGACGATGTCTTTAGGTTCAACCTTCGCCACCGTCAGCTCGCCGCCGCTGCCATCCTTCAGGCCATATTTCAACTGGTCGCCGACATAGACCGGCGGCTGCAGCAGGTAATACGGGCTATTGAGCCCCGCCTCTTTTTGTTGCAACGCCACGTCGTGGTAGGTCGTGCAGCCGGCAAGGGAAAACGCCGCCATCCCGATAACCAACGGCACTAATGGGATAAATCGCATGGGAAACCTCGTGCTTCTATTTGCTGGTTTTTAACGTAACGGCGGACTTGAAGCGCATATAGCTCACGACCAGAGAAAGGAACGAGAATGCCGCCCCCGCCATTAAACTGATATTCGTCGCTTGCGCGCCGCGCATATTGAAGAAAATCGCCACTAACGCCGAACCGACGATTTGCCCGATCAATCGGGAGCTGCCCAACAGGCCGCTGGCGATGCTGCTGTTTTCATGGGACACAGAGGTCATGATCAGCAGGTTGTTCGGTGATTGAAACAGGCCGAAACCGATGCCGCACAGCGCCACGCGCCATACGATCGCCCCATTCGACGGATCGCTTGGCAAATTGGCCATCAGCAGCATGCCTGCCAGCAGACAGGCGAGGCCCGAGAGGGCAACAAGATTGGGATCGTATTTCTTGGCCAAATCACCGGAAATCAGCGAAGACGCCATGGTGGCCAGCGGCCAAGCGGTCAGCAGCAGACCGATGTCCACCACGTTTCTTTGCAGGACATTGTGGAAATAGAAAGGCAGCGATACAAAAGCCAAAAGCTGGGTGCTGTAAGACAGCATCGACATCAGCAAAGACAATGACAGCGTCGGGTTATGCAGCATCGCGACCGGGATCAGCGCGGCGTTGGCCTTTCTTTTCTGATTGATGTACAGCCACCCGGCCAGCCCGGCGAATACCGCAAAGCTGAGCGCCGCCGCCGGCAGATGGTGGGTGGTCATACTCATCGTGCTGAGCGAGAAAGCGATGAACAGCACAAACACCAACAGAGCCCCGCCGCTGTCGAATCCAACGCTGCGCCGCTCGCGGGGGGCCAGGAAGATCAGGCTCAGCAGCAGCGACAGGCAGGCGATGGGAACATTGATGGTAAACAGCCAGTTCCAGCTCGTCTGAGAAAGTATCGCCGAGGCGATGGACGGCCCGGCGGCGGCGGAAACCGACACCACCATCACATTAATCCCCAGACCGCGCCCCAGCAGCCTTTCCGGGTATATCTCCTTGATCAGCGCCGCATTGACGCTGAGCACCGCCGCCGCGCCGAAGCCCTGTATCACCCTGAATGCCGTCAGCATCGACAGCGTCGTGGACAGCGCGCAGCCCAAGGATGAAAAAGCGAACAGCACCACCCCGGCTATAAAGATCTTTTTATTGCCCACCGCGCGGCCCAGCGCCGCGAAGGGCATCAAAGAGGCGACAACGGCAAACTGGTAGGCATTAATAATCATGATGGAGGCCGATTCGGAAACGCCGAAATCTTTGGCGATAACCGGCAATGCCACGTTGGCGATGGTACTGTCGAGCATGGCGATGACCGTGCTTAACGAGACCGCGAGAACGGCGAATATATTTAGTGTCTCTTTTTCCTGGTGTTTAAAAGTCATGTTAACGCTCCAAAAACGTGAGTAGCTTCATGCCGGCGGCAAAGACCCCGCTTTTTATCCGTTTAATAATTACGTTATAACATATCAATTAAAGATGGTAATAAATCTCATTTGAAATATTGGATTACATAGTGTGTCAAAATAAGAATTAACAAATACAAAACAAATTAATATCAATACAAACATTCAATAAACAAAATAAATGCAGTATAAAAAACCAGTGAATTTAAGGAATGACATTAAAAGTAACAGCCGCTAACAGACAACCCCGCCGGCGAGTGAAATTGTTATGTTATAACAAAAAAACCCTTTCCTTTTATGCTGGTTACCCTTATGGCTAAGACGGACCTTTTGAACACCCGGTTATCTCGCCGCAGAATGATGTTGGCAGGGTTGGCGGCCCTGGCGCTGAACGGCGCCGTTTCCCCGCTGGCTCACGCCCACGGCCTGCCACGTCCCAAAAAGCAGAACGGCCCTCACGGGGCGCGAAAAAGATTCCTGGTCATGTTGGATCCCGGTCATGGCGGCATCGACTCCGGCGCCATTGGCCACACCGGTTCGCTGGAAAAACATGTCGTTCTGGAGATTGCCAGAAATGTGCGTGCACAGCTTGATCGACACGGCATCGATGCCCGTCTGACGCGCGACAGCGACGTTTTTATCCCGCTTTACGATCGGGTGGAGATCGCGCACCGGCATGGCGCGGATCTTTTCATGTCCATCCACGCCGACGGCTTTACCTGCCCCAGCGCCTGCGGCGCGTCGGTCTTTGCGCTTTCCAATAAAGGTGCCAGCAGCGCGATGGCGAAATACTTATCGAACAGTGAAAACGCGGCGGACGATCTCGCCGGCCCCAACGTCATCAAGAAAGACCACTATTTGCAGAAGATACTGTTTGATTTGGAGCAGACGGAAACGATCAAAGAGAGCCTGGCGCTGGGCTCGCACATTATTCAACATATTGCGCCCATCCATCATTTGCATGCCAAAAATACCGAACAGGCGGCCTTCGTGGTCTTGAAGTCCCCGTATATTCCTTCCGTCTTGGTGGAAACCTCTTTCATCACCAACCCTGAGGAAGAAAGGCTGCTCGGCACCCCCGCCTTCAGAAATAAAATTGCCACGGCGATCACTCAGGGGATCGTCAGTTACTTTAAACGCGAAACGCACGCTTAAGCTTCGCCAGGGCGGCAAGCTCACGGGCTTGCCGCGCACAGGGATGGTGCCATCATGATAAAACGCAATCCTCGTTATTTTTCGGCGGGCATGCTTTTCCCTCTGCTGGCTCTGTTGCCGCGCGGCGCCTTCGCCGTGTCGTTGACGGGATCGCAGCAAAACAGCCTGAATTTCTACGGCACGATTATCGCCAGACGCTACAGCGGCCACAACGAACGCGACGACGGCGACCGCAGCTACCTCTATTTCGGCCTGATAGGCAAAAAAAAGATCGCGCCGCGCTGGCAGGCCTACGCCCACTGGGAATATACCGTCAGCTTCGCCGACGCGACTCGCAACAGCACCCGGCTCGCCTATATCGGCGTGCAAAACGCCACCCTGGGCAGCCTCGATATCGGCCGCAACTGGGGCGTGCTTTATGATGTGACCGCCCTGACCGATCGCTCCCCGCTGTTTAGGGAAATGGCCTACAACTACATCGATAACTTTATGCGCGGCCGGGCGCATAACCTGCTCACTTACCGCCAAACTTTCAGCCTGTTTCAGCGGCGCGCCGCCCTCGCGTTGCAATATCAGTTCAAAGACGGCGACGATCGGCAAGCGCCGGGCAAACAAAACGGCAACGGCTTCGGCGCCTCGTTCCGTTATGCGCTGACGCCGACGCTCAGCCTCATCGCCGCCGCCTCGGCGTCTCAAACCACGCAGCGGCAGCAACACGCCGCCGGCTATCGCCGACGCATCGATACGCTGGCCGAAGGGGTTCTCTATACGTCGAAAAAAATCTATCTTGCGGCCGTGTTCACCCAAAGCGACAACGCCATCAGCCCGCAACAAACCGCTAACCGCGGCTCGGCGTCAAGTTATGAAGCGCTCGTCAAATACCGGCTGACGGACCATATTCAGCCCAACATCGGCTATACCCGCTTGATACAGGCCCGGGCAGGCCGCAACACCGACTTATTGAACTACGAGGAGCTGGGGGTGACCTGGTTGCTTAATAGCAACATGCAGGTATTTATTAACTATGAATTCAATAACCTTTCCCAGCACGCAGCCGGCGTCGATGCGTCGGACAAGCTCGATATGGGCATCAGCTATCACTGGTGATCGGTTCTCCCGCAGCCAATAAAAAGCCCCGCCCGGTGAGGGGAGAGGCTTGCCTAATGGCTCAGGTAGGCCGGCAGCCCAGCGTAGTGCTCTGTGGCTAGCCCTGGCGCGGCGGGCATCTTAACGCCGCGCTTGCGCGTTCTTCCACTCCCGCCAAATCGTTTCCAGCCCCGCGCGATACGTCGTGACGGCGAAGTCGGGAAAGCGCTGCTTGAACTTGGTCGAGTCGAACAGGTTGTCGTGCTCGTAGCGCGGCAGCAGCTCGCGCATCTCACGCGCGCCGGATGAAACCAGCCCTGCGGCGATCAACGCCCATTTGCCGATGACGGAATATGAAATGTCCTTACCAAACACCTCGCAGGCCAAGGCGGCGAACTGCGCGTAGGTGAGCCGTTCGTCGCAGCACGGCAAATGCCACGTCTGGCCGAACGCGTCGGGCGTATTGCCAAGCCGGGCTAACCCACGGCTGGCGTCGGGCGTCCAGATCAGCGTGCGCAGTCTGTCATCGCGAACCGGCACGCGCGGTTTTTCCCCCGCTTTCAGCCTGTCGACGATCAGCGCATTGGTGAAGCTCTGCGTTTTTCCCGGCCCATAAAACTCGGGCGCACGGCCGATCAGCACGGGGATCTGGTTGCGCTTCATCTCGTCGAGCACCTTCTCGGTCATCAGAGCGCGTACCCGCCCCTTTCGCCCCCGTGGCGCGAACGGCGTCGATTCCGTCTGCGGCTCGCCGTTCTGCGGATACATGTACGTATTGTCGAAATAGACGAAGGGCACGCCTGCAGTGCGGCTGGCGTCCAACGCATTCTGCAGCATGGTCGGAAATTGTCGCTCCCACAGCGCCGAATCCGGCGGCAGGCCGGCGGCGAAATACACCACGTCACTGCCCTTCACCGCCGCCAGGGTCTGCTGCGCGTCGAGCAGGTCGGCCGCAACCAGCGTATCGCTGTCGTTGACCTTCTTTGGGTTGCGGCTGACCAATCTTAAATCATCGGTGTACGCGCGCTTCAGTTCACGCGCCAGCTCTTGGGCGATCTGGCCACTGGCGCCCAGGATCGTTTGCATTTCCGTTCCTCATCGTAATGAAAAGAGGCCCCGCCCAACCGGGCGGAGCAAGCACCTATTTCTCGCGCTTAGCTGTTCACGAACGCCAGCAGATCGGCGTTGACCTGATCGGCATGGGTGGTCGGGATGCCGTGCGGCGCGCCCTTATAGGTATGGAGCGTGCCGTTTTGCACCAGCTTGGCCGACAGCGCGCCGGAGTCCTGATAAGGCACCACCTGATCGTCGTCGCCGTGGATCACCAGCACCGGAATGGTAATCTTCTTGAGATCTTCGGTGAAATCGGTCTGCGAGAAGGCGACGATGCCATCGTAGTGCGCCTTGGCGCCGCCCATCATGCCCTGGCGCCACCAGTTCCAGATAATCGCCTCCGACGGTTTGGCACCCGGGCGGTTATAGCCATAGAACGGGCCGGCCGGCACGTCGTAATAGAACTGCGCCCGGTTGGCGGCCAGCTGCGCCTGGAAATCATCGAATACCGCTTTGGGGGTGCCCTGCGGATTGGCGTCGGTTTTCACCATCAGCGGCGGCACTGCGCTGATCAGCACCGCTTTGGACACCTTATCCTCGCCGTGGCGCACAATATAGCGCACCACTTCGCCGCCGCCGGTCGAGTGGCCCACGTGCATCGCGCCCTGCACGCCCAGGTGTTTTACCACCGCGGCGACGTCATCGGCGTAGTGGTCCATGTCGTGCCCTTCCGACACCTGGCTGGAGCGGCCGTGGCCGCGGCGATCGTGCGCCACCACGCGGAACCCTTGGTTCACGAAGAACAGCATCTGGGCATCCCAGTCATCGCTGGACAGCGGCCAGCCGTGGTGGAAATAGATAACCTTGCCGTTTTTGGGGCCCCAATCCTTGTAGAAAATCTCGACGCCATCGCTGGTCGTTACATAACCCATGTCGTTTCTCCCGTTTACACTATGGTTAAAAAAGAAGGTTTATACTGCGCGCGGCGCCGGGATCTCTGGCTCCCTCATCCCGGTTGGCCGACGATCTTACGTTGATCGTTTAACGAGTATAGGTTTAAAGTTCACTTTAAGGTCAATGGCGGCCCGGCAAGCGGTATTTCCCTCAGTAACGCAATCGGCATCAGGAGAATTCAAGTGCAGGGAGATGACATCCTCATGACGATGGAGCAACGGCTTGCCGCCCAGCGCCATGCCTTCCTGCGCGACGGCGCGCCGACGATCGCTCAGCGCAAAACCGCCCTGCGCCGCCTGCGGAGCGCCATTCTGGCCCAGCGCGGTGCGCTGGCGGCGGCCGTCAGCGCGGACTTCGGCCACCGCTCGCCTTACGAAACCGACATCCTGGAGATCCTGGTCACCGTGCAGGCGATCGATTACCTGCTACGCAATCTGAAACGCTTCATGCAGCCGGAACGCCGCCACGTCGCCCTGCCGTACCAGGCCGGGCGCGCCTACGTGCAATACCAACCTAAGGGTGTGATTGGCGTCATGGCGCCGTGGAACTACCCGTTTTCGTTGACCTTCATCCCGCTGGCCACCGCCCTGGCCGCCGGCAACCGCGTGATGCTGAAACCTCCGGAGCTCACGCCGCATACCAGTCAGCTCATCGACACGATGCTGGCGGCGCTGTTTCCCGCCGATGAAGTCGCCGTCGTGACCGGCGGGCCGGACGTCGGGGCCGGGTTTAGCGCACTGGCGTTCGATCACCTGGTATTCACCGGCAGCACGGCGATCGGCCGTCAGGTCATGCAGGCGGCCGGCAAACATCTGGTGCCGTTAACGCTCGAACTGGGCGGCAAAAGCCCCGCCGTCGTGGCGCCCGGCGCGCTCACCGCCAGAACCGTTAACAGCCTGGCGTTCGGCAAGCTGTCGAACGCGGGCCAAACCTGCATCGCGCCCGATTACCTGTTGATCCATCAGGACGATGTGGAAAACTTCATCGCGCTCTACGATGCGGCGGTCAAAGCGTTTTACCCCGACGGGCCGACGAGCCATGACTACGGCGCCATCATCAACGACAGGCACTACCACCGTTTGCACGATCTGCTCACCGACGCCCAGGTGCGGGGCGCGCGGATCGTTCCGGTGGGCCACCGCCCGAACTCGGCGGCGGAACGGCCGAAAACCCTCGCCCCCACGCTGATCGTCGGCGCCCCCGACGACAGCCGGATCATGCAAGAGGAGATCTTTGGGCCGCTGCTGCCGCTGCGCACCTACGCCGCCTTTGATGAAACGATCGACGTTATCAACGCCGGGCCGCGCCCGCTGGCGCTGTACTACTTTGGCCCAGGCGGCGCGCTGCAGGACAGGCTGCTGGCGCGCACCACCTCCGGCAACGTCAGCGTCAACGCCACCCTGCTGCATTTTGCCCAGGACGATCTGCCGTTCGGCGGCATCGGCCCCAGCGGCATGGGGGCCTGTCACGGCATCGAAGGATTTCGGGCGCTGAGCCACGCCAAGGGCGTCTTCATCCAAAGCCGCTGGCGTTTTACCGACCTGCTGCGCGCGCCGTTCGGCAAGCTGGCGGACGCGGTGCTCAAGGTGATGCTGCGGCGTCGATAAGGCGGCGTGCTGGCTATCAATAACACACCCATAAATCGCCGCAAGCTATCGCAATATTCACTCATTCCTATTTTATCTCTCCGCCGCCGCTGACTAAGCTTAGCCATGAGTCGCCTTTTGCCCGTTAGCGGCCGGAGCGATGTTATTCCATTGAGTTCAGTTATTTAGCGCAACACCCGACGCAAGCCTTACCCGCATGCCTTGTTAACCGCTCCACGCCCGGCGGCTGGAGCACCTTTACGGAAGCAGAGAGCGCATTATGACAACTGAAAGCAAATGCCCGTTTTCGGGCGGCAAGCAGCCCGCACCGCAGGACGGCCCCACCAATCAGGATTGGTGGCCTAACCAGCTCAGCCTGAAACCGCTGCATCAGCACTCCCCCCTGTCCGATCCGATGGACAAAGACTTCAACTACGCCGATGCCTTCAACAGCCTCGATCTGGCGGCGGTCAAACAGGATCTGCACGCCCTGATGACCGACTCGCAGGCATGGTGGCCGGCGGACTTCGGCCACTACGGCGGCCTGTTCATCCGCATGGCCTGGCACAGCGCCGGCACCTACCGCATCGGCGACGGCCGCGGTGGCGCGGGCGAAGGCCAGCAGCGCTTCGCCCCGCTCAACAGCTGGCCGGACAACGTTAGCCTCGACAAGGCGCGCCGCCTGCTGTGGCCAATCAAACAAAAATATGGCCGCAACCTCTCCTGGGCCGACCTGATTATCCTGACCGGCAACGTGGCGCTGGAATCGATGGGCTTTAAAACCTTCGGCTACGCCGGCGGCCGCGCCGACACCTGGGAGCCGGACGACGTCTACTGGGGTTCGGAGAAGATCTGGCTGGAGCTGAGCGGCGGGCCGAACAGCCGTTACTCGGGCGACCGTGACCTGGAAGATCCGCTGGCGGCGGTGCAAATGGGCCTGATCTACGTTAACCCGGAAGGCCCAGACGGCAACCCCGATCCGGTGGCCGCCGCGCGCGACATCCGTGAAACCTTCGCCCGCATGGCGATGAACGACGAAGAAACCGTGGCGCTGATCGCCGGCGGCCACACCTTCGGCAAGACCCACGGCGCCGGCCCGGCGTCTAACGTCGGTGCCGATCCGGAAGCGGCCGGGCTGGAGTCGCAGGGCCTCGGCTGGCACAGCACCTTCGGCACCGGCGTCGGCAAAGACGCCATCACCAGCGGCCTGGAAGTCACCTGGACCACCACCCCAACCCAGTGGAACCACGACTTCTTCCGCCACCTGTTCGAATACGAATGGGAGCTGAGCCAAAGCCCGGCCGGCGCGCATCAGTGGGTGGCGAAAGACATCGGTGAAACCATTCCCGACGCCTTCGATCCGAACAAGAAACGCCGCCCGACCATGCTGACCACCGACCTGTCGCTGCGCTTCGATCCGGCCTACGAGAAGATTTCGCGCCGCTTCTATGAGCATCCGGAAGCGCTGGCCGATGCCTTCGCCCGCGCCTGGTTCAAGCTGACCCACCGCGACATGGGGCCGCGCGCGCGCTACCTCGGCCCGGAAGTGCCGCAGGAAGAGCTGATTTGGCAGGATCCGATCCCGGCGGTCGATCATCCGCCGATCGACGAGCAGGACATCGCCGCGCTGAAAAACGCCGTGCTGGCTTCCGGCCTGTCGGTGTCGGCGCTGGTCACCACCGCCTGGGCTTCCGCTTCGAGCTTCCGCGGTTCCGACAAACGCGGCGGCGCCAACGGCGCGCGCATTCGCCTGGCACCGCAAAAAGACTGGGCGGTCAACCAGCCTGCGCAGCTCGCCGCGACGCTGGCCAAGCTGGAGAGCATCCAACGCGCCTTCAACGATGCCCAGACCGGCGGCAAGCGCGTCTCGCTGGCGGATCTGATCGTGCTGGCCGGCGCGGCGGGCGTGGAACAGGCGGCGAAGAACGCCGGTTTGACCCTGACGGTGCCGTTCGCGCCGGGCCGCATGGACGCTTCGCAGGAACAGACCGACGTGGACTCTTTCGAGGCGATGGAGCCGCTCGCCGACGGATTCCGCAACTTCCTGAAGGGCAAATACCGCGTGCCGGCCGAAACGCTGCTGGTCGACAAGGCGCAGCTGCTGACCCTGACCGCGCCGGAAATGACGGTGCTGGTCGGCGGGCTACGGGTGCTCGGCGCCAACGTCGGCGGCACGCAGCACGGCGTGTTCACCCAGCGACCGCAGGCGCTGACCAACGACTTCTTCGTCAACCTGCTCGACATGGGCACCACCTGGCATCCGGCGGGTGAGGACGGCCTGTTCGAAGGGCGCGATCGCCGCAGCGGCGCGGTCAAATGGACCGGCAGCCGCGTCGATCTGGTGTTCGGTTCACACGCGCAGCTGCGCGCGCTGGCCGAAGTCTACGGCAGCGCCGACGCGCAGGAGAAGTTCGCCCACGACTTCGTCGCTGCCTGGAACAAAGTGATGAACCTCGATCGTTTCGATCTGGCGTAACTAAGCGACAGCACAAAGCCCGCCACGGTAAACCTGGCGGGCTTTTTTAATCATTGATGCATATCTTTATCGCAATCTCGTGCTAACGTTGGCTAACCGCAGCCAAGGAGATGGCATGATACAGACATCGGACAGCGCTCACCCGCTCTTCAGCAGTTACAAAAAGACCTTCACCTACTCAGGCCGCGAAAGCCGTGGGCCTTACTCAATGCTGCTTTTATGCCAACACGTTTGGTTTCTGCTTTATCTCGCCGTTATCGCCAGCAAGATGAATGAGATTTCCATTTTCGCGTTTGCGGCGTTTTTGCTGCCTATGCTAGCGGCCAATGTGCGCCGTTTGCATGATGCGGGTTACTCCGGTGGTTGGTGCCTGACATGGTTCTGCTTCACACCCTATGTAATGCTGATCTTCGCGCTGTTCCTTCCCGCTAAGAACATCAATAACCCTTACGACGATCGCCCAAACCTGGCGTAAGCCCCCTCAACGGCCTGCTTCGGCGAGCCATGGCTGGCGCCGCGATATTCTCTTTACCCGCTTATTCGTATTTACTCAACAAGTCATATAAAAATTTGATGGGCGGCAATTCTTTTAATGCTGTATTTATATTTAGACGGCAATGAAGACCGTAAACTCAGCTGGCTAATGCGATATATCCCATCAAGGAGAACACCATTATGGATTATCCTCAATTCACCTCAACACGCGGCGAGGCAGGCCTCATGACCATCGCCATGCCTTAGCGGCAGCGGGCTGAGCCGGCAAAGGCGCCCCACCGTTCCACGCCCATAAAAAGAGATATTTTGCACCTGCGCGATATTCGCTTAGGCGCCAGAATCTCGCCCTTATTTAATGTTTCACGACGCGCATTGCGTTTTTCGTTTTTATTTTTCAGCCGACGGGAAAGCTCATAGGAAATTACGCATCACTCAGGACAATAACCGCTACCTGGAGGTCAACATGCAACATATTATCGGCATTTCTTCTCGTCAGCTGAGGATATCGGCCCTTGCGCTGCTGCTCCCGGCGATGTCATGGGCGGCCGATACGGCGTCTCTCGCCGTGGGGCCGCAATATGACACCACCCATGTCTACGTCGAACGCGGCAAGATGGATGCCTTTGTCGACAGCATCCTGAAAACCTTCGGCGGCACCAGCACCGAACGCGTGCTGGTCAACGTCACGCCCACGCCGAGCGAAACCTACTCCCAGCTGATACTGACGCCGGCCGGCAGCTTCTCGGTGTTCGATTTCAAAACGCCGATCCCGCACCCGTTCGGCACCGAGCGCAACGGTTTTCTGGTCAGGGATATGGACGCCGCCATCCGGCAGGCCAGGGCCGCCGGCGCCGATGTGCAGGTTGCGCCTTTCGACGATCCTATCGGCCGCGACGCAGTGATCCAGTGGCCCGGCGGCGTCAACATGCAGCTCTATTGGCACACCAAGGCACCCAACTACAAGCCGCTGCTGAGCGTGCCGGAAAACCGCCTGTATCTCTCCGCCTACCGCGTCGACGATTTCCTGAAAAGCTACCAGGCGTTCTCGCACGGCAAGGTCGTGAGCGACGAACAGGTCAGCGATGCGGCGATCGGCCGCAGCGACAACGGCAAGATCCGCCAGATCGAGCTGGATTCCCACTTCGGCAAAACGCGCATTTTCGTCACCGACGGGCATCTGCCTTATCCGTTCGGCCATGAGCGCACCGGCTATGGCGTCGACGATCTGCCGGCCACGCTGGCCAAAGCGACGGCCAGCGGCGCGCAGGTGCTGTGGCGTTCGACGGCGGCGGAACGCCGCGCCTCGGCGCTGGTGCGTTTCCCCGGCGGCTACATCGCCGAAATTCACCAGACGGCTAAATAAACCCAAGGCGCGCTGCGGCGCGCTTTTTTCTTCGGATATCCATGATGAAACGCACGCTTCCCGCACTGTTGCTGTTCTCCACGCTCCCCGCGCTGGCGGCGGAGCCCGCCGCGTCCCCCTGGAAAAACATCCAGTTGGGCGATGCGGCCACCCTGTCTTTCGACGGTTCACTGCGCGAGCGCTATGAATGGACGGATCAACGGGATCTGAGCGGCGGACGCGACGACACCTTCATGCAGCGCCTGCTGATTGGCGCGCGCCTCGACTATGGCGACAACTTTGGCGCCTATGTTCAGTTGGGATCGTCGCTGGCCACCCCACGCGATCGCGGGCGCAAGCCGACCGACGAAGATCATGCCTATCTCGGCCAGGGCTATGTGGATATGAAACTGCCCACCGCCTACGGCCTCGGCACCCTGCGGGTCGGCCGCCAGGAGATTGCGCTGGGTTCGCTGCACCTGCTGGGCACCCGCGACGGCCCCAACGTGCGCCGTTCTTTCGACGCCATCCGCGCCAGCTGGGCCAAGGATAAAAACCGCCTCGACGCCTTTATCGGCCATCCCGTCACCCTCAAAACCGGCAGTTTCGACGACGATACCGACAACAGCCAAAAGGTCTGGGGACTGTACGGCACCACGCCGCTGGCCGCGCTGGCCTCCTCGCTCGATCTCTACACCTTCGGCTTTGAGGATAGCGACGCCCACTACGCGCAGCTCAGCGGGCAAGAGCGGCGCTATACCGTCGGCGCGCGCATTTTCGGCGCGGCGCAGGGATTCGACTGGGACAACGAGGCCGCCTGGCAGTTCGGCAGCGCAGAACAGCGCGACATCCGCGCCTGGTCGGCGTCGGCGCACGCCGGCTATACGGTCAACGACTGGCGCTGGCAACCGCGCTTTGGCGGCAAGATTGGCATCGCCAGCGGCGATAAAAACGGACATGATGGGCAGCTCAACACCTTTAACGCCATGTACCCCAAGCTGCCCTACCTAACCGAGAACGGACTGGTGGCGCCGGCTAACCTGATCGCCATCCACCCTTCGGTCACGATGACGCCGTGGCAAACCCTGTCCATCGATTTCAGCTGGGACGCGTTGTGGCGACAACGCCGCGAGGATGCCTTCTACCTCGGGCCAATGCGCCCGGTGAAAGGCAGCGCGCAGGGCTCGCGCTTTATCGGCAACCAGTATCAGGTCGAAACCACCTGGACGCCACGCAGCGATCTTCAGTTCAAGGTGGCCTATGTCTACTTCGACGTCAGCAACGGCCTGCAGCAACATGCCGGGCTGAAAAACATGAACTTCGTGCTGGCGCAGGGCACCTACAGTTTTTAACGCCAGGCCAAGAAAAAGGGCGCCGAATCTGGCGCCCCGTCTGTCTCACACCGCCTCCAGCTCCCCCGCCAGGGTGGCGACCAGCTCCGCCGCCGGCATCGGCCGCGCCAGGCCCACGCCCTGCCCGGCCCACAGCGACATAAATTCCCCGCGCCCGGCCTTGGCCGCCGCCTGGCGGATATCGCCGGTGAGCGCGTTCTGCACCGGATAAGGCAGGATCTGCGCCTCTTCCGCGCGCATCTGCCGCATGAAATCATTGACGATGCCGCGCGCCGGGCGGCCGCTGAAGGCGCGCGTCAGGCGCGTGCTGTCATCGCCGGCGTTACGCAGCGCCGCCCGCCAGGCTTCGGCGATGCCCGACTCCGGGCTGCACAGGAACGCGGTGCCCAACTGCGCCGCCTGTGCGCCCAACAAGCGCGCCGCCGCGATGCCGCGCCCGTTCATGATGCCGCCCGCGGCGATCACCGGGATCTTCACCGCCGCCACCACCTGCGGCAGCAGGGCCATCAGGCCGACGCAGGATTGCTCAATGTCGCCGAGGAAGGTCGGGCGGTGGCCGCCCGCCTCCGAGCCCGAGACGCAAACGAAGTCGGCGCCCGCCTCTTCCCAGGCGCGGGCTTCCGCCACCGTGGTGGCGGTGCCGATCACCCGCGAGCCGGCCTTCTTGAACTGTGTGACCGTGGCGCGCGGCAGCACGCCGAAGGTGAAGCTGGCCACCGGCGGCGCCGCCTCCAGCAAAGCCGCGATCTGGTCGCGGTTGTTTTCGGCGAATTGGGTGGGGATCGGCGGCTCGCTCAGCCCCAGCGCTTCGCGGAACGGCCGCAGCAGGTGCTGGGCGCGCTTGAGCTCGGCGAGATCCGGGTGCTGCTCATCGAGCAGAAACAGATTGATGTTGAACGGCGCGGCGGTCTGCGCGCGGATCTGCTGCACGCGCTCGAGGATCACCGCCGGTGAAAACAGCGCCGCCGCGCACGAGCCCAGCGCACCGGCGTTGCTCACCGCCACCGCCAACGCCGGCGGCGACGCGCCGTTCATCGGCCCCTGAACGATCGGATAGCGCAGCCCAAGCTCGCGGGCAAAAGCAGAAGGTGCCGTCATCAATGTGTCTCCCTGTGCTGACTACATTCGTCTTACGGCGGCCGCGCCGCCGAACCGACCAAAAGCATAGCACCTTCTCGCCACCTGGCCGTGCAGTTAATGCTTCACCTGATGCCGGTCGAGCGACAGGAAGTGATGCACCACCGGTTTCTCCGGGCCGATGTGGAAGCGCAGCGCCTCCTGCTGCAGATCGGCGTCGGCGTGCGACACCCGCTGGTGCTGCCGCAGGTGCTCCGCCCAGGATTCCACCAGGAACCACTCCATGATGCATTCCGGATCGCCGGTATGCTCGGTGATGCCCCAGGCGTAAGCGCCATCGCGGCGACGCGCGCGTTCCAGCATCAGCAGCGTGCGCAAGAACTGCGGCCGATCCTGTTCGCGGATGCGGTACTCCACCTGAATCATCACCGGGCCGCGATCGTTTTCAACTGGCGTGTTGACCAACGGCTCCGGCCAATGGTTCGACGGCTGCAGATCGGCTTCGCCGGTCGGCAGACGCAGGCGGTGGAACAGCAGCCCCGCCGCCAACAGGCCGACGCCGCCGACCAGCAGCGTGGCGGCCACGCCCAGCTCCTGCGCCACCAGCCCCCACAGCAGGCTGCCCGCCGCCATCGCGCCGTTGAACACCATCAGGTAGATGGCCAGGCCGCGGCCGCGCACCCAGTTGGGCAGCACGCCCTGCGCCGCGCCGTTGAGCGTGGTCAACGCGATAATCCAGCCGGCGCCCAGCACCAGCAGCACCACCACCGCCAGCCACTGCGGCGGCGCCAGAGACAGGGCCGCCATCACCACGGCGGTGAGCACCGCCGCCAGCAGCACCAGCCCGTCGGCATTCAGCCGCTGGCGCAGGCGCGGCAGCGCAATCGCCCCGAGGATCGCCCCGGCGCCTACCGCCCCCAGCAGCACACCATAAAAACCGGCGCTGCCGCCCAGCATGCGGCGCGCCACCAGCGGCAGCAGCGCCCAGACCGAGCTGGAGAAGGCGAAGAACACCGCCGCCCGCAGCAGCACCACGTGCAGCTCGCGGCTGGAACGGGCATAGCGCAGGCCGGCGCGGAAGGCGCCGAAGAAGTGTTCCGACAGGCCGCTGTCCTCGGCCTTCGGCCGCTTCCACCACAGCAGCGCCGCGATCACCAGCACATAGCTCATCACGTCCGCGCCGTAGGCCGCGCCGGCGCCGAAGCTGGCCAGCAGCAGGCCGCCGGCCGCCGGGCCGATGGAACGGGCGATGTTGATGCCCAGCGAGTTCAGCGCCACGGCGTTTTTCAGCTCGGTGCGCGGTACCAGCTCCGGCACGATCGCCTGCCAGGTCGGCCCCATCAGCGCCGCGCCGATGCCGCCGACGAAGGTCAGCGCCAACAGGTATTCCACCGTCAGCGCGCCGGTCTGCGACAGCACCAGCAGGCTGCCGCTGACGCAGGCCAGCAGAATTTGCACGAAGATCAGAAAGCGTCGCCGATCGAGGATGTCCGACAATACCCCGGCCGGGATCGCCAGCAGGAACACCGGCAGCGTGGCGGCGGTCTGCATCAGCGCCACCGCCGAAGGGTTGCTCGACAGGTCGGTGATCAGCCACGAGCTGGCGACGTCACGCATAAAGCTGCCGACGTTGCCGAGCACCGTGGCACCCCACAGCACCGCAAATAATGGGATTTTCAGCGGCGCGAAGCCGCCCGCCGCCGCCTTGTTTTCCGTCTGTTCAGCCATCCGTTCGCTCCTTCAAATCGTTAAATGCCACCAGCAACAGCGCGCCGGCCAGCCCGAGGTGTTCAAAAAATCCGTTCATCATCTGGCCGCGCTCCGCCCCGTCGAACTGCCAGAACGGATTGGCCATCAGCGTCGCCATCAGGGTAAAACCGGCCAGCGCCAACGCGCCGAGCCAGCGATAAAAGCCGCTCAGGATCAGCGCCGACGCCGCCAGTTCCAGCAGCGTCACCAGCACGGCGAACAGCGCCGCCGGCTGCAGGCCGAAGTGGGTCATCTCAGCAACCGCGCCTTCGACGTTCAGCGCCTTGACCAACCCGCCCTGGATGTAGGCGGCGCAAATGGCGAGCAGCAGCAGCCAGCGCAGCATGGGCGCATGCAGCCGCTGCGCGCAGCGGGCGGCGATAGCAGTCAGGTTCATCGCGCCCCCTTAGAACGGCGAATTCTGGATAAAGGCCAGCAAATCGGCGTTGAAGCGATCGGGATCGACCTGCGCCAAGCCGTGAGCACCGCCGGCGTATACGTTCAGCTCCGCCTGTTGCATAAGCTTAGCGGCTTTCAGCGCCGAGGCGCCGATCGGCACGATCTGATCGGCGTCGCCGTGCACCAGCAGCGTCGGCTTGTCGATCGCCAGCAAATCGGCGGTGTAATCCACTTCGGAGAACGCGCGCACGCCGTCGTACTGCCCTTTCACGCCGCCCTGCATGCCCATCAGCCAGAAGTGGTCGATCAGCCCCGCATTGCTCTCCACCTCGTCGCAGTGGAAGCCGTAGAATGGCACCGCCAAATCTTTGAAGAACTGCGAACGGTTGCCCGCCACGCCGCTGCGAATGCCGTCGAAGGCCGCCATCGGCGTGCCCTCAGGGTTGACCGGCGTTTGCAGCATCAGCGGCGGTACGGCCCCCACCAGCACCACCTTCGCCACCCGCTCGCTGCCGTGACGGCCAATATAGCGCGCCACTTCGCCGCCGCCGGTGGAATGGCCGACCAGGATCAGATCGCGCAGATCCAGCGTTTCGATCAGCAAGGCCAGATCGTCGGCGTATTGGTTGATGTCGTTGCCGTGCCAGGTCTGATCCGAACGGCCGTGGCCGCGACGATCGTGGGCAATCACGCGGAACCCGCTCTGGCCGAAAAACAGCAGCTGGTTGTCCCAGGCGTCGGCGGACAGCGGCCAACCGTGGGAGAACAGGATCGGCTGGCCGCGGCCCCAATCCTTATAGAAAATGCGCGCGCCATCGGGCGCGGTGAGGATGCTCATGACGTGTTCCCCGCTCGGTATTGAATTGGATTTTGTACCGGGTAACAGTACGGCAGGCGCAAAGGCAGTGATAACGGAATAATTTTCGCATGATCGCGAGTTTTTTTGCTGAAGAGGCCGGCGTCGCCGCCGGCGCAAAACGTCAGATGTTTTCCAGATCGATGCCGCGCGTTTTCGGGCCGAACAGCCCGATCACCAGCATCACGATCAGCATGCTGGCGACGATAAACGCGATCACCCCCAGCGAGCCGCCGTACTGCAAGATAATGCCGATAATGATGCTGCTGAATACCGTCGACAGCCGGCTAAAGGAGTAACAGAAACCGACGGCGCGGGCGCGGATATGGGTCGGGAAGATCTCGGATTGATACGAGTGGTAGCTGTAGGTCAGCCAGGCGTTGGACCAGGTGATAAAGAAGCCGCACAGGATCAGCCACAGCGGGTTGTTCTGCAGCGCGAACAGCGAGCCGAAGATCACCGTCACCAGGCAAGACAACACGATCTGCCACTTGTTCTCCATCTTGTCGGCGTAGAAGCTGCACAGCAGCGAGCCGAGCGGGTAGGCCAGCGTGATGAAGAAAGCGTACAGCAGGCTGTGCGTGACCGAGGCACCCTTGCCCGACAGCAGCGCCGGCAGCCAGTTGCCGAAGCCGAAGAAGCCGATAGCCTGAAAGAAATTCATCACCACCAGCATCAGCGTGCGATCGCGGTACTGCGGCGCCCAGATGTCGCGAAAGCGGCCGCGCGGCGGCGCCCCCTCGGCATCGTCTACCGGGCGCGACGGGAAGTCCGTGGCCGCCACGCCGCAGCGCCGTTCCATATCCCGCATCACTTGCCGGGCCTGCGCATAGCGCCGCTGCTGCACCAGCCAGCGCGGCGACTCCGGCAGCCCCTTGCGCACCAGCCAGATCACCAGCGAAGCCAGCGCGCCGGCGATCACCACGTAGCGCCAGCCGCTCAGGCCCAAAATCGTCTGCGGCACCAGCCACCAGGACATCAGCGCCACCGCCGGTACCGACAGGAACTGCACGAAGAACGCGAAGGCAAAAGCCCGGGTGCGCAGATGCGCGGGCACCCACTCCGTCAGGTAGGTGTCGATGGTCACCAGCTCGATGCCGAGCCCGACGCCCACCAGAAAGCGCAGAAAGATCACCCATTCCGCCTGCTGTTGAAACGCCAACAGCAGCGAGAAGGCGCCGTACCAGATCAGGGCGAACATAAAGGTGGCACGCCGGCCGAAGCGATCGGCGTACGGGCTCAGCAGGCTGGCGCCGACGAACAGGCCAAGAAAGGTGGCGGAGGCGAAGGCCGCCTGGTCCGACACGCCGAAGACGCCCTGCGCGCCGGTGTGGAAAATGCCGTCGGCGATAAGGCCGGTGCTGATATAGCCGGTCTGGAACAGATCGTAGAGTTCGAAAAAGCCGCCCAGCGACAGCAGAATGATAAAACGCCACAGACCGGCCGACGCGGGCAAGGCGTCGATTCTGGCCGCCAAATCCCGCGCATGGATCGGCGACGCCGCTACAGAGTCACTCACCGTTAACCTCGCATTAACATTTTTGATGACTTTCTATGCTAGCGAAGCGGCGTCGGAGTTAAATTTTTAATTAGCAGACTATGAAAAAAAGTTAAGCATAAAACGCTGCAGCGGCCTGTTTTATAGCAGGAAAATGCAACCTGGGATGCCGCAGCGGCATCCCGAATCGGTGGCTTAACGGCTGGGGTGCTGCTGCAGCCGTTCGCTGCGGTAGACGCTCAGCAGGCACCAGCCGAGGGCGATCAGCGCCAGCGGCGCGGCGACGAAACCGATATTGCCCATGCCCAGATGCAAGCTCACCTGGTTGCCCAGCAGCGCCCCGCTGCCGATGCCGAAGTTGTACAGGCCGGAGAAGATCGCCATCGCCACGTCGGTGGCGTCCGGCGCCAGGCTCAGCACTTTGGCCTGCATCGACAGGCCGATGGCCATGATCGCCATGCCCCAGAAGATGCACAGCACGGTCAGGTGGCTTTCGCTGCCGGCGGCCGGCAACAGCAGCAGCAGGCTCAACGTCAGCAGCGCGATGGCGCCGATAAAGAAGCCGGAAGGGAAACGCTCGCTGTAGCGGCTGAACAGCAGGCTGCCGACGATGCCGGCGGCGCCGAACAGCAGCAGCATCAGCGTGGTGAAGTTCTCCGAGAGCCCGGCCACGGTCTGGATAAACGGCTCGATGTAGCTGTAGGCGGTGAAGTGCGCCGTCACCACGATGACGGTCAGCATGTACAGCGCCAGCAGCGCCGGGCGTTTGAACAGCAGCGGCACGCTGGCCAGCGAACCGGAGTGCTCGCTTTTCAGCACCGGCAGCAGGCGCCACAGCAGCACCAGCGCCAGGGTGGCGCACACCGCGATGCCGATAAAGGTCATGCGCCAGCCGAGCAGCTGCCCCACCACCCGCCCAAGCGGCAGCCCGAGCACCATCGCCAGCGCGGTGCCGCCCGCCAGCAGGCTCAGCGCCTGGGCTTTCTTGCCCGGCGGCGCCACGCGGATCGCCAGCGAGGCGGTGATCGACCAAAACACCGAGTGCGCCAGCGCCACGCCGGCGCGCGAGATAACCAGCGTGGTAAAGTCCCAGGCCACGGCGGTCAGGATGTGACTGGCGATAAACAGCATGAACACGCCGATCAGCAGCTTGCGGCGCTCGATTTTGCTGGTCAGCAGCATGCACGCCAACGAGGCGGCGGCGACAATCCAGGCGTAAATGGTGATGATCAGGCCGACCTGTTCGGTTTGCATCGAGAAGCTGGCGGCGATATCGCTCAGCAGGCCGACCGGGATAAATTCGGTGGTGTTGAAGATAAAGGCCGAGACGGCGATGATAACCACGCGCAACCAGGCGGTTGAGCGCGAAACGGGAGCGTGTTCCATGATAAACAAAATCCGGACAGGTGCGGGCAAGTAGCGATATTTTAACCAACCGGCCCGCTAAATGCGATACGCGTCACACTTTAATTGTGTGGTTTTTTTCGCCGCATTTCGACACATTCGCAGACACACGGTTGCACAAATGCTGTGCTAATCTCTTGAAGCGTACCAATTTTTCCTGCCGCTCTTCCCTTCCGGCCCCCGCAGACGACGCGCCACGCCGAAGAACCGCGCGCAGTGTCCATTTGGCGTTTTCTGAGGCGAGGTCATTATGTCCGCGATTTATGATTGGTCCGTGCTCGCATTGCGCAATGTTTACGATCGCCGCATTCAGGGCAAACCGGTGCTCGACAGCGCCGCGCTGTTCCCCGACGCCGAACGTTTCACCGCCCAATGGCGGCAGATCCGCGAAGAGGCGCTGACCGTCGCCCACGATCTGCACAATATTCCGCGCTTCCACGAGATCATGATCCAGCAGGCGTCGATCTCCGCCAACGACGCGCGCGACTGGCGCATGTTCATCATGAAGGCCTACGGCCAGCCGATCGCCCGCAACCTGGCGCGTTGCCCGACGCTGGCGGCGCTGATCGCTTCGTCGCCGGACGTGCTGTCCGCCTCGCTCTCCTTCCTGGCGCCCGGCAAACAGGTGCCGCCCCACCGCGGGCCGTTCCGCGGCATTCTGCGCGGCTATCTGGTGCTGGACATGCCCAAACGCGCCGACGGGGTGCCGGCGGCGGTGCTGAAAGTGGACGGCCGCGAATACCGGCTGCACGAGGGGGAGTTCATGCTGTGGGACGATACCTTCGAACACGAGGTGTGGAACGACAGCGCGCAGGTGCGCACCGTACTGCTGCTGGACATCCGCCGCCGCGACATGCCCGGCGGGCTGCGGCTGCTCTCCAGCGCCATCATCGCCCTGGTGCGGCTGAACGTGCGCTGGATGCAGCGCCAGTTCTGAACACGGGCATCCCTGCCCAAGGGCGGCGCTCAGCCGCCGCCCAGATAGGCCTTTCTCACCTCCGGATCGTTCAACAGCTCCTGGCCGCTGCCGCTGAGGCGGATCTGGCCGTTGACCATCACATAGCCGCGATCGGACAGCTTCAGCGCGTGGTTAGCGTTCTGCTCCACCAGAAACAGCGTCATGCCGCTGCGGGTCAGCTCACGTAGTACGCCGAAGATCTGCCGCACCACGATCGGCGCCAGTCCCAGGCTCGGCTCGTCCAGCAGCAGCAGCTTCGGCCGGCTCATCAGCGCGCGGGCGATCGCCAGCATCTGCTGCTCGCCGCCGGACAGGGTCATCGCCCGCTGATTGCGCCGCTCCTTGAGGCGCGGAAACAGCTCGAACATGCGCGGCAAATCCTCGTCCAGGTAGCGATTGCCGACGGTGATGGTGCCCATCAGCAGGTTCTCCTCCACGCTCATGTCCGGAAAGATGCGCCGCCCTTCCGGCGCCTGCGCGATGCCGCCGGCCGCCACGTAGTGCGTGGAGCGGCGGCTGATGTCCTCGCCGCTAAACAGGATCTGCCCGCCGGCGATACGCGGCTGGCCGAAGATCGACATCAACAGCGTGGATTTGCCCGCGCCGTTGGCGCCGATCAGCGCCACCGTCTCCCCGGCGTTAACCTGCAGCGACACCTGACGCAGCGCCTGGATCGGCCCGTAAAACACGTCCACTTCGCGAAATTCCAGCATCGCCTCGCTCATCCCGCCAGCTCCTCTTCGTCCGCGCCCAGGTAGGCGGCGATCACCGCCTCGTTGTGCTGGATCTCCTGCGGCGTGCCACGGGCGATCACGTCGCCGTGATCGAGCACGATCACCCGATCGGAGATCTCCATCACCATGCCCATGTCATGCTCGATCAGCAGCACCGTGATGCCGTGATGCTGGCGCAGAAAACGGATGATGCGGCTCAGCGTGGCCGTCTCCACCGGGTTCAGCCCGGCGGCCGGCTCGTCGAGGCAGATCATTTCCGGCGCGGTGCACATGGCGCGAGCGATCTCCAGCCGCCGCTGCTGGCCGTAGGACATCTCCCCCGCCAGCCGGTTGGCGCAGTCCACCAGATCCACCACCTCCAGCCAGTAGAAGGCGTGATCCAGCGCGGCGCTTTCCGCACGGCGGTAGCCCGGCGTATTCAGCACCCCGGCGATCAGGTTGCGGTTGCTCTGCATGTGCTGCGCCACCAGCAGGTTCTCCACCACCGACATTTCGCGGAACAGACGGATATTCTGGAAGGTGCGCGCCAGCCCGGCGCGGTTGACCAGGTGGGTGCCGCCGAACATCTTGTAATAGAGGCGCGAGCCGAGCCGCTTCGGGCGAATCCAATCGCCGGCGCGAAACTTCTGCCCCAGCACCTGGATCACGTCGGTCGGCCGCTTGTGGGTATTGAGCAGGATCACGCCGCCGCTGGCGCGGTAAAAACCAGTCAGGCAGTTGAACACCGTGGTCTTGCCGGCGCCGTTGGGGCCAATCAGGGCAGTGATGGAGCCGCGCTCCACCTCCAGATTGACGTCGTTCAGCGCTTTGATGCCGCCAAAGCGCATCATCAGGTGCTCCACCCGCAAAATGGCGTCGCTCATGGCGCCACCCCCTTGCGTTCGGCGAAGCTGGCGCGGCTGATGCGCACCAGCCCGCGCGGCCGCCAGATCATCATCGCCACCATCAGCACGCCGAACAGCAGCACCCGGTATTCCGCGAAGCTGCGCAGCAGCTCCGGCGCCACCGTCAGCACGAAGGCCGCCAGCACCACGCCGAGGGTGGAGCCCATGCCGCCCAGCACCACGATCGCCAGGATCAGCGCGGATTCGAAGAAGGTGAACGAGGTCGGATTGACGAAGCCCTGATAGGTGGCGAAAAACACCCCTGCCAGGCCGGCGGTGGAGGCGCCCAGCATAAACGCCGACAGCTTCACCAGTACGTGATTCAGCCCGAGAGAGCGGCAGGCAATCTCATCTTCGCGCAGCGCCTCCCAGGCGCGGCCGATCGGCATGCGCGTCAGCCGGTGCTTGATATACAGCACCAGCAGCACCACCAAAAACAACACCGCGTAGATGAAAATGAACTTGAGATTCGGGTTGTAATCGATGCCGAGAAACTCGTGGATCGGCACGCCGCCCTCTTTGGCGCGGCGGCCGAATTCCAGGCCGAACACCGTCGGCGCCGGCACCGAGACGCCGTTCGGCCCGCCGGTAAGCGACATCCAGTTGTTAAGCACCAGCCGGATGATCTCGCCGAATCCCAGCGTGACGATCGCCAGGTAGTCGCCGTGCATGCGCAGCACCGGAAAACCCAGCAGTGCACCGGCCAGCGCCGCCATCAGCGCCCCCAGCGGCAACATCGCCCAAAACCCCAGACCGAGGTACTGATAGCCCAGCGCCAATCCGTAGGCGCCGATGGCGTAAAACGCCACGTACCCCAGATCGAGCAGCCCCGCCAGCCCAACCACGATGTTCAGCCCCAGGCCGAGCAACACATAGATCAGGCCGAGGATCGCCACCGTCAGCAGGTATTTGGTGGCGACGAACGGAAACAGCAGCGCGATCGCCGCCATCAGCGGCAAGATCCAGCGCAGGTTGGATTTATAACCCAGCGGCCGTACGTAGACGCCGTCGTTGCCGCCGTCGAAGCGCGCCAACACCCTGCGCCCCGGCGCGGTTTGCAGGAACAGGCTCAGCAGCAGCCGCCCGACCATCACCGCGACGATAATCCACACCAGCCGGTGCGGTTCGAAGTTGAAACTGTAGCCGTTCAGCACGATGCCGACGATCGGCCCGAACACGATCAGGGCGATCAGCCCGGCCAAGACGGCGTCCAGCAGGCTGCGTTTAACGTCCAGCCCACCGTTGATCACGGATTGCGACATGGCGTTCTCCTTAAACCTTGGCGATCAGCGGCCGGCCGAGCAGGCCCTGCGGACGGAAGATCAGGATCGCCACCAGCAACCCGAAGGAGAACACGTCCTTGTAATCCGAGTTCACCATGCCGGCGAACTGCGCCTCCGCCACCCCGAGCAGCAGCCCGCCCAGCATCGCGCCCGGCAGCGAACCGATGCCGCCCAGCACCGCGGCCGTGAAGGCCTTGATACCGATGATAAAGCCGACGTAAAAATCGAAGGTGCCGTAGTTCATGGTGATCAGCACCCCGGCCAGCCCGGCCATGGCGGCGCCGATCACGAACACCAGCGAGATCACCCGATCGGTATTGATGCCGAGAATCGAGGCCATTTTACGATCCTGCTGGGTGGCGCGGCAGATGCGCCCCAGCCGGGTACGCTGAATGATGTAGGTGAGGATCGCCATGCCGAGCAGTGACGCCACCAGAATGAACACCTTGGTGTAGGTGATCTGCACCACGCCGCCGTCGAACTCCAGGCGGAACACGCCGCTCAGCAGCGTCGGGATGCCCTGCTGGCGCGGCCCTTGGCTTATCTGCGCGTAGTTTTGCAGGATTAACGACATGCCGATGGCGGAGATCAGCGGTGCCAGGCGGGTAGAGTTGCGCAGCGGCTTGTAGGCGATGCGCTCGATCACCCAGCCGTATACCCCGGTGATAACGATGGTGAACACTAGCGTGCCGAGGATCAGCAGCGGGAACGAGTGCAGCCCGAAGAACGACAGCAGCGCCAAACCGATGGCGCACAGGTAGGCGGAGATCATGTACACCTCGCCGTGGGCGAAGTTGATCATGCCGATGATGCCGTAAACCATGGTGTAGCCGATGGCGATCAGGCCATACACCGCACCGAGGGTCAGGCCGTTGATCAGCTGTTGCAGAAAGAATACATCCATAATGAGCAGTCTCGCCTGGTAAGGCCGCCAACGCAGTCCGACGCGGCCCAAAGGTCATCGCGGAACGGGCACGCCAGGGCGGCGAGCCCGTCTGTCATAAAGTCACAACGTCAGTATTGGGTTGTTCAAAGCTGGTGATATTTGCCCTTGTCATCCCACTGATAGACCACGTAGTCCGACACCTTCAGGTCGCCCTTCTGGTCCCAGGCTTTCTTGCCCATCACGGTGTCGACGTCGTGCGACTTCAGCCATTCGGCGGCCTTGGCGCTGTCTTTGCCGCCGGTGGCGTTGAAGGCGGCGGCGATCGCCTGGATCGAGGCGTAGGAGTAGAGGGTGTACCCTTCCGGCTCAAAGCCGCTGGCGCGGAACTTGGCGATCACCGCCTTGCCTTCCGGGATCAGGCGCGGATCGTTGCCGAAGGTCATCAGCACGCCGTTGGTGTACTGCGGCCCGCCGGCGGCGGTCACCAGTTCTTCGGTCACCACGCAGTCGCCGGAGAAGAACTTGGCGGTCACGCCCTGTTCGCGCATCTGGCGCACCAGCGGCCCGGCTTCCGGATGGCAGCCGCCGAAGTAGACCACGTCCGGCTTGACCGAGGCGATCTTGGTCACCAGCGCGTTGAAGTCTTTCTCGCCGCGCGACAGCCCCTCATACAGCACTTCTTTGACTCCGCGCTTGTTCATCGCCGCCTTGGCGGCATCCGCCAGCCCCTGGCCGTAGGTGTCTTTATCGTGGATCACCGCGATGCGTTTGGCCTTCAGGGTATCCAGCATGTAGTTGGTGGCGATCGCGCCCTGCTGATCGTCGCGCCCGCACATGCGGAACATCGTCTTCATGCCGCGCTCGGTGATCTGCGGGTTGGTGGAGCCGGGGGTGATGGCGATGATGCCGGCCTCGTCATACACCTCGGAGGCAGGCATGGTGGAAGAGGAGCAGAAGTGGCCGACCACCGCCGAGACCTTGTCCTGATCCACCAGACGGTTGGCGACCGCGACCGCCTGTTTCGGTTCGCAGGCGTCATCCCCCTGCACCAGCTTGATTTTTTCCCCTTTGATGCCGCCGGCGGCGTTGATGTCCGCCGCCGCCTGCGAAGCACCGCGCCAATACTGATCGCCGTAGGTGGCGTTCGGCCCGGAGAACGGCCCGGCGACGCCAATGACGATATCGGCCTGCGCGGAAAACGCCGTACCTAAACAACCGATGAGCAAAGCAGCGAGCGGACTTTTTATCAATTTCGATGACATTGTTATCTTCCTCAGCACTGTTTTCATACCCTAGATAATTGGCGTTGCATCCAGGCGGCAAGAGCATGAGCCCCGAGAGCTGACTCAAGGTCAGTGACCGGGGTAAATGCTCGCAGCCAACACCGAGGCAGCGTCAAGTATGACGGGTATAGCGGAACGCCCGGGGGCGCGGAACTTTCACTTTATGTGTAGACGGGGAAAATAATTTTCTTGAGAGCGCAGTCGCATTCCCCAAAAATGGGTAAGCAAAAATCCAGCCATTGTGACGACGAATACATATTGTTTGCTTATTCATCCTACATATCAGTTGCGGCACGGCGTGTGGCGGGGATAACGGGGGTGAGCCGTACGGCTAAGATGGGAAGGTGCAGGATAGCGAGAGTGACCCTGCACCATCGCCGTGCAAGGGCATGTGCAAGCGACGCGATAACGAGACCGGCGGCAAACATCACCGCCTGGCGATGTAAAATGCCGAAAAACAACGCAAGGTGCTCATTCCCTCAGCAAACGCACTTTTTTTGCAGTTTAGCGCTTTGACAAACCCCAGGCGCCCCGCTATTATTCGCCCCGTTCACACGATTCCTCTGTAGTTCAGTCGGTAGAACGGCGGACTGTTAATCCGTATGTCACTGGTTCGAGTCCAGTCAGAGGAGCCATATTTAGAAAAGCCCGCTTAAGGAAACTTAAGCGGGCCTTTTGCTTTAACGCTGAATGCGCCGACAGGCAGCGCTACTCTTTGGCTATCGGCACGGCATTCTCATCTATTTTTACCTTGCCCTGAATATCCGCAATCTTCTTCTCCAGATCCGCCACCTGCGCTTTGCTGTGCAGCAAGGTATAGGTCAGATCAAACTGCGCACTGGCGCCAGGCTGCAGCTGCTTAACGCGTTTTTGTTCGCGCTCAATAGTGACCGGGTAGGCATAGCTGGTGCCCGGCTCAATCCCCGTCACATACCCCTGTTTTAACGTATCGGTATTCTTCCACAGCGTCAGGACGGGTAATTGGCGGGTATCGAACTGAATAGCCACCCCTTTGTCGCCCGCGTTATTGACCAGCGCCGCCAGCGTTTGATGATTCGGATCCGATAATGGCTTAATGTTAAAGACCATTTCATCGAATCCTTTGGTTGGACCGGCATAGGTTCCCCAGGTCTTCAGCCCGGCTTTGGCATAGTCGTTAAACGGGCTGATGCTGGCGATCGGCGCCAGGAAGCGGGCGCCATTTTCCAGAATCGGCGCGCCGAAATTGCTGTGATAAATAATCTGGTAGTCATGGGGATAATCCGCCCGGTTGGTTAACACATCATGCAGGCTGAAACTGTTGCTGCCGGGCACATAGCGCAATTCGGTCAGGGTTTGCAGATCGGCTTTTTTGAATGTGCTCTCTTTGATCAGGCCGCGAATACGAATTTCATACGGCGCCGTATCCGCTACCTCAACCTCAACCCGCGAGGCCGGCGTATTGCCCGCTTTACCGTGCAACGTGTAAATTTGCCCTCCTTCGGTCACCGGATGACCGGTCCACTCATAGCCACAACGCACCATCATCTCATTGAAACCTTCCAGCCAACCGAGCCCATTGCGGCTTTCCAGGTTGATAAAGGCGGGGTTGACCACCTCTTTGACCGGGGAATCCCATCCCATTTTCGCGCCAAAGCCTTCTGCCCGCAGGAGGTTCATGCCGCGCGTGGGGCTCAGCGTGATGGTCAGGCCATCCTGGCTGCGGAAAATGATGACTTTGCTGCCTTCTTGCTTGCCGCCGTGCAACACTTTCTGCTCAATGCTGAACGTTTTATCCTTCACCTTCAGCGCCTCGCTCGAAATCTTCCAGTTTCCTTCCTCCACGCCATCTTCAGCGCTGGTCAGCACCCAACTCTGCGCCGCAGCCTGCCCTGAAATCAGAGCCGAAAACATCGCTATAAACCACGTTTTCTTCATTTCCCTTCCCCTTTAGCTGAATCGATTTTCTATTAACGAGAAAAATCTACTGTTAAGCAGGTTAAAGAAATGTGATGAACTTCACCGGGTGAGTATTTCACTAAATAGTGCGATAAAAATACGAATATCATCGCAATTTTAATGAAATTCATTAATTTTTTGCACGTTAAATGAGCGATTCATCAACATAAGTCGTATCGTTTCAGCTTTGAGCAAGGGGATGGTTTATCGCGAAGGTACGACGGGTGACCTGCTTAACGCTATCTGGCCCAAACGGAAGCGCCCATAAAGCCTGCCCGTCTTGAGCCTCTTTGCTTTCATGGCCGCCTGCTTGTGTCAAAGGAGCCCTGGTGCACAAAGCCCGCTCCGGAGATCCTGAGCGGGCTTGGTGCCTTTCTGCCGTTAGCGCTTACAGCACAAGGCACGGGGCGCTTCCCCGCCGCCCCTTTATGAACCCTGTCACAAAAAGCGCATAACGTTTTCGGCGTTCTGCGCAGCGGGCGATGAGCGACAAACTTGTTAACGCCACGTTACATCGGGTTAGGCAACATTGTTAACGCCGATTGATGCGCCACACGCATCGCGTCATGTGTTTATTGCGCTTATTTACTTTATTTTCCTGAGCGAATCTTCAGCAACAGGCGCGGCGTCAGGCGCCAATAGCAAACTGGAGATAAAGATGCATTCCTCTTCCTCACCCATGACCATCCGGGCCAGATCCGGCGCGATCCTGCGCGTCACCTCCGGCAACTTTCTGGAACAGTTCGACTTCTTTCTGTTCGGCTTTTACGCCACCTACATCGCACACACCTTTTTCCCGGCCAGCAGCGAATTTGCCTCGCTGATGATGACCTTCGCGGTATTCGGCGCCGGTTTTCTGATGCGCCCCATTGGCGCCATCGTGCTGGGCGCTTACATCGATAAAGTCGGCCGCCGCAAAGGGCTGATCGTGACCCTGTCGATTATGGCTACGGGCACCTTCCTGATCGTATTGATCCCCTCTTACCAGAGCATCGGGCTTTGGGCGCCGCTGCTGGTGCTGTGCGGACGCCTGTTGCAAGGCTTCTCGGCGGGCGCGGAGCTGGGCGGCGTGTCCGTCTATCTGGCCGAGATCGCCACGCCGGGCCGTAAGGGCTTCTACACCAGTTGGCAGTCCGGCAGCCAACAGGTGGCTATCATGGTGGCGGCGGCCATGGGCTTCGCGCTCAATGCGGCACTGGAAGAAAGCGCCATTCGCGAATGGGGCTGGCGCCTGCCTTTCCTGTTCGGCTGCCTGATCGTTCCCTCCATCTTCCTCCTGCGCCGCAAGCTGGAAGAGACGCAGGAATTTACCGCCCGACGTCACCACCTGGCGATGCACGACGTGTTTAAAACCCTGCTGAAAAACTGGCCGGTGGTGATCGCCGGCATGCTGATGGTCGCCATGACCACCACCGCGTTTTACCTGATCACCGTCTATGCGCCGACCTTCGGCAAAAAGGTGCTGTTGCTCAGCGCTTCCGACAGCTTGCTGGTCACTCTGCTGGTGGCGATCTCCAACTTCATCTGGCTGCCCATCGGCGGCGCGCTGTCGGACCGTTTCGGCCGCAAACCGGTGCTGGTCACCATGGCGCTGCTGACGCTGGCCACCGCCTACCCGGCGCTGAGCCTGCTCGCCGCCGCCCCCAGCTTCAGCATGATGCTGGCCGTGCTGCTGTGGCTGTCCTTCATTTACGGCCTCTACAACGGCGCGATGATCCCGGCCTTAACCGAGATCATGCCAACAGAAGTGCGGGTCGCCGGCTTCTCGCTGGCCTACAGCCTAGCGACGGCGGTGTTCGGCGGCTTTACGCCGGTGATCTCCACTGCCCTGATCGAATACACCGGCGATAAGGCTTCACCGGGCTACTGGATGAGCTTCGCCGCGCTGTGCGCCTTGCTGGCGACGCTGTATCTGTATCGCCGCATCGCCATACCGCTGCAAACCGCACGCTAACCCGTAATCGCAATAGGGAATCATGTCATGCAGAAACTCACTCGTTCGATCCTCGCCACGCTGGTGTGCGCCTCCTTCAGTACGGCGGCACTGGCCAAAGACGTGACCGTGATGATCTCCGGCGGCTTCAAAGCCGCGCTGGAGAAGCTGGCCCCGGAATATGAAGCCCAAAGCGGCGATAACATCATTCTGGTGTCCGGCCCCTCCATGGGGAAAACGCCGCAGGCGATCCCCGCGCGGCTGGCGCGCGGAGAGAAAGCCGATGTGGTGATCATGGTAGGCGACGCGCTGTCCCAACTGGACAAAAGTGGCTGGACCCAGCCGGGCTCACGCGTGGAGCTGGCCGATTCGCCGATCGGCATGGTGGTGAAACAGGGCGCGCCCAAACCGGCGATAAAAACGGATGCCGAGCTGCGCAATGTTTTGCTGCAAGCCGACTCTTTCGCCTATTCCGACAGTGCCAGCGGCCGCTACGTCAGCGGCCAACTGTTCAAAAAGCTGGGCATCGAGGAACAGGTGAAAGGAAAGGCGCATAAGATTGAGCGCATCCCGGTGGCCTCTGAAGTGGCGCAAGGGAAATACGCGCTGGGCTTCCAGCAGGTCAGCGAATTGCTGCCCGTGGCGGGCGTCACCTTTATCGGCGAGCTGCCGGAAAACGTGCAGTACATCACCCGCTTCGCCGGCGCGGTGACCGCCAAGGCGGAGCACCGCCGCGAAGGCAAAGCGCTGCTGGACTTCCTCGCGTCCTCTCAGGCGCAGCCGACCATTCGCGCGACCGGTATGCGAACCGTGCCGGCACAGCAGCCGGTCAAGCAGAGTGATACCGTTCAGTAATCAGCTTTTCCAGCTCGGCGGCGACGAAAGACTGCATGCGGCCGCCGCGTCTGATGAGGCCCACGGTGCGTTTCACCACCGGATCGACCAGCGGCACCGACGTCAGCACCGAATGCTCTGAAGCAGGCATCGACATGGCGGGCACGGCGGCAATGCCGATGCCCGCCTCAACCATGCCCAGCATGGTCGTCACATGGCGAGTTTCGCACACGCTGGGGCGTTCCGGCACGAGGTGTTCCAGGCGTTGATCGAGCAGATTACGATTGCCGGAGGTTTTATCCAGCGACACGTAGTCCTGCTGATAAAATTCCCGCCAGGTAAAGCTCTTTTTACCGGCGAGCGGGTGGTCGCGCCGACAGGCGGCCACGTAGACGTCCCCCACCAACGGCACAAACTCAAGATTAGGCTGCAGCCGCCCGGCGAAGCAGATGCCAAAATCGGCCTGGCCGCCGGTGACCGCCTCGATGACATTGCCGGCGCTGCCGTCGATCAACTTAACGCGCACGCGGGGATAGCGAAGCCGGAAACGGCGTATCACGTCGGGCATGAAATAGTAGGCCGCCGACGGCACCGTGGCGACGGTGATCAACCCCACCCGCTCTTGGCTGACCTTATCGATATCGGCCATCACCGCTTCGACGTTCATCAGCAGCTGATCCGAACGTTCGGCAAAGGCCTGCCCGTACAGCGTCAAAGTCACGCGCCGGGTGGTGCGATCGAACAGTTTGATGCCCAGCGCGTTTTCCAGCTTCTCAATCCTGCGGCTCAGCGCCGATTGCGACAGGCAGATAGACTCTGCGGCCAGCCGAAAATTGCCGTACTCCACCAGCGCGCGAAACGCATAGAGATCGTTGAGATCAAAATTCACGGGCATAACGGCCAACTCTCCTTGCTGAAAGGGCAAAAGACGAAAAACAACGATGATAACCGCCGATATCGCTACGGTAACCGGCTTGGTGGTTGAGCCACCAAAGCCCCTATCGCCCCAGCAGCACCGTTGCCCAAACCACAATGGTCAGCACCACGGCCACCAGCTGCGCTGCGCCGCCCAGATCTTTGGCGCGTTTGGATAACGGATGCAATTCCAGCGAAATGCGATCGACCACGGTTTCAATCGCCGTATTAAGCAGTTCTACCACCAATAGCAGAAAACTGCAGATGATTAATAACAGTCGCTCCATTTTTGTAATATCTAAAGCAAATGTAACAACCAGTAAAATGGCGTTAATAACCAATAATTGGCGAAACGCATCTTCGGTCAGCACGGCATCAATAACACCGGCCCAGGAATTCCTTATGCTATACGTTAATCGGCTTATTCCCTTTTTCTTTTTTTCAGGCATACCTTCTGCTCTCATCAACATGACGACACCCCTTCAAATAAATCACGAGCCGTGAATTTATCTCGGGTTTATTAATTAAAGACCTTAACCGTTCGCCCTCAGGAGAGGCTTCATTCGCTTACGCGGCGCCCGCACAACCGTGAAGCGACCAGCGAGAAAAATGCCCCGGCGGGATGATTATCCTGAGGACGTTAAAAGACGATACGTTATCAGCCGGTTAAAGCGTTTTCTCGTACAAGCGGTAGCGCTTATAAGGGACCGCCCCGATGCGTTCTAAAATCGTCCGCATGCCGGTATTGGTTTCCAGGATCCACGACATTTCCAGCGCGTCGATATTGCGCTTGGCGAAAGGCTCGCGCAGCGCCTCAATCAGCAGCAGCGCAATAATCGGCCCGATGCGGCTGAATTGATATTCCTGGCGCACGCCCATCAACGGCACGCGCGCGGTGCGCACGCCGCTGACCTTCAGCCGCCACAATAACTTCGCCCAGCCGAACGGCAATAGCCGCCCCTGCAGATCGGCAATGGCTTCGTTAATGTTCGGCAAGCCGACGATAAAGGCGCAGGGTGCGCCATCCACCTCGGCGATATGGATCATATCGTCGGGCACCAGGAACTTCAGCTGATCCCCCATGGTGGCGAACTCGTGCTCGGTGAACGGGACAAACCCCCAGTTATGCTGCCATCCGGAATTGAACACCTCGCGCAGCACCTGCATCTCCTCGCGAAAGCGCTTGCGGTTGAGGCGGCGAACGGTCACCTTTTTGCGTACCTGGTCCATCATCCGGGTTAACGACGGCGAAAAGTGCAGGTCGGTTCTCTTCATCCAATAGGCAAGTAAATCAATGCCTTCGGTATAACCCTGCTGCGCTATCTGGGGCGCGTAATAAGGCTTGGCGTGCGTCATCAGCGCCGACGGCGGGGTGTCGAACCCTTCGACCAACAGGCCGCTTTCCTGATTGATATTGAGGCTGAACGGCCCGGTGATTTTGCGCGCGCCTTTCGCCCTCAACCACTCCTCCGCTACCGTGAATAACGCGCTGAACACGGCAGGATCGTCAACGGCATCAATCATGCCGAAGTGGCCGGTATCCTCGCCGTGCAGCTCGCGGTGCAAGGAATCAATTTGTGCGGTGATGCGCCCAACGACCCTCCCCTGTTTTTTGGCCACCCACGCCTGCCATTCGATATGGTCGGTGCCGGGATTCTTCTTTGACAGGTGCTCTTCGCGCTCTAAATACAGCGGCTCAATCCAGTTCGGATCATCGCGAAACAGTAACGAGGGGAAAGCAATAAATTCTTTAAGCTCGCGTTTATCCAGAACTTTCTCAACACGGATCATAAATAGCCTTAGGTTTTAATAAAATAATTAACTATGCGCGCGACAATGCCTTTAGCATTTTTTATGCTGTTCTCTTTTATTGGATTAGTGTATTGCCTCCGATTTAACGATAAGAAAAACCGAATATTACCCCCTGTGAATCAGCGCATTATTGGCCCGACATTCACCCTGTGATTTTCGTGATTGCTCAAAAAAGAAAAACAAAAAGCGGCGCAGGCATGCTACGCTAATGATGCTCTTTTATTATTTCGTGCTGTTCAGGCAAAAGAAACCCGCCGCTTTTAGTGTACCGACTTTAATCAGGAGGTGCGCCGCCATTTTTACCACTTAATGCTCTTTTTAAGATTCAGGTTAAATCAGGCATTCACTTTTTGATTTCTTGCGGCATACTGTTTAGGAAGTGTTTAAGTTCCAAGATTGCCATGCATGAGGTCATAACCTATGAGCCGACAGTTATTTCCTGCTCAACATATGCAGATGAAAGAACGGCAAAACCCGGGTATTACCCTAGCCTCTCGTATATCTCCAGGGCGCTGTTCAAGGCTGATAACGCGAGTCAATAACGCGCTATCCGGTTAATAACCTGCGTGCTACTCAAGCACGACAATATACGCTTTTCGCGGAATGAAGATGGTTGAATAACAAACTTATTCGAAACCTATTCATAGTAAAACATCAATTACCTCGCCAAGAGTGATTTATCTCTTTTGGTGATTTTTAATCTATGGCTAAGTTTGTCTATGTCTGAAACAAGTTCCGTTCATTCTCTTCCCATGCGCTATGCGGACTTCCCCACTTTAGTGGACGCGTTGGATTACGCGGCACTCGGTAATACGGGAATGAATTTTTACGACCGTCGCAATCAACTCGTGACCGTTCTCGAATATCGCACGCTGCAGCAAAAAGCGATCTCGGGCGCGCGGCGTTTATTGTCCCTGAAGCTCAAGAAAGGCGATCGCGTGGCGCTGATCGCTGAAACCAGCGCGGGATTCGTTGAAGCCTTTTTCGCCTGCCAATATGCCGGCCTGGTGGCGGTGCCGTTGGCGATCCCGATGGGCGTGGGCCAGCGCGACTCTTACACCGCCAAGCTGAAGGGGCTGATTGCCAGCTGCAACCCCGCGGCAATCATCAGCAGCGAAGAATGGACGCCGCTGATCGCGTCGGCCACGGAAAAGGCGCCGTCGCTGCACATCCTCAGCGACGAGGATTTTAACGCCTTGCCGGAGCCGGAAATCGCGTTGCCGGCGCCCTCGCCCGACGACATCGCCTATCTGCAATACACCTCGGGCAGCACCCGCTTCCCGCGCGGCGTGATCATTACCCAGCGGGCGGCCATGGCGAACCTGAACGCGATCAGTCGCGACGGCATCAAGCTGCGCGCGGGCGACCGCTGCGTCTCCTGGCTGCCCTTCTATCACGATATGGGCCTGGTCGGTTTCCTGCTGACCCCGGTAGCGACCCAGCTGTCCGTCGATTACCTGCGCACGCAAGATTTCGCCATGCGTCCGATGCAGTGGCTGAAACTGATCGCCAAGAATCGCGGCACGGTCTCCGTCGCCCCGCCGTTCGGCTACGATCTGTGTCTGCGCCGCAGCAACGCCAAAGAGCTGGCCGATCTGGATCTCTCCAGCTGGCGGGTCGCGGGCGTGGGCGCCGAGCCGATCCCGGCCGAGCTGCTCGGCCAGTTCGGCGACCACTTCAGCAGCATCAACTTCGACAGTAAAGCCTTCATGCCCTGCTACGGCCTGGCCGAGAACACTCTGGCGGTCAGTTTTTCCGACCCTTGCTCCGGCCCGCAAACCAACGCCGTCGACCGCGATATTTTGGAGTACGAGGGTAAGGCGGTCGCGCCCGGCAAGAAGACCCGCGCCGTCTCGACCTTCGTCAACTGCGGCCGAGCGCTGCCCGGCCACCGCATCGAGATCCGCAGCGAAACCGGGCAACCGCTGCCGGAACGCCAGGTCGGCCACATCACGATTTCCGGCCCCAGCCTGATGAACGGCTATTTCTGCGACGATGAATCTCAGAAGCAAATTCAGGTGACCGGCTGGATGGATACCGGCGATCTGGGCTACCTGCTGGACGGCTATCTCTACGTCACCGGCCGCAAGAAGGATTTGATCATCATTCGCGGCCGCAATATCTGGCCGCAGGATATCGAGTACGTCGCGGAATCCGAACCGGAAATCCGTTCCGGCGATGCGATCGCCTTCGTGACCGAAGAACACGACGAAGCGGCCAGGATCATTTTGCAAATCCAGTGCCGAGTCAGTTCGGAAGAACGCCGGGAGCAAATCGTGCATTCGCTGAGCGCGCGCATTCAAAGCGAGTTCGGCATTGCGGTGGACATCGAGCTGCTGCCGCCGCACAGCATTCCCCGTACGTCGTCGGGCAAACCTGCCCGTGCCGAGGCCAAAAAACGCTGGCTGAGCGCTTCGCTCTACCCGCAAATGCCGCAGCTGGCCGGTTTCGCGCAATGAGCGGCACCGTGGCGGTGACGGGCGCGACCGGCTTTATCGGCCGGCACATCGTCCAGGAACTGCTGGCGCAAGGATTTAGCGTGCGCGCCCTGACGCGGCGCGCCGGAAAAGCCGCCGCCGACAACCTGCAATGGATCCCCGGCGAGTTGGAAGATCGGCCCTCGCTCACCGAACTGGTGCGCGGCGCGGAATGCGTGGTGCATTGTGCGGGCCAGGTGCGCGGGCATGCGGAAACGGTTTTTACCCGCTGCAACGTCACCGGCAGCCTGAATTTGATGCAGGCGGCCAGGCAAAACGGCCGCTGCCATCGCTTTCTGTTCATGTCGTCGCTGGCGGCCCGCCATCCGGCGCTGTCGTGGTACGCCCATTCAAAACAGGCCGCCGAACAGCAACTCATCGCCGCCAGCGGCGATATCGCGCTGGGGATTTTCCGCCCGACGGCGGTTTACGGGCCCGGCGATAAAGAGCTGAAACCGCTGTTCAACGGTCTGCTGCGCGGCGTACTGCCCCGGCTGGGCGCGCCTGACGCCAGGCTCTCTTTTCTGCACGTGAGCGATTTGGCAAAGGCGGTCAGCCAATGGGTGCAGGCCGAACCCGCGCAGCCGAATATTTACGAGCTGTGCGACGGCGTGGCCGAAGGCTATAACTGGCTGCGCCTGCGGGACATCGGCGCCGCCGTGCGGCACGGGCCGGTGCGTCTGGTGGGCATTCCGCTGCCGCTGCTGAAAGCCCTGGCGGATATCAGCGTGGCGTGGAACCGCCTGGTCAAACAAGAGCCGATGCTGACGCGCAGCAAAATACGCGAATTAACGCATCACGACTGGTCCGCCAGTAATCACGCGCTGTCGCAACAGATTAATTGGTTTCCACAGGTGAGTTTGGAGCGCGCACTGCGTGAAGGGCTGTTTTAATTATTCCAAATAGAGGTGTGTCAACATTCTTATGCTAAATCGCGATGCTGTAATGGATTATATCCTGACGTGTTTGCAAGGTATCGTCGAAGGCGGAGTGGAAATAAAACCTGATAGCGATCTCGTCAATGATCTTGGCCTGGAATCCATCAGAGTCTTGGATCTGCTGATGATGCTGGAAGATGAATTAGATATCTCCATTCCTATCAATATATTGCTTGATGTCAGAACGCCTGAGCAACTGCTTGATGCGCTGCGCCCTTATCTGGAGAAAAGCCATGGGACTGTATGATAAGTTTGCTCGGCTCGCCAATGACCGTGAACAATTTCAAACGTCCGGTCTGAATCCGTTCGGCACCTGTATCGACGAAGTCTATTCCGCCACCCAGGGCCGCATCGGCGATCAAAAGATTGTCCTTGCCGGTACCAATAACTACCTTGGCCTGACGTTCGATGCGCAGGCGATCGCCGCCGGCCAGGCAGCCCTGGCGGCGCTCGGCACCGGCACCACCGGCTCGCGCATGGCGAACGGCAGCTACGGATCGCACCTGACGCTGGAACGGGAGCTGGCGGAATTCTTCGATCGCCCCAGCGCCATCGTGTTCTCCACCGGCTATACCGCCAACCTGGGCGTCATCAGCACGCTGGCGGGACCGGGCTCCGTGGTGTTGATCGACGCGGACAGCCACGCGAGCATTTACGACGCCTGCGCCCTCGGCGGCGCGGAGATTATTCGCTTCCGCCACAATGACGCCGCCGATCTGGAGCGCCGCATGGTGCGCCTGGGCGAACGCGCCCGCGAGGCGATCATTATCGTGGAAGGCATCTACAGCATGCTGGGCGACGTCGCCCCGCTGGTGGAAATCGTCGACATCAAGCGGCGGCTGGGCGGGTATCTGCTGGTCGACGAAGCGCACTCCTTCGGCGTGATGGGCGAGCACGGCCGCGGCCTGGCCGAAGCGCTGGGCGTCGAGCAAGACGTGGATATTATCCTGGGCACCTTCAGCAAAAGCCTGGCTTCGATCGGCGGTTTCGCCGTCGGTGGCAAGGGGATGGACGTGCTGCGCTACAGCAGCCGGCCGTATATCTTTACCGCTTCGCCGTCGCCGTCCAGCATCGCGTCGGTGCGCACGGCGCTGCAAAAAATCGCGCGCCATCCCGAGCTGCGGGAAAAGCTGTGGAGCAACGCGCACCGTCTGTACCACGGCCTCGCCGAACTGGGGTATACCCTGGGCCCGCGCATCAGCCCGGTGGTGCCGGTGATGATCGGTTCGAAGGAAGAAGGATTGCGTTTCTGGCGCGAGCTGATCGTCCACGGCGTATATGTAAACCTGGTGCTGCCACCGGCCGCGCCGGCGGGCGTCACCCTGTTGCGCTGCAGCGTCAATGCCGCGCAAAGCGATGAAGAGATCGACGCCATCGTGCGCGCCTTTGCGGCGCTGAAAAAATAAAGCTTTTCTCTCTCGGCCGCGGCGGCGGTGCCGAAAATGGCATCACCGCCCTTCCGAATCGCTGCGCGCCTCAGTGCGCAGCCGTTGATGCCCCATCAGCCGAATAGCGATAGCCCTGCGCCGCCATAAATTCCGCGATGGCTTTTTCCGCCGCCGAAAGCACCTCCTCGATCGGCCGATCGGCATCGAGATCCACGATGTCGGCGCCTTCGAACGTCAATAACGGCGTGACGGCGATCTTCTTCTCCAGCGCCGCTTTGCGGTGATCGGGTTTGCGCGCGCAGGCCACGTCCAGACTGACATTCAGCTTGAGCACCAGATCCGGTTTTTGCCCCGCCATCCATTGGAACGCCGCCCGCTCGCGCGCCGCCAGCCAACGGACGAAACGGCTCCCTTCAACGTCGACGGGAAAAACCGTACCGTCGTAAGCGCCGGGGATTTGCGCCTGCGGAAAACGGTCGGTCAACACGATGAGCCCTTGCCGACGATACGCCAGCATGCGGCGAAACCGTAGCAGCCGCCGCCCGACGAAGGCGATGATCACCGCCGACGGCAACAGGCCGATCCGGGATTTTTTCGTTTTGACTTTTTTGGTATTGCTCTCGATAGCCTTGCCCACCGAGCGCCCGAGCAGCGGCAGTTTCGCCGCCGCGCGCCCGACGTTGCCCGCCTGTTTGCCCAGATGCACCTGCACCGCCGGGCCATAATGTTTCACATACGCGATCAGATGTTCACAAACGGTGGACTTACCCGATCCGTCGCTGCCGATAACCGCAATCAGCGGCGGAAGTTTTGCACTCATAATCAGACTCTCTTTCAATACACCAGAAATGGCGTGCCAGGCTTGAAGCGAAATATCACTCAACGCCGCATCAAACAGCACAAAAGATTAAGCGAAAATTGAAAACCTCTGCTCTTTTTTCGCCGTGCCACATGCCGGAATTAACATAAAAAGCGAAACCGGCACACGCACAGCCAATTAGCACAAAATAACAAGAACGAGCGCCATAAATATCAATTCAAATAACGAAAAGAAATACAGCCATCATTATTTTATCGCAGCAAAGCACAATAAATATCTTGAACCCAAGGCGTATTGGAATACAATAGTTTTTTTCGCATTGGATCAATTATTGTGAGTCAGCAGATAAGACCTTCGTCTGATCGCTCGCCCGTGCGCGTCATAGCGATAACCGGCTGTGACGGCTCGGGAAAATCCACCTTGGCCGCCAGCCTGGTCAACGCCTTATCGGCAAAAGAACCTGCCGAACTGCTTTATCTCGGCCAGTCTTCCGGGCGTATCGGTGAATGGATCAGTTCGCTGCCGATTATTGGCGCCCCCTTCGGGCGTTATTTGCTGAAGAAGTCGGAGCGCGTGCACGATCGCCCTTCCACGCCGCCGGATAATGCCACGGCGCTGGTGATTTTCTTACTCTCCTATTGGCGCGTTTATAAATTCCGCCGCATGCTGAAGAAAAGTCGCCGTGGCGCATTGCTGATTACCGATCGTTATCCGCAGGCCGAAGTGGCGGGATTTCGTTTTGATGGCCCGCAGCTGGCAAAAACCGCCGGCGGTAATCGCTGGGTACGCTGGCTGAGAAAGCGCGAACAACACCTGTACCAGTGGATGGCGTCTTATCAGCCCTTATTATTAATTCGGCTGGATATTGACGAGCAAACGGCCTATTCACGCAAACCCGACCACTCGCTGGCGGCGTTGCGTGAAAAGATCGCCGTTATCCCGCACCTGACGTTTAACGGCGCTAACATATTGGATTTAGACGGCCGCGAGCCGGCCAACCGTATTTTCGATGAATCGCTGCGCGCCGTTAAAATATCGCTGAGGGCCGCCAATGCCTAGCCGACAAATAACCCTTTCGTACCGAAACAGATGAAAAAAAATAAACTCACTGCCGAACAGGATACCTCTTCCGCCTGCATCACCGGGCTGATTGCCGTAGTGGGCAGCGACGGCACGGGCAAGTCCACGCTGACCGCCGATCTGGTGAAAAATCTGCAGCAACATCGCCCCACGGAGCGGCGCTATTTGGGGCTGATCTCCGGCGAAGACGGCGACAAAATCAAGAAGTTGCCGTTCATCGGCGTATGGCTGGAACGGCGCCTGGCGGCCAAATCCGATAAAACCCAGCGCATGAGCAACAGGCCGCCGGCGCTGTGGGCGGCGCTGATCATGTACGGCTTTTCGCTGTGGCGCGCTGCCAACCTGCGCAAGGTGCGGCAGCTGGCGCAGAGCGGCGTGCTGGTGATCAGCGATCGCTACCCGCAGGCGGAAATTTCAGGTTTTTACTACGATGGGCCCGGCATCGGCGTAGAACGCGCAAAAGGCTGGTTATTGAGCCGCCTGGCGGCGCGCGAACGCCGTTTATATCAACGCATGGCCGTCTATCGGCCGGAGTTGATCATTCGCCTTGATATCGACGTCGATACGGCGTTTTCGCGCAAGCCCGATCACAGCTATGAAGAGCTGAAAGACAAGATTTCCGCCATGGTGCGCCTGCAATACAACGGCACGCGCATCATCGAGCTGGACGCCAGAGCCCCTTACGACGAGGTGCTGAGCAACGCGCTCAACGCCATTTCCGCCGTGGTGAACCCCGCGAAGCGCCCACAGAGCGACATCGGGCAACCCGGCGAAAACGCCGGCAAAGAAACTCAGGTTTATTAAACGCATACAGGGAAAGCGCATAACAGCGGAACACAAGATGCAGAAAAATAACGATAACGGCTGGTTTGGGTTATGAAACGGTGGTTTTCCGATGGCGCGTTTCGCTCCATTTTACGTAATGCCGCCTACTTAGGCTCCGGCAGCGTCGCCAGCGCGCTGCTTGGCCTGCTGGCGCTCTCCTGCGCCGGTAAAGGCATGTCACCTGAAATGTTCGGCGTGCTGGTGGTGATCCAGGCCTATACCAAAGCGGTCAGCGATTTCATCAAATTCCAGACCTGGCAGTTTGTGGTGCAATTCGGTACCCCGGCGCTGGAGCATCAAAACACCGGGCGCTTCCGCGACGTCGTCGCCTTCTCCTTCGGGCTGGATATCGCCAGCGGCGTCATCGCCGTGCTGGGCGGCATGATCATGCTGCCGTTCTTGTCTCACGCCCTGGGGCTGGACAGCGAAAGCTTCTGGCTCGCCATGCTGTACTGCACCCTGATCCCGTCGATGACCTCGTCCACGCCGACCGGCGTGCTGCGCGCCTTCAACCGCTTCGATCTCATCGCCATCCAGCAGGCGATCAAGCCATTCCTGCAGGCGGTGGGCAGCGTCATCTCCTATTATTTCGATCTGGGGTTCCCCGGCTTTATCGTCACCTGGTACGCCTCTAACCTGATCGGCGGCACGCTGTTTTGGTGGTTCACCGCGCGCGAACTGCGCCGCCGCGATATCCACGGCGCGCTGAGGCCGCGCCTGTTCAACGTCGCGCGCCGCATTGAGGGCGCCTGGAACTTCGTCTGGACCACCAACATCGCCCATACCATCTGGGCCGCGCGCAACTCCTGCACCACCGTGCTGGTAGGCGTGGTGCTCGGGCCGGCCGCCGCCGGGCTGTTCAAGATCGCCATGACCTTCTTCGATGCGACGGGCACCCCGGCCAAGCTGCTGGAGAAAAGCTTCTATCCCGAGATCATGCGCCTGGATCCGCGCACCAAGACCCCGTGGCTGCTGGGCCTGCGCTCCTCGCTGTTGGCCGGCGGCATCGGCCTGGCCGTCGCGGTGTTGATGCTACTGGTGGGCAAGCCGCTTATTTCCGCGGTGTTCGGGCAGCAATATCTGGAAGCCTATGACCTGATTCAAATCATGCTGGGCGCGATCATCGTTTCCATGATGGGCTTCCCGCAGGAGTCCTTATTGTTTATGGCAGGCAAGCAGCGCGCTTTCCTGATCGCGCAGGCGACGGCCTCGGCGGCCTACATTGCGCTGCTGGTGTCGATGGCGTATGCCTTCGGCGTGCAGGGCGCCGCCTTCGCTTATTTACTGGGGCAATGTTTAGACGTTCTGTTATCCCTGATACCGACGATCGGCGCCTACCGCAATCGCTTTATGTTGGGGCTGAATGTGCCCAAAGAGAGTAATCAATGACCGCTAACACGAATTGGAAGAAGTTCTCCGCTGAAACCACCCAGGCGCTGTTTGTCGCGGTGGAAGAGGACGACCTGGTTGAGGCGAATATCAGCCTCCCACAGCAGATCGATCTGGAATGCTCTCCCGAGAGCATTCGGGACAACTACGCGCTGTGCCTGCAGTTTTGGGAAGACGGCTTTTCCCGCTGCGAGCTGCTGCAGTTGGTGAACGGTTTCCTGCAAGACCCGCAGTTGGCGGCGGCTACCCGCATGCGCTACAAATATATCCGCGCCCGCTATAAGCACCTGCGCTTCGCCCAGCAGCTGTACGGCGCGCCCCATCGCGCCAACCGCCTGTTCCACATCACCACCGTGGTGCTCGGCCATTTTCAGGACGCGTTTCGCAACGGCAACCAGAAGAACCTGACGCTGTACGGCAACCTGCTGCGGCTGCTGCTCAGCAAGCCGGTGTGGTCATCGGTGCGCTATGCGCTGCGCCACACCCGGCTGGAAAGCGCACAGGGCTTTATCACCTACCGCCAGGAGCAGATGCGCCAGCTGCAGACGCTGATCGCCAGCCCGGCGCTGACCGGGCATCAGTTCCACGACGTGCGCAAAATCGTCAGCCGCCAGGTGTCGTTTTACGACACGCTGAGATCGATCGATCCCGACAACCGCGAGGCCCGGCAGATCTCGCGCTTCCTGGCGGCGATTAACGGCCTGATGGGCGACCGACACGACGTGATGGTGGCGGACAAGCTGGCCGGCGGCGATATCTATGATAGGCCGGCGATCCTGGATATCGACATCCGCCAGCGCCTGGAGCTGCTGCTGGCGCGCTTTCCGCTGTCGTATTCCCAGCCGGCCATCGCGGCGGGCAGATAACCGGGTTGCGCGGAGCCATGATGACGTTACGCCGCTTGCTGACCCTCGCCTTGCTGCTGTCGCCGCTGGCGGCATCTGCGCATAACTTCGTGCATGGCCGGCCGGTGGCGCCAATAGCCATCGCCGATCGCGGCGAGCTGCTGCTGCGCAACGGCGATTTCAGCTACCGGCCGTGGAACAGCGCAAAACTGGCGGGCAAGGTGCGGGTGATCCAGTACATCGCCGGGCGCACCTCCGCCAAAAAGAAGAACTCGTTGCTGATCAACGCCGTCAAGGACGCGAACCTGCCGGGCGATCGCTTCCAGCCGACCACCATCGTCAACACCGACGACGCGATACCGGGCTCCGGCTTCTTCGTGCGCGGCAAGATCGAGAAAAACAAGCGGCATTACCCCTGGGCGCAGTTCATCGTCGACAGCGACGGGCTGGGGCGCATGGCCTGGCGGCTGCCGGAGGAGAGCTCCACCATCGTGGTGCTGGATAAGGCCGGGCGCGTGCAGTGGGCGAAGGACGGCGCACTCACCCCGCAGGAAGTTGACCAGGTGATCGCCCTGCTGCGCACCCTGATCGACCGGGAGACGCCATGACGCGCACGCCGCCGGGAGCCGATGACGCATGTCTTTGATTGAACGCTATATCACGGTTGAGATCCGACGCCTGGTGATGATGATCGCCGGGTTTCTGATCTTTATGTTCGCCAGCTACTCCGCCCAGCGCTACCTGACCGACGCCGCCAACGGCACGCTGGCGCTGCGGGTGGTGGCCGAGGTGGTTTTCTATAAATCGCTGATCGCGCTGGAGATGATATTGCCCGTCGCGCTGTATGTCTCGGTGGCGGTGGCGCTGAGCCAGCTGTACAGCGATGCGGAGATCACCGCCATGCTGGCCGCCGGCGCCAGCCCGCTGCGGCTGTACAAAGCGGTGCTGATACTGGCCGTGCCGCTGGCGATCGCGGTCACGCTGCTGTCGCTGTATGGCAGGCCCTGGGCGTACGCCAATATTTATCAGCTGCAGCAAGAGTCGCAGTCGGTGCTGGACGTGAGCCACCTGCAGGCCGACAAATTCAACGTCAGCGGCAACGGCCGCATGATCCTCGCCAATCACGTCGACAAAACGGCCAACCATCTGACGGACGCCCTGATTTATGTGCGCGGCGGCCATCACACCAACCTGTACCGCGCGCAGTCGGTGGAGGTGCTCGACGCCTCTCCCGCCAGCCC
>NZ_VOSN01000013.1:990857-994297 GCF_020858655.1 Serratia montpellierensis
CCGGCACCGCCTATGTGCTGGATCGCCAGGGCACCGACGACAACGGGCAGAACTACGACAACTTTGACATCGCGCTTAAACCGTTCGTGCCCAGCGCCGAGAGCCGGCACAAATCGGCCTCGCCGGCGGAGCTGGCGCGCTCCGCCGATCCGGGTGACGCCGCCGAACTGCAATGGCGCGAAAGCCGCGGGCTGACCACCGTGCTGATGGTGCTGCTGGCGATCCCCTTTAGCCGCATCAAGCCGCGACAGGGACGCTACGCCGCGCTGCTGCCCCTGACGGTGCTGTTTACCGTGATTTTCTACGGCGGCAACATTTGCCGCACGCTGGTGGCCAACGGCTCTCTGCCGACGATCCCCGGCGTTTGGCTGGTGCCGCTGGCGATGGCTGTCGGCATCGCCCTGCTGCTGGCGCGCGACTTATCCCTGCTGCGGAAACCCTCCCGATGACTATTTTTAGCCGTTACCTGATCCGCAACGTGTTCATCGGCTTCGCCGCCGCGGCCGGGCTGCTCATCCCGCTGTTCACCACCTTTACGCTGATCAACGAGCTGGAGGACGTGACCCCGGGCGGCTACCGCTGGCAGCAGGCGCTGCTGGTGACCGTGCTGACCCTGCCGCGCAGCCTGGTCGATCTGGGGCCGTTTATCGCGCTGCTCGGCGGCATCGTCGGGCTGGGGCAGCTGTCTAAAACCCTGGAGCTGACCGCGATCCGCTCCGCCGGGATGTCGATATTCCGCATTGCGCTGGTGATGCTCGCCGCCGGGCTGCTGATGAACCTGTCGCTCGGCGCCCTCGATGAATGGGCCGCCTCGCCGCTGCAGCAACGCGCGCTGCAAATGAAGAACAACGCCCTGGCGCAGTCGAACGATAACGACGTCACCGTGAACCCGCTGTGGGCGCGGCGCGGCAACGAGTTTGTGACGGTAAAAACCGTCGATGAGAACGACCAGCCCCACGGCATTGAGATCTTCCGTTATCAGGCCAACCGCGCGCTGGAATCTTACCTTTACGCCGACAGCGCCAGCACCGCCGCCGACGGCAGCTGGCTGCTGCACAACGTGATGCAGAAAAGCTGGCAAGGCGGAAAGGAGACGATTGAGCGGCAAAGCAGCCTGCCGTGGCGCTCGCTGTTCACCGTGCCGAGCCTGAAAGAGCTGACCCTGCCGGCCGGCAGCTTCTCGCTCCAACAGCTGGATCGCTATATCGATTACCTGCAGGGCTCGGGGCAGCCTAGCACCGAATACCGCCTGGCGCTGTGGAAAAAACTCGGCCAGCCCCTGCTGGTGCTGGCGATGATTTTGCTGGCCATCCCGTTTACCTTCACCGCCCCGCGTGCGCCCGGCATGGGCAGCCGGTTAGCGATCGGCGTGATCGTCGGGCTGCTGACCTACATCGCTTACCAGATCGTCCTCAACCTGGGATTGCTGTTCGCCCTCAACGCGCCCTTCACCGCCCTCGCCCCGCCGCTGCTGATTTTGGCGCTGGCGTTGGCGCTGGTTTATCGGTTTGATCGGCGGGGTTAAAAACCCGCAGCAGCCTTTGGAAAACAAGAACTTTCCGGTTAATAGTTGGCCGGCTTTACAAATCGGCCTGAGCCGTTATTATCCCTTATTTGGTGTCCTATGCGCCGTTAGCTACCGCTGACTGCCGTTCGATAACATGCCCCCTCAGGGCTCGATCGAGTGCAAGGAGTGCGAGCGCCCGCCTGAACAGGCCAAGACGCAGCAAGCAAAGGAAGAGACACGCTATGTTTTCCCGTTTGAAACTGCTGTATATCGCCGATGATATTATTTCACCTGATGAATTCCCCCGTATAGTCAGCCCTTCCAGCGCCTGTCACGGTCTTTCATACATGCCGGACAATGACATTCTGTCGCTTTTTTCTGGTTTTCGCGGTGGCGAACGGATCCGCCGTGAAGTCGGCGTTACGCAAAACGGAATAAGCTCTAACCTGCGCGCAAGAGTGCAGAGCGACCTGATGAGCGGCGTTGTCGTAGCGGTCGAAACCCGGCCCGGCGTGTTGGCGACGATGGGGCCATTTTACGCCGACATCGACGGCTACCTGATACCGCAGGGGAGACAAGAGCCCAACTACCCGGTGGACAAGATAGTGAAGCGGTACGAAGAGGCCGTGAAGTCTTACGGTGGCCGCCGGGCGCGCCCGTCCGTCTTCCCCGCACAAGTCACGCGGGCCAAACCGGCCCTTGGCCCTGATATCCCGGCGCAAGGTGGAAGAGCCTCACAGCCGGTCGTGTCTGGCCCCTTGACCAAAGCGCAACGCTGGCAGGAGCGAAAATACCTCATTGGCCGCGGGCAACGGAGTATCTACCCGGACGCCCGAATCGCCTCGGAACGCCTGGCGGCAAACAATGTCGCCGTCGAGAAGGCAAAGCTGGCGGAGAATATCTACAAGACCACGAATCCGCTAAAGGAGACTCCCGGCGTTCCCGAGGGTTGGAAAGATATCAGTAACGATAATGCTGCCCTGAGTAAAATTGGGCTAAACAGAAATATGCTCTTCGATAGAGATGAATCTCCGGATTTTTTGGCAAGGGTATATCAACCTGATAGCACTGTTTTTGGTAAAGAGATGAACCCAACGGTCGTGTTCAGAGGATCAAGAGCGCCAGAGTTCCCGGAGGGGATCGGCAGCGCCGCCAAAAAGGCCATTAGGGGCGATTTGTCAGGAATTAAAAATGTGAATGACTGGATAAATAATGGCGCGCAGGGGATGGGGGCGAAATCAGATTATTATAAGCAGGCGGTTAAAATAGGATTACAAGTAAAGAACTCCTCCGGCGTCGATATTTCTGGTCATTCATTGGGTGGGGGAATGGCCTCAGCTGCATCAATGACCAGTGGAAAACCCGCCTGGACGTTTAATGCAGCCGGACTCCATCATGGAACTCTAGGGAAATACGGAGCTGAGATGATTGGTTCAGTCAAGAACATACAAGCCTATCGAGTTGAGGGAGAACTGTTAACCACGTTACAGGAGGTTAATAGCGAAAGTGACTATGAGCTTATAAGAAATGCCCTGCCCGATTCTTTACAAAAACCCTGGGGCGTAGCATTGCCTTTCACCTTGAAAGAGTGGTCATCACTGGCGGTACCTGATGCCGCTGGCATACCGCACACTCTTGCCGGTGGGACAGGAACCCTGCTCGATAAACACGGTATAGACCAGACAATAACGTTGATTGAAGATCAGAAAGACGAGGATGTCGCCACTATCAGGGGGAGAATATGAGCAAGTTGATAATGGCCATGGCGTTACTGTTTACTGTTTTCATGATGCAAGGATGCAAAAAAAACATGGAATATGAACCACAGGATTTTTTTGAAGGCCGTCAACTGGAAGTCGCGCAGCTGATTTATGATGGCGATGAAGTGAAACTGAAAGAAAAGCTTCCCTCTATAAGCAAGGAAGAACTGAAT
>NZ_VOSN01000013.1:994307-995100 GCF_020858655.1 Serratia montpellierensis
TGGCGCAGACCCGTTGCAGCCCAGACCAGAGGGAGGAAGCAGCCCAGCGGAATTCGTCATGAAAGCCGACAAGGGAATTTGGGTCAAAGCCATGCTCGACGGCGGTTTACCGCCAAACGCAAAAGATAAGGTATTCAATGAGCCCATTGTATTCCAAACAATCAAAGCCAAAAACACTGAAACGTTAAAGGTGATGCTGGATTACGGAGCGGACATAAATATCAGAGACTCCTTGCAACAAACCTTATTAATGGATGCTTTTTTTAGCTCAGCCTTTGAGCACATGACCCTACTGCTCAATCGGGGTGCGAATCCTAATCCGGTAAATATAAACAATCTTTCACTGTTAACAGCAGTGAATCGGCAAATAAAAGACAGCCAAGATGGCTCAGAATACAATGAACAGTGTAAGAAAATACTCGAGCTCATGCTTTTGAAAGGAGCAAAGGAAGCACAGTAATTTCATCAACACAGATCTGACAGCTGCCGGTTATTTATACTGAAGCTGTCAGGTTACATCTGGTTTTCGATAAACACGCTATAGACCACGCAATAAAACGGATTGAAGAGACGAGGATGTCACCATTCTCAGGGGGAGAAGATGAGAAAATTGATAATGGCGATAGCGCTACTGTTTACTGTTCTCATAGTGCAAGGATGCAACAAAAGCATGGAATATGAACCCCAGGATTTTTTTGAAGGTCGCCAGCTGGACATCGCACAGCTGATTTATGATGGTGATGAGGTGAAACTGAAAGAGCACCTTCCCTCTATAAGCAAGGAAGAACTGAAT
>NZ_VOSN01000013.1:995110-1032987 GCF_020858655.1 Serratia montpellierensis
CGGTTAAGGCAGACATGACCCTGTTGTTTTGGTCTGTATTAAACGCAATCTATGATAAAAACACGCCGGAAAGGCTGAAAATAATAACCGACCTGGTTAAAGCGGGTGCCGACCCGTTGCAGCCCAGACCGGAAGGAGGAAGCAGCCCGGCGGAATTTGTCATGAAAGCCGACAAGGGAATTTGGATCAAGGCCATGCTCGACGGTGGTTTACCGCCAAACGCAAAAGATAAGGTATTCAACCAACCCATTATATTCGAAGCGTTAGGCGCGAAAAACACTGAAACGTTAAAGGTGATGCTGGATTATGGTACGGATATAGATATAAGGGACTCATTGGGAAACACCTTGTTAATAAGCTCACTGGATTCTCGTTCGTTTGATCATACTATACTTCTGCTGGAGAGAGGTGCAGATAATAAAATCAAAGGGAAGTTTGGTTGGACTATGGGCAATCAGCTCCAACGCTTTATAGATAGAGGTGTAGGCAATGCCGAGGATAAAGAGAAAATTAACAAGATAAAAGAGTTATTAATTAAGAACGGTGGTGACTGGCCTCCACTACCTGTAGAGAATTAAGACTCCCCTAAGGTCAACGTCGAAGACATGGAATATACCGCTCAGGGGCTAAATGGCAACCGCCATCCAGCCCCTGCTTCCCAGCCGACGTTAACGCAATGCCTTCGCTATCGCGCTAAACATCAGAGATGCCTCCAGCGGTTGCGCACTGAAAGACGGCTCCGCCTGCGGCCAGGTGGACCACTGGACGATCACCAGATTCTCCGCCTGATTGACCATAATCATCTGGCCGAAGATCCCCAGCGCCCACAGGGAATGTTTCAGGGATGCCTGCGGAGCGGGTTCTACGTTGGCCGCATTGGCCGGCACTTCGTTGTTCCACCACTGGAAGCCGTAAATACCGTTAGGATGCGCCGCTGATACCGAACCCGCCGCCCGCGTCCAGTTGGACGACTGGGCTACCCAATCAGCCGGCAGGATCTGTTTGCCGTTCGGCAACGTCCCGTTATGCAGAATGAATTCGCCGAAGCGCCCCCAGTCTTCCAGCGTGGCGTTGAACCCGTGCGCGCCCACGTCGTGCTGGCCTTTGGCGTAGGCATGCCACACGCCGTCGCTCGCCATACCATACGGCTGCCAGATGCTTTGCTGCAGATAGGCCGCCAGCGGCATACCGGTGGCGCGCTCCAGCACGTCTCCCAGCAACCACGCGCCGCCGGAGGAGTAAGACCAGTTCTGCCCGGCCGGATGCGCGCGGTGCAAACCGGCCACCAGCTTGCGCACGCAGGCGTAGGTGCCGGGCCTGGCTTCACACTCGGTCAGCTGCGCGAAGTCCGATTTCGGGTTGGTGTAATCCTCATTCCACGCCACGCCGGAGGTGTGGGTGATCAGCTGCCTGAGGGTCACTCCGTCCCACGCGGTGCCTTTCAGATCGGGTTCGTATTGCGTGATGAGATCGTCGAGCGAGCGGATCTTGCCCTGTTTAATCGCCACACCCACCAGCGTGGCGACCACGGATTTGCCCACCGAGCGCGACGTCCACAGTGTGGTGTCGGTATTGCCCTGCCCCAGATATTTCCAGGCGATTTTGCCGTCTTTCAATACCAGCATGCCGCTGACGTTCTGGCGCTGCAGATAGTCCTGCAGGTGGTAGGTTTTGCCATTCACCCGATAACTGGCGTCGGTTAACGGTTTAGCGGAAGCCACCAGCGGTATGGCATTGCCGTGGTGAAATACATCCCCCGCATAGTTGCGGTAGTCATTACGAAAACCGATCACCCGGTCGCTCTGGCTCCAGGTGAGCATCTTGTGCGTGTCCGGCAATTGCACATTGAAAGGCGCAGGACAGGCGCTGAGTTCGGTGCCCGCACAGGCGGCCAGCGCGGCGGGCGTCAACAGGCCGCTGCAGAGACTGATGACAACGCCCGCCAGCAGGCTGCGGTTAAACACTTTGCTTTTCATATTTTTTCTCGTTTAGCTCAGGAAGGCGTTCAGCTTAAAAAAACGCGGCCTATAATAAAAAACGCCTAATGGGGGAAAATCCCCCGCAAAATCGACGGGAGAACCGCGTGCCGAGCCTGATTTATTCCTTTGCCCAACTGGAAGCCTTCACCGCCGTGGCCGAGCACGGCAGCCTGGCAAAAGCCGCGCTCAAGCTGGGCAAAGACCGCACGACGCTGCGCGATTTGATTGATTTTCTCGAGGATGGCTTGGGCTATGCGCTGTTCCTGCGCCAGGGGCGCAGCCTGCACCTGACGCCGGAAGGCGAGCAGTTGCAGCGCCAGGCGCACCTGCTGATGCGGCAGGTGAAAGCGTTTGAGGCGTTCGCCAAAGACGTGCCGAAGAGCGCGGCGCAGGAAATCTCGCTGGTCTACGATCCCTTTACCCCCCGCACACTGCTGCAGGCGCTGATTGCCGCCATGGCCCAGCGCAATACGCGCCTGAGCCTGATTAACGCCTCGCGCGACGAAGCGGAAAGCCTGCTGGCAAACGGCCAGGCCGATCTGGGCATCTGCCAGGCGCGCAACCGCAGCGTGGGCGACGCCATGGAGTGGCGCGCCTTAGGGGCGATAGAGATGGATTTTTACGCCGCCAAAACGCTTTTCCCCGGCACGGAACAGCCGCTTTCGCTGCTGGAACTTTCGCTAACACCGCAGGTGATCATGCACCCGGATTCTGACGAACCCGTGGCGCGCCGCCTGCAAATTTCCGGGCACACTATCTTTACCAACGAACTGGAAATGCTGCGTGCCCTGCTCGAACAAGGCTGCGGCTGGGGATTCTTGCCGACGCATATGCACGCGGAACAGTGGAAAAACGTCAACACGCTGCGCACCGAAGTAGGCAGCCAGGGGATCAGCCAAACCATGGTGACCATCTGGAAGCCGGGCAATGACCGACGGGTGCTGATTGATGAGACGCTGGGGTTGTTGCCGGGATTGTGGCGGGGGGTTGGGGGTGAAAAGTTGCTGTTAGATTAGCGCTGTTGTTACTGGTAATCGAGCCTAGAACTCATCGTCTGCGTTGTTGGTCCGTTCGCTCTTAAGCGGGGATTGTTGTTTTCCCCAGTGAGTGCCTCACCGCCGTCGCTCCAGCGCTGCTGGCGCTGGTTTATTGCTTTGAATGGTGGCATTTGAAGGGCGGCTTTGAGCGAAAAACGGACCTTTGAGGTGTTTAAAGCAAAGAACGAGTCATGTAAAATGCCCCCTCATTCTAAAGGAACTAAATTAATTGAAAACGACCATTCGTGATTTCCAATCAAATGACGCTACGGCCTTCCTGGATATTGTGCGTGAACTTCAGGTTTTCGAGTTGGAACTTTATGACCGAATGATGACTCCTGACCAGATTGGTCAGTGGTATATAGATGAACTGTTAAATCAGTGTCGCGTTGAAGATGGTTCTATTCTTGTCGCAATACGCGATGGGCAACTCATTGGTTATGCGACAATTTTCAAAAAAGTAGAGCAAAAGGGTGAACTTGATGAAGTTCCTTTCACCTACGCCTTTATCAGCCATATTGCTATACTGCCAGTTGCAAGAGGAACAGGAGCAGGGAAATTATTACTTTCTGAGTGTGAAAAAAGAGCAATAGAGGCTGGACGAAAATGGCTCAGAATTGCCGTTCTGGCAAAGAACACAATCGCAAGGGAAATATACCAAAACATTGGTTTTCACGATCACCATATTACAATGGAAAAACCGTTGTTTTAAAAGTCGTGAACATATAATCCCACTCAGTTGTCCTTACCATTAGCGAATTATCATCTTTCTAAGTAGAGTTGAGTGTTCAGTGGGTCCATTCAAGTGAATTCTGGCACTCATGTTCCAGCCCCCTCTTCCAGGCACTTCAATGTGGAGTTGCATTTATGTCTAGTCCCAAGCTGTTTACACCATTACTCATTCGCAATCTTGAAATTGAAAACCGTATTGTGATCGCCCCCATGTGCCAGTACTCCGCAGAAGACGGTTGTATGAATGACTGGCACACCCTTCATCTGGGGCAACTGGCACAATCAGGTGCTGGCCTGCTCACCATTGAAGCGGCGGCTGTCTCACCTGAAGGCCGAATCACCTTTGCTGATGTTGGGCTCTATGATGACAAAACTGAGGAGGCAATGGGACAGGTCCTCAATACTCTTCGTAAGTGGTCAGATATCCCTGTAGGCATCCAGCTGGCACATGCAGGCCGAAAAGCGTCAACTTACAAACCCTGGGATAAACACGGTCAAATACCACCTGATCAGCAAGGTGGCTGGCAACCCCTGGCTCCCTCCGCGATACCCTATGACGAGGGCTATACAACCCCAACCGCACTGGATAGCAATGGCCTTGCCGAAATACGAAATCAATTTGCACAAGCAGCAAAACGTGCAGCAAGACTTAACATTGATCTCATTCAGATCCATGCGGCACATGGCTACCTGCTGCACGAGTTTTTATCACCACTGTCTAACCAGCGAACGGATAATTACGGCGGTTCGCTGGAAAACAGAGCCAGGTTTCCACTCGAAATCGTCGATGCAGTGCGCAAAGCATTCCCTGCGGATAAAGCGATCAGCGTGCGTATTTCGGCAACAGACTGGGTCGATGGCGGATTTAGTCTGGAGGAAGCTGTAGAGTTTTCAAAAATGCTGGAAGCACGTGGAGTCGATGCAATACATGTCTCCAGTGGTGGTCTGCACCCTGATCAAAAAATTGATGTTTACCCCGGCTATCAGGTCCCGCTTGCAAGGGCGGTTAAAGCCGTAGTTAATATCCCTGTCGTGGCAGTAGGGTTAATCACCGAGCCAGAGCATGCAGAATCGATCGTAGCAAGTGGGGATGCTGATATCATCGGTATTGCCCGAGGCGCACTTTATAATCCGAGATGGCCATGGCATGCAGCGGCAGCGCTTGGAGCTCAGGTTCATGTGCCTAACCAGTATCATCGCTCTCAGCCCCATACGCTGAAGAATTTATTCAAGTCCTGAGTAAAGTTCGCGGTGTCTTTGCAGGCATCGCGCATTTTTCTTTTGTTAAAGTGACGAAAGCGGAATACGCATATGAGGCCCTGTCTCTTTTGTAGCATAATGCGCCAATGGATTATCAACACTTGATGCAGTACAAAAATGGATGAGATTGATAACCGCATTTTGCGGGAATTACAAAAAGACGGGCGCATTCCCAATAATGTACTGGCTGAAAAAGTCGGTCTGTCTCCCTCCCCTTGCCTGCGTCGGGTGAAACAACTTGAGGAAAGCGGCGCGATCGATCGGTATGTTGCTATCATCAACCCAGTTACGTTGGGGCTAAACTTATCAATCTTCGTTCGCATTTGGCTCGACAGCCAAGGTGAAGAGACCGTGGAGCATTTCTGCCGTGAGATCAGGCTACTTCCTGAGGTTGTAGAGTGCCACCTGATGGTGGGAGACTGCGATTTTTTATTGCGGGTGGTTGCAGCCGATTTAAATGCCTACCGGCAATTCCAGATAAAACATCTGGCACGCATTAAGGGGGTTCAAAGTATGAAAACAGAACTGCCAATGCAGACAATCAAACACACCACTGAACTCCCCATCCGATAGCTTGTAGCGGGCTCAGGCCCGCCATATCACTACTTCGCGTAAGATTCGATTCTGTACATACCTTCAATTCCCGGAATTCCGCACCTCAGATACAGCCCGTTACGCTTCGAAATCAACTCAGGCTGGGTGAGCGGCTGGCGGCATATCGTCTTGATAGACTGAGGCGTCAGATACTTCACGTTATCAACATAGCGCGTCTGCGAAAGCAAAGACGGATAGCTGTCAGACCAGCGCCATATCAGACTCTCCGCGCAACATGCTATCACCAGTAACATGCTGCACGCGCAAGGATAAAAAACCGCTCTCTGAACCCGAGTCATGCGCATTATCGCTGCCATGAGGTCTGACGATTGGCTACCTTTCTGTCGAACTGTGACGCGACAACCATCACCACCAACGCGGGAATTAACCAGCCCAGGCCTAAGTTATTAAGCGGCATCAGGTGCAGGACGGACAGTGGCCAGAAATTGAAACCTACGACATCAAGGGCATCCGCCAGACCAAACATAAAGGCGATGAATGCTGCCGGGGCAATTACTTTTACTGGAGAGTGAAATTTTTGCCGTACGAACCAGGTTAAAATCAGCACGACAAAGACGGGATAGATAGCAGTAAGTGCAGGTACGGAGATACCGATCAACGCCGTCAGCCCAAGGTTAGAAACCACCATGGAGAATAAGGCAAAAATCCAGACCAGCCCGGCATAGCTTACCGGCACCAGAGCGCTGAAATAACTCGCACAGGCGCAGGTTAAGCCTATCGCGGTTACCAGACAGGCAACGGTGATGAGCGCGCCGAGGAAAACAGACCCGGCGGCACCATAGCTGAAGGCCACATAGGCGCTGAGCACTTCAGCGCCATTAGTCGCATTGCTCACCAGTCCCCCGCTCCCCATTCCCAGACGGAAGAGGCTCAGATAAACCAGCATCAGCCCTACACCGGCGATCAAACCGGACAGCACGGCATAACGCGTGATTAATGCCGGTGAACTTATGCCCCTCGACTTGATGGCATTCACCATCACCAGACCAAAGGCGAGTGCGGCCAGCGTATCCATAGTCGGATAACCATTGGTCAACCCTTGTGAAAAGGCAGATGAGACGTATGCGCCTACCGGCGGTTGTGCAGTTCCTGCCGGTAGCACCAGCACGGTCACGGCAAGTACGATTAAGGCGGTGACCTTCAACGGAGAAAGCACTTTACCGACCGAGTCCAACAATTTACCTGGATACAACGAAACCAGCGCCACGATCCCGAAATAGACAACGCTCCAGGCAAACAGCCACTTTTCACTTTTAACAAAAGGTTGCACAGCAAGCTCATACGAGACGGTTGCAGTACGTGGCGTGGCGAAAAATGGACCGATGCAGAGATAGCATACAATCGCCAGCAGAAGCCCGACCCGCTTGCCGACGGGGCGGGTAATCAAGGCCATTGAACCGGCAGCGCGCGCCATAGCAACTGTGGTAATGACAGGAAGCCCGACGCCGGTCATTAAAAATCCAAGCGCGGCTGGCCAGACGGATGTCCCGGCCTGCAGACCAATAAAAGGCGGAAAAATAATATTCCCGGCGCCGACGAAGAGCGCAAAATTCATAAAACCTAAAACGATAATGTCCGTGATGCGAAGTGTTTTCATTTTAATGTCAGCGTTGTGTTTGTTGTGGAAATTTTGTCAAAGCAGAAAACGGAGTAAGGCCGTCGCCAGGACACCGATCACCACGACCGGCAGCAGGGAAAATCGCATGGCAGCCAGTAGCGTAACAACCAGCGCCAGCTGATCGGCGGTGTTGGTGGTGACGAAATGCGGTGCGATAACGGTAATCAGCACACAGCCTGGTGCCGCTTCCAGAACCGCCTTTAGCCTCGGGCCTGGCTGTCGGCCATGCAGCACTGCATAGCCGAGAATGCGCGTCAGATAGGTCGTCAACGCCATCAACAGAATGGTCAGTAATGTCAGGCTCATGCGGTTTTTCCATTCAGCAGCAAAATAGCAATGATCCCGGAGAGCGCGCCGACGGGCACGTAGGCGGCACCCGGCCACAGGTGCCACGTCAGGCCTGCGCAGATAAGACTCACCAGCCAGGGAACTGCAGGCCGCAGCCCTTTCCACATGCCTTTCAATAACACCAGGAATACGGCCGGAAATGCCATATCGAATCCCCAGGCCGTGATGTCACCCAGCGCCGGGCCGACGACAACGCCAATCCCTGTCGACAGCACCCAAATCAGCCAAAGAGCGAGGGCCACGCCAGCGTAGAACCCCATACTAAAACCCGAAATGCCCTGCTGCCTGCGCTTTGCCTCATCGGCAATACCCATTGCCCAGCTCTCATCACACATAAAGAACAGCGCGAGGAATGCCTGCCTGCGTGGAAGATGCGTAAAAAAAGGGGCGAGTGAAGCCCCCATTAATAAATGCCGACAGTTCACGAGCAGGCTGACGAAGACGATGGTCAGGACATGCGGTGGCGAGCTCCAGAGCGACAATGCTGCAAACTCCGAACCGCCGCCAAAGTTGAGCCCGGTCATTAACATTAATTCCGGGGCAGCAAGTCCCTTTTGCGCGGCTTGGGTGCCCAACAGCAATCCAAAAGGAATAAAGCCAATCATGACGGGGACAGCCGTCATTGCGCCACGGCTGATTTCACGGCTACTGGCAGACTGAAAAGAGAAAGAAACGGGACTGGACATAAATACTCCTTTTAAGAAGGCGTATTATAAGTTTTCGGGATTGGCATTGGGATGCGTATTCAGCGTGATAAACGCTATGTTTGGCATCGGATTTCAATAAACGGTTCTGTTTTGAAATTCGAATTATTCTTTGGCGCCATGCAGACAATGTAAAACCAGGGGGAGCACACCACTTCCGCCCTCCCCCTGGCGGGACGTTAAGATGCCGTTGCTTCAGTTTCTGAGGCTGCGGAGAACGACGGAAGAACGTCCTCAATCAACTCCTGTAATACCTCTTTCGGCGGACGCTGGCTTGGTTTGAGGTTCAGCGTGATATGCGACACGCCGACACCTTCCTGCTGCTTCCAGAACTCCATCAACGTGTTACGCCCGGCGCGCATGAAAATATTGTTGAACAGGCGTAAAGGCTCATTCGGATTTTCACTCAGCTCCAGAAAGTTTGCGTAGCCAAAGGGATGCCAGGTCTGGCCATCACCCAGCTCAGCAATTTCCTTCACGATATTACCGGAACGTTTAGGGTCGACGCCGTGCCAGATCCAGGCATCGGAGTGATTCGCAATCCAGGACATATCCTGACGGGCACGGCCGATAGTAATCATTGGCAGGCGTGGAACCGCGGGTTTTGGCACCAGATCAATTCCGCCGTTGAAGTTGCCGTAATATTCAGTCGAGCCTTTAGGAAAGCTGTTTTCAGTGAGCAGGCGAACAACATCCCAGGCTTCTCTGAACCGGTCAGCACGATTGTTAAACTCATAGCCAAACGCCGGATATTCTACAGGGCGGTCACCGCTCGACATGCCCAGCAGCAGGCGGCCACCTGACAAGCGATCCACGCTTGCCGCCTGCTTGGCAGTGAGTACCGGATTTCTCAGCGGTGAAACTATCCCGGCTGTGCCCAGCGCAATATTGTTGGTCACGCCAGCGAGGTAGCCCAAATCCACCATCGGGTCATACACCTGGCCTGCATCACCAAAGTTGGGGTCGTAGAACGGGACATCGCGCAACCACAGCGCTGAAATTCCCCCTTTATCAGCCATTTGCGCTAATTCACGGTGATCGTCCATATCCGGGATCGGGCCTTCCGGATAACCCTTAAACGGCGCGATAAGCCCAAAGGTGAGTTTTCCCGGCTGGAATACGCGTTTGAAAGCGGCATGCTGCTGGAGATGAGAGGGTAATGTGAGTTGAGTCATTTGAATTCCTGCTGATTAATTTAATTAGGTCTGTTGCAATACAGTAAAACAAATATTCGGGAATGTGCTTCCCATGTGACGGGACGAATTTATTCAGTGCAGGAATGAGCAATAAAAAGCCCGCCACAGGAGCGGGCTCAGAGGGCTAATAATCAAAGATAAGTAACGTTATCTATCTGCCGGTTTGAATCGTCATTGAGACCGAGAATATCAAACCCTGGCATGTCACGTATGAATTCAAGGAATGGCGGCTTGACCCCTAAATCATCCAGGTCGGCGGCATGAAGGTGGTAACGAATAGTCTCTTCATCACCGGAGAGCACTTTTTCCACCCAGTTAGGTTCAATAATAAGCTGATGTCCCAGCGCGACAAAATCAATATCTGCCTGTACCACTTCCTCGGCTTGCTGAGGCGTGCGAACGTTGCCAACAGCGATGATTGGTTTTTTAGGGCTGACCTTTTTCAGCTGAGTAATAATCGGCTCAAGGTTCTCTTTATCACGCATTGATGTACGCCATACCGACCCCATGGAGATATGAATATAATCAAGCTCAGTATGCTGTAGCTCACCGATGAAGTGTTTGGTGTCGTCCAGCGTAATTCCCGGCTCTTCCAGCTCTTCCGGCGATAAACGATATCCGACGATAAATGAAGGTGAAGCGTACTTATGTTTTACTTTCATCACTTCGTCAATTACCGCCAGTGGCAGATTGAGTCTTTTATCCAGGCTGCCGCCCCATTCATCGGTACGACGGTTTGAGTGTGGAGAGACGAACTGCTGTAACAGGTAGGTGTTTGCGCCATGAAGTTCGATGCCATCAAATCCTGCCTCGATGGCGCGCCGAGTAGCCTGGGCGAAATCGTTGATGAGGTTGACCACTTCATCTGCACTTAATTCTCGCGGTGTTGCAGCCCCGCTACGCGGCGCAGCAACCGCACTGGCGCTTACCGGCTGCAGGCCACGGGTGATCCATTGATTGGTCATGCGTCCCGCACTGAAAATTTGCAAAATGGCCTTGGCTCCGCGCGCTTTAATCGCATGGGCAAGTTTCGCCAGTCCCGGGATTTTGCTGTCGTCATCGGCACCTAATTGCCCTTCAAAGCCTTTTCCTTCTTTATTAATGTAGGCCACCGGCGTAATAAACAACCCAACACCACCTGCGCGCTGCTGCATATAATTAATTTCTTCGAGCGTCACCGTCCCATCCTCAAATGACATTTGCTCTGTCATTGGTGGTAATACAACACGGTTTTTAATGACAACACCATTAGGCAATGTAAAAGGTTTTAAAAAGCGATAATCCTTCATTTCAACTCCAGAATGAATTTGAAAACAACAACGTGATTTATCAAGTTTTCACATACTAGAGTAAATATTCGGGAATGTGCTTCCCATAACCGGGGAATATAAAGAGCAGATTGCGGCAAATACATCACAGTATTCGCCGCAGCGCTGTCTGGTTCAGGAGATCTCAGCAATATCTCGCATCACTTCAGCGGCCACAATATGAGATCGCTGACGGGCCAGTGGGTCATAGATACGGCTGTCGATAATCAGTTCGTCAACCCCCGTGCTCGCGATAACCTCACGTAACCACGTGCCGACTCGCTGCTTATCACCCGCAGCGGTAAACGCCATCACCTGGTTCAACACCTGCAGCTCATGCGATGGCAGGCTGGGGATATAGTTATCTATCGGCGGCTGAAGCAAGCCAGGGCGTCCCATGTGTAAGTCCAGCATCCATCGTTGATGTGAACTGGCGAGGTACTTTGCTTCCTCATTCGTGTCTCCAAGGAACAGATTTACCCCCGCCATAACGTAGGGTTTGGCCAACTGCGGTGACGGCTTGAAATTGTTGCGGTAATGCGCAATCGCCTGCATTAAGAAGCGAGGTGCAAAATGCGAAGCAAAGGCATACGGCAACCCAAGTTTAGCCGCCAGATCGGCACCATGAAGGCTGGAGCCAAGTATCCAGACAGGTACATCGTGCGGTTCCGGTACGGCTCGTACGGGGCGTCGATGATTATCGGCCAGATAATCCATGACCTCCACGACATCCTGATTAAAGTCTCGCTCTGGCGTTAAACCGCGCAAAGCGCGTACCGTGGCACCACCACTCCCCGGCGCACGACCGACACCGAGATCAATACGACCAGGATAGAGAGCATCGAGCGAACCAAACTGCTCTGCAACCACCAATGGCGCATGATTTGGCAGCATGATGCCGCCGGAGCCAACCCTGATAGTGTGAGTTGCGGCGGCAAGCTGAGCGATGATAAGAGCGGTGGCCGCCGAGCCAATACCCGGCATATCGTGGTGTTCGGCAATCCAGTAGCGGCGGAAACCGTGCTGCTCGACTGTTACCGCCAGTTCACGGGATTCATGAATCGCGGTGGCCAGGTCCTTGCCTTCACCGATCATGACAAGATCTAATACAGATAAAGCGGTCATTGTAACTCCAGAATGAATGTTAAAAATAATAAGCAAATATTAATTTTTCACATACTAGAGCAAACATTCGGGAAAGTGCTTCCCATTATCAGGGAAGCACTGGAGCAGATTAAGTCAGACATTAATGTCTGAATAATTAAATAACAGATTAAAGACTAATTTTTTGGCCTCTTCCAGGGCACGCCATTTGCCATCCAGTCTTCGGCAATCATGTCGACAAATCCGCGTATTCTGGGTGATAAATGGCGTTTGCTGGGATAAATAATTCTCACGGGTTCAGGGTCAACTTTGAACTCCGTCAGAATGGCGGTTAATTCACCGCATTCCAGTGACTGGAATGCCAGGTAATCAGGCAACTGAATGATGCCAAACCCGGCGATAGCGGAAGAAAGCATTGCTTCTGAACTGTCGATATCCATTCGCCCCGGCCCGTCGTAGAGATAGTATCCCTCAGGAGTTTGATACCGCCAGACACGGCGTTTATCGGCGCTGCGGAAAAAGATGGTGTCGTGCCTGGAGAGATCTTCGGGCACAACGGGTACGCCGCGTAAAGAGAGGTATTCCGGTGAAGCGCAGGTCACCATGTGCTGAGTGGCAATGGTTCGGGTTAAGATCCTGGAGTCATCTTTTGGCTCGCCAATACGAATGGCGATGTCAAATCCCTCCTCGATCAAATCAACATAGCGATCGCTGAACACGATATCGGCTCGTAATTCTGGCCATTTTTTTAAGAATCTGTCGATCACCGAAAGTATATGCCGCTGCCCAAGAGACAGCGGCGCGGTAAGGCGAAGCGTGCCCGTCGGTTTTTCCCGCCGCAGCGCCATAGTGGCATCGACCTCTTCCAGATCCTCCAGAATCTGTTTGCACCGGTCATACATAATTCGCCCTTCTTCCGTCAGGCTGAGCTGTCGTGTTGTTCTGTTAAGAAGACGCACACCCAGTTGCGCTTCCAGCCGCGTAATGCTTTTGCCAATCGCCGACCGTGACAGGCCAACGCTTGACGACGCACGGGTGTAACTTCCCGAGTCAACAGCCGCGACGAAGGCGGCAATATCACCAATACGGTTCAGTTCCATCAGCTCACTCTCTTCATGGAAGCGCCTGCTTCCCGTGATATGGGAATCACATTCCCCAAATTTTCGATTACTCTTCGCATTAGCTTAACAACAAGCCATTAACAGAGAAGCTTTATTTTTCGTACATCTGCTATGCAGCACGTTTAACTAACCGACTTCCCACAGAAAAAGTGGCGAAGTCATACTCAGGAAGTGAAAAAATTCATGATGTTAAAAGAATCTGACGCCATCCTTGATGAAGTGATTACCGCATGGTCAGGTAAACGCCACTGGCCATCATTTATGGGCGATAATATCGTCTACGAAAGTAATCACCAGGGAAGTGCCACGGGAGAATTTGCCGTCAGGCAACTGTTTGAAGATAACTTTCCGGGTGGAATGACCGTACATGTAAACACCACCAATAAAGTTGTCCGGTCACAAACCCAATCCAGTACTATCGCCGCCTATTTTTACGGGAGAACCACTGATACACGTTTGCAGAATAACGACGACGTGAATTTCGGCGGAATGATTGTGATTAATACTTTCAGCGGATCTGTCGAACGCGTACGCGTCCATATGAACTGGCTAAAAGGTAACAAGAATATTGTGCATCACTGGCACTTCCCCTATGAACGCCAATGGCAGCCAGGGGACAGTGTTTCGCCTCTGATCAGTGAAATTGACGCTCCGTGGCACGCCTACAAGCAAGCGCATACACCTTTAAGTGATGAAGACGCAATTTCTGAAGCCTGGTTCCAGTACGCATGGGCGCTGGATATGGCGGATTATAGCTTGTTTAACGGCGCATTTTCCGACGATGCGAGCGCGGACTTACCCCCTATGGGAAAACTGAAAGGGCGTCGCATGCTGGTCTCAACACTAAAAGCCTTCAGAATGCCCTGGCCCTGGATTCAGCATTACGGTGTTCCATTGCAAATCGACATCGCTGAAGACCGCCAGTCTGCCTCATTTTTACTTGGCCGAATTATTCCGGAGCAAGATAAAACGGCTGACGGCGAAGCATTGTACGGCGCACATTATAAAATTGAGCTGAAAAAAGAGGGCAGCGAATGGAAGATGTCGCGCATGGATTATTTCCCAGGATGGTTCACCGTCAAAAATGAGGGCTAATATTGCGTTATGCAGGGGCATCTATCATGAATAAGATAATAGGTTTAACTGGCGTTTTAAATACCCCCTCAAGGACAGAGGGACTGGTCAGTCATTTAACAGAAGCATTCGTTTCCGGAACTGGATTTACGCATTCTGTTATCACCCTGAATGACTTTGGTGAAAGCCTGCCATTAGCAAGAAAAATCGAGGATCTCGACCAGAATGCTGGTGTTTTGGTTGATGAAATCGTCAACGCAGATGCACTTATCATCGGCGTACCTACCTGGAACGCGGGTTATCCGGGGATGTTCAAACATTTATTCGATCTCATTCCTCCGGATGCCATTGCCGATAAACCCGTAATATTATCTGCAACGGGAGGTTCCGATCGTCACGCATTAATGCCCGAGTACCAGTTGCGGCCATTATTTACCTATTTACGGGCGCGTGTCGCAACAACGACGTTGTTTGCCACTACGAATGATTTTGATGGCCATCAACCTTCTCCGGAATTTGAAAAAAGAATGCTTCGCGCAGTGGATGAATTAAAAGCGCTGGTTTATTGATTCCAAAGCAAAGATTCAGGAACAGAAACAAAGGTAAATTTATGCTCAGCAGACAGTCAATGCGAAACGGCAATTTTCTCCGTTATCACGAGGAGTTAGTTGCCAGCAAAGGATACTGGAGCGCTGAGATGCTGAGAGCCTCAATGCAATCCATCCTTGAAGAGCGCCCCGCCGGGGCGCCCGTCTGGCTATTCGCGTACGGTTCTTTAATGTGGAATCCCACCATTGCGATAGAAGAAATGCAGCGAGCTAGGATCGAGGGATGGCAACGACGTTTCTGCATACGATTACTGACCGGCAGAGCAACGCCAGAGTATCCGGGAAGAATGTTGTCTCTGGATGAAGGCGGCATGACGGAAGGTATGATTTTCAGGCTCCCGGAATGCTCGCTGGAAAGTGAGCTCAGCATTATCTGGATGCGCGAAATGATTGCCGGCTTGTACAAGCCAGTCTGGACAGATGCACTCACTAGCACCGGGGAAGCAATAAAAGCCTTAACGTTTGTTTCCGACCGCCAGCATCCCTGTTATGAATCCGACAGCTCTGCTGTAACCTCTGTTGAGTTTATCTCTCAGGCATGCGGGGAGTTAGGGACGAACCGAGAGTATGTGGATCGCTTGAATACCACACTAACGACCTGGGGGATAAATGATAATTATGTCTCGTCAGTCCTGCTTAATTTACAGGAAAGAGAAAACATGCTGGACTAGATATAACGAAAAACGCCATGGATCAGAGCGTTCCAGGATACTTATATTGCTGATAGAAAAGGATAATCAATAGATCCTTTTTCGTTCCCATCAAAGAAGATTTCACTGTCAGCAATATGAATTTAGCCTCTTCCTGTATCACTAAAAATGCGAGCCTATTGGAGCCTTAAGAACTGTCAGGAGAAATTGGTAGGATGGATAAAGGTGCGCAGAAAGCTTGCGAGACTTCATTAACCAAATCATTACCGACAATGCCATGTAAGTATCACTGCAAAACAAACCATCAACTTTTAGAGAGTCTCTGGCACTTCAACGTCCGCTTCTGGCACAAAGCAGCCATTGTTACCTAACTTCGACCATGAAACACACCTTATCAAACTCCCCGCCAACAAAATATAGCCACATAAAATAATTAAACTTACAATTAATAAACTAACGACATTATTACCTCTATATTCATTCCATTATTTTCCCTCCTCCCAACTCCCCCCTAGCACCGCCTCCGCCCTTTCCCTACAATAAGGGATCTGTTGAGGCATAACGCAAGGAAAGACGGTGTCGAAAGCCAATCCCAATGCCACTATCGTGGATATCGCCCGCCGCGCCAGGGTGACCAATATCACCGTTTCCCGCGCCTTCAATAAGCCCGAGCTGGTCAAGCCGGAAACCCGCGAGCGCATTCACGCCATCGCCAAAGAGCTGAACTATGTGCCCAACGCCTTCGCGCAGGGGCTGAAAAGCAGCAGCAGCCAGATTATCGGCATCGTCACCAGCAGCATGTACAACCCGTTCTATTCCGGCCTGATCAAGACCGTGTCGCGCATTGCGCGCCAGCAGGGCTACCAGATCATGCTGTTCGACACCGACGGCAGCGAAGAGGCGGAAATGCGCGCCATTCAGGCGCTGTTCGGCTACAAGGCGCGCGGCATCCTGCTGTCGGCGGTGCGCGACGACAAGCGCTACCGCCCCGCCTATCTCGAGCTGGCCGAGGTGTACGGCGTGCCGCTGATCCTTATCGACCGCGATCTTTACGATCAGCAGCTGAGCGGCGTGTTCCTCGATAACCGCGAAATCGGCGTGCTGGCCGGGCGTTATCTGGCGGAGCAGCCGGAGCAGAAGCTGCTGATTATCGGCGGCCCGGCGGATTCGGAAATAACCTTAACGCGCACCGCCGGCATCGTCGCGGCCTTGCAGGGCAGCGGGCGTGAGATTCATATCATCAACGGTGACTATGATTTCACCTCGCAAGAGAGCGAGGTGCGCGCCTATCTGGCGCAGCCGGAGAACCGCCCGGATTACATCATCGGCCTGAACGGCATCATCACGCTGGGTGCCATCGCCATCTGCCACGAGATGGGCCTCTATCAGCAGGTGAAGTTCTTTTCGATAGACGAGCCGCCGCGCGCCGGCGCTTACGGCCTGCACATTCCGGGGGTGTATCACGATACGCAAAAACTGGGGGAGATCGCCGCGGAGCTGCTGTTCAGCGCCATTAACAGCCCGCGCGGCGAGCTGCCGGTGCGCAGAGAGTTCTTCACCGGCTCGCTGTTGAATCGCTGACGGGCGCTATTGCCCGTAGTAGGCGTGTTTGCCGTGCTTGCGCAGGAAATGTTTGTCCAATAGCTCCGGCTGCATCGGGGCGATGGCCGGCGCCAGCTGGCGAGTCGCCATCGCCATGATCGCTACCTCTTCCAGCACCACCGCGTTGTGCACCGCATCCGCCGCGTCCTTGCCCCAGGCAAACGGGCCGTGGGAGTATACCAGCACCCCCGGCACCTGCTGCGGATCGCGCCCAGCCTGATTGAAGGTCTCGATAATCACCTTGCCGGTTTCCCCCTCGTAATCGCCGGCGATCTCCGCCTCGCTCATCGGCCGGGTGCAGGGAATGTCGCCGTAAAAGTAGTCGGCGTGGGTGGTGCCCAGCGCCGGGATCGGCTGCCCGGCCTGCGCCCAAATGGTGGCGTTGCGGCTGTGGGTGTGCACCACGCCGCCGATATCGGCGAAGGCGCGGTACAGCGCCAGATGGGTGGCGGTGTCGGATGAGGGCTTGCGGTGCCCTTCGCGCACCTTGCCCTCCAGATCCACCACCACCAGATCCTCCAGCGTCATCGCCTCGTAGGCGATGCCCGAAGGCTTGATCACCACCAGCCCGCTCTGGCGGTCGATCGCCGAGACGTTGCCCCAGGTAAAGGTCACCAGCCCGTATGCCGGCAGGCTGAGGTTGGCGGCCAGCACCTGCCGCTTGAGTTCGTTCAGCATGCGATGCCTCCCTCATTCATTTGTTGTTCGAGCCAGGCCTTGGCCTGGGCGATGCGTTGCTTATCCTGCCCGTCTTCGCGCGCCCACATCTCCAGCAGGTAGGGGCCGCGATAGCCGAGCGCGTTGAGCACGGAAAAAGCGTGGGCGAAATCCACGCAGCCTTCGCCGAACGGCACGTCGCGGAACTGCCCGGCGCTGCCCGGCCCCACCGCCACGGTGTCTTTGAGGTGTATGGCGGTAATGCTGCCGATGCCCAGCGCCAGCTCGGCGGCGACGTCGTTGCCCCAGGCGCTGAGGTTGCCGAGATCGGGATACACCGTGAACCACGGGCTGTTAACGTGGCGGGCGATGTCGCACCATTTGCTGATGCTGTTGATGAACGGCGTGTCCATCACCTCCACCGACAGCATCACCTGCGCCCTGGCGGCCTGCGCCACCGCCCACTGCATGCCCTCGATAAAGCGCTCGCGGCTGTGGCGATCGGCCGGTTCGTAATAGACGTCGTAGCCCGCCAGCTGGATGTTGCGGATGCCGAGATCCGTCGCCAGTTCCAGCGCCTTGCTCATCAGCACCCGCGCCCGTTCGCGGGTGGCGGCGTCGGCGCTGCCGAACGGATCGCGCCGGTGCGCCGACAGGCACAGGCTCGGCACCGTCACCCCGCTGTCGAGCCGCGCCTGGATAAACGCCAGCCGCTGGCGGCGATCCCAGTCCAGCCGCTGCTGGCGCGCCGGCTGCTCGTCTATAGACATCTCCACGAACTCAAAGCCCAGCTCGGCGGCGGTGGCCAGCCGCTGCGGCCAGCCCAGATCGGCGGGCAGCGCCTTTTCATACAGCCCCAGACAGGCGGCGTTAGTCGTTTGCATCAGTCACCTCACTCAAAGCCTGAGCGACCGCCAGATAGCGCGCCTGCTGGGCGCGCAGGCGCCGGTGGGCGGCGGTCGCGGGATAATAACAGCGCAGCTTGGGCGGCGCGGCGGCGATCGCTTCGGCGAACCCGGCGTACTCCCCGGCGCCGACGGCGGCGCACAAGGCGGCGGCGCGGCAGCCGCTTTGCCGCGTTTCCACCACCTCAAGCGGCAGGTTGCCGGCGTCGGCGTACATCTGCATCCAGACCTCTGACTGCGTCGGCCCGCCGGTCATGCGCACCCGCTCGATGCGCGGATTCAGCTGCACCATGCGCTCCTGATGGATCAGGTGCGAGAACACGATGCCCTGGTAGATCGCCTGCACCACGTCCGCCATCTCGTGGTGGGCGCTCAGGCCGATCAGCCCGCCCGGCGTGTTGCCGCCGAGGTTGGAACCGTACAGATAAGGCAGGAACAGCAGCCCGCTGGGCTGCTCGCGGCGCTCGGCCACCCAGGCGTTGAACTGGGCATAGCGCTGCCGGTCGTCGGCGCAGAACTGGCGCAGGAACCAGGCCAGGTTACCGGCCGAGGTCGGGCTGCCTTCGTGCACGAAATAGCGGCCGTCGATGCAGTAGCGCCCCCAGGCGTAGGGGTAATCGGCGGGAATGATGCGCTCGGTCACGCAGGTGGCGATCGACCAGGTGCCCGCCACCGCGCTGAGCGTGCGATCGTCGGCCACGCCGGAGCTGAGCGCCGCGCCCACCACGTCGAACAGGCCGCCGTACACCGCAGTGCCCGTTCGCAGGCCGCACTGCGCCGCTGCAGCGGCCGTCACCCGCCCGGCCAGCTGCGCCGAGCCGATCACCGGCGCGGTCTTCTCCTGCGCCTCTTCGATGCCGAAGGCCGCCATCAGCGCCGGATCGTAAGCGCCGCTGTGCTGGTTAAACAGGTTGCTGCCGGAGATGTTGGTCACCTCGGCCGCCGCCTCGCCGGTGAGGCGAAAGCGCAGGTAGTCGTGCGCCATCAGGATGCGATCGACGACGGCGTACTGCGCCGGTTGCCGCTGCTTCAGCCAGCGCAGCAGCAGCGCCGGGTGGCTGGGCCACAGCGGCTGCAGGCTGCGCGGATAGGTCTGCGCGTCCACCCCGGCGCGGCGCAGCTCAGCCGCCGTGGCCGCCGCGCGGTTGTCCGAAGAGAGGATGCCGTTGCCGACCGGTTTGCCGTGGCGATCGATGGCGTACAGCCCTTTGCCGTGCGCCGAGAAACTGACGCCGCGCACCTGCCCGGCCTCCAGCCCCGCCGCGTGCAGCGTCTGGCGGATCGCCGCGCAGACGTCATCCCACAGCGCGTCCATATTGCGTTCGCTGAAGCCCGGCTGGGCGGCAATCGCCGCGCCGTCGCGCTCGGCGATCGCCAACTCTTCACCGTTTGCCCGGTACAGCCCGGCCTTGATCACCGTGCCGCCGACGTCTATGCCAAGAAAGACTGACATCGCGCCTCCTATTTGCGCCGCACGGAGCTGAGGTAGATGGCGGCCAGGATGATGCCGCCCTTCACCACGTTCTGGATATATGGCGACACGTTCATCAGATTGAGGCCGTTGTTGAGCACCCCGAGCATCATCGCCCCCACCAGCGTGCCGACGATGGCGCCGCGCCCGCCGGAGATCGCCGCCCCGCCCAGCACTACGGCGGCGATGGCGTCCAGCTCGAAGCCTTCGCCGGCGTTGGGCTGCCCGCTCATCAGGCGCGAGGTCAGCACCAGCCCGGCCAGCGCGGCGGTCAGGCCGCTGATCACGTACACCAGCATCTTGTAGCGCGGCACGCGGATGCCGCTCAGGCGCGCCGCCTCTTCGTTGCCGCCCATTGCATAGACGTAGCGGCCGAACGGCAGCTGGTTAAGCATCAGCCAGGCCAGCAGGTACACGCCGAGCATGATCAGGATCGGCACCTGAATGCCCAGCACCGTGCCGCGGCCGAAGAACGCGAAGACGTCGGGCAGGCCGGAGATCGGGTAGCCGCCGGTATAGAGCAGCGCCAGGCCGCGGGCGATGCCCATCGACGCCAGGGTGACGATGATCGGCGGCATGCGCAGGTAGGCGATGCAGGCGCCGTTGGCCAGGCCGAACAACGCGCCGACCGCCAGCGCCGCCACCATCGCCAGCGGAATGGGCACCGCCGCCAGCATCAGCCCGGCGGCGACCGAGCCGGCCAGCGCCATCACCGGCCCCACCGAGAGATCGATACCGCCGGTCAGGATGGCGCAGGTCATGCCCACCGCGATGATGGCGTTGATCGACACTTGGCGCGCCACGTTGGTCAGGTTGTTGACGCTGAGGAAGCTGTCGTTCAGCAGGCTCATCAATACGAACAAGACAGCGAAGCCGATAAACGGCAAGACCGCCGGGTGATGCAGCAGTTTTTCCCAGCGCTTGCCGAGGCTGGGGCCGGCGGCGCGGCGCGCCACGGCGGGTTGTTCAATTCCGATCATAAGGCACTCCCGGTCGCGTGAAGCATGATGTGGTTGGATTCGATGTCGTCGCCGGTCAGCTCGGCAACGATGTGGCCGCCGCGAAACACCAGCACGCGGTCGCACACGCCGATGATCTCCGGCAGTTCGGAGGAAATCATGATGATGGAGATGCCCTGCTGGGTCAGTTGCTGCATCAGCTGGTAGATCTCGGCCTTGGCGCCCACGTCGATGCCGCGCGTCGGCTCGTCGAAGATCAGGATGTTGCAGTCGTTGTTGAGCCAGCGGGCGATCACCACCTTCTGCTGGTTGCCGCCGCTCAGGGTGCTGACTGCGGTCTCGGCGTCCGGGGTTTTCACCCCCACGGCGCGAATCAGCCGCTGCACCACGTCGCGATCCTTGCGGGCGCTGACGAAGATCTTGCCGCGCCGGTGGTGCCGGTTGAGGGTGATGTTCTGCGCCACCGAGAACGGCAGCACCAGGCCCTCGGTTTTGCGGCTCTCCGGCAGCAGGCCGATACCCTGCGCCAGCGCCTGCGCCGGAGAGCGCAGCGCCGCCGGTTGGCCGCCGAGGCTGACGCGTTTGCGGTGGCAGCGGCTGGCGCCGATCAGCGCGGAGACGGTCTCGGTGCGCCCGGAGCCTACCAGCCCGGCGAAGCTGAGGATCTCGCCCTTGTGCAGCCGGAAACGGTCCGTCGTGCCGTGCTTCTCGCGCTGGATCTCCGCCTCCAGCAGCACCGTCGCGGTATCGACCGGGTGCTGTTTCACCGGGAAGGCGTTTTCGATTTTGCGCCCGACCATCAGCCGCACCAGCTCTTCCACGTTGGTGTCGCCGGTGGCCAGCGTTTCGATGTAGGTGCCGTCGCGCAGCACGGTGATGCGATCGCAGATGGTGAAGATCTCGTCCAGGTGGTGCGAGATAAACACCATGCCCACGCCCAACAGCCGCAGATCGTTCATCACGCTGAACAGGTGCTCGGCCTCGCCCGGCGTCAGCGTGGCGGTCGGTTCGTCCAGCACCAGCACCCGCGCCTCCAGCGACAGCGCCTTGGCGATCTCAACGAACTGCTGCTGCGCCACGCTCAGCTGCTCCACCGGGCAATCGAGATCGATAGCCACCGTCAGCCGCTTGAAAATCGCCTCGGCCTTGCGCCGCATCGCCCGCCGATCCAGCAGGCCCCAGCGGTTCCTGATCTCCCGGTTGAGGAAGATGTTGTCGATGGCGCTCATATAGGGAATCAACGAGAATTCCTGAAAAATAATGCCGACCCCCGCCTCGATCGCCTGGCGATAGTTGTTAAAGCGGCGCTGCTCGCCGTCAATAAAAATATCGCCCTCGTCCGGCTGATAGATACCGCACATGATTTTCACCAGCGTCGATTTGCCGGCGCCGTTTTCGCCCAGCAGGGCGTGCACTTCGCCGCGTTGAATGGCCAGATCGATGCCGTCCAGCGCCTTCACGCCGGGAAAGCTCTTTTTTATTCGCTTCAGTTCCAGTAAAGGTGTCACCGCATTGCCCTCCGCGCCGAACGCCCCGCCGCAGCGGGGCGAACCCGGCCGCTGTTACCAGCTAAAGCCGGCCGCATTGCTGCGGTCGATCAGCTTCACTTTGACCGGCACGGTTTTCGGCACCGTGGCGCCCCAGTAGCGGGCCAGCGCAATGCCGAGCGCGATGCGCAGCTGGTCGCGCGGGAACTGCGCCGAAGTGGCGATGAACGGCGAGTTCGGCTTGAGGATCTCTTTGATGGCTTCCGGCTGACCGTCGACGCTCACCAGCTTGACCTTGGCGCCGTTGCTTTCGATCGCCGCCAGGGCGCCGAGCGCGCCGACGTCGTTGACGCTGAAGATGCCCGCCAGATCCGGCGCCGACTGCAGCATGTTTTCGGTCACGGTCAGCGCGGTGTCACGCTCCTGCTTGCCGTTTTGCTTGGTGACGATCTTGATGTCGGGGTATTTCTTCATCGCCGCTTCAAAGCCGCGCACACGCTCCAGGATCGGCACCACTGGGATGCCGTCGAGGATCGCCACCTTGCCTTTGCCGCCCAGCGCTTTCGCCAGGTACTCGCCCGCCTGGAAGCCAGCGTCGTAGTTTTCCGAGCCGACGAACGAGTCCAGCGGCCCTTCCGCCTGCGCGTCGATCGCTACCACCACCGCGCCGGCCTTATGGGCGGAGATCACCGCCGACTGCACCCCCACCGAATCGGTCGGGTTGATCAGCAGGATATCCACCTTCTTCTGCAGCATGTCTTCCACGTCGCCGATCTGTTTGGCGACGTCATGGCGCGCATCGGCCACGTACACCTTGGCACCGATATCCGCCGCCGCCTGATCCAGTGCCTGCTTCATGGTGACGAAGTAGTCGTTGTTCATTTCCTGGAACGACATGCCGATAGTGATTTGCTTGGCCAGCGCCACATGGCTGGCCGCCAACATTCCACCGGCGACGATAAAAGGCAGGGTCTTTTTGAATAATGAAAACATAGCCAATTCTCCTGTAGGGAAGCTTCTTGTTGTGGTTATCAGAGCAACAGCATGTCTTTACGCTTGGCCGACCGGCCGGCCCCCCATTGCGGATGGACCGGCGATCGTGACTGCAACAGCGGTACGGCGGGAGGGTCAGGGAACCAGGATCACCTTGATGGAGTCGGTCGAGTCCGCCAGGGCGAAGGCTTCATCCCAGTCGTTCAATGAATAGCTGTGGGTAACCACGCCGCTTGAGGTCACCAGCCCGCGCTCGAACAGATCGATGGCGATTTCGTAGCTGTAGGGCGCCAGGTGCGCGCCGCGAATGTCCAGCTCTTTGCGATCGCCGATGATGGACCAATCGACGGTGGTTTCCTTACCGAACACACTGAACTCCACGAAGCGGCCCAGCTTGCGAATCATCTGCAGCCCCTGGGTGACGCCGATCGGCGCGCCGGTGGCCTCAATGTAGACGTCGCAGCCATAGCCGCCGGTCAGCGATTTGACGATCTGGTCGGCGTCTTCCTTCAGCGGGTTGATCACCACGTCGGCGCCGAACTCCTTCGCCAGCGCCAGCCGCTCGTCGATGGCGTCGATCACGATCAGTTTCTTCGGCGTTTTCAGGCGCGCCACCTGCACCATGCACAGCCCGAGCGGCCCGGCGCCGGCCAGCACCACCACGTCGTCCAGCTGGATGTCGCCGCGCGCCACGGTGTGAATGGCGCAGGCCATCGGCTCAATCAATACCGCGTCTTCATGGCTCAGGCTTTCCGGGATCTTGTGCACGATGGCGTTCTCGGAAAAACGCATGTACTCCGCCATGCCGCCCTCCGCCACGTCTTTCTGGAAGCCGTAAATGTTATGCGTCTCACACATCCAGTAGCTGCCGGATTTGCAGTAACGGCACTCCCAGCACGGCACGATCTGCTCGGCGATCACCCGCTCGCCGAGCCGGTATTTGCCTTCCGCGCCCTCGCCCAGCGCGGCGATGCGGCCGTAGAACTCATGCCCCGGCACCACCGGCGGTTTGACCCACGGGTTCTCCCCCCAAAACATCTGCGCGCCGTTCTTGCATTTGCAGTCGCCGGCGCAGATGCCGCAGCCTTCCACCTTGATCACCAGCTCGCGTGCCTTCGGCAGCGGCGTGGGCACCTGTTCGAAACGATAATCCTGCGGGCCATGGCAAACGACCGCGCGCATTTTTTCCGGCAACTGGCTCATCTCTTCCTCCAATACACTCGTTAAACGCTTGAATTCTCTTAATGTTGACGTTGTCATTTTTGTCTAATAAAAAACAACCAGCGTTATAAAATTATATATTTCAATAAATTAACCATTAAACACCTAGGAAAAATCAAAATGACAACGTGAACATAGAGCGACATATAACCAAAGCTGCAAAAATAATTATTTGAGCAAAATCACAGTTCGTTAACATTGCGGCTAAAAATGCTACAAATGCGGATCGCGATCCCATTTACGGGATCGGCGATCCGGGGGGATCCGCTAAATCAGCAGGCGCACGCGATCGTAGATCTGTCGATCTTCCGGCCGCGACGATCGCACCTGCTGGCGCAGGGTGCGCACCAGCGTATCGATAAACGTATGGGCGGCGGCGCTCAGAATGCTGTTGCGCCGGGTGACGATATTCAGCTGCGCCGGTTGGCAGCCCTCCCGCAGCGCCAACGGTTGCACGCGGGAGGCGAACTGCGGCAGCGCGGCGATCGGCCGCGGGCACCAGGTACACATCTCGGCGGACTCCACCAGCGCCTGCAGCATGCCGAACGAATGCGCCTGGATAATGCGCTGGCGCGGCAGGCACGCACCGTGGCGGTGGAACACCTCGTCGAGCAGCGCATCGAAACTTTCCTGGGTATAGCTCATCACCCAATCCTGCTCCAGCAGCTGATGCAGCGAGGTGCTGTGCGCCAGCGGGTGGCCGCGCCGCACCATGTACGCCGTTTCATACTCCAGCAGCGGCTCGCAGTGGAACTCCTGCGGCGCCGACGACGCCGGCAGCGGCGTGATGGCGAAATCCATCGTGCCCTCGCGCAGCTGCGACTGGGCGTTGGCCATCAGGCTTTCCGACAGTTCCAGCCGCACCGCCGGCACCTTGCTGCGAAATGCCATCACCGCCGGCGGCAGCACCGTCAACATCAGCCACGGGGTGATCGCCGCCTTGACCAGATCCGCCGTTCGCCCGCGCAGCGCCGCCATTTCGCCCTGCGCCTGCTCCAGCTGGTTCAACACCAGCCGGGCGTGCGCCAACAGGGTTTTGCCGTAGGGGGTAAAGCCCAGCCCGGTCGGGGTGCGGATCAGCAGCGGCAGCGCCTGCTCCTGCTCCAGTTCGCGCAGCGCGCGGGTCACCGCCGCCTGCGACAGCCCCAGATGCCGCGCCGCCGCGCGAATGCTGCCGCTGTCGGCGCTGGCCACCAGCGCCTGCAGTTGGTGCAGTTTCATGTTCACCTCCTGACAATCATCGGTTGTCAGCATAACCGAACGGCGGCTACCCAGCAAAAACGGAGTTTGCTAGTCTCGATGCCTATCCCTCTGCCCCGTTCCGTGCCCGTTAGCCGGGGCCCTTTGCCGGAGATCGTGATGATGCATTCACTGGTACTGCCTGATATCGCCGCCGTTCATGATGAGATGGTCGCCCTTCGCCGCCACCTTCACGCCCACCCGGAGCTGGGATTCCAGGAGTTCGCCACCTCGGATCTGGTGGCGCAACGGCTGGCGGAATGGGGTTACCGCGTCACGCGCGGCATAGGACAAACCGGCGTTGTCGCCACACTGCAACGTGGGCCGGGAAAATCGCTCGGCATCCGCGCCGACATGGACGCCCTGCCGATTGCCGAAACAACCGGCTTGCCGCACGCCAGCACCCATGCCGGGGTGATGCACGCCTGCGGCCACGACGGGCACACCGCCATGCTGTTGGCGGCGGCGCGCTATCTGGCGCAGCAGCCGAACTTCAGCGGCACCCTGCACCTGATCTTTCAGCCGGCGGAAGAAGGCGGCGGCGGCGCCAGAGTGATGATCGAAGACGGCCTGTTTGAGCGCTTCCCCTGCGACGCGGTGTTCGCCATGCACAACGTGCCCGGCTTCCCTACCGGCCACCTGGGCTTCGCCAGCGGCCCCTTTATGTGCTCGGCCGATACGGTACACATCACCCTACACGGCCACGGCGGCCACGGCGCGGTGCCGCAGAGCACCGTCGATCCGGTAGTGGCCTGCGCGGCCATCGTCATGAGCCTGCAAACCATCGTGGCGCGCAATATCGATCCGCAGGAAACGGCGATCGTCACCGTGGGGGCAATGCAGGCCGGCCAGGCCGCCAACGTGATCCCGGCGACCGCCACCCTGACGCTCAGCGTGCGCGCGCTGACGGCGGCGGTGCGTGAGCGGCTGGAGCAGCGCATCACCGAGCTGGTCACGGCGCAGGCCGCCAGCTTCGGCGCCCGCGCGGAGATCGACTATCAGCACGGCTACCCGGTGCTGGTGAACCACCCGGCAGAAACCGAGCTGGCGCGTGCCGTAGCCCTGGAATGGGCCGGAGAGAGCCGGGTTATCCCCACGCTGCGGCCGTTTACCGCCAGCGAAGATTTCGCCTTTATGCTGGAAAAGTGCCCGGGCAGCTACATCTCGATCGGCAACGGCCCCGCTACGCCGGGCAATTCCCTGCACAACCCCGGTTATGACTTCAATGACGACAGTCTGTCGCTGGGCGCCACCTACTGGGTCAAATTGGTCGAGCGTTTTTTAGCTCGCCCTGCGGTTTAATCGCCAACGCTGAGGAAATGACATGAAAACCATCAAAGGGCTGTTGTTGTTGCTGCCGCTGGCCGCGAGTTTTCCCGCGCTGAGCGGTGAATTTAGCGGCAAAGTGATCAAGCTGGGCATCGATCCCACCTTTCCGCCGCTGGAGTATAAAAACCCGCAGGGCAAGCTGACCGGCTTCGGCGTCGATATCGCCCAGGCGCTGTGCGACCAGATGCAGGCCAAATGCGTGTGGGTGGAAAGCAGTTGGGACGGCATGATCCCCGGCCTGCAGGCGAAGAAGTTCGACGCCATCGCCTCGTCGATGACCATCACGCCGCAGCGCCGGCAGCAGATCGCCTTCTCCAGCAAAGTCTCCAACGCCCCGGCGCGGCTGGTGGCGCATAAGGGCAGCAGCCTGCAACCGACCGCCGCCTCGCTGAAGGGCAAATCGGTCGGCGTGCAGCAAGGCTCCAGCCAGGAGGCCTACGCCAACGCGCTATGGCGCCCGGCCGGCGTTAACGTGGTGGCTTACCAAAGCCAGCAGGAAGTGAACGAAGATTTGGCCAACGGCCGGCTGGATGCGTCGCTGCTGGCCAGCGTCAGCGCCAGCGAGTTCTTCAAAACGCCCGGCGGCAAAGACTTTGCCTTTATCGGCGCCGAACTGACCGACAGCAAATACTTCGGCGTCGGCGACGGCATCGGGGTGCGCAAAGACGATACCGCGCTGCTTGGCGCCTTCAACGACGCGCTGCAGGCGATCCGTGCCAACGGCACTTACAAGAAAATCAACGACAAGTATTTCGACTTCGACATGTACGGCGCGGAGCAGTAACAAGCGTTCCCCGGCGGTCACCTGCAGATCGGGCAGGATGGGGAGGCGCCTTCGGCCGCCGGGGAACGCCCCCAACGGAAACGGCAGTGTCAGCAAGAACGGGAAATCAGGCGGGATAAGGATACGGGCCAGGCAGGACGCCCGGCCCGATAAAGCGGGTTACTTCACTTCGCCCATCGCCTTCAGCTTTTTGGACAGCTCGCGGCGCTCTTTGGACAGATCGGCATTTTTGATGATGTAGTCATCAACGCGATCTTCGTAGTCGCTACGCATGTTGGCGATGATGCCCTGAATGTCTTCAATGCTCATGCCGGGCTTGATGTACTCGCTCAGGTTGTCGAGCAGCAGCACGCGCTTCTGGTTATCACGAATTTTCTTTTCGTTGTCGACGATCTCGCGTTGCAGCTTGTTCTTGCGGCGGAACATACGCACAAACTCCAGCACGTCCTGGAAACTTGGCTTATTTGCATTATCCATCTTTATACCCTTGCTTTAGTAATACACAGATTCATTTGCTTACGGCCACATGGCACCAAGATACAGGTTTGTGGCGGTCCGGCACAACAGTGATTGCCTTATCTTACCCACTTTGCCCCGGCGGCCAAAACCCAAAGCGCCGCCTTCATGATCTGACCCCTTATTCACGCCCGGCGGCGGTGCAAACCTGGAGCAGATCCCCCAACTCCTCCAGCTGTTGCGCCAGCTCCATGCTGAGCCAGACATAGCCGTAAATCGGCGCTTCGCCGTGCTGGCCGAGGCTCACCTCCTGCATCAGCGTTTTCAGCTCGCCGGCGATCTCCACCAGCTGCCCCGCCGCCGCCTGCCGCTGCGCCTGCGGCCCTTCGCGCATCAGCACCGCCAGCGATTCCAGCGAGCTCAGCGTCAGCAGCTGGGTACTGCGCAGCGTGCGGGCGTTCAACATGATGAAGTGCGTTTCGCGCGAGGCCCAGTAGGCGTCGGCCATCAGCTCCAGCGTACACACCAGATTGCGGCTGAGGGTTTGCACCGCTTCGAACACCGCTTTGGGAATGCGGGTTTCCTTGCTGGCAGGCACGATCAGGCTGCGCAGCTTCACCACCTGATTCAACAGATCCTTGAGCTGCGGCTCCAGCCGCGGCCGCTCAATGACGTTCGGCGAAAAATAGGCGCCGTAGAGGCGGGCGGCGGTTTGCAGGCAGTCCGCCATGTGCATGCGCCACAGAATATAGGCGCGCTGTGGGTAGATGCTGGTGAACAGCAGCGCCAGCAACGAGCCGAAGATCACGTCGCCGCTGCGCCACAGCGCGGTATGCATGTCACCGGCGCCCGCGCCGCACACCACCGCCAGCGTGATCCCCACCAGCAGCGCCATATACGGCCGTTTGCCGAGCGTCAGGTAGCCGCAGACGAACATTACCACGCCGCACCAGACCAACATCAACGGCAGCGAATAGAGCTCCAGATACAGGGCAATCAGGCCGGACGCGGCGCCGAACACCGTGCCGGCAATGCGTTGCAGCGCCCGCTGCAGCACGTTGCCCCAAAACGAGATCGGCCCCATCACCACCACCAGGGTGATCAGCGGCCAGGTGCCTTCGGGCACCGCCAGCAAGCGGATCAGCAGAAAGGTCAGAATAAACGCCAGCCCAATACGCACGCCGTGAACGATGCGATAGTGGCGATAGGTCAGCAATTCAAGGGAAGAGATTTTTCGATCGAGGCGCACGATGCCTCCGATAAAGACCATCCAGGCCGCCATTTTAGCGGAGGAAGCCCGGCAAGGAAAAGGCGAATGAGGCGTCCCCCATTCGCGGTCAGGCTCAGGCGGCGTACTTGTCGACCAGCGCGCGCAGAACGGCGGCGGTTTCGACATCCATCACGCCGTCATACTTCTGCTGACGGAAGTGCAGCTGGAACGCGCGCACCAGTTGGCGATAGCCCTCTGCAGTGTTCGCCGCCGAGGTGTCGTAGCCGTATTGGGCGAACAGTTTCAGCAGATCGGCCTGCGCCGGCAGCCCCTGACGGCAGTATTCCTGCTGGCGCTGCTGCTTGGTCGCTTCGTCATACCAGGCGCCGACGCCGGCCTGATACAGCTGCTGCCACGGGAACTGCGGGCCCGGATCGCTCTTGCGGCCCGGCGCAATGTCGGAGTGCGCCACCACGTTCACCGGCGAGATGTCCGGATAACGCTGCAGGATATTCTGCGCCAGCTGGGTGACCGCCTCGATCTGCTGCGGATTGAACGGCGGGAAGGTGATGTTTTCACCGTCACCGCTCGCCAGGTTAACGATCTCGATGCCGATCGAGGTGTCGTTGATATTGCTGCGGGTGCCCCATTGGCTGGTGCCGGCATGCCAGGCGCGCTCGTTCTCGTCCACCAGGTTGAAAATGCGCACGCCGCTGAAGCCGGCGGCCTGATAGGTGGCCTCGGTCGGATCCGGCACCAGATAGTGCGCGCTGACCGATTTTCCGGTCAACGACTTCACCGAGTCAGCGAAGTTTTGCGCCGTGTAGTGCAGCACCAGAAAACGCACGCGGTGGCCGAAGCTGGCGACCGATCGGTAGCTATTGTAATCAATCTTGTACATCGTAAAGTCCCTCTCTCGTTTGATTTCACTGAGCGGCCCCTCATCATGACAGGCCGCCCCGCACAGGTGAACCCTTGGCTCACCCTTTTTGTTTTAGCTAATTGCTAAATCATGCGCAAGTGTTTTTTAGCAAAATCGTTATTTACCTTTTTGCTAAAGAGTGCGATCATTGCACGATGGAAACTAAAGAAATCAGGCGCAACAATCTGCGCGAATTGATGGCCCGCTACGCCCGGCAAGGCGTCAACCAGAATGAATTCGCCACGCTGGTTGAGTCTTCCGCGCCAACGCTGAGCCAAATCATCGGGGAAAAATCCTCCCGCAATCTTGGCGACAATCTGGCCAGGCGGATCGAGGCCAGGCTGAATTTGCCCAAGGGCTGGTTCGACGTGTTTCATGAAAAGCAGCTGGTGCGCCCGTTTGACAACGTGGCGGCGGAGTCGGACTTCCAGCCCGCCCGTTTAAAACCGGTGGTATGGGAAGATACCGAACAGGACAAGGAAGAGTTTGTGGAGATCCCGCTGCTGGATATTGATTTTTCCGCCGGCGACGGCTGCTATGAAATCGTCGATCGCGAGGAATTTTCGCTGATCTTCCGCCGTTACTATCTGCACAAGATGGGGGTGGCGGTCAACGCCGCGCGCATTATTCGCATCTCCGGCTCCAGCATGGAGCCGCGCCTGCAGGACGGCGACGTGGTCGGCATCAACACCGACGACACGCGCATCCGCGAAGGCAAGACCTACGCCATCCGCCACGGCAATTTGCTGCGGGTGAAGGTGCTGATCGAGCAGCCGGACGGCGGCGTCATCATCCGCTCCCTCAACCGGGAAGAGTACCAGGACGAGCACCTCAGCTATCAGCAGCGCAAAGAGCAACTGGTGGTGCTCGGCCGCGTCTTCTGGTCCTCTTCGTCCTGGTAACGGACGACAACGTCGGGCGCCCGCTGCGCCCGGCGGTTATTTGAAGTCCACCACCATCTGCTGCTGGATAGACAGCCCGCGGGTCGACTGCACGCAACCGGCGATGTAGTCGGTGAAACGCGGCGGCTTCGGCATGCCCAGCTTGAGGATTTTCTCGTTGCTGAAACGCACGTTGAGCATGGCGAACGATCCGTACAGGCGCATCGCCTTCAGCATCAGCCGCTCGTTGCACGGGCCGAAAATGTCTTTCAGCTGACGGCGCATTTTCACCAGCGCGTCATAGGTTACCTGCGCATACTCATCGCCCACCGGCGCCTTTTCCAGGGCCACCGCCATGGCGTTGTCAATTTCAGCAAAGCTGACGCTGCTCTCCTCACCGGCAGAGATGTGATAAACGTCGTTCTCCAGCGTTTCGCTGTTCATCAGCATTACCAGCGCATCCGCGCAGTAATCCACCGGGATCACGTCGATATTGTCCTGCAGCGAGCACATAAACTTGCGCAGCATCAGCGCCATGCCAAACACCCAGAAAATGCTGCTCGAAGGCTGGCAGCCCAGGCGGGTGTGCCCCACCACGATCGACGGACGAGCGATGGTCAGCGGCATTTGCGGGCAGCGTTGGCGCATCAGTTGTTCGATGGTGGATTTGGAACGCGTATATTCCACCAGGTGCTCGGCATCTTCCTCAAACTCGCCGCTCTCAGCCACCAGCGAACCCGGTTCCGGCGAACAGGACATGGCGGTACCGACGTGCAGGAAGCGTTTTAATCCCGGCACCTGCGCCATTCTTTCGGCAAAGGCCAGGGTGCCTTCTACGTTTACCTTCCAAATGAGCGGGTTATTACCAAATGAAGCAACGGCCGCGCAGTTAATAACGTGCGTGACATTGTTAATACGTGCGTCAGTTAAAAAGTCGGCCGGCTCGGAAAGGTCGCCCAACAATATATTTTCTATCGTAATTTTAGACAGCAGGTTCGCGTCGATATTAAACTTTTCCATATTCGTGCGAATACGGGCCAACCCTTGCTGTGCATCATCAGCGCGCACCAGTAAAAGATAATTAATAGACTGATTTTCAATCAGTAATTTTTCAAGAACTGCACCACCGAGAAAGCCGGTAGCGCCGGTCAACAGTAGCGTTTTCATAATTGTCACCCACATTGGTATTGAATGTGGAAGATTGTATCTGCGGATAATTAAACAAATATTAAATAGAATTACGGCACCTTGAGTCACTTTTCTTAATATTATCTTAAGGAATCTTTTGAAACATCCATCATGGATTTAGTAACAAAAGAGTCGGGCACGCTTTGCGATTAATCCCTACTGTTTAAATACCATTGATGTAACCCCTGATTTAATTAAACGGTCAATGTTATTTCTCTTCTCGTCCGTGGAGGACTTATGACCTATAACCAAAAAGCCTGGTTGGGGGTTTTACTGCTGTGCACCCTGTTTTGGGTGGCGGTGATCGGCGGCGCCTGCTCGCTGTATAACCGGGCGGATCGCCTCAATACCCACACGCAGGAGAGCGAGTTCGCCGCCCGCCACAGTCTGGCCCCCTGCTCGCAGCAAGGCGCTCAGGCATCCACCGCCCCCCGGAATGGGTAGGGACAAGACCCGCTAACGATCCTATTATGCCCTAAGGTTCACAGGGAGATAACGATGGCTCGAAAGCTGGATAGCTTACCGCAGGCACAACGCGAGAAAATAGAAACCGATTTGCTGGCCATCAGCGTGATCTACAACGAACGCTACGGCATCGCCTCGACCCAGGCGGAAACGGAACAACAGGTCCCCGACCACCTGCTCCCCTACTTTCATCAACGGCTGGATTATTATCGCCGTGCGTAATTGCGCGCATTTCGCTAACCGCCGCTTGGCATCGCTCCCCACGCCGTTACAATAGGGGCATATTGTATCCGCCACTGAAGAGACGCGATTTTGAGCAGCAAGGCAACGGCCACATTTTATATTCACGATTACGAAACCTTCGGCAAGAGCCCGTCGCTGGATCGCCCGGCGCAGTTCGCCGGCGTGCGCACCGATATGGATTTCAACATTATCGAAGAGCCGCTGGTCATCTACTGCGCCCCGGCCGACGATTACCTGCCGGAACCCGAGGCGGTGATGATCACCGGCATCACGCCGCAGGTGGCGCGCGCCAAAGGCGTTAACGAGGCCGAGTTCACCCGCCAAATCCATCAGGCCTTCAGCGTGGCCGGCACCTGCATTCTCGGTTACAACAACATCCGCTTCGATGACGAAGTGAGCCGCAATATCTTCTATCGCAACTTCTACGATCCCTATGCCTACAGCTGGCAAAACGGCAACTCGCGCTGGGATCTGCTGGATGTGATGCGCGCCTGCTATGCCCTGCGCCCGGACGGCATCGTCTGGCCGGAAAACGAAGACGGCTTCCCCAGCTTCCGCCTGGAACACCTGACGCGCGCCAACGGCGTCGAGCACACGCAGGCTCACGATGCGATGTCGGACGTTTACGCCACCATCGCCATGGCCAAGCTGGTCAAGCAGGCGCAGCCGCGGCTGTTCGATTTCCTGTTGCAGCATCGCAATAAGCACAAGCTGAACGCCCTGATCGACGTCGCCGACATGACGCCGCTGGTGCACGTCTCCGGCATGTTCGGCGCGGCGCGCGGTAACACCAGCTGGGTGTCGCCGCTGGCCTGGCACCCGGACAACAAGAACGCGGTGATCATGTGCGATCTCGCCGGCGATATGACGCCGCTGCTGACGCTGAGCGCCGAGCAGCTGCGTGAACGGCTGTATACGCGCCGCGACGACCTGGCGCCGGATCAGGTACCGGTGCCGATCAAGCTGGTGCACATCAACAAATGCCCGGTGCTGGCACCGGCCAAAACCCTGCTGCCGGAGAACGCCGAGCGGCTGGGCATCGATCGCCAGGCCTGCCTGCAGAACCTGCAGCTGCTGAAACAGCACCCGGAAGTGCGCGAGAAAGTGGTGGCGCTGTTCGCCGAAGCCGCACCGTTCAAAGGCTCCGACGACGTCGACGCCCGGTTGTACGACGGTTTCTTCAGCGACGCCGACAAAGCGGCGATGAGGATTATCCAGCAGACCAAGCCACAGAACCTGCCGGCGCTGGATCTGGCCTTCAGCGACGGCCGCATGAAAGAGCTGCTGTTCCGCTTCCGCGCGCGCAACTATCCGAATACGCTGGACGATGCCGAGCAGCGCCGCTGGCTGCAACACCGCCAGGAAGCGTTGAGCGCTGAACGCGTGCAGAGTTATCTGCTGCAGCTCGAATCGCTGTATAACCTGCACGAAGGCGACAAAGAGAAAACGGCCCTGCTGAAAGCGCTGTTCGATTACGGCAAAGAGTTGGTGGGATAAAACCCGCAGCAGCAGAAAAGGAAAAGGCCGCAAATGCGGCCTTTTTTGTGGCTGAGGAGGCGGCTCGCGCTTAGGCGGCGTCTTCGCTCGCTTGCGGCACCGGCAGGCGGAAGCTGCGGGTGACGACGGCCAGGTAGATCAGGCCGATGGTCGCCCAAACCAGACCCAGCGTCATCGAGCTGGCTTCCAGGTTGATCCACAGCGCGCCGACGGTCAGTGCGCCCATCACCGGCAGGATCAGGTAGTTGAACGTGTCCTTCACGGTGCGGTTCATCTTGTCGCGAATATAGAACTGCGAAATCACCGACAGGTTGACGAAGGTGAAGGCCACCAGCGCACCGAAGTTGATCAGCGCAGTCGCGGTCACCAGGTCAAACGACACCGCGGACAGCGCGATGGCGCCAACCAGCAGCACGTTCAGCGCCGGGGTACGCCACTTCGGATGCACATAGCCGAAGAAGCGAGTCGGGAACACGCCGTCGCGGCCCATCACGTACATCAGGCGCGAAACGCCCGCGTGCGCCGCCATGCCTGACGCCAATACCGTCACGCAGGAGAACACCAGGATCACCGACTGGAAGAATTTGCCCGCCACGTACAGCATGATTTCAGGCTGCGACGCGTCAGGATCCTTGAAGCGCGAGATGTCCGGGAAGTACAGCTGCACGAAGTAAGACACCACGATAAAGATGATGCCGCCGATCAGCGCCGTCAGGAAAATGGCTTTCGGGATCACTTTCTCTGCGTCTTTGGTCTCTTCGGACAGCGAGCTGATGCCGTCGAAGCCCAGGAACGAGAAGCACAGGATGGTCGCGCCGGTAATCATCGGCACCACGTGGGCGTTATCGGACCAGAACGGGCGGCTGCTGACCAGCGTACCGGCGCCTTCGCCGTGGTAAATGCCGTTGATCACCAGGCCGAGGAACACGATCATGATCGCCACCTGCACCACCACGATGATGGAGTTCAGGTTAGCCACCAGCTTGATGCCGCGCAGGTTGAAAATCGTCATCAAGCCGACCAGCACCGCCACGAAGATCCAGGACGGTACGCCCGGGAAGATCGCTTCCAGGTAAATCTTGGCCAGCAAAATGTTGATCATCGGCATGAACAGGTAGTCCAGCAGCGATGACCAGCCCACCATAAAGCCGACGTGCGGGCTGATGGCTTTCTGGGCGTAGGTGTAGGCGGAACCGGCGGAAGGGAATTTCTTCACCAGCTTGCCATAGCTCAGGGCGGTAAACAGGATCGCCAGCAGAGCGAAGGCGTACGCGGTCGCGACGTGACCATCGGTCAGGCCGGATACGATGCCGAAGGTATCGAAAATGGTCATTGGCTGCAGGTAAGCCAAGCCCATCATCACTACCGGAACTAATGTCAGGGTTTTACGCAGCTGAGTGCGCTGAGCCGGAGCGGCGTTGATGGTGTTATCGGACATTGGTCAGCCCCCCCTTACCTTGAGCCTTGCGGATGGCGGACACGCCAAGACTTAAGGTTGCGGGGAAACTTCGCAACGAGCGACTTAATTCTAAAAGAAGGGGATTGTAAGCTGGATAACGGGTCGAGGTAACCTCGGCTGCTCCATAGTCGCTGCGGCCACAGCGGAAACCGGCGGGCACCGGTGCTAAAGTGAAAAATTGCCCCATCTTTCTAATCCTCATGAGTCACGACCATAAAGTTTTGTTTGATCGTGCACGAAACTATTTATCTATCCGGATCGGTGTCCGGCCTCGCTTGGTGTATGAAACGCTACGTTGGTAAAACTTAATGCAAAAAAAATAACCGACGCTTTCAAAACGTCGGCTATCTGCATTTGAGATATTTTGCACCAGAATGCCTCCGGATGACAAGATCCGGAAACCCTCAAATACAAATTCTTTTTGTCGATCGCGCGGAAAACCAGCCCGGCAGGCGAATTAATCCGCTACCGGCAGGCCCGTCACCCGCACATACCTCTTACTTTATACGCCCATTCAGGCATTTTTCAACATCCAGTCGATCTCGGTTTCCGTCACCCGCCGTTCAAACTGCAGCAGCTCGTCCGTCTTACAGGCGTGATACACCTGGGTGAAACGCTCGCCCAGATAGTGCGTCAGCGCGTGCTGATGTTCAAACTCGTACAACGCGTCGCTCTGGCGGATCGGCAGCGGCAGCCCCTCCTGCTCCAGCCCGTTGCCGGTCACCGCCTCAGGCAGCGGCAGCACGTTGTCCAGCCCGTACAGCATGCCGGCCAGGATCGCCGCCATCACCAGATACGGATTGGCGTCGGCGCCGGCCACGCGGTACTCCACCCGGTGGTTCTCCGGTTCGCCGCAGGGAATGCGCAGCGCCACGGTGCGGTTGTTGTGGCCCCAGGCGGCCTGGATCGGCACATACATCCCCGGCTGGAAGCGCCGGTAGGCGTTGACGTTCGGCGCCAGCAGTGCCATCGACGCCGGCATCAGGGTGATCATCCCGGCCAATGCCTGTTTCAATAGCGGCGAATCCTCGCCTTCGGCGTCGGCGAACAGGTTGTTGCCCGCCCCGTCCTGCATGCTGACATGCACATGCATGCCGCTGCCGGCGTAATCCTCATAGGGTTTGGCCATAAAGGTGGCGTGCATGTCGTGGTTCTCGGCCACCAGCCGCACCAGCCGCTTCAGCGCCAGCGCGTGGTCGCAGGCCAGCAGGATGTCGTCGGTATGACGCAGGTTGACCTCGAACTGCCCCGGCGACGCCTCCGCCACCGCGCCGTCCGCCGGCAGCCCCTGCAGCTTCGCCAGCGCGTCGATATCGTTCAGCACCTCGGCGAAATGGTCCAGATTATCGACGGAATACACCTGGCTTTGGGTGTTGCGCTCCTGAGTGCCGGGCGCACACGGCGGCTGCAGATCGCCTTCCGCGTCACGCAGCCTATCGATGAGATAAAACTCCAGCTCTACCGCTGCCACCGGGAACAAACCGCGCTGGCGCAGCGCCTGCCACACGCGGTTCAGCACATTACGGGGTTCAACGTCAAAGGGAGTGCCATCTTCA
>NZ_VOSN01000013.1:1032997-1040622 GCF_020858655.1 Serratia montpellierensis
GCATGGTCAGCAACACCTGGCCGATATGCTCCGGATCGGCGGCCGACGGCGTCAGCGAACCGGGCACCGGCAGGCATACGCGGTCCGGTTCGCCGAGCTCCTGCCCAAGGCCGGTCTCCTCCACCACGTTGCCGAGGATGTCCATGGCGAATACCGACGCGGGGAAGTAGCTGCCTTTTTCCAGTTTTTTCAACCCAGAGACGGGTATGCGTTTGCCGCGGAAGGAACCATTAAGATCGGTGAGAAGGATATCGACATACTGCGTGGCGGGATGGCGTTCCAAATAATGAGCGACCTCATTTTGGAACGCGCTACTTCGCCTCTCTTCATGATGCTGTGCAAAATGTTCAACTGCTGCGCTATTGGTTTGCATACGTCACCCGCCATTATGCTCTGAAGGCGCGTTGGCGCCCGTCCGCCGTTCGATTCAACACATGATTGGATTTCTCGTCAGGCCGCGCCGCTGCAGGGCGCTCAAAATAACATCCACAATATGAAACATAGTATTAACAGAATGGGTTTGCAAATGTTACAATCCTGTTTGATTATTCGCCACTGGCTGCTAAATTGATAAAATATTGACCGAAAAGGCCTTGCTGCCATTTTCACGTCAACTATTTTGTCCAACGCACCGAGAGTGAACATGGGCAATATATTTTCCAAACCCACCCTAACTACCGATATCATGCAGCATCGTTATCGACCAGACAGGCACCCGATAGCGATCTTCATTTCTGCCTGTCGCCCTTACCAGAAGGAAGTACCGCTATGAGCGAAGTCAGCTTGGCACCGGGCAAACGCCTGTCGCAGATCCGTCAGCAATTGGGTTTGTCGCAGCGCCGGGTCGCCGAACTGTCCGGGTTAACCCACAGTGCGATCAGCACCATCGAACAGGACAAGGTCAGCCCGGCCATCAGCACGCTGCAAAAGCTGCTGAAGGTGTATGGCCTGTCGCTGTCTGAATTCTTTGCCGAACCGGAAGCCGCCGACGAACCGCGCGTGGTGATCGACGCCGAGGACCTGATTGAGATCGGCAGCCAGGGGGTGTCGATGAAGCTGGTGCACAACGGCAGCCCCACGCGCAACCTGGCGATGATGCTGGAAACCTACCAGCCCGGCACCACCACCGGTGAAAAGATCAAGCACCAGGGCGAAGAGATCGGCACCCTTCTGGAGGGCGAGATCGTGCTGACCATCAACGGCCAGAGCTACTGCCTGACCGCCGGCCAGAGTTACGCCATCAACACCGGCATCCCGCACAGCTTCAGCAATACTTCGGCGCGCATCTGCCGCATCGTCAGCGCACATACCCCCACCACCTTCTGACCGCTTATCGCTCCGGCGCAGCCTGACACGGGTTGCGCCCCCTGCCTCTCGATGTTTTTCATCGCCGTTATGCCATTTTGTTGGTTGCCAACGGCGTAATCTGTGTTACAACAGAGCAAAACAGCCATCTAAACATCTAAACGGCCTTACTACGCAATGTCAACCGCAACGCCTTCGCGCCTCGAGATGCGCAATATTTCGATCGCCTTCGCCGGCTTCAACGCGCTGCAGGACGTGGACTTCACGCTGCAGGGCGGCTCAATCCACGCGCTGGTCGGCGCCAACGGCGCGGGCAAGTCGACGCTGATGGCGATCCTCTCCGGCGCCCACGACCATTATCGCGGCGAGATCCTGATCGACGGCCGGCCGGTGGCGATCCACTCCCCGCTGCAGGCACGCCGCCACGGTATTCACGTGGTGCAACAAGAGGTGGACGTCGCGCTGATCCCCACGCTATCGGTGGCGGAAAACATCATGCTGGACTGGCTGAACGAGCCGGGCCACTGGCTGAACTGGGCAGAGCTGCACCGCCGCGCGGCGCAGCTGCTGCAGCAATGGGCGCTGCCGCTCAACCCGCGCAGACGCCTGGCGGACTGCACGCTGGCGGAAAAACAGCAGGTGCTGCTGGCGCGCGCGCTGTCGCACCGCTGCCGGTTTCTGGTGCTCGACGAACCGACCGCGCCACTCGATCGCGCCGAAAGCGAGCGCCTGTTTAACGTGGTGCGCCGCCTGCAATCCGAAGGCATTGGTATTGTGTTCATTTCTCACCGCATCCACGAACTGAGCGACATTTGCGATCGGCTGACGGTGCTGCGCGACGGCCGGCGCGTCAGCGAAGACGCCATGCGCGGGCTGAGCGGCGAACAGATCGTCGAGAAGATGCTCGGCCATCGGCTGGACGACATTTTCCCGCCGCCGCGCCCGCCGCACCCTGAGCGAACGCTGCTGCAGGTGCAAGGCTTGCGCGATCGCCACAAGCTGCGCGACGTTTCGCTGCGGCTGCATGAAGGCGAAATCCTCGGCATCGCCGGGCTGGCCGGGGCGGGCAAAACCGAACTGTGTAAGGCATTGTTCGGCGCCGGCGCCGTGCAGCTTGAGCGCGGCGAACTGCGCGGGCAGCCCTGGGCGCCACGCGCGCCGCACCTGTCGGTTGAACAGGGATTGGCGCTGGTGCCGGAAGAGCGCCGCAAAGAGGGCATTTTCATCGACGAGGCGATCCCAATGAACCTGAGCGTCAGCGCCGACGACAGCTTCTCGCGCTGGAGCCTGTTCAACCGGCGGCAAGAGCTGCGCTGGGCGCGCGAGATCATGCAGCGTCTGAACATTCGCGCCTCCGGCCCGCAACAGCGGCTGGCGCGCCTGTCCGGCGGCAATCAACAAAAAGTGGCGATCGGGAAGTGGCTGCGCGGCGACGCCGAGGTGCTGATCTTCGATGAGCCGACCAAGGGCGTGGACATCAAGGCCAAGCAGGAGCTGTTCAGCCTGATCGACGGCCTGGCCCGCGCCGGTAAAGGCGTGATTTACGCCTCCGGCGAGTTCGCCGAGCTGATTGGCCTGTGCGATCGCATCTGCGTGCTGTGGGACGGCCGCATCGTGGCAGAGTTGAACGCCGCCGACATCGACGAAGAAACCTTATTGTTCTATTCCACCGGAGGAACCCCTGCGTGAGTAAAGAATTTGCCCTGCGGCCTGCGCTGCCCTGGCGCCAACAGCTGTTTGATTTCCTCTACAAATGGGGCATGTTGCTGACCGTCGCGGCGCTGATCGCCCTGTTTGGCCTGGCGTCGGACAACTTTCTCGATGCCAATAACATCATCAACATCCTGCGTTCGATCGCCATCGTGACGGTGATCGCCATCGGCGTCTCCATCTCGCTGTCGGTCGGCGGTTTCGATCTGTCGGTCGGCTCGACCGCCTCGCTGGCCAACGCGCTGGTGATTTCACTGTTCGTCTGGCACGGGTTCGGCACCACAGGCGCCATCGTGGTAACGCTGCTGCTCTGCACGCTGGTCGGCCTGTTCAACGCCCTGCTGATCGTGGTGCTCAAAATCCCCGACATGCTGGCGACGCTGGCCAGCCTGTTCGTGATCCAGGGCGTGGCGATGACCTACAGCTACGGCGGTTCCATCACCCAAAACATGGTGCTGCCGAATGGCGACATGGCGGAAGGCCTGATCCCGGAGGTGTTTTCCGCCCTCGGCCAGGTGCCGGTGATCGTGCTGATCATGCTGGCGGTCACCGTGGCGGTGCAGCTGTTCCTGTCGTTGACCAAGCATGGCCGCCGCATGTATGCCATCGGCGGCAACCCCGAAGCGGCGCGTCTGTCGGGTATCCGCACCGTACGTTACAGGGTTGCCGCTTACGTTATTTCTTCCTGGCTGGCGGCGCTTGGCGGCATCCTGCTGGCGTCACGTATCGGCTCTTCGCAGGTCAACGCCGGCGGCGGTTATCTGATGGACGCGGTGGCGGCGGCCTATATCGGCTTCTCGCTGGCGGGCTCCGGCAAACCCAATGCGCTCGGCACCCTGATCGGCGCGGTGATCCTCGGCGTGCTGCAAAACGGCCTGGTGATGCTGTCGGTGCCCTACTACGCCATGGACATTATCAAAGGCCTGGTGCTGGCGCTGGCGCTGGCCATCACCTACATCCAGAAACGCTGATCCTCCCCGGCGCACGCCCGCTGCGCCGCTTTTCCCCTTTAATTCATCCGGTTACTCTTTTCCGTCAGCAGAACCCGCATACAAATGATATGGATTATCATTAGCGTTTACATTCAGTAAAAAATCCTTACAATACCCTCACGCAACGCTGACGAAGCGAAGTATTTCTCAGCGAACGATGAATAATTTCATTAGAAATTCAATTGGTTAATTACTTTCACTTCAACCCAGGAAAGGTTCACCTCATGGAAACGCCACGTTACAGCAAGCTCGCCGCTCTGGTTGTCGCCTCACTCAGCGCCACCGCCGCGCTGGCCGCGCCGCAGAACGACACCCAGGACACCATGGTCGTCACCGCCTCCGGCTTCCAGCAAAAAATTCAGGACTCCGCCGCGTCCATCTCGGTGATCCCGCGCCAGCAGATCGAAGATAAGGCCTATCGCGATGTGACCGATGCACTGAAAGACGTGCCGGGCGTGGTGGTCACCGGCGGCGCCAGCAGCAGTGACATCAGCATCCGCGGCATGTCCTCCAAGTACACGCTGATCCTGGTGGACGGCAAGCGCGTCGACACCCGCAGCACCCGCCCGAACAGCGACAACGCCGGCATCGAACAGGGCTGGCTGCCGCCGCTGGAAGCCATCGAACGCATCGAAGTGGTGCGCGGGCCGATGTCTTCGCTGTACGGTTCCGACGCCATGGGCGGCGTGATCAACGTCATCACCCGCAAAACCTCACGCACCGAGTGGAAAGGCTCGCTGCACGGTGACGCCACCGTTCAGGAAAACCGCGATTCCGGCGATCTGTTCCAGACCAACGCCTACGCCTCCGGCCCGCTGGTTGAAGGCCTGCTCGGCCTGCGAGTCAACGGCCTGCTGTCGCGCCGCGCGGAAGATAAAATCGTCAACGGTTACAACGAACAGCGCATGCGCAGCGGCACCGCGGTGTTCACCCTGACGCCGGACGAGAAAAACGAATTCGATTTCGAAATCGGCCGCTCGCTGCAGGATCGCAACAGCACGCCGGGCAAATCGGTAGTGGCGGAGCGCTGCAGCAAAGGCAAGTGCACACCAACCGAGGTCAGCGAAAGCCTATACACTCGCACCAACTACGCGCTGACCCACAACGGCTATTACGACTTCGGCAACTCCACCAGCTACGTGCAGCGCGAAGAAACCGGTAACCCGGGCCGTAACATGAAGGCCTACAACACCATCTTCAACACCCAGAACCAGTTCGAGCTGGGTTCCCACATGCTGAACCTCGGCGGCCAATACCGCTATGAAAAACTGGGCGACGGCGGCAACCAGCTTGAATCGGCTCAAGGTCTCAGCAAGCTGACGCGCTGGAGCTGGGCATTGTTCGCTGAAGACGAATGGGCGCTGACCAACGACTTTAGCCTGACCAGCGGCATCCGTATGGACCGTGATGAAAACTTCGGCAGCCACTGGACCCCACGCATGTACGGTGTCTGGCACCTGACCGAACAGTGGACGCTGAAAGGCGGCGTCTCCGCCGGGTACAAATCGCCGGATCTGCGCCAATCCTCCCCTAACTGGGGGCAGGTCACCGGCGGCGGCGTGCGTAAAGGCATCATCGTCGGCAACCCGGATCTGCAGCCAGAGAAGAGCCTGAGCGAAGAAATCGGCCTGATGTGGGATAGCCTGAAAGGCGTTAACGCCGGCGTGACGGTCTTCAACACCGACTTTAAAGACAAAATCACCGAAGTGCGCCGCTGTGAAGACACGCCGGATTGCACCATCGGCGGCACGTCCTACGACTTTATCAGCGATCGCGTCAACGTCGACAAAGCCAATATGCGCGGCGTAGAGGCCACCTTCGGCTGGCAGATCAACAAAGACTGGAAGTGGAACACCAACTACACCTACACCTCTTCCGAGCAGAAGAGCGGCGAGTTCCAGGGCAAGGCGCTCAACCAGATGCCTAAGCACATGCTGAATACCGTGCTGGACTGGCGTGCCACGCAGGACCTCAGCCTGTGGTCGCGCGTTAACTTCCGCAGCAAAACCTCACAATATCTGAGCCGCACCTCGATGGCGACCAGCACGCCATCCTACACCTTCGTCGATGCGGGCCTGAGCTACCAGGCGGCGAAAAACCTGCAGCTGACCGGCGGGGTTTACAACATCCTCGACAAAACCGTGGATTACGATCACTACCGTACCACGCTGGACGGCCGCCGTTACACCGTCGGCATGACCTACAACTTCTGATGCCCCTGGGCGCGCGCTGCGCGCCCTTTTCATTCAATCACCGTGAGGAAGCTCCATGAGATTACGCCGCTCCCCCCTGATGATCGCCCTGCTGGCCGCAATGGCGCTGGCGGGTTGCCACAGCAAAACCGATACGCCGGTAGCCGCTACCCCGGCCACCGTCAACGTCCAGCACCTGAACGGCAGCACCGAGGTGAAGAAGCACCCGCAGCGCATCGTGGTGCTGGATTACGCGTCGTTGGAAACGCTGCAGCTGCTGGGCGTCGAACCGCTGGCGCTGCCCGGCAACCGCAAGAACTTGCCGGATAGCCTGAAGCGCTATCAGGATGACAAATACCTCAATGCCGGCACCCTGTTCGAGCCGGATATGGCCGTGCTGCGCGCCGCCAAGCCGGATCTGATCCTGATCGCCGGCCGGGCGTCCAAAGCCTATGACGAGCTGAACGCGCTGGCGCCGACGCTGAACATGTCCGTCGATCCGCAGGATCAGTTGGGCAGTCTGAAGCAGCGCACCCTGCAGCTGGGCGAGCTGTTCGATAAGCAGCAACAGGCGCAGGCGGCGGTCGATAAGCTGGATGCGCAGATCGCCGTGGTCAAACCGCAGGCCGCCCAAGCCGGACGCGGGCTGGTTGTGCTGTTCTCCGGCGGCAAGATCAGCGCTTACGCGCCCAAGAGCCGTTTCAGCTTCGTCTATGACGCCCTCGGCTTCTCGTCCGCGCTGCAGTCCGACGAAAAAGACGTGCGCGGCAACAAGCTGACGCCTGAGCAGGTCGCCAAACTGAATCCGGACTGGCTGTTCGTCATCGACAGAGACGCCGCGACCGGGCGGCCGAACGCGGTGGCACCGCAGAAAATCCTCACCGGCACCGCGCTGAAGAAAACCACGGCGGTGAAAAAAGGCCAGGTGGTTTACCTGCCGGCGGCCGAGGTGTATCTGTCCGGCGGCATCGTCACCGCCCAGCACGTCGTCGAACGCGTGAGCGAGGCCCTGAACCACGCTGCACGATAAAGAAAGCCCGGCGATGCCGCAATGCTGATCAGTTAGCGTTTTTCTGCAGGCGTTAGTGACATTTTCGGTCGATAAAAGTGAGATGCCCCATGTGGCTCACGCACCTCGACCGAGCCAGGGGCCGAAGGCGCGGCCCCTGGCAACCCGCGCCTTTGCCCTATCAGACGGTTGGCTTTGCCAACTCCCCTCCCTCCGCCATACCGCATTGAGGCCGGTTGCGACAGGCGTCCCTGCCTGTCTCACCTGAAACCGCCGTCCATGGCGGTTTCGCCTAATGCGCTATGCCTGCGTTCGGCGTCTTCAAGGGCGCCCAGCACCGCGCTCATCTCCAACTTCTCTACCAGAAGCTCATAAGCGACAGATTTCCCGGTAGCAGCCAGCTCAGGTGTTGACCTT
>NZ_VOSN01000014.1:0-261 GCF_020858655.1 Serratia montpellierensis
GTCTGGCGACGTAAACCGGACAGCGAGGTCATCGTGCACTCAGACCAGGGCAGCCAGTACGGCAGCGACGACTGGCAACGGTTCTGTCGGGCCAATAACCTGGCACCCAGTATGAGCCGGCGTGGCAACTGTTGGGATAATGCGGTGGCCGAATCGTTCTTCAGTTCACTGAAAAAAGAACGCATCAGGAAGAGAATATACAAAACCCGGGATCTGGCCCGGGCGGATATCTTCGATTACATTGAAGTGTTCTACAACCGG
>NZ_VOSN01000015.1:0-2024 GCF_020858655.1 Serratia montpellierensis
GGTTCTCTAAATATGGTGCCCGGACTCGGAATCGAACCAAGGACACGGGGATTTTCAATCCCCTGCTCTACCGACTGAGCTATCCGGGCAACGGGGCGCATTAAACCGTATTGGCCGGATGGCGTCAATCGCTTTCTGTCACAAAGCCGATCGGTTGCTCTATTTTCAGGCAGCGAACCCGGCGGAGCGGGGGATGGGAGGATATCGTTACTCAATAAATATGCATGTAAAACGTGTATTTATACCGTTATCTGGATGGGTTTTTATGGTTTTTTAATTAAATAACAATGTGTTATTGCTAAGTCAATGCGCATTAAACCAAGGCGATTCTTGCTTGAACCCCGCAAAGAATCATGCAATCATTGCGCAAATTTTAGCACTCTCCGTTCCCTGACGGTGTTCCCGCTTCTTATAAGCCAGAGGGTTATTGGCATGACTGGTTTTGTTGCTCAAGCGCTGCTGCGCACCAGACATCTGACGCCGCCACCGTTCCGCCGTTGTCTCCTCCGCACGTCCTCCGCCCGAATACGCCTGCCGGCCATGCGGTAAGGCCGCCTGATGCTCGCTGTTAGGCATGCGTAAAGCCAGCGCTGCGGCCCTGATTTTACTGATGCCTGTCGGACGCTGCCAAGATCAGTTCCCCCGATAGCCGCCTGATGATCCCCGATCATGAGCCGGTCACGCACGCCGCTTATGCTGCCGTGCCCGGGTATCGCTTTTACCGGGATAACCGCGTTATCTCATTACCGTGCCGGTGGCACACCCTCATCCTTCACCGTTTGAGAGTCAGCATGATGAAAGAATTGAAAATCGCGACCAGCGCCAGCCTGGTCGCCACCATTGAGACGCTGCGCCAGATCGTGCGCGTAGAGCAAACGGACTACACCGACGTGGCGGCGGTGGTGGTGTCGGTCGCCGACGTGAACGCCGGTATTCTGGCGCGCTTGCAGACGACAGGATTCGACATTCCGACCTTCGTGGCGGTGGAAGGGGACGAGCATCTCTCGCCGGACTATCTGCCGTTTGTCAGCGGGGTTTTCGCGCTGTTGGCCGGCGCCAGCAAGCCGTTCTACATGGCGCAGCTGGAGGCCGCCGCCGACGCCTACGAGCAGGCGCTGCTGCCGCCGTTCTTCAAAACGCTGAAGACCTACGTCGAGATGGAAAATTCGACCTTTGCGTGCCCGGGGCATCAGGGCGGCGAGTTCTTCCGCAAACACCCGGCCGGCCGGCAGTTCTTCGATTTCTACGGTGAAACCCTGTTCCGTTCCGATATGTGCAACGCCGACGTCAAGCTGGGCGATCTGCTGATCCACGAAGGATCGGCCAAGGATGCGCAAAAGCACGCGGCGCGAGTGTTCAACGCCGATAAAACCTACTTCGTGCTCAACGGCACCTCGGCGGCCAACAAGGTGGTGACCAACGCGCTGCTGACCCGTGGCGACCTGGTGCTGTTCGATCGCAACAACCATAAATCCAACCACCATGGGGCGCTGATCCAAGCCGGCGCTACGCCGGTCTATCTGGAAACCGCCCGCAACCCGTTCGGTTTTATCGGTGGTATCGACGCGCACTGCTTCGACGAGCGCTTCCTGCGTGAGCAGATCCGCGAAGTGGCACCGGAGAAGGCGGCGGTGGCGCGGCCGTTCCGGCTGGCGATCATTCAGCTCGGTACCTACGACGGCACGATTTACAACGCTCGCCAGGTGATCGACACCATCGGTCATCTGTGCGACTACATCCTGTTCGACTCCGCCTGGGTGGGCTACGAAGGCTTTATCCCGATGCTGAAAGAGTGTTCGCCGCTGCTGCTGGAGCTGGACGAACACGATCCGGGCATTTTCGTCACCCAGTCGGTGCATAAACAGCAGGCGGGGTTCTCGCAGACGTCGCAGATCCATAAGAAAGACGACCATATCAAAGGGCAGAAGCGTCACTGCAACCATAAACACCTGAACAATGCGTTCATGCTGCATGCGTCGACCAGCCCGTTCTACCCGCTGTTCGCCGCGCTGGACGTCAACGCC
>NZ_VOSN01000015.1:2034-71895 GCF_020858655.1 Serratia montpellierensis
TGCCGGCGCCGCTGGGCGCCGCATGTGGATGGACTGCGTCAAGCTGGGCATCGAGACTCGCAAACAATTGCTCAAACGCTGCTCGCAGCTGAAGCCGTTTATTCCGCAGCAGGTGGCGGGCAAAGACTGGCAGGATCACGATACTGACCTTATCGCCAACGACGCGCGCTTCTTCACCTTCGTGCCGGGGGAAACGTGGCACGGCTTCGAAGGCTACGCCCAGGATCAGTATTTGGTGGATCCGTGCAAGCTGCTGCTGACCACGCCGGGCATTGACGCCGCGACCGGCCAATACACCGAGTTCGGCGTGCCGGCCACCATTCTGGCCAACTTCCTGCGCGAGAACGGCATCGTGCCGGAGAAGTGCGATCTCAACTCGATCCTGTTCCTGCTGACCCCGGCAGAAAACCCGACCAAGATGGAACAACTGGTGGAGATGCTGGCGCAGTTCGAGCGCTATGTTGCAGAGGACGCGCCGCTAAGCGTGGTGCTGCCGACGGTGTACCGCAAGAACGAGCAGCGCTACCGTGGTTACAGCATTCGCCGACTGTGCCAGGAGATGCACGATCTGTACGTCAGCTTCGACGTCAAACAGCTGCAAAAAGAGATGTTCCGCCAGGATCATTTCCCGCCGGTGGTGATGAACCCGCAGGACGCCAACGTGGAGTTTATCCGCGATAACGTCGAGCTGGTGCCGATCGGCCAGGCGGAAGGGCGCATCGCGGCGGAGGGGGCCTTGCCGTACCCGCCGGGCGTGCTGTGCGTGGTGCCGGGCGAAGTGTGGGGCGGCGCGGTGCAGCGCTACTTCCTGGCGCTGGAAGAGGGGATCAACCGCCTGCCGGGCTTCTCGCCGGAGCTGCAGGGGGTCTACATCGAGAAGAAAGATCACGGCTGGAAGCGCATCTTCGGCTATATGATCAAGCCATAAAGAAAAGGGCCGGTTCGCACCGGCCCTTCTCATTTATCCACGCGGGAAACGTTACTTTCTGCGGTAGCTCTTCTGCGCGGTATTCACTTTCACCAGATAGCGGCGCGACTCGGCGGCCGGGTGCTTGGTGGTCAGCGTCTGATACACGTCGCCCGGCTGCATGCCGTTGATGATGCCCACCGCGCGCGTTCTGTCGCTGGAGAACACCCGCAGCACGCTGCCTGCGCCGCCGTTGTAAGCGGTGATCACCGCATAGCGGCGCGAGGTCGGGTTCTGAATGCCGCCCAGGTAGTTGTTTTGCAAGATAGCCAGGTAGGCGGTGCCGGTGTCGATGTTGTTCTCTGGATCGAACAGGTAGCTGCGGCTCGGGGTGCCCCATTTGCCGCGCATCTGGAACACATCCTTACCGGCGGTGTGCTGCACCACCTGCATCAGGCCCAGCGCGTCCGAACCGCTCACCGCATACGGGTTGAAGCTCGATTCGGTCTGCATGATAGCCAGGATCAGCGACTCGTCCACGCCGTATTTTTCCGACGCCTTGCGCACCATCGGCAGGTATTTATGCGCACGTTTGTCCAGGTGGTTCGGCACCAGCTGGATGGTGACCGAGTAGATCACGTGCAGGCCGGAGGTGCGTTTTTGCAGCTTGGTCTGCAGCAGGTAATCGGCGAAGTGCGCCGCGCGCCATTCCCAGCGAATCGGCGCGCCCTTGTTATCCAGCACCTGGCCGTACAGGAACGGCTCTTTGCTGATCTGGATATCGTTGGCGTCGGAATAGAGATCGATGGAACCCGGATCGTCACCCATCAGCAGCGTGCTGATGATCGCCTGGCGCAGGTGCGTGGCCGGATCGGTGGTGGCGATGGTCTCGATGGTAATGGCGCCGGTGTCGAAGTTGATGTGGCTGCGGGTTTGGTATTGGTCGGTATATTTGACGTAGTCTTTCGGCCCGGCGATCAGAACTTCGTTCAGACCCCAGATGTTCTCGATGTTGTGGGCGAATTGGCCCATCAGAATGTCGAAGCCGTTGGTATCTTTAATCCAGGCTTCGTTGATTTCTTCACTTTTTTTGCCGGAACAGGAGATCAGCAAAGGCGCTATTACGAGCAAAGCTAAAATTTTCTTCATCTTAAAGCCGTTTGGAAGAAGTATAAGAGGATTGAAGCGGGCCAGCGCCTGGCCCCAACAGCGTTATTCGCTCGGCGGCGTATAGCCTTCGATGTGCACGTCGTGCCCTTCGAACAGGAACTTGATCATTTCCTCTTCCAGCAGCTTGCGGTCATCCACGTTCATCATGTTCAACTTCTTCTCGTTGATCAGCATGGTCTGCTTCTTCATCCACTCGCCCCAGGCTTCCTTGGAGATCTCGTTGTAGATGCGCTTGCCGACGTCACCGGGATAAAGCTGGAAGTCCTGGCCTTCGGCGTCGCGCTGCAGGAAAGTACAAAAAATGGTGCGGCTCATGCTAATTCCTCATCGATGGCGCTATCGCCATATAAGTTTTGTTGGATCGGGGGCTGCTTCGCCAGCTGTTGCAACAGGCGATCTACCGGCGCTGCCAGCCCGACCGACGGCGGCTGCGCTAAGTTATACCAGAGACCCGCGCCCTCATCCATGCCGCTGCCCGCCGCGTCGAGCGACAGCCACATCGGCACGATATCGAGATGGAAATGGCTGAACGTGTGGCGAAACGCGGTCAGCTGTTCCAGGCGCTTGCCTTTCAGACCGCGCTGCTGCAGCCAGAGTTCCAAATCCACGCGCGCGCTGAACTGCGGGAAGCAGAACAGGCCGCCCCACAGGCCCACCGCCGGGCGCCGTTCCAGCCACACGCGGTCGCCGTATTGCAGCAATAAGAAGTAGGCGGTTTTTTCCGGCAGGGTCTGTTTGGGTTTCTTGCCGGGATAGTTGGCCCAGCTGTGATTGGCGTAAGACAGGCAGCCGACGTTGAGCGGGCAGAGCTCGCACTTGGGCTTGGAGCGAGTGCAGACCATGGCGCCCAGATCCATCATCGCCTGGTTGAACTGGCCGACGCCCTGCGCCGGGGTCACCTCTTCGCTGATTTTCCACAGCCGGTTTTCGACCTCTTTCTTGCCCGGCCAGCCTTCCACTGCGTAGCAGCGGGCCAGCACGCGCTTCACGTTGCCGTCGAGGATCGGATAGTGTTGGCCCAGCGCCAACGACAACACCGCGCCGGCGGTAGAGCGGCCGACGCCCGGTAAATCGGCGATTTCTGCGAAGGTTGTCGGGAACTCGCCGCCGTGCTGTGAGACAATGGTCTGCGCAGCCTTGTGCAGGTTGCGGGCGCGGGCGTAATAGCCGAGACCGGTCCACAGATGCAGCACTTCGTCCAGCGGGGCCTCCGCCAGCGCGCGCACGTTGGGAAAACGGGCCATAAAGCGCTGAAAATAAGGAATGACGGTGGCAACCTGGGTCTGTTGCAACATCACCTCGGAGAGCCATACTTGATAGGCGGTTTTTTCCAGCTGCCACGGCAGAGTCTTGCGACCGTAGCGCTGATACCAGTCAAGCACCACCTGTGCGAATTGTTGTGCTTGCATCATGGGCAGCGTCGTTATCCGGCAGAAAATGAAGCGAGATTGCAGCATAGAGTCATGGTGCTGTAAACCGGAACTTTCCGACGCCGCACGGCGGGTACAGAAGATGAACACTTGCTAAACCAATGTATCTTTGCATAATGCGCGTTTCCCTAATTGGCAGCCAAACAGACAGAAAGCACTATGATTAATGACGTCATCTCCCCGGAATTTGATGAGAACGGCCGCGCGATGCGCCGTATCCGCAGTTTTGTCCGCCGCCAGGGGCGGCTGACCAAAGGCCAGCAGCACGCGCTGGAGAACTATTGGCCGGTGATGGGCGTGGAGTATCAGACTGACGCTGTCGATCTCACCGCGCTGTTTGGCCGCGAAGCGCCGACGGTGCTGGAGATCGGTTTTGGCATGGGCGCCTCGCTGGTGACCATGGCGGGCAACAACCCGCAGCAGAACTTTTTAGGGATTGAGGTGCACTCGCCAGGCGTGGGCGCCTGCCTGGCCGACGCCCACGAGGCGAAGCTGAGCAACCTGCGCGTGATGTGCCACGATGCGGTTGAAGTGCTGGAAAACATGATCCCGGACGGCTCGCTGGACATGGTGCAGCTGTTCTTCCCCGATCCGTGGCACAAGGCGCGCCACAACAAGCGCCGCATCGTGCAAACGCCGTTTGTCGAACTGGTGCTGCGCAAGCTGAAGACCGGCGGCGTCTTCCACATGGCTACCGATTGGCAACCTTATGCGGAACATATGTTAGAGGTTATGAACGGGGTCGCAGGCTACCGTAATCTTTCCAGCGATAATGATTACGTGCCGCGTCCGGATTCGCGCCCACTGACGAAATTTGAATTACGCGGCCAGCGCCTGGGACATGGCGTTTGGGACTTGATGTTTGAGAGGAAAGAATAATGGCTAAGAACCGCAGTCGTCGTTTACGTAAAAAGTTGCACATTGAAGAATTTCAGGAGCTGGGTTTCTCCGTAGCCTGGCGCTTCGCCGAAGGCACGTCGGTGGAAGACATCGACAGCACGCTGGATACCTTCATCGATGAAGTGATCGAGCCGAACGGCCTGGCGTTTGACGGCAGCGGCTACCTGCAGTGGGAAGGTCTGATCTGCCTGCAGAAGATCGGCCACTGCACCGACGAGCAGCGCGAGCTGGTGAAAAACTGGCTGGAAGCGCGCAAACTGACCGACGTTAAGGTCAGCGATCTGTTCGATATCTGGTGGGATTGATCGCGCTTGCCCGATGAGCGCGGCTTCGCGCCGCGCCGTTTTATTGATCTAAGGTGCCTTAACGGCGCCTTTGTTTTGCCCGGAGTGTGACCGAGGTGGTAACAACATTGGATAACGCGCTGCTGGAGGAGATCCTGCAACAGGTGCGCCCGCTGATTGGCCAGGGGAAAGTGGCCGACTACATCCCGGCGTTGGCGGAAGTGCCCGCCGATCGGCTGGCGATCGCCGTCTGCACGGTGGACGGTGAACTGTTCCAGGCCGGCGACGCCGCGGAGCGCTTCTCCATTCAGTCGATCTCCAAAGTGCTGAGCCTGACGCTGGCGCTGACGCGCTATCAGGAGCCTGAGATCTGGCGGCGCGTCGGCAAAGAGCCTTCCGGCCTGCCGTTCAACTCGCTGCTGCAGCTGGAGATGGAGCAGGGCAAACCGCGCAATCCGTTTATCAACCCCGGCGCGCTGGTGGTGTGCGACATGCTGCAAACTCGGCTCAGCGCCCCCAAGCAGCGCATGCTGGAGGTGGTGCGCCAGCTGGCCGGCGAAGACGACCTGGCCTATGACCTGCGGGTGGCGCGCTCCGAGTTCGAACACTCCGATCGCAATGCGGCCATCGCCTATCTGATGAAGTCGTTCGGCAACTTCGAGAACGATGTGATTACCGTGCTGCAAACCTATTTCCACTACTGCGCGCTGCGCATGAGCTGCGTGGAGCTGGCGCGCAGCTTCGTCTATCTGGCCAATCACGGCCGCGATCTCAGCGGCGAGGCGGTGATCAGCCCGCTGCAGGCCCGGCAGATCAACGCCCTGATGATGACCAGCGGCATGTACGACGGCGCCGGCGAATTCGCCTATCGGGTGGGGATGCCGGGCAAGTCCGGCGTGGGCGGCGGCATCGTGGCCATCGTGCCGGGCGAGCTGTCGATCGTCGTCTGGTCGCCGGAGCTGGATGCCTCCGGCAACTCACTGGCGGGAACTGCGGCGCTGGAACTGTTGTCTCAACGTATCGGTCGTTCGATTTTTTAATCCCAATCTGGATGGGAGTCAGGAGAAGCTATGTTGAAGAAAACCGGGTTAGCCTTACTGCTGCTGGCGGCGACTGCCGCACAGGCCCACGCCGAGTACCAATGCAGCGTTAAACCCCAGGATGATGTGATCATCAGCCCGCAGAGCGTGCAGGTGAAAGGCGCCAGCGGCGACCTGCAAATTTCGCCGGATGGCGACGTGATCCGCAACGGCCAGGCGCTGAGCCTGAGCGACAGCCAGCGGCAGAAAGCCTTCAGTTACCAGAGCGCCTTGCGCAAGCAGCTGCCGTGGATCGACGACGGCGCGCAGAAGCACCTGGAGAAAGCCCGCTCGGCGCTGGATAAGGTGATCGTCAAAGAGCTGGGCAGTAACAGCAACGTGCGTAACCGGCTGACCACCCTGAACGGCCAGCTGAAACAGCAGATGAATCGCATCATCGAACACCGCAGCGACGGTCTGACCTTCCACCACCAGGCGATTGACCAGGTGGAACAGGACGGCCGCAACATCGTGCAGCAGAGCATGGGCGGCGTGCTGCAGGACAGCCTGAACGAGATGGGCGTCAAACAGGCCGCCAACAGCGGCGGCAACCCGCTGCAGGCGATCATGGGCAACCTGGGCGGCTTGCAGAAGGCGATCCAGAACGAGTGGAACAACCAGGAGCAGGACTTCCAGAACTTCGGTCACGACGTTTGCAACCGCGTCACCGCACTGGAAACCCAGCGCAAGGATCTGCTGAAGACGTTGAAGTAATTTAAGAATTTCCTCGGGAGAACGTTTTTTGACCTTCTGAAGCTTATCTGACAGACTGGTCAAACTACGTACAGATTTAGGGATGTTTACGGAGGACGCTATGAGCCATACACGTTACGAAACCGATGTTGTTGCCTGGGCAAATGAACAGGCCGCTCTTTTGCGCTCCGGAAAATTGTCTGAGATCGATATTGAAAAGATCGCCGAGGAGATTGAGGACGTGGGGAAGAGCGAGCAAAGGGAACTTGCTCGCCGGATGACGGTGCTGATTGCACATTTACTTAAATGGAAATATCAGCCGGCCAGGCGCGGAACCAGTTGGGAGAGAACGATTAAAGCGCAGCGCAAAGAGGTGCTTTACAGCTTGAAAGAGTCTCCCAGCCTAAAAGGTAAACTGGGCGATGCTGATTGGCTGGATGTCGTCTGGTCGAAGGCCGTTGCGCTCGCCACGGCCGAAACCGGGCTGGATGTGTATCCGGAAAACGGCATCTGGGAAACTCGGCAGATTCTGTCTCAGACGTTTTACCCGGATTAACACCAATAAAAAAGCGCTGATTATTCAGCGCTTTTTTTTACTCGTCGTCCGCCAGGAACAGTTCCAGCAGCGAGTTGAGGAACAGTTTGCCCTTCTCGGTGATCTGCCAGTGCTCTGCGGTTTCTTCCAGATAGCCTTTGGCCAGCGCTTCGTCCAGTTGCGGGCGAATGACGCTTTCCGCCAGCCCGGTGTAGTTGACGAAGTCGGCGCGCGGCGCAGCTTCCAGCAGGCGGAAGCGGTTCATGAAGAACTCGAACGGCCGATCTACCGCCGCCACCTCATGCTGTTTGTCCATGTAGTCGCCGCGCATAAAGCCGCGCGGGTGCTTGGTCTTTGCGGTGCGCAGGATGCGCCCGTCGCTGAAGGTCACCTTGCCGTGCGCGCCGCAGCCGATCCCCAGGTAGTCGCCGAAGCGCCAGTAGTTGAGGTTGTGCTGGCATTGGTAGCCCGGTTTGGCATAGGCCGAAGTTTCATACTGCTGATAGCCGGCGGCGCTCAGCAGCTGGTGGCCGCGCTCGAAGATGTCCCACAGCGCGTCGTCGTCCGGTAAAACCGGCGGGCGTGAGCTGAACAGGGTGTTCGGCTCGATGGTCAGCTGATACCACGACAGGTGCGGCGGGTTCAGGGCGATAGCCTGGCGCAGATCGTCCAGCGCCTCTTCCAGCGACTGATCCGGCAGGCCGTGCATCAGATCGAGGTTGAAGCTGCGCAGGCCGAGGCCGGTCGCCAGCGTTGCCGCGCGCTTGGCCTCTTCCGGGCCGTGGATGCGCCCTAAGCGGGTCAGCTTCTCGGCGCTGAAGCTTTGCACCCCGATGGAGATGCGGTTGACGCCGGCGCGCTGGTAGCCGCTGAAGCGATCGGCCTCCACGGTGCCGGGGTTGGCCTCCATGGTGATTTCGGCGTCGTCGGCGACGCGTATGCGCGCCCGCACGCCGTCCAGCAAGGCTTGCATCGCCTCGGCGCTCAGCAGGCTGGGGGTGCCGCCGCCGATGAAGATGGTGCTTATCTCCCGGCCGCCGGCCAGCGGCAGGTCGGCATCCAGATCCGCCAACAGATGATCGACATACTCCTGATGCGGCACGTCACCCTTCAGCGCATGGGAGTTGAAGTCGCAGTACGGGCATTTCTGCACGCACCACGGGATGTGAATGTAGAGACTCAGCGGGGGCAGCTTAAGCATTGCGCATGGCTTCCAACATCAGCTTCAGCGCTTTGCCGCGGTGCGAAATCGCCCGCTTCTCGTCGCGGCTCAGCTCGGCGGCGGTGCGGCCCAGCTCCGGCACGTAGAAGACAGGATCGTAACCGAAGCCGCCTTCGCCGGCGGCCTGCTCGGTGATCTCACCGGCCCAGCTGCCGTGGAACACCAGCGGCGTCGGATCTTCTGCATGGCGCAGATAGACCAGCACGCAGTGGAATTGTGCGCCGCGCCGGCCCGGCGCTACGCCTTTCAGCGCCGCCAGCAGCTTGTCGAGGTTCTGCCGATCGTCGGCGTCTTCACCGGCATAGCGTGCGGAGTAGATGCCCGGCGCGCCGCCCAGCGCGTCGACCGCCAGGCCGGAGTCGTCGGCGATCGCCGGCAGGCCGGTGACCTGTGCCGCATGGCGCGCTTTGAGAATGGCGTTTTCAATAAACGTCAGCCCGGTTTCTTCGGCGGATTCCACGCCCAGATCGGTTTGCGCGACCACGTCCAGGCCGAAATCGGCCAACAGGTCGGCAAGTTCGCGCACTTTGCCCGGGTTACCGGTGGCAAGAACGACTTTTTGCATAATGACTACCTTGAAAATTATTCGATGAGCGCCGCGACCACGGCGGGGATCTGTTGCGGATTCACGATGCGTAACTGTTTATGCCGCCCCAGTTCGCCTTTCTCGATGGTGACGTTGCTTTTCGCCACTTTGAACTGCTTGGCGATAAACTTGATCAAATGGGCGTTGGCTTGGCCGTCGACCGGCGGGGCGGTGATGGCGACTTTCAGTTCGTCGCCATGCAAGCCGATAATTTGGTCGCGGCTGGCTTTCGGCTGAATATATAGCCTGATCGCCAGCCCGTCCAGCACCGGAGTGACTGCACTCACAGCAGGAACCAGATCTCGCCGAACAGATCCATGCCCAGGTAGTTGATCAGATAGAGGATCAGGATCACCACCATGGCGGAAAAGTCGATACCGCCCATCGCCGGGATGATGCGACGGATCGGCGCCATCAAGGGTTCGGTCAGCTGGTACATCACGTAGTCGATCGGGCTGCGGCCCTGGCTTACCCAGCTCATCAGCGCACGAATGATCATCACCCAGAAGATCAGGTAGCCGGCGGATTTCACCAGCGAGATCAGGCCAAACAGCAGGTTATAGGGGCTGAGCGACATCGCACCGCCCTGGATCAGCAGCAGCAGCGGGTACTTGATGGTCATCAGCAGGAACGCCAGCAGCAGCGAAGCGCTGTCGATAGGCCCCAGCGACGGAATGATGCGGCGCAGCGGGCCGACGATCGGCTGAGTGATCTTCACCACAAACTGCGAGAACGGGTTGTAAAAATCGGTGCGCGTCCATTGCATCCAAATGCGCAGCAACAGCACCATCACGTACAGATCAATAACGGTCTTGACCAGGAAAGTCAGCGTTAGCATGAAGTGGTCCTTCTCCTTAACTCATGGTTATTTAAAATAATTTTTCCATCTCTTGGGCACGAGAAACGGCGGCCTGCATCGCTTGCGCCACGGTTTCCGGCAGTTGGCGTTCGTTGAACACCCGCAGCGCTTCGGCGGTGGTACCGCCTTTGGAGGTCACCTGCTCGCGCAGCGTACCCAGCGGCGTGTCCGGGTTGGCTTCCACCAGCGCGGCGGCGCCGGAAGCGGCCTGCTGCACCAGATCGCGCGCGGTCTGGCTGTCGAAGCCCATGCGTTCGGCCTCTTTTTGCATCGCCTCCATAAACAGGAAGAAATAGGCCGGGGCGCTGCCCGCGGCGGCGATCACGCCGTTGATGTCATTTTCGTCATCGACCCAGCAAACTTTACCGACCGACGCCATTAAATCGCCGGTGTAGTTGCGATCCTGTTGGCTGACCTGCGCCGGCGCGTACAATCCACTCATGCCCTTGCCGACCAGCGACGGGGTATTGGGCATGATGCGCACGATGTCCAGCTGGTCACCGAGCAACTGATAGAAGCGGCTGACCTGAATACCGGCGGCGATCGACAGCACCAGCTTGCCGCCGAAATCGACCTGCTCGCGCAGCGGCTGGCAAACATCGGCCATCAGCTGCGGTTTGACCGCCAGCACCACCACCTCGGCCTCACGCGCGCAGGCGACGTTGTCGCCGCTGCTGACGATGCCGTAGTCCGCCGCCAGCGCATCGCGGTTTTTCGCCGAAGGGGCGCAGACGCTGATGGATTTGGCCGGATAGCCGCCTGCCACCAGGCCGGCGATGATTGCGCGCGCCATGTTGCCGGCGCCGATAAAGGTAATCTTGCGATGTTGCATCAAATCCCTCGTCTGTTTGTCAGGCCTGCGAATAGTCGCGGGCGCCAAAAATTGCGGTGCCGATGCGCACCAGGGTGCTGCCTGCGGCAATCGCTGCCGCCATGTCGTCCGTCATGCCCATCGATAGCGTATCGACCTGCGGATAACGCTGGCGCAGGGCGAGAAAGGCGTCGTTCATCCGGTTGAATACCGCCAACTGCCGCTGATAATCCGCTTCCGGCGCCGGGATGGCCATCAGGCCGCGCAGCGTCAGGTTCGGCAGCGCAGCGATCGCCTCGGCCAGCGCCGGCAGTTCGCTTAACGCGATGCCGGATTTGCTCTGCTCATCGCTGATATTGATTTGAATCAGCACGTTGAGCGGCGGCAGGTCGGCCGGGCGCTGATCGCTCAGGCGCTGGGCGATGCGCAGCCGATCCACGGTATGGCACCAGGCGAAGTGTTCCGCCACCAGCCGACTCTTATTGGATTGCAGCGGGCCGATAAAGTGCCACACCAACTCGCCGCTCTGCGGCGACTCGGCGAAATGCCGGATCTTGTCTACCCCTTCCTGCACGTAGTTCTCGCCGAAGGCGCGCTGGCCCGCGGCGATGGCTTCTTCGATCGCCGCCACAGGTTTGGTTTTGCTGACTGCAAGCAGAGCAACTTCTTCTGGCGCCCGCGCGCAGTTTTGCGCGGCGGCCGCGATGCGGTTTCTGACATCCTGCAGGTTCTGTTGGATAGTGCTCATTATTGACCCGGGAGAGTGATATGGATATCGATGAATTCGTGGCCCTTAGTGTAAAGCATAATGCTTCCGATCTGCACCTTTGTGCCGGTCATCCGCCGATGTTGCGCATCGACGGTGAACTGCAGCCGCTGGCGGCGGCGCCAACGCTGACGGCGCAAGGCGTGCAGACCCTCTGCGACGGATTGCTGAATGCGCAGCAGCGCGAGAGCCTGCGGCGGCTGGGGCAGATCGATCTGGCGCTGCACAGGCCGGGTGGGGAGCGGCTGCGGGCCAACGTTTTTCAGCAACGCGCGGGGATGTCTCTCGCATTGCGGCGCATCGCCGGGCAGGCGCCTTCGCTTGCCGAGCTGGCGGCGCCGGCCATCGTCCCGGCGCTGCTGCGGCGCGACGACGGGCTTCTCCTGGTCACCGGCGCCACCGGCAGCGGCAAGTCCACCACGCTGGCGGCGATGATCGACGAGATCAACCGGCACCAGCCGCGGCACATTTTGACGCTGGAGGATCCGATCGAATTTCTGCACCGCAGCCGGCGTTCGCTGATCCAGCAGCGGGAGATCGGCCGCGACAGCCACAGCTTCGATGCGGCGTTGCGCGCTGCGCTGCGTGAAGATCCGGATGTGATCCTGCTGGGCGAGCTGCGCGATATCGCCACCATTCGGCTGGCGCTCACCGCGGCGGAGACCGGCCATCTGGTGCTGGCGACGCTGCACACCCGCAGCGCGCCGCAGGCGGTGGAACGGCTGGTGGACGTGTTTCCGGCGGAAGAGAAACCCTATGTGCGTGCCCAGCTGGCCGGCAGCCTGCAGGCGGTGATCGCACAAAAGCTGATGCGGCGGCCCGGCGGCGGACGCGTGGCGATCTTTGAGGTGCTGACGGCGACAGCGGCGGTCAGCAACCTGATCCGCGAAGGGAAAACCCATCAGTTGGCGAGCGTGTTGCAAACCGGCGCGCAGTCCGGCATGCAAACCTTTGAGCAAGGTTTGCAGCAGCGGATCGACGCCGGAATGCTGGGAGAGTGTGCGGGGGAATCGGCGGGCGTTTAGCCCTGCTGCCGTTCGAACCAGCTTTCGAGGATCACTACCGCAGAGGCGGAATCCACGCTGCCTTTGTCGAGCGCGCGGAAGCCGCCGCGATCGAACAGGTTGGCGCGCGCCTCCACGGTGCTCAGGCGCTCGTCATGCAGATCGATCTGGATACCGAAGCGGCCGTGCAGGCGGTTGGCGAACTTGCGCGCCTGGGCGGTTACCGGTTGTTCGGTGCCGTCCATGTTCAGCGGCAGGCCGACCACCACCAGATCCGGCTGCCACTCCTTCAGCAGTTTTTCGATTTTCAGCCAGTCCGGCGAGCCGTCCTGCGCTTTGAAGGCCGGCAGGGCGCGGGCGCTGCCGGTCAACTCCTGGCCGACGGCCGCGCCGATGCTTTTGGTGCCGAAGTCGAAGGCGATAATGGTGCGGTTGCTCATCAGGCGTGTCCTGCGTGGTTGGCGATGCTGCGAATGTCGATACCCAGAAGGTTCCCCGCCTCGCGCCAACGGCTGGCGATCGGCGTGCGGAACAGAATGTCGGTGTTGGCTTCGATGGTCAGCCAGGCGTTTTCCAACACCTCCTGCTCCAGCTGGCCCTTTTCCCAACCTGCATAACCCAGCGCCACCAGCACGTCGTCCGGTTGTTCCGGGGTGCCGAGCGTTTCCAGCACGTCTTTCGAGGTGGTGATCATGGTGTTGGGCGAAATTTGAATGCTGGCACCGAAGCCGTGGCGCGGCGTATGCAGGATAAATCCGCGATCGTCCGCCAGCGGGCCGCCGGCGAACACCGGCTTGTCCAGGCTGATGGCCGGATCGCGCGCAGGTGGCATGATCTTCAGCTTGCTCAATACCGTGGCTACCGTGAACTGCTCCACCGGTTTATTGATCACCAAACCCATGGCGCCTTCTTCGTTGTGCTCGCAGACGTAAATCACCGAGCGCTTGAAGCGAGGATCCTGCAGGGTGGGCATGGCGATCAGAAAATGGTGCTGTAAATTCATGGCGTTAGTATAAGGTAATCAATGGGTGAGAAAATAAACAGCCGCCAGTATGCGGCTATACCCGCCGCCTTTCAAGCCGTTGCCGAAAGGCGCGCTTTGGCGGGCGCGATGCAGGTTAGCGGGCGGCAGGCCGCCCGCATGACGCATTACTTCGCCGCCAGGCGCTTTTCAATCGCGTCCATCAGCATGCCGGTAATCGAGATCGGGAATGCCGCCTCAATTTCGCGTGCGCAGGTTGGGCTGGTCACGTTGATCTCGGTCAGGCGATCGCCGATCACGTCCAGGCCGACGAAGATTAGCCCTTTCTCTTTCAGCGTCGGGGCGACGGTGCGGGCGATTTTCCAGTCGCTCTCGCTCAGCGGACGCGCTTCGCCACGGCCGCCGGCCGCCAGATTGCCGCGGGTCTCGCCCTGCGCCGGAATGCGCGCCAGGCAGTAAGGCACCGGCTCGCCGTCCACCACCAGGATGCGTTTGTCGCCGTCCTTGATCGCCGGCAGGAAGTTCTGCGCCATGCAGAAACGGCTGCCGTGTTCGGTCAGGGTTTCGATGATCACCGACAGGTTGGGATCGTCCTGCTTCACGCGGAAGATAGACGCGCCGCCCATGCCGTCCAGCGGTTTCAGGATGATGTCGCCGTGCTGCTGGTGGAATTTGCGGATGTGCGCGGCGCTGCGGCTGACCAGCGTATCCGGCGTCAGCTCAGGGAACCAGGCGGTGAACAGCTTCTCGTTGCAGTCGCGCAGGCTTTGCGGCTTGTTGACCACCAGCGTGCCTTTGACTTCGGCGCGCTCCAGAATGTAGGTCGCGTAGATGTATTCGGTATCGAACGGCGGATCCTTGCGCATCAGGATCACGTCCAGATCGTGCAGCGCCAGATCCTGCTCGCTGCCGAAGCTGAACCAGTTCTCCTTGTCTTCCTTCACGCTCAGCAGGCGGGTGCGGGCGCGCCCGTCACCGGCGTGCAGATAGAGATCGTTCATCTCCATGTAGTGCAATTCGTAACCGCGGCGCTGCGCTTCGAGCAGCATGGCGAAGCTGGTGTCTTTCTTGATGTTGATGGAATCGATAGGGTCCATCACGATGCCGAGCTTAATCATCTTTTCTCCTTTAACCCAGGTCGCCGAAGCGGACCTGCAGAGCGGTAATGGCGGTGAGCGCTGTGGTTTCGGTACGCAGAACGCGTGGTCCCAACAGAATATCAGTAAATCCGTGGTCGGTGGTCATGGCGATTTCGTCGGCGGACAAACCGCCTTCCGGGCCGATCAGCAGGCGGACGCGGTCTACCGGCTGCGGCAGCGTGTTGATGCTGTGGCTGGCGCGCGGATGCAGGTTGAGCTTCAGGCTGCCGTCCTGCTCGGCGCACCAGGCCTCCAGCGACATCGCCTCGCGGATTTCGGGAATGCGGTTGCGGCCGCACTGTTCGCAGGCGGCGATGGCGATCTTTTGCCATTGCTGGATTTTCTTCGCCAGACGCTCGCCGTCCAGTTTGACGCCGCAGCGCTCGGAAAATAGCGGGGTAATGACGTTGACGCCCAGCTCTATGGATTTCTGAATGGTGAACTCCATCTTCTCGCCGCGCGAGATCACCTGGCCCAGATGCAGGTTGAGCGGCGATTCGATGTCATCCACGCGGCCGTCGCCGAGGCGCACCAGCACGCTCTTTTTGTCCACCCGAACTATCTCGGCGTCGAACACCTGGTTGCTGCCGTCGAACAGCTGCAGCGCCTGGCCGGCGCTCATGCGCAGCACGCGGCCGACGTGGTTGGCGGCGTCCTCGCTGAGGGCGATCTCCGCCCGATCGGTCAACGGCTGTGGATGGTAAATGCGGGGTATGCGCATGGGTTGTCTGATCCTGACGAAACGGCGCCGCGGGTTGGCGGCGCCATGAAAGATAAAGGCTATAGTAGGTTAGCTTTTCCGCTGCTGACAAGCCTGTTGAATATAGGGGTTGTGATTGCCCTGCACCTTGGCGATACGTGCTTCACGCTGACATTCCCATTGGCTCACCGGATATTGCCGGTTCCACACCTCGAACAGCTGGGTTTGCTGGCGTGACAGCCGCAGCTGGTAGCGATCGCGCATGTAGAAGTAGGTGCGGGCAATGGCGCCGCGTGCGCGGGCGGGCGGCTCTGCCTGTTTATTCTTGAAGTCCACCTTCATCGGGCATTGCCCGTATTGGCCTTCGCCGCCGTTCCATTGGCTGTACATGAAGTTATTGCGATCGCCGTTCACCTCACCAATCGCCGGTTGCAGGTTGTGCAGATCGGTTTCTATCTGGCGATAGGTGGCGTCTTTGTTGCAGTTCTTGCGCCCGCCGTCCTGCCAGCACTGCAGCTGGTGGCCGAACTGCCAGGCCGGCACCACGTGTTCCCACTCGATGCGCTGCGCGCGCTGGGCGTTTTTACGCACCTGATAGCCGCAGCCGGCGAGATCCGGGATGCCCTTCTTGCCTTGCCAGTCGATGCGGCAGCCGCAGTAAAAACTGCCCGGCGCATCCTGATTAATCTTGGCCGCCGCCGCCTTGGCCTGAGAAAAGTTATTGATGCCGTGCGCCTGTACGGCGCCTGCGGCGAAAACCGCGATAAACAAAATTCTGCGAAGCATATTCCAAAACAGCTCAAAATTGGAAAAGCAGGCAGGGTAACGGAACTTGCCGGCAGTGGCAAATGGCGATATTTGCTTGTTTTAACGTATAAATCCTTTAACTAATGGTTCTCGCTAGCGAGAAATTTCAGTTTTTCGCCGCACCGGCGGCAGCGGTATTCGCTTTCGCCGCGCAGCACGCGGTTATGGCGGCGAATGGTGAGCTGGTGCTGCCCACAGCCGCAGCGGTAGGGGAAGGTTTTGCTCTGCACCGAGGCGGTTTCGAAACGGTGAGTGCGGCTGGCGGGGGTCAGCAGCACGCTTTCCATCATCCAGCGCCATTCGCGGCCGTGCGGCGCCACCCGGCCGAATTGGCGAAATACCAGCAGGTGCGCCAGCTCGTGTGGCACCACCTCATCGATAAACGGCTGTTGGTTTTCCAGCAGCAGCACCGGATTCAGGCGGATTTCCCAGCTTTGCAGCCAGGCGGTGCCCGCGCTGGTGCCGCGTTGCTGATAGACGATGCTGGGTTCGGGGAACTCGACGGCAAAATGCCGGCGTGCCAACTGCAGCTTTTCTCGCAGGCAGCGCATCACCGCTTGTTGCAGCGCGATGGGGATTCTTGGTTTGTTCATTGCGGCCTAGCTTAAGCAATGGCGCGGCGGCTGACAATATGCCCCGGCCTAAATCCGCATCCGACGCTTTCTTGGCGCTGTGCGCCGGTTTTTCGCCACATTGATAAGGCGATCGCCGCCGATGGATTGTAATCAATGTGTTAACTGCGGGATAATAAAGCGTGCATGATGAGCCTGTACCCGCAGTTCTCACCGAGCAAGGTTGAAACGCCGCCTGTGGTAATCCCTTACGCAAAGAGCGGTTATTTTGCGATTTGGCGCAATAACTGACTGATTAAAAATACGTAAGGTGGAGGCAGTTTTTTGACAAGGCGCCGAGCCGTGCGCCGCAAGTGTGAATTTAACGCAGCTGATGTTGCAAGTGAGAGATCAATGTCGAATAAACCGTTCCACTATCAAGATCCGTTCCCGCTGAAGAAAGACGATACCGAATACTACCTGCTGAGCCGCGACCACGTTTCCGTGAGCGAATTTGAAGGCCAGGAAATTCTGAAAGTTGCCCCTGAAGCGTTAACCCTGCTTGCCCAGCATGCGTTCCACGACGCCTCGTTCATGCTGCGCCCGGCGCACCAACAGCAGGTGGCCGATATCCTCGACGATCCGGACGCCAGCGAAAACGACAAGTACGTTGCGCTGCAATTTCTGCGTAACTCAGAAATCGCCGCCAAGGGTATTTTACCGACCTGCCAGGACACCGGCACGGCGATCATCGTCGGCAAAAAGGGCCAGCGCGTCTGGACCGGCGGCGGCGATGAAGCGGCGTTGTCGCGCGGGGTGTACAACACCTACATCGAAGAGAACCTGCGCTATTCGCAGAACGCCGCGCTGGATATGTACAAAGAGGTCAATACCGGCAGCAACCTGCCGGCGCAGATCGATCTCTACAGCGTGGACGGCGAAGAGTACAAGTTCCTGTGCATCGCCAAGGGCGGCGGTTCCGCCAACAAAACCTATCTATATCAGGAAACCAAGGCGCTGCTGTCGCCGGGCAAACTGAAAAATTACCTGGTCGACAAGATGCGTACGCTGGGCACCGCGGCTTGCCCGCCGTACCACGTGGCGTTTGTCATCGGCGGCACCTCGGCGGAAGCGACGCTGAAAACCGTCAAACTGGCCTCGACCAAGTATTACGATGGCCTGCCGACCGAAGGCAACGAGCATGGCCAGGCGTTCCGCGATCTGGAACTCGAAGCGGAACTGCTGCAAGAAGCGCAGAACCTGGGTCTGGGCGCGCAGTTCGGCGGCAAATACTTCGCGCACGATATCCGCGTGGTGCGCCTGCCGCGCCACGGCGCGTCCTGCCCGGTCGGCATGGGCGTCTCCTGCTCGGCGGACCGCAACATCAAAGGCAAGATCAATCGCGACGGCATCTGGCTGGAAAAACTGGAGCACAACCCGGGTAAATTCATTCCTCAGGAACTGCGCCAGGCCGGGGAAGGCGAGGCGATCAAAGTCGATCTCAACCGTCCGATGGCCGAGATCCTCAAGCAGCTGTCGCAGTACCCGGTTTCCACCCGCCTGTCGCTGAGCGGCACCATCATCGTCGGCCGCGATATCGCGCACGCCAAGCTGAAAGAGCGTCTGGATCGCGGTGAAGGCCTGCCGCAGTACGTCAAGGATCACCCGATCTACTACGCCGGCCCGGCCAAAACGCCGGAAGGCTACGCGTCAGGTTCGCTGGGGCCGACCACCGCCGGACGTATGGATTCCTACGTCGATCTGCTGCAATCTCACGGCGGCAGCATGATCATGCTGGCGAAAGGCAACCGCAGCCAGCAGGTGACGGATGCCTGCCACAAGCACGGCGGTTTCTACCTCGGCAGCATCGGCGGCCCGGCGGCGGTACTGGCGCAGCAGAGCATCAAGAGCCTGGAGTGTGTGGAGTACCCTGAGCTGGGTATGGAAGCGATCTGGAAAATCGAAGTGGAAGATTTCCCGGCGTTTATCCTGGTGGATGACAAAGGCAATGACTTCTTCCAGAAGATCCAGGCCGGTCAATGCTCCAGCTGCCTGAAATAAGCGTTGCCCCCTTCGCCGCCTGCGGGCGGTGAAGGGGATTGTGTAAAGTCCTGTAGCCCGCTGGACGTCGAGTTTTAACCTGTATACCCTACGCGGATAGCACTAAAATTCGACTAATGGAATATCGGCAACAGAAGGTTTCGGCAAGCACATGGGAACGCAGGAAAGTCATATCAGGGAATTGCTGGTCTGGATTGAAGACAACCTGACCAATCCACTGTCGTTGGATATCGTTTCCGCCAAGTCTGGCTATACGAAATGGTACCTGCAGCGTATGTTCAAGAAGCAGACCGGATTATCGTTAGCCTCGTATATCCGCGCTCGCCGCCTCTACCTCGCCGCCTTCGCCTTGCGTTTCACGCAGAAGAGCATCCTCGATATCTCGGTCGAATACCAATTCGATAACCAGCAGACGTTCTCGCGCTGTTTCAAGAAACACTTCGCCGAATCGCCCAGCGTGTATCGCCATGCCCGCAAGCAGGACTTCAGCAATCTGGTGCGTTCGCTGGCGGCCAGCCAGCCCGGCGATATTCAGGTTGAACGCGTCAGCATTGCCAGAGGGCAATATGCCTTTCACGGCAAACATTACGCGTACCATCTGGATATCGAGAAGCTGGACAAGTCGCACCTGCCGCAGCGCAGCGCGCTGCGTGGGCAGTTCTATACCTTGCTGGGTGAGCGCCCGGCACAAACCTATTCGTTTACCCAGCTGGTGCCGGACGGCGAGCGGGTCAGGGTCGATTATACCCTGGGCGTGACGACGGAATACCCGCTGCGCGAAGGCGTGGTGCTGGAGGCGCTGCCGGAGATCCACGGCGAATTTTGCCGTTTTCGCTATTCCGGCAAGCCGGTGGCACTCAACGATCACATCATTAAAATCTACACGCAGGTGTTGCCCGAAATGGGGCTGGCCCGCGGTGACGGGCCGGACATTACGGTGTTTAGCTATTCGCTGAGCGGGAAAGAGGAGCTGCATCTGGAGCTGCAACATTTGGTGCCGGTGGTGCCGCTGCACTGATCCCGTCGGCGGCCGGCAGCCGGTTTTTTTGCTGCACGATCGCTGCCATCACCGCCAGGGCGATCTCCGCCGGGGTTTTGCTGCCCAGCGGCAGGCCGATCGGCGCATGGATGCGTTCCAGCTCCTGCGGCGTGAATTCGGCAATCTGCTGCAAACGCTGGCGCCGCCGCGCGCTGTTTCTGAGCGAGCCCATGGCGCCGATGTAAAACGCCGGGGTGTGGATCGCTTCCATCAGCGTCAGGTCGTCCATGCGCGGATCGTGGGTCAGCGCCACGACGGCGGTATTGGCGTGGCATCCCCCTTCTTCAATAAATTTGGCCGGAAACTGGCGCAGCAGCGTCACGCCCGGTTTCAGCTCGGCGGCAAAGTTATCCAGCGCCTCCGGGCGGTTCTCGCACACCAGCACCTCAAACCCCAGCGCCACGGCGAAATCGGCGCAGTACAGCGCTACGCTGGACAGCCCGGCGATCAGCAGGCGCGGCGCGGCCGCGATGTGCAGGGTGATCTGCTCGAGCCGGCGTTCGACCTGCGTAGCGCTGGTGAAGTGGCTTTGCTCGAGGCTGTGGCAGGCGTTGGGCAGCGTCAGGCGTTTGATCAACGCGTGATGCCCTTCCAGCGCGCCGGCGATGCGTTGCAGGTAAGCGATGCTGTCTTCACCCGCCGGCAGGTATTCGATCAGCACGTCCAGCACGCCGCCGCAGGGGAGCGCCACGTTGGGCGTCATGCCGCCTTCGCCGTAACGGATCACCTGGCTGGATGCCTGGTACGCCCCGCCGGCCACGCGCCGCAGAAAATCCTCCTCCACGCAGCCGCCCGACAGCGAACCGCTGTAGCGGCCGTCGCGGGTCGCCGCCATCAACGCGCCCGGCGAGCGCGGCGAAGAGCCGTAGGTGCTGAGCACGGTGCATAACCAGACCGGCTGTTGCTGCAGCCAGCTTATCGCCTGGCTGACCACGGTGACATCAAGATGTTGCATAGGTGAATTTACTCGCTGGCCGGGAGTTGCGATGGAAGATCAATATCCTGCACGACGCCGGGGTGCTCAAGCGGCAGCAGGTGTGCCGCCGCGCCTTGCAGCAGTTCACGGGCGCCATTATCGCCGCGCAGTTGGCAAAGCGGTTTGCGCAATCGGGCGGAAAAGCCAACCGGGTGACCGGGCTGTTGCGCATAACAGGGGCGCACGATCGGGTGCTGCCGTAAGGCATCCGCCACCTGCCGGAAAACCTCGGCGTTGACGAACGGCATATCGGCCAGGTGGATCAGCCAGCCCTGCCAGTGCGGCGTGGCCGCAACGCCCGCGGCGATCGAGTCGCCGAGGCCCGCGCTGGCGAGCAGGGTGACCGGCACCTGCTTGGCGGCGCAGGCTGCCAGCACCGGCAGATTATCCGGCCGGGTTACTACCTGTACCGGCAGGCCGGAAGCCAGCGCCTGGCGCAGAGTGTGTTCGAACAGCGATCGCTGCTCGCCCGCTGCATCGGCGAATCCGGCGTTCAATTTGTTGCCCTGACCGCCGGCCTGAATAAAGCGCTCCCCGCGTCCGGCGGCGGTAATGACAATGCCCGTAGTCATGGTTGAAGTCCGCGTTTGCGCAAATTATTTATTAGCCTACAAACTACCTGTGTTTTGCAAATGTTTTTTTGTTGAAAACAGCCTGTTAATCATCACATAATTTTAGTTATAAGCATATGCTTATGACGTCTACGGCAAGGTCGTCAGCGTTTGCGCAACAACACCGCGAACAAAAACCAATTACAAGAAAGACGTGAAGGACTTATTTATGAGCAATTTCAACCCGTCGCGGCGCCGCTTTATCAAAAGCGCCGTGATTGCGGGGGTGTCTGTGTATCTCGCACCCCTGTACAGCCGCGCCTATGCCGCGCTGTTCGAGCAAAAAATCCTCCAGTCACCCAACTGGGATCCGCAGACCAAACGCGTCCGTTTCCGTATCGATGGCCGCGCCAAGGTCATGGGGCAGAAGGTGTTCGCGCGCGATATCCGTGCGGTGGACATGCCGCACTGGCCGCAGAAACAGGCGCACGCCTTCATTCTGCGCGTCACCAAAGCCGACCGGCTGTTCGAAGGGGTCGATCTGTCGCTGTTGGGGGACGACCTGCAGCCGGATCGCCTGGTGACGGCGGAAGATCTGGCGCGCGATGGCCTGGCCTTCCCGGCGTTCTACGGTGACGACATGCTGCTGCCGAGCGGCAAAACCCCGGCCTACCTCGGCCAGGCGGTGGCGATCCTGATCTATCACGACTTCGCCCGTTTCCGCTTCGCCAAGGACAAGCTGAAATTTCGTGAAGAAACCATCAAATACGGCGCGGTCACCGGCCCGCTGGAGCGCGATCCCTGGGGCAGCTTCCGCTATGTGCGAGTGGGGGGCGATCGACCGTTCGACGACGATCGCTTCTCCAGCCTGAAGGACACGCCAATCTTCCCGGTATCGATGAAAAAACACCTGCCGGTGTGGCCGGAAGGGCGCGAGGGCGGCAAGCTGGATCAGGAAGGCATGCGCTATGCGGGCCAGATCGCCGACGAGATGGCAAACCCGCCGGCCGATTGGCTGGTGATGTCACGCCGCTACACTACGCAGTCGATCGATACCTCGGCGCTGGAGCCGGACAACGCCAACGGCTGGTTCGACGCCGAGACGCAAACCCTGCATCTGGTGGTGCCGACCCAGTCGCCGCAGGAAGTGGCCGACGAGATGCCGCGCATGCTGGCCAAGCGCAACCCGCCGGTGAAACAGCTGATCCTGCACCCGTGCTACACCGTGGGCTACGGCTCGAAAGATCACTATAACTTCCCCTATTACGGCGCGGTGGCGGCGATGTACGGCGACGGCCACCCGGTGCGCCTGGCCAATGACCGCTTCGAGCAGTTCCAGACGGCGCTGAAGCGCCACGCGTTCGACATGAACTATCGCATCGCGGTGAATCGCCAGACCGGCGTTATGCAGTCGTTCCTCGGTGACATGACGGCGGACGGCGGCGGCCGCAGCAACTTTACCCCTTCGGTGGTGATGGTCGGCGCGACCGCCGCCCAGTCGATTTACTACTTCCCGAAAAGCGATCTGTCGTCGGTCGGGCTGGCCTCACGCGCCATCGACGCCGGTTCGGCGCGCGGTTACGGCACGCTGCAGAGCATGGCCGCCACCGAGATGATGGTGGATGAGCTGGCCGCCGAGCTGAAGATCGATCCGATCGAATTCCGCCTGCGCAACGTGTTGAAATCCGGCATGAAAAACACCCAGGGGGCGATCCCGGCCGGTGCGATCCGCGCCGATGAAGTGCTGGAGAAGGCGGCGAAGCATGAGATGTGGCTCAAGCGCGCCGAACGCAAGGCCGAGTTTGAGAGCCTCCATCCCGGCAAGCGCTATGGCGTTGGCTTCGGCTGCGTGCAGAAAGACTTCGGCACCGGGGCGGAAACCTCGTTCGCCCGGGTGGAGCTGAGTGAAGACGGCCGCATCACGCTGCATCACAGCGGCGCGGAGATGGGCACCGGCATGTCGACCTCGCAGTCGGTGCTGTGTGCGCAGTGGCTGGGCAAGCCGGCCGACCAAGCGCACTTCTCGGTCACCGACTGGTCGGTACTGCCGATGGTCACCAGCGGCGATCCTTACCTGATGTCGCAAGAAGAGCAGGACAAGCTGCAAACCAACCCCAACTGGACGCCGAGCTACTGTTCGCCGTCCAGCGCCAGCAACTCGGCCTATTACTTCTCGCACAGCACCCGCGAAGCGGCGCGCCTGATCTTCGATCACGGCCTGTGGCCGGCGGCGATGGCGCTGTGGCAGGCCGGTATCGGCGGCGGCCAGGCGGCGCCGCTGGTGGTGCGGCGTGAAGATGCGCGTTGGGTCGAAGGCGGCCTGACGGCGGCGGGCATGTCGGTGCTGAGCCTCGCGCTGTTGGCCAAGACGGCTTATCAGATGGGCGGCGTCACCGGCGCTGCGGTGCACGTCTTCAACCGCTGGCAGTGGGCGGAGGCCGATTTCACGCTGAACGGCAAAAGCGAACGCCTGCCGGTCGACGGCATGGCGCTGCGTATCGCCGGCGGCGAATTCAAACCGCTGGCGCGCGGGCAGGTCTACTACCCGCCAACCCAGCGCAACAATGCGGCGGTGACCTACTACAGCGCCGTCGGCACGCTGGCGGAAGTGGCGGTGGATATCGCCACCGGCCAGGTGGAATTGCTGAATCACCATTCGATCATGGAGTGCGGCAACCTGATCGTGCCGGAACTGGTTTCCGGCCAGCTGCAGGGCGGGCTGGCGATGGGGATCGGCCATGCGCTGCACGAATATTTACCGCTGTACGAAGACGGCCCGGGCAACGGCACCTGGAACTTCAACCGTTACCACCTGCCGCGCGCCAGCGACGTGGCGGTGTGGAAACAGAGCGGCGACATCCTGCCGGCGCTGTCGGAAACCGATCCGCCGAAAGGCATGGCGGAGGTGGTGATGATCCCGATCGTGGCCGCGCTGGTCAACGCCATCGCCGACGCCACCGGCCACCGTTTCCGTGATTTGCCCGTTCGTGCAGAAAATATTCGTGAGGTATTACAATGAGCATTAAAACCCAGCCGATCTCCCTGACCATCAACGAGAAGCAATACGGTCCGATCGAGGTGCCGGAAGGCTTGATGATGATCGATTTCCTGCACGAGTACCTTGACCTGACCGGTTCGCGCCTCGGCTGCGGGCAGGGCATTTGCCACGCCTGCGTGGCGATCGTCGATCACCCGAGCGGCACCAGCGAAGAGGTGCGCACCTGCATTACCGGCGCGCATTTCTTCAACGGCAAGAAAGTGCGTACCGTCGAAGGCCACGCCAAGGTGGACGAGCAGGGCGAGGTGGTTGAACTGTCGCCGATCCAGCAGGCGTTTCTGGAGCACTACAGCTTCCAGTGCGGCTACTGCACGCCGGGCTTCGTCAACGCCGCCACCATTTTCGTGGAAAAGCTCAAGCGTGAACCTATCGCTCGCGAACAGCTGGAAAGCGCCATCGAGCAGGCGCTGGACAGCCACATCTGCCGCTGCACCGGTTATGTGCGTTACTACGAAGCGGTGCGCGACGTGGTGCTGAAAACGCCGGGCCTGCTGAAGGAGACGGCGCAATGAAAAAACGTCTCGCAGTATTGATTGTGCTGGTGGCGATCGTGGTGATTGCGCTGCTGTGGTGGCGGGAAAACCGGCGTTACGACGGCCCGGTGCAGCAGGTGAGCGCCGGCGCCGAACAGATCGCCCGCGGCCGCTATCTGGCGCAGGCCGCCGACTGCGCCGCCTGCCATACCGCCAGCGGCGGGGCGCCGTTGGCCGGTGGCTATCCGCTGGACACGCCGTTTGGCACGATTTACGGCAGCAACCTGACGCCGTCGGCCGACCACGGCATCGGGCGCTGGACCAAGGACGACTTCTTCCTGGCGCTGACGCAGGGCGTGGCGCCGGGCGGGCGACACCTGTACCCGGCGATGCCTTACACCTCGTACAAGGGCATATCGCGTCAGGATGCCGACGACATCTACGCTTACCTGATGACGCGCCCGGCGGTGGACGTCGCCATTCCGGCCAATGAGATGCCGTTCCCGTTCAACCAGCGCATGGCGCTGATCGGCTGGAACCTGCTGTTCCGTAGCCAGGATCCGCTGCCGGCCAGTTCGCAGGGCAACTCGCCGCAATGGCAGCGCGGCCGCTATCTGGCCGACGTGCTGGGCCACTGTGGCGAATGCCACACGCCGCGCGGCGCACTGGGGCAGATGGATCTCGCTAAGCCGATGCAGGGCGGCGATCTCGGCCGCTTCACGGCGCCGGACATTACGCCGCACGGCCTGGCGCAGCGCGGCTGGACGCCGCAGGACGTCAGCCGCTTCCTCAGCACCGGCCTCGCGCCGCAGGGTTCCGCCTTCAGCGAGATGCACATGGTGGTGGATCTCAGCACCCGTCATTTGACGCCGGAAGACCATCAGGCGCTGGCGCTGTATCTGATGGGCGAGCAGCCGCCTGCGGCGGTGCCGGTGAAAATGGGCCAGGGCAGCGATAGCGGGCGTATGGTCTATCTGGATCAGTGTGCCGGCTGCCATGCGCGCGAAGGCGAGGGCAAACCGCACGTCGCACCGGCGATGCGTGATAACGCCACGCTGCGTCAGGCCGACGGCAAGAACCTGATCGTGTCGGTGCTGGATGGCCTGCCGGCCCAGCAGTTCCCGAACGATGAAAGCATGCAGAGCATGCCGGGCTTTGGCGAGCGGCTGAGCGATGCCGACGTGGCGGAACTGGTGAATTACCTGCGCGTGACCTGGGGCGGCTTGCCGGCGGACGTCACCGCCGAGCAGGTGAAAGCGCTGCGCAAGTAAGCGGCGTTCAGGCGAAAAAAATGGCCCGCATCTGCGGGCCATTTTATTTATTGTGCGGTCACGGGATTCAACGGCTGGTTACGCCGTCGACGCGCTGACTGCGCTGTTTGATGGCGTAACCGACGGCCAGGATCGCCACCCACACCGGGATCAGCAGCACCGAGATTTGAATGCCCGGCGTCAGGTACATGATCACCAGGATGCCGGCCATGAACAGCAGGCACAGGTAGTTGCTGAACGGGTACCAGAACGCTTTGAACTTCGGCACCACGCCTTCGCGGTTTTTGGCGGCGCGGAATTTCAGGTGCGCCAGGCTGATCATCGCCCAGTTGATCACCAACGCCGATACCACCAATGCCATCAGCAGTTCGAAGGCGCGGCCCGGAATCAGGTAGTTAATCAGCACGCACAGCGCGGTGGCGAGGGCGGAGATGCCGATGGCCACTACCGGTACGCCGCGGCCGTCGACCTTCAGCAGGCTTTTCGGGCCGTTGCCCTGCTGCGCCAGGCCATACAGCATGCGGCTGTTGCAGTAGACGCAGCTGTTGTACACCGACAGCGCAGCGGTGAGCACCACGACGTTCAGCACGGTCGCCACCAGGTTGCTGTTCAGCGCGTGGAAGATCAGCACGAATGGGCTGCCGCCTTCAACCACTTTGCCCCACGGGTACAGCGACAGCAAAATGGCCAGCGAACCGATATAGAAGATCAGGATGCGGTAGATCACCTGATTGGTGGCTTTCGGAATGCTCTTTTGCGGGTTGTCGGCTTCGGCGGCGGTGATACCGACCAGCTCGAGGCCGCCAAAGGAGAACATGATCACCGCCATCGCCATCACCAGGCCCATGAAGCCGTTCGGGAAGAACCCGCCCTGCGCCCACAGGTTGGTGACGGTGGCTTCCGGGCCGCCCATGCCGCTGAACAGCAGGTAGGCGCCGAACACGATCATGCCGATAATCGCCACCACCTTGATGATGGCGAACCAGAACTCCATCTCGCCGTAAACTTTAACGTTGGCGAGGTTGATGGCGTTAATCGCCAGGAAGAACACTGCGGCGGAGACCCAGGTAGGGATCTCTGGCCACCAGTACTGCACGTAGATACCGACCGCGGTCAGCTCCGCCATTGCCACCAGGACATACAGCACCCAGTAGTTCCAGCCGGAGGCAAAGCCGGCGAAGTTGCCCCAGTATTTGTAGGCGAAGTGGCTGAAGGAACCGGCGACCGGCTCTTCCACCACCATTTCCCCCAACTGGCGCATGATCAGAAACGCGATGAAGCCGCCGATGGCGTAGCCGAGAAGCACTGACGGGCCGGCCATTTTTATTGTTTGAGCGATACCGAGAAATAGCCCGGTGCCGATTGCGCCACCTAAGGCGATGAGCTGAATATGGCGGTTTTTCAGGCCGCGTTTCAGCTGGTCACCATGCTGTTGACCATCCATCAATCTAACCCTCTGTCGTTGTGAATGCCCACATGCCTGTAAAGCAGTGGTTACGATGTGTGTTTTGTTTTATTTACGGCGTTATAGCTATTAATTCCACGGCGCCGCTACCGTTTGGCAGAGAATAATGTTATGTGCGTCGGTTTGCACCTGCTTTGTCGTGTGAGTGATTAAGATTGCAGCAGTTTAGGAAACAAAATGCGGGTTGTGTGACGGCGGGGGGGATTCAGTGCATGAAATAAGCAACAAATCACATAATGCGCAAAAATAACGTAGATCCGAGCGGCGGCGTGCGTTCAAATAATGAACGAACTCCCGTTGCGCCGCTCGCCAAATAGCCATTCATTAAAGCGTCATAACCATGCAATAAAACTCGGGCAAAAAGTTTGCACTCTGCCTTGCGTAAGGTTTGGTAAAAGTTAAATCCCCAACCGGGCGCGTAAATGGTAATACCATCACGGCGTTACCGGTTTGCAGCGGGGTTTTCAGCGGGGTGTTAAAATGTGCGGGTAACCTGATTTCGATCAAGGCCCGTATGGACAGGAGGTGAATACTTTGTTACTTTACCGTCACGTTTTTGAAATTGGTATTACCAATTGACTCCGCGCCATTCGCAGAGAAGAATTCACTCATGGCCTACAGCAAAATCCGCCAACCCAAGTTGTCAGATGTTATCGAGCAACAGCTCGAATACCTGATCCTCGAGGGGACACTGCGCCCAGGCGAAAAACTGCCTCCGGAGCGCGAGCTGGCGAAACAATTTGATGTCTCCCGTCCTTCTCTGAGAGAGGCCATTCAGCGCCTGGAAGCGAAAGGGCTGCTCCTGCGCCGTCAGGGCGGCGGCACCTTCGTGCAAACTAATCTGTGGCAGAGCTTCAGCGATCCGCTGGCCGAGCTGCTGGCCGACCATCCCGAATCACAGTTCGATCTGCTGGAAACCCGTCACGCGCTGGAAGGCATTGCCGCCTATTACGCGGCGCTGCGCGGCACCGATGAAGATCTGGCGCGCATCCGCGACTGCCACATCGTGATTCAACAGGCTCAAGACAGCGGCGATCTCGACGCCGAAGCCGATGCGGTCATGCAGTATCAAATCGCCGTGACCGAAGCTGCCCACAACGTTGTGTTACTTCACCTGCTACGCTGCATGGGGCCGATGCTGGAACAGAACGTGCGTCAGAACTTTGAATTGCTCTACTCGCGCCGTGAGATGTTGGCAAAAGTGAGCAGCCACCGCGCCGGAATTTTTGAGGCGATTGTGGCACGCGAGCCGGAAAAGGCCCGTGAAGCCTCGCATCGCCACTTGGCGTTTATCGAGGAAATCTTGCTGGATCTCAGCCGGGAGCATACTCGGCGCGAGAGATCGCTACGGCGTCTCCAGCAACGCAAGGATTAAGAGCTGTCCTCTTCAGGGTACACCAGCCTGCGGGGGTTAAGTTCGAGGTACTTAGTTAAGTACTTAAGCGGCAACTAAACTGATGGGCCTGTCTTCGTGTGTTTTTGCACAGAGCACAGGAAGACAGGCTCCAAACAAACCATTAGACAGATAAGGAATACCACCATGTCAGAACGTTTAAACAATGACGTGGATCCGATCGAAACCCGCGACTGGCTGCAGGCGATCGAATCGGTCATCCGTGAAGAGGGTGTTGAGCGAGCTCAGTTTCTGATTGATCAGGTATTGGGAGAAGCCCGCAAAGGCGGCGTTAACGTTGCGGCCGGTGCTGCAGCGCACAACTACGTCAACACCATCGCGGTAGAAGACGAACCGGCCTACCCAGGCAACCTGGATCTGGAACGCCGCATTCGCTCTGCGATCCGTTGGAACGCGATCATGACCGTTCTGCGCGCATCCAAAAAAGACCTGGAGCTGGGCGGCCACATGGCTTCCTTCCAGTCTTCCGCGACCTTCTATGAAGTCTGCTTTAACCACTTCTTCCGCGCACGCAACGAGAAAGACGGCGGCGACCTGGTGTACTTCCAGGGCCACATCTCTCCGGGCGTTTACGCGCGTGCCTTCCTTGAAGGCCGCCTGACCGAAGAACAAATGAACAACTTCCGTCAGGAAGTGCACGGCAATGGCCTGTCCTCTTACCCGCATCCTAAGCTGATGCCGGAATTCTGGCAGTTCCCGACCGTTTCCATGGGCCTGGGCCCAATCAGCGCCATCTATCAGGCGAAGTTCCTGAAATACCTGGAACACCGTGGCCTGAAAGATACCTCTGAGCAGACCGTTTACGCCTTCCTGGGCGACGGTGAAATGGATGAGCCGGAATCCAAAGGCGCCATCACCATCGCGACCCGCGAGAAGCTGGACAACCTGGTGTTCGTCATCAACTGCAACCTGCAGCGCCTGGACGGCCCGGTTACCGGCAACGGCAAGATCATCAACGAACTGGAAGGCATCTTCTCCGGCGCAGGCTGGCAGGTGCTGAAAGTGATCTGGGGCGGCCGTTGGGACGAACTGCTGCGTAAAGACACCAGCGGTAAACTGGTTCAGCTGATGAACGAGACCCTGGACGGCGACTACCAGACCTTCAAATCCAAAGACGGCGCTTACGTGCGTGAGCACTTCTTTGGCCGTTACCCGGAAACCGCGGCGCTGGTCAAAGACATGACCGACGACGAAATCTGGGCGCTGAACCGTGGTGGTCACGATCCGAAGAAAATCTTCGCTGCACTGAAAAAAGCGCAGGACACCAAAGGCAAACCGACCGTTATCCTGGCCCACACCATCAAAGGTTACGGCATGGGTGAAACCGCGGAAGGTAAAAACATCGCTCACCAGGTGAAGAAAATGAACATGGAAGGGGTTCACCACTTCCGCGATCGTTTCAACGTGCCGGTTGCCGATGCTGACATCGAAAAACTGCCGTACATCACCTTCGACAAAGAGTCCGAAGAGTACAAATACCTGCACGAACGTCGCCAGGCGCTGAAAGGCTACGTGCCGACGCGTCTGCCTGAGTTCACCCAGAAACTGGAAATGCCGGCGCTGGAAGATTTCAGCTCGCTGCTGGAAGAGCAGAACAAAGAGATCTCCACCACTATCGCCTTCGTGCGTGCCCTGAACGTGATGCTGAAGAACAAGTCGATCAAAGATCGCCTGGTACCAATCATCGCCGACGAAGCGCGTACCTTCGGTATGGAAGGTCTGTTCCGTCAGATCGGTATCTACAGCCCGAACGGCCAGCAGTACACTCCGCAGGACCGTGAGCAGGTTGCTTACTACAAAGAAGACGAGAAAGGCCAAATCCTGCAGGAAGGCATCAACGAACTGGGTGCAGCCTCTTCCTGGCTGGCCGCAGCGACTTCCTACAGCACCAACGATCTGCCGATGATTCCGTTCTACATCTACTACTCGATGTTCGGTTTCCAGCGTATCGGCGACCTGTGCTGGGCAGCGGGCGACCAACAGGCGCGCGGCTTCCTGATCGGCGGGACCTCGGGCCGTACTACCCTGAACGGCGAAGGTCTGCAGCACGAAGATGGCCACAGCCACATTCAGTCTCTGACCATCCCTAACTGCATCTCTTACGATCCGGCTTACGCGTACGAAGTGGCGGTGATCATGCACGACGGTCTGGTGCGCATGTATGGCGACAACCCAGAAAACGTGTACTACTACCTGACCACGCTGAACGAAAACTACCACATGCCTGCGATGCCGCAGGGTGCGGAAGAAGGTATCCGCAAGGGTATCTACAAGCTGGAAACGCTGGAAGGCAGCAAAGGCAAGGTACAGCTGCTGGGCTCCGGTGCCATCCTGCGCCACGTGCGCGAAGCTGCGCAGATCCTGGCGAAGGACTACGGCGTGGGTTCCGACACCTACAGCGTGACCTCGTTCACCGAACTGGCGCGCGACGGCCAGGACTGCGAGCGCTGGAACATGCTGCACCCAACCGAAACGCCACGCGTACCTTACATCGCTCAGGTGATGAGCGACGCGCCAGCGGTAGCGTCTACCGACTACATGAAACTGTTCGCCGAACAGGTTCGTACTTATGTGCCGGCCAGCGATTATCGCGTACTGGGCACCGACGGCTTCGGTCGTTCGGACAGCCGCGAAAACCTGCGTCACCACTTCGAAGTCGATGCATCTTACGTGGTGGTTGCTGCTCTGGGTGAACTGGCTAAACGCGGTGAGATCGAAGCTTCTGTGGTTGCTGATGCAATCAAGAAATTCGACATCAACCCGGAAAAAGTTAACCCGCGTCTGGCCTAAGAGGTACTGAATAATGTCTATCGAAATCAACGTACCGGACATCGGTGCAGATGAAGTCGAAATCACCGAGATTCTGGTGAAGGTCGGCGATAAAGTTGAAGCGGAACAATCGCTGATCACCGTGGAAGGCGACAAGGCTTCCATGGAAGTGCCCTCCCCGCAGGCGGGCGTGGTGAAAGAGATCAAAGTGGCGGTCGGCGATAAAACCGAAACCGGCAAACTGATCATGATCTTCGAAGCGGCAGGCGCAGCGGAAGCTGCACCGGCGGCGAAAGCGGAAGAAAAACCGGCGGCAGCAGCAGCTGCCCCGGCCGCCGCTGCGGCCAAAGACGTTGCCGTGCCGGACATCGGCGCCGACGAAGTCGAAGTGACCGAGATCCTGGTGAAAGTGGGCGACAAGGTGGAAGCCGAGCAGTCCCTGATCACCGTAGAAGGCGACAAGGCTTCCATGGAAGTGCCTGCGCCGTTCGCGGGCACCGTGAAAGAGATCAAGATCGCGACCGGCGACAAAGTGAAAACCGGTTCCCTGATCATGGTGTTCGAAGTGGCCGGCGCCGCTTCCGCTGCGGCCCCGGCTGCGGCGCAAGCCCCTGCCGCCGCAGCCGGACCTGCGGCCTCTGCAGCCAAAGACGTCGCCGTGCCGGATATCGGCGGTGACGAAGTCGAAGTGACCGAAGTGATGGTTAAGGTGGGCGACAAGGTTGCCGCCGAGCAGTCTCTGATCACCGTGGAAGGCGACAAGGCCTCCATGGAAGTGCCTGCGCCGTTCGCGGGTACCGTGAAAGAGATCAAGATCGCGACCGGCGACAAAGTGAAAACCGGCTCCCTGATCATGGTGTTCGAAGTGGAAGGCGCTGCGCCTGCCGCTGCCGCCGCTCCAGCCGCTAAAGCGGACGCTGCGCCGGCGCCGGCCGCCGCTAAAGCCGCCGCTCCGGCTGCGAAAGCTGACGATAAAGGCGAGTTCGCCGAGAACGCGGCATACGTGCACGCGACCCCGGTCATTCGTCGTCTGGCGCGTGAATTCGGCGTTAACCTGGCGAAAGTGAAGGGCACCGGTCGTAAAGGCCGCATCCTGCGCGAAGACGTTCAGACTTACGTGAAAGACGCGGTGAAACGCGCTGAAGCGGCTCCGGCGGCTGCCGGCGGCGGTCTGCCAGGCATGCTGCCATGGCCGAAAGTGGACTTCAGCAAGTTCGGCGAGATCGAAGAAGTCGAAATGGGCCGTATCCAGAAGATCTCTGGCGCGAACCTGAGCCGCAACTGGGTGATGATCCCGCACGTGACTCACTTCGACAAAACCGACATCACCGATCTGGAAGCTTTCCGCAAGCAACAGAACGAAGAAGCGGCCAAGCGCAAGCTGGACGTGAAGTTCACGCCTGTCGTGTTCATCATGAAAGCCGTTGCTGCCGCTCTGGAGCAGATGCCGCGCTTCAACAGCTCGCTGTCCGAAGATGGCCAGAAGCTGACGCTGAAGAAATACATCAACATCGGCGTGGCGGTAGATACCCCGAACGGCCTGGTGGTTCCTGTGTTCAAGGACGTGAACAAGAAGAGCATCACCGAGCTGTCTCGTGAACTGATGGCCATCTCCAAGAAAGCGCGCGACGGCAAGCTGACCGCGGGCGAGATGCAGGGCGGCTGCTTCACCATCTCCAGCCTGGGCGGTATCGGGACGACTCACTTCGCGCCGATCGTCAACGCGCCGGAAGTGGCTATCCTGGGCGTCTCCAAGTCTGCGATGGAGCCGGTCTGGAACGGTAAAGAGTTCATGCCGCGCCTGATGATGCCGATGTCGCTGTCCTTCGACCACCGCGTTATCGACGGTGCCGATGGGGCGCGCTTCATCACCATCATCAACAACATGTTGTCCGACATTCGCCGTCTGGTGATGTAATGCAAAAGGGGCGCAGCATGCTGCGCCCCTGACGATTCTGTAGCAGTTTTGTCGGATTTTGCACAACTCGACAAAATTGTTGAGACACGGGTCACTCGAACACGCTTTGCAGATTATTAACAATTCTGTAAACTGCTCGCGGTGTAAGCGTCCCGGTGGATGAAGGGCGTTATGAGATCGATTAGCAATAAAAATGACGTCTGACCCGCCGGACAATCAATTAAGAGGTCATGATGAGTACTGAAATTAAAACTCAGGTCGTGGTACTTGGGGCGGGCCCGGCAGGTTACTCTGCAGCCTTTCGTTGCGCTGACTTAGGTCTTGAAACCGTTCTGGTTGAACGTTATTCCACTCTGGGCGGGGTTTGCCTGAACGTGGGATGTATCCCTTCCAAAGCACTGCTGCACGTTGCCAAAGTGATCGAAGAAGCCAAAGCGCTGGCCGAACACGGCATCGTTTTCGGCGAGCCGAAAACCGACATCGACAAAGTGCGCGTCTGGAAAGAAAAAGTCATCACTCAGCTGACCGGCGGTCTGGCTGGCATGGCGAAAGGCCGTAAAGTGAAAGTGGTCAACGGCCTGGGCAAGTTCACCGGCGCTAACACCCTGGTTGTGGAAGGCGAAAACGGTCCAACCACCATCAACTTCGACAACGCCATCATCGCTGCAGGTTCTCGTCCGATCCAACTGCCATTCATTCCTCATGAAGATCCACGCGTGTGGGATTCCACCGATGCGCTGGAACTGAAAACCGTCCCAGAGCGTCTGCTGGTTATGGGCGGCGGCATCATCGGTCTGGAAATGGGCACCGTATACCATGCGCTGGGTTCACAGATCGACGTCGTTGAAATGTTCGATCAGGTTATCCCGGCGGCAGATAAAGACGTGGTGAAAGTCTTCACCAAACGTATCAGCAAGCAGTTCAACCTGATGCTGGAAACCAAAGTGACCGCGGTAGAAGCCAAAGAAGACGGCATCTACGTCACGATGGAAGGTAAAAAAGCGCCGGCAGAACCACAGCGTTACGACGCGGTGCTGGTGGCGATCGGCCGCGTGCCGAACGGCAAACTGCTGGATGCCGGTAAAGCCGGTGTTGAAGTTGACGAGCGTGGCTTCATCAACGTCGACAAACAGCTGCGTACCAACGTGCCGCACATCTTCGCTATCGGCGACATCGTCGGTCAGCCGATGCTGGCGCACAAAGGCGTGCACGAAGGCCACGTTGCCGCAGAAGTTATCGCCGGCATGAAGCACTACTTCGATCCGAAAGTGATCCCATCCATCGCTTACACCGAGCCGGAAGTGGCATGGGTGGGTCTGACCGAGAAAGAAGCGAAAGAGAAAGGCATCAGCTACGAAACCTCCACCTTCCCGTGGGCGGCTTCCGGCCGTGCGATCGCTTCCGACTGTGCAGACGGCATGACCAAACTGATCTTCGACAAAGAAACTCACCGCATCATCGGTGGCGCGATTGTCGGCACCAACGGCGGCGAGCTGCTGGGTGAAATCGGTCTGGCTATCGAGATGGGCTGCGACGCGGAAGACATCGCGCTGACCATCCACGCTCACCCGACCCTGCACGAATCCGTGGGCCTGGCGGCGGAAATCTACGAAGGCAGCATCACCGACCTGCCTAACCCGAAAGCCAAGAAGAAGTAATTCTGCTGGCTTGACCGGTTAACAAGCGGCTCCTGAGGAGGGGCCGTTTTTTTTTGCTCAGATGCACCAAGCGGTATTTTTGTGGCCGCTGCGCCAAATTCCGATCCTCCTGCTTATATCCTCTATAACTATATGGATATAATGCCCTGCTAGTCCGGCAGCCGATTACGCTGCGCTCAACGATTCAGCAAAGATTTAATGTTGCTTTTATGTGAACGAATTAACAACCGTTTCAAATCCTGATATGCTGGCTGAGCGGAACCGGGCACTGTACCTTACAGTCCAGGACATCGACAGCAGTGCCCCGTCAGGATAGATGGCATCAATATCGCCGTGCGCTCTACCCATCAGTCTTTCATGCTGTAACGCTGTTTGACCGTGCTTGTTTGCCCCAATCACCGTTTCGGGGCCTTTACGGGCCGATCGCCTAGCCACAGAGTGAAACCCCAAGGGTATAAACCCGGTTTGCATATACGCCAGGCACAATAAATGACAATGAGAGCGAGGAGAACGTCGTGCTAGAAGAATACCGTAAGCACGTAGCCGAGCGTGCTGCTGAGGGCATCGCCCCTAAGCCGCTAGACGCCACCCAAATGGCCGCGCTGGTCGAACTACTGAAGAATCCGCCAAAAGGCGAAGAAGAATTCCTGTTAGACCTGCTGATTAACCGTGTTCCACCGGGCGTCGACGAAGCCGCCTACGTCAAAGCAGGTTTCCTGGCGGCCATCGCCAAAGGCGAAGCGACATCCCCCCTGGTTACCCCTGAGAAAGCCATTGAACTGTTAGGCACCATGCAGGGCGGTTATAACATTCATCCGCTGATCGATGCCCTGGACAACGAAAAGCTGGCGCCTATCGCCGCTAAAGCGCTGTCCCACACGCTGCTGATGTTCGACAACTTCTACGACGTGGAAGATAAGGCTAAGGCCGGTAACCCGCACGCCAAACAGATCATGCAGTCCTGGGCCGACGCCGAATGGTATCTGTCGCGCCCTGAGCTGGCGGAAAAGATCACCGTCACCGTGTTCAAAGTCACCGGTGAAACCAACACCGATGACCTTTCTCCGGCGCCGGACGCCTGGTCGCGCCCGGACATCCCGCTGCACGCGCTGGCGATGCTGAAAAACGAACGTGAAGGCATCGTGCCGGATCAGCCGGGCAGCGTAGGCCCGATCAAACAGATCGAGCTGCTGAACAAGAAAGGCTTCCCGCTGGCCTACGTCGGCGACGTGGTCGGCACCGGTTCTTCCCGTAAATCCGCCACCAACTCCGTGCTGTGGTTTATGGGCGATGACATCCCGCATGTGCCGAACAAGCGCGGCGGCGGCGTGGTGCTGGGCGGCAAGATTGCGCCTATCTTCTTCAACACCATGGAAGATGCCGGCGCCTTGCCGATCGAAGTGGACGTGTCCGAGCTGAACATGGGTGACGTGATCGACGTTTACCCGTACAAAGGTGAAGTGCGCAACCACGAGACCGGTGCGCTGATCGCCAACTTCGAGCTGAAAACCGACGTGCTGCTGGATGAAGTGCGCGCCGGCGGCCGTATCCCGCTGATCATCGGCCGCGGTCTGACCACCAAGGCGCGCGAAGCGCTGGGTCTGCCGCACAGCGAGGTGTTCCGTATCGCCAAACCGGTTGCCGCGAGCAGCAAAGGCTTCTCGCTGGCGCAGAAAATGGTCGGCCGCGCCTGCGGCGTCGCCGGTATTCGCCCTGGCGAATACTGCGAACCGAAGATGACCTCCGTCGGTTCTCAGGACACCACCGGCCCGATGACCCGCGATGAGTTGAAAGACCTGGCCTGCCTCGGCTTCTCTGCCGATCTGGTCATGCAGTCGTTCTGCCACACCGCCGCGTATCCGAAACCGGTCGACGTGACCACGCACCATACGCTGCCTGACTTCATCATGAACCGCGGCGGCGTCTCGCTGCGTCCGGGCGACGGCGTGATCCACTCCTGGCTGAACCGCATGCTGCTGCCTGACACCGTCGGCACCGGCGGCGATTCCCACACCCGCTTCCCGATCGGTATCTCCTTCCCGGCCGGTTCCGGCCTGGTGGCATTTGCCGCCGCGACTGGCGTGATGCCGCTGGATATGCCTGAGTCGGTGCTGGTGCGCTTCAAAGGCAAAATGCAGCCGGGCATCACCCTGCGCGATCTGGTGCATGCCATCCCTTACTACGCGATCCAGCAAGGGTTGCTGACCGTCGAGAAGAAGGGCAAGAAAAACATCTTCTCCGGCCGCATTCTGGAGATCGAAGGCCTGCCGGACCTGAAGGTCGAGCAGGCGTTTGAGCTGACCGATGCGTCCGCCGAACGTTCCGCCGCCGGTTGTACCATCAAGCTGGACAAGGCGCCGATCGAAGAGTACCTGAACTCCAACATCGTGCTGCTGAAGTGGATGATCTCCGAAGGCTACGGCGATCGCCGTACGCTGGAGCGCCGTATTCAGGGCATGGAAAAATGGCTGGCGGATCCGCAGCTGCTGGAAGGCGATGCGGATGCGGAATACGCAGCGGTGATCGACATCGATCTGAACGAGATCAAAGAGCCGATCCTGTGCGCGCCGAACGATCCTGACGATGCACGCCTGCTGTCCGACGTGGCCAACAGCAAAATCGATGAAGTGTTCATCGGTTCTTGCATGACCAACATCGGCCACTTCCGTGCGGCCGGCAAACTGCTGGATCAGCACAAGGGCCAGCTGCCGACCCGTCTGTGGGTGGCGCCGCCAACCAAGATGGATGCGGCTCAGCTGACCGAAGAAGGCTACTACAGCGTCTTCGGCAAGAGCGGTGCTCGTATCGAGATCCCGGGCTGCTCGCTGTGCATGGGCAACCAGGCGCGCGTGGCGGACGGCGCGACGGTGGTCTCCACCTCGACCCGTAACTTCCCGAACCGTCTGGGCACCGGTGCCAACGTCTATCTGGCGTCTGCCGAACTGGCTGCGGTTGCGTCCCTGCTGGGCCGCCTGCCGACGCCGGACGAATACCAGACCTACATGGCGCAGGTCGACAAGACGGCGGCGGATACCTACCGTTACCTGAACTTTGACCAGTTGGGGCAGTACACCGAAAAAGCCGACGGCGTGATCTTCCAAACCGCGGTTTAATTCGAATTTGCATTAGATCAAACCATGGGGCCCTTTAAGGGCCCCATTTTTTATTGCCGCCGTATTCACCCGGACATCCTGTTGCTTAGCCACGCCCGTTGCGGATCTCATTACCCCTAAAATGATTGAAAGGGACATCCCCACGTTCAGGGAATGCGCCTCGGTAACCGTGTTTGGGATCGAAACGGTTATCCACATGGCCGCGAAATTCTCGCGGGCCGTGAAACCAAGGGCCTGCGCCGATAAATCTGCCGCCGATAAACCAATCGGGGCCGTAATAACCGTAGGGGGCGCAATAGTAAGGTGCATAATCGTAATAACCATAGGGACAGGCGGGTTCCGGGCCGATATTGACGATGACATCTGCGGCTGCTCGGGTCGTGGGCAGCAGCAGTAAGCACGCCAGTAACAACACTGGATATTTCGATAAAATAGCGTTCATTTTCAAGCCTCTGATACGAGAATTGGCCTGCATCCAGCCGCATCTTCATCGTGGTGAGACGAGGTCGGCACGCGGCTAAATGGGCTATTTTTTAAATATCTCTACATGAATATCCTTGTGATCGCTCTCTTGCCCGCTGGCGGAGACGATGCGATAGAAACAGTCTTTTCCATCCAGCCCGCTAAGCTCATTACACTTTTTATCAACCTCTGAGGAAATATATTTATGGCCGACGGTAGGCACGCCGGTCTGCTGAATGGAGAGATCGCCAAGTTTGGTGTAGTTGGCTGATTCCTCAAGCGTTATTTGTTTGGCGGCGAACGCCGATGCAGAAAACATCATGCTCAGTGCGATAATGGAGGTTATGTATTTCATGGCACACATCCTGATCGTGGTGATAGGTATGAAGGAGGTGAGAACACCTCTGGCCGCTGGTGCACATAATTAGAGCTCCTTTATTTAAAAGCTAATCGATATTGAGGGGATGTCAATAAAGCCGCGTCGCGCCAGGAATTAATAACTTGTTTATTTTAAAGGGAAAATATAATCCCGATAAAATCATGACATACATCTCCACGGTATCTACATGATTCAAATAAATAACCCGCGCTCGGCGGATTATCCGCAGACTTTCCGCATGGTGGGCAAGCGCCGCGCGGCGATGACGCACCGCTTCGCTTTCCTTGAGCGATTGCGGCCGGCGTCTTCCCATCGCCGCCGCAAGCCGCTATATTGCGCGCCGCCGAGGTTTTATTTGGCCGAGTTGCCAACTTTGCGAGCGCTCACTGAGTTAGCAATCAATTTATGTTTACACTAAGAAAAAGGGCTCGGAGGGCATGCTATGGATTACGAATTTCTGCGTGACGTCACCGGTCAGGTGATCGTCAGATTTTCGATGGGGCATGAAGCGATTGGCCACTGGATCAACGAAGAAGTCAAAGGCGATTTCAACCTGCTGGACCGCATAGAAGCCGGTGCGGCCGAGGTCAAAGGTAGCGAGCGTCAATGGCAGCTGGAAGGCCATGAATATACGCTGTTGATGGATGGTGAAGAAGTGATGATCCGCGCCAATCAGCTGGAGTTCGAAGGCGATGAAATGGAAGAGGGGATGAACTACTACGACGAAGAAAGCCTCTCATTCTGCGGCGTTGAGGATTTCCTGCTGGTGTTGAAGGCCTATCGTTCTTTCATGCTGAAGTACTAAGCATCAGGGCGCGGCGTGCCGCGCCCTTTCCATTACAGATGCGGGATATTGCGGCCGTAATAGATTTCCTGCATCTCTTTCCATAACAGATCGGTGATCCGCTTGCGCTCGGCGGCGCTCAACGCTTCCGGCTCCGCGTTGAACAGGTAGTGCTTCAGATCGAAATCTTTCAGCAACATCTTGGTATGGAAGATATTTTCCTGGTAAACGTTCACGTCCATCATGTGGTACAGCGCTTTGATGTCTTCTGACATAAAGTTCTGGATCGAATTGATCTCATGATCGATGTAATGTTTCACGCCGTTCACGTCGCGGGTAAAACCGCGCACGCGATAGTCCATGGTGACGATGTCGGATTCCAGCTGGTGAATTAAATAGTTCAGCGCCTTGAGGGGCGAAATGACGCCGCAGGTCGAGACTTCGATATCGGCGCGAAAGGTGCACAGCCCACCTTCCGGATGGCTTTCCGGGTAGGTGTGTACGCAGATGTGGCTCTTGTCCAGGTGCGCAACGACCGTGTTCGGCAGCGGGCCTGGGTGTTCCGACGTATCGACGTCTTTTGGATCGATCGGCTCTTCGCTGACCAGGATGGTGACGCTGGCGCCCTGCGGCTCGTAGTCCTGACGTGCTATGTTCAGAATATTGGCGCCGATGATTGAGCAGGTCTCGCTCAGGATCTCGGTCAGCCGGTTGGCATTATATTGTTCGTCAATGTAGGCGATATAGCCGTCGCGATCGTCTGCGGTCTTGGCGTAACAAATATCGTAAATACAAAAACTCAGGCTCTTGGTCAGGTTGTTGAAGCCGTGCAGTTTTAGCTTATGCAATTTGGGCCACCTCCTTTATCTTCTCGCTTAACGTGTTACGTTCAGGGCATTGAGCAAATACTGCGGCAGGGCAAAACTGCCGACGTGAATTGCCGGGTTGTAATAACGGCAGTGTAGGCCGCTTTGGTTAAAGCGCTGTTGCAGAGTAGGCAGATCGCGCTGGCGCAGCGCCGGGTTCTGGCTTGCCCAGGCAAAGGTCATGATGCCGCCGTAATAGGTCGGGATCGCTGCCTGGTAGAAGCTGACGTCGCTAAAGTAGCGGCTCAGTTTGGCGTGGCTGTTGACCGCCTCATCCTGTTGCAGGAAGCAGACGCCGTTTTGCGCGACGAAAATGCCGCCGTCATTCAGGCAGCGGGCGCAGCCTTCATAAAACGCCGAGGTGAACAGGCTTTCGCCGGGGCCGATCGGATCGGTGCAGTCTGAGATGATCACATCGAAGGTTTCGTCGGTTTGGTTCACGAAGTTGACGCCGTCGTCGATCACCAGCTTGAAGCGCGGATCGTCATAGGCGCCGGCGCTGTGGTTGGGCAGGTATTGGCGGCAGAACTCGACGACACCGGCGTCGATTTCGACCATGGTGATCTGCTCCACGCCAGGGTGCCGGCTGACTTCGCGCAGCATGCCGCCGTCGCCGCCGCCGATGATCAGCACTTTCTTCGCCGCGCCGTGCGCCAGCAGTGGCACATGGGTCAGCATTTCGTGATAGATGAACTCGTCACGCTCGGTGGTTTGCACCACGCCGTCGAGCGCCATGACGCGCCCCAGCACCGGGTTTTCGAAGATCACCAGATCCTGATGATCGGTCTGCTCGCGGTACAGCACCTTCTCTACCGAGAAGTACTGGCCGAAGCCCGTATGCAGCGTTTCGTACCAAATTTCTTTCTGGGTCATGTGCGGGAAACTCCGTAATAACAGCCATGAAAAATCGGCGCAACATCATAGCTAACTCTGCCTGGTGATGCACGGTTGAATTTCAGACAGAGAGAGCGTTAGACGGGCGGGAGAAGGGACGAAATTAATTGGCGTAGGCCAGCAGGCTCAAGGAATCGCGCGCCAGCGATTTGCACTTTTTAGGCGTTGGAATGGCGATGCCGCTGAGATCGCGATAGCTGTCTTCGCCCAGCGCCTTCATGTTAAAGCTGTTGTAGTTGCTCAAATCCCAGCGGTTTTGTTGCGCGAAATAGACGATGGCGCGTTTGATTTGCGCATTTGGCAAATCGTTGTAGCCGCAATCATTTTTCAAATAAATAAATACCGCCGTCAGATCGGCCAGATCTTCCGCCTCGGATTCATTCAGCGCCAGACTGGCGTTGGAGAAGCCCAGCATCGCCAGCATCAGCATCGATAACGTTGTTTTTTTCATCATGAAATAGGCCTGTTTGTCGTCTGCAGACGTTAACACACTTGCCTGTAAAGGCACCAAATTTTATTGCCGCTGGGCGCGGCATCGCGTTCGTCGATGGCGCTCTCTTGATTGTGAGGCATAGCTTAAAATACCGCCAGGAAAGGCTTGACCTTCCGCCAGGGGGAAGGTTTAGGCTGGCGGCATTGAGTTATGTCACTGAGAAAAGGGAGTCAGCGATGTTACGCCGTGATTTTATTAAATTAACTGCTGCGCTGGGCGCCGCGAGCGCATTGCCGTTATGGAGCCGGGCCGCCTGGGCGGCCGATCGGCCGGCCCTGCCGGTACCGCCGCTGTTGATGCCGGACGCGCAGGGAAAGATTGCGCTGGCGCTGCAGGCGGGGGAAACCCGCTGGTTACCCGGTGCCGCTACCAAAACCTGGGGATTCAACGGCGCGCTGCTCGGGCCGGCGGTGAAGCTGCAGCGTGGCCAGCCGGTGACGGTCGATATCAAAAACAGTCTGGCGGAGGCCAGCACCGTCCACTGGCACGGCCTGGAAATTCCCGGCGACGTCGATGGCGGCCCGCAGGCATTGATTCATCCCGGCGCGACGCGCACGGTGAATTTCACTGTCGATCAACCGGCGGCCACCTGCTGGTTCCACCCGCATACGCACGGTAAAACCGGCAGCCAGGTGATGATGGGGCTGGCGGGGCTGGTGCTGCTGGAAGACGAAGAGAGCGCCAAACTGCCGCTGCCGAAAACCTGGGGGCAGGATGATATTCCGGTGATCCTGCAGGATAAGCGGCTGGGCAAAGACGCGCAGATCGAATACCGCCTGGACGTGATGAGCGCGGCGGTGGGCTGGTTTGGCGATCGCATGTTCACCAACGGCGCGCAGTATCCGCAACATCTGGCGCCGCGCGGCTGGCTGCGCCTGCGTTTCCTCAACGGTTGCAACGCCCGCTCGTTGAATCTGGCGGCCAGTGACAACCGTCCGCTGTATGTTATCGGCAGCGACGGCGGTTTCCTGGCGGAGCCGGTGAAGCTGACCGAGCTGCCGATGCTGATGGGCGAACGCTTTGAAGTGCTGGTTGATGCCTCCGACGGGAAAGCGTTCGATATCGTGACGCTGCCGGTGAAACAGATGGGCATGACGCTGGCGCCGTTCGATCGGCCGCTGCCGGTGTTGTGCATTCAGCCATCGTTGGCGCAGGGCATCAAAACCATGCCGGACAGCCTGGTGAAGCTGCCGACATTGCCTGCCACCACCGGCATCCAGGAGCGTTGGCTGCAGCTGATGATGGATCCGCAGCTGGATATGCTCGGCATGCAGGCGCTGATGGATCGCTATGGTCACCAGGCGATGGCCGGCATGAGCATGAATCATGGCGCGACGGGCGGTGGGGACATGAAAGGCATGGACCACGGCAACATGAAAGGCATGGAGAAGGGCGGCATGCAGGGCATGGACCATGGCAACATGAAGGGCATGGATCATGGCAAGATGGCCGGGATGGATCACGGCGGCGCGCAGGGCAAAGCCAAACCGTTCGATTTCAGCCACGGCAACATGATCAACGGCAAGGCCTTCGATATGACCAAGCCGATGTTCGCCGCCAAACGGGGCCAGTATGAGAAATGGACCATTTCCGGCGAGGGCGACATGATGTTGCACCCGTTCCACATTCACGGCACCCAGTTCCGCATCCTGTCGGAAAACGGCAAACCGCCGGCGGCGCATCGCAGTGGCTGGAAGGACACGGTGCGCGTCGAAGGGTGGCGCAGTGAAGTGCTGGTGCGTTTTGACCATCCGGCCAGCAGCGAACATGCGTACATGGCCCACTGCCACCTGTTGGAACATGAAGATACCGGCATGATGATGGGGTTCACCGTCGCCGATTGATGGCGGCCCGGTGCTCAAGCGGTGGCGCGCTCGCGTCGCCACCGGCGAAAGGCTATGCTAAACTCTGCGCCTTTCTTCCGGCAACTGACCTGAATACTATGAAACACACTGTAGACGTAATGATTTCCGAGCAGGAAGTTAAGACCCGTATCGCCGAACTTGGCCGCCAGATCACCGAACATTACCGCGAAAGCGGCAGTGACATGGTGCTGGTCGGGCTGCTGCGCGGCTCCTTTATGTTCATGGCCGATCTCTGCCGCGCGATCGACGTGCCGCACGAAGTCGACTTTATGACCGCCTCCAGCTACGGCAGCGGCATGTCCACCACCCGCGACGTGAAGATCCTCAAGGATCTGGACGAAGACATTCGCGGCAAAGACGTGCTGATCGTGGAAGACATCATCGATTCCGGCAACACGCTGAACAAAGTGCGCGAGATTTTGGCGCTGCGCGGGCCGAAATCGCTGGCGATTTGCACCTTGCTGGACAAACCTGAGCGCCGTGAAGTGCAGGTGCCGGTCGAATATGTCGGTTTCTCGATCCCGGATGAGTTCGTGGTGGGGTATGGCATCGACTACGCTCAGCGCTACCGTCACCTGCCGTACGTCGGCAAAGTGGTGCTGCTGGACGAGTAATCGATGTGGGGCGCGGCAAGCCGCGCCCGCGGCGGGATTATACGCCTTTATCCTGCTTCAGTTTGGCTATCGCTTTGCGGTAGCCCATCTCCAGGCTCTCGCGGCTGGTCGCCAGCACCTCCATATCGCGCAGACGGCCGTCCTGAATGCCGTACACCCAACCGTGGATCATCACCTTCTGGCCGCGCTTCCAGGCGGACTGCATGATGGTGGAGTGGCCCAGGTTGTACACCTGCTCAATGACGTTGATCTCGCACAGCATGTCGAAACGCTGTTCCGGCGGCACCTCGCCCAGCAGCGAGCTGTGCTTGTACCACAGGTCGCGAATGTGCAGCAGCCAGTTGTCGATCAATCCCAGCTCCGGGTTTTCCACCGCCGCCTGCACGCCGCCGCAGCCCAGGTGGCCGCAGATGATGATGTGTTCGACTTCCAGCACATCTACCGCATACTGCACCACCGACAGGCAGTTAAGATCGGTATGGATAACGAGGTTCGCCACGTTGCGATGGACGAACAGTTCGCCCGGCTCGAGGCCGGTCAGGCGTTCGGCGGGAACGCGGCTGTCAGAGCAACCAATCCATAAGAAACGGGGCTTTTGCGCCTGGGCTAAACGTTCAAAAAATTCCGGGTCTTCCTGACTGATGTTGGCCGACCAGGCATGGTTGTTGGCGATAAGCGCTTCGATTTCTTTCATGGAGGTTATTGGCTCGTAACGAACAGATTGCGTTGGGGTAATATAGGGTAAGCGTCACAATTTGGAAATCGGAACAGTGGTGCACCCTCATTTTCCGCACGGATTCGACGCAGTGAAAACGCCGTCGATGCTAGGATTATTGTTATTGTTTCAAGCCTCGCAAACAGGGGGCGCGGCGGCATACTCATCGTCATAAGGTACTATTTTACATATGAATTATGCACTGGAATTAGCGCAGCTGACCAAGACTTACGCCGGTGGCGTCAAGGCGCTGCGCGGCATCGACCTGAGCGTCGAGGCAGGGGATTTTTATGCCCTGTTGGGGCCAAACGGCGCCGGAAAATCCACCACTATCGGCATCATCAGCTCGCTGGTGAACAAAACCGCCGGCAGCGTGCGGGTGTTCGGTTACGACATCGATAAAGACATCGTCAACGCCAAGCGCCAGCTCGGCCTGGTGCCGCAGGAGTTCAACTTCAACCCGTTCGAGACCGTGTTGCAGATCGTGGTGAACCAGGCGGGTTACTACGGCGTCACGCGCCGCGAAGCGATGGCGCGCGCCGAGAAATACCTCAATCAGCTGGATCTGTGGGGCAAGCGCAACGAGCGCGCCCGCATGCTGTCCGGCGGCATGAAGCGCCGTCTGATGATCGCCCGCGCGTTGATGCACCAACCGAAGCTGCTGATCCTCGATGAACCGACCGCCGGGGTGGATATCGAGCTGCGTCGCTCGATGTGGGGCTTCCTGAAAGAGCTGAATGCCCAGGGCACCACCATCATCCTCACCACCCACTATCTGGAAGAGGCGGAGATGCTGTGCCGCAACATCGGTATCATCCAGAACGGGGAACTGGTGGAAAACACCTCGATGAAGGGGCTGCTGGCCAAGCTGAAGTCGGAAACCTTTATCCTCGATCTGGCGGCGAAAAGCCCGCTGCCGAAGCTGGACGGTTATCACAGCCGCCTGACGGATACCTCGACGCTGGAAGTGGAGGTGATGCGCGAACAGGGGTTGAACGGCCTGTTTGCCCAGCTGAGCGCGCAGGGCGTGCAGGTGCTGAGCATGCGCAACAAGGCGAACCGCCTGGAAGAGCTGTTTGTCACCCTGGTTAACGGCAATGGAGAAAAAGCATGACGCGTTTGTATTGGGTGGCCTTACAGAGCATCTGGGCCAAAGAGGTGAACCGCTTCGCGCGCATCTGGATCCAGACCCTGGTGCCGCCGGTGATCACCATGACGCTGTACTTCATCATCTTCGGCAACCTGATCGGCTCGCGCATCGGCGATATGCACGGCTTCAGCTACATGCAGTTCATCGTGCCCGGTCTGATCATGATGGCGGTGATCACCAACTCTTACGCCAACGTCGCTTCGTCGTTCTTCAGCGCCAAGTTTCAGCGTAACATTGAAGAACTGCTGGTGGCACCGGTGCCGACCCACGTGGTGATCGCCGGCTATGTCGGCGGCGGCGTGGCGCGCGGCATCTGCGTCGGCGTGCTGGTGACCATCATCTCGCTGTTCTTCGTACCGTTGCAGGTGCACGCCTGGTGGGTGATTGCGCTGACGCTGTTGCTGACGGCGATCCTGTTCTCGCTGGCGGGGCTGATCAACGCGGTGTTCGCCACCACCTTCGACGACATCAGCCTGATCCCGACCTTCGTGCTGACGCCGCTGACCTACCTGGGCGGGGTGTTCTACTCGCTGTCGCTGCTGCCGCCATTCTGGCAGGCGGTGTCCAAGCTGAATCCGATCGTCTATATGATCAGCGGCTTCCGTTACGGTTTCCTCGGCATCAACGATGTGCCGCTGGCGTTCACCATGGCGGTGCTGGTGGCGTTTATCGCGGTGTTCTACCTGCTGTCCTGGTACCTGATCGAGCGCGGCCGCGGCCTGCGCAGCTGATCGTATCGCGCCCTCGCTTTCCCGGCGGGGGCGCTTTTCTTGATTTGGCGCAGACGGCGCGTAAATCAATAGAATTGCTCAGATAACCGCTAGTTCCCCGCTGTTCAAATCGTGCTATGCTGGCGCTCCACATTTCCTTCACTTTTGTTATTACGCACTCGTAAGCAGAACATCATCATGCGGCTTCAATACACGTTAACGGCTGGGTTACTCGGCATTCTGATGTCGTTGGTTTCCCCTGTGAGCCTGGCGAATCTGCTGTCGGAAGACAGCGCGGTTAAATCTGAATACATGGAAGCGCAGCGCGACAGCGAAGTCTATGCGTTGGTGGGCGAGCATGTGATCCCGGTAGGGGAAGTGAAGCGCGGGCAGCTGATTCAGGTGTTCCCGGCGGATGCGGAATACTATGAATTCAAATTCGGGCACGGCACCGGCTTTATCGATAAAGACGACGTGCGTGAGCTGAAGAAGTCGCGCAAGGTGCAAGACGATTTGGGCGAGTTGAACAAACCGCTGACCAACCAGAATCTGATCACTCAAAAAGCGATTGACGTATACACCGCGGCGGACAAGGACAGCGAGGTCTTCGGCACGCTGGAAGGCAACCTGCGCTATCCGATCATCGGCAAGCTGAAGGACCGGCTGAACAACACCTGGTACGAGGTCAACATCGGCGATCGGCTGGGGTTCGTCAATGAGTTGGACTGTGAGATCGATAACGGCATCCCGGTGCTGACTTACCACCACCTGCTGAAAAACGAAGAGAATAAACGCTTCCGCCACACCTCGACCACCACCTCAGACGTGGCGTTCAGCAACCAGATGACCTACCTGAAGCAGGCGGGTTACGACACCATTTCGCTGTATCAGCTGGAAGCCTACCTGAAGAACCAGATCAACCTGCCGGGCAAGGCGATCGTGCTGACCTTCGACGACGGGCTGAAGTCGGTTTATCGCTACGCTTATCCGGTGCTGAAGGATTACGGTTTCCGCGCGACGGCGTTCATCATCTCTTCGCGCATCAAGCGCCATCCGCAGAAATGGAACCCGGACTCGCTGCAGTTTATGAGCGTCTCGGAGCTGAAGCAGATTCAGGACGTGTTCGACGTGCAGTCGCACACCCACTTCCTGCACCGCACCGACGGCAATCGCCAGCCGATTTTGCTGAGCCGTTCGCTGCACAACATTGAGTTCGATTTTGAGCGCTCGCGCCGCGCGCTGTCGCAGTTCAACCCGCACGTGTTGTATCTGTCCTACCCGTTCGGCGGCTACAACCAGCGGGCGATTCAGGCGGCGCAGGACGCCGGTTTCCATCTGGCGGTGACCACGGTGCAGGGCAAGGTGAAGCCGGGGGATAACCCCTATACGCTGAAGCGGCTGTATATTCTGCGCACCGACTCGATCCAAACCATGGCGGATCGGATAGCCAACAAGCCGGGCACGGTGGTGGTGCAGTAAGGAAGAACGGGCGCGCAAGGCGCCCGTTTTAGTGTCAGGCGACCTGAACCGGCACGGCTTTCGCCTTGCGCTGCAGGTTGTTGTCACCTTCGAAATAGGCGACTTTCGGGTGGTGCTGGCGGGCGTCGGCGTCGGTCATTTGCACATAGGAACAGATGATCAGTTTGTCGCCCACGCAGGCGCAGCGCGCGGCGGCGCCGTTGACCGAAATGATGCGCGAACCGCGCTCGGCGGCGATGGCGTAGGTGGAGAAGCGCTGGCCGTTATCCACGTTGTAAATATCGATCGCTTCATATTCCAGAATGCCGGCGGCCTCCAGGAAATCCTGGTCGATGGCGCAGGACCCTTCATAGTGCAAGTCAGCCTGAGTGACTTTGACGCGATGCAGCTTGCCTTGCAGCATAGTACGTATCATAGCTTTACCTAACTGAATATCGGCCTTCACAGGCGCTGGGGTTGAACATCTCTCCTGCATCCCTGCAATCTCTATCGTCACCGATTGCCCCGCCATTGTCTACCAATGGCCTGGGTTCAGGGTGACGATAGTATAAAAAACGGCTTACAGCGTCAGGTCGACCTGCTGGTTGTCGATAAGACGCGCCTTGCCCAGCCAGGCGGCCATCAGCACCACCGCCCGCTGGCTATCTACCGTCAGCGGCTGCAGGCTGTCGGCGTCGCGAATAAACAGCTCATCCGGCGTAAAGCCGGCGGCGCGCAGCTGCTCGGCGGTCTGCTCCAGCAGCGTTTCAACATGGCGTTCGCCATTGGCCAACTGCTGCGCCAGCGCGTTCATGATCTTGCTCAGCTGCGGCGCGATCTTGCGCTCTTCGGCGGTCAGGTAGCCATTGCGCGAACTGAGGGCCAGGCCGTCTTTGGCGCGCACGGTCGGCACGCCGATGATATCGATGTCGTAACCCATGTCCGCCACCATTTTGCGGATCAGCGCCAGCTGTTGGTAATCCTTCTCGCCGAAGCAGGCTAAATCAGGCTGCACCAGGTTGAACAGCTTGCTGACGATGGTGGAAACGCCGCGGAAGTGGCCCGGCCGGCTTGCGCCTTCCAGGATGCTGGAGATGCCGGGCACGTCGACGTAGGTCTGCTGCTCCAGCCCCTGCGGATAGACCGCGGCCGGGGCCGGGGCGAACACCAGATCGACGCCGCGGCGGGTCAGCTTCTCGCTGTCTTCCTGCAGCGTGCGCGGGTAGCGCGCCAGATCGTCCGGCCGATCGAACTGCATCGGGTTGACGAAGATGCTCACCACCACCACGTCGGCGCGGGCGCGCGCTTCATCGACCAGCGTCATGTGGCCGTCGTGCAGGTTGCCCATGGTCGGCACCAGCGCGATGCGTTTGCCTTCCTGGCGCCAGCGGCGGATCTGCTGACGCAGCATCGGCAGGGTTTCGATAATAATCATTGGGTGACTCCTGGAACCATCGCTTAGTTAAAAGAGTGTTCAGCCGCCGGGTAGAGGCCTTGCTCCACTTCCTGAATGTAGTGCTGCACCGCCGTGCGGATATTGCCGCTCTGCGCCAGGAAGTTCTTGGCGAACTTCGGCGTGTGGCCGCCGGTGATGCCGAAGGCGTCGTGCATCACCAAGATCTGGCCGTCGGTGCCGTTGCCGGCACCGATGCCGATGACCGGAATGGACAACGCTTCGGTGATCTGGCGCGCCAGCTCGGTCGGCACGCATTCCAGCACCAGCAGCTGAATGCCGGCCAGTTCCAGATTCTGCGCGTCCTGCAGCAGCTGTTTGGCGGCCAGTTCGTCGCGCCCTTGCACCTTATAGCCACCGAACACGTTGACCGACTGCGGCGTCAGGCCCAGGTGGCCGCACACCGGCACTGCGCGCTCGGCGAGCATTTTCACCGTGTCGCACAGCCAGCTGCCACCTTCCAGTTTCACCATGTTGGCGCCGGCGCGCATCAGCTCGGCGGCGTTGGCGAAGGTCTGTTCCGGGGTGGCGTAACTCATGAACGGCAGATCGGCCAGCAGCAGGCAGGCCGGCGCGCCGCGGCGCACGGCGCGCGTGTGGTAGGCCACGTCGGCGACGGTGACCGGCAGCGTGGAGTCGTGGCCCTGCAGCGTCATGCCCAGCGAATCGCCCACCAACAGGACTTTGATGCCTTGCTCTTCAAACAGTTTGGCAAAGCTGGCATCGTAGGCGGTAAGGGTAGCAAACTTGCGCTGCTCCTGTTTCCACTGGCGCAAATGGGTCACGGTGGTGGGTTTCATCACAACGTCTCCTGAAACGGGCCGTGCGGCTTACGCAGGCCCAGGCTGCAAAAAAGTGCAGCCATTCTACTGTAACCCGATCGGGGTGGGTAGCGCGGATCGCCATGCTTAAGCGGTTCTTAAGAACCTTGTGGTGCAATGGTGCCATGACTGAAAAGGGATACTCATGCGAATTTTGCTGATCGAAGATGACAAACTGATCGGGGACGGCATCAAGGCCGGGCTGACCAAACTCGGCTTCAATCTGGACTGGTTCACCGACGGCGCCGTCGGCAAAAATGCGCTGGACAGTGCGCCGTACGATGCGGTGATCCTCGATCTCAGCCTGCCGGGCCTCGACGGCCTGGATCTGCTGCGCCAGTGGCGCCAGGCCGGGCAGGACGTGCCGGTCCTGATCCTCACCGCCCGCGACGCGCTGGAGCAGCGGGTCAGCGGGCTGCAAAGCGGTGCCGACGATTATCTGTGCAAGCCGTTCGCGCTGGCCGAAGTGGCGGCGCGCCTGCAGGCGCTGATCCGCCGTCGCCACGGCCAACTGATGCCGCAGCTGACGCACGGCAACGTGGTGTTCGACAGCGCCACCCGCAGCGTGAGCTGCAACGGCGAGCCGGTGACGCTGACGCCGCGCGAATTGGCGGTACTGGAGCTGTTTCTGCACAACAAGGGGCGGGTGCTGGCGCGGCCGTTAATTCAGGAGAAGCTGTACAACTGGGATGACGAGGTGAGCAGCAACGCGGTGGAGGTACATATTCACCACCTGCGGCGCAAGCTGGGCAACGGCTTCATCCGTACCATCCACGGCGTGGGTTACACGCTGGGGGATGCGCCGTGAAGCGTCTCAGCCTGCGGCTGCGCCTGATCCTGATCTTCAGCCTGCTGGCGCTGCTGACCTGGAGCACCGCCAGCGTGGTGGCCTGGGTGATGTCGCGCAACACCATCAACGAAGTGTTCGACACCCAGCAGATGCTGTTCGCCAAACGGCTGGCGACCGCCAACCTCGGCGATCTGCTGGCCGATGAAAGCGCGCGCAGCCTGCCGAAAACCAAGAAGCTGGTGCACCACGGCAAGCGCGGCGAGCAGGACGACGACGCGCTGGCGTTCGCCATCTTCGATCGCCAAGGCAAGATGCTGCTCAACGACGGGGAGAACGGCGCCGACTTTCTGTTTGACGGGGAACGTGAAGGTTTTACCGACGGTGAGCGCAAAGGCGATGACGACAGCTGGCGCTTGGTGTGGCTGACCAGCCCGGACGGGCGCTACCGCATCGTGGTCGGCCAGGAGTGGGATTACCGGCGCGATATGGCGCTGGGCATGGTGACGGGCCAACTGGTGCCCTGGCTGGCGACGCTGCCGGTGCTGATGCTGCTGATCGCGCTGATGGTGGGGCGCGAACTGCGGCCGCTGCGCACGGTGGCCGCCGGTTTGCGCCGGCGCGCACCCGATGATGCGACGCCGTTGGATGCGCGCCAGGTGCCGACCGAGGTGCGCCCGCTGGTGGATGCGCTCAATGCGCTGTTCGCCCGCATCAACGCTTTACTGGTACGGGAGAGACGATTCACCTCCGATGCCGCACATGAGCTGCGCAGCCCGTTGGCGGCGCTGCGGGTGCAGACCGAAGTGGTGCAGCTGGCGGGGGAGGATGCGCCGATGCGCGAGCACGCGCTGGACAATCTGACGCTCGGCATCGATCGCGCGACCCGGCTGGTGGATCAGCTGCTGACGCTGTCGCGGCTGGATTCGCTGTCAGATCTGGCCGAGTTGGCGCCGATCGACTGGAACGATCTGGTAACGATGACCCTGGCGGAGCAGGATCGGCAGGCCCATGCGGCGGGCGTGACGCTGCGCTATGAACATCGGGGAACGCCACCGCCGCGTCAGGGGGAAACCTTGCTGCTGTCGCTGCTATTGCGCAATTTGCTGGACAACGCGGTGCGCTATACCCCGCAGGGCGGTGTCGTCACCGTAACGCTGAGCGAACGTTCGCTGACGGTGGAGGACGACGGTCCGGGGGTGACCACGGAGCATCTGGCGCGGCTCGGAGAACGTTTCTATCGCCCGCCGGGACAGGAACAAACCGGCAGCGGGTTGGGGTTATCGATTGTGCAGCGTATTGCCGGCTTGCATGGTCTACAGATCGGTTTCGCCAATCGCCCGGCGGGCGGATTTGTTGCGCGGTTGGCGCTGTAGGAGGGTCAGGACTTGGGTTTTGGCTGATGCCACAGCGCCATGCCGTTTTCCGGCACGCGCTTGAGGCAGCTGGCGAGCGGTTCGCCATCGGGGAAAATCAGATCGGGGGCGATTTCCGCCAGCGGGTAGAGCATGAATTCGCGCTCTTTCAGGCCGTAATGCGGTACCGTCAGGCGCTCGGTATGGATCACCTTGTCGCCGTACAGCATGATGTCCAGATCGAGCGTGCGCGGGCCCCAGCGTTCATCCTTGCGCACGCGTCCCTGATTGCGTTCTATCGCCTGGGTATGGTCGAGCAGCTGTTCGGGCGGCAACAGGGTATCCAGCGCCACCACCGCGTTGAGGAAGTCCGGCTGGTTTTGCGGCCCCAGCGGCTTGGTGCGGTAAAACGAAGAACAGGTGACCAGCCGGGTGCGCGGGAGATGCTCCAGCGCCTCCAGTGCGGCTTTAACCTGTTGCAGCGGCTGCGCCAGGTTGCTGCCCAGCGCGATATAAACGCGGATCATTATGCCCCTTCTTTACGCGGTGCCCGGCGGCGAGGACGGCGTTGACGCGCGCGGCGCGGCGCCGGATCGTCCCCCAGGGTGCTCAGCATGGCTTTCTGCCGCGCCGGCGTGGCGTCCTGAAACTCGCCCCACCACTCGGCCAGACGCAGCATTTCCTGATTGTCTTCCACTTCCGCACGCAGCGCCAGCAGATCATAAGCGGCGCGGAATTTCGGGTGCTCCATCAGTTTGTGCGCACGTTTGCCCTGGCGGCGGGACAGGCGCAGCTGCAGCTGCCAGATATCGCGCACCAGCGTGGTGATGCGTTTCGGGATGGCCAGCGAGCGGCACTGTTCGTCGAGTACGTCGTTCATCGCCAGCGCGAAGGCGTCGTAGTAGGCCAGGCCGCTTTCCTGCGCCAGCTTCTGCGCATGCTCCAGCAGCGGGTACCACAGCATGGCGGCAAACAGGAAGGCCGGGTTGACGCGCATGTCGTTCTGCAGACGGTGATCGGTGTTCTTCAGCACCTGCGCCAGAATGCGCTCCATCGGCGTATCGTGGTTCGGCGTGAAGTTGCGGGCGATCAGCGGGAACAGCGGTTGGAACAGCTGGTATTCGCACAGCTTCAGGTAGGTCTGGAAACCGTAACCCGCCTGCAGCAGCTTGAGGGATTCTTCGAACAGGCGCGCCGGCGGGATCTCGTGCAGCAGCGAGGCCAGGCGCGGGATCGGCTCGGCGGTCTCTTCGCTGATGCGCATATCCAGCTTGGCGGCGAAGCGCACCGCGCGCAGCATACGCACCGGATCTTCGCGGTAGCGGGTTTCCGGATCGCCAATCAGGCGGATCACGCCTTGTTTCAGATCGTTCAGCCCGCCGACGTAATCGCGCAGGGTGAAATCCGCCACGCCGTAGTACAGGCTGTTGATGGTGAAATCACGGCGCTGGGCGTCTTCCTCGATCGAGCCGAAGATGTTGTCGCGCAGCAGCATGCCGTTTTGCGCCTGCTGTGACGAGTTTTTGTCGGATTCCTGATTCTGTTCGTGGTGGCCACGGAAGGTGGCCACTTCGATGATCTCCGGCCCGAACATCACGTGCGCCAAGCGGAAACGGCGGCCGACCAGGCGGCAGTTGCGGAACAGCTTACGCACTTGCTCCGGCGTGGCGTTGGTGGTGATGTCGAAGTCTTTCGGCTTTTTGCCGAGCAACAGATCGCGCACGCCGCCGCCGACCAGATAGGCTTCGTAGCCGGACTTGTTCAGGCGATAAAGTACTTTCAGCGCATTTTCGCTGATGTCTTTACGGGAGATCGAGTGCTGTTCGCGCGGGATCACGGTCATCGAGTCGTTGCTCTCGGCGATAGGAAAAGGCGGACGCTTGCGCGGCGTTGAGCGGCGGGCAGGGGCGTTGCTGCCGTTATCGGCGGCGCGCGGCTGCGGCGCAGGGCGGCTTGGCGCCGCGGCACGCTCTTCGCGGACTACGTTTTTATCGCCGGCCGCCGCGTCGTCGCGGGGCAGCTTGTCATCGCGGGTCAGTACCTTACGACAGAAGTTGGCTACTCGGGTAAAAATGGTACACCTCGATAGTGACTGATAAAAATGGAGCTAACAAAAAATAGCGGCTAATCATAGCTCACCATGGCTCCTTTGAGAATGCCGGCGTGTTTTCATCCAGAGGGATAGCCTCCTGACGCGGCACGTTTTCCAACCGCCAATGTGCGACCGCCCAGCTCAATAATAATGGCAGGTCAAGATCTTGCCAGCTTTCCGGCAGCGGTTGGCGCAGAAATTTCAGCGCGGCGATCAGTACCGGGCGCGGATCGCCTGCGGGCAATGCCGGCGCATGGTTTTGCTTCGACAGCTTGATGCCGTTGGCGCCCAGGGCCAGCGGCAGATGCACATAAGTGGGTACCGGCGCCTGCAGCTGGCGATAGAGGGCGATTTGGCGCACCGTCGGTTCGATCAAATCGGCGCCGCGCACAATCTCGGTCACGCCCTGAAAATGGTCGTCGATCACCACCGCCAGGTTGTAAGCGAACAGCCCGTCGCGACGGCGAATGATGAAGTCTTCCCCCGCGAGCGCCGGATCGGCGTGCAGTTCTCCCTGCAGGCGGTCGTGGAACCCGTAAACGGGCGCGGTCTGGCGCAAGCGGATGGCGGCGCCCTGCGGGCCGAGCTGTAAGTCACGACAGTGGCCGTCGTACAATCCGCCGATGTGCTGGATGCGGCTGCGGGTGCAGGTGCAGTAATAGCTGAGCCCCTGGCGCTGCAACAGATCCAGCGCGGCGCGATAGGCATTGTGACGTTGGGATTGATAGATGACCTGGCCGTCCCAGTGGAGACCATAATGTTCCAGCGCGGACAGGATGCGAGCGGCGGCGCCGGGAACTTCACGCGGCGGGTCGATATCTTCGATGCGAACCAGCCACTGCCCGCGTTGGGCGCGAGCCTGAAGGTAGCTTCCCAGAGCGGCAATCAGCGAACCGAAATGCAGATCCCCGGAAGGCGATGGGGCAAAGCGCCCCACATAATGACTTTCTTGCATATCAGAGGGGAGAGGTTCCCTTTTCTCTGTGCGGCGCACGCAGGTGCGCACGCCGCAGCGGTAACAACGGTATTAGCCGGCCATCTGCTTTTCGCGGATCTCAGCCAGCGTCTTGCAGTCGATGCACAGATCGGCGGTCGGACGCGCTTCGAGGCGACGAATGCCGATCTCCACGCCACAAGATTCGCAGTAGCCGAAATCATCGTCTTCCACTTTCTTCAGCGTTTTCTCGATCTTTTTGATCAGTTTGCGTTCACGGTCACGGTTACGCAGTTCAAGGCTGAACTCTTCTTCCTGGGTAGCACGGTCGGCCGGATCAGGGAAGTTGGCTGCCTCTTCTTGCATATGCGATACAGTACGGTCCACTTCGTCCCTGAGCTGGTTGCGCCACGCTTCAAGAATGCGCTTGAAATGCGACAACTGGGCGTCGTTCATGTACTCTTCGCCCGGCTTCTCTTGGTACGGCTCCACCCCAGCGATGGCGAGAATGCTCAAGGACGAGGTTTTACGGTTTTGCCCTTCTTGCATGTTGCTTCTCCTACATACACACGCACTATCGAATCCCCAATGCGGGGGAAAAACAGGCCGCTATAAATAACAGAAGGAAGGTAGGTTGGCAATTATTCCTGTCGCCCGCTTGACAATCGTGTGAAGGAGGGCGTATTTGGCGATCGTGCTGGTCGGTTGTCTATTTATAGGGACCCGACTGCGCTAATCGATAAAAAACGGCAGCTTATCGCAGAGATAAATACCGTCAGGTGATAACTTTGCCCCGTAACAAACCACTTCCACTCCCAACTGCCGGACCTGTGCCAACAGCGCCGCATAGCGCTCATCTATATGATGTGCCGGTGCGACCTGCTCAATACCGCTGTGTAACACGGCAAAGAACAACACCGCCCGTTGCCCGCTTTCAACCACGCTGAGCAACTCACGCAGGTGCTTTTGCCCTCTGAGCGTTACCGCATCAGGAAAGTAACCACGTTGTTGTTGCAGTAATGTGACTGACTTAACTTCAATATAGCAGTTAACCCGATTTTCTGCCTGTAATAACAAATCGATACGGCTGTTTTCACCGCCGTATTTCACTTCGCCGCTGATTTTACTGTAACCGGATAATTCATTGATTAAATTGTGTTCGATTGCCTCGCGCACCAGCGCGTTGGCACGCAGGGTATTGACGCAGATCCAGTGCCCCTGTTGGGTATGGGTCAACTCCCAGCTGTGGGCGTATTTGCGCTTGGGATTATCCGAAGTGGAGTACCAAACGGTATCGCCGGGCGTGGCGCAGCCGGTCATGGCGCCGGTATTGGCGCAGTGCAGCGTAAAGGTTTCCCCTTCAGGGGTGATCACGTCCGCCAGAAAGCGCTTGTAACGTTTGATCAGCGTGGCGGAACGCAGCGGTGGAGAGAAAATCATGCGGATGCCTGCTTGGCCAGCGGCCACTGTTCGAGGTGTTGATAGCGGGTGCGGCCGTTTTCGAACACCGACTCATATAAGGAAAAGGCGTCGGCGCTGAACGCCCAGCCCGGCGTCGCCGGCGGGATGGCCACCGGCTGGGTGGCGGCGCGCAACAGCGTGATGTGCGGATGGAACGGCAGCGCGCTTTGATGGCAGCCGTTGCGGGCGGCCTGCGAACGCAGCAGCTCGGCCAGCTGCAGCAGCCCGCGCGGCGCGCGGCGGGTACCGAGCCAGACCACGCCGGGGCGCGGCCAATGGCCGAGATCGTCGAGCCGCATGCTGAAGCCGGGTTGAACGATGCGGCCGGCCAGTTTGCGCAGCGCCAGCTCTTTCTGCGCGGTGACCTCGCCGAGAAACGCCAGCGTCAGGTGCAAATTGGCCGCCGCCACCGGTCGACCGGCCTCTGGCGTAAACGCCTCGGCGCGCCAGCGGATCACCTGCTGTTGCAGGGCATCAGGCAAGGACAGGGCGAAAAACAGGCGGCGCGAATTGGACATGGGGGCTCGGTAAAAAATGACAAATCCGTCGGGACAGACCTGGATGCGGTTTGCAGCGGTCGCGCGCGAAGCGGGACGCATGGACGAGCTCCGTACTATAGCTAACGCCGCCGCAGTTTGAAAGGCTACGGGGGCAAAGCTAATGCTACACTGTACGCCGTTTAACGTTAACCACCACGGAGAGTTCAGTGTCTTCATTGCCCGTCAGCGCGGTGCTTGATGAGTTGCTGGCTGCGTTGCAGTCCGCTCCTCAGGTGCTGTTGCACGCCCCGACCGGCGCCGGTAAATCCACCTGGCTGCCGCTGCAGATCCTGGCTAAGGCCGGGTTGCCGGGGCGCATTATCATGCTCGAGCCGCGGCGGCTGGCGGCGAAAAACGTCGCCTATCGCCTGGCGCAGCAACTGGGGGAGGAGCCCGGCCAGACCGTGGGCTACCGCATGCGCGCCGAAAGTAAAAGCGGGCCGCAGACCCGGCTGGAAGTGGTGACGGAAGGCATTCTCACCCGCATGCTGCAGCAGGATGCCGAGCTGCAGGGCGTGTCGCTGGTGATCCTCGATGAATTCCACGAACGCAGCCTGCAGGCCGATCTGGCGCTGGCGCTGCTGCTCGACGTGCAGCAAGGGCTGCGCGACGATCTGAAACTGCTGATCATGTCGGCCACCCTGGACAACGCTCGCCTGTCGCAGCTGCTGCCGGAAGCGCCGGTGGTGGTGTCCGAGGGGCGTAGCTTCCCGGTTGAGCGTCTGTATCAGCCGTTGGCCAGCCATCAGCGGCTGGATGACGGCGTAGCGGCGGCGGTGAAGCGGTTGCTGGCCGAACAGCCGGGGTCTTTGCTGCTGTTCCTGCCGGGCGTGGCGGAGATCAATCGGGTGCTGGAGCGATTGACCGGCGAGGTGGCGAGCGATACCGATCTTTGCCCGCTGTATGGCGCCCTGCCTCTGGCGCAACAGCAAAAAGCGATTCAGCCGGCGGCGCCTGGCCGCCGCAAGGTGGTGCTGGCGACCAACATCGCCGAAACCAGCCTGACGATCGAGGGCATTCGGCTGGTGGTGGACAGCGGCCTGGAGCGCGTGGCGCGTTACGACGTACGCAACGGCTTGACGCGGCTGGCGACGCAGCGCATCAGTCAAGCCTCGATGGTGCAGCGTGCCGGGCGCGCCGGGCGCCTGGAGCCGGGCATTTGCTGGCATCTGTTCGCCAAAGAACAGGCGGAGCGCGCGGCGGAACATGCCGAACCGGACATTTTACAGAGCGATCTCACCGGCTTCTGGCTCGAATTGCTGCAGTGGGGGTGCCATGATCCGGCGCAGCTGACCTGGCTTGATGCGCCTTCGGCGGCGGCATTGGCAGCGGCCAGGGCGCTGTTGCACCGGCTGGGAGCCACGGATGACGGCGGCAAACTTACCGCGCCGGGGCGCCAGATGGCCGCGCTGGGGTGCGAGCCGCGACTGGCGGCGATGCTGGTCGCCGGCGCGGCACTGGGCGCCGACGGCCTGGCGACGGCGGCGTTGTTGGCGGCGTTGCTGGAAGAACCGCCGCGCGGCGGGCAGATGGATATCGGTTATTGGCTGAGCCGCCCGCAACCGAACTGGCGGCAGCGCGCCGCACAGTTGGCCAAACGCCTGCCGCAACGTGCGGGGCAAATCGACGCCGATCTGGCGCCGAGCCTGTTGGCGCAGGCGTTTACCGATCGCATCGCCCAGCGCCGTGGCCAGGACGGCCGCTACCTGCTGGCCAACGGCCTGGGGGCGGCGATGAACCAGGACGAGGCGCTGTCGCGCGCCCCCTGGCTTATCGTTCCCAGCCTGTTGCAGGGCCACAACAGCCCCGATGCGCGCATCCTGCTGGCGCTGCCGGTGGACATCGAAGCCCTGGCGGCGCAGCTGCCGGCGATTGTCATGCAGCGCACGGCGGTGGAATGGGATGAAGAGAAGGGCACGTTGCGCGCCTGGAAGCGCCAGCAGATCGGTCGTCTGACGCTGCGCGCTCAGCCGCTGGCAAAACCGGCGGACGAAGAGCTGCAGCAGGCGCTGCTCGACTGGGTGCGTGCGCAGGGGCTGGCGGTGCTCAACTGGGAGGGCGCCGCTGAACAATTGCGGGTGCGCCTGCAGTGCGCGCAAGCCTGGCTGCCGGAAGCGGAGTGGCCGGCGATGGATGAAGAGCCGCTGCTGGCGGCGCTGGAGCAGTGGCTGTTGCCGTCGCTGAACGGCGTGCGCGATCTGCGCGGCTTGAAGCAGGTCAACATCGCCGAAGCGCTGTCCCGTCTGCTGGACTGGCAGCAAAAGCAGCGGCTGGATAATGCGCTACCCACTCATTACACTGTGCCGACCGGCAGCCGCCTGCCGATCCGTTATGAGGCCGGCAAACCGCCGGCGCTGGCGGTGCGTTTGCAGGAGGTGTTCGGCGAGCAGCGCAGCCCGATGTTGGCGGAGGGTCGCATCCCGGTGGTGCTTGAGTTACTCTCACCGGCGCACCGGCCGTTGCAAATCACCGGCGATCTGGCGGCCTTCTGGCAAGGCGCCTATCGTGAGGTGCAAAAAGAGATGAAGGGCCGCTACCCGAAACACGTTTGGCCGGACGATCCGGCCACGGCGGTACCGACGCGCCGAACGAAGAAATATCAGTAGGTCGCGATCATTTAAGGTTTGGAATTCAGATGTTTCTTCTGGTCAGCGCTGCGGCGTAGGCACAGATTAAGCGACTAATCATGGCCGGCAGTGTCGGCAAGCTCGGAGAACAACAGCCATGGCTGGGGATGACCGCGAGCCCATCGGGCGCAAAGGAAAACAACCAAAAAGCACTGCGTCGCGCAAGCCGCCGCGCCGTCGCCGAGACGACGATTATGACGATTACGAAGAAGACGAGTATGACGATGATGAGTATGAAGAGGAGGAGGAACGCATGCCGCGTAAGGTAAAAGCGACTCCGCCGCGTAAAAAACGCCGTTGGCTCGGCCTGTTTATCAAACTGATCCTGGTGATCGCCGTCCTGTTGGCGATCTATGGCGTCTACCTGGACTCGCAGATCCGCAGCCGCATCGACGGTAAAGTCTGGCAGCTGCCGGCGGCGGTGTACGGCCGCATGGTCAACCTGGAACCGGGCATGCCGTACAGCAAGAAGGAGATGGTCAACCTGCTGGAGGGCATGCAGTACCGTCAGGTCAGCCGCATGACGCGCCCGGGCGAGTTTACCGTGCAGGCCAACAGCATCGAAATGCTGCGCCGCCCGTTCGACTTCCCGGATGGTAAAGAAGGGCAGATCCGCGCCCGTCTCGACTTCCAGAACAACCGCCTGGCGAAGATCGAAAATCTGGACAGCGGCCGCAGCTTCGGCTTCTTCCGCCTCGATCCGCGTCTTATCACCATGCTGCAGTCGCCTAACGGTGAACAGCGCCTGTTCGTGCCGCGTTCCGGTTTCCCGGATCTGTTGGTAGACACGCTGATCGCCACGGAAGACCGCCATTTCTATGAGCATGACGGCATCAGCCCGTACTCCATCGGCCGCGCGGTGCTGGCCAACCTGACCGCCGGTCGTGCGGTGCAGGGCGGCAGTACCCTGACGCAGCAGCTGGTGAAGAACCTGTTCCTGACCAACGAACGTTCGCTGTGGCGTAAGGCCAACGAAGCCTATATGGCGCTGTTGGTGGATTACCGTTACAGCAAAGACCGCATCCTGGAGCTGTATCTGAACGAGGTGTACCTCGGCCAGAGCGGCAGCGACCAGATCCGCGGTTTCCCGTTGGCCAGCCTGTATTACTTCGGCCGTCCGGTGGACGAGCTGAGCCTCGATCAGCAGGCGTTGCTGGTCGGCATGGTCAAGGGCGCGTCGCTGTATAACCCGTGGCGCAACCCGAAACTGGCGCTGGAACGCCGCAACCTGGTGCTCAAACTGCTGCAGAACCAGGGCGTGATCGACGGCGAGCTGTATGACATGCTGAGCGCGCGTCCGCTGGGCGTGCAGCCGAAAGGCGGCGTCATTACGCCACAGCCGGCGTTTATGCAGATGGTGCGTCAGGAACTGCAAACCAAGCTGGGCGATAAGGTCAATGACCTGTCCGGCGTGAAGATCTTCACCACGCTGGATCCGGTGTCGCAAGACGCGGCGGAAAAAGCGGTCGAAGACGGCATCCCGGCGCTGCGCGCTGCGCGCCACCTGCAGGATCTGGAAGCGGCAATGGTGATCGTCGATCGCTTCAGCGGTGAAGTGCGCGCCATGGTCGGCGGCGCCAACCCGCAGTTCGCCGGCTTCAACCGCGCCATGCAGGCGCGCCGCCTGGTCGGCTCGCTGGCCAAGCCGCCGACGTACCTGACCGCGCTGTCCGAACCGGATAAATACCGCCTCAACACCTGGCTGGCGGATGCGCCGCTGTCGCTGAAACAGCCAAACGGCGCCGTCTGGCAGCCGAACAACTATGACCGTAAATTCCGCGGTCAGGTGATGCTGGTGGATGCGTTGGCCAACTCGCTGAACGTGCCGACGGTGAACCTCGGCCTGTCGGTCGGGCTGGATCAGATCAGCGCTACGCTGCAACGCCTGGGGATCCCGAAAGCGGAGATCAACCCGGTGCCGTCGATGCTGCTGGGGGCGATCGGCCTGACGCCGATGGAAGTCGCTCAGGAGTACCAGACCATCGCCAGCGGCGGTAACCGTGCGCCGCTGTCGGCGGTGCGTTCGGTGATCGCCGAAGACGGCACGGTGCTGTACCAGAGCTTCCCTCAGGCGGAACGCATGGTGCCGGCGCAGGCCGCTTACCTGACGTTGTACGCGATGCAGCAGGGCGTGGCGCGCGGGACTTCCCGCTCGCTGTCGGTGAAGTTCCCGAACTATAACCTGGCGGCGAAAACCGGTACCACCAACGATCTGCGCGACAGCTGGTTCGCCGGCATCGACGGCAAGGAAGTGGCGATCGCCTGGGTGGGGCGCGACAACAACGGCCCGGCCAAGCTGACCGGCGCCAACGGTGCGTTGACCCTCTATCGTCGCTATCTGGAAAACCAGACGCCGCTGCCGCTGATGCTGCAGCCGCCGGAAGGCATTAACCAGATGAGTATCGACTCTGCCGGCAACTTCATTTGCGGCGGCGGCAGCTGGCGCACCATCCCGGTCTGGACCGACAATCCGCAGGGATTGTGCCAGGCCAGCCAGGCGGCGGTGCAGCAACAGCAGCAACCGGCGGCGGGTGAGCAAAAAGATGGCGATGGCGTCGCCGGCTGGATCAAGGATATGTTCGGCCAGTAATCGCTACCGGGGCGTCGGCCCCGGTGAAAATTTTTTCTTTGTTATTAAGCCCGTAACCTTGGTTGCGGGCTTTTTTGTTTTTCCGCTCGTTTTATTTCCCTGTTAACAGCATGGCTAAGCGCCTAATCCTTAACCTATTTGCCCTATGAATTCGGCTTGCAGTTTAATTTGGCTTCTGCATAAAATGCGACGCTTATAATAATTATTATCGTTTACATTCGTCATTTAATAATTCATCAGAGAAATCAACTATGCCGACCAAGCGTCTTTCATCATCCGCGGCCAAGCAGGGCCGTACCCCCGTCAGCGCGTTAGCGATCACCGTCGCTGCGGCGTTGGGCACGCTGGCGATGCCGGCTTTTTCCGCCGACGCCAAGGAAGACACGATTACCGTTGTGGGCGGTAGCAATACCGCCCAGCAGGAAAGCGCCTGGGGGCCGGTCGGCACCTATGTCGCCAAGCGCAGCGCCACCGGCACCAAAACCGATACGCCGATCGAAAAGAACCCGCAGTCCGTTTCCGTAGTAACGCGTGAAGAGATGGACATGCGTCAGCCGGATACGGTGAAAAGTGCGCTGGCTTATACCCCAGGTGTGATGATTGGGAATCGCGGAGCCTCCACTGCCTATGATGCTGTGAACATTCGTGGCTTCAGCTCTGTAGGTACCAATATGTACCTGGATGGTCTGAAGCTGCAGGACGATAACTATTCGATTTATCAGATCGACCCATACTTCTTGGAGCGGGCGGAAGTGCTGCGCGGGCCGTCTTCGGTATTGTATGGCAAAAGCAACCCAGGTGGGGTGGTCGCTCTGGTCAGTAAACGGCCGACAACAGAGACGCTGCGCGAGGTTCAATTCAAAATGGGGACAGGTAATCTGTTCCAGACCGGTTTTGACTTCAGTGACGCCTGGGATGATGCGGGTGTTTATTCATATCGTCTGACAGGTGTGGCGCGCGATGAAGATCAGCAGCAGGTTGGCGAGAAAAGCAAACGTTATGCTATTGCTCCTTCCTTCAGCTGGCGACCTGATGATCGCACTTCTTTGACTTTCCTCAGCAGTTTCCAGGATGACCCTAGCGTTGGCTTCTATGGCTGGTTGCCGAAAGAAGGTACGGTGCAAAATGGCGTCAATGGTAAGTTACCAACCAGCTTCAACGATGGTGAGCCGGGCTATAACAACATTTCTCGCAAGCAGCAAATGGTGGGGTATGCCTTTGAACATGCTTTCGATGATGTTTGGACCGTGCGCCAAAACCTGCGCTATTCGAAAATGGATGTGGACTACCGTTCTATTTATGGTTTAGGCATTGATCCAGATAATTCCGCTGAGCTGAAGCGTGGCGTGATGAACTCCAAAGAGCATATGTCCAGCTTTGCAGTAGACACACAGGCGCAGGCCAAATTTGCTACCGGGCAAGTTGACCATATCGTGTTGATGGGCGTTGATTATATGCGTATGCGCAATGATGTCGTTTATCAATATGGCAGTGCATCCAATATGAACGTCATTGCTCCACAATATGGCAATCGAAGCTATACCATTACCGGTGGTGCCAGTCAGGTTAACCGTCAGGAGCAGACCGGCCTGTATGTGCAAGATCAGGCTGAATGGAACAACTGGGTTCTGACGATGGGGGGGCGCTATGATTGGAGCGATACCAACAGCACCAATCGCCTGAACCAGAATTCCGTCTCTAAGCAGCAGGATAACCAGTTTACCGGCCGTGCTGGCTTGAACTATGTTTTCGAAAACGGCATCGCGCCTTATGTCAGCTACAGCGAATCGTTTGAGCCAACCTCAGGCACTGATTTTTCAGGTAATACGTTTGCTGCCTCTAAAGGCAAACAGTATGAGGCTGGGGTTAAATACGCACCTAAAGATCGTCCGATCACCGCCAGTTTGGCGCTTTACCAGTTGACTAAAACCAACAATAAAGTGGCTGACTTAGAACACCCGTTCTTTAGCGTCCAGGGTGGGGAGGTCCGTTCTCGTGGGATTGAGTTGGAGGCGAAGGCGGCCTTGTCGGCTAACCTCAATCTGTTGGGCTCTTACACCTACACGGATGCTGAATATACTAAAGATACTTCGCTACAGGGGAATACACCTTCCGCTATTCCTAAACACATGGCTTCCCTGTGGGCGGATTACACCTTCCATGAAACCGCGATCAGCGGCTTGACCTTGGGTTCCGGCGTTCGCTATGTCGGCTCCAGCTATGGCGACGAGGCCAATACGTTTAAAGTGAAGGATTACACGGTGTTTGATGCCGCGATAAAATATGATCTGGCGCGTTTCAATTTGCCGGGCTCTTCGATTGGCATCAATGTGAACAACCTGTTTGACAAAGAATATGTCTCCAGCTGCTTTGCTACCTATGGCTGCTACTGGGGCGCAGAACGCCAGGTGGTCGCCACCGCAACCTTCCGTTTCTAACCGGATAGCCGGGGCGGCGCCGCGTCGCCCCGGACAAAGCAGGATCTATGCAGGACAAACTTCTTAATCCCGGCGCGACCTTCGCGCTGGATAATGCCAGCTTCGCCGTCCCCGGCCGGGTGCTGTTGCAGCCGCTGTCGCTCAGTTTTCCCCAGGGCAACGTCTGCGGCCTGATCGGCCATAACGGTTCCGGTAAATCCACCCTGTTGAAACTGCTCGGGCGGCACCATGCGCCCAGCGGCGGCCAGGTCTTGCTCAATCAGCAGCCGTTGGCGCAGTGGGACAGCAAATCCTTCGCCCGCCAGGTGGCCTACCTGCCGCAGCAGTTGCCGGCGGCGGAAGGCATGACGGTGCGTGAGCTGGTGGCCGTCGGCCGCTATCCGTGGCACGGCGCGCTGGGGCGTTTTGGCGCCAACGATCGCCAGTTGGTTGAAGAGGCCATTTCACTGGTGGGGCTGAAGCCGTTCGCCAACCGCCTGGTGGACAGCCTGTCCGGCGGCGAGCGCCAACGCGCCTGGCTGGCGATGATGGTGGCGCAGGACAGCCGCTGCCTGCTGCTCGACGAACCGACGTCGGCGCTGGACATCGCTCACCAGGTCGAGGTGCTGGCGCTGATCCAGCGCTTGAGCCGCGAACGCGATCTCACGGTGATCGCCGTGCTGCACGACATCAACATGGCGGCGCGCTACTGCGACCATTTGGTGGCGCTGCGCGGCGGTGAAATGATCGCCCAGGGCGGCCCGCTGGAACTGATGCAGGGGCCGGTGCTGGAGCAAATTTACGGTATTCCTATGGGCACGTTGCCGCACCCGAGCGGTGGCGCGCCGGTGAGTTTTGTCTACTGATGTCTTCCGCATTCACTTCTTCTCACGATCCGCTGCGCCGCCGTTTGTTGATGGCGCTGGCGCTGTCGCCGCTGTTGGGCTCGTTGCCCGGGCGGGCGGCGGATGCGCCGCCGGATATCACGCGCGTTGCGGCGCTGGAATGGCTGCCGATCGAACTGCTGCTGGCATTGGGCGTGACGCCGCTGGCGGTGGCCGATGTGCATAACTACAACCTGTGGGTGGCGGAGCCGAAGCTGCCGGAGACGGTAGTCGACGTCGGCCAGCGCACCGAACCTAACCTCGAATTGCTGCAGCAGCTCCAGCCTTCGCTGGTGTTGCTGTCACAAGGCTATGGCCCGACGCCGCGAAAAATCCAACCCATCGCGCCAACCATGAGCTTCGGCTTCAACGACGGCAGCGGCAAACCGCTGACTGTCGCCCGCCAGTCGCTGCTGGCGCTGGGCCAGCGGTTGGGCATCGAAAGGCGGGCGGTAAACCACCTGGCGCAGTTCGACCGCTTTATGCAGGACGCGCGTCAGCGCCTGCAAAGCTACACCCGGCAACCGCTGCTGTTGTTTTCCCTGATCGACACGCGCCATGCGTTGATCATCGGCCAGAAAAGCCTGTTCCAGGAAGCGATGGACCAACTGGGCATCCGCAATGCCTGGCAGGAGCAAACCGACTTTTGGGGCACTGCGGTGGTGGGCATTGAACGGTTGGCTACGGTGCGTAACGCGCGGGTCATTTATCTGGATCACGGCAATCAGGCGATGATGGACAAGGTCAGCGCGACGCCGCTGTGGCAGTCATTGCCCTTCGTGCGGCAAAACCAGCTGCGACAGGTGCCGGCGGTGTGGTTCTACGGTGCCACGCTGTCGACGATGCGGTTTTGCCGCCTGTTGGCGCAGGCTCAGGAGCGTGCGGCATGAATGCGGGCATCCGGAAATTACCGCTGATGCTGATCCTGCTGTTGCTGGCGACGGCAGGCGGTCTGACGATATACAACCTGGCGCAACAACTGCCGCCGGTGCAATGGGCGCGGGCGCTCAGTGCGCCGGACATCGACGACGTGCGGCAAATGCTGTTCCATTACAGCCTGCTGCCGCGGTTGACGGTGTCGCTGTTGGCCGGCGCCGGCCTGGGGTTGGTCGGCGTGCTGTTTCAGCAGGTGTTGCGCAATCCGTTGGCGGAACCGTCGACGCTCGGCGTCGCTGCCGGCGCGCAGCTCGGCCTGACCATCGCCACGCTGTGGGTGCTGCCGGGCGGCGAATTCACTCGTCAGCTGGCTGCTATGGCGGGGGCGATTGTGGTGGGCGGGCTGGTGTTCGGCGTCGCCTGGGGCAAGCGGATGTCGCCGGTGACGCTGATTTTGGCCGGGCTGGTGCTGGGGCTGTACTGCGGCGCGGTCAACAGCCTGTTGGCGCTGTTTCATTACGATCAGCTGCAGGGCATGTTCCTGTGGGGAACCGGTGCGCTGAACCAACAGGACTGGAGCGCCGTGCAGTTCATCCTGCCGCGTTTGCTGGTGGCTGGCCTGCTGGCGGCGCTGTTGCTGCGCCCGTTGACGCTGCTGGGGCTGGACGACGGCGTGGCGCGCAACCTGGGGTTGGGGCTGTCGATGGCGCGCTTTTGCACCCTTGGGCTGGCCATTATCTTCAGCGCCATGTTGGTGAGCGCGGTGGGCGTTATCGGCTTTATCGGCCTGTTTGCGCCGCTGATGGCAAAGATGCCGGGCGCGCGCCGCCTGGCGCACCGCATGATGCTGGCACCGTTGCTGGGGGCGCTGCTGCTGTGGCTGACCGATCAGGTGATGCTCGGGGTAACGCAGGTGTGGCGCGAGATCCCGACCGGCGCGGCCACCGCGCTGTTCGGCGCACCGCTGCTGCTGTGGCTGCTGCCGCGTTTGCGCAGCGCCGCCACGCCGCCGCCGATGAACCTTGGCGACAAGGTGCCTGCCGAACGCGGGAATCTGCCTGGTTGGATCCTGCTGGGCGGCCTCGTACTGCTGCTCGGCCTGACGCTGGCGCTGATGTTAGGCAAAAATGCCGGCGGTTGGCACTGGAGCCTGGGGGCGGAACTGGATTCCCTGCTGCCGTGGCGTTGGCCGCGGGTGCTGTCGGCGCTGGCGGCGGGCATGATGCTGGCGGTCGCCGGCACGCTGATCCAGAAATTGACCGGCAACCCGATGGCCAGCCCGGAAGTGTTGGGCATCAGCTCCGGCGCCGCTTTTGGCGTCGTGATGATGCTGTTTATGGTGCCGGGCGACGCCTTCGTTTGGCTGCTGCCCGCCGGCAGTTTGGGAGCGGCCGCGACGCTGCTGATCATCATGATCGCCGCAGGCCGCGGCGGTTTCTCGACGGAACGCATGCTGCTCGCCGGTATCGCGCTCAGCACCGCCTTTACTACCGTCATCTTCCTGCTGTTGGCCAGCGGCGATCCGCGTATGGGGGGCTTGCTGACCTGGCTCTCCGGCTCGACCTATTCGGTGGAGCCGGCGCAGGCGCTGCGTACCGCGCTGGTGGCCGCCGGCCTGATGGTATTGGCGCCGCTGTGCCGCCGTTGGTTGACCATCCTGCCGCTCGGCGGCGCCACCGCCCGCTCGGTGGGGATTGCGCTGACGCCGGCGCGGTTGACCATTCTCTTGTTGGCTGCCGTGCTGACCGCCATGGCGACCCTGACCGTCGGGCCGTTGAGCTTTGTCGGGCTGATGGCGCCGCATATGGCGCGCATGCTGGGCTTCCGCCGCGCGCTGCCGCAGATGGTGATCGCCGCGCTGCTGGGCGGCTTGCTGATGGTGTTTGCCGACTGGTGCGGGCGGATGCTGCTGTTCCCGTATCAGATTCCCGCCGGGTTATTGGCGACCTTTATCGGTGCGCCGTACTTCGTTTATCTGCTGCGTAAGCAGACGTCGTAAGCCTCGCTCTCAGCTTGTTTTCTCTGCCCTCAAAGGCCCAGCGTTGCTGGGCCTTTTTTCAACGCCTTGCAAGGCGTTGCGTGCCGCTGCGCAAGAAAGACATTTAACGTGAAAAGCAACGCGGGAAGAGAGGGGGAGGTGAATATACTGCAGGCGGGTGCTCTGGATCTTTGTCTCTGGAGCCCGTGCGAAAGAGATAAAGAGAAAAGCCCCGAGTCGATATCCATCAACCCGAGGCCTACTCTAACGCCAGCAACGTTAAGTTAGCCTCTTACCCGCCGCGAGGCAAGGAGAAGAAGGCATGATGCCGAACAAACGGAGCCTGTTAAAATTGGTGGTTATTTGTGCCACGGTAATATCACTGGCATGGATAACCCGCAGCACGTTGTGTGAGCTGCGGATCCGATCGGGCACTACGGAGGTTGCGGCCATTTTGGCTTACGAA
>NZ_VOSN01000015.1:71905-115727 GCF_020858655.1 Serratia montpellierensis
GCGGGGGCTTTGCCTCCGCTTGCCGGCAGTCGATGCGTTGATCCAGGAGCACCCATCTGCTCAAAAAAAACGGCGAGCCCAGGCTCGCCGTTTTCATGTTGATGTCGGGGCTTATTTCAGGCCGGCGGCATCGCGCAGCAGTGCGGCTTTGTCGGTCGCTTCCCACGGGAAGTGCTCGCGGCCGAAGTGGCCGTAGGCAGCGGTTTCGCGGTAGATCGGTTGCAGCAGATCCATCATCTGGATCAGGCCATATGGGCGCAGATCGAAGAATTCGCGCACCAGCAGCGTCAGCTGTTCGGTTGGCACTTTCTCGGTACCGAAGGTTTCCACCATGATGGAGGTCGGTTCCGCTACGCCGATAGCGTAAGACACCTGAATCTCGCAGCGATCGGCCAGGCCGGCGGCAACGATGTTTTTCGCCACGTAGCGCGCCGCGTAAGCCGCGGAACGGTCAACCTTGGACGGATCCTTACCGGAGAAGGCGCCGCCGCCGTGGCGAGCCATGCCGCCGTAGGTGTCGACGATGATCTTACGGCCGGTCAGGCCGCAGTCGCCCATCGGGCCGCCGATAACGAAACGGCCGGTCGGGTTGATGTGGTATTTGGTGCCCGCCGTCAGCCATTCCGCCGGCAGGACCGGTTTGATGATCTCTTCCATCACCGCTTCTTGCAGATCTTTCAGCGAGATGTCTTCTGAGTGCTGGGTGGACAGTACCACGGCGTCGATGCCGACGATTTTGCCGTCGTCGTACTGGAAGGTCACCTGGCTCTTCGCATCCGGACGCAGCCACGACAGGGTGCCGTTTTTCCGCACTTCGGACTGGCGCTGCACCAGACGGTGCGCGTAGGTCACCGGGGCCGGCATCAGCACGTCGGTTTCGTTGGTGGCGTAGCCAAACATCAAGCCCTGATCGCCGGCGCCCTGCTCGAGAGGATCGGTACGGTCAACGCCCTGATTGATGTCCGGGGATTGTTTACCGATGGCGCTCAATACTGCGCAGGAGTTGGCGTCAAAGCCCATGTCCGAATGAACGTAGCCGATCTCGCGCACGGTCTTGCGGGTGATCTCTTCGATATCGACCCAGGCGCTGGTGGTGATTTCACCGCCGACCAGCACCATGCCGGTTTTCACGTAGGTTTCGCAGGCGACGCGCGCCTTCGGATCTTGTTCCAGGATGGCGTCGAGGACGGCATCGGAGATCTGATCGGCGATTTTATCGGGATGTCCTTCGGAGACGGATTCGGACGTGAAGAGGTGTTTAGCCATTGTGTTCTTTACCTTGCATAAGACGGGTTAGAAATTACTGCACAGCGCTGGAGATCCGGCATCAAAGCGAAGGGTCTTCCGCTGATGGCGCGAGATGCATCCTGCAACGCCCCTCAGGCAAAGCCGTTAAGCAGTTTATCAGTTAACCAGTATAGATGGATTAACATCTGGACGTCTATTTTAGGTCAGGGTTTAGCCAGATTGCCAGTAATTTTTTGCGCTTTCGCTCTTTTACGCAAACGGGTTGGCGCCATTTTCATCGCTTGAAACAGTTTTCGGCGAATTTTCATTTTGCTTTTTCACCTTCTTACCGGTATAAACTGCGCGCGCGGTTCATTTGCTGCACAGTACGGCGATTGGCGCTGGGGAAGGTGTGATAAACTTCCGCTTTGCATTCGCCGGCGTTGCGCTATTATCCGTCGCGGGCGTTCGCCGTGGCGCCGCCGCTTCATCGAACGGTCACGTTCTTACACTATTTTAGAGGCTGGGTCGTTCACTGTGAACGGCGCGCGTGGAGGTGGTTGGATTAATGATCCGTTGTCTACCGGTTGTTGGTTCCCAACAGCAGTGCCGTTCTGGCGCACATTCTTCTGCTATTTCCCGTCTTGTCTCTCTGTCACTTACCAGGTGCGATAAACACTTGGCCGCTACTCAGGATTCTCGGGCCGGCTAACGGTCGTCTGAAGAACTGAACAAGGGTAGCCTGCAGCCTTCCTGTGGGATGTTTCTTGGCCCGATTCACGAGGTTTGAACAGGGTGTCTTACAATTATATGAGTGATAAACCGATCGCTGACCGCGAACGGCAGTTCTCTTCGCTGCCGCCGGCGCGGCTTGTTGGGTTGTTCTCGCGGGTTGTAGCTGCGATAGTGGCTGACGGTTTCGTCAGTGCGGAATGTGAGGCGAACCATGTCTGATGATCTGTTGATTCACCGCCCGCCGGTTGCGGGCGAGTCTTTATCTTTGCGCTCCATGCAGGAGGTTGCCATGAATGATCGTAATGCCAGCAAGATGCTGCGTACTTATAACGTCGCCTACTGGGGCAACAATTACTATGACGTCAACGAGCTGGGCCATATCAGCGTGTGCCCGGACCCGGATGTCCCGCAGGCGCGCGTCGATCTGGCAGAACTGGTGAAAACGCGCCAGAAAGACGGCCAACGTCTGCCGGCGCTGTTCTGCTTCCCGCAGATCCTTCAGCATCGCCTGCGCTCTATCAACGCCGCGTTCAAACGCGCGCGTGAGTCCTTCGGCTACCAGGGCGGTTATTTCCTGGTGTATCCGATCAAGGTGAACCAACACCGCCGCGTGATTGAATCGCTGGTGAACTCCGGCGAACCGCTGGGGCTGGAAGCCGGCTCCAAGGCCGAGCTGATGGCGGTGCTGGCGCATGCCGGCATGACCCGTTCGGTGATCGTCTGTAACGGCTATAAAGATCGTGAATACATTCGCCTGGCGTTGATCGGGGAAAAGCTGGGGCACAAGGTGTACCTGGTGATCGAGAAGATGTCCGAGATCAACCTGGTGCTGGAAGAAGCCGAGCGGCTGAACGTCATACCGCGCCTGGGCGTGCGTGCGCGTCTGGCGTCCCAAGGCTCCGGCAAATGGCAGTCGAGCGGCGGCGAAAAATCCAAGTTCGGCCTGGCGGCGGTGCAGGTGCTGAAGCTGGTGGAAACCCTGCGTGAAGCGGGCCGCCTCGACAGCCTGCAGCTGCTGCACTTCCACCTGGGTTCGCAACTGGCCAACATTCGCGACATCGCCACCGGCGTGCGCGAATCGGCGCGCTTCTACGTTGAGCTGCACAAGCTGGGCGTCAACATTCAGTGCTTCGACGTGGGCGGCGGCTTGGGCGTCGACTACGAAGGCACCCGCTCGCAGTCCGATTGCTCGGTGAACTACGGCCTGAACGAATATGCCAACAACGTGATTTGGGGCATCGGCGACGCCTGTAACGAACACGGCCTGCCGCACCCGACGGTGATCACCGAGTCCGGCCGCGCCGTAACCGCGCACCACACGGTGCTGGTCTCCAACGTGATCGGCGTCGAGCGCAACGAGTTCAGCGAACCGCAGCCGCCGGAAGCCGACGCGCCGCGCGCGCTGGAAAGCATGTGGGAAACCTGGCTGGAAATGAACGAGCCGGAGAACCGCCGCTCGCTGCGCGAATGGCTGCATGACAGCCAGATGGATCTGCACGACGTGCATACCCAATACGCGCACGGCATGCTGGACTTGACCAAGCGCGCCTGGGCCGAGCAGCTGTATCTGAACATCTGCAACAAGATCCAGCAGCAGCTCGATCCGAGCAACCGTGCGCACCGTCCTATCATCGACGAACTGCAAGAGCGCATGGCGGACAAGTTCTACGTCAACTTCTCGCTGTTCCAGTCGATGCCGGATGCCTGGGGCATCGATCAGCTGTTCCCGGTGCTGCCGCTGGAAGGGCTGGATAAGCCGCCGGAAGGCCGCGCGGTGCTGCTCGACATCACCTGCGACTCCGATGGCACCATCGACCATTACGTTGACGGCGACGGCGTGGCGACCACCATGCCGATGCCGCCGTACGATCCGGAGAATCCGCCGGCGTTGGGCTTCTTCATGGTCGGTGCGTACCAGGAAATCCTCGGCAATATGCACAACCTGTTCGGCGACACCGCCTCGGTTGACGTTTACGTGTTCCCGGACGGCAGCGTCGAGACCGAGCTGTCCGACGAGGGCGACACCGTGGCGGACATGCTGGAGTACGTGCAGCTCGATCCGAGCGCGCTGCTGGCCAAGTTCCGCGATCAGGTCAAAGAAACCGATCTGGACAGCGAGCTGCAGGCGCAGTTCCTGGAAGAGTTTGAGGCCGGTCTGTACGGCTACACGTATCTGGAAGACGAGTAACCGCCCTCTTCAGGGGGGCGATGTCGGCCCCCTTGAAGCATGAACAAAATGCGGCCATAATCTGCTGCATCGGTAGCACCGAAACAAACATCGAATTACCCGTCATACTTGAAGTTGCCTCTGTGTTGGCTGCGTGCGTTCACCCCAGTTACTTACTTGAGTAAGCTCCTGGGGATTCCCGCCCTGGCCGTCTTGATGCAACTCCAATTATCCAGGGTATCAATCCCTTTCTCGTCGGGCTAACGACGCGGGAGGGATTTTTTTTTGTAACGGCCCGGCGTCTGCGCCCGGCAACTTGTTGAACTACGAGGGTTTACTATGAGCACCTTAGGCCATCAGTCCGATAATTCATTAGTGTCCAACGCCTTTGGTTTCCTGCGCTTTCCGCTGAATTTCATGCCTTACGACAGCGATGCAGAGTGGGTCATCACCGGCATTCCGTTTGACATGGCGACCTCCGGTCGCGCCGGTGGCCGTCACGGCCCGGCGGCCATCCGTCAGGTATCCACCAACCTGGCCTGGGAAGGCAACCGTTGGCCGTGGAGCTTCGATCTGCGCGATCGGCTGAACGTGGTTGACTGCGGCGACATCGTGTTCAACTTCGGCGATGCGCAGGACATGAGCGACAAGCTGCAGGCGCACGCGGAGAAACTGCTGAAGGCCGGTAAGCGCATGCTCTCGTTCGGTGGCGACCACTTTGTCACCCTGCCGCTGCTGCGCGCGCACGCCAAGCATTTCGGCAAGCTGGCGCTGGTGCACTTCGACGCCCATACCGATACCTACGCCAACGGCAGCAAGTTCGACCACGGCACCATGTTCTACCATGCGCCGAATGAAGGCCTGATCGATCCGCACCACTCGGTGCAGATCGGTATTCGTACCGAGTTCGATCATGACAACGGCTTTACCGTATTGGACGCCGCGCAGGTGAACGATCGCAGCGTGGACGACCTGCTGACCCAGATCAAAGGCATCGTCGGCGATATGCCGGTGTACCTGACCTTCGACATCGACTGCCTGGATCCGGCGTTCGCACCGGGCACCGGCACGCCGGTGATCGGCGGCCTGACTTCCGATCGCGCGCTGAAGCTGGTACGCGGCATGCAGTCGCTGAACATCGTCGGCATGGACGTGGTGGAAGTGGCGCCGGCCTATGACCAGTCCGAGATCACCGCGCTGGCCGCGGCGACCCTGGGCCTGGAGATGCTGTACCTGCAGGCGGCCAAGAAACACGCCTGACGCCAGACCACTCCTCGCTGAAAAAGCGGCTTCCATTGTATGGGGGCCGCTTTTTTTATTTCATTTGTCGCCATCCGCACTGAGATTTTCAGTCTGTTGCAACGCCTTTGCGCAATTTTGCGCAGAAATGAAACTGAGTCGGAGAAAAGGAACCGGGACAACGGAGAGGATGAATATACTGCGCGCGGGTGCTCTGGATCTTTGTATCTGGAGCCTGCGTGAAAGGTACAAAGAGAAAAGCCCCGAGTCGATATCCATCAACCCGAGGCCTACTCTAACGCCAGCAACGTTAAGTTAGCCTCTTACCCGCCGCGAGGCAAGGAGAAGAAGGCATGATGCCGAACAAACGGAGCCTGTTAAAATTGGTGGTTATTTGTGCCACGGTAATATCACTGGCATGGATAACTCGCAGCACGCTGTGTGAGCTGCGGATCCGATCGGGTAACACGGAGGTTGCGGCCATTTTGGCTTACGAATCCGAACGGTAAGGCAACCCAGCGACGGGGGATGTCCCCCGTCTGCTGATTGTTGGCGTCCAGATCCATGAGCACCCTCTCAACGCTGTCGGTTTTCCGCCGCACGGGGCAGGGAAACGGGTTTATGCCCGCTTCACCTGCCGCGCCAGCAACATGCGGCCAAACAGTGCGCCGCCCGCCAGCAACGTCAGCAGCTGCGAGGCAATCAGCACTGCAAAGCCTGAAGACACCTTGCCCTGGCTGGCCATCACTATGCCCATCGCCATCGGCACAAACGCCGAGAACAGATTGCCGATGCCGTTGATCAGCCCATAGGCGCTGCCGACCGCCTCCGGCCGCGCATAATGCTGCAGCAGAGTGGGGATCGCCGCGCCCTGTGCGCCCCAACAGGCGTTGGCCGCCAGCAGGAAGAAGGCGATCCAGCCAAGCTGATGGCTGTGCATCACGCCATAAATGCACAGTGCGGTCGCCGCGCCGCCGCAAACGAAGATCAGCGGCGCCTGATAAGGGCGAATGCGATCGAGCAGCACGCCGCCGAGGTATTTGGAGGCGATGCTGACGATGAACGGCAGCGAGGCCATCCAGCCCATCTGCTTGATGGAAAAACCTTTTTCATCGGTCAGATATGCCGGAAGCCAGGCGCTGGAGCCCCATAGGTAGCTGAGCGTGGCGATCTCGATCAGCAAGATCCAGCCGAGCATCGGCGTGCGCCAGGCCAGTGCGAAGGTATGCCAGACGCGGCTCAGCCCGGGTTGCGGATCGGCAGAGCGTGAAGATGAGGGTGCGGGGAGCGGATGAACGAACAGCCGCACCAGCGCCAGGCCCAGCAGCAGGTTGATCAGCGCCAGCAGGTGAAACGACATTGCCCAACCGAAGTGCGCCATCAGAAAACTCACCAGCGGAAACCCGATCACCAGCCCCAACGAGACGCCCAGCGTGCTGACCGCGTTGGGTTTGCCGCGCTCGTCGGCGGCGAAATGATCGCCGATGTACATGGTCTTCAGCGAGAACAGGGGCCCTTCGCTGACGCCCAGCAGCGCGCGCACCACGCACAGCAGCATCAGCGATCCCGCCAGCGGCGAGGCGGCGGTGAGCAGCGCCCACAGCACCACGCTCAGCGTCAGCGCGCGGCGGTAACCCATCAGCGTTTCCAGAAACGGCGTCAGCAACATGGCGGACAGGCCGTAGCCGAGCAAAAACACCGTCATCAGCGTGCCCTGGTGAGCGCGGTCGCCACCGAGCTGGAAGTGTTGCAGGAAGTCGGGATTGACCAACATCACGGCGATATTGACCCGATCCGCATAGGCGATAACGATCAGAAACAGCAGGGCGATCACCCCAAACCAGCGTTGACGTTGTTGCACGTTGCGTTCCTCAATGCGAGCGGTTGACGAATTCAGGCAGCAGTAAACTCACCCGCGGAGGCCATTTCGCGCAAACGCGGGGGATGAGGCCGATTGATGTAAATTTATTGTTATCAAATAGGGTGTGAAAGACCGTGAGAAAACACTTTTACGCGCAATGCGTCGTCGGAATCAACGCATTTTTTGCCATAAATTAGCGGGAGAGCGCACAACTGACATAGGTTTTTCATATCGGTGCATGATTTCGTGATCCTTCCCGCATTTGTCATTTTTAAACAACCTTTCATTAACATTTGCCGTTCCGATCGCTTGACGAAAGTTTCGCCACACTTATAGTGGCTGTATTAAATAAGAAACTGAGTTTCATATATGAAACAATCAGATAGAGGATAAAAGCAATGAGCTGGAAGAATGTGTGCGAAGTGTCTCAGGTGAAAGAAGATTTTCCTTTCTCCGGCAAAGTGGAAGGAAAAGAGATCGGGGTGTACCTGCTCGACGGTAACTACTACGCGCTGGAAGACGTTTGCCCGCATGCTTATGCCTTGCTCAGCCAGGGGTTTGTAGACGACGGCAAGGTTGAGTGCCCGCTGCACGAAGCGCTGTTTGACGTGCGCACCGGCCAGTGCCTGCGCGAGCCGGGCGGCCGCGATCTGCAAACCTATCCCACCCGGGTGGTCGACAACCAAATCCAGATCACCTTTATCGCGGAGGAGTAATCATGCAGCACATCACCGATTTCAATCCCTGGCTGCCGGACACCCAACAGGTGACGCCGGCCCGCGAAGGCGGCAACGGCCAAATCCATCAGCCGGGCCAGTTCCGCAATGTCATCTGGCAAAACCGCGCCCGGGTGCCGGACGGTTTCGAAACCGCGCTGGTGGCGGCGCTGGAAACGATCTTCGAGCAGGGGGCGGAAGAGCTGGAGCAGATCGTCAGCGCGCTGAATCAGCGCCGCCTGTTCGATCGCAGCGGCCAACCGTGGAATGAGGCGACCTTCCGCGAATTCCTTCACGTTAACGGTTTCTGAGCCACATCCGGGAGAAGACAATGACAGCAAACACAACATCCTCCGAACAGAGCTTGCAGGACTATCTTGACCAGGGATTGCGCGGCATGTGGTATCCGGTGCTGGCCAGTTGGGAAGTGGGCAACAACCCGGTCGGCATCACCCGCCTTGAACAGCAAATCGTGGTGTGGCGCGACGGTGAAGGCCAGATCCACGCGCTGGAAGACCGCTGCCCGCACCGTGGCGCGCGGCTTTCCATGGGGTGGAACCTCGGCGATCGCATCGCCTGCTGGTATCACGGGGTGGAAGTCGGCGGCGATGGGACGGTGAAAGACGTGCCGGCGGTGGATCGCTGCCCGCTGGTGGGGCAAAAATGCCTGCGTTCTTACCCGGCCAAAGAAGCCTACGGCGCAGTGTTCCTCTATTTCGGCGTGACGGCGGATGAAGCGCCGGCGGAGCTGACTTTCCCGCAAGAGCTGGCGGACGAAGCGTCGTACAGCCACTTCCTGTGCACCGCCAGCTGGGACTGCAACTACCAGTACGCGTTGGAAAACGTGATGGATCCGATGCACGGCACCTATCTGCATTCCTCCTCGCACTCGATGGCGGAAGGGGATCGCAAGGCGGATATGGGGCTGGAGCCGACCGACAGCGGGTTTATCTTCAAAAAGAACGGACAGATCGGGGTTAACTTCGACTGGGTGGAATTCGGCAGCAGCGGCGCGTATTGGATGCGCCTGTCGATCCCGTACAAGAAGCGCTTTGGGCCGGGTGGTCACTTCTGGATCATCGGCATGGTGGTGCCGGAAGACAAGGATCACTGCCGGGTATTCTTCTGGCGCATCCGTAAGGTCAAGGACTGGCAGCGCGACATGTGGCGCTTCATGTACCGCAACCGCCTGGAATCATTGCATTGGGACGTGCTTGAGCAGGATCGCATCGTGCTTGAGAACATGGCACCTAACGCCCGTGGCCGCGAATACCTGTACCAGCACGACGTCGGTCTTTCACGCCTGCGCCGCCTGATGCAGAAAGAGGCGCAGAAACAGCTGGCGACGTTGCGCGAGCGGGAGGCGGCGCAGTGAACGGCCTGTTGAACGGTAAACGTATCGTGGTCACCGGTGCGGCGCGCGGCCTGGGTTACAGCTTCGCCGCCGCCATCGCCGCCGCCGGCGCGCAGGTGGTGATGTGCGACATCTTGGCGGATGAGCTGGCCGCGAGCGGTGCCGCGCTGCGCGAGCAGGGCGCTCGGGTGGAAACGCAGACGATCGACCTGGCGTCACCGGATTCGATCCGTTCGGCGTTCGAAAAGATCGCCGCTGGCGGCGGGATCGACGGCCTGGTGAACAACGCGGCGCTGGCGACCGGCGTCGGTGGCAAAACCATGATGGAATACGATATCGATCTGTGGGATCGCGTGATGCAGGTCAACGTGCGCGGTACCTGGCTGGTGAGCCAGGCGGCGGTGCCGCTGCTGGCACGCAACCCGCATGCCAAAATCGTCAACGTGGCGTCGGACACTGCGCTGTGGGGCGCGCCGCGCCTGATGGCCTATGTCGCCAGTAAAGGCGCGGTGATTGCAATGACCCGTTCGATGGCGCGCGAGCTGGGCCCGCAGGGCATCTGCGTCAACGCCATCGCACCGGGCCTGACGCGGGTGGAGGCCACCGAGTATGTGCCCGCCGAGCGCCATCAGCTGTATGAGCAGGGGCGCGCGCTGGCCGGGGCGCAGCATCCGGACGATGTGAACGGTACGGTACTTTATCTGCTGTCGTCGCTGGCGGATTTCGTCACCGGCCAACTGCTGCCGGTCAACGGCGGCTTCGTATTCAACTGAGGCCCGCAGGGCTGGCGCACAGCGCAGGAGCGAGATATGGCGGACGAGCAAGCATGTAAGTATCTGATCCCGGGACTGGATCGCGGGTTGCAGTTGCTGCTGGCGTTTGGCGAGCAGCATAAGGAAATGACCTTCGCCGAGTTGCATCGCCTGGTCGATATGCCGAAGGCCACCGCCTACCGCGTGGTGCAGACGCTCGAGCACCTGGGCTTCCTGGAGCGCAATCCGCGCACCAACACCTTTGCGCTCGGCATCAAGGTGCTGCGCCTCGGCTTCGAATACATCGCGTCGCTGGACGTGGCACAGGCCGGCCAGCCGGTGATCGAGCAGCTGCGCGATCGCAGCCAGTGCAGCAGTCATCTGGCGATCCGCGACGGGCGCGACGTGATCTACATCGCTCGCGTCAGCGCCGCCGGTTCGCAGATCAATCAGGTCAGCGTCGGCACCCGTTTGCCGGTGCACCAAACCTCTCTGGGTCGCATGCTGTTGACCAGCGCCACCCGCAGCGAGTTCGAACAACTTTATCCGGACGCGCAGCTGCCGGGCAATGCGCCGGGCACCCCGGCGGATCGCGAAACGCTGTGGCAGATGGTGCAGCAAGACAAAGCGCGCGGCTATGTGATCGGCGAATCGTTCTTCCGCCACGGCATCTCCTCGATCGTCTACCCGATCTTCAACCGCGAGCAGCGGGTCGAGGCGGTGGTCAGCATCATGGTGCCGTCCGATGAGATCCCGAAAGCGGATCGCGAGCGGCTGCGCATGGAAGTGCGCGACGCGGCGGAGAAAATTTCCGGCTTCCTCGGCGCGCCGCCGCAGGCCAACGTCGGCTAACCGGCAGGACCGACTCTTTTACTCAGGCAGGGATAAGGCCCGTAGCAAACAGGGGCCGGGGTTCACTCATGCCTGAAAACCGTATGCAGCGAGAACGTGAGGCTGAACAATGAGCGTAATCGGAATCGAAAAACTGGAGTTTGGCGTCGAAGATCTGCCAACCTGCGAAAAATTCATGCAAGACTTCGGCCTGCAGCCCGCCACGCAACATTGGGGCGAACCGCAGCGCGAATTCACCACCCTGAGCGGGGCGCAGGTTGTCCTGCACCCGTTGCAAAGCGCGGCGCTGCCTGCGGCGTTTGAAGGCGGTTCTACCCTGCGCCGCATGACCTGGGGCGTGGGCTCACCCGCCGATCTGGCGCGCCTGCAGCCGCGTTTGGCGTTGATGCCCGGCTTCCGTCAAGTGGGAGAAGAGCTGGAATGCCTCGACCCCAACGGCATGACGCTGCGTTTCGTCGTCAGCCGCCAGCAGGCGGTTGAGGTGCCGGTCACGCCGATCAACCAATGGGGCGACGTGCGCCGCATCGATCAACCCAGCCCGGTCTATTCGCAGGCGCAACCTATCAACATCGGCCACGTAGTGTTCTTCGTTGACGACCTGGCGGCGACCGAGCGTTTCTATCGCGAGCTGTTGGATTTCCAGGTTTCCGATCGCTATATCGATCGCGCCGTCTTCCTGCGTACTCAGGCGCGCGGCGGCCACCATAACCTGTTCCTGCTGAAGCTGCCGAACCGCCCACGCGGCCTGAACCACGTGGCATTCACCGTGCGCGATATCCACGAAGTGATCGGCGGCGGCATCGCCATGAACAAAGAGAAGTGGAGCACCTTTATCGGCCCCGGCCGCCACCCGATCTCCTCGGCCTATTTCTGGTACGTCAACAGCCCGACCGGTGGCGCGTTCGAGTACTACACCAACGACGATTATCTGACGGAAAACTGGCAGCCGCGCGAGCTGGAGCATTCGTTGGTCTCCTTCACCGAATGGGCGGTAGAGGGCGGCATCGATCACGACACGCGCCGCCAGCATAAAAAGGCGCAGGCGTTATGAACCGGCCGGAACACGCGGGCATCGTCATCGTCGGTGGCGGCCAGGCCGGCGGCTGGGCGGCCAAGACGCTGCGCGATCGCGGTTACAGCGGCCGGCTGACGGTTGTCAGCGACGAACCCTACGATTTTTACGAGCGGCCGCCGCTGTCGAAAGCGGCGCTGCTGGATGCCGCGGCGCCCCTCAGCCGGCTATTTAGCGAACAGGCGGTGGAGGCGCTGAATATCGACTGGCGTCGCCCGCTGCGCGCCGAGTCCATCGATGCCGAACAGCAAATCGTCACGCTCAGCGACGGGCAACGGCTGCAGTTCGAGCAGTTGCTGATCGCCACCGGCGGACGGCCGCGTGTGCCGAGCGCCGCCTGGGCGCAGCACCCGCGCGTGATGACGCTGCGTTCCTGGGACGATGCGGCCCGGTTGCGGCAGGGCTTGCAGGGCTGCCGTCGCCTGGCGATCGTCGGCGGCGGTTGGATCGGGCTGGAGATCGCCGCTTCCGCGCGCCGTCTCGGCGCCGAGGTGACGGTGTTTGAACGCCAGCCTGCGCTGTGCATGCGTAGCGTCGGCGCCGACGTCTCACAGGCGTTGTTCGAACTGCATCGTCAGCAGGGCGTCACGGTGCTGTGTGGCTGCGGCGAGATCTCGCTGGAAGATCGCGATGGCGCCGCCTGGATCGGCAGCGAAGTCAGCGATCCGCAGGCCTTCGATCTGGTGGTGGTGGGGATCGGCGTCGAGCTGAATCTCGAACTGGCGCGCAGCGCCGGGCTGGCGATCGAGTCCGGCATCGTGGTCGACGGCCAGGGGCGCACCAGCCATCCGGCGATCTTCGCCGCCGGCGACGTGGCGCGCCATCCGACGCTCGGCCTGTGCCTGCAGTCCTGGGCCTACGCGCAAAATCAGGCCATCAGCACCGCTTGCGCGATGCTCGACGCCTTCGCCGCTCCGTATGACGACGTGGCCTGGCTTTGGTCGGATCAATACGACGCCAATATCCAGATCCTCGGCGTGCCGAGCGGCGGGGTACACCATGTGGTGCGCCGCACGCCGCAGTCGCAGGTGTTCTTCACGCTGAACGCCGATCGGCAGTTGGTGCAGATGGTAGCGTTCAACGACGCGCGCACCATCAAGCTCGGCAAGCGTTGGCTGGCGAGTGGCCGGGTGCTGGATCCGCAGCAGCTGGCGGATGCGGAGTTTTCTTTGATGGCGTTGAAATAACGCCCGAACCTCGGGAGCGTTTTATGACTACGCAAGACATTGACGCCCGCGCTGGACGGGCGGGGGAAACCGTTGCCGAAAATCCGCAGCAGCGGGTGCGCTGGTCGGTGCCGATCGCGCTGTTTGCCTGCGTGCTGCTGGCGTTTTTCGACAAGATCAGCATCGCGGCGCTGTTTTCCGACGCCGAGTTTCAGCAGGCGTTAGGGATCGGCTTTGACCCGGCGCGGCTGGGCTTGCTGATGAGCGCGTTTCTGTTCTCCTACGGCATCTCCTCGATGCTGCTCAGCGGCATCGGCGATCGGCTTAACCCGGTAAAAGTATTGATTGGCATGATGGTGGTGTGGGGCGTGCTGATGGTGTTGATGGGGATGGTGCGTTCCTATCACGCCATGATGACGCTGCGCATTCTGCTCGGCATCGCCGAAGGGCCGCTGCTGCCGATGGCCTACGCCATTATTCGTCAGGCCTTCCCGCCGCAGCTGCAGGCGCGCGCCACCATGCTGTGGCTGCTCGGCACGCCGCTGGGCGCCGCGCTCGGCTTCCCGGTCACCCTGTACATCCTCAATACCTTCGACTGGCAAACCACCTTCTTCTTTATGGCGTTTTTGACGCTGCCGGTGATGTTGCTGGTGCTGTTCGGCATGCGTCACCTGAACGTCGCGCGCCCGGCGGCGGCGGCCAAGCCGGCGGTGTCCGAACGCAAACAGCATCGCCGCGAGCTGTTGCGCAGCCCGCACTTTTGGATGATTTGCCTGTTCAATATCGCCTTCCTGACCTACCTGTGGGGCATGAACGGCTGGTTGCCGAGCTATCTGATCAAAGGCAAAGGCATTCATCTGGAGCATGCCGGTTACCTCTCTTCGCTGCCGTTCATCGCCATGCTGCTCGGCGAAGTGCTGGGCGCCTGGCTGTCGGACAAGCTGGATCGGCGCGCGCTGGCCTGCTTCCTGTCGCTGTGCGGCGCCGGACTCGGTCTGGCGGTGGTGCTGCACCTGCAGGGTACTTACAGCGTGATCGCCGCCATGGCCTTCAGCACCTTTATGTGGGGCGCCGGCGCACCGAATATTTTCGCGCTGTTGGCGAAGGCGACCAGCAGCAAGGTCAGCGCCACCGCCGGCGGTATTTTCAACGGGTTGGGCAATTTTGCCGGCGCGCTGGCGCCGGTGCTGATGGGGGCGTTGATCGCCGCCACCGGCAATATGGATAACGGCCTGCTGTTCCTGGTGGTGATGGCGTTCATCGGCTGCCTCATTCTGCTGCCGTTGCTGAGAAAGTACTGAATTAATCAATCGATTCAACAGAGGAGTGACAACATGTCTCAGGTTGAGAATAAAGCCGGCGTCAAGCCGCAGGATCTGTCGATGGAAAACTGGGTAGAGTCGCGCATCGCCCGTTTTGAAGGCCGTAAATACGACTGGAACGCGCTGAAATTCCAGGCCGACTTTGACCCGAAATACCGCCGCGCGCAGATGCGCTACATCGGTACCGGCGCTACCGGCGTGGCCAGCGACGCCAACACCATTCCGGCGGGCAATTTCACCTTCTCCACCATGGTGTTGCCGTCGAAGTGCGAGGGCCCGTTGCACCTGCACGACGACGTGGAAGAAGTGTTCTTCATGCTGAAAGGCAGCATCACGCTGATGATTCAGGATGGGGAAGAGTATTACGAAACCAGGCTGAAAGAGCGCGATCTGATCTCGGTGCCGGCGGGCGTGTACCGCGGCCTGTTCAACCACGGCGAGGAAGAGGCGTTGATGTGCGTGATGCTCGGCACCGCCAAGCCGGAGATCCCGACCTATCCGGCGGATCATCCGCTGTCCAAAGTGAAGCGCAACTGATGAACGGCCTGGCGCAACGCCAACGGGCGCGCTGCGGGGCGTACACCCTGAGCTGGCGCGAGGCCGGGCAGGGGCGGCCGGTGGTGTTGCTGCACGGCATCAGCTCCGGATCGGCCTCGTGGATCAAGCAGTTGAACGATAACGGCCTGACGGACGGCCACCGTCTGTTGGCGTGGGACGCGCCGGGCTACGGCGGCAGTCTGCCGTTGGCGGATCCTCAGGCCGATGCCGCCGGTTATGCGGCGGCGTTGGCGGCGCTGATTGCTGAGCTGCAGCTGGCGCAGCCGCTGATCGTCGGCCATTCGCTGGGGGCGCTGATCGGCAGCGCCTATGCCGCCTGCTATCCGGACGGGTTATGTGGATTGGTGTTGGCGGATCCGGCGCAGGGCTATGCCACGGCGCCGGAGGAAAAACGTCGGCAGGTGTACGGCCAGCGCCAACAGATGATAGAGACGCTGGGGCCGGTGGGCTATGGCGAGCAGCGGGCGGCGGCCTTGCTGCGTGAAGGGGCGGATCCGCAGGATATCGCCTGGGTGCGCAACGGCATGCAACAGCTCGATCCCGACGGTTTTCTGAGTGCCGCCTGGATGCTGGCCAATGACGATATCGCCCGCTATCTGGCGCGCTATCGCGGCCCACTGGAAGTGTGGTGCGGTGAACAGGATCGCATTACGCCACCGGAGAAGGCGGCCGAGCTGGCGCGTGAGCAGGACGCGACGCTGCGTTTGATCGCCGCCGCCGGCCATGCCAGTTACCTCGACGCGCCGGCGTGTTTCAACCGCTATCTGCGGGACTTTACGGGAGCAATCCAACGATGAATTTTCAGCTTGAGAATCGGGTGGCGGTGGTGACCGGCGGCTCGTCGGGCATCGGTTTCGAAACCCTGAAACTGCTGCTGGCCGAAGGGGCGAAGGTGGCGTTCTGCGGCCGCGATCCGGACAAACTGGCCGGCGCAGCAGCCAGCCTGCGTGCGGAGTTTCCGCAGGCGGAGATCCTGGCGCTGCGCTGCGACGTACTGGACGCGCAGCAGGTGGCGCAGTTCGCCGACCAGGTGACGGCGCATTTCGGCGGCGTGGATCTGCTGATCAACAACGCCGGTCAGGGCTTCGTCGCCCATTTTGACCAGACGCCGCGTGAAGCCTGGCTGCATGAGGCCGAGCTGAAGCTGTTCGGCGTGATCAATCCGGTGCAGGCGTTCTTACCGGCGCTGGAACGATCGGCGATCGCGTCTATCACTTGCGTGAACTCGCTGCTGGCGCTGCAGCCGGAAGAACACATGATCGCCACCTCGGCGGCGCGCGCCGCGCTGCTTAACATGACGCTGACGCTGTCGAAAGAGCTGGTGGACAAAGGCATTCGCGTTAACTCGATCTTGCTGGGGATGGTGGAGTCGGGCCAGTGGCGCCGCCGTTTCGACGAGCGCAGCGATAAAGAGCATAGCTGGGAGCAGTGGACGGCGGCGATCGCCGAACGGCGCGGCATCCCGATGAAGCGCCTGGGCAAGCCGCAGGAGCCGGCGCAGGCGCTGCTGTTCCTCGCTTCGCCGCTGGCTTCCTTTACCACCGGCGCGGCGCTGGACGTATCCGGCGGCTTTAACCGCCATGTGTAGCAGGGGCCGATAAAGATGAAGAAGATCATGATGATTGGCTACGGCGCGATGGCGAAGGCAGTGATCGCCCGTTTGCCGGAAGGCGTGGAGGTTGGCTGGATCCTGGCGCGCGCGGCTCATCATGCGGCGATCGCCGAGGCCTTTGGCGGGCGGGTGCAGGCGTTGACCCATCCCGAGCAGTGTTTGCAGCGGCCGGATCTGGTGCTGGAGTGCGCCAGCCAGCAGGCGGTGGCGGAGTTCGGCGAAGCGGTGCTGCAGCGTGGCTGGCCGCTGGCGCTGATTTCGACCGGCGCGCTGGCGGACGCCGCATTGCAACAGCGGCTGCAGCAGGTTTGCCGCCGCCATCACGGGCAGCTGATCGTGCTGTCCGGTGCGGTGGCGGGGATGGATGGGCTGGCGTCGGCGCGCGAAGGCGGGCTGGAGAGCGTGACCTATCAGGCCAGCAAAAGTCCGGCCAGCTGGCGCGGCAGCCCGGCGGAACAGTTGATCGATCTCGATGCGGTGCGTGAAGCGCAGGTGTTTTTTGAAGGGTCGGCGCGCGAAGCGGCGCGTTTGTTCCCGGCTAATGCCAACGTGGCGGCCACCATTGCGCTCAACGGCCTGGGGATGGACGCCACCCGGGTGCGCCTGCAGGTCGATCCCGCCACCCGGCGCAACACCCATCGCCTACAGGTGTGCGGCGACTTTGGCGAATTTCATATCGAGCTGAGCGGCACCCCGCTGGCGAGCAATCCCAAAACATCAACCCTGGCGGCGCTGAGCGCGGTACAAGCCTGCCGCCGTCTGGTGGACGGCGGTTTTATTGCCTGAACGGCAGGAGCGGAGCATGGAACGATTGAATATTTTTGTCGCCGGGCGCTGGCGTGAAGGGCGTGGCGAAGAGATGGCTTCGGTATTCCCGGCCGACGGCAGCGTCAACGCGCGGCTGCGTGCCGCGAACGTCGAGGACGTGAACGAGGCGGTGGAAGCGGCGGAACGCGCCTGGCGCGCGCCGGAATGGCGTGGGTTGGTGCCGCACCAGCGCGCCTCGATCCTCTACCGCGTCAGCAACCTGATTCTGGCGCAGCAGGAACAGCTGGCTGAGCTGCAGACCCGCGACAACGGCAAGCCGCTGGCGGAGACCCGCGGGCTGGTGGCCAGCGCGGCGGCGACCGCGCGCTACTTCGCGGCCGCCTGCGAGGTGTTGGAAGGTGAGCTGCCGACCCCGCGCAGCGCCGAGGTGATGACGCTCAGCCAGTATCAACCGATGGGGGTGATCGCCGCCATTACGCCGTGGAACTCGCCGATCGCCAGTGAAATGCAGAAGGTAGCGCCGGCGCTGGCGGCGGGCAACGCGGTGGTGCTCAAACCGGCCGAAGCCACGCCGCTGATGGCGCTGAAGCTGGCCGAGCTGTTCGAACAGGCGGGCCTGCCGGCCGGGCTGCTCAGCGTGCTGCCGGGCAAAGGTTCGGTGAGCGGCGAGGCGTTGGTGCGCCACCCGCTGGTGAAAAAGATCGCCTTTACCGGCGGGACCAGTACCGGGCGCCATTTGGCGCACATCGCCGCCGACAAGCTGATCCCCACCTCGCTGGAATTGGGGGGGAAATCGCCGACCATCGTGCTGGAGGACGCCGATCTGGAGCAGGCGGCGCGCGGCATCTGCTACGGCATATTCAGCTCCGCCGGCCAGGCGTGCATCGCCGGTTCGCGGCTGTTCGTGCATCGTTCGCTGTATCAGCCGCTGCTGGCGCGCTTGACCGAACTGACGGCGGGGCTGCGTATCGGCAACCCGCTGGTGCCGGGCGTGCATCTCGGCCCGCTGATCAGCGCCAAACATCGGCAAAGCGTGGCGGACTACGTGGCGCTGGCGCGGCAGGAGGGTGGCCGGGTGATCATCGGCGGCGAAGCGCCGGCCGATCCGCAACTGGCGAGCGGTAGCTATTACCTGCCGACCATTATTGAAGGCTTGAACAACGACGCCCGCGTCTGCCAGGAAGAGATCTTCGGCCCGGTGCTGGTGGCGCTGCCGTTTGACGATGAGCAACAGCTGATCGAACAGGCCAACGACTCGGTGTACGGCCTGGCGGCCGGCATCTGGAGCCGCGACTTCCCTCGCGCGATGGCGCTGGCGGAGCGGCTGGAAACCGGCACCGTCTGGGTCAATACCTACAAAACGTTCTCGATTTCCACGCCGTTCGGCGGTTTCAAAGAAAGCGGGCTGGGCCGCGAAAAGGGCCTGAACGGCATCAAGGCCTACATGCAGCAAAAAAGCGTGTATCTGGCGCTGAGCCATCAGGTGAACCGCTGGAGCGACTAGGCCGACACCTCTACGCATAACCCTAATAACGACTACCTTAAGAAGGCAGATGATGAGCGATAAAATCACGGTTGGCGAGGCGATAGCCCGGACTCTGGAACAGTACGCGGTGTCGGCGATGTACGGCATCATTTCGATTCATAATCTGCCGATCGCCGATGCGGTGGGGCAGCGCGATAAAATTCGCTTCGTGCCGGCGCGCGGCGAAGCGGGCGCGGTCACCATGGCCGACGCGCACGGGCGCTTCTCCGGCCTGGGCGTAGCCTTGACCAGCACCGGCGCCGGCGCGGGCAACGCGGTGGGGGCGATGATTGAGGCGCTCAACGCCAACACGCCGCTGCTGCATATCACCGGCCAGGTGGAAAAAGCCTATCTGGACGCCGACGCCGGTTTTATTCATGAAACCCGCGATCAGCTCGGCTTCCTGCGCGCCTGCTCCAAGCGCGCTTACCGGGTCAATTCGCCGGAGCAGGCGGTGGCGGTGATCCAACGGGCGATCCTGGATGCGCAAACCGTGCCCTGCGGCCCGGTGGCGGTCGAGATCCCGATCGATATTCAAAGCAGCCTGGTTTCCCGTTCGGTGCTGACCGAAGCGTTGGCGCCGGCGCCGCTGCCGAAGGCGGACGATGCGGCGGTGGAGCGGCTGCATCAGCGGCTGAAACAGGCCAAGCGTCCGCTGCTGTGGTTGGGCGGCGGCGCCTTGGCCTGCGGCGACGCGGTGCGCAAGCTGGCGGACGCCGGCGTGGCGGTGATCTCCAGCACCCACGGGCGCGGCATTCTGCCGGACAGCCATCCGCGCAGCCTGCGGGCGTTCCATAACTCACCGAGCATCGAAGCGATCCTGACGCAGTGCGACCTGACGCTGGTGGCCGGTTCGCGCCTGCGCAGTAATGAAACCCGCACCTGGACGCTGCCGCTGCCGCGCCCGCTGGTGCAGATAGACATCGATCCGGCGGCGGCCAACCGCAACTATCTGGCCGATGAACAGATCAACGGCGACTGTGCGGCGCTGCTGGCGGCGCTGGCGGCGCGGCTGGCCCCCGGCGAGAAGGTCAACGCCGAGTGGGATGCCGAGGTCGCGGGGGCGGTGCAGCAGGCGGAGAGCGCGCTGCGCCAGCAGTCCGGCGAATACGCCAAACTCAATGACGCCATCGACGCCGCACTGCCGCAGGATGGGCTGTTGGTGCGCGATATCACCGTCTCCGGCAGCGTCTGGGGCAGCCGGCTGTTCCGGGCGATCTCGCCGCTGTGCAACATTCACTCGCTGGCGGGCGCCATTGGCATGGGGCTGCCGATGGCCATCGGCACCGCGATCGCTAACCCGCAGCGCAAGGTGGTGGGGCTGGTGGGCGACGGTGGTCTGGCGCTGGGCCTGGGCGAGTTGGCGACCATGGCGCAGGAACAGGTGAATATCACCCTGCTGATCATGAACGACGGCGGTTATGGCGTGATGCGCGGCATTCAGGACAAGTACTTCGCCGGGCGCCAGTATTACAACGAGCTGCATACGCCGGCCTTCACCCAGATCGCCGAAGCGATGGGGCTGAAAGCCTGGAAGGTGGACGCGGCGTCGCAGTTCAACGGCGTGCTGGCCGAAGCGATCAACTACCCGGGGCCGTCGGTGGTCGAGGTGGACATGAAGCAGGTCGGGCCGCTGACCTTCGCCGGGCCGCCGCAGAAAACGCTGTATTAATACGATAAAAAACGCCCGGCGGTTGCCGGGCGTTTTCGTGGTTATTTCTCTGCCGCGATGCGATCGCGAATATGTTGCGCACGCGCTTGAGAAGACGGGTGATCGTCGAACAGGCTGCTCTGGCGGCCGGCTTCCATCTGGGCCAACTTCTCGAAGCTGGTGGCCAGGCCGTTCGGATCGATGCCGCGCTTTTTCAGCAGATCGAACGAGTAATCATCCGCTTCGCTTTCCTGCTTCTGCGAGAACTGGGCGCTGACCAGCTTCTCGCCGATATCCGCCAGCTGCGACTGCGACAGCGAGCCGATGACGCCGCCGGCGGAGGACGCCGCGGTGCGCAGCGCCACGGTGCCGTAAGCCACCTGCATCGCTTTACGGGTGTGGCCTAGCGCCACGTGGCCCATTTCATGGCCCAGCACGCCTTCCACTTCGTTGTCGTTCATCATGTCCATCAGGCCGCTGTAGACGCGGATGCAGCCGTTGGCCATCGCCCAGGCGTTGACGTCTTTGGTCACGTAGACCTTGTAGTTGGCCGGGGTGCCGTTGATGTTGTCGCCCAGCGCCGCGGCGATTTTGTTGAGACGCTTGGCGTAGGTGCTGTCGGCCGGCGCGATTTGTGCCTTGCTGTCCATCTCGGCACAGGATTTATCACTCAGGGCCTTAACGTCGTTGTTGCTCAGGGTCGCCGCCTGGAACGCCTGTGCGCCGGACTGCATCAAGGTTTCGGTATTCAGGTTTTGACAGCCGGTTGCCAAGGTGGCAATGCCCAACGCAATCAAAGAGGTACGGATCTTCATAACGCCATCTTCCTGTGAAGGTAACAAGGTAAAAGAATCATTTTGCTTGGAGGAAATCTTGTCGCAAGAGCCTAGTGTACGCCAGACGGGGCGAGAATAGTGTTATTCCGAAAAAGCGTCCAATCGTGCTAATAAGTGGTGAACTCGCTCTCATTTGGCATTAGGGATTGCCGTTGTGATGTGGAGTCTGAGAAAATAGGGAACTTGACTGCTTTTTTTATCCGACCTGGAGTAAAACATGTCCTCTCGTAAAGAGCTTGCCAACGCCATCCGCGCACTCAGCATGGACGCCGTACAAAAAGCAAATTCCGGCCACCCGGGTGCCCCTATGGGCATGGCGGACATCGCCGAAGTCCTGTGGCGTGACTACCTCAACCACAACCCGACTAACCCGCACTGGGCTGACCGCGACCGTTTCGTGCTCTCCAACGGCCACGGCTCCATGTTGATTTACAGCCTCCTGCACCTCACCGGCTACGACCTGCCGATGCGCGAGCTGGAAAAATTCCGTCAGCTGCACTCCAAAACCCCAGGGCACCCGGAGTACGGCTACACCCCAGGCGTTGAGACCACCACCGGCCCGCTGGGCCAGGGCATCGCCAACGCCGTCGGCTTCGCCATCGCCGAACGCACCCTGGCGGCGCAGTTCAACCGCCCGGGCCACGACATCGTTGACCACCACACCTACGCCTTCATGGGCGACGGCTGCATGATGGAAGGCATCTCGCACGAAGTCTGCTCCCTGGCCGGTACCCTCAAACTCGGCAAGCTGACCGCTTTCTACGATGACAACGGCATCTCCATCGACGGCCACGTCGACGGCTGGTTCACTGACGACACCGCCCTGCGCTTCGAAGCCTACGGCTGGCACGTGGTGCGCAACGTCGACGGCCACAACCCGGACGCCATCAAGGCCGCGATTGAAGAAGCCCGCAAGGTGACCGACAAACCGTCGCTGCTGATGTGCAAGACCGTTATCGGCTTCGGTTCGCCGAACAAGGCCGGCACCCATGACGTGCACGGCGCCGCGCTGGGCGCCGCCGAAGTGGCCGCCACCCGCGAAGCGCTGGGCTGGAAATACGCCGCCTTTGAAATCCCGCAGGACATCTACGCCCAGTGGGACGCCAAGGAAGCCGGTCAGGCCAAAGAAGCGGCCTGGAACGACAAGTTCGCCGCCTACGCCAAGGCCTTCCCGGAGCAGGCTGCCGAGTTCAAGCGCCGCATGAACGGCGAGCTGCCGGCCGACTGGAAAGCCGACGCCAAGGCGTTCGTGGAAAAACTGCAGGCCAATCCGGCCAACATCGCCAGCCGCAAGGCGTCGCAGAACGCGCTGGAAGCGTTCGGCAAGGTGCTGCCGGAGTTCCTGGGCGGCTCCGCCGACCTGGCGCCGAGCAACCTGACCATGTGGTCCGGCTCGAAAGCGCTGAACGTTGACCCGGCGGGCAACTACATTCATTACGGCGTGCGCGAGTTCGGCATGACCGCCATCACCAACGGCATCGCGCTGCACGGCGGCTTCCTGCCGTACTCGGCGACCTTCCTGATGTTCGTGGAATACGCCCGCAACGCGGTGCGCATGGCGGCGCTGATGAAGCTGCGCAACGTGTTCGTCTACACCCATGACTCCATCGGTCTGGGCGAAGACGGCCCGACCCACCAGCCGGTGGAGCAGCTGGCGAGCCTGCGCGTGACCCCGAACATGAGCACCTGGCGTCCGTGTGACCAGGTGGAGTCGGCGGTGGCGTGGCAGTACGGCATCGAGCGCAACGACGGCCCGACCACCCTGGTGTTCTCGCGCCAGAACCTGACCCAGCAGCCGCGCACCGCAGAGCAGCTGGCGAACGTGTACCGCGGCGGCTACGTGCTGAAAGACTGCGCGGGCACGCCGGACGTCATCCTGATTGCCACCGGCTCTGAAGTGGGCATCACGGTGGAAGCGGCGGACACGCTGACCGCAGCGGGCCGCAAGGTGCGCGTGGTGTCGATGCCGTCGACCGACGCGTTCGACAAGCAGGATGCGGCGTACCGCGAGTCGGTGTTGCCGGCGGCGGTAACGGCGCGCGTGGCGGTGGAAGCGGGTATCGCGGACTACTGGTACAAGTACGTGGGCCTGAACGGCGCCATCGTGGGCATGACCACCTTCGGTGAGTCGGCGCCGGCGGAGCAGCTGTTCGCCGAGTTCGGCTTCACCGTGGACAACGTGGTGGCGAAGGCGCAGGCGCTGCTGAAGTAAGCGGCCTGGCGCAAGCCGATAAAAAAGCCGGTCATCGTGACCGGCTTTTTTTATGGGCGTAACCCGCGCTTACGACGTGGCGTTGGCGCTTTCGGCGCTGCGCAACCGGTCGTAAGCCGCCGCCAGTAACAGCACCAGCAGCGTAGGCTGCAGCCAGACCAGACCCTGTTCGGCCAGCGGCAATTTATCGAACCAGGTCGGCAGCAGGCCGCTGAAGCTGGAGGCCTTCAGGCCGTCGGCGAGGCCAAACACCAGGCTGGTGGCGATCACCGGCGCGAACACGCGCTTGGCGCTGCGCCAGCGGTTCTGGCTGAAGCTGAGCAACACCAGCGCGATGCAGGGTGGATAGATCGCCGTCAGCACCGGCAGCGAGACGCGGATCAGGTTGGCCAGCCCCATGTTGGAGACCAGCATGGCGAAGAGCGCGAGGATAACCACCAGCGTGCGGTAAGAGAGCGGCAGGTAGCGAGAGAAGAAGTCCGCGCAGGCGCAAGTCATGCCGACCGCCGTCACCAGGCAGGCGATGAACATCAGTACCGCCATAAAGACGCTGCCCAGATCGCCGAAGGTGTGTTGCACATAAGCGTGCAGGATTGCCGCGCCATCCTGAGCGCCACTCTCGACCAGGCTGCCGCTGCCGGCGCCAAGTTTGAACATGCAGATATAAACCAGCGTTAGGCCGACGCCGGCGATCAGGCTGGCCCATAGGGTGTAGCGCAGCAGCAGGCCGCTGTCGCTGACGCCACGCGAGCGGGCGGCGGTGACGATAATCGAGCCGAACATCAGCGCCGACAGCGTGTCCATGGTTTGATAACCCTGCACGAAGCCGGTGGAAAACGCCGCTGCCTGATAGCTGCCAACGGCGGAGACCGGTTCACCGGCGGGCCAAACCAGGGCGGCGATGCCGAGCGCGGCCAGCGCCAGGATTTTCAGCGGCGCCAGAATATGGCCGACGTTATCGAGCAACCGGCCGGGATACAGCGAGACGATCATCGCCAGGGTAAAGAACAGTAGGCTGTAGATGAACTGCGGCAGTGCGCCGTCGCCGGTGAAGGGCGCGATGCCAAGGGCGAAGGAGACATTGGCGGTTCGCGGCGTGGCGAACAGCGGGCCGAGAGCCAGATAGCAGACGGTCGCCAACAGCAGGCCGGCGGTGCGGCCGATGGGGCCGGTCAGCAGGTTGATGCTGCCGCCGACGCGCGCCAGCGCGATCACGGCGATCACCGGCAAGGCGACGGCGGTCACCATAAACCCGAGGGCGGCCGGCCACAAATGTTCGCCGGACTGCAGCCCCACCAGCGGAGGGAAAATGATGTTGCCGGCGCCGACAAACAGGGCGAAGGTCATAAAGCCCAGGGCGATAATGTCTTTCGGGGATAAATTCTTGGTCATAACGGTATGGCACTGCCTGTATTCATGAAATAAACGGCCTGCTGCGGAATGGGTAACTGCAAAGGGCAGGCGCAGGGGGCGGCGAGCGCCCGCAAAATTTTCGTCCGGCAGGATATAATAATTCGGCGACAAAAACCTGATTAATCCAGTGCTGTTTATCCTGGCGTGAACTGGCCGCACAGAGGGATCATGGCGGCCGGCCCGGCAGTGCGTTAGCCCGCGTGCGCCACCCTGTCTATCGACAGCGGGATTTCGACATGCGGTTTGAAGGAGTCATACGCGAAGGAAACGTGGCCGTCTTCGACCGGTTTGCGGGTGGCGTCCTCCTCGACCGAGAGCACGAAAGGCCGGCATTCCAGACGCCAGGCAAAATCTTTCGGCCGAGCGCCGGCAGGGGGCGTCGGAGGTAAAGGCTGTACGTTGTTCCTGGTACACTTTCTTAACGTTATCAAGCAGGGGGAACTGTCGCACTTCTCGGTGGCTTCACGAATGATGCGGCGGTTATAAAATCTTGCTGCCAATCTCCACGTCGACATCGGGTTTCAGCAAGACGGTGCCTTGATCCCGGGTGACTGCGGCAAGCACCAGCACTTCAGATTTAAATCCGGCAACCCGCCTGGCGGGGAAATTAACGACGGAGATGACTTTTCTGCCAAGCAGATCCTCTTCCTGATAGTTTTCGCATAATTGCGCCGAGCTGTTTTTAATGCCAATTTCTTCGCCGAAATCAATGCGCAGCTTATAGGCGGGCTTTAACGCCTTGTCGTTAAATTCCACGGAAATAATTTCGCCAATACGCATATCCAGTTTCATAAAATCAGTGATTTCGGCCATGAGTCGGTCCAGTTAATTAAGTGGCTTAGGGAAGGCTAGCAAAGGGAAATTATTCCAACAATGTCGCCAGGAGGGGAATAGTTATACCTGATGTAGCAGTTAACTTACATTATCGCGGGGTGGGGGCCGGTGTCTTGCCGCTGGTGCAGTTGGCGGGGGTTGTGCTGACGCTGCTGGGGGGCGCCATCGTACAGCGAATTCGTCTGCTGCGGCGCTCTCGCCTGGCCGAATAGTCTGCGACAGGCAGTGCCGTAAAGCCCGCGCTGCCGGGCTTTTTTATTGACTGAAAAACGTCCAACCTCACAAAACCGAAAGATAACAAAGCAACGCCGTTGCCTCGTCACACTTATTAACTATATGTTAATTTTTGGTTTATTAAATGTGATCAGGGGATGGATGATGATGAAAAAAATCAGCGCGACCGTAGCTGCAATCACCTTACTGGGCTCCGTTTCCGCCTATGCGGCCTTCCCGGCGGGCTACCCCGCCGACTATCAGAAACGGGTCGACGGCGCGAAGAAAGAAGGCAAGGTGGTGATTTACTCGACCACCGACACCAAGGCGGCAGCGCCGCTGATCCAGGGGTTCGAGGCGTTGTACCCGGGCATTAAGGTCGAATACAACGACATGAACAGCACCGAACTGTATAACCGCTTTATCAGCGAGCAGGCGGCCGGCGGTACCAGCGGCGACGTGGTGTGGAGCTCGTCGATGGACACCATTTTGAAACTGGCGGGCGATTACGCGCAGGAATACGCCTCCCCCGAGCAGGCCCAGCTGCCGAAATGGGCGGTATGGCAAGATAAGGTGTATGGCACCACCTATGAGCCGGTGGTGTTTATCTATAACAAACGCCTGATCCCGCAAGGCGATGTGCCGGATTCACACGCGGCGCTGGCTAAATTGATCGCCGGCCAGACGGACAAATTCAAGAAGAAAGTCACCACGTACGACATCGAAAAATCCGGCGTCGGCTTCATGCTGTCGGTGCAGGACTTCAAGGCCGATCCTAACTACTTCAAAACGCTGGCCGACGTGGCCAAGGGCGGGCTGGCGGTGCAATCCTCCACCGGCACCATGATGGAGCGCGTCTCCTCCGGTGAAAACCTGATCGGTTTCAATATCCTCGGTTCCTACGCCGAGGCCCGCGCCAAGAGCGATCCGTCGCTTGGCATCGTCTATCCGAAAGACTATACCCTGGTGCTGTCGCGCGTGAGTTTCATCAGTAAAGAGGCCGCCAACCCTAACGCCGCCAAGCTGTGGTTCGACTATGTGCTGTCGGAGAAAGGCCAAAATATTCTCGCCAATCAGGCGGATATTCCCTCGATCCGCAACGACATCGAAGGCAAGAACGACATCGATGGCATGACCAAGCTGTTGGGTAACGCGCTCAAGCCGATCCCGGTCGATGACAGCCTGCTGGAATATCTGCAGCCGGCCAAACGTCTCGACTACATCAAACAATGGCGCGCCGCCGCGGCGAAATAATAGGGACTGTATTCGGACGCGCGCCTGCCGCATGGGCGCGCGCCCTTTGGTCGTCGTTTACAACCATAGGGAGCATTTATGCAAGCATGGCGCAGAAAGTGGCAGAGCCTGCCGCGCGGCCTGGTGGTGTTGATAACCGCGCTGGTTATCTATGTCCCCCTGTCGTTTATCATCATTCAAAGCTTCCTCTCGGCACCGTTCTTCTCTCCCTCCAAGGTCTTCAGCCTGGAGGCCTTCGAGTTCATCTTTACCGATCCGGATTTCTACAAAGCGCTGAAAAGCGGCTTTATTCTGGCATTCGGCCTGGTGATTATCGCCATCCCGCTCGGAGGCATTTTGGCCTTCCTGATGGTGCGCACCGATCTGCCGGGGCGGCGGATCATCGAACCGCTGATTCTGGTGCCGATCTTCGTGTCGCCGATGGTGCTGGGTTTCGGTTACGTGGTGGCGGCGGGGCCGGTCGGCTTCTTCTCGCTGTGGGCGGAGGCGCTGCTGGGCTTTGTGCCGTGGAATATCTATTCGATGGCCAGCATCGTGGTGATAGCCGGATTGACGCACGTGCCCCACGCGTATCTGTACATCTCCTCGGCGCTGCGCAGCGTGGGCTCGGACGTTGAAGAGGCGGCGCGCACCGCCGGCGCCACGCCGCTGCAGGTGATGACCGCCGTCAGCCTGCCGATGGTGCGGCCGTCTATTCTGTATGCCGGGGTGCTGCTGTTCTTCCTCGGGCTGGAAGTGTTCGGTCTGATGCTGGTGCTGGGGGATCCGGAAGGCAACCTGGTGCTGGCGACCTACCTGTACCAGTTGACCAACAAGCTGGGCACGCCGTCTTACCACCTGATGGCGGCGGTGGCGGTGGTGCTGATCTGCATCACCATTCCGCTGGTGATGCTGCAGCGCCGGCTGATGCGTACCGCCAACCGCTTCGTCACCGTCAAGGGCAAAGCCTCGCAGGCCCGCGCGCTGCCGCTGGGCAAATGGCGCTGGGTGGCCGGCGCGGTGGTGATGTTCTGGCTGACCGTGACCATCGGCGTGCCGCTGATCGGCGTAGTGCTGCGCGCCTTTATCTCCAACTGGGGCGTGGGCGTGTCGGTCTGGGACGAACTGTCGATCAACACCTTCCGCACCATCTGGGCGCAGCCCAACCTGCTGCGCGCCATCGTCAACTCGATGGCGATCGGGGTGATCGGCGGGGCGCTGGCGGTGGCGTGCTACCTGTTTATCGGCATTGCCATGCACCGCAAGCCGGATGGCGCCACGCGCTTCCTCGACTACAGCGTGCTGGTGCCGCGCGCGGTGCCGGGGCTGCTGGCCGGCCTGGCGTTCCTATGGGTGTTCTTGTTCCTGCCGATGTGGCTGGACAAATCGCTCAAGGAAGGCTGGCTGTCAGTGCTGCCGATGGCTGAGTGGCTGCGCGAGAACGTGATCGTCTGGCTGCGTTCGCTGCGCAGCACCATCTTCAGCGTCTGGCTGGCGTACACCGTGGTGTGGATGGCTTACGGCCTGCGGCTGATCTCTTCTACGCTGCTGCAGGTGGGGCCGGAGCTGGAGGAGGCGGCGCGCAGCGCCGGCGCCAGCCGCGGTCAGATCACCCGCCACGTCACCATTCCGCTGTCGCGCTACGGCCTGATCGGCTCCTGGCTGCTGATGTTCCTGATCTTTGAACGCGAATATTCCACCGGGGTGTATCTGCTGTCTCCGGGCACGGAAACCATCGGCTCGATGCTGGTTTCCCTGTGGGCCGCGGGCGCTATCGATATCGTCGCCGCGCTGTCGTTCATCAATATCCTGCTGGTGGTGCTGGGGCTGGGGATTGCCTTGCGCTTTGGAGTGAAATTACATGATTGAACTTTCGGTAGAGAATCTGCATTTGACCTATGGCGACAACCCGGTGCTGAAAGGGGTGTCGATGGATCTGAAACGGGGCGAAGTGGTCTCGCTGCTGGGCCCGTCGGGCAGCGGCAAAACCACGCTGCTGCGGGCGGTAGCCGGGCTGGAGAAACCGAGCCAGGGGCGGATCGTCATCGGCAACAGCGCGGTGTACAACGGCAGCGCACGCAGTGAAATTCCCGCCGAAGAGCGCAATCTGGGGCTGGTGTTTCAGTCCTACGCCCTGTGGCCGCATAAAACGGTGTTTGAGAACGTCGCCTACCCGCTGAAGCTGCGTAAGACTGCCTCGGCGGAAATCGCCCAACGGGTACAGGCGGTGCTGGATCAGCTCGGGCTGGGGCATCTGGCCAAGCGCCATCCGCACCAGCTCTCGGGCGGCCAGCAGCAGCGCGTGGCGATCGGGCGTGCGCTGGTCTACAACCCGCCGGTGATCCTGTTGGATGAGCCGCTGTCCAACCTCGACGCCAAACTGCGCGAAGAGGCGCGGGTATTCCTGCGCGAGTTGATCATCAAGCTCGGCCTGTCGGCGCTGATGGTGACTCACGATCAGAACGAGGCGATGGCCATCTCCGATCGCATCCTGCTGCTCAATAACGGCAAAATCGAACAGCAGGGCACGCCACAGGAGATGTACGGCTCGCCCACCACGCTGTTCACCGCCGAGTTCATGGGTAGCAACAACCGGTTGCCGGGCAAGGTCGTCGCGCTGGAAGGCGATCGGGCGCGCATCGAAGGCAAGGATTGGGCGCTGTGGGGCAAAGCGGGCGAAGGCGTGCAGGTCGGGCAGGAGGGCACGGCGGTGATCCGCGTGGAGCGCGTGCGGTTGGGCGAAGATCCGCAGGGCAACCAGCTTGAGCTGCCGTTGCTGACCAGCATGTATCTCGGCGATCGCTGGGAATACCTGTTCCGCACCGTGGCCGAAGATTTCGTGGTGCGTGCCTATGGCCACGAGGCGCGCGATCGGGCGCTGTGCCGGCTCTCCCTGCCGGCCGAGCATCTGTGGATATTCCCGAAAGCCTAATCAGGACGCCCGCAGGCGCGGGCGCTCCGTTTACAGATCCAGTACCAGCCGGTTGCCTTTGGCGCGCGAGCAGCAGATCAACAGGGTTTGCTGCGCCGCGCGCTCTTCGTCACTGAGATACTGATCGCGGTGATCGGCTTCCCCCTCGACGATGCGGGTTTCGCAGGTGCCGCAAATGCCTTCGCGGCACAGGCACTCGACCCTGGCCGCCTTGCTGTTTTCCAGCGCCTGCAGGATGGTCATGTCTTCCGCCACTTCAAGCTCAATGCCCGACCGAGCCAGCACCAGCGTAAAGGCGCCGCCCGCCGTGTCTTCGGCGGCGAAGGCTTCACTGTGCAAGCGACCGGCGTCGATGCCCCGTTCGGCGGCGATCCGATAAACCGCTTCGTTCAGCGCCGCCGGGCCGCAGACATAGATATGGGTGCCGGGCTCCACGTCGGCCAGCGTGCGCGCCAGATCCAACCGGCCGTTAAGGCTGGAGACATGGCAACTGACGTTGTCTGCGAACGGCGCTTGCGTCAGCTGCTGCTGGAAGGCGTTGTGTTCCTCGCTGTGGAAGCAATAGTGCAGATGATAGCGTTGCCCGCTGTGCTGCAGCTCGTGCAGATGGGCCATAAACGGCGTGATGCCGATGCCGCCGGCGATCAGCACGTGATGCTGCGCCTCCGGCGCCAGCGCGAACAGGTTATTCGGGGTGCTGATGGTCAGCGTATCGCCGATCGCCAGCCGATCGTGCATGAAGTCGGAACCGCCTTTGGAAGGGGACTCACGGCGCACGGCGATCTGGTAACGGTCGAGCTCGAACGGTGAGCTCAGCAGCGAATAGGCATTGCTGTAGCGTTGCTCGCCGTCCTGCATTTGCACGATGATGTGGCTGCCGCCGCTGAAGGCGGGCAGCGGGCGGCCTTGCGGATCCGCCAGGGTAAAGCGCTTGACCTGTGCGGTGACGGTTTCGATGTCGACGACGCGAACATCAAGCATCTGATAGCTGGTCATTCATTGGCTCCAAAGCGCGGGCGTCCCCGCGCATGAAAAAGTTATACCGCCTGGCACAGGTATTTGAGCTCCAGATAGTCTTCGATGCCGTATTCGGAGCCTTCGCGCCCCAGCCCCGACTGTTTCACCCCGCCGAAAGGCGCCACCTCGTTGGAGATAAGCCCGGTATTGATGCCGACCATGCCGTACTCCAGCCGTTCCGAAACGCGCCAGATGCGCGCCGCATCGCGGGTGTAGAAGTAGGCGGCCAAGCCGTAGATGGTGTCGTTGGCCTGACGGATCGCCTCGGCTTCGTCATCGAACACCACCAGCGGCGCGACCGGGCCGAAGATTTCCTCTTCCAGCAGCAGCGAGCCGGGCTGCACGTCGCCCAGCACCGTCGGCGTGAAGAAATTGCCGCCCAGCGCGTGCGGCGTGGCGCCGGTCAGCACCTGAGCGCCTTTGCTCAGCGCGTCATCGAGCAGCTCCAGCACCTTGTCGCGCGCCTTGCGGTTGATCAGCGGGCCGATCTGCACGCCGGGTTCGAAGCCGTTGCCGACCTGCAGCGCCGCCACGCGGGCGACAAACTTCTCGGCGAACTGCGGGTAAACGCCACGCTGCACGTAGAACCGGTTGACGCAGACGCAGGTCTGCCCGGCGTTGCGGTATTTGGCGATCAGCGCGCCTTCCACTGCGGCATCGATGTCTGCATCGTCAAACACGATGAACGGCGCGTTGCCGCCCAGTTCCAGCGACACTTTCTTGATGGTGTCCGAGCTCTGGCGCATCAGCAGCCTGCCCACCGGCGTGGAGCCGGTAAAGCTCAGCTTGCGCACCAGCGGGTGACGGGTCAGCTCGGCGCCGATCGCCTGTGAGTTGCCGGTCACCACGTTGAACACCCCGGCGGGAATGCCGGCGCGCTCGGCCAGCTCGGCCATCGCCAGCGCCGAGTAAGGGGTTTCGTTGGCGGGTTTGACCACCAGCGTGCAGCCGGCCGCCAGCGCCGGCGCGGCCTTGCGGGTGATCATCGCCGCCGGGAAGTTCCAGGGCGTGATCGCCGCGCACACGCCGATGCCCTGCTTCAGCACCATCAGGCGTTTATCGCTGCTCGGCGAGGGAATGATGTCGCCATTGGTGCGCTTGGCCTGTTCGGCGAACCATTCGATAAAAGAGGCGGCGTAGCGGATCTCGCCCAGCGACTCCGCCAGCGGTTTGCCTTGCTCCAACGTCATCAGGCTGGCCAGATCCTGCTGGTGTTCCAGCATCAGTTCGAACCAGCGGCGCAGCAGCTGCGCGCGTTGCTGTGCCGGCAGCGCGCGCCAGCCTTCCAGCGCCTGCTGGGCGGCGTCGATCGCCCGTTGGGTTTCGGCCACCGCCATGTTGGGCACGCTGCCGATGAGTTGGCCGGTGGCGGGATCGCTCACCGGCAGGGTTTCCTGGTTGTCGGCGTCGCGCCATTGGCCGTTGATGTAGGCCTGTTGGCGGAATAGCGCCCGATCGGAAATATTCACAAAGAACCTCACAAGTCAGGGGGAGGGGGCCCGTGGGCCCCGTCGCATCAAGGTTGATAAACCTGCGCCAGCAGGTTGTGGAAGTGGGCGATGCCGTGTTCGCTGACGCCGCTGCCGGCGCCGTCGGCCATGATGCGCCCCTGGCCGCGATAGCCGCGCGATTTGAGGCCTTTTTGCACGCTCTCCACCAGCCGCAAATCTTCCGGGCGGAACACGTCGCGGTACCAGTCGATCAGTTTGAGCTGCTCGTCGCTCAAATCGGCGTTGGTGAAGTAGATGTCGTAGTGCTGCAGGGTGGTTTCTGCATCGACCGGGAACTCATAGATCACCGTCATCATGCCTTCCAGCGGCGGCATGTTGAACATGGTGCACGGCCACAGCCAGATGCCGTGGAAGCTGGCTTCTTTACCCTCTTCAAACTTGAACGACTGCTCGGAAGGGCGGGCGTAGCCGAACTGCAGCGTCCAGTTGCCGTGCAGGGTGTGCCAGTAGCGGTCGACCTGCACCGAGTCGGCGAAGCCGGGGTGCGCCGGGCCGCAGTGGTAGCACTCGAGGTAGTTATCGACGATGTTCTTCCAGTTGGCCGGGGTGCGGGTGACGAAGCGTGCCGCCAGCTTGAGGTCGTCGACCTGCGGGCAGGCTTCGCGCACTTTGGCGCCGAGGCCCGGCAGCTGGTCTTCCACCGTGCCGGCCTGCGAGTCCAGATTGACGTAAATAAACCCGGCGTACTCTTCGACCCGCACCGGCATCAGGTGCGAGTTTTCCTTATCAAAGTTCTGCACGTTTTCGCAGTTGCGCGCGTGCGCCAGTTCGCCGTCCAGCTTGAACGCCCAGGCGTGATAAGGGCAGGTGATGACGTTTTTCGCCCGGCCGTCGCCCGCCAACAGCTGGTGGCCGCGGTGCGGGCAGACGTTGTAAAAGGCGCGCAGCACGTTGTCGCGGCCGCGTACCACCAGAATGTTTTCACCGATGATCTCGCGGGTGATGTAGTCGTTCGGTTCGGCGAGCTCGCTGCGGTGCGCCACGCAAATCCAGCTGGTGGCGAACACCTGCTCTTTTTCGTGCTCGAACGCCGCCTGGTGGGTATAGAACCGGGCCGGAATGGTGTAAGCCTCGCGGGCGTCGGCGCAGAAATCTTTCGGTAAGGTAAATTCAGGGATCAGAGTGCTCATAAGTTAACCTTCCTCTTTTCTTATTGTCATTTCGCCATAGGGCGCGGTTGATACGACGATGGAGCGGAGAGTTCGGCGGCCGCCGGCGCCTCGGGCAGCGCCGGCGGGCTGCTTTCGATCAGGTGCGCCGGGATGGCCGCGTAGTCCTGCTTCAGCCAGCGGGCAAAGCCGTAGGTTTTCACCAGCAGCACCAGCAGGAACGGCAGCGCGGTCAGGATCACCGTGGTTTTCATGGTGTCCAGCGAGGCGCCGGTAAACAGGATCGACAGCGGGATCAGGGTGATCACCACGCACCAGAACAGGCGCAGCATCGGGCTGGGATCTTGCCCCTCCTGCAGGTTGCGGGTGCTGGTGGCGGCCATGGTGTAGGCCACCGCGTCCATGTGCGAGGCCAGGAAAATGATCATGATGAACAGATAGGCGGCCAGGAACAGCTTGCCGAGCGGTAGCGCCGTCAGCAGCATCTGCACGGCGGTTTCGCCACCCTGGGTGCTGAGGATCTCAGGCACGTTGAGCTGCCCGCTGATGAACTGGTGCATGGCGTAGCTTTCCAACGAGCCGAAGAAGAACCAGCAACCGAGGGTGCTGCCGAGCAACAAGGCCCAGATCACCTCTTTAATCTTGCGGCCGCGCGAGACGCGGGTGACGAACATCGCCACGCCCGGGGTGTAAGAGATCCACCACAGCCAGTAGAACACCGTCCAGCTGCGGCTGAAGCTGCCGTCGCCCATCGGATCGGTGAACAGACTCATCTGCAGGAAGTTTTGCGCCGTCAGGCCGATGGCGTTGATGGTGTTGTTGATGGTGAACTCGGTCGGGCCGACCAGCAGCACCAGCCCGGCGAAGGCGAATGCACCCCAGCCGACCATTTTGCTCAGGCGCTGCATGCCGCCGTCGATGCCGATGTAAGAGCTGAGACAGAAGATCACCGCGGCCAGCAGGATCACCGTCGCCTGCACCACGAAATTGTCCGGGATGCCGGTCAGCGCCGTCAGCCCACGGGTAAAGGTGGAGGCCGTCAGCACCAGTGAAATGGTGAGGGCGCCGACGGTGGCGACCAGGAAGATCAGATCCACCAACCGCCCGATCGGGCCGTTGGCGCGCACGCCGGTGATGGCGGAAATGATCCCCGACAGGCTGAGCCCTTTGTTCTTACGCACGTGGAAGTGGTAGGCCATGATCAGCGAGGCGAGGGCATAGGTCGCCCAGGCGCTCAGGCCCCAGTGGAAGAAGGAGTAGCTGATGCTGTATTCCAGCGCCTTCGGGGTGCGCGGCGCGATGTTCAGCCCCGGCGTCTGGTAGTAATACGCCCATTCCATCACCCCCCAGTACAGGGTGGACGAGCCCAGGCCGGCGCAGATGAACATGAACAGCCAGGCCAGCGTGGAGTATTGCGGTTTGCCTTCGCCGAGGCGGATGTTGCCGTATTTGCTCAACGCCAGATACAGCACCACCAGCAGGGCGATCAGCACCAGAATTTGAATGGTTGAGCCGAACAGCCGAGTGACGCCGTTGAAAATGGTGTTGGCGATAAGCGCGGATTGAGCCGGAAAGAGCATCAGGCAAATGGCGATCAGCGCAATACTGCACAGGCTGATGGCAATGAGCGTGACATCCTTTTTAGGGGTGCTCTGCATGGGAGTGAACTCCTGTTATCGGTGGTGGGCCGGTGCGCGAAGCGTAGGGTGCGCCCGGGCCTTATTGGTTTGAACCCTTTGTTTTGTTACACCGCGAGGAGCAAACGCCCCGGCGGAACGTCACCGGAAATTTTTACTCTTCATTAACATTTTTGAGTGTGCACAAATTACAGGAGGGCCACAATTGGGGCATCTGTAAAAGGATAAAACACAGTATGTAAACAATTTGTTGTGATCTTGACCGGGATATTGGCGTGCTTTCTGCGGTGGTTTTCAACGGATTTGCGGCGGCGATCGAAGCGGAAAAGCGGACGTGGCAAAGCAGGGCGCGAAAACGCGCCCTGCGCAGGAAAATCAGCGGCGTTTAGCGTTGCAGCAGGGCGGCGATCGCCTGGCCGACTTGCTGAGTGGAGGCATCGCCGCGCATATCCGGCGTGCGCGGCCCGTCGGCGATGATGCGCTCGATCGCTTGCAGGATGCCGTCGTGCGCCTGGCGGTAACGGGCATCGCCGTCGCCGAGGAAGTCCAGCATCATCGCGCCGCTCCAGATCATGGCGATCGGGTTGGCGATGTTCTTGCCGAAAATGTCCGGCGCGGAGCCGTGCACCGGTTCGAACAGCGACGGGAAGTTGCGCTCCGGGTTCAGGTTGGCCGACGGCGCAATGCCGATGGTGCCGGTGCAGGCCGGGCCGAGGTCCGACAAAATATCGCCGAACAGGTTGGAGGCCACCACCACGTCGAAGCGTTCGGGGTTCAGCACGAAGCGCGCGCACAGAATATCGATGTGCTGCTTGTCCCAGGCGATATCGGGGTATTGGCGCGCCATCTCCGCCACGCGCTCATCCCAGTACGGCATGCTGATGGCCATGCCGTTGGACTTGGTGGCGGCGGTCAGGCGTTTGCGCGGGCGCTGCTGCGCCAGCTCGAAGGCGTACTTCAGGATGCGGTCCACGCCCTGACGGGTGAAGACCGATTCCTGGATCACCATCTCGCGATCGGTGCCTTCGAACATTCGCCCGCCGAGCGAGGAGTATTCCCCTTCGGTATTTTCGCGCACCACGTAGAAATCGATATCGCCCGGCTGTTTGTTCGCCAGCGGGCAGGGCACGCCGGGAAACAGCCGTACCGGGCGCAGATTGACGTACTGCTCGAAGTCGCGGCGGAATTTCAGCAGCGACCCCCACAGCGAAATGTGATCGGGCACCGTATCCGGCCAGCCGACGGCGCCGAAGTAGATGGCGTCGAAGCCCTTGAGCTGCTCAAACCAATCGTCCGGCATCATCTGGCCGTGGTGCTGGTAGTAGTCGCAGCTGGCCCACTCGAAAGTGTCGAATTCCAGCGACAGATCCCAGCGCGCCGCCGCCGCCTGCAATACCCGTATGCCTTCTGGCAACACTTCCCGCCCGATACCGTCCCCGGGGATAGCGGCAATTTTATATGTTTTGCTCATACAGAGGTCTCATTTGTAGGTAGAGGAGATTGACAACACTGTTATCCTATAATTGACTAACTGTTAATCAATCTCGAAAACGGTGAAACATAAAACACGAATCATGAACAATATGCCGATCCTGAGTGACCTGCGGGTGTTCGTGCTGGTGGCGCGCCGCGCCGGGTTTGCCGCCGCCGCCGAAGAGCTGGGCGTGTCGCCGGCCTTCATCAGCAAACGCATTGCGTTGCTGGAAAAGGCGCTGGACGTGTCGTTGCTGCACCGCACCACGCGGCGGGTGGCGATCACCGAAGACGGCGAACGCATCTACGAATGGGCGCAGCGCATTCTCAACGACGTCGATCAGATGATGGACGAGCTGTCCGAGGTGCGCCAGGCGCCGCAGGGCATGCTGCGCGTGGTCAGCAGCTTCGGCTTCGGCCGGCGTTTCGTGGCGCCGGCGCTGTCGGCGCTGGCGCGGGAGTATCCGCAGCTGGAGCTGCGGCTCGACGTGTCCGATCGGCTGGTGGATCTGGTCAGCGAAGGGTTCGATCTGGATATCCGCATCGGCGACGATATCGCTCCCAATCTGATTGCGCGCAAGCTGGCGGACAATCAGCGCATCCTGTGCGCTTCGCCGGCGTACCTGCAGCGCCACGGCGTGCCGAAAAACCCGGCGGAGCTGGCGGGCCGCACCTGTTTGGTGATCAAGGAACGCGATCACCCGTTCGGGCTGTGGCGGCTGCAGGGGCCGGGCGGCGAAGAGACGGTGAAGGTGACGGGGGCGCTGGCGTCGAACCACGGCGAGATCGTGCACCAGTGGTGTCTGGACGGGCAGGGCGTTGCGCTGCGTTCCGCCTGGGACGTAAAAGAGAACATCGACAGCGGCAGATTGGTGCACATCCTGCCGGAGTATTATCAGCCGGCCAACATCTGGGCGGTGTACGTTTCCCGGCTGGCAACGTCGGCGAAAGTGCGGGTGACGGTCGAATTTTTGCGCGACTATTTCCGTGAGCACTACGGCGAAACGGGGCCGGCGAGCGAAAATCCGCCGCGGCCTTGAGGCCAAAAATGTGCGCCAGATCATCTTATGCTCGTAAAACTCCCCTCCGTTACTTGTGGAACTGTTGCACCTGTTCCTTTTGCCAAAACTTTGGTTTATGCTCAGCTGAAGCGTTTCAGTTGAAGCACTCTTCGACAGAAATGCCGATGTGACGGCGGCGAAAAGCCGCTGAAGCGCGGGAATAATGCAAACGCGGCGATTCACAGCGGGCGGTGCGATCCACTACTCTATGCGGGTTAGTGAGACAACCAGTCAGCGCCGGCCCGGCGCCGGTGAGTCAGCCCGGCGGGGACGGCCCTTTTTCAGGAGCAGCATGACCATCCGCATAGCGATAAACGGCTTTGGCCGCATCGGCCGCAGCGTATTGCGCGCACTGTACGAATCGGGACGACGGGCGGAAATCTCCGTGGTGGCGATCAACGAGCTGGCGAACGCCGAAGGCATGGCCCATCTGTTGAAGTATGATTCCAGCCACGGCCGCTTTGCGTGGGATGTGCGGCAAGAGTGCGACACGCTGAGCGTCGGAGACGACGCGATTCGCCTGTTGCACCAGCCGGCGGTGGAGCAGTTGCCCTGGGGCGAGCTGGGCGTCGACGTGGTGCTGGACTGCAGCGGCGTGTACGGCAGCCGGGCGGATGGCGAAGCCCATCTGGCGGCAGGGGCGAAGAAAGTGCTGTTCGCCCATCCGGGCGGCAACGATCTGGACGCCACCATCGTGTTCGGCGTCAACCATCAGACGCTGCTGGCGGAACATCGCATCGTGTCCAACGCCTCGTGCACCACCAACTGCATTATTCCGGTGATCAAGCTGCTGGACGACGCCTACAGCATCGAATCCGGCACCGTGACCACCATTCACTCGGCGATGAACGATCAGCCGGTGATCGACGCGTATCACGCGGATTTGCGGCGCACCCGCGCGGCGAGCCAGTCGATCATTCCGGTCGACACCAAGCTGGCCGCGGGCATCACCCGTATCTTCCCGCAGTTTTGCGATCGCTTCGAGGCTATCTCGGTGCGCGTGCCGACCATCAACGTGACGGCTATCGATCTTAGCGTCAGCGTGAGCGCCGCGGTGAAGGTGGCAGAGGTCAACCAGCTGTTGCAAAAGGCCGCACGGGAATCATTTCGTGGTATAGTTGACTACACGGAATTACCATTGGTCTCGATCGATTTTAACCATGACCCGCACAGCGCTATCGTCGACGGTACGCAGACCCGGGTCAGCGGGCAGCACCTGATAAAAACCTTGGTCTGGTGCGATAATGAATGGGGCTTTGCCAATCGGATGTTGGATACCACACGGGCAATGGCCGCCAGCGGTTTCTAGTACGGCGGCGCCGGCGTGACGGGCGCGCTGCTCAGGCAATTTTATAGAGATTCAATAAAGAGGGTTCACCATGTCTGTAATTAAGATGACCGATCTGGATCTGGCGGGTAAACGCGTACTGATCCGCTCCGATCTGAACGTGCCGGTAAAAGACGGTAAAGTGACTTCCGACGCGCGTATCCGCGCTTCCCTGCCAACTATCGAAGCTGCGCTGAAGCAAGGCGCCCGCGTGATGGTAACCTCCCACCTGGGTCGTCCTACCGAAGGCGAGTACAACGAAGAATTCTCCCTGCTGCCTGTGGTCAACTACCTGAAAGATCACCTGAAATCTCCAGTGCGTCTGGCGAAAGATTATCTGGATGGCGTCGACGTCGCCGAAGGCGAACTGGTGGTGCTGGAAAACGTCCGTTTCAACAAGGGCGAGAAGAAAGACGACGAAACCCTGTCCAAGAAATACGCGGCGCTGTGCGACGTGTACGTGATGGACGCGTTCGGCACCGCGCACCGCGCGCAGGCTTCCACCCACGGCGTGGGCAAGTTCGCGCCTGTCGCCTGTGCCGGCCCGCTGCTGTCCGCCGAGTTGGAAGCGCTGGGCAAGGCCCTGGGCAACCCGGCCCGTCCGATGGTCGCCATCGTGGGCGGTTCTAAAGTGTCCACCAAACTGACCGTGCTGGATTCCCTGTCCAAAATCGCCGATCAGCTGATCGTCGGCGGCGGCATCGCCAACACCTTCGTGGCGGCGCAGGGCAACAACGTGGGCCAGTCCCTGTACGAACCTGACCTGATCCCGAACGCGCAAAAACTGCTGGAAACCTGCGACATCCCGGTTCCGACCGACGTGCGCGTCGCGACCGAGTTCTCCGAAACCGCGACCGCAACCGTGAAGCAGGCCAACGAGATCCAGGACAACGAGCAAATTCTGGATATGGGCGACGTCTCTGCCGAGCGTCTGGCCGTTATCCTGAAGAACGCCAAGACCATTCTGTGGAATGGCCCGGTTGGCGTATTCGAGTTCCCTAACTTCCGTAAGGGCACCGAAATTGTCGCCCGCGCGATCGCCGATAGCGACGCTTTCTCTATCGCTGGCGGCGGCGACACTCTGGCAGCCATCGATCTGTTCGGTATCGCTGACAAAATTTCCTACATCTCCACCGGCGGTGGCGCATTCCTGGAATTCGTTGAAGGGAAACCGCTGCCTGCAGTCGTGATGCTGGAAGAGCGCGCTAAGCAGTAATTCAGACAACGGGAGGCGAAAGCCGCCCGTTTGTTTTATACCGCGCGGCTAATGCTGCGCGGCGTGAAAACATCGATTTACATCCATCTACGGCCGACGAAACAGGACAAAGTAACATGTCTAAAATTTTTGATTTCGTAAAACCGGGTGTCATCACGGGTGATGACGTTCAGAAAGTCTTCGCAGTTGCTAAAGAGAACAACTTTGCGCTGCCAGCGGTAAACTGTGTGGGTACCGACTCCATCAACGCAGTGCTGGAAGCCGCGGCTAAAGTGCGCGCGCCGGTTATCGTTCAGTTCTCCAACGGCGGCGCCGCGTTTATCGCCGGCAAAGGCGTGAAGACCGATGTGCCTCAGGGCGCAGCGATTCTGGGCGCTATCTCTGGCGCACACCACGTTCACCAGATGGCTGAACACTACGGCGTGCCGGTGATCCTGCACACCGACCACTGTGCGAAGAAACTGCTGCCATGGCTGGACGGCCTGCTGGACGCCGGCGAGAAGCACTTCGCCGCTACCGGCAAACCGCTGTTCTCTTCCCACATGATCGATCTGTCTGAAGAATCTCTGGAAGAAAACATCGAGATCTGCAGCGCCTACCTGAAGCGCATGGCCAAAATCGGCATGACGCTGGAAATCGAACTGGGCTGCACCGGCGGTGAAGAAGATGGCGTGGACAACAGCCATATGGACGCTTCCGCTCTGTACACCCAGCCGGAAGACGTGGCTTACGCGTACGAAAAACTGAACGCCATCAGCCCGCGCTTCACTATCGCTGCCTCCTTCGGTAACGTGCACGGCGTGTACAAGCCAGGCAACGTCAAGCTGACCCCGACCATCCTGCGTGATTCTCAGGACTATGTGTCCAAGAAATTCAACCTGCCGCACAACAGCCTGAACTTCGTGTTCCACGGCGGTTCCGGTTCTACCGACGCAGAGATCAAAGAGTCTGTGGGCTACGGCGTGATCAAGATGAACATCGACACCGATACCCAATGGGCAACCTGGGACGGCATCCTGCAGTACTACAAAGCGAACGAAGCTTACCTGCAGGGCCAGCTGGGCAACCCGAAAGGCGCCGATCAGCCGAACAAGAAATACTACGATCCACGCGTATGGCTGCGCGCAGCGCAGACCAGCATGGTGACGCGTCTGGAGCAGGCCTTCAAAGATCTGAACGCGGTAGACGTTCTGTAATCTTCGGCACCTGTTGCACGATGCAAAAGGCTCCCAGCAGGGAGCCTTTTTGTTTATGACAAGCCTGATGGCGTTGCCTGGCTTGCCGTTGGCAAAATATAAAAAATAAGGAAAATCAATAAATTGATTTTCGGCTGATGACCACAAAGGAGGAAAAACCACGTTTTTTCCTCCTTTGTTTGTGAGTTAAAGGCTCCCTGCGGGGGAGCCTTTTTCGTTTTCAGCCCAGCAGGCCGGCGCCGACGTTGATAGACAGGCCCAGGATCAGCATGTTGAACGCGAAGGAGATCACCGACTGCAGCAGGGTGACCTTCCGCACCTCCGCCGCCCCGACCGCCACATCGGCGGTCTGCGACGCCACCGCGATGGTGAAGGAGAAGTAGGCGAAATCCAGATAGGTCGGATCGGTGAGGTTGCCGGGGAACAGCAGCGGCAAAGGATCCTGCTGCGCGCCCTGGCGATAAAATTGGTGGGCATAGTGCATGGTGAAGGCGGTCGGCAGCAACAGCCAGGAGACCACCAGCGTGGCGCCGGTCAGCAGCAAATGCAGCGTCTTCAGAGAGCCGGCCACCTGTTTGGCGCTGCTCAGTTCAAACAGGATCGCCAACAAGCTGACCAGGCAACCGAGGCTGACCAGCGTCAGCACCATGCTGGCGCTTTCGTCCTGCCGCCGGGCGATCTGGCGAATGTGCTGCGGCGTGCTGATCAGCATCAGCCGCCAGAGAAACAGCAGGTAGAGCCAGGCCAGCGTATTCCAGCCGATCATCAGGCGCTGCAGTAGCGAGAGCTGGGCGGGCAGCAGCAGAAAGCACAGCAGCCCGGCGCCGACGGAAAACAGCAGCCTGGGCCGCACTTGCCAATAGTGTTTGAGCGAAGAGCGAATGTGCATGATTAACGGATCCCTTGTCGTGAAATGGCCAACGCGCTGTTCTCAGCATAGAAGAAGCGGCGGGCGGTTTCGGCTATTTTTAACGCTGATGGTTGGCATGGGCCTTTAATGTTGGTTACCCTTAGGCGGTGGTTTCCTACTGGCTGCCGAGGCCAGTGTATTTTTGCGAGTTTCTCCCGTTAGGGACTGAGTTAGGACGACACGAATGAAAGATTTGAATGTAGTAGACGGCATCAACGGTGCCGGCGACTGGTTGGTGAAGAACCAGGATCTGTTGATCCAGTACGCGGTGAATATCGTCGCCGCCATCGTTATCCTGATCATCGGTTCGATCGTGGCCCGCGTGGTCGGCAATGCGTTGAACCGCGTGATGAAACTGCGCGGCATCGACGCCACGGTGGCAGACTTCCTGTCGGCGATCGTGCGTTATGGCGTGCTGGCGTTCACCTTCATCGCCGTGCTGGGGCGCGTCGGCGTGCAGACCACCTCGGTGATCGCCGTGCTGGGTGCCGCCGGTTTGGCCGTCGGCCTGGCGCTGCAAGGCTCACTGTCCAACTTCGCCGCCGGCGTGCTGCTGGTGATCTTCCGTCCACTGCGCGTGGGTGAATATGTCGATCTGGGTGGCGTGGCCGGTACCGTCGATCAGGTGCAGATTTTCTCCACCACCCTGCGTACTTCCGACAACAAGACCATCGTGGTGCCGAACGGTAAAATCATCGCCGGCAACATCATCAACTACTCCCGTGAACCGAACCGCCGCGTGGATATCGTGGTGGGCGTGGCCTACAACGCCGACATCGACGTGGTGAAGAAGGTGCTGGGCGATGTGATCGCCGCCGACAAGCGCATCATGCACGCCAAAGGCGTGACCGTGCGTCTGAACGAGATGGCGCCGTCATCCCTGAACTTCGTGACCCGTTCCTGGACCACCAACGCGGAATACTGGAACGTGTACTTCGATCTGATGGAAAACTTCAAGCGCGCGCTGGATGCCCACAACATCGGCATTCCGTTCCCGCAGATGGACGTGCACCTGTATCGCACCGAAGACGCATCCGCCAAGGCGGAATAACAGAGAAGGGGGCCTTGGCCCCTTTTTTCATTACAGGCCGAGACGCCATCGATGGCGTCTCGGC
>NZ_VOSN01000015.1:115737-278893 GCF_020858655.1 Serratia montpellierensis
TTTCTTTTCCGCGAGGTCAGGCGCCAGCGGCCGGTTCCGCGAGCGGCGCGCGACGGCGCAGACTGAGGCGATAGAGCAGGAAGATGGCGATCGCGCCCAGCAGCGCCGGCAGCGCCAGCCAGAGGAAGAACACTTCCGCCGATCCGGCGGCGGTCATCATCCAGGCGCCGAGCATCGAGCCGACGATCGAGCCGAAGCGGCCGTTGGCCATGGCCCAGCTGACGCCGGTCACCCGGGCTGCGGTCGGGTAAAGGGTGGCGGAAACCAGGTTCAGGCCGTTCTGCGCACCGGCCACGCCGAAGCCGATCAGGAACACAATGGCGGCCAGCGTGTAGGCGTCGCCCATCAGATACCCGGTCGCGCCGATCACCAGCGCGGCGCCCAGGTAGGAGACGGCCAGCACGCGGTAGGGCCCGACCCGGTCCATCAGCAGCGCCATCAGGATGGCGCCCAGGGTGCCGCCGAGCGGCACCATCGCCCCGATGCGCGAGGCGTGGGCGATATCGTAACCGGCGTCTTTGAGGATCGTCGGCAGCCAGCTGGTGAGCAGGTAGAACACGAACAGCGAGCAGAAGAACGCCGCCCACAGCAGCAGGGTGCGCACGGCGCGTCCTTCGATAAACAGGTGCGAGATCGGCGACGTGGCCTGTGCCGGGCGCTCGTCATCGACGATGGTGACCCCCGTCCAACGCTGGCCGGTGATACGCTCGACCACCCGGCGCAGCCGATCGGCATGTTTGGCGCTGGCGGCCATAAAGCGTACCGACTCGGGCATCTGCCAGGCCAACAGCGGCAGCAGTGCCAATGGCGCAATGCCGCCGACCAGCAGCACGCCGCGCCAGCCGAACGCCGGGATGATCTGCCCGGCCAGCAGGCCGCCCAGGGCCAATCCGGCGGTAAAGCCGCTCCAACTCAGGGTGACCATCAGCATGCGGCGGCGCGCCGGTGAGTACTCTGAGCTGAGGGTAATGCAAGTCGGTATCGCGCCCCCGAGGCCAATGCCGGTGATGAAGCGCAGCAGGGTCAGGGACTCGATTGAATGCGTATAGGCGGAAGCCAGGGTGCAGCCGCCAAACACCAGCACCGCGACGAGCAGCACGCGTTTGCGGCCGAGGGCGTCGGCGATCGGCCCGAACAGCAGGCTGCCGATCAGCAAGCCGAATAGCCCCGCGCCGAAGGCAGGAGAGAGCTGAGCGGGCAACAGATCCCACTCTTCGCGCAGCGCCGGGGCGATATAGCCGATGATGGCGGTATCGAAGCCATCCAGCAGGGCAATCAGGAAACACAGGGTGAGGATGAGGATTTGATAAGGCGAGATCCTGGCGCGATCGATAATTTCGCTGATGCGAGCGGTATCTGGGCTCATGAGGGTTCCACTGTTATTAAGCTGGTGTGGGCTGGCTGAGGGGCTGTTCAGGCCGCTGTGGCTGGCATCGCGTAGAGATCCGAGTATACACCAGAGGGGGGGCGTTGCGGGGAGAGGGCGTCGATGATACTCGCCCGCCGCAGGAGGGACCTGTGGCGGGCGATTGGCAAGGTTACTTGGCTAACAGTTCACGGCGCACGATCTCGGCACCCGCACTCAAGGCATTCAGCTTGCCGCTGGCGACCTGACGAGGCAGGGGAGCCATGCCGCAGTTGGTCGACGGATAGAGCTTGTCGGCATCGACAAACTGCAGCGCTTTGCGCAGCGTAGCGGCCACTTCCTCCGGCGTCTCAACGGTATGATTCGCTACATCAATGGCGCCGACCATCACTTTCTTACCGCGAATCAGTTCAAGCAGATCCATCGGCACGTGCGAGTTATGGCACTCCAGTGAGATAATATCGATAGTAGACGTTTGCAGCTTGGGGAACGCCTCTTCATATTGCCGCCACTCTGAGCCCAGCGTCTTTTTCCAGTCGGTGTTGGCCTTAATGCCGTATCCATAGCAGATATGTACGGCCGTTTCACACTTAAGCCCCTCAACGGCTCTTTCCAGGGCGGCGATGCCCCAGTCATTCACTTCGTCAAAGAACACGTTAAATGCGGGCTCATCAAACTGAATAATGTCGACGCCGGCGGCCTCGAGCTCTTTAGCTTCCTGATTGAGGATCTTGGCGAACTCCCAGGCCAATTTCTCGCGGCTTTTATAGTGGTTGTCATAAAGCGTGTCGATCATGGTCATCGGCCCCGGCAGGGCCCATTTAATCGGCTGCTTAGTCAGCTGGCGTAAAAATTTGGCGTCTTCAACGAAAACGGGTTTTTGGCGCGAGACCGCCCCCACAACGGTTGGCACGCTCGCCTCGTAGCGATTGCGGATTTTAACCACTTCGCGTTTCTCGAAATCGACGCCGCTGAGGTGCTCGATAAACGTCGTGACGAAGTGCTGGCGCGTTTGCTCGCCATCGCTGACGATATCGATGCCGGCCAGTTGTTGCTCTGCCAGCGACAAACGCAAGGCGTCCTGTTTCCCTTCGATTAATTCTTCATTCTGCAATTTCCAGGGCGACCACAGGGTTTCCGGTTGGGCCAGCCAGGAAGGTTTAGGCAAGCTGCCGGCGGTCGACGTAGGGAGCAATATTTTCATAATAGATGACCTGTATTTGAGTGAATCAAAGCGCGTAGTGAGCAGACCATTGCTCAAGAAGAGGCTTGTAGGGTTTGATAAATTGCTCTTCCGTAAATTTCCCCTGCTCAATCGCTAACTGGCTACGCTCTTCGCGATCGTAAACAATCTTGGTTAATGAATAATCCTGGTTATTCAGGCTTGGCTGATAGCATTGCCCCGCCGCCGCGTTGGCATTGTAAATTTCAGGCCGATAGATTTTCTGGAAGGTCTCCATCGTGCTGATGGTGCCGATCAGTTCCAGATCGGTGTAATCGCTCAGCAAATCCCCAGGGAAATAGAACGCCAGGGGCGCGACGCTATTTTTCGGCATGAAGTAGCGCACCTGCAGGCCCATTTTTTTAAAATACCGGTCGGTCAGCGAAGCGCCGTCTTGCCGATATTCGTCGCCCAACACCGGGTGTTGATTGCCCGTCCGATGATAGGTGTCTTTGCTGGACACGCTGAGGCAGATCACCGGCGGTTTGCTGAAATTTTCATGGTATTCGTTTGAATTGACGAAGTGCTTAAAGATATTGCCGTGCAAATCGCCGAAATCATCTGGAATGGTAAATTCCGCCGTGTTTTTATTGTGCGCCGGCAGCAAGACGCTAAAGTCGTAATCGCGCACGTAAGAGGAGAAATTGTTCCCAACGATGCCTTCAATACGCTTTTGCGTTTTTTTATCAATGATGTTGGTTTTCAGGATTTCGATCACCGGGAAGCTGGCCCCCTGATCTTCAACGCGCATCTCAACCGAAATGATTTCAAGTTCGACCGAGTAGCGGTCGGCCTTGGGGTTATCCCAATGCGCCAACGAATTGAAGCGATTGTTAATCATCACCAGCGTGTTGCGCAGGTTCTCCCGGCGGTTTTCCCCTCTGGCCAAATTGGCGAAGTTGGTGGTGATACGCGTACTTTCAGAAGGGTTATAGTCTTCATTGAAAGAACTGCTCTTAATCGTAAAGGCAAAGTCTCTATTCATCGTCTTATAGCATCCTGTTATATGATATGAAGGCTGGATTTATCCATTTATTTCAATGGGTTGTTTTTCTCTTTTTTTATTCAGCCGATTTCATATTGTCTGTCGTTAATGAGGTCTATTTTTGCCAGAGTCCCGCAGGGAGTGAAAGAGACTTAATTTCATTACCACATGAGCGCTGTTCATGATCTGGCGTTCGTGTCGGTTTGCCGCCGTTGCCCTGCAGCGCAAACTGCCAACTACAGGGCCGGCAACCTGGTGCAGCCTGAAAAATTACGGGTATAATCCCCCCATGACTCCACGGCTTCAGACACGAACATGACAAAACTCACCTTACAAGAGCAGATGCTCAAAGCGGGCTTGGTAACCAGCAAGAAAATGGCCAAAGTCCAAAGAACGGCTAAAAAATCACGCGTTCAGGCCCGCGAGGCCAGAGAGGCGGTGGAAGAGAATAAAAAGGCGCAGCTTGAGCGCGATAAGCAGCTGAACGAGCAGCAAAAGCAAGCCACGCTGTCCAAAGAATACAAGGCGCAGGTGAAGCAACTGATCGAGATGAACCGCATCGTCCTGGCGAAAGGCGATATCGGTTTCAACTTCACCGACGGTAACCTGATCAAGAAAATCCTGGTGGATAAGGCGACGCAGACCCAGCTGATCAATGGCCGTCTCGCCATTGCCCGCTTGGTGGTCGAGAACCGCGAAGAGTGTGAATACGCGATTATCCCCGCGAGCGTCGCCGATAAAATCGCGCAGCGCGATGCGGCCAGCATTGTGCTGCACAGCGCGCTGAGTCAGGAAGAGCAGGATGAAGACGATCCGTACGCCGACTTCAAAGTGCCCGACGATTTGATGTGGTAAGCCGCGTTCAGAACGGCGCGGCGTGACGAGCGGCGATCCGCTCTCCACGGACGGGGTGCACAAAGTCCAGCTCGCTGGCGTGCAGCATCAGCCGCGGCGTCTGTTCGGTACCCGGCAGCAGGCGCCCGCCATACAGATCGCAACCTAAAATAGGGTGGCCCAACTGCCGGCTGTGAATACGCAGTTGGTGGGTGCGCCCAGTCTCTGGGGTGAGCTGCACCCGCGTCAGCGGCAGCGAGATCCCGCCCTCCGCTTCACGATAAAAACGCTCGACGACCCGATAGTGGGAGCGGGCGGGTTTGCCGTGGAGGGCGCAAATCGACATCAGCGGGAACAGCGCCGGATCTTTGGCGATCGCCGCGTCTATGACCCCTTCGTTATCCGCCAGATGGCCGCAGAGCAGCGCGCTGTACACTTTGCTGACGGTGCGCTCGCTGAACTGCCGGCAGAGCGCGGCGTTGGCGGCTTTGTTGCGGGCCACCACCATCAACCCGGACGTGCCGAAATCCAGGCGGTGCACCAGGGCGCAGCCGGGGAAGATCTGAACCAGCCGATGGTGTACCGAATCGAGATTCTGCGGATTCTTGCCCGAGAGGCTGAGCAGCCCGGCCGGCTTATTGATCAGCGCCAGATGATCGTCCTGATAGAGGATCTCTATTTGGTCATGGCAGGGCGGGGCGATAAAGGTATCGGTGATCGTAGACATCGGGTGGCCGGCTGGAGGGTGGGTGCGGATGATAGCGAATTTCGCGTCGATGAGCGAATGCGGTTTTCGCAGCACTGCGCCTCATGCCCGTTGGCACCCGATGCGGCAAAGCATCGGGTGCCACGGTTAAGTCCCCGGCGCTCTACTGCCCGTAGTAGGCGTTTTGGCCGTGTTTGCGCAGGTAGTGTTTGTCCAACAGCTCGCGCTGCATGCTGTGAATGCCCGGCGTCAGCTGGCGCGAGAAAATGCCCATGTAGGCAATTTCTTCCAGCACCACCGCATTATGCACCGCGTTGTGGGCATCTTTGCCCCAGGCGAAGGGGCCGTGGGCATTGACCAGTACCGCTGGGATCGCGTTGGGATTGATATCGCGCTGGCGGAAGGTTTCGATAATCACGTTGCCGGTTTCCAGTTCGTAATCGTGCTCAATTTCATCCTGGGTCATCAGGCGAGTGCAGGGGATAGCGCCATAAAAATAGTCGGCGTGGGTGGTTCCCCAGGCGGGGATGTCCAACCCGGCCTGCGCCCAGATGGTGGCGTGGCGCGAATGGGTGTGGACGATGCCGCCGATATCGGCAAATTCGCGGTACAGCGCCAGATGGGTGGCGGTATCCGACGACGGTTTTTTTGCCCCCTCGACGGTGCGGCCGCTGGCCAGATCGACCACCACCATATCCTCCGCCGTCATATGCTCGTATTCAACGCCGGAAGGCTTGATCACCACCAGACCGCGTTCGCGATCCACCGCGCTGACGTTGCCCCAGGTAAAGGTCACCAGCTTATGGCGCGGCAGATCGAGATTGGCCTCCAGCACCTGTTGTTTTAACTGAGTCAGCATGTCATGCCCCCTTGTTGCATTTTCTGTTCGATCCAGCGGCGGGCTTGAACGATCTCGGCCACCGGCTCCTCGGCTTTTTCTGTCCACATCTCAATCAGGAATGCGCCGCGGTAATTGAGGCGCTGCAGCGTGCGAAACACCTCGACGAAGTCGACGCAGCCTTCGCCAAACGGCACGTCACGGAACTGCCCCGGCGAAGCGGCGGTGACCGGGTAGGTGTCCTTCAGGTGAATGGCGGCGATGCGATCGATGCCCAGCTCCAGCTCGCGCGGCACGTCATTGCCCCAGGCGCTGAGGTTGCCGACGTCCGGATACACCGTGAACCACGGTGAGGCCAGCAGGGCATCCCAGGCTTTCCATTTACCGATCGAGTTCATAAAGGCGGTGTCCATAATTTCCACTGCCAGCATCACTTGGGCGGCGGCGGCACGGTCTACCGCCCACTGCATGCCTTCGCTAAAGCGCGCCAGCGTCCCCTCGTCCTGCTCTTCGTAATACACGTCGTAGCCGGCCAGCTGGATCGTCCGGATACCGACATCTTTGGCCAGCTGAATGGCCTGTTCCATCACGTCGAAGGCGCGCTGTCGCAGCGCCGGATCGTGGCTGCCAAACGGAAAGCGCCGGTGGCCGGAGAGGCACATCGACGGGATGCGAATGCCGGTTTCCAGCATGGCGTCCACCAGCGCCAGGCGCTGCGCCTTGCTCCAGCTCAGGCGCGCCAGACGTTCATCGCTTTCGTCCACCGACATTTCGACGAAGTCGAAGCCGCAGGCCTTGGCCAGCGCCAGGCGTTCGGGCCAGCTCAGGTGTTTCGGCAGCGCTTTCTCGTAAATTCCCAACGGGTGCTGACGCATATCATGATCTCCAGATGTCATCGATGGCGGTGCGGAACTGCCTGGCGGCCGCCGGTGGATCACCGGCCTCGGCCAGCGCGCGGCCGGCGATAAAGGCGGTGACGGCGATCTCTTTAAACAGCGGCAGGTCGGCGGGCGTGATGCCGCCGGTTACCGACAGCTCGATGCCCAGATCGGACAGCGCCTTCATCCGATCCAGATCCTGCCGGCCCCAGGTTTGCCCGCTGGCCTGCGCGTCGCGGCCGCGGTGATAGATCGCCTGGCGAATGCCGAGGCCGCGCCATTGCCGCGCATCCTCCAATGTCCAGCGGCCGAACAGTTCGATCTGGATTTCACCGCCGTGACGCTCAGCGACCTCCCGCGCGCTGGCCATGGTGGCCAACGGCGCGGCGCAGATCACGGTCATCCAGTCCGCACCCTGACCGAAGGCCTGCTCGGCCAGCGTCGCACCGGCGTCGGCCACCTTGAGGTCGGCCACCAGCGTGTGCTGCGGGCAGCGCTCGCGCAGCGCGCTAACCGCCTGAATGCCGGCGCTGATGCACAAAATGGTACCGGCCTCGATGATGTCCACATGAGGGCTGAGGGTCTCGGCGGTGCGCAGCGCCGTATCCAAACGGGTTTGATCGAGCGCCAGCTGCAGGCGCGGTTTCTTGCTCATGGGGCCTCCTTGTTGGCGGGCTGCAGATGTTGCAATGCAGCAATCAGCGCCTGATAACGTTGGTGTTTGTTGTCGTAAGCTTCGGCGGCGGCCGCATCAGGCAGCAGCCGCTCGATACGCGGCGCCAGCCGGTGCTGGGCGGCGGTGAAATCGTTGAAGACGCCGCTGCCGACCATGGCCGCCATCGCCGCGCCCAGACAGCCGGTTTCTTCCACCTGCGGCAGCTCAACCGGCAGACCGCTGACGTCGGCGAACATTTGCATCCAGGGGAGAGATTTGGCGGGGCCGCCGGTCACGCGCAGCGCCTGCGCCTCAGGGAAACGCCGGCGCATGCGGTTAAGGTGCGTCATGTGGCAGAACACCACGCCTTCGTAGATCGCCTGCACCAGGTGCTCGCGCTGGTGGAAAGCCTGCAGACCGTAGAAGCTGGCGCTCAGCCCCAGGCCGGCGTTGGAGCCATACAGGAAAGGGGCGAACAGCAGATCGCCGGCGGCTTTCGGCAGGGCGGCGACCCAGCGGTTAAGCTGGTCGTAGTCCTGCAGCCCCCATTGGCGACAGAACCACTCCAGGTTGGCGGCGGAAGTGGGGCTGGCTTCGTGCACGATGTATTGGCCGTTTTCGGCGTGGCGGCCATAGACAAAGGGATGATCGAAACCCTCGACGATGGCGTCGGTGATGCCGCTGGTGACCGACCAGGTCCCCATCACCGCATTGAGTCGGGTTTCGTCCTGCAGGCCGGCGCACAGTGCGGTGGACACTACGTCGAACAACCCGCCGACCACCGGGGTGCCGGTTTGCAGGCCGGTGATGGCCGCGGCGTTTGCCTCGACGCGCCCGGCGATCTCGGCCGAACCGACAATCGTCGGCAGGGCGGGCATGATGTCGCCGATACCCAGCAGCTGCGCCAGCGCCGGGTCATAGCGTCCGCTGCGCATCTGATACAGGTTGGATTCGGAGATATTGGTTTCTTCGCAGGCCAGCTCGCCGGTCAGGCAATAGCGCAGGTAGTCGTGCGCCATCAGCACGCTGCCGATGCGGGCGTAACGTTCCGGCTGATGCCGCTTCAGCCAGCGCAGCAGCGAGACGGGGTGCCCGGTCCACAGCGTTTGGCGCGTTTGTGGATACAGCGCCTGCGGCACGCCCTGTCGCTGCCATTCCTGCACCAGCGCCAGCGCGCGCTGATCGGAAGAGAGCATGGCGTTACCCAGCGGCTGCCCCTGCTTATCCAGCAGAAACGCCCCCTTACCCTGCGCCGAGATGCCGATGGCCTGGATGGCGCCGGCAGCGACGCCGCTGCCGGACAGCACTTCACGGATCACGTCGGCGGCGGTGCGCCACAGCGATGCCATATCGCGCTCGGCCCAGCCGGGCTGCGGCGCGATGATCGCCAGATTGCGCCGCGCAACGCCGTGTTCATGGCCCCTGCGGTCGTATAATCCCGCCTTGATGAAGGTACCGCCGCAGTCGAGTCCCAGCCAATATTCCATCATTCGCTCCTCGCGCTGTGGTCGCATTTATTGGGCAGCATCAACGCCAGCACGGAGGCGATCGCCAACGAGGCCGCCAGGCTGTAGACGCCGACATCCTTGTTGAACAGGCTGATCAGGACGCCGACCATATACGGGCCGCAAAAGCCGCCGAGGTTGCCCAGCGCATTGATCACGCCGCGCGCGCCGCCGGCCACTTCAGCGTTGAACAATTTGGGCGGGATGGTCCAGAACACCCCGGCCGCCGCCTGAATAAACACGCCGCAGCCGACCAGCGCAGCGTAAGACCACCAGACGTGATCTTTCAGCAGCACCGACAGCGCCATGCAGGCGGCAAAGCAGGCCAGCGGCAGGGCGACGAAGACTTTGCGCTTGCCGGTGCGATCGGAGAGGGTGGAGATGATCAGCATGCCGAAGATGGCGCCGATATAGGGCAAGATAGCCAGCAGGCCCACTTGCTCCATATCGCCGTGGGTCAGCCCTTTCAAAATGGTCGGCAGCCACAGGGTGTAGCCGTAGATACCGGTCTGGTAGAAGAAATTCACCAGGATCAGCTGCCACATGATCCGGTCGCCCAGCACCCGGCGCAGCGAGGCGTTGCGCACCGTTTTTCCTTTGATCAGCAGCTGTTCGTCGTGCAGGGTCTTCACCAGATACTCTTTTTCCGCCTGCGAGATCCATTTGGCTTCCTGCGGCCGGTTGCTGATGGTGAAATACCACAGCGCCATGACTACCAGCGATAGAGCGCCCTCCACCAGGAACAGCATGCGCCAGTCCCAGGCGGTGATGATCCAACCCGACAGCGGGGCGGTGAGGATGCCGGCGATCGGTACGAACATGATGACGATGGCGTTGGCGCGGCCGCGCTCCTTATCCGGGAACCAGTTGCTGATCATGGTCAGCACCACCGGCAGCATGCCGCCTTCGGAAACGCCGAGGGCGAAGCGCAAGAACAGCAGCTGGTACTGGTTGGTGACCAGGCCGGTCAGCACCGAGATCACCGCCCAGGCCAGCAGTGACCAGCCGATGAATTTCTTGCCGTTGCCGTATACCGCCAGCTTGCCGCCGGGCACCTGCAGAAACAGGTAACCGATGAAGAAGATGCCGCCGGCCAGCCCGGCCATCGAGGCGGTGATGCCGAGTTCGTCATCCATGCCGCCGGGCATGGCGAAGGCGATGTTGACCCGGTCCATGTAAGAAATGATGCAGGTGATGAGGATCGGCGGCACGATCCTCAGCCAGCGGAGCTTGGGTATCGCCTGGCTTTGGCTGACGGAAACGGAGGCTGTATTCATAAGGACCTCTTTCGATGTTCGCTTTTTTGTAGGGTCGGGCGTTATTGTTTTGCTTGATTTGGGCGCAAGGGCGCCCGCACAGGCCTCATGGACCGGTGTTGTTATCGTTACGGGTGTTGCGTCTATCAGGCGCTAAACGACGCCAGCGGTATCTTCACCACCACCTTGCGTATCGCGCAGGGGCGTTGGTTAATGCAGGCCGGGCGATGCACGTCCTGCGGAAAAAATACCGCGAAGTTGCCGGGCCGCATTGTGAGCCAGGATTCGTCGGTCACGTCCTGATAAAACAGGATGTCGCGCTGCGCCAGCAGCTCCTGATGAATGACGTTGTCGCCGTTGTCCGCCGCTACGCCGATAAGCTCGGTACCGCTGACCAGAAACTGCACGTCGACGTTTTGCCGGTGGACTTCCGGGCGTAGCGCATCCGGTGGTTGGGTATGCAGATCCAGCACTTGCACCACGTAGCCGGTGGCGGGATCTTCATAGCGCCCTGCGGGCAAGACGCTGAAATCGGTGCGCTGCAAATAGGCGACGGCGTTGGCGACCGGCGTCGGGTACTGCTCGGGCGCGGTGTTGGCGATGTGGCCGAATATCATGATGATCCTCCCGTTACAGCGCCTGAATGCGCGCCCAGACTCGTTCGTCAACCGGAATGCCGTCGCGCAGGTTTTCTTCCAGAATGCGCGGGAACTTGTGGCCCGGCAGGCGAATGGCGACGTCGGGGTTGTCCCGTTCGGCGCTGGTGACGTAATCCATGATGCGCTGCAGTTTTTGATCGCGGCTGTCGCCGTCGATCAACCGGTCTATCTCAATCGCGATGAACACCTGCGAGACGCCGTATTCGTCGCGGTGATCTTCCGTCACTTCCGCCACCGAGGCGCCGCCGGACAGCAGGGTGGCGATCATGTCCAGCACGATCGACAGTGCCGATCCCTTCCAATACCCCATCGGCAAAATGCGCCGGTTCTCTTCGATGGTGGCCGGATCGCGGGTCAGGCGGCCGTCGTTGTCGAAGCCGCCGTCCACCGGCAGGGTTTTGCCCGCCAGCCGGTTCAGCTCCAGCGCGCCGTAGGAAAACATTGACATCGACATGTCCACCATGGTGATCGGGTTGCCGGGCACGGCGACGATCAGCGGGTTGGTGCCGATACGGCACGTTTTGGCGCCCCACGGTGGCATCACGGCGATCGAGTTGGTCCAGCAAATGCCGATATAGCCTTTCTCCGCCGCCTGCCAGCCGTAACCGCCGCCGCGCATCCAGTGGTTGGCGTTGCGCAGCGCCACCAGGCCGATGCCATGCTCGTCGGCTAACTGCATGGCGCGATCCATCATGCGGCGGGCGGTAAGGTTGCCGATGCCCTGGTGCGCATCCCATTGCTCGATCGCCCCCAGAGACAACAGTTTGCTGGGTTCGGCGTCCGGCACGATATCGCCGGCGTCCAGCTGCTGAATAAAGCGCGGAAAGCGGTTAACGCCGTGGGAGTAAACGCCGCTGGCGGTGGTGTCGGCGAACATGCCGGCGCAGTCGTCGGCGAGATGTTCCGCCACGCCGCGCGCCAGCAGCACGCGTTTGAATTGCTGTTTTAACTCGCTGTAACTCACTCTCATGCCGGTTCTCCGCCTGTGCAAATCGTCTGTTTTTGGTTCGCTAAATTTCAATATGCGAAATTGCATTTCAAATAAATGCTATCCCGGTGATTCAGGGAAGTCAAAGCAAGGGGGAGTAAAATTATTCATGAAAAACATGACGTTAAAATTGAGTGGTGATTTTGTGATCGCCGCCACGTTTTGGTGGAGATGGCGTGCTTCAGACGTGACAAAGCAGGGCGGATCAAAACCCACCCTGCGTCTTGCGAGACCCCGGTTAACCGCGGGTGTTCAGCACCATGCGGTAGAGCGAGGTGGTGGCGGTGATATAGAGTTCATCGCCGTTCGGGCCGCCGAAGGTACAATTGGAGACGCGTTCCGGCACGCTGATTTTGTCGATCTGTCGCCCCTGTGGATCAAAGACCAGCACGCCGTCGGCGCAGCTGCAAAACAGATTGCCGGCCCGATCGACGCAGAAGCCGTCCGGGAATCCGGGTTCCACGGTTGCAAAACGGCGGCCGGCTTCCAGCTCGCGGCCGTTGACCGCATAGACGCGCAGCTCGCGGCGGCCCAGCGTCGGAAAATCCACGATCGACATGTCCGCAACGTACAGCCATTTTTCATCCGGTGAAAACGCCAGGCCGTTCGGGCGCTGCAGGTCGCAGGCGGCGATGGTCAGCGAACCGTCGCGCGGATCGAAGCTGTAGAGATAGCAGCCGATTACCTGGCTTTCTGATTTGTAACCCTCTTCGTCGCCGATGATGCCGTAGGGCGGATCGGTGAACCACAGGGTGCCGTCGGAACGCACCGCCACGTCGTTCGGCGAGTTAAAGCGCTTGCCGTCGACGCGGTCGATCAACAGGCGCACCTCGCCATCGCTTTCGGTGCGGCTGATGCCGCGCCGCCCGTGTTCACAGCTGACCACGCGGCCCTCGCCGTCGCGCGCATTGCCGTTGGCATAGTGCGACGGCGAGCGGTATAGGCTCAGCTCACCCCGGCGCGACCAGCGGAACATGCGATTGCCTTTCACGTCGCTGAACACCACCGCATCCTCCTGTGGCAGCCAGACCGGCCCCTCGGCCCAGATCGCCGGTGAGCACAAACGCTCGAGCTGAGCGTGCGTGCGCAATGAATGCCGAATGCCGCCGTTCACTTCACGCCCCAGATCGCTTTGTAGTGGCCCTGGTAATCGTTTTGCGGGTCATACAGGTTATTGGCGCCGCCGTCGGCGGCGATATTGTCGCGGGTGACCAGATGCGCCGGGGTCACGTAGCCGGAAGGCGGCTGCTTGGCGAAGGCGCGGTTGAATTCGTCCAGCAGTTGCCAACCGTGCAGCTTCAAGGGCTCCGGCACCGTCGCCGACTGGCTGTCGCCCGACCGGATACGCTGGTAAGCGGAGATTGAACCGTCGCCGGCCGACACGTTGTAAGGCGCGTTCTTGCCGCCTTTGCCGGCGGTTTTCAGCGCCGGCGCCATAAAGTCGAAGTACAGATCGTTGATCGCCAGCGCATATTGGAATTTGTCGCCGTACTTCTGCAGCAGGCTGAAGGTCATCGCCGGCATGCGGTTGGCGGTATCTGCCAGCGGCGTGTCGATGAATTCCAGCAGCGTACAGCCGCTGCATTTGGCGATCTCTTCTTTCATGACGTTGGCCTTGTCCAAGGCGATTTGGTACAGCGAGTCGGTGAAGATCAACACGCTCGCCTTGCCGCCGGACTGCACCACCGCGTATTGCGCGGCGATGCGTGCCACTTCGTTGGAATCCGACGTGACGTTATAGAACACGTTGTATTTGGCGATGGGGCCCGGTTCCGGCACCGCATGCCAGGCGGTCAGCACGATGCCCTGCTGTACGGCCTTTTTCAGCGGGATCTTGGCGACGTTAGGGTTCCAGCCGCCGATCACGATGCCGTCCGGTTTCTGGGCGATGGCCTGATTGAGCGATGCCAGCTGATCTTTCACCGAGCCGCCGCCGTCGAGCGTTTCCAGCTTCCAGCCGGCGGCTTTTGCCGCTTCGCTCAGCCCCTGTTGCACCCCTTGCACGCCGCCGTTCTTCATGTCGGAGGCGATAAAAATGATCTTCTTGTTGGCCTGCAACTGCGGGCCGCTGGTGGGGCCGTCCCACTGGGTGGCGCTGGCGGTAGCCTTCGCGACGGCGGCGGTGGCCTGATCGAGATAGGCGTCGGCCCAGGCCGGCGATGCGGCGAGCAAGAATGTGGTGAACCCCGGTAACAGCCAAATGCGTTTCATGGTGTGCTCCTGGTTTAAGGGTGGGTCGCTGTCTGATTGTTGTTGTCAGCCGGCGTCGCCTGGCTGCGTTGTACCGCTTTCTGATTGAGCAGCCGACGGCGTTGGGCATAGCCGGCCAGAGTGATCGACAGCAACAGCGTCGCGCCGTTGAACAGCGGCTCGACCCAGAATTCGCCGCCGAACTGCTGAATGCCGGCGATGCCGATAGCCAGAATGGCGATGCCGACCACGGTGCCCCAGACGTTGACGCGCCCTGGGCGAATGGTGGTGCTGCCGAGGAAGGCGCCGACCAGCGCCGGCAGCAGATAGTCCATGCCGACGCCGGCCTGGCCGACGCCCTGTTCGGCGGCGATCAACACGCCGCTGAAACCGGTGAGCACGCTGGAGGCGATGAAGGCGCCGATGGTAAAGCGGTTGACCGAGATGCCGTTCAGGCGCGCCGCCGCCGGGTTGCCGCCCACCGCATACATGCAGCGGCCGAGCGGGGTGTGTTCGGTGATGAGCCACAGCACCACCGCGACGATCAGCACGTAAAACGCCACGATCGGAATGCCGGCGATCTCGGTGTGGTGCAGCGCGATGAAGGCATCCGGCAAGTCGCCGACGATCTGCCGCCCGCCGGAGTGCCACAGGGCAATGGCGTACAGTACGGTGCCGGAGCCGAGGGTGGCGACGAAGCTGTCGATATCGGCCAGCGCCACCAGAATGCCGTTCAGCAATCCGTACAGCGCCGAGATCGCCAGCACCGTCAGCACCGCCATCTGCCAGGAGAAGCCGTATTCCACCTGCAGCGTGATCGCCAGAATGTGCCACAGCACAATGCCGAAACCGACGTTAAGATCGATCTTGCCCACGATCATCGGGATGGTCGCCGCCAGCGCCAACAGGGCGATTTTGGCCTTGCTCGACAAGATAGCCTGCAGCGTCAGCATCGATGCGAAGGAGGGGGTGAGCAGTGAGAAGAGCACGACCAGCGCGATGCACAGCAGCAGAAGGCCATAGCGGGTGAGAACCTGCATCAGCCACGGGCCGGCGCCGTCCTGCGCCAGACTGACGCGCTGCTCCAGCGCGGTTGATTTAACGGATGTTTTAGACATGGCCTACCTCGGATTCTGACGTGATTGCGACGCTTTCCCCGGTGCTGGCTGAGGCCAGCTCCAATAAATTGGCGAATGACACCTGCTGATTTTTCAGCTCGCCGACCACTTTCCCGCGGTTGAATACCAGTGCGCGGTTGCAAATATGGGCGATCTCCTCGAAATCGTTGGAGATAACCAGCACCGCCACGCCTTCCGCCAGGGATTTATTCAGCAGGTGGTAGATTTCCGCTCGCGCGCCGACGTCCACGCCGGCGGTGGGATCTTCCAGGATCAGCAGCGGCGCCCCCAGATGCATCCAGCGCGCCATCACCACCTTTTGCTGGTTGCCGCCGGACAGTGCGCTGATATCGATATTGACGTCCTTGGGGCGTACGTCGAACAGCTGCACCTTCCACCAACTGGCGCCGATCTCCGCTCGCCGTCCGTAGCGGGAGAGCAGCCGGTGGCCGCTGGCGCAGGGGTTGATAAACAGGTTTTCACGCACGGTCATCGACATCACCAGGCTTTCGCCGGTGCGATCGCCCGCCACCAGCGAAACGCCGCAGGCCATTGCCTGCTGCGGGGTGCTCGCCTGATAGGGTCGATCGCGAAACCGAATCGTGCCGCCGTCGGCCTGGCGCAACCCGAACAGCAGCCGGCCAATTTCTTCTTGTCCGGCCCCGCGCAGGCCGGCCAGCGCCAGCATCTCGCCCGGCTGCAAGTCGAAGCTCACCGGGCCGATATCGCCCACCGTGACGCTATCGAGCTGCAGCACCGGCGGACGATGTTCCGGCAGCGGTTCGCGCTGATCGTCCGCCATCGCTTCGCCGACGATGGTTTGCACCAGATCGCGCAGCGAGTAGTCGGCGGTGCGGCCGCCGGCGACATAGCGCCCGTCGCGCATCACGCAGATCCGGTCGGCGATTTCGATCACTTCGTCCAGGCGGTGGGTGACGTAAATCATGCCGACCTTTTTGGCGCGCAGCCGGTTGATCACGGCGAACAGATGACGCACGTCGTTGGCGGGCAGGGAGGCGGTCGGTTCATCCAGCACCAGCAGCTCGGCATTGACCGCCACCGCGCGAGCGATCGCCAGCAGCGATTTTTCGGTGCGCGACAGTTCGAAAACGCGCGCATCGGGATCGAGTGCGATGCCGACGTCGTGCAGCGCCTGCGCCGCCCGGCGGCGAATGGCGCGCCAGTCGATCAACCCAAAGCGGCGGGGAAACCCCATCACCAGCGCCATGTTTTCCGCCACCGTCATCCATTCGATCAGGCCGAGATCCTGATGAATAAAAGCGATCGGCTGGCGGCTGGCGCTTTTTATCGCGGCGGCGGAGGCGATGCTTGCGCCCTGAAAGCGAATATCGCCGCCGTCGCGCGGGTAGACGCCCGCCAGCACTTTGATCAGCGTCGATTTACCGGCGCCGTTTTCGCCCAGCAACGCCAGAACCTCGCCCGGCATCACCTGTAGGCTGACGTCGTTGACCGCCACGTTGCCGCCAAATCGCTTGACGATGTGGTTGAGGGTAAGGATGGGTTGTGCCGCATTATCGATAGTCATGTGATGCGCCCCTGGTGTTGCGCCCGTGCGAAGATGCCGGGCAAATCAGCTAAACCGCTGGTGAGTATCTGGCCTTTAAATTTCAACATGCGAAATTCAGTTTCAAAAATAATATGACGTTCGTTGCGCTAAATCAAAGGCGATGAGGTTTTAATTGTTGTTATTAAACAATGAGTTATTTTTTACTTTGCGGAAATGTGACCGATGGCTCACTTCAATGTGGGGGAAATATTGCGGATTTTTGGCCCGCTGCGGACAATGAAACGGCGTTCCGTCTTCACCTGATGCGGGCCTTGGGGTAACATGCCCGGCAAAGAGCCTGCTGACTTCGCCGCAGCGCCGGTTGGCGGTTCGACACTGGAGAGATTTTCGCTATGAGCCTGAAAGCCGTCGACGAGAAAGATGACAAGAAAGACAAACCGTTGGGCAGCCAAAGCCTGTTCCGCGGTTTGCAGTTGATTGAGATCCTGAGCAATTTCCCCAACGGATGTCCGCTGGCGCATCTGTCCGAGCTGGCCGGCATGAACAAGAGCACGGTGCACCGCTTGCTACAGGGGTTGCACACCAGCGGCTATGTGACCCAGGCGCCGTCGCCGGGCAGCTACCGTCTGACCACCAAGTTCATTTCCATCGGCCAGAAGGCGCTGTCGTCACTCAACATCATTCACGTGGCCGCGCCGCATTTGGAACAGCTGAACCTGGAAGTGGGCGAGACGGTCAACTTCTCCAGCCGCGAAGACGACCACGTCATCCTGATCTACAAGCTGGAGCCGACCACCGGCATGATGCGCACCCGCGCCTATATCGGCCAGCATATGCCGCTGTACTGTTCGGCGATGGGTAAAATCTTCATGGCTTACGGCAACGATGATTACCCGGCTCACTACTGGCAGACTCACCAGCAGGAGATTCAGACGCTGACGCGCAATACCATTACCGAGCTGCCGAAGATGTATGAGGAGTTGGCCGATATTCGTCAGCGCGGCATGGCGATGGATCGCGAGGAAAACGAGCTGGGGGTCTCCTGCGTGGCGGCACCGGTGTTCGATATTCAACAGCGCGTGCCTTATGCGGTGTCGGTTTCTCTGCCGACCGCCAAGCTGCAGCAGATCGGCGTCAAAAGCCTGATCAAACCGGTGCTGGCCACCGCGCAACGCATCTCTCAGGAGCTGGGGTTCGTCACGCCGATTTAAGTATTAGCGTCTCTGATACTGGATTAGAAACATCAATTTCACCTAATGATCGCTTCCTCGTATGATGCGCGTGTTGACCGACACGCGCCTTCGTCCGGCGCCTTTTATCATTCGAGGAATCTCCCATGTTAGCCGTCTTCCTGCAGGGTTTTGCCCTGAGCGCCGCCATGATCCTGCCGCTGGGCCCGCAGAACGTATTCGTGATGAACCAGGGTATTCGCCGCCAGTATCATTTGATGATTGCCTCGCTGTGCGCGCTGAGCGATATCGTGCTGATCTGCGCCGGGATTTTCGGCGGCAGCGCATTGCTGACCCGTTCGCCGCTGCTGCTGGCGCTGGTCACCTGGGGCGGGGTGGCGTTTCTGCTGTGGTACGGGTGGGGCGCGTTCCGTTCCGCCTTCAGCCCGCAACCGGCGCAGGCCGCGGCGCAGGAGCTGGCGCAGAGCCGCTGGCGCCTCGTGGTCACCATGCTGGCGGTCACCTGGCTGAACCCGCACGTGTACCTGGACACCTTTGTGGTGCTCGGCAGCCTGGGCGGGCAGCTGACGGCGGACGTGCGCTCCTGGTTCGCGCTTGGCGCGGTCAGCGCGTCGGCGGTGTGGTTCTTCGGCCTGGCGCTGCTGGCCTCCTGGCTGGCGCCGTGGCTGAACACGCAGCGGGCGCAGCGCATCATCAACGCGCTGGTCGGGCTGGTGATGTGGGGCATCGCGCTGCAGCTGGCCTGGCAGGGGGCAAATTTATAAGAATTTGTCACTAATCCGAATTCAAAACGCCGTGCGATATGCTACGTTTGATGCCAGGAATCCGGCGGTTCTCACAGGGAAAAGCCGGCGATCAGAGACAGCCTGTCATTAAGGAGACACTGTGAAGCTAAAAGCATTGGCTATGGCCGCAATGGTCGGATTAGGGACGTTACCGATGGCGCTGCAGGCGGCTGAAGTGCCTGAAGGGCCGCACGTCGTCACCTCCGGCACCGCCAGCGTGGACGCCACGCCGGATATCGCCACCCTGGCGATCGAAGTGAGCGTTTCCTCCAAAGACGCCGCCCAGGCGAAGAAGCAGGTGGACGAGCGCGTGGCGCAGTACTTTGATTTCCTGCAGAAAAACAACATCGAGAAGAAAGACATCAGCGCCGCCAACCTGCGCACCCAGCCGGAATACGATTACCTGAAAACCGGCGAGTCGGTGTTGAAGGGCTACCGGGCGGTGCGCCAGGTGCAGGTGACCCTGCGTCAGCTGGACAAGCTGAACGAGCTGCTGGACGGTGCGCTGAAATCCGGCCTGAACGAGATCCGCGCGGTGGAGCTGGGCGTCGCCAAGCCGGACGTGTATCGCGAGCAGGCGCGGCAAAAAGCTATCGAGAACGCGACTCAGCAGGCCGAATCCCTGGCCAAGGGCTTCCACGCCAAGCTGGGGCCGGTGTACAGCATTCGCTATCGGGTCGCCAACTACCAGCCGATGCCGGTGGCGCGGATGTATAAGGCGGCCGGTGCAGCGGCGGAAAGCGACGCGGCGCAAACCTATGAACAGCAAAGCATTCACTTCGACGATCAGGTGGACGTGGTGTTCGAGCTGCAGCGTAACGCCGCGCAGTAAGGTTATCGTATTGAAGAAAAGGTTCGCTGCGGCGAACCTTTTTTCGTTTTAATCCTGACGCAGCACCAGGTGACCGTGTTCCAGCAGCGCGTCGGTCACTTTGCGCATCATGCGGCTTTCCGGCGCGAAGCGGTGCCAGTACAGCATGCGGCGCTGGTACAGCCCCGGCGTCAGATCGATCAGTTCACCGGATGCCAGCTCCTTTTCGATCTGCAGATGCGGGATCATACAGCAGGTGGTGCCCTGACGCGCCAGCTGCACGAAGGCTTCCGATGAGTTCACGATGTGGCAGGGCACGCTGCCCGGCGACAGATCGAAGTTCTGCTGCAGGAATGCCTGATGCATGTCGTCGAGATGATCGAAGGCCACCGCCGGCGCTTTCAACAGCGCGGAACGGGTGACGCCGTTCGGGAAGTAGCGCTCGGCGAAGCCGCTGGAGGCCACGAACAGGTAGTCCAGCGCTCCCAGCCGATCCACCAGGCAGCTCGGCAGCGGCTGCGGCTGAATACTCACCGCGCCCACCACCTCACCGCGGCGTAGCCGCTCCTGGGTGCGGGTTTCATCTTCCACCTGCAGATTCAGGCGAATGGGGGAGTCCGCCAGCACCGGTTTCAGTGCCGGCAGCAGCCAGGTTGCCAGACTGTCGGCGTTGACCGCCAGCGACAGCAGCAGCGGCGTATCGATGCCGGTGTCGTTGCCGAGCCACTCTTCTTCCAGCAATTCCACCTGATGTAGCAACGCCAGCAGCTTTTGCCCTTGTTCGGTCGGGCGCGGCGGCACGGTACGGACCAGCAGCGGTTGGCCGAACAGGTTTTCCAGCTGTTTGATGCGTTGGGATACCGCCGATTGCGTGATACAGAGTTTTTGCGCGGCGCGCTCGAAGCCGCGCTCACGGATCACCGCGTCCAGCGCTTGCAGCGTACGATAGTCTGGGCGTTTCATCGGAAAGATATCCCTTAAATTAGAATGATACCGGCACTATGCCACATTTTGCGCACGGCGCAGGTGGAAAAATCACGCCCCCAGCTCGCCGCCAAGCGGGTAAAAATGCGGGCTGCGGTAAATAAGTGTGATCCTGCCGGCGTGAAAAACAGCGTTTTACCCTATAATACGCACACGTTTTCGTACAGAGGCAAGGGACATATTATGACGCAGGATGAACTGAAAAAAGCGGTGGGCTGGGCGGCGCTGGAATACGTGACGCCGGGCACCATCGTCGGGGTTGGCACCGGCTCTACCGCCGCCCACTTTATTGACGCGCTGGGCTCCATCAAGCACCAGATCGAAGGCGCGGTGTCCAGCTCAGACGCCTCCACCGCCAAGCTGAAAAGCCTCGGCATCCACGTGTTCGACAGCAACGAAGTGGACTCGCTCGATATCTACGTGGACGGCGCGGACGAAATCAACGGTCATATGCAGATGATTAAGGGCGGCGGCGCTGCGCTGACGCGCGAGAAGATCATCGCTGCCATCGCCAAGAAATTCATCTGCATCGTCGACGCCAGCAAGCAGGTGGACGTGCTGGGCAAGTTCCCGCTGCCGGTGGAAGTGATCCCGATGGCCCGCTCTTACGTGGCGCGCGAGCTGGTGAAACTCGGCGGCCTGCCGGAGTATCGCCAGAACGTGGTGACCGACAACGGCAACGTGATCCTCGATGTGCATAACCTGAGCATCACCGACCCCATCGCGCTGGAGAACAAGATCAACGGCATCGCCGGCGTGGTGACCGTGGGGCTGTTCGCCAACCGCGGCGCGGACGTGGCGCTGGTCGGCACCCCGGAAGGCGTGAAAGTGGTCAAATAAGCCTCCGCCGTCTGTGGCCCGGTAGCGCCGGGCCGCATAATTCTTCGGTTAAAATATCTTTTCTGAAAAACGGCAAATTTGGTGACTTATGTCACATTGTGAAACCTGACTCCCCAAAGCTTCTGCCGAAAACTTTCCCTATGGCATTTTCTGCCGTAAACCGCCATGAACGCTGCGCCTTGTCCTGCCGGGCAGGCAATCGTTTGTATTGCCGCCCGCGTTATTTTTGTTATGTTGGATGGGAGCTGTGTCGTCACAGCCGCTTCTGAAGTCTGAACATAGGGTCGGGTAAATGGCAAAAGTATCATTGGAGAAAGACAGGATTAAATTCCTGTTGGTGGAAGGGGTTCATCAGAGCACGGTCGATAATTTACGTGCCGCCGGTTATACCAACATCGAATACCACAAGGGTGCGTTAGACACCGAATCGCTGAAGGCATCCATCCGCGATGCACACTTCGTCGGCATCCGATCGCGTACGCATCTGACCGAAGAGGTGTTTGCCGCCGCAGAAAAACTGGTGGCGGTGGGCTGCTTCTGCATCGGCACCAACCAGGTTGATCTGAAAGCGGCGACCAAACGCGGTATTCCGGTCTTCAACGCCCCCTTCTCCAATACCCGATCCGTGGCCGAAATGGTGCTGGGCGAGCTGCTGTTGATGCTGCGCGGTATTCCGGCCGCCAACGCCAAGGCGCACCGCGGCGTGTGGCACAAATTGGCCGTGGGCTCTTATGAGGCGCGCGGCAAAAAGCTGGGCATCATCGGCTACGGCCACATCGGCACCCAGCTGGGCATTCTGGCCGAAGGGCTGGGCATGAAAGTGTTCTTCTACGATATCGAGAACAAGCTGCCGTTAGGTAACGCGCAGCAGGTGCGCCATCTGTCCGATCTGCTCAATATGAGCGACGTGGTGACGCTGCACGTGCCGGAAACGCTGGCCACCAAGAACATGATGGGGGCGGAAGAGCTGGCGCTGATGAAACCGGGCGCGATTCTGATCAACGCCTCGCGCGGCACCGTGGTGGATATTCCCGCGCTGTGCGACGCGCTGGCCAGCAATCACCTGGCGGGCGCGGCGATCGACGTCTTCCCGGAAGAGCCGGCGACCAACAGCGATCCGTTCAACTCGCCGCTGTGTGAGTTCGACAACGTGCTGCTGACGCCGCACATCGGCGGTTCCACGCAGGAAGCGCAGGAGAACATCGGCGACGAAGTGGCCGGCAAGCTGGCGAAATACTCCGACAACGGATCGACTCTGTCCGCCGTCAACTTCCCGGAAGTGTCGCTGCCGGCGCATGGTCCGAACGCCAGCCGCCTGCTGCACATCCACGAAAACCGTCCGGGTGTGCTGACGCAGATTAACCAGATCTTCGCCGAAGAGGGGGTTAACATCGCCGCCCAGTATCTGCAAACCGGGCCGGAAATCGGCTACGTGGTGATCGACATCGAAGCGGAAATCGCACGCGCCGACGCTGCGCTGCAGCGCATGAAGGCCATCGACGGCACCATTCGCGCCCGTCTGCTGTTCTGATTCGGCGGCTTGCCGCAACGAAAAAGGCCGGAGCGATCCGGCCTTTTGCTATTTGGGCTCGTGCCACGCCCAGCTGCAGAGCGGGGTGAGGATTTCCGGCAGCGGGATATCCCAGTGCTCGGTCGGCAGGCGCTCCACCTGCTGGCAATCATGGGCCAAACCGATGGGATAGGGGCCGCCGCTGCGCCAGTTTTGCAGGGTGCGATCGTAAAAACCGCCCCCCATGCCCAAACGCTGCCCGGTATGATCGAATGCCACCAGCGGCGTCAGCACGACGTCAAGTTCGCCCAGCGGCAACACCTGGCGCACATCGAGGCGGGGCTCGAGAATATTGAAGCGATTGCGTACCAGCGGCGTTTCCGGCGCATAGCGCAGGAACAGCAGGTGACCCGGGCTGAACGGGTGCAGCACCGGCAGGTAAACCCGTTTGCCGAGCGTCCACAGCTGCTCGATCAGCGGCTCGGTATCGAGTTCGCCGTCAAACGACAAAAATACCGCGATGCTGTGCGCCGCCTGAATGCGTGCATGTGCGGCAAGGCGCTCGGTTATCTTGTCTGCGGCAAAGCGTTGCTGATCCGGCGTAAGTTCGCGTCGGCGTTGGCGAATGAGTTGGCGAATGGCTTGGCGCTGCTGCGCGAATTGGGGTTGAAAAGACATCGTATCAGGCTTGCTCAGTGTGGCGTTCAGCACACATAAACCGCTGAGAAGGGGAATCTCCGAGATGCCGTCGCAGGCTGTAACCCTTGAACCCATGGTTCAAGGTGAACGTGCCGTCGCAATCTTAAGGCTTCTCGGCGCACCGAGCGTGCTCACCGATCGCGGAGCAACACATTCTGTTTGTACTAAATATCGGCTCAGGGGACTGGCCCGCTGGCGAACATCTCAGAGAAATTTTGTACTCGTTGCCGAAACTTTGATTTCAACAACTTAAGTTATTCGAATTGTGCATCCTGACGTTCAGAGATGCGACCTTGTTCAAGCAGCGCTTGTTCAATGGTCTGCTGCAGCATCCGTATGCGTTGTTCCATATTGGACGCATAGTCACGGGTTTTCAACCGTTCTTGAGCAAGTTCGTGACAGACGTTCAATGCCGCGATGAAAACCAGTTGCTCAGTATTGGAGACTCTAGTGCGAACTTTAAGATCTTGCAACCGTTGGTTAAGATCGTCCGCCGCCATATTCAACGCATCTTGTTGTTCTGGCGGGCAATTGACTCTTAACGAGCGGCCAAAAATTTGAATATCTACCGGTTGTGCAGACATGCCACCTTCCTGCCTAAATTTCGCGCCAGCCTTGTCCGCCCTGGCCGGGCCGTCAAAGCGGGCGCCACTATATATACCTCGGTACCAAGATACAACCCCTTTTTCAGTACCTGGTTGTAATCTACTGTGGCGCACATTGCCAGTCAAAAAAGGGTTTCAAAATGCGTATTTACCGCACTTTCGCCACCCGACGGCGCAGTGTGAAACCTGCCACATCGCGATTATAACTAGCCACTGAGGTGTCGCGCTTATCTGGTATAGCGACGGACCTTGGTGGTAGCATAACACGAACTTATCCTGCCAACGATGACGAATGCGCATGTCTATACAGAATACATTTCCAAGTTACCAATCTTTGACCGTGGCCCTCAACCAGCAGTCGGTGGCGTTGACCGCGGCAGAAATGCACGGCCTGATCAGCGGCCTGCTGTGCGGCGGCAGCCGTGACGCCGGCTGGCAGGCGCTGGTGCACGATCTGACCAACGAAGGCGTGGCCTTCCCGCAGGCGCTCAGCCAACCGCTGCAACAGCTGTATGAAGTAACGCGTGAAACGCTGGAAGACGATGAATTCCTATTCCAACTGATGCTGCCTGAAGGGGAGATCGTCAGCGTGTTCGATCGCGCCGATGCGCTGGGCGGTTGGGTCAACCACTTCCTGCTCGGGCTGGGCATGATGCAGCCGAAGCTGGCTCAGGTGAAAGACGAGGTCGGTGAAGCGATCGACGATCTGCGCAACATCGCGCAGCTGGGCTACGACGAAGACGAAGATCAGGAAGAATTGGAACAGTCGCTGGAAGAAGTGGCGGAATATGTGCGGGTCGCCGCCATCATGTGCCACGGCGAATTCACCCGTCACAAGCCGACGGCGCCGGAAAACATCAAACCGACGTTGCACTAAACGTTCTATCGCCCCTCCGCCGGCGGTGCGGATGGCATGATTTCAGGAGAAGGTAATGACTCAGCAGGAATTCAACAACCGCCGTCAGGCGCTGTTGGCGAAAATGGCGCCGGCCAGTGCGGCGGTTATTTTCTCTGCGCCGGAAACGACGCGCAGTGCAGATTCAGACTATCCCTATCGGCAGAACAGCGACTTTTGGTACCTGACCGGCTTCAATGAGCCGGAAGCGGTGCTGGTGCTGATTAAAAGCGACGAAACGCACAACCACAGCGTGTTGTTTAACCGGGTGCGCGATCTGACGGCGGAAATCTGGTTTGGCCGCCGTCTGGGGCAAGACGCCGCGCCGGCGAAGCTGGGCGTGGATCGCGCGCTGCCGTTCGATGAAATCAATGACCAGCTGCACCTGCTGCTCAACGGCCTGGACGTGGTCTACCACGCGCAGGGCGAATACGCCTATGCCGATCAGATCCTGTTCGGCGCGCTGGACAAGCTGCGCAAGGGGTTCCGCCAGAATCTGCAGGCGCCGGCCACCGTGACCGACTGGCGGCCGTGGCTGCACGACATGCGGCTGTTCAAGTCACCGGAAGAGCTGGCGGTGATGCGCCGCGCCGGTGAGATCAGCGCGTTGGCGCATACCCGCGCGATGGAAAAATGCCGCCCGGGCATGTTCGAATATCAGTTGGAAGCGGAAATTCACCATGAATTCACCCGCCTCGGCGCCCGCTACCCCTCTTACAACACCATCGTCGGCAGCGGCGAAAACGGCTGTATCCTGCACTACACCGAGAACGAGAGCCCGATGCGCGACGGCGATTTGGTGCTGATCGACGCCGGCTGCGAGTACCAGGGATATGCCGGGGATATCACCCGCACCTTCCCGGTCAACGGCAAGTTCAGCAAGCCGCAGCGCGCGGTGTACGACATCGTGCTGGCGTCGCTGCTGCGCGCTTTGGAATTGTTCAAACCCGGCACCAGCATCCGCGAAGTCAACGACGAAGTGGTGCGCATCATGGTGGTCGGGCTGGTGGAGCTGGGCGTGTTGAAAGGTGAAGTCGACCCGCTGATCGCCGAGCAGGCGCACCGTCAATTCTTCATGCATGGGCTGAGCCACTGGCTGGGCCTCGATGTGCACGACGTCGGCCACTACGGCACGCCGAGCCGCGATCGGCTGCTGGAGCCGGGCATGGTGCTGACCGTGGAGCCGGGGCTGTACATTGCGCCGGATGCGGACGTGCCGGCGGAATACCGCGGCATCGGTATCCGTATCGAGGACGACATCGTGATCACCGCCGACGGCAATGAAAACCTGACCGCCACCGTGGTGAAAGACGCCGATGCTATCGAAGCGTTGATGGCGGCGGCAAGGTCATAAAATGAGCGTAATTATCGTTGGCGGCGGTATGGCGGGCGCGACGCTGGCGCTGGCTATCTCGTCGCTTACTCAGGGAAGGATGGCGGTAGATCTGGTCGAGGCGACCCGGCCGGATGACCGCAGCCACCCAGGCTTTGACGCCCGCGCCATCGCATTGGCGCAGGGCACCTGCCAACAGTTGGCGCGCATCGGCGTTTGGCCGGCGCTGCGCGATTGCGCCACGCCGATCACTCAGGTGCACGTCAGCGATCGCGGCCACGCCGGTTTCGTAAATCTGCGGGCGCAAGATTATCAGGTCGATGCGCTCGGCCAGGTGATCGAGCTGCACGACGCCGGGCAGCGGCTGTTCGCACTGCTGGCGAAGGCGCCGGGCGTTACGCTGCACTGCCCGGCGCGGGTGGTGGACGTGATTCGCACCGCAGAGCGGGCAGAGGTGCTGCTGGACAACGGTCAGCGCCTGTGCGGGCAGCTGCTGGTGGCGGCCGACGGTTCGCGTTCGGCGCTGGCGCAGGCCTGCAACATGCAGTGGCGGCAGGAGGACTATCCGCAGTTTGCCACCATCGCCAACGTCACCACGGCGGAAGATCCGCAGGGGCGCGCCTTCGAGCGCTTTACCCGCTATGGGCCGCTGGCGCTGTTGCCGATGTCGCAGGGGCGCAGTTCACTGGTGTGGTGCCATGCGCGCGAAGATCGCGCCCGAGTGGATGCCTGGGACGACGAGCGCTTTATCGCCGAGCTGCAACAGGCCTTCGGCTGGCGGCTGGGGCGTATCCTCAAGGCCGGTAAACGGCACAGTTATCCGCTCAGCCTGCTGACCGCCGATCGCCATGTCAGCCACCGGCTGGCGCTGGTGGGCAACGCCGCGCAGACGCTGCACCCGATCGCCGGGCAGGGGTTCAACCTTGGCCTGCGCGACGTGATGTCGCTGGCGGAAACGCTGGCGGGAGCGGTAGACAGCGGCGAAGACGCCGGCGGTTATGCACTGCTGAGCCGCTACCAGCAGCGGCGGCAAAACGATCAGCAGGCGACGATCGGCGTGACCGATGGGTTGATCCACCTGTTCGCCAACCGTTATGCCCCGCTGGTAGTCGGCCGCAGCCTGGGGCTGATGGCGATGGAACGTTTGCCGGCGGTACGCGATGCCTTCGCCAAGCGAACGCTGGGCTGGGTGGAACGTTAGAGACATAGTCGGGCGCTTTAACGCGCCCAAAGCGCGACGCGGTAAGGCGTCGCGCGTTATTTAAGGAAATCGAGCAGCATGCAATCATTTGACGTGATTATCGCCGGGGGCGGTATGGTGGGGCTGGCGTTGGCCTGCGGCCTGCAGGGCAGCGGGCTGCGCGTGGCGGTGCTGGAGCAGCGTCAGCCGGAGATGGCGCCGCCGTCGGAACAGCCGGCCCTGCGCGTCTCCGCCATCAATGCCGCCAGCGAGCGTTTGCTGCAGCACATCGGCGTGTGGGACGACATTCTCCAATTGCGCGCCAGCGCCTACAACGCGATGGAAGTGTGGGATCGCGACAGCTTCGGCAAGATTGCTTTCCGCGGCGACGAGTGCGGCTTCAGCCATCTCGGCCACATCATCGAAAACTCGGTGATCCAGCAGGCGCTGTGGAAACGCGCCGAAAGCCTGTCGGACATCACGCTGATTACCCCGGCCGCACTCAAGCAGGTGGCATGGGGCGAAAATGACGCCTTCGTCACGCTGGAGGACGGGCGCATGCTGACCGCCCGGCTGGTGATCGGCGCCGATGGTGCCCAGTCGTGGCTGCGTCAGCACGCCGATATTCCGCTCACCTTCTGGGATTACCGCCACCACGCGCTGGTGGCCACCATTCGCACCGAAGAACCGCATCAGGCGACGGCGCGGCAAATTTTCCACGGTGACGGCATTTTGGCGTTCCTGCCGTTCAGCGATCCGCATTTGAGCTCCATCGTCTGGTCGGTGACGCCGGAAGACGCCGAACGGCTCAAACAGCTTGAACCGGAGCAATTCAACCGCGAACTGGCGATGACCTTCGACATGCGCCTGGGGGCTTGCAGCCTGGAAAGCGAACGCTTGGCGTTCCCGTTGACCGGTCGCTATGCGCGCAGTTTCGCCGCGCACCGTCTGGCGCTGGTAGGCGATGCGGCGCATACCGTGCATCCGCTGGCCGGGCAGGGCGTGAACCTGGGCTTTATGGATGCCGCCGAGCTGATTTCCGAACTGCGCCGCCTGCAGCGGCAGGGCAAGGATATCGGCCAGCACCTCTATCTGCGCCGCTATGAGCGCCGTCGCAAACATGGCGCGGCGGTGATGCTGGCCAGCATGCAGGGTTTCCGCGAACTGTTCGACGGCAACCACCCGGCCAAAAAGCTGCTGCGCGATGTGGGTCTGCGGCTGGCGGACAGCCTGCCTGGCGTCAAGCCTAAGCTGGTGCGTCAGGCGATGGGCCTGAACGATCTGCCCGAGTGGCTTGCCTGACACCCCGCCTTCTGCGAGCCCTCATCGGGCTCGCGCTTCTCGCCTTATGCCATCGCTTTTCCTTATAAAACCCTTCATTTGAAATAATCTAATTTCAGCCGCTTTTTATCATTACTTTTTCTAATCCCATGTTCGGTTATCAAAAGTCCGGATCCTATGTGAGGCCATAGGTTTGTTATATAAGTTCGGCGTTTTGCCGCTTTAATTGTTAATTTTGTGCCTTAAGGCGCATTTTTCCAGTGAAAAACTCTGCACACTAGCCCGGCGTTTTACCGCCCCGGAACGGCGATGAGCCTATTTTAACTTATGGTTAATGTGGTCGTTCGGTGATAAGTTCGAGGGAAAGGTATCGTTTGCGTCACGGCGGTTGCACGCAGTTTCCGCCCGTCCCGGCGCAGCATTTGTGTTGAGCAGTCAGTACGCCATGGCGATCGGGCCGCGAGCCAGGCTCCGCCGCATTGCGTGGCAGCACCCTAACTTCTAGCGACGAGTGGAAAGAGGGAAAAGATGGCAAAGCAAACCCCACTGTACGACCAGCACGTGGCGTGCGGTGCGCGCATGGTAGACTTTCACGGCTGGATGATGCCGCTGCATTACGGCTCGCAGCTCGATGAGCACCACGCGGTGCGTCAGGATGCCGGCATGTTCGACGTGTCTCACATGACCATTGTGGATCTGCACGGCGCCCGCACCCGCGAGTTCCTGCGCTACCTGCTGGCGAACGACGTCGCCAAACTGACCCAACCTGGCAAAGCGCTGTATACCGGCATGCTGAATGCCTCCGGCGGCGTGATCGACGACCTGATCGTTTATTTCCTCACTGAAGACTATTTCCGCCTGGTGGTGAACTCCGCCACGCGCGACAAAGACCTGGCCTGGATCGAAGAGCACGCCGCGCCGTATGGCGTAGCGCTGACGGTGCGCGACGATCTGGCGCTGATCGCAGTGCAGGGCCCGCAAGCCAAAGAGCGTGCCGGCACGCTGTTCACCCCGGAACAAAAAAGTGCGGTCGAAGGCATGAAGCCGTTCTTCGGCGTGCAGGCCGGCGAGCTGTTCATCGCCACCACCGGTTACACCGGCGAGGCCGGCTATGAGATCGCGCTGCCGAAAGAGCAGGCGGCGGATTTCTGGCAAAAATTGCTGGCCGCGGGCGTCAAGCCGGCCGGTCTGGGCGCGCGCGACACGCTGCGTTTGGAAGCGGGCATGAACCTCTACGGGCAAGAGATGGATGAAGGCGTTTCGCCGCTGGCCGCCAACATGGGCTGGACCATCGCCTGGCAGCCGGAAGATCGCCGTTTCATCGGCCGCGAAGCGCTGGAACAACAGCGCGAGCAGGGCACCGAGCAACTGGTCGGCTTGATCATGACGGAAAAAGGCGTATTACGTAATGAGCTGCCAGTGCGTTTCACCGACGCGGCGGGGCAAACCCACGAAGGCGTGATCACCAGCGGCTCGTTCTCTCCGACGCTGGGCTTCAGCATCGCGCTGGCGCGCGTGCCTGCCGGCATCGGTGAGCAGGCCATCGTGCAGATCCGCAACCGTGAAATGCCGGTCAAAGTGACCAAGCCCGGTTTCGTTCGCGCCGGCAAGCCGCTGACAAATTGATTTTTATTGATTCTTCCCTAGGGATTTCGCGCCGCGGCCAGGCGGCGAGTGCGCGAGTCCTCGGGAGCTTACTGCGGTAAGTGACCGAGGTGAACGTATGCAGCCAACAACGCTGCAGTGTGAAAGACGACGGGAAATTATTTCTTCGAAGGAGTAACCGGCTATGAGCAATGTGCCAACAGAATTGAAATACGCATCCTCCCACGAGTGGGTTCGTTCAGAAGGTAACGGCGTTTACACCGTAGGCATCACCGAACATGCGCAGGAACTGCTGGGCGATATGGTGTTTGTCGATCTGCCTGAAGTGGGCCGCAACGTCGCCGCCGGTGAAGATTGCGCCGTGGCGGAATCCGTCAAGGCGGCGTCGGACATTTACGCGCCAATCAGCGGCGAAATCGTGGCGGTGAACAGCGAGCTGGAAAGCTCCCCGGAGCTGGTGAACAGCGAACCTTACGGTGACGGCTTCCTGTTCCAGATTAAAGCCGCCGACGAAGGCGAGCTGGCGAACCTGCTGGACGCCGCGGCTTATCAGGCCTCGATCGACGAGTAATCGTGACCGCGCCCCAGGCCTTTCGGCCGGGGCGTTTTAGTTACCGTTCAAGCTATATCCCGTATCACGCAAGCATTCAGGAATTTGTAGCAATGACTCAGACACTCAGCCAACTCGAACACAGCGAAGCGTTCATTGAACGCCACATCGGCTCTTCTGCGGAACAACGCCAGGAGTTGCTGGCAGCGGTGGGCGCTCGCTCGCTCAGCGCGCTGATCCAACAGATCGTGCCGGCGGACATTCAGCTGCCGGGGCCGCCGCCGGTCGGCGACGCGGCGACCGAACACCAGGCGCTGGCTGAGCTGAAGGCGATCGCCTCGCAAAATCAGCGCTACAAATCCTATATCGGCATGGGCTACAGCGCCGTACTGACGCCGCCGGTGATCCTGCGCAACATGCTGGAAAACCCGGGCTGGTACACCGCTTATACCCCTTATCAGCCGGAAGTGTCGCAGGGCCGCCTGGAAGCGCTGCTGAACTTCCAGACCGTGACCCTCGATCTCACCGGCCTGGATCTGGCTTCCGCATCGCTGTTGGATGAAGCGACCGCCGCCGCCGAAGCGATGGCGTTGGCCAAACGCGCCAGTAAACTGAAAGACGCCAACCGCTTCTTCGTGGCTGACGACGTGCATCCGCAAACGCTGGACGTGGTGCGCACCCGCGCCGAAACCTTCGGCTTCGACGTCATCGTCGATAAAGCGGAAAAAGTGCTGGAGCTGGACGGCGTGTTCGGCGTGCTGCTGCAACAGGTGGGCACCACCGGTGAGCTGCACGACTACAGCGCGCTGCTGGCCGAATTGAAATCGCGCAAAATCATCACCAGCGTGGCCGCCGACATCATGGCTTTGGTGCTGTTGACCGCGCCGGGCAAGCAGGGTGCCGACGTGGTGTTCGGCTCCGCGCAGCGCTTCGGCGTGCCGATGGGCTACGGTGGCCCGCACGCCGCCTTCTTCGCCTGCCGCGACGAGTTCAAGCGTTCGATGCCGGGCCGCATTATTGGCGTTTCCCGCGATGCCGCCGGCAACACCGCGCTGCGCATGGCGATGCAGACTCGCGAGCAGCATATCCGCCGCGAGAAGGCCAACTCGAATATCTGTACCTCGCAGGTGCTGCTGGCGAACATCGCCAGCCTGTACGCGGTGTACCATGGCCCGCAAGGGCTGCAGCGCATCGCCGGGCGTATCCACCGCCTGACCGACATTCTGGCCGCCGGGCTGCAGAAGGCCGGTCTGACGCTGCGCCACAACACCTGGTTCGACACCCTGACCGTTGAAGTGAAAGACAAAGCCGCCGTGCTGGAACGTGCGCTGAGCTTCGGCATCAACCTGCGTAACGACATTCACGGCGCCGTGGGCATCACGCTGGATGAAGCCACCTCCCGTGAAGACGTGCAAACGCTGTTCGCACTGCTGGCCGGCGACAACCACGGCCTGGACATCGACGCGCTGGACGCGGCGGTGAGCAAGAACAGCGTATCGATCCCGGCCGCCATGTTGCGCCAGGACCCGATCCTGACCCACCCGGTATTCAACCGCTATCACAGCGAAACCGAGATGATGCGTTACATGCATCGCTTGGAGCGTAAGGATCTGGCGCTGAACCAGGCGATGATCCCACTGGGCTCTTGCACCATGAAATTGAACGCTGCGGCGGAAATGATCCCGATCACCTGGCCTGAATTCTCCGAACTGCACCCGTTCTGCCCGCCGGAGCAGGCTGCCGGTTACCAACAGATGATCGGCCAACTGTCTCAGTGGCTGGTGCAGCTGACCGGCTATGACGCGGTATGCATGCAGCCGAACTCCGGCGCGCAGGGCGAATACGCCGGCCTGCTGGCTATCCGTCGCTACCACGAAAGCCGCAACGAAGCGGGCCGCCACGTCTGCCTGATCCCGAGCTCGGCGCACGGCACCAACCCGGCCTCTGCCCAAATGGCGGGCATGAGCGTGGTCGTGGTCGCTTGCGACAAGAACGGCAACATCGATCTGCACGATCTGCGCGTCAAGGCAGAGCAGGCAGGTGAAGAACTCTCTTGTATCATGGTGACCTACCCGTCGACCCACGGCGTGTATGAAGAAACCATCCGTGAAGTGTGCCAGATCGTGCATCAGTTCGGCGGTCAGGTATATCTGGACGGCGCCAACATGAACGCCCAGGTGGGCATCACCACGCCAGGCTACATCGGTGCGGACGTTTCGCACCTCAACCTGCATAAAACCTTCTGCATCCCGCACGGCGGCGGCGGCCCGGGCATGGGCCCTATCGGCGTGAAAGCGCACCTGGCTCCGTTCGTACCGGGCCACAGCGTCGTGCAGATCGACGGCGTAACCACCCAGCAGGGCGCGGTTTCCGCGGCGCCGTTCGGCAGCGCCTCCATCCTGCCTATCAGCTGGATGTACATCCGCATGATGGGCGCGGAAGGCCTGAAGCAGGCCAGCCAGATGGCGATCCTGAATGCCAACTACATCGCAACTCGTCTGAAAGACGCGTATCCGATCCTGTATACCGGCCGCGATCACCGCGTGGCGCACGAATGTATCCTCGATATTCGTCCGCTGAAGGAAGAGACCGGCATCAGCGAAATGGACATCGCCAAGCGCCTGATCGACTTCGGCTTCCACGCGCCGACCATGTCTTTCCCGGTGGCGGGCACGCTGATGGTCGAGCCGACCGAGTCGGAAAGCAAAGTGGAGCTGGATCGCTTTATCGATGCCATGCTGGCGATCCGCAGCGAGATCGACCGCGTCGCCAAAGGCGAATGGCCGCTGGAAGACAACCCGCTGGTGAATGCGCCGCACGTGCAGGCGGAGCTGGTCAACGACTGGCAGCACCCGTACAGCCGCGAGCTGGCGGTGTTCCCGGTGGCCGGCGTACGCGAGAACAAGTACTGGCCGAGCGTTAAGCGTCTGGACGACGTGTACGGCGACCGTAACCTGTTCTGCTCTTGCGTGCCGATGAGCGATTACGAATAACACGTTCGGCAAAGTTTGTGTTCGGGGGACACCGCATCATGCGGTGTCCCTTTTTATTTTATAGCGGCCTATTCTTTCCTGTACGTTCCCACGATTTGAGGAGTCACCATGCAAGCGGCAATCGTAACAGCGCTGGGGCAAGCCCCGGTTTTCGGCACTTTTGAGGAGCCCCAGGCGCAGGCGAATGAAGTGCCGATCGACGTTCTGGCGGCCGGCATCAAACAGCTGGATCGCGCCACCGTCGCCGGCACCCACTATTCCAGCCCGAAGCAATTGCCGATTGTGCCCGGTACCGACGGCGTGGGCCGTACGGCGGACGGAAAACGGGTGTACTTTGCCTCCTTCCGCCGTCCTTACGGTGCGATGGCTGAGCGTAGCGTCGCGTCATGGACGGTGCCGGTGCCGGAGGCGGTGGACGACGCCACGGCGGCGGCGTTGATCAACCCAGCCTTCGCCGCCTGGCTGCCGTTGCGCTGGCGAGCGGATCTGCAGCCCGGTGAAACGGTGCTGATCATCGGCGCCACCGGCACCTCGGGCAAACTGGCGGTTGCCGCAGCGCGTCAGGCAGGGGCCGGACGTATCGTTGCCGCCGGCCGTCGGCTGAGCGTGCTGGAGGCGTTGGGCGTAGACGCCACGGTGGATCTGAGCCTGCAGGGCGAGGCGCTGACGCAGGCCTTCGCGGCGGCGGCGGGGCCGGGCGGTTATCAGGTGATCGTCGATTATATCTGGGGCCCGGCGACTGAAGCGCTGCTCGCGACGCTGAACAATCACGATCTCTCGTCTTACGCCGGTGGACGCGGCATTCGCCTGGTCAACGTCGGCTCGATGGCCGCGCCGGACATCCGGCTGCCGGCGGCGGTATTGCGCAGCAATCAGCTGCAGATCCTCGGCAGCGGTACCGGCAACTTCCCGCCGATCCCGGAGATGCAGCGCTACGCGACCGAGATTTTGGCACTGGCGGCGACGGGCGCGCTCACTATCGAGACGCAGGAACACGCGTTGGCGGAGATCGCCGAGGTGTGGGATCTGAACAAGAAAAGCGACGTGCGTTCGGTGATACGCATCGCCCGTTAAGTTCCGGCCGCTAGCGGCCAGGGCAGACCAGATGAATATCCTCCGGCTCACGGGCGAACAATTCCGTATCCGGGTGTTCGATGAGCCGGCACCCTTGCGCCAGATAGAAGTCTACGGTGCTTTTGTTGGGGATGGAGGAGACGTACAGCCCGGCAGCGCCTTCTTGCGCCGCCTGACGCAGGCAGAGCTGGAACAGCTGCCTGCCCAATCCCTGGCCGCGTTTGTGCGCGCTGACGTAAAAGAACAGCAGTTGGTGCAGATCCCGCTGCGGGCCGCGCGGTTCGGTATCCAACGCCGCCGCCGCCACGATCTCCTCGCCTTCGAACAGCGCGAAGAACGCGCCGCCGCGGTCGAAGCACGCTTCGTGGATCGGCGTATAGGTTTCCCGATCGTGCGGATCCCAGCCGCGCACATCGTAGTACTCTGCATAGGGCTGCAGCTTGCCGTCCTGCAGGCGATACAGGGTGTCGATAATTTCGCTGCGGTCGATATCCCATAGCCGGTCGAGTTGCTGCCGTTGCAGCAGAACAGGGGCGATCATGCTCGTTGTTAACTCTCAGTCTGTGGCCGGTAACTTTCCGGCAAATCGATGATGAAGCCGATGCCGCGATCGTCGAGGCCTTCGGTGACGCGCAGCTGTGCGCCGATTTTGTCGGCCAGGTTTCGGGCGATGGCCAACCCCAGTCCACTGCCGGTTTGCTGCGTGCCGGGCACGCGGTAAAAGCGCTCAAACAGGCGGGAACGGTGTTCTTCGCTCACCCCGGGGCCGTTGTCGCGCAACGTAATATAGCAGCCGAGCGGCGCCAACGAGCGGATATTGGCTTCGATGCGGCTGCCGGGTGGCGCGTACTTGAGCGCATTGTCCAGCAGGTTGGTGAAGATGGCGATCAGCGCATGGCGATCGGTACTCACCACCACGTCCTCGCTGCCGTCGAGCGAGAGTTCCACATCCTTTTCCAGCGCATAGGGGACGTGCTGCGCGATGCATTTGCCGATCTCTGCGTAGATGTCCACCGCCTCAATTTTCAGTGGGAAATCTTCCGCCTCCAGCTTGGCCAGGTTGATCAGCTGTCGCGACAGCGATGCCGCGCGATCCAGCCCCTGTTGCATGTCGGCGATGATCTCCCGGCGCTCTTGTTGCTCGCCGACCTGGGTCAGCAGGTGCAGCTGCGCCAGCACGGCGGCGATCGGCGTGCGCAGTTCGTGCGCGGCGTCGGCCATAAAGCGTTTCTCGCGCTGGTTAGCGGCGTCGATGCGCGCCATCAGCTTGTTGACCTCCACCACCACCGGCCGGATTTCCTGATACTGCGCGCGGACGTTGATCGGCGACAGGTTGCCAGGCTGGCGATCGGAGATGGTGCGGGCGATCTGGCGCAGCGGCCGCAGGCTGAAATAGGCGGTAAACAGCAAGGTGACGATAATGGCTGCCAGAATGCCCAGCAGCGGTACGGCGGTGCTCTCCGCCGGATTGCCGAAGATCGTGGTGCGATCGTTGAACGACTCGCCGACGATCACCCGGTACTGGCGCTTTTCGCTCCAGCTGCCGGCAAGGTGCCAGTTGGCGCCGGCGTAATTGACGGAGCCGGACAGCACCGAAGGCGGCAGGCGCAGCGGTTCTCCCTCCGTTTGCGAACAGTAAAGCACCCGGTTATCCCGATCGTAAACGACGAACAGCGGGTGATAGTCGAATTGATCCTGCATGCCATTATTGATGGAATCAATGTACATGCTTTCGATGGTTGTGATGATGCCGCGGTAATCAATATTATCGGTGCCGGTTTCATCGAGAATATTGGCGATACCCACGGCGACGATGCGTTGCTGGTTATCGAAATATTTTTCCATGTCGGGGTAATACCAATATTTCACCCAGGCGACGAGGATCCCCCACAATAATAAAATGGCCAGGACCTGGAAAATAATGGTGCGCATAAAGAAGGATTTGAAACCGATCATTCCGCTACTCTTTCTTCAGCAAATAGCCAATGCCGCGTACGGTAATAATTCTTTCTTTACCGATCTTGCGCCGTAAATTATGCATGTGCACTTCCAGCGAGTTGCTTTCCACGCTGTCACCGTGGCCGAACAGCCGCTGTTCCAACACCGCTTTGCGCACCACGGTGCCGGCGCAGCGCATCAGCTCGTGCAGCAGGTGATACTCTTTTTTCGACAGCATCAGCAGTGCGTTATCCAGTGTCACCTGATGGTTGACCGGGTCGAGATACAGCGTGCCGAGGCTCCAGGTTTGCGAAGCGAAGCCCGCCATACGGCGGTTGACCGCCTTGACGCGCGAGATGAGTTCGGGCAGCGCAAAGGGTTTGGCCAGAAAGTCGTCCGCACCGGAGTCCAGGCTGTTCACCAGGCTTTCGATGCGGTCGCGGGCGGTCAGGATGATGATGGGGATATTTTGCCCGGCGGCGCGCCAGGCGATCAGCTTCTGCAAACCGTCGCCGTCCGGCAACGTGAGATCCAACAGCATCAAATCGAACCCGCCGGGTGGAAGTTTATTTTCCGCGTCCGCGAGCAGGCGCACCCAGCACAAATTAAAGCCGGCCAGCTCCAATGCGCGGCACAGCGCCTTGCCTAATTGCAGGTCGTCTTCTACCAACAGTATGTTCACGTTTGTTCCGCTGAGATCCTCAAGTCGCGATTATCTAACTATAACCCTGCCGGGAAGACAACGGGGAAACCCACTTTGCCTGCGCGTTCTTAAGCAAACCTTAATCTGGCTTTAATCTCGCGTTAAGGGAGCTCGGGGGAATTTCAGTTATTTTGCTGCCATTCGATATCACAACAGAGGGAGCAAAACATGCAGACTGACGGTTCCCCGCTTGCGGGCTCCTCGCGGCGGTTGATGTATTCAGGCGTGGCGACGCTGCTCGTTCTGTTGCTGTTGTCTTTTCGCGGCGATGCCCAGAACCATAGCCATAGCGGCCTGCATGCTGCCGGCTTGCAACGGGGGCATCAGGTGACGACGCCGGACGCCTACGGCTGCGTCAAAGCGCGCATTAAAAAGCAGCTGCGCCGCCTGGCTCAGCTTTGACGCGTTTTTTAGGGCGCTGCTCTATACTCTGACGGCAAACGGGGCGCCTGCGCGCAGGCCGCTGTGTTGATATCGCTAACCAGAGAAAAAACAGTATGACGAAAGTGGCATTGGTGACCGGCGCAAGCCGGGGGATTGGCCGCGCGACCGCCTTGCTGCTGGCCCGGCAGGGCTATGCGGTGGGCGTGAATTACCTGCGTGACGAAAATGCGGCACGGCAGGTGGTGGCGGAGATCGAGGCGCAGGGCGGCAAGGCGCTGGCGCTGCAGGCCGACGTGGCCGATGAAGCGCAGGTGATGGCGATGTTCAGCGCGCTGGATGCCGGGCTGGGCACGCTCAGCGCGCTGGTCAACAACGCCATCATTCTGTTCCAGCAGGCGAACATTGAACAGTTGACCGCCGAGCGCATCAATAAGGTGCTTAGCACCAACGTCACCGGTTACTTCCTGTGTTGCCGCGAGGCGGTGAAGCGCATGGCGCAACGTCATGGCGGGCAGGGTGGCGCTATCGTCAACGTTTCCTCCGCGGCGTCCCGGTTGGGGGCTGCGGGGGAATACGTCGATTACGCCGCCTCGAAAGGCGCCGTCGATTCGTTGACTATCGGGCTATCGCTGGAGGTGGCGGCGCAGGGTATCCGCGTCAACGGCGTGCGGCCAGGACTGATTTATACCGAGATACACGCCAGCGGCGGCGAGCCCGGCCGGGTGGATCGCGTGAAGGACAGTTTGCCGATGCAGCGCGGCGGGCAGCCGCAGGAAGTGGCGGAGGCGATCGCCTGGCTGCTGTCTGACGCCGCGTCTTATGTGACCGGCACTTTTATCGAGGCCGCAGGCGGGCGTTGAACGCATGAGGGGGTTTTGACATCCCGCCGTGCGGAGTGTATTTTGATTAAATAACAATCAAAATGTAGTTACAAAAATGTATGTTTATTTTGAATGGAATCAGGATAAAAGTCACAGCAACCAGCGTAAACACCGCGTCAGTTTTGAGATTGCGCAACGGGTTTTTCTGGATCCCAACCATTTGTCCGTGCTGGAGAGGATCGAGGGCGGAGAAGAACGCTGGCAAACGCTCGGTATGGTCGGCTCCTGTTTGCTGCTGCTGGTGGCGCATACGACGATCGAAACGGATGTCGAAGGCGATACAGTAGAGATCGTGCGTATCATTTCAGCACGCAAGGCCGATGCTAAAGAGAGGGGAAGATATGAAGCGCAAAAATTCAGCCAAAAATCTGGCGCATAGCGTACTCCCTCCGTTGACGGAGGAGCAGAAAGCGCAAATTGCTTCGTTGAGTGCGCTGCCGGATGAGGAGATCGATTATGCCGATGCCCCGGCCCTGGGTGAGGAAAAGTGGCAGACTGCGGTGCAGGGGTGTTTTTATAAACCGATGAAAGTATCGAAGACCATCCGGATCGATGCGGATGTGTTGGCCTGGCTTCAGCGACCAGGCAAAGGCTATCAGAAACGCCTGAACGCCGTGTTGCGTGAGGCGATGTTGAAAGAGCATGAGCACGAGGAATAAGTCGTGTCAGACGGGTAACGGTCCGGTGAGGTTCTCACCGGATTTTTTTTGCAGTTTTTCAGGTAAAGCCTACCAGCATTAGCTGCCGCTTAGCAGCGCTCGGTCAAAACCACAAAAACGGTCATTAACGGTCATGCTGCGGACCGTGGAATTGTGACCGTTTACCGTTTCTCTCCTGTCTGTCTAAGACGCACACACATCATAACTGCCTGTTACTCCACACTTTCGTAATTATTCATTTCATTTCCTTCCCGATTTTTTTGACAACTATCACATCGCGGTCGTTGACCGATCGCGGGGCGATGCGCTTTGCGTCTGCGCGCAAAACGCGGCGCGGCAAATCGATATCGTAATCATCGTCGTGGAGGAGAAAAGAAACATGCTGCCTGTAGAACGTCATCGCTTTATCACCGAAGTCTTGAGCCAGCGCGGCCGCGTGATGGTGCAGGAGGTGGCGCAGCTGTGCCACATCTCTATCGAGACGGCGCGGCGTGATCTGGCCTTGCTTGAACGGCGCGGCCTGCTGCTGCGCAGCCACGGCGGCGCGGTGTTCGTCGAGCCACCGGCGGTGGAGAAAACCTATGTGCCCGCCGAGATAGACCAGGGGGAATCTTTCCGCCAGCGCAGCAACGAGGCGCCGGAGCAGAAAACGCGTATCGCCAAACGCGCGCTGGAGTTTATCTCGCCGGGGGATTGCCTGCTGCTGGACAGCAGCTCAACCAGTTGGTTTTTGGCGCGCCAGCTGCCGGATATTTCACTGGTGGTGCTGACCAACTCGCTGCACATCATCCAGACGCTGGCCTGCAAGGCCAACGTGCGCACCATCGGACTGGGGGGCGAGTATTCCGCCAAGTACGAGGATTTTATCGGCGTGCTGGCGGAGCAGATGCTGAAGGAGTTCGTGATCAACAAGCTGTTCTTCTCCTGCCACGGCATCTGCCAGGACGGCGGTATCCGCGAGAGCAACGAGCACCATGCGCGGTTGAAGCAGCAGATGCTGCTGGCGTCGGAACGCAAGTTCCTGTTGGTGGACAGCAACAAGTTCGGCCGCCGCTCGTTCGCGCGCATCTGCCACTACCGGGAAATAGACACCCTGATCACCGACAGGCTCAGCGACGACGAATTTCGTCAGGAACTGGCCTGGAACAACGTCGACGTGATTGAAGTTTCACCCGCCGCGAAAAGGGCGGCGCGATAACAACAACGAAAACCCTTTATTACAGCCAACACTTGTGGAGAGAGAACAATGAAAAAATCCGTACTGGTCGGTCTGTTTGCCTCGCTGCTGCTTTCGGTCTCCGCGCAGGCGGCGGACAAGTTGAAAATGGGCGTGGTGGTGAAGATCGGCGGCATTCCGTGGTTCAACGCCATGGAGGCCGGCATCAAAAGCGAGGGCGCCAAACGCGGCATCGATGCCTGGATGGTCGGGCCGACGGCGGCGGACCCGGCGCTGCAGGTGCGCGCCATCGAAGATCTGATCGCGCAGAAGGTGGACATCATCGGGGTGGTGCCGAACGACGCCCGGGTGCTGGAGCCGGTGCTCAAGCGCGCGCAGGAAGCGGGCATCAAGGTGATCGTGCATGAATCTCCCGGCCAAAAGTACGCCGATTGGGACTTTGAGCTGGTGGACGCCTCGCAGCACGGCGTCAACCACATGAAAGCGCTGGCCGCCTGCATGAAAGAGCAGGGCAAGTACGCGGTGTACGTCGGCAGCCTGACGGTGCCGCTGCACATCACCTGGTCTGACTCGGCGATCAACTACCAGAAGCAGCACTACCCGAACATGCAACTGGTGGGCGACAAGTTCGGCGTGGGTGAATCGCTGGATGACAGTGTGCGTACCACCAACGATCTGATGGCCAAATATCCCGATCTGAAAGGCGTGCTGGCATTCGGTTCGCAGGGGCCGATCGGCGCCGGGCGCGCGGTGCTCAACCGCGGCAAAAGCAACGATATCTGCGTCATCGGGCCGTTCAGCCCAGGACAGGGCGCTTCGCTGGTCAATCGCGGTGCCATCAAGGGCGGCTATATCTGGAATCCGATGGTGGCCGGCGAAGTGTTCGTGCGCATCGCCGACATGATGCACAAGGGAGAAAAAATCACCGATGGCATGACCATCGAAGGCATGGGCAAGGTGCAGGTGGATGCGCAGCAGCACACCATTCTCGGCAACGCCACCGAAAGCCTGGATAAGCAAAACCTGCCGAAGCTGGTGAAAATGGGGCTGTAATCATGGCGATTTCCGGCAATACGGCAACGCAGGGCGCACCGCTGATCGCGCTGCAACAGCTGTCGATGACTTTTGGCGGGCAGCGAGCGCTGAACGATATCTCACTGGCGCTGATGCCGGGGGAGGTGCACTGCCTGGCCGGCACCAACGGCTGCGGCAAGAGCACGCTGATCAAGGCGATCGCCGGCGTGTATCAACCGGATGACGGCAGCCGCATTACCCTCGATGGACAAACCTTCGGCCGGCTGTCGCCGGATCAGGCGCGCGCCTTCGGCATTCAGGTGATCTATCAGGATCTGTCGCTGTTTCCCAACCTGACGGTGGCGGAAAACATCGCCTTCGAGCACAACCTGCGCGGGCTGTTGAGGTGGCACCGGCCGGCGCGGCTGCGGCGTACCGCCCAGGGCCTGCTGCAGGAGCTGAGTTTTAATCTGGATCTCGACAAACGGGTGGCGGAGCTGCCGATTGCCCAGCGCCAGCAGGTGGCGATCTGCCGCGCGCTGGTGGCGGAAGCGCGGCTGGTGATCATGGATGAGCCGACCGCCTCGCTGACCCGCACCGAGGTCAATCAGCTGCTGCGCACGGTGAATTACCTGAAAGCGAAAGGCATCTGCGTGGTGTTCGTCAGCCACCGGCTGGACGAGGTGCTGGAGATCTCGGATCGCGTCACGGTGATCCGCGACGGCAACAAGATCGGCACCTGGCCGGCGGCGGAGATCACCGGCGATCGCCTGACCGAGCTGATGACCGGCTTGAAGCTGGATTATCGCCTGAAGTCACCGAGCATGAATAAGGATCGGGTGATGCTGGAGGCGGATCGTCTCAGCCGCGCCGGGCAGTATCAGGACGTGAGCTTCCGGCTGCATCAGGGCGAGGTGCTCGGGCTGTGCGGATTGCTCGGCTCCGGGCGCACCGAGCTGGCGCTGAGCCTGTTCGGCATGACCCGCCCGGACAGCGGCAAACTTTATCTCGACAGCAAACCGGTGCGCTTTCGCGGCCATGAGGACGCCATCAAGGCCGGCATCGGCTACGTCTCGGAGGATCGCTTGACGCTGGGGCTGGTGCAACAACAGTCGGTGGCGGACAACGCGGTGCTGACCATTCTCGATAAGCTGCGCGGGCGTTTTCGCCTGATCGACGAGTACCGCAAGAATCGCATCGTCACAGAGTGGATCGCCAAACTCGGCGTGCGGGTGGCGGATCCGGAGCAGGCGGTTTCGACGCTGTCCGGCGGCAATCAGCAAAAGATCGTGCTGGCCAAGTGGGTGCTGACCCAGCCGCGGATCCTGATCCTCGACTCGCCAACCGTTGGCGTCGACGTTGGCGCCAAGGCCAGCATCTACCAACTGATCCATCTGCTGGCGCAGGAAGGGATCGCCATTCTGCTGATCTCCGATGAAGTGCCGGAGGTGTATTACAACTGCGATCGGGTGTTGCACTTCAGCGGCGGCAGCGTGATCGGTGAATACCTGCCGGGGCAGGTGGGCCAGCAGCAGCTGGCGGAGGCGGTCAATGCGTAGATTCAGTCTGAAACCGCGCGGCAACGAAGGCTATCTGGCCTGGGTACTGCTGCTGACGGTCATCGTCTTTTCGCTGCTCAGCGATCGGTTTTTGACGGTGCAGAACCTGCTCGACCTCAGTGAAAGCTACGCGGTGAGCGGCATTTTCGCCCTCGGCCTGTTCGTGGTGCTGGTGACCGGCGGCATCGATATCTCCTTTGCCGCGGTCGCCTCGGTGGTGCAGTACCTGATCGCCACGCTGGCGACCCACTACGGTCTGGCCAGCCCGGCGGGCAGCATTCTGCTGGCGTTGGCGATCGGCGCCACGCTGGGCATGGTCAACGCGCTGCTGATCTACTGCCTGCGTATCGTCTCGATCATCGTCACCATCAGCATGCAGGCGTTCTTGTTCGGCATGCTGATGTGGCTGACCAACGGCCGCAGTGTGTACGCATTGCCGGACTGGTGGACGTTGCCGCGCAGCGTGCTGCCGTTCCAACTGGGTGAGCAGAGCTATCAGCTCGGTTTGCCGACGCTGGTGATGCTGGCGGTGGCGCTGCTGACCTGGCTGCTGTTGAACAAAACGCACCTCGGGCGCCAGCTGTTTGCCGTCGGTGGCGATGCGGAATCGGCGCGGCGCATCGGCATCCGCGTCGGCCTGCTGCATCTGTTCGCCTATGGCTATCTGGGCGCGATGGCGGCGATCGGCGGCCTGGTACAGGTGTACCGCATGGGGGAGGTGGTGCCCAACGCACTGGTGGGCGGCGAGCTCGACGTGCTGGCGGCGGCGGTGTTGGGTGGCGCCAGCCTCAACGGCGGCAAGGGCAGCGTGATCGGCACGCTGATGGGCGTATTCCTGATCGGCGTGCTGAAAAACGGCCTCAACCTGATCGGTGTGTCCAGCTACTTCATGAACGTGGTGATCGGTCTGGTGATCGTCGCGGCGATCACCGTCACTCACTACAAGAAGCGCAAAGAAACCGACGTCGGTTTCGCCTGAGGAGCACCTGATGGGCAACTACCTGAAATTTCGTCCGGACGGTACCGCCGTCGGCCTGTTGGCGCTGTTGCTGGCGGTGGTGCTGGCCTTCAGCATGCTGATGCCGGGGCGCTTCTTCAGCGGCGCCACCTTCACCAGCGTGGCGTTCCAGCTGCCGGAGCTGGGCCTGCTGACCCTGGCGATGTTCATCCCGATCCTCAGCGGCGGCCTGAACCTGTGCATTATCGCCAGCGCCAACCTGACCAGCCTGCTGATGGCCTGGCTGTTCATCAGCTATCTGCCGGCGGACGCCGGGCTGGGATTGCAGACGGTGTGGCTGGTGTTGGCGCTGGTGGCGGCGATGCTGCTGGCCGGGCTTATCGGCGCGGCGACCGGCGCATTGGTGGCGTACGTCGGCGCGCATCCGATTCTGGTGACGCTGGCGACCATGACCACGGTCAACGGCATCGGCATCTACCTGACGCGCGGCGCGGCCCTGAGCGGCATGCCGGATATCGTGCGGTTTATCGGCGCTGAGAGCGTGCTGGGCGTGCCGGTACCGCTGTGGATCTTCCTGGCGGTCGCCGCGTTGCTGGCGCTGTTCTTGCAGAAAACCCGGCTCGGCAAATGCATCTACATGAGCGGCAGCAACATCAACGCCACCCACTTCAGCGGCGTGAATACCCATCGGGTGCTAATCGCCATTTACACCCTCTCCAGTCTGCTGTGCGTCATTGCCGGGCTGGTGATGATGGCGCGCTTCAACTCGGCGCGCATGGGCTACGGCGACTCTTACCTGCTGCTCACGGTGCTGGCGATCATTCTGGGGGGCACCGATCCGTTCGGCGGTTTTGGCCGGGTCAGCGGCGTGGTGCTGGCGCTGATCGTGCTGCAGGTGATCGCGACCGGTTTGAACCTGATGAACGTCAGCCCGCATTTCAGTCTGGCGATGTGGGGCGCGGTGCTGATCGCAGTGCTGGCGCTGAAGTTTTTCCGTCATCGGTATCGGCAGCGGCGGGCGATGCGCCGCAGCGCGGCCCAGGCCAGAACCGCGACGGGCCATTGATCCTTTTCCCTTTTGCGCAGGATAACGCTAATGAAATACCAGATTTCACCTTCACTGATGTGCATGAACCTGATGGATATCCGGCAGCAATTGGCGGTGCTGAACCGCCGCGCCGATATGTTGCATATCGACATCATGGATGGGCACTACGTTAAAAACATCACGCTGTCGCCGTTCTTTATCGAACAGATCCGCCCGCACACCTCGTTGTTGCTGGATGTGCATCTGATGGTAGAGAACCCGACCGATTTCATCGACCCGATCGCCCGCGCGGGTGCCGACTTTATTTGCCCGCACGCCGAAACCATCAACCGCGATGCGTTCCGGGTGATCAACCAGATCCGCGCGCTGGGAAAAAAAGTGGGGGTAGTGCTGAACCCAGCTACGCCGGTGGAGTTTATCCGCCACTACCTTCATCTGCTGGACAAGATCACCGTGATGACGGTCGATCCGGGCTATGCCGGGCAGCCGTTCATTCCCGAAATGCTGGAAAAGATCCGCCAGTTGCGCGATCTGAAACGCCAACAAAACCTGAGCTATCTGATCGAGATCGACGGATCCTGCAATCAGCGGACCTACCGCGATCTGATGGGCGCCGGCGCTGAAGTTTTGATCGTCGGCAGCTCCGGGCTGTTCAACCTCGATCCGGATCTGGAGACGGCATGGGAAAAAATGCTGGACCAAATGCGGCAGGCGGCCTGAGGCGGGGGACATGATGCGGCATTTTCTTGGCGTTGACGTCGGCGGTACCAATACCCGCCTGTTGTTGATGAATGATGATGGCGAGTTCAGCGGGTACCGCAAGATAGCGACCGCCGACTGGGCGCAGCAGGCCGATCCGCTGGCGGCGTTGGGCCGCCTGATCGCCGGGCATGGTGAGGATCGTCAGGTGGCGCAGGTGATGCTGGGGCTGCCGGGGATCCTCAGTCGCGATCGTTCACGGGTGCTGTCGCTGCCGTTTATCCCGGCGCTGGACGCCCAGCCGGTGGCGGCGCTGTTGGCCGATGTGTTGGCGTTGCCGGTTCGAATGGATAAGGACGTCAACCATCTGCTGTGGTGGGATTTGCAGCAGCTGCCGGCGCTGCCGCAGGTGGCGGTGGGGCTGTATCTGGGCACCGGCATGGGCAACAGCCTGTGGCTGAACGGCGACTTTTATCACGGGGCGCACGGCGCCGCCGGCGAGCTGGGTCACATTCCCTGGCCCGGCCATCAGGGCGAGTGCCCGTGCGGTAAACGGGGCTGCGTCGAGAGCCTGACTTCCGGGCATTGGCTGACCGGCTGGGCGCGCGCCAACGCGGCGCAAACGCCGTTCGAACGGCTGTTCGAGCGCCACGGCGATCATCCGGATCTACGGCGCTTCGTCGAACGATTGGCGCAGACCATCGCCATCGAAATGAACGTGCTCGATCCCCAGCGGCTGATCCTGGGCGGCGGCGTGATCGCCATGAGCGGTTTCCCGTTGGCGCACCTTGAGCAAGAGATTCGCCGCCATTTGCGCGGGCCGCAGCCGGCGCAGGGGCTGGCGATCTCCGTCAGCCGCCTGACCGATGAAACCGGCAGCAAAGGCGCCTGCCTGGCCGCCCGGCGCCACCTCCAATTGAGCAGGGAGTACCCGCAATGAAAGGCAAAGTCTGCGTGTTCGGTTCGTTCAACCTGGATATCGTTGCCGGCATGGCGCGCTTTCCGCAGCCCGGCGAATCGCTGATCGCCCGCAACAGCATGATGGGCGCGGGCGGTAAGGGTGCCAACCAGGCCACCGCCGCGCTGCGCGCCGGGGCGCGGGTGCACTATATCGGCAAGGTGGGGCGCGATGACTTCGGCACCTTCGCCCGGCGCCACCTCGCCGCCGCCGGTTTCGATGCGGTGACGCTGTTCTCGACCGGCGACTGCCCGACCGGCAATGCGCTTATCTACGTTGCCGGCGAGGAGGCGGAGAACATGATTGCCGTCGATCCCGGCGCCAACCTGACGGTCAGCGAGGACGAGGTGCGCCAGTGCCGGCCGGCGATCGCGGCGGCGGATATTCTGTTGACCCAGTTGGAGAACAACCTGTCGGCGATTGAGCAGGTAATCGCCATCGCCCGCGAGGCGCAGACGTTCATTATTCTCAACCCGGCGCCGTTTCAGCCGGTGCCGGACAGCCTGCTGGCGCAGGTCGATATGCTGACGCCCAACGCCACCGAGTGTACGTTGCTGACCGGCGTGCCGGTACGGGATGTGGCTTCGGCGCGCCAGGCGGCGCAGGTGCTGCACGCCAAAGGCATTCGCTTGCTGATCGTGACCTTGGGTACGCAGGGGGCGCTGTTCTCGGACGGGGAAAACAGCGAGCTGATCCCGGCGTTTCCGGCGCAGCCGAAAGACACCACCGGCGCGGGCGATGCGTTTAACGGCGCCCTGGCGGCGCAGCTGGCGAATCAGGTACCGTTAGCCGAGGCGGTGCGCTTCGCCGCCGCCTACGCGGCGGTCTGCGTGGAGCGCGCCGGGGCGGCGGGGTCGATGCCGAGCTATGAGGAGGCGTTGGAACGCCAACGGGCGTTCGCGTGACGATAACGGGCTGCGGCGAAGAGGCGGCAGCCCGGTTCCCTTACTTCAACCAGCCTTTGCGCTGCGCATCCCGCAGGTGTTGCTCCATATGGCGCCACAGCTCGGGGTGTACGTCGGCGATCGACGCATTGCGCGACAGTACCTGCTCCAGGCTGATGCCGTTTTCCACCCAGCTTTGGCCTTCATTGTGCAGGTTCATCAGCATCGGCATGGTGCGATCCAGCAGCAAGGCGAAGCGTGCATCGGCGCTTTCGCCATCTTCATATTCCTGCCATAAAGCGGTGAAATACTCGCGCTGAGCCTCCGGCAACATGCCGAACAGACGACGCGCCGCCGCCACTTCCTGATCGTGGATCGCTGCGCGGGCCGCCAGATCGTAGACCAGCACGTCGCCGGCGTCGATTTCCACGATGTCATGCAGCAGCGCCATCTGGATCACGCGCTGAATGTCTACGTCATCACCGGCGTAGGGCGCCAGGCTCATGGCGGCGATGGCGAAGTGCCAACTGTGTTCGGCGGAGTTTTCCTGGCGCTGGGTGCCCAGCACTTTGGTGCGGCGTTGCACGCCTTTCAACTTATCGATTTCCATCAGGAATTGGATGACTTGGGTCATTGAGCCGAAATCTAACGCGGGTACAGCGGATGACATGGTGTAAACCTCAAGGTGGGTGGGTTGAAGCCTGACGATTGTAGACCACCGGACGGGGGATTTCGATGGTTACACGCGTTCACATTTTTATTTTAGCGTACACGTGTACACTGGAATTATTCTCAGTTAAGCTGCTTTGCGTTAATTTCGCACAAAGCAGGGCATTTTGAGGGGTTGCGCGTTATGGGGAAAACGGACGTAGTGAAAGCCGGGAGCAATAAGATTGTCGCCGCGGCTTATCCGTGGGCGGAAGAGATCGCCAACAGCATCAGCCACGGCATCGGGCTGGTGTTCGGCATCGTCGGCCTGGTGTTGCTGTTGGTGCAGGCGGTGAATACCGGTGCCGATGCGACGGCCATCACCAGTTACAGCCTGTACGGCGGCAGCATGATCCTGCTGTTTCTCGCTTCCACGCTCTACCATGCGATCCCGCATCAGAAGGCCAAGCATTGGCTGAAAAAATTTGACCACTGCGCCATTTATCTCCTGATTGCCGGGACTTACACCCCGTTTTTACTCGTGGGGCTGGATTCGCCGTTGGCGAAGGGCCTGATGGCGGTAATCTGGGGGTTGGCGCTGCTCGGCGTGCTGTTCAAACTGGCCTTCGCCCACCGTTTTGAAGCCCTGTCGCTGGTGACCTACCTGACGATGGGCTGGCTGTCGCTGATTGTGATTTATCAGCTGGTTACGCGGCTGGAGGCCGGCGGCGTCACGCTGCTGGCGATAGGCGGGGTGGTCTATACCCTGGGCGTGATTTTCTACGCTTCCAAGCGCATTCGCTTTGGCCACGCCATCTGGCACGCCTTCGTGCTCGGCGGCAGCGCCTGCCATTTCATGGCGATCTACCTGTACGTCTAAGCGTTGCCGCTACGTCTGAATGCGTATTGCACTGGCGTCTCTTTTGTTTTAAAAAAGAGGCGCTTGCTTCTTTCGGGTATCCAGCAAGCCCGTTCCTTCATTTCTGAGCCCGCATACCGTTTCTCTCACCTCTGTTCAGGACTCACTAAGATGATCGTTCGCTTATCCAAAGCGCTGCTGGTCTGCGCTATCGCTTTGTTCGCTTCGCTGGTGGCCTTCGGCAATATCACCGATTACGGCTCCAACTTCGCCTTCGTGCGCCACGTCTTTATGATGGACACCCTTTTCCCCGACGCCACCATCGGCTACCGCTCGATACAGACACCGTGGCTACATCACGCCGGCTATATTTTCATCATTGCACTGGAGAGCCTGACCGCGCTGCTGTGCTGGATCGGCGGCCTGCGTCTGTTGGGCGGCCTGAAACTGCCCGCTAACGCTTTCAACGGCCGGAAAAAGCTGGCGGTAGTGGGGCTGACGCTGGGCTTCCTCACCTGGCAGGTCGGCTTTATGTCGATTGGGGGCGAGTGGTTCGGCATGTGGATGTCGCAGCAATGGAACGGCGTACCGAGTGCGTTTCGCTTCTTCGTCACCATCATCCTGGTGCTGATTTATCTGGTACAGCGCGACGGGGAGTTGGACGAGTAACGAAGACGGCCGCAGGCAGAGCGCCTGCGGCCGATGGATTATTTCTCTTCGGCCAGCGAGTACGGCAAGGGTTTGATCGCCAGCTGGCTGGCGGCATCGTCGCGCACCCGCAGCTTGCTGTCGGCATCCAAATCGTTGTTCATCACCACCTGCACCCACAGCGTGCCGTCGGCCAGTTGGCTCGACGCCAGTACGGTGCCGGTGCGGCGCCAGTTTTCACCCAGCTGCAGCTCCAGGTCTTCCGCCGCCTGCGGGGAGCGGGCCGCCTTACCTTCCAGCCAGTAGAGCGCACGCTTGTTGGCGCCGCGGAACTTGGCGCGCGCCACCATCTCCTGACCGGTATAGCAGCCCTTGCTGAAGCTGATGCCTTCCAGCGCCTGCAGGTTGGTGGCCTGCGGGATCAGCTGCGCGCTGTTGGCGGCGTCGATAACCGGATAGCCGGCTTCGATCTCGAGCGCCAGCCACTGGCCGCTGTCATTCAGTTCCGCCTGGTCATGCAGTTTGCCGATCAGCTGTTCGGCCACGGCGGGGCGGGTCACCAGCAGAAAACGTTCCGCCGGCGCATTGAAGTGCAGAATCGTGGTGTCGCCGTCCTGCACCACCGGATGTTCGGCATCCGGTAATGTGGCGAACAGGCCCGTCAGCGCGGCGCGCGCCTGGAAACCGGCGACGCCCAGCAACACCGCATCGTTATCGGCGGCGATGGTGACTTTGGAGAACACCGCGTATTTTTTGATTTCAGCCAGCTGGCTGTCCAGCACGCTGCGGCGTTCCAGATAGGCGAAGCCTTCGCCACGGTGGAACAGACGCAGGTTGCTCCACATTTTGCCCTTGGCGTCGCAGTGGGCGCACAGTACGTGCTGATCGGCCGCCAGCGCGTCGATGTCCGCCGTCACCTGGCCCTGGAGATACTTCACCGTGTCCGGCCCGTTCAACGTCACCAGCGCCCACTCTTCCAGCGAGATCAGCGTCAGGGGCAGATGGGTGGAAGCGGAGGGCTGACGGGGTGGGAATGGAATGTTATGCGCCATAGTAAGTTCCTGCTCAACGTTTAGCTTACCTGAAGGGTATTGAACCCATGGTAAAAGAGGCGGCGGGCTTTGCAAACTGTTATTCGCGCTGTGGGGCCGGGGTGCGCTTTTTTTGGCATTTTGCGCTTTATTACGTTTTCCGCAGCAAAGCGCCTTCCCGGCGTGTATGTCAAATTGTTACTCTATAGGCTTGCGGCCTGGGCACCCTTGCAGACAGATCCCCGGCTGATGGAATTATATTGCGACGGCGTTGCCATACAGTGTGTCATTTGAACCCTGCGCTGGCGCTGCCGCGCTGAAAAGAGGTGAGTCATAACAACATGGATATTAACAACAAAGCACGTATTCACTGGGCTTGCCGCCGTGGCATGCGCGAGCTGGACATCTCCATCATGCCGTTCTTCGAATACGAATACGACAGCCTGAATGACGCGGACAAGGCGCTGTTTATCCGCCTGCTGGAGTGCGACGATCCCGATTTGTTCAACTGGCTGATGAATCATGGCGCGCCGCAGGACAGCGAGCTGCAGAGAATGGTGACCCTGATCCAAACGCGAAATAAAGACCGTGGCCCAGTGGCGATGTGATATCCGCATTTCCTGGCGCACCCAGCTGTTTTCCCTGTTGACCCACGGCGTTCTGATCCTGCTGATCCTGATTTCGCCCTGGCCGGAAGGCTTGGGCCCGCTCTGGCTGGTGCTGCTGACGTTGGTAGTGTTTCAGTGCATTCGCAGCCAGAAGCGCATCGCCGCCGTGCAGGGTGAGTTGCGGCTGCTGGCGGACCGGCGTTTCAGCTGGCACGGACGCGAGTGGCGGCTGGCGAAAAAACCGTGGATGCCGGGTTATGGCATGCTGTTGACGCTGCAGCCGCTGGAGGGCAAAAAGCGCCGCCGGCTGTGGCTGGCTTCCGATTGCATGAGCAAAGAGGAGTGGCGCCACCTGCGGCAGCTGTTGCTGTATCCGCCGGCGGGCGACGGCGAGGAGGCCTGATGAAACCCGTACTCTGGTTGGTGGAGGATGAACCCAGCATTGCCGATACGCTGGTTTACACGCTGGAGAGCGAAGGCTTCGAGGTGCGCTGGTTCGAACGCGCGGAACCGGCGTTGCAGGCGCTGGCGCAAGGTGCGCCTGCGCTCGCTATCCTCGATGTCGGTTTGCCGGATATCAACGGTTTTGAATTGTGTCGCCGCCTGCTGGCTCAGGCGGCCGACCTGCCGATTCTGTTTCTTACCGCCCGCAGTGATGAAGTAGACCGCCTGATCGGACTGGAGATCGGCGCCGACGACTATGTCGCCAAGCCGTTCTCCCCTCGCGAGGTCAGCGCACGGGTGCGCACCATTTTGCGCCGCCTGCATAAGCAGCAGCGCCTGCAACAGAGCGCGCGCTATCATTTCGGCGCTTTCACGCTCGACGAAGACGCGGCCACCATCTCCTACCATCAGCGGCCGCTGCCGCTGACCCGTTACGAATACCTGCTGCTGAAGACGCTGTTGTTGGCGCCGGGACGGGTGTTCTCGCGGCAGCAACTGATGGAAAGCGTTTGGGCGCAGGCGGAAGAAAGTCTGGATCGCACCGTCGATACCCACATCAAAACGCTGCGCGCCAAGCTGCGTGCGGTTGAGCCCGGTGAACCGCCCATTCACACCCACCGCGGATTGGGCTACAGCGTGAGCCGCCAGCCATGAAAATTGGCCTGCGCCTGCTGCTGGGATATTTTCTGATCGTGGCGGTGGCCGGGTACTTCGTGCTGAGCATTTTCGTCCAGGAAGTGAAGCCCGGCGTGCGGCGCGCTACCGAAGGCACGCTGGTGGACACCGCCAACCTGCTGGCGCAAATCGCCCGTCAGGACATGCAGCGCGGCGATGCGGCGCATGGCCAACTGGCGCAGGCGTTCACGCAGCTGAACCAGCGGCCGATCGGCGCCAATATCTCCGGCATCCGCAAGGATCGCAGCGAATACCACGTCTATCTGACCGATGCCCAGGGGCGGGTTATCTTCGATTCTGCCGGCCGCGCGCAGGGGCAGGACTATTCGCGCTGGAATGACGTTTATCGGACGCTACGCGGTGAGTACGGCGCTCGCAGCACCCGCAGCGATCCAGAAGATGAAAACAGTTCGGTGATGTATGTGGCCGCGCCGGTGATAGAACAAGGGCGTATTATCGGCGTGCTCACCGTGGGCAAACCCAACAGCACCATGGCGCCGGTGATCAAACGCAGCGAACGGCGCATTCTGTGGGCCGGTGCGTTGCTGCTGGGGATTGCGTTGCTGATCGGGGCGGTATTCGTCTGGTGGATCAACCGTTCGATAGGCCGGCTGGTGCGCTATGCCGATGGGGTGGCGCAAGGGGAAAGCGCGCCGCTGCCTAAAGTGGGTGGCCGGGAATTGACGCAGCTGGCGCAGGCATTGGAGAGCATGCGACTGAAGCTGGAAGGGAAAGCTTATATCGAACAATATGCACATACCCTGACGCATGAGCTGAAAAGCCCGCTGGCGGCGATCAGGGGCGCGGCGGAGCTGTTGCAAGAGCTGCCGCCGCCCGGAGACCGCCCGGCGTTTTCTCACCAATATCGAGCAGCAAAGCGCACGTATCCAACAGCTGGTGGACAAACTGCTGGTGCAGGCGCGGCTGGAGAGTCGGCCAGACATGGAAACCGCGCCGATTGCGATCGCGGCGCTGGTCAGCCAGACGATGGCGGGCAAAGAGGCGCAGGCGACGCAGCGCGGCGTCAGATTGCAACTGGAGGCGTTGGCGGAGATGACGCTGAACGGCGATGCGTTGCTGATCAGCCAGGCGTTGACCAACCTGCTGGACAATGCGATCGACTTTACCCCGCCGGGCGGTTGCGTCAGCGTGCGAGGCGAACGGCGAGAACAGCATTACTGCATCAGCGTTTGCGATGACGGCAGCGGCATTCCGGACTATGCGCTCGATAAGGTGTTCGAGCGTTTTTATTCGCTGCCGCGCGCCGAACGGCCGAAAAGCAGCGGGCTGGGACTGAACTTCGTGCAGGAAGTCGCGCGTCTGCATCATGGCGGCATTCACCTGCGCAACCGCCGGCCGCACGGGGTGGAAGCGACGTTTATGTTATCGCTGTGACTTCACCTTCCCTTCACATAACCACATTCTGATTTCACCTGCGGATTTTATCGTGGCCTCATAACCTACGAGGAGCGAGCATGATGAAATCGGTACTTTTCTGGAAAATAACCACGCTGTTGGGATTGATGGTGGTGATGTTGATCCCCATCGCCCAACTGATGAGCGTGATCGACGAACGCAGCGGCTATCGGCAAAGCGTGGTCGGGCAGGTGAGCGAAAGCACCAGCGGGGCGCAGCGCGTGCTCGGCCCGTTGATTGTCATTCCCTATGTCGAACGTGAAGAGAAGAAAGACGAGAAAGGACAAACGGTAGTGCAGCGGGTACAGCATTACCGCTATTTGCTGCCTGAGTCGCTTCAGGTGCAGGGGGCGCCGAAAGTAGAGGTGCGCAAACTGGGTATTTATCAAACGCAGGTTTACCAGGGGCCGCTGAGCTTCAAGGTGCGTTTCGGCCAGCCGGAGCTGACGGATTTGCAACGTGCCAACGTGACCGTCGGCCAGCCGTTCCTGCTGGTGGCGCTGAGCGACTCTCGCGGCATCAAGAGCATTTCCCCGCTGGGATTGCCGCAGCCGGTGGCGTTTGAGCCGGGCACCGGCGTGGGATCGTTGCGGCAGGGGATCCACGCCCCGCTGACGCTGGCGATGCTGCAACAAAAAGAGGGGCTGAACGCCGACTTCACCCTGACGTTGGCGGGCACCAGCAGCCTGTCGCTGGTGCCGCTGGGGCGCAGCAGCGAGCTGCAACTGCAAAGCAACTGGCCGCATCCGAATTTCCTCGGCAACTTCCTGCCGGACGAACGCAAGGTGACGGAGCAAGGGTTTAGCGCTCGCTGGCGCAGCACCTGGTTTGCCAACAACATCAACAGTGCGTTCTATTACGACGATGCCATTATCGACGAGGACAAGCTGCCGGCCTTCAGCGCCAGCCTGGTCGAACCGGTCGATCACTATCAGCTGACCGAGCGCGCGGTCAAATACGCGCTGCTGTTTATCGGGCTGACGTTTATGGCGTTTTTCCTGTTCGAAACCCTGACCGGGCTGCGGGTGCACCCGATTCAGTACCTGCTGGTCGGCGCGGCGCTGGTGTTGTTCTACCTGATTCTGCTGGCCTTCTCCGAACACCTGGGATTCGCTTTCGCTTACCTGGCGGCCAGCATCGCCTGCAGCGGGCTGATCGGCTTCTATCTGAGCGCCGTACTGCGCGGCAAGCTGCGCGGTGCGCTGTTCGCTGCGAGCCTATTGCTGTTGTACGGCGTGCTCTATTTGCTGTTGCAGTCGGAGGATAATGCGTTGGTGCTGGGGGCCGGGCTGCTGTTTGCCATTCTGGCGGGCATTATGCTGTTGACGCGCAAGCTGGACTGGTACCAGGTGGCCGATCCGGCGCGTTTGACCAAGGAAACGCCGGCCGGGGAAGAGGAGCCACGCTTCCGTCTGTGGAAATAAGCGAGGGAAATCGGGCGCGTTCAGCGCCCGATAGCGGCTACAGCAGCGGTTCCATTTCCAACAGGATCTGCTCGCACCATTGCTGCAGGCGCTCTTCGCTCAGATCGTATTGGTTGACCTCATCGAGCGCCAGGCCGACGAAGTGTTTGCCGTCGGCGCTCAGCGGTTTGGGGCTGGTGAACTCGAAGCCCTCGGTTGGCCAGAAGCCGATAAACTGCACGCCCAGCGGCGCGATCTGATCGTGCAGCATACCCAGCGCGTCAAGGAACCACTCACCGTAACCGAGCTGATCGCCCATGCCGTACATGGCGACGATCTTGCCTTTCAGATCCAGCTCTGGCAGCTGCGGCCAGATCGCTTCCCAGTCTTCCTGCAGTTCGCCGAAATCCCAGGTCGGGATGCCGAGGATCAGAATGGAATAGTCCTCCATCAGCTTGGGCGAGACGTCTTTCAGGTTGTGCAGGTCGACCAGGTCTTCACCCAGAATCTCACGGATTTTTTCTGCCGCCATCTCGGTGTAGCAGGTGCTGGAGCCGTAAAACAGACCAATCTTCATGTGTAAACCGTTACGTTGCTGTTTAGAGAATTGCAGCGAGTATACCTGATTTGCGTCGGCTTAAGGCATAATGGCGCGGGTGGAAATGCAACAAAGAGAGGACCGCGTGCAACAGCAAGACAATGCGCTGATTGAACAATTCCTGGATGCGCTGTGGCTTGAGCGCAATCTGGCGGAAAATACGCTGGCCTCCTACCGGCTGGATTTGCAGGCCCTGGGCACCTGGCTTGGCCAGCAAAATACCGCCTTGCTGCAGGCGCAGGCGTTGGATCTGCAGGCGTTTCTCGCCGAGCGGGTGGACGGCGGCTACAAGGCTACCAGCTCCGCGCGCTTGCTGAGCGCGATGCGCCGCCTGTTTCAGTACCTGTACCGCGAGAAGCTGCGCGCCGACGATCCCACCGCGCAACTGGCGTCTCCCAAACTGCCGCAGCGTTTGCCTAAGGATCTGAGCGAGGCGCAGGTCGATGCGCTGCTGCAGGCGCCCTGCGTCGATCAACCGCTGGAGCTGCGCGACAAGGCGATGCTCGAAGTGTTGTACGCCACCGGGCTGCGGGTTTCCGAACTGGTGGGGCTGAGCATCAGCGACGTCAGCCTGCGCCAGGGCGTGGTGCGGGTGATCGGCAAGGGCAACAAGGAGCGGCTGGTGCCGCTGGGTGAAGAGGCGGTCTACTGGATAGAAAACTATCTGGAACACGGCCGCCCGTGGCTGGTCAACGGCCAGACGCTGGATGTGCTGTTCCCCAGCACCCGTTGCCAGCAAATGACCCGACAGACGTTCTGGCATCGCATCAAACACTATGCCATCCTTGCGGGCATCGACAGCGAACGTCTGTCGCCGCACGTGTTGCGGCACGCGTTCGCCACCCATTTGCTGAACCATGGGGCCGATCTCCGTGTCGTACAGATGTTGTTAGGGCACAGCGATCTCTCGACCACGCAAATTTATACTCATGTAGCGACCGAACGACTGAAACAGCTACATCAACAGCATCACCCGCGCGCCTGAGCGGCGGGTTCGAAAGGATTGGAACAATGAAAAAAGGTTTAATGCTGCTCTCACTGCTGGTGGCTTCGGTGACCGGTGCCGCCCATGCCGATGACGCGGCGATCAAAAAAGCGCTCGCCAGCCTGGGTATCCAGCAGGCGGACGTGCAGCCTTCGCCGGTCAATGGCCTGAAAACCGTGCTGACCGACAGCGGCGTGCTGTACGCCTCCGAAGACGGCAAGCATATCCTGCAGGGCCCGTTGTTTGACGTCAGCGGCAAAGAGCCGGTCAACGTGACCAACCAACTGCTGAGCACCAAGATGGACGCGCTGAAAGATCAAATGATCGTCTACAAGGCGCCGAAAGAGAAACATGTGATCACCGTGTTCACCGACATCACCTGCGGTTACTGCCATAAGCTGCACCAGCAGATGAAAGAGTACAACGATCTGGGCATCACCGTGCGTTACTTGGCGTTCCCGCGTCAGGGGCTGGCTTCCCAGGCTGAAAAAGACATGCAGTCGATCTGGTGTACCGCCGACAAGGCCAAGGCGTTCGACGCCGCCATGAAGGGCGATGCCGTTTCTCCGGCGACCTGCAAAACCGATATCAGCAAGCATTACGAGCTGGGCGTGCAGTTCGGCATTCAGGGCACGCCGGCCATCATTCTGGAAAACGGCATGATGATCCCGGGCTATCAGGGGCCGAAAGAGATGGCCGCCATGCTGGATGCGCACCAGGCCGCCACCAAAGCCGGTGGTTAATCGCCGGTGAGTATCAAAACGCAACTACGCCGCCGCCCGGCGGCGGACGACACGCATCTGCCCGCCAGTTTGCCGCCGCTGCTGCGTCGGCTTTACGCCCTGCGCGGCGTGCAGGCTGAGCAAGAGCTGGAACGCGGCGTCAAAGGCATGCTGCCCTGGCAACAGCTGGACGGCATCGACGACGCCGTCAGCCTGTTGCAACAGGCGCTGGCCGACGGCCGCCGCATCATGGTGGTGGGCGATTTCGACGCCGACGGCGCCACCAGCACCGCGCTGACGGTGCTGGCGTTGCGCAGCATGGGCGGCGCAGCCGTCGATTATCTGGTGCCTAACCGTTTCGAAGACGGTTACGGCCTGAGCCCCGAAGTGGTGGAGCAGGCGGCGGCGCGCGGCGCGGAGCTGATCGTCACCGTCGATAACGGTATTTCCTCCCACGCCGGCGTCGATGTGGCGCACGCCAAAGGCATGCAGGTGCTGGTGACCGATCACCACCTACCGGGCGAGACCCTGCCGGCGGCCGAAGCGATCGTTAACCCCAACCTGCGTGGCTGCGGCTTCCCGTCCAAATCGCTGGCGGGGGTAGGCGTCGCGTTCTACCTGATGCTGGCGCTGCGCGCCCGGCTGCGGGACAGCGGCTGGTTCGAACAGCGCGCGCTGGCGATGCCCAATCTGGCGGAACTGCTGGATCTGGTGGCGCTCGGCACCGTGGCTGACGTGGTACCGCTGGACGCCAACAACCGTATTCTGGTGTATCAGGGATTAAACCGTATTCGCGCCGGCAAATGCCGACCGGGTATCCGCGCGCTGCTTGAGGTGGCCAACCGCGACGCCCGCCAACTGGCGGCCAACGATCTCGGTTTCGCCCTCGGCCCGCGCCTCAACGCCGCCGGCAGGCTGGACGACATGTCTATCGGCGTGGCGCTGCTGCTGAGCGACGACATTGCGCAGGCGCGTATGCTGGCCAACGATCTCGACGCCTTGAACCAGACGCGACGCGAGATAGAGCAGGGCATGCAGGTGGAAGCCCTGCAGTTGTGCGATCAGCTGGAGCGCACCAGCACCGAGCTGCCTTACGGGCTGGCGATGTATCACCCGGAATGGCACCAGGGCGTGGTGGGCATCCTCGCTTCGCGTATCAAAGAGCGTTTCCACCGCCCGGTGATCGCGTTCGCGCCGGCGGGTGACGGCATCCTGAAAGGCTCCGGCCGTTCGGTGCCCGGCCTGCACATGCGCGATGCGCTGGAGCGGCTGGATATGCTGAACCCCGGGCTGATGATGAAGTTCGGCGGCCACGCGATGGCGGCCGGGCTGTCGCTGGAAGAGGCCAAATTCGACGAGTTCCGCCAGCGTTTCGGCGAGCTGGTGGGCGAATGGCTCGATCCGGCGATGCTGGAAGGGGTGATCTGGTCCGACGGCGAACTGGCGATGCAGGAGCTGTCGCTGACGACGGCGGAGCTGCTGCGCGAGGGCGGCCCGTGGGGCCAGGCGTTCCCGGAACCGACCTTCGACGGCAAGTTCCGCATCCTGCAGCAGCGGCTGGTGGGCGAGAAACACCTGAAGCTGATGGTGGAGCCGCTCGGCGGCGGCCCGTTGCTCGACGGCATCGCGTTCAACGTGGACACCACGCTGTGGCCTGACAGCAGCGTGCGCGAGGTGGAACTGGCCTACAAGCTCGACGTCAACGAGTTTCGCGGCAACCGCAACGTGCAGCTGCTGATCCAGCATCTTTGGCCGCGCTGAGGCGAAATTGAACACAATTCGGGGATTGGGCTCTCCAATCCCCTGCATCCTTCCCGATCGCCACAAAAACTGACCAACTCGCTATAAACTGCCGCCCGGATCCGTTAGAATTAGCGGTTCCAATGGCATTCCGCCATCGACGACATCAACGTAAAAGAACGAAACCATGTTTGAAATTAACCCGGTAAAAAACCGAATTCAGGACCTGTCCGAGCGGACTGCGGTTCTTAGGGGGTATCTTTGACTATGATGCCAAGAAGGAACGCCTAGAAGAAGTCAACGCCGAGCTGGAGCAGCCGGACGTTTGGAACGAGCCGGAGCGCGCACAGGCGCTCGGTAAAGAGCGCGCCGCGCTGGAAGCCATCGTTGAAACCATCGATCAGCTGGAGCAGGGCGGCGAAGACGTCGGCGGGCTGCTGGAACTGGCGGTGGAAGCCGACGACGAAGAAACCTTCAACGAAGCGGTCGCCGAGCTGGATCAACTGATGAGCAAGCTGGATCAGTTGGAATTCCGCCGCATGTTCTCCGGCGAATACGACAGCGCCGACTGCTACCTGGATATCCAGGCCGGTTCCGGCGGCACCGAAGCGCAAGACTGGGCCAGCATGCTGCTGCGCATGTATCTGCGCTGGGCCGAAGCCAAGGGCTTCAAGACCGAAGTGATCGAAGAATCCGACGGCGACGTCGCGGGCCTGAAATCAGCCACCATCAAGATCATCGGCGACTACGCGTTCGGCTGGTTGCGCACTGAAACCGGCGTGCATCGCCTGGTGCGCAAGAGCCCGTTCGACTCCGGCGGCCGTCGCCACACCTCGTTCAGCTCGGTGTTCATCTATCCGGAAGTGGACGACGATATCGATATCGAAATCAACCCGGCGGATCTGCGTATCGACGTGTACCGTGCCTCTGGTGCGGGCGGTCAGCACGTCAACAAAACCGAATCCGCCGTACGTATTACTCACCTGCCAACCAACATCGTGGTGCAGTGCCAGAACGATCGTTCTCAGCATAAGAACAAGGATCAAGCGTTTAAACAGCTGCGAGCCAAGCTGTACGAGTTTGAGATGCAAAAGAAAAATGCTGATAAGCAGACGATGGAAGACAACAAGTCCGACATCGGCTGGGGCAGCCAAATCCGTTCTTACGTGCTGGATGACTCCCGCATCAAGGATTTGCGCACCAACGTCGAAACGCGTAACACGCAGGCCGTACTGGATGGCGACCTGGATAAATTCATTGAGGCAAGTTTGAAAGCCGGGTTATGAGGAATAGAAATGTCTGAACAACAAGTACAGGGCGCCGATCAGGCGCTGGATCTCAATAACGAACTGCAGTCCCGCCGCGAGAAACTGGCCGGCCTGCGTGAGAACGGCATTGCGTTCCCGAATGACTTCCGTCGCGATTCCACCTCCGACAAACTGCACGCCGCGTACGGCGATAAAGACAACGAAGAGCTGGAAGCGCTGGGCGTAGAAGTGACCGTCGCCGGCCGCATGATGACCCGCCGCATTATGGGCAAGGCATCCTTCGTCACGCTGCAGGACGTGGGCGGCCGCATTCAGCTGTACGTCGCGCGCGACGATCTGGCTGAAGGCGTGTACAACGAGCAGTTCAAGAAGTGGGACCTGGGCGATATCCTCGGCGCGCGCGGCAAGCTGTTCAAAACCAAGACCGGCGAACTGTCGATCCACTGCACCGAACTGCGTCTGCTGACCAAAGCGCTGCGCCCACTGCCGGATAAATTCCACGGCCTGGCGGATCAGGAAACCCGGTACCGCCAGCGTTACCTGGATCTGATCGCCAACGAAGAATCGCGCAACACCTTCAAGGTGCGTTCGCAGGTGATGTCGGCTATCCGTAACTTCATGGTGGAACGCGGCTTCATGGAAGTCGAAACCCCGATGATGCAGGTGATCCCGGGCGGCGCGTCCGCGCGTCCGTTCATCACGCACCACAATGCGCTGGATATCGACATGTACCTGCGCATCGCGCCGGAACTGTATCTGAAGCGTCTGGTGGTCGGCGGCTTTGAGCGCGTGTTCGAAATCAACCGCAACTTCCGTAACGAAGGCGTTTCTCCGCGTCACAACCCAGAGTTCACCATGATGGAACTCTACATGGCTTACGCGGATTACAAAGACCTGATCGAGCTGACCGAGACCCTGTTCCGCACCCTGACCGAGAAAGTGCTGGGCACCTCTCAGGTGCAGTACGGCGACGAAGTGTTCGACTTCGGCAAGCCGTTCGAGAAGCTGACCATGACCGAGGCGATCAAAAAATACCGTCCGGAAACCGATCTGGCTGACCTGGCCGACATGGGCAAAGCGGTAGCCATCGCCGAATCTATCGGCATCAAGGTTGAGAAGAGCTGGGGTCTGGGCCGCGTCGTGACCGAGATCTTCGAAGAAGTGGCGGAAAGCCATCTGATTCAGCCGACCTTCATCACCGAGTACCCGGCTGAAGTGTCGCCGCTGGCGCGCCGCAACGACGTGAACCCGGAAATCACCGACCGCTTCGAGTTCTTCATCGGCGGCCGTGAAATCGGCAACGGCTTCTCCGAGCTGAACGACGCCGAAGACCAGGCGCAGCGCTTTGCCGATCAGGTGAACGCTAAAGACGCCGGCGACGACGAAGCGATGTTCTACGACGAAGACTACGTCACCGCGCTGGAGCACGGCCTGCCGCCGACCGCCGGTCTGGGCATCGGTATCGACCGTATGGTGATGCTGTTCACCAACAGCCACACCATCCGCGACGTAATTCTGTTCCCGGCGATGCGCCCACAGAAATAATTCCGTTTAGCGTGAAACCACCGGTGCAGGCAACTGCGCCGGTTTTTTTTCGCCCGCCGGACCTAACCGCTTAAAACATCGACAGTTACGCGCCATCTCCGCTTGCCCGCCGCCGATAACCGGTTATAATGCCTGTCGCACACCGATGCGGGTGTAGTTCAATGGTAGAACGGCAGCTTCCCAAGCTGCATACGAGGGTTCGATTCCCTTCACCCGCTCCAGCATTCCCTCCTGAAAACATCCTGATTCTCCGAAAGATTACCCCAACCCAATCCTTTGCCCCTGTAAGCGTTATCACTGGTTGTCCGCCATCCCACCAGCATCATCAGCGCCGTGGTGAGGAAAGCAGGGCAAAAAAATGCCGCCCCTGGGGACGGCATGTCGCTCTTTAGCGCACCAGATGCAAGAAATGCAGGTGTTTCTCGTACTGGTCGAGAATATCGTTGATCAACTGCTCCTGATTCCAGCCCATGACATCGTAGTTCTGGCCGCCTTCTTTCAGGTAGATCTCCGCGCGATAATACTTGTGCTGCTCGGCTTGCTGTTCATCGTTATCCAGCCCGGCCAGAGCGAACGTCGGCGAACTGTAGCCGCGCAGTCTGACTTCATAGATAAAGTTAAGCTCATCGCCCAAATCGACCTCGAAACGAATGCGGTCTTCCGCAGTGGCGTTGATGCTGCTGAGCGTGTTTTGTTTACTCAGCTCTTCCTGCACCAGCGTCATGGCCGGTTGGATAACCTCATCCATAAAGCGCTTAACCAGCGAGCGTTTTGGCAGATAGGCGATATTGCGCAGCCTGCGCTGCCAGGGAATGGGGTTGCGGGCGGCGGTGGGGGCGATGGTGGCCATATTTTGGCTGTCGCGCTTGGTCAGGTCGCGGCGCAGCGCCTTAAGCAAACCGTAAATGGATATCAGCAAGATGGCCGAGAACGGCAATGCGCTGGCGATGGTGACGGTTTGCAGCGCGCTGAGCCCCCCGGCGATCAGCAAGGCGATGGCGACGATGCCCATCAGCGACGCCCAGAAAATGCGTTGCCAAACCGGCGTGTTGCTGGAGCCGCCCGAAGCCAGCGTATCTACGACCATGGCGCCGGAATCGGCGGACGTGACAAAAAAGACGATCACCATCGCCATGGCGATAAACGAAAGCACGCTGGAGAACGGGAAATGCTCCAGGAAGTTAAACAACGCCAACGCCACATCTTGCTGTACCGTAGTGGCGAGGTCTGTCGCGCCCTGTTCCATGATGAGGTAAATGGCGCTGTTGCCGAACACCGTCATCCACATGAGGGTGAAGCCTGCCGGGACGAACAACACGCCCGTGACAAATTCGCGGATGGTTCGGCCGCGGGAAACCCGAGCGATGAACATACCGACAAAAGGCGACCAGGAGAGCCACCACCCCCAGTAGAGCAGCGTCCATCCGCCTAACCAGTTGCTGGATTTTGGCTCGTAGGCATACAGGTTGAACGTCTTGCTGACCAGCTCGGACAGATAGCCGCCGGTATTTTCCACAAAGGATTTCAACAGCAGGACGGTTGGCCCCAACAGCAGGACCAAGGCCAGGAGCAACAGCGCCAGGCCAAGGTTCAGCTCTGACAGAAAGCGTATGCCTTTCTCCAGCCCTGAAACCACGGAAATGGTGGCTAGCCCGGTAATCACCACGATCAAGATCACCTGAACGGTTTCGTTGATCGGCACGCCAAACAGGTGGTTAAGCCCGGCGTTGACCTGCAACACGCCATAACCCAGCGAGGTCGCGACCCCGAATACGGTGCCGATGACGGCGAAGATATCGACGGCGTGGCCGATAGGGCCATAAATGCGGTCGCCGATGATCGGATAAAGCGCAGAGCGCAGAGTCAACGGCAGGCCATGCCGATAGCTGAAGAAGGCCAGAATCAACGCCACGATGGCGTAGATCGCCCAAGCGTGCAGCCCCCAGTGGAAAAAGGTCAGGCGCATGGCCTGTTTGGCCGCCTCGACGCTCTCGGGCGTGCCGACCGGTGGCGAGAGATAGTGCATAACCGGTTCTGCCACGCCGAAGAACATCAGGCCGATGCCCATCCCCGCTGAAAACAGCATGGCAAACCATGAGTGGTAGCGAAAATCGGGTTGCGCATGATCGGGGCCAAGTTTGATGTCGCCGTAGCGGGAAAGCCCCAGAAACGTCACGCTGAGCAAAATCAGCGCCACGGCCAAAATATAAAACCAGCTGGCGTTGGTGAAAATTTGTTGCTGCAGAAGCTTGAAGTTCTTGTCGGCGACGTCGGGGAAAAAGGCGGCGAACGCGACCAGAAGAAAAATGAGGACTGCAGAGGTGAAGAATACCGCTTTGTTGATATGGCTCTGCGGCTTTTTTAGGGGGGGGGCTTTCTCACTCATAAATTGATTTATTCCATTTGTTTGATTATCGCCCTGAATGGAGGAGAGGTGTAACCTGTTATATCGTAGCAAAATAGTCAGGCTGTCGGTGCCGGTCAATAGGGCGGAATTACCGCTGCCTGAGCGCGGTAATTCCGAGTTATTCCGTGTTGCCGTTAGTTAAATAAAAATGCCAATAATCCCGTCACCTTATTTTTATTTTCCCATCCTTCCAATTTCATGCAGGCATTAACGAATTCTGTTCTGCGCATTTCATTGCTGTCCGAGGGGAAAGCGCCGCCACCGGCGTTGGGGATCTCCGTGCCGTTGATCGTCATGGAGGAGAAGGTCGGCGAGCTGGCGTGCAAAGACAGGTTCACGGGATAGCGCTGTTCGGCCTCTTGCCGGCAGTGGGTTCTGGCCGCTTCAAGGGGCGTTGGGGTTGCCGTTTGCGCTTCCCATTTCTCCGGCGTGGCACAGGAAGACATCATCAATGCGGCGGCGATAACTGCATATTTTCGCAAAGTAAAAATCCATTTCTAAAATAAAATTCCCTTGATTCTACCCCCAGCGTGCCGCGATGGCCCGCTGAATAAGGTGAGCGGGCCGATGTGGCGAGTTAACTGAGGATATCTTCGGCGATCACCTTAAACAGCGTGTCTATTTCGCCTTGGGTGTTGTAGTGCATCATGCCGATGCGCAGCACGCCGCCGTCCTGTAACCCCAACTGCTGGATCAGGCCCAGCGCATAGAAATGCCCGCTGCCGGCGCAGATGTTGTGCTGCCCGAGGTGACGGGCGATTGCGTCAGGCGTATGGCCGCTGAAGGTCAGGGCGAAGGTCGGCGTGCGGCGCGCGCTGTCCGCCTGTGAATGGCCGTAGAGCCGCACGCCGTCGAGCTGTTGCAGCCGTTGCAAAAAGTGGCGGCACAGCGCCTCTTCATGCCGGTGGTAGGCGGCGAAGCTCTCCTGCAAACGCTGCCTTAACGGCGCGCCCGGCGTCCCCCACTGCGCCAGATACTCGATAGCGGCCGCGACGCCGGCCAGCGCTTCGAAGCTCTGAGTACCGGTCTCGAAACGGCCGGGGCCAACGTCGGTGGCCGGCTCGACTTTGTACGGACGCAGGCGCTGCAGCCACTGCGGCGCGATGTAGGCCATGCCGACGTGCGGGCCGAAGAACTTGTAGGCGGAGCACACCAGGAAATCACAGCCCAGCGCCTGTACGTCAATCAGGTTGTGCGGCGCATAGTGCACGGCGTCGACATACACCTGCGCACCGACCCGATGCGCGGCTTCGACGATGGCGCTGATATCGACGATGCTGCCGGTGACGTTGGAAGCGTAGCTGACCGCCACCAGGCGGGTGTTGGCATTGATGCGCTCACACACTTTCGTGGCATCCAATGCGCAGTCGGCGCTCTCCAGCGGTATCTGATGCACCACGGCACCCTTGTCTGCGGCGGCCTGCTGCCAGCTGGAGACGTTGGCGTAGTGATCGAGCGCGGTGACGATGACCTCATCGCCGGCCTGCCAGTCGCGGCTGATGATACGGCTGAGATGAAAGGTCAGCGTGGTCATGTTCATGCCGAAGACGATGTTGTCGGGCGAAGGCGCATTTAACAAGGCGCGCACCGATTCCCGCGCCTGGCCCATCACCTCGCCGGTGACCCGGCTGGAGAAGTAGTGGCCGCCCAGGTTGGCGTTGTATGTCCCCAGGTAGTCCGTCATTTTCTCCAGCACGCCCCGTGAAACCTGTGCGCCGCCGGGGCCGTCGAAAAAGATCGCCGGTTTGCCGTCGATGTGCTGAGACAGGGCGCTGAACTGGCGTCGGGCGAGCTCGGGCGTAAAGGTCATGCTTTCTCTCCCCGCGCGGTGAGGACGAAGAGATCCAGATAGCCTTCTTCGTTCGGGCTTACGGCGTTGATCGGCGTGGCGTTGTGCCACAGTTTGCTGTCCGCCAGCAGCACGGCTTCACCGTCCGCCAGCGCTTTTTTAAAGAAGGGATCGTGGTGGCTGTCGTCGTACAGCATGATTTCACCGCCGACGATGTTGTGCCGGTGAATGGCGATCATGGCGATATGGTCGAAACCGTCCTGGTGAATGCCTTCCGGCGCCACCAGCGTATCTTTTTGGATGGCGACCACGCGCATTTGGTGGATCTCTATCTCGGCGCCTTCCGGCAGTTCGTTATTTTCGGCAAACAGGTTGCACATCTCCGCCATGCCGGCGCTCTGCAGCACGGCGCTGTCGATAGGCTCGAAGCGGCGCACCACGTTGCCCTGGAAATGGTTTATCTGATCGGATTGCATAAAGGTACGAGGACCCACTTCGGCGACGTTGGGGTTGAGGTATTTGACGACCGAATAACGGCGCAGGCGATATTTGCCGTCGGCGTGTTGCGTGTGGGGCAAGGAAGAAAACGAAGGCATCAGTTGTTGGGTGGCTTGCGGGCTTAGTACAGTCATACTTATTACGTTTTCGTGTTTCTGTAACATAATCACCTCTAATAATAATAATTTCTGATGTTGTAGGGGGTAATTCGATTGAATTGTAGACGACTCTATAACCAACGCAATTTGGCGGTGGCGAGGTGTGACGGCGGTCGTAAAGCTGGATGAACGCCCGCGCTAAAAGGGGGAGAATAAGGGGGAGATGAGAATGGGGTCGCCATGATTCGGCGCGGATGATAGCCGCGCCGATTGACGTTAAGCGATGGGCGCGCGGCCCTTATGTTCAGAACGTCTCGAAATACAGCTCGCGCAACAGCCAGGATATTTCGTTATTGGTGCGGTTCAGGGCGTCGATTCTGTGAACCCCTATCGCTTCTGCGCGCAGGTCGAGCAGCAAGTTGCGAATCTGCCGGAATAACGGGGTTTGCGGATTGGGTTTGGCTAGCTGCTGCCCACACAGTTTGATACCGGCATCGCAGCCGGTGGCGATGTCCGTCAGGCAGCACGGGCAGGTGGTTTTTTGGCGCGCCATATTGCGGCATTGTTGCCCGATTACCTGATTGAAGTGGCGTAATTGCAGGCAGACTTCCCGCGAGTTCAACGGGTTGGAATGGGTTGTCATCGGTTTCAGCTCCCTTGTCTGCGCCTATATTGGCACTTACCGATGAAGATAACCACGGACAAGCCGAGGGGGTATCGCCTCGTTGTGTTTGCAAACGGGGGAGAGGATGAGGGCCCGCCGGCGGCGGGCCGCTACGATCAGGCGCGTTTAAACAGATTCGCCGCCTGGAACAGCGCAAAGGAGCTGACCAGCATCTCGATGCCGACGATCGCCGTCACCAGCGTGACCGACGCCGCCGGGCCTGAGCCGATCAGCATCCAGGCGATGATCAAATCGAGCACGCCGATAACGAACTGCAGCCAGTTGCCCGGCAGCCCGCGGCGCATGTAGCCCGCCGCCAGGCGCGCGATGCCGCCGAGCGCGAACAGCACGGCGAGGTAGACCGCCAGCGCCAGAATGCCCGCCAGCGGGCTGGTGATGAACACATAGCCGATAATCAGGTAGGCCACGCCCAGCAGAATGCCGCCGATCATCGGCCAGGTATTCTGCGCCCGGTTGGCGATCATGGCGATAATCAGCCCGGCGCCGCTCAACAGCAGCAGGATGCCGACCACGATGCTCAGCGCCGCACCGGAGGCGAAAGGATTGACCAGGCACAGTATGCCACCCGCCAGCAGCAGGAAAGCGATGATCAGCAGGGTGGTGCGTTGCTTTTTGAGCAGTTCTTCGCTCAGGAGGGGCAGATTATTGCGGTCGAGGTTCAACATGACAGTACTCCATTTCGTCGTTGGGTAATTAATCAGTCATCCTTACCTGTTTAGCATAGACCCTCTGGGGGTTTTTGACTGATCCGGCGCAAATGTTACACTGTGCGGCTGACGGGTATCAGAACCGAAAAGACGACCGAGGACTGGATTTGAGCACAGGAAGCAAATGGGCTGGGTGGCGCCGCATCGCGGCGTGTCTGACATTGGGGCTGTTGTTGGCCGGGTGTTCGGGTAAAAATGCCTACAACCGCGACTACGACAAACTGCCGAAGGGCACCTACACCGGCAAGTCCTACACCGTCAAACGGGGCGATACGCTGTACTACATCGCCTGGATCACCGACAGCGAAGTCAGCGATCTGGCCAGAATCAACAAGATACGCCCGCCCTATAGCCTGGAAGTGGGGCAGAAACTGCGGCTGAGCGGCAGCGCGCCGACCAAAACCGCCGCCACGCGTCGTAAAACCTCTTCGTCTTCCGCTGCGATCGCCAAGCAGACGCCGCCGCCGGGCGCCGCCCGCTGTTGGCGCTGGCCGACCAGCGGCCGGATCGTGCAGGCCTACTCCAATTCAGATGGTGGCAACAAGGGCATCGACATCGCCGGCAAACGCGGCCAGCCGATTTACGCTTCCGCCAAGGGCAAAGTGGTGTACGTCGGCAACCAGCTGCGCGGCTACGGTAACCTGATCATGATTAAGCACGGCGAAGATTTTATTACCGCCTATGCGCACAACGACACTACGCTGGTGCGCAACGGTCAGGATGTGAAAGCGGGGCAGAAGATCGGCACCATGGGCAGCACCGGCACCGATTCGGTGTTCCTGCACTTCCAGATCCGCTATCGCGCTACCGCACTCGATCCGCAGCGTTATCTGCCGCCGCAAGGTTCATCGCCGTCCTGTTAACGTCAATCTGGCTCCTTGCGGAGCCAGATGTCAGCTATTTCAGCGGCAGGTAAAGATCGGTCACCAGTTCATATTCCGCCACCTCGTGCACGAAGTTGTGGTAGTGGAAATAGAGCGGAAAATCGCGCAGCTCCTCGCCGCTGGCCGGCAACCACTCGCGGTACAGATAGTGGGCACTTTCCGAGAGCCCATCCAGCGAGCCGTGATGGCGCAGCACCGCGCAGCGCCCGGCCGGCAGCGTGCCGTTCACCACGCCAAAGGCGTTGTCCTCCGGGATCGGCGCCGTGACCTCGCCGCAAATGAAGAAGTGGAAGTCCTGCGCTTCGGTGATGGCCGGATCGTGCGGGGCGATGCCGTAAGTGCGGCTGCTTCTGACCGGCGACAGGCCGCTGGTTTTGCGCCACTCGATAAAGCGTGCGGCGGTTTCGTTGACCAGCGCGGGCGGGCCGCTATGTTCGATCATCGCCACCGGGGTGGCAGGGAAATCGACAATGTCTACCTTCATGGGTTGTTTCCTTTTGTGTTTCGGCTCGGGAAAGCGCTGCTGCCAATCGATCCAGGCCGGCTGTTTGCGAAACTGGCTCGGCGTTTGGCTGAACGCCTGTTTGAAGGCGCGGCTGAAGGACTCCGGGTTTTGAAAACCGGCGTCCAGCGCGATGTCAATCACCGGCTCCAGCGGGTTATACGCCAGGCGGTAAGAGGCGCGTTTAAGCCTCATCCACTGGATATAACGCCACACCGAGATGCCGCAATACGCGCTAAACTGGCGTTGAAAATGAAAGCGCGAAAAATGGGCCACTTCGCTCAGTTTTTCGACGGTGAGCGCCTCGTCCAGGTGGCGGTCGATATAGTCAAAGACCTGCGCAAAGCGCTTTGCATACGTGTGGGTCATGTGATTGTCTCCTCCATGCCTGAACTTTGCCCGAGTCGCCGCCGCTTCTCCTGACGGATGATGCTGAGTTGCCACCGCAGGAAAACGGGATGGCTGCGGCATTCGCCGTCGGCCAGGCTAAACTCATAACCCCCACGCGGCCGTGCGCCGCGAGCACGACCGAGAAGATGAATATTACATGATGGATCGTTCCCGTTTGCTGAAATTCCTGCTGCCCTACCTGTGGCCGAAAGACAACCCGCGCCTGCGGGGGTATCTGGTGGTGGCCTTCGTGTTTATGGTGGCGGCCAAGGTCAGCACCACGCTGGTGCCGCTGGCCTACAAAGCAATGGTCGATGCGCTGAGCGGCGAGACGGCGAAAATGCTGGCGGTGCCGCTGGGGCTGATTATCGCCTACGGCGTGGCGCGGGTGGGCGGCGCGCTGTTTGAGGAGCTGCGCAACGTGATGTTTATCCACGTCAGCCAGAACGCCACGCGCCTGCTGGGCGTGCGGGTATTTCGCCAGCTGCATGCGCTGAGCCTGCGCTTCCATCTGGAGCGTCAGACCGGCGGGCTGTCGCTATCCATCGAGCGCGGCACCCAGGCGGTGTCCACGGTGCTGTCGCGGCTGCTGTTCTCCATCGTGCCGATCCTGTTCGAGCTGACGCTGGTCACGGCAATCATGTGGCATATGCTGAACGGCTGGTTTGCGCTGGCGATCCTGACGACGGTCGGCTGCTACATTCTGTTCACCGTGCTGGCGGTGAGCTGGCGCACCCGTTTTCGCCGCGAGCTGAACAAGGCCAACGCCGACGCCAACAGCAAATCCATCGACAGCCTGCTGAACTATGAGACCGTGAAGTACTTCGGCAATGAAGAGTTCGAGGCCGAGCGTTTCGATCTGTCGCGGCGGCTGTACGAATACGCCGCCATCAAGAACCAATTCAGTTTTACCGCGATCAACCTGGGGCAAACCGCCATTATCTCGATCGGGCTGATCGTGATGATGGCCATGGCGGCGCAGGGCATTACCCAGGGGACGATGACGGTTGGCGACTTCGTGCTGGTCAACGCCTACCTGCTGCAGCTGTATCAGCCGCTGAACTTCTTCGGCTTTATTTATTCCGAGGTGCGCCAGGCGCTGATCGACATGGAGAATATGTTCGATCTGCTGCAGGAAAAGCGTGAGATCGTCGATAGCCCGGATGCGCAGCCGCTGCGCCTCGATCGCGGCGAAGTGCGATTCGACGCGGTCAGCTTTGGTTACGACACGCGCCGACCAATCCTCAAGCAGGTGAGTTTTACCATTCCGGCGGGCCACACGGTGGCGGTGGTCGGCGCCTCCGGCGCGGGCAAGTCCACGCTGTCGCGCCTGCTGTTCCGCTTCTACGATGTGCAGGGCGGCGCCATTACCCTCGACGGCCAGGACATTCGCCAGCTGACCCAGGCCAGCCTGCGGCAGGCGATCGGCATCGTGCCGCAGGATACGGTGCTGTTCAACGATACGCTGCGCTACAACATCGGTTACGGCAAAACCGGCTCCAGCGATGAAGAAATCGAGCGGGCGGCGCGGCTGGCGCATATCCATGATTTTATCGTCGGCCTGCCTGACGGTTACGACACCCGGGTGGGTGAGCGCGGGCTGAAGCTGTCGGGCGGTGAAAAGCAGCGGGTGGCGATCGCGCGCACCATCCTGAAAAATCCGGCCATCCTGGTGTTCGACGAGGCGACCAGCGCGCTGGATACCCAGACCGAGCGCGAAATCCAGGGGCACCTGCGCGAGGTGAGTCGCAACCACACCACGCTGGTGATCGCCCACCGGCTCTCCACCGTGGTGGACGCCGATGAGATCATCGTGCTGGAGGCGGGGGAGATCGTCGAACGCGGGGGGCATGAGACGCTGCTGGCGGCGAACGGCCGCTACGCCGCCATGTGGCAAACCCAGTACAGCGAAGAGCAGGAACCGCACTGACGCTGCCGTTCACCCCGCCGATGGCGCGGCCTTGAGCCGTTGTATCACGTAGTCGCAGGCGATGCGGTAATCCTGCTGCAGATCGGTATCATCCCCGGCCAGGCTGCCGCGCAGCCAGAGCCCATCGATCATCGCCGCCAGCCCGCGCGCTGCGTCGCGCGCCTGCTGCAGCGGCAGCTCGCGGCGGAACTGGCTGCAAATATTGGAATAGAGTCGCCGATCGTTGGCGCGCTGCAGGCGGCGCAGCACCGGCTGATGCATGCTGGCGGCCCAGAAGTCGAGCCAGGCGCGCATGGAAATGGCGTTGGTTTGGCTGGGGTGGAAGTTGCCCTGAATGATGGCGCACAGCTGCGACTGGCTGTCGCTTGCCGCCTGAGTGCGGCACTCGGCCACCGCGTCGCGCAGATCGCGCAGGATCTTGCGCATGGTCGCGCTCAACAAACCTTCTTTATCGCCGAAATAGTGGCTGACGATGCCGGTCGACAGCCCGGCCTCTTTCGCCACCTGCGACAGGGTGACGCCAGCCAGCCCCACAACGTTGATGGTCTCGAAGGCGGCGTTAATCAGCTGCTCCTTGCGCTGCTCAGGAATGTCTCTGCGGTACATATTTTCCTCAACTGATAGGCAAATCACACTTTGAATTTGATTGATTGAACGGTCAATCAATACTCTATATGCTGCGAAAATGTCAAATAAATGACGATAAGATATTAACCAAAAGTTGCATTTAAATCGTCTGTCTTTCGCATCATGGAAGCCTGCCAATGACAATGAAAACTCCCCCATCGCTTGACGAAGAACCTGTCAGATTAAATGTCCCGGTATTTTTCGGCTCGGCGGCGGTGATCCTGCTGCTGGGATCGCTGGTCGTGCTGTTTCCCGCCGCCAGCAAACAGTGGCTGAATGTTGCGCAAAGCTGGGTGGCCGATGTGTTCGGCTGGTATTACATGCTGCTGATGGTCGCCTGCATGGCGTTCGTGTTCTGGCTGGCGCTGTCGCGCTTTGGCCATATTCGCCTGAGCCAGGATGACGAGCCGCCGCAGTTCAGCTACCCCTCGTGGGTGGCGATGCTGTTCTCGTCGGGCATCGGTATTGCGCTGGTGTATTACGGCGCCTATGAGCCGCTGGATCACTTCCTGTCGCCACCGGAAGGCAGCGGCGGCAGCGTGCAGGCGGCGCGACAGGCGATGGCGCTCACCTTTTTGCACTGGGGGCTGCACGGTTGGGCGCTGTACGCGCTGATCGCCACCGCGCTCGCCTATTTCGCCTATTGTCGCGGTTTGCCGCTGGCGCTGCGTTCGGCGCTGTACCCGATCTTCGGCGAGCGCATCCACGGCGGCGTCGGCCATCTGGTGGACAGTTTCGGCATTCTGGTGACGGTTATCTCGATGGTGACCAACCTGGGGATCGGCGCGTTGCTGGTGAACTCGGGGCTGTTTTACCTGTTCGACATCCCGCAAAGCACCGGCGTACTGCTGGCGCTGATCGTGGTGATGATGGTGGTGGCCACGCTGGCGGCGGTCACCGGCGTCGAGAAGGGCATTGCCATGCTGTCGAACATCAACGTCGGCTTCCTGTGCCTGCTGCTGCTGTTCGTGTTTCTGGCCGGGCCGACGCTGAACCTGCTCAACGGCATGTTGCAGAACCTCGGGGATTATCTGGCCTCGCTCGTCAGCCGCAGCTTCGATATGTATCTGTATGGCAAGGCGCGCCAGTGGCAGGGCGCCTGGACGCTGTTCTATTGGGCCTGGTGGGTGGCGTGGGCGCCGTTCGTCGGGCTGTTTATCGCCCGCATTTCCAAAGGCCGTACCATCCGTGAGCTGATCTTCGGCGTGTTGCTGATCCCGCTCGGGTTCACGCTGGCGTGGCTGTCGATCTTCGGCAATACCGCCATCAGCCTGGTGCTGGAGGGCGGGCAGGCGATCCTGGGCCAGGTGGCGCAAAGCGATCCGCCGATGGCGGTGTTCAAGCTGTTTGAATACCTGCCCTATACCCAGCTGACTGCCGGTTTCGTGGTGGTGATAAGCTTCGTGCTGTTCCTGACGCCGGTCGATTCCGGCACGCTGATGATAGCTAACCTCTCCTGCCAGGGCGGTTCCGCGCACGATGACGCGCCGGCCTGGCTGCGGGTGTTCTGGGCGGCGGTCACCACGCTGGTGTGCGCCGGGTTGCTGTACGCCGGCAGCTTCAGCGCGATGCAGACCGCGGTGGTGCTGTGCGGCCTGCCGTTCTCGGCGGTGATCGTGCTGTACATGGTCAGCCTGCGCAAGGATCTGCGCGGTTACGCCATGACGCCGGCGATCCCCTGAGGCGGTTTATTCGTCCGCGCGCGGCCGGTGATGCACGTACTCGACAATCGTGCCGTCCGGCAGGCGCGCATTGAAACAGGCGCCGGTGGGCACTTCCACCGGGCCGAAGAAGATTTCGGCTCCGGCCGCCAGCAGCCGCTGGTGGTAGGGATAAATATCATCGACCAGCAGCGTGCCGACGGTGCTGCGAAAAGGGCGCAGGTTTTCTTCCGCGCCTTCCAGGATAAGAAACGGCCCCACCGCCGCCAGCACCAGCCGATGCTCGGGAAAGTCGAAACGCATATCCGCTTCCACGCCGTGCAACTGCGCGTAAAACGTGATGGCGCGGTCAATCTCGCCTTCGTCGACGTAGACCCGGATCAATACGCGCGGTTCTCGCAGCGATGAAGAGTCGGCGGTTTTGCGCCAAAAGCCCGCTTCTGTCAGTTTTGCCGTCATTGCACATTCCTCATGGTGGCTCGTTTCCCCATCATCATGCCGCCGTTTGGCCGCAGGGATTAGACTGAGTTGCTATGAAATAGCAGTGGCGGAAATAAAGCCCCGGTAACGGGGCAAAGGCGCGCTCAGGTTGGAATAGCGGGTTAAAGCGGGCGTCAAGCGCGATGGAATTCCGGCAACACCAGCTGACCTATCTCCTGCATTGTCTCTTCCAGCGGCCGCTGGTTGCGGCGGAAGTGCAGGCCGATGTGGTTGACCCCGGCGTCACGCATGGCGCTCAGTTCCTGAATCAACCCATTGCGGCCGCTCTTGATGCCGAAGCGATGGCGCTGAATCGGCGCGTCGGCGTTATCGGTGAGGTCGAGATGAATAAAGCTGACGTAGGGTTTGTCACCGGCCACGTTACGCCAGAGTTTGACCCGCGAAACATGGTCCGCCGGCGTGCCGGGATACGACAGCCAGCCATCCATATTTTTCCCCACCCACTCGGGCGTTTGTTGCGCCAGCCCGGCGACCAGCAGCGGCGGTGGCGGCGTGGCCGGCAGCAGGCGCAATCCAGGCTGGAGCGCGCTGTCGGCTTCACCTTTGATAATGCCGACGCTGGTGCGGAAGCTTTCACCGCGCGCAGCGTAATCGGCGCCGAACAGCGGGTACTCCACGGGGCGATCGCCGCTGGCGACGCCGAGCAGCAGACGATCGCCGCTCAGCGTTTGCAGCGTAGAAGCCGCTTTGCGCACCAGCCACGGCTGCCGCAGCGGCAGCACCACGGCCGCGGTGCCCAGCAGAATATTGCGTGTCAGGCTGGACAGATAACCGAGGTAGGTAAAGGTTTCAAACACCTGTGCGGCGTCGCCGAAGTCCGGATCGTACAGCGGCACGTCGCGAACCCAGGCGGCGCGAAAGCCGAGCTCATCGGCCCGCTTGATGCGCGCAGCGTGTTCGCTCATGTCCGGCACGCCGAACGGTCGCCCGTCCTGCTGGCGTTTCAGCTGCCCGCTGGTGGACCAATCATTGTCCAACGGCAGCTCAATACCGATGGAAAGCGGCTCCCGGGTTAGTTTTTCGATGCTCATGTGTCACTCCGTCTCAGGCCTTGCGGCGCGGTGTCGAACGATGGCACGAAGTGTTGCATGGCGATTAATTGAGATAAACAGCCCTAATCGCAATAGATAATTGCTGTTACGAGCACAATGACTTTGCAGGATACGGCATGATTGCCGTGATTTACGTCACGCTCTGCGCTTTTGTTATTGTCCAGATGAAATGATGTAACCCTGCCAATAGCCTTTCCCTCGTAAGAGTTATTTTGTTGTGCGGCCATGAAACAAAACGAAATGATTCAATAGATAAAAACGAATCCGAATGTTGCCTATAGCTCACTGAAAGTGGATAACCAATTAATAAACCTAAAGAGTGAATGATGAGATTATTCGCCGCTGGCGTGAAAATGGGCGTTTTTAACCGCGGGAAAATACCCGTTATTATTTTATTGTCTGTAAAAACAAAGGAATAAAATATCTGATTGTGATAATGCAATTTTAAAATAGTACCGGATAAAAACTTCATTCGTCTCTAAGAACGCGCCGGTTGACAGACCGTCGGCTTACGATAATTTTATGTCATTAACATGTTAATGAGTTGTTGTCGTGACGGAGGGCCAATTTCTCTCTTGGCCGAGCGCTTAACATACTTATGCCATGGCGGCTTGCCATTCATAAGTTAACTTATGGACAAATGACGCTATGAATACATTGCCAGGGCCTCGCCGCGCATTAAGTGAAGAGAACCGGTTGCTGATTATTTTATTTTTTGTCTTCGGCTGCGTGTTCGTCGATCGTCTGACCATCTCGTTTCTGTTTCCGATGATTGCCGCCGACCTCAAGCTCAGCAACGTGCATCTCGGCACGCTGTCGGCGGTGCTGGCATTGACTTGGGCGCTATCCGGCGCGGGGCTGGGGGCGATAGCCGATCGCTTTAATATCCGTAAACCGATGTTGATCCTGTCGATCCTGGTGTTTTCACTGTTCTCCGCACTGTCGGGGCTGGTCAGCGGGTTTGCCATGCTATTGATCTTCCGTGCGCTGATGGGGATCGCCGAAGGGCCGGTTTTGCCGATCGCACAGTCGTTGATGGTGGAAAAATCGCAGCCGCAGCGCCGCGGTTTCAACATGGGATTGATCCAGGGCGCGGCGCCGGGGCTGCTGGGCGGCATTATCGCGCCGCCGCTGATCATCTATCTGGCGCAGAAGTGGGGATGGAGCATGGCGTTTCACCTGACCGCCGTGCCGGGCATCATTCTGGCGTGGCTGATCTATCGCTATGTGAACGGCAAAAAAGATCCCGCCTTTATCGCCGCGCCGGCGGCCGGTAAGGCGGCGAACAAAGGCGCTTACGGCGAGCTGTTCAAAATCAAGAACGTGGCGCTGTGCATTCTGATTTCCTGCGTGTTCGTCACCTGGTTCATGATCATCATTACCTTCACCCCCAACTTTTTGGTGACCGACCGCGGCTTCGGCGAAGGCACGATGGGCGGCATCATGAGCGCCATCGGCGCCGCCTGGGTGTTCTGGGGCGTAGCGGTGCCGGCGATTTCCGATCGCCTCGGCCGCAAGCCGACGCTGATCTTCTTTTCATTGCTGGCGGTATGCTGCCCGCTGTTCCTGAGCTACGTCGATAACCCGTGGCTGCTGGGCGTGCTGGTGTTCCTGTCTTATACCGGCCTCGGCTGCTTCACGCTGTTTATGGCCACCATCCCGTCTGAAACGGTGTCGCCGGCCCGTATCGCCACCGCGTTGGGGCTGGTGATGGGGATCGGCGAGGTGATTGGCGGCTGTCTGGCACCGTTTATCGCCGGGCTGATCGCCGATCGCTATGGCCTGGTCAGCGTGATGTGGCTGGCGGCTGCCGGCGCGGTCTGCGCCGGCGTACTGAGCTGTTTTCTCGATGAAACTGCACCCGCGGTGGTGAGCCGCAGAGCGGTGAAACCGGCGGGCGTCGCCGACGCTTAAGACGGTTTTATCCCATTCAATCAAGGAGAGCGAAGATGTCAGCAGAACCATCCGTACTGAATCAAAATGCCGAGCCGGACTGGAAGAATTACGACGATTTTGCACGCGGTATCGACACCAACCGGCTGTCGGGCACTCAGGACTGGCGCGGCAAAACGCTGCAGATCGCCTTTGAAGACGGCGGAGAAATCACGCTGCGTTTCAGCGCCGATCGGCAGCGGGTGCTGTGGGCCTGGGGCGGGGAGAGCGGCGAGGACGCTTACGAAGAGGTGCAAACCTCCGCCGCACGCTATTTCTTCAATATTCCGCTGCAGTCGCCGGGCAACGAATGCCTGACGCTGGTGCTCAACCGCGACAGCGGCCGGGCGCTGCTGGTGCGCAGCACGCTGCTGCCCGAACATGCGGTAGAAAAGGGGTCTCGCCTCAAGCAAAGCTTCCACGTTGGGCTGATTGCAGGCGTCACGCCGGGCGGCATCGCGCCGCATCTGACCCGCGAGCTGATCGGCTATCGCACGCTGAACGTCTACAGCCCCAACCATTACTACGAGCACTTCTACGTCAACACCGAGCGCTACGCCTGGCAAAACCTGCGCGGCGAACAGTTCGGCCATGGCGACATGGACTACGCCACCTACTACAAGTTTGAGGATGAGATGTTCCTCTTCACCTTCCGGGAAAAGATTATCCCGGTGTGCTCGGTGTTCTTCTTCGATTTTATCTCCGGGCGCTGCACCGGCACCTTCCTCGGGCTGGACGCCGCCGGCCGGGTGTTGGTGTCCCCGGCCGGGGCATTCATCAGCAAGATGAGCTACAACGCCTACCCGGAGGGCGTGCAGCCGCTGTGAGTCAGGCGTTTCTGACCAGCGATCCGGCGTTGATCTCCGCGATGGATTTCGCGCCGGTGAGCGTCATGGCGACGCGCATTTCCTTGTCGATCAGATCCAGCAAGTTGGCCACCCCGGCTTCGCCCGCTGCCGCCAGCGCATAGACGAAGGCGCGCCCCAGCAGCACGCTGTCGGCGCCCAGTGCGATCATGCGCACCACGTCCAGACCGCTGCGGATGCCGGAGTCGGCCAACAGGGTAATGTCGCCTTTCACCGCGTCGGCGATCGCCGGCAGGGCGCGCGCGGTCGACAGCACGCCGTCCAGCTGGCGGCCGCCGTGGTTGGAGACGATGATGCCGTCGGCGCCGAAGCGCACCGCGTCTTTGGCGTCTTCCGGATCCAGAATGCCTTTGATGATCATCGGGCCGTCCCAGAATTCGCGGATCCACTCCAGATCTTTCCAGGAAATCGACGGATCGAAGTTGGCGCCCAGCCAGCCGATGTAGTCTTCCAGGCTGGTCGGTTTGCCGCGGTAGGCCGAGACGTTGCCCAGATCGTGCGGCTTGCCGAACAGGCCGACATCCCAGGCCCACTGCGGATGGGTAAACGCCTGCAGCACGCGGCGCAGGGCGGCGTTAGGGCCGCTCATCCCCGAGTGGGCGTCGCGGTAACGGGCGCCGGGCACCGGCATGTCGACGGTAAACACCAGCGTTTTCACGCCGGCGGCCTTGGCGCGCTCCAGTGCGTTGCGCATAAAGCCGCGATCTTTCAGCACGTAGAGCTGGAACCACATCGGCCGATCGATCGCCGGCGCCACCTCTTCGATCGGGCAGACCGACACGGTGGACAGCGTGAACGGAATGCCTTTTTTGGCCGCGGCGCGCGCGGCCTGCACTTCGCCGCGGCGGGCGTACATACCGGTCAGCCCCACCGGCCCCAGCGCCACCGGCATCGCCAACTGCTCGCCGAACAACGTGGTCTCCAGGCTGAGTTCGGACATATTGCGTAGCACGCGCTGGCGCAGGGCAATATCGGCCAGATCTGCGGTATTGCGCTTCAGCGTATGCTCCGCGTAGGCCCCGCCATCGATGTAGTGAAACAGAAACGGCGGCAGCTTGGCCTGGGCGGCGGCCCGGTAGTCGGTTGACGCGGAGATGATCATAGTGTTTACCTTCTTGTCTTGCTTGCGATAACGAGTGTTCAGTCAGAGCGTGAGGATCGCTGCCATACCGGCCGCAATCCCGCCGTACGCCAGCATCGGCAGTACGGTCTTTCTGATGATTTTGCCTTCGGCGTTGCCGATCCCGAGGATCGAACAGACCGCGATAATGTTGTTCAGGCAGACCATGTTGCCCATGGCGCCGCCGACGGACTGCAGGGCCAGCGTCAGATTGACGTCGAGACCGCTGCTCTGGGCGATCGATTGCTGAATGCCGCCGAACGTCAGGTTCGACACGGTATTGGAACCGGAGAAGAACGAGCCCAGCGCACCGAGGAACGACGAGAACAGCAGCCAGCTCTCGCCGGTCAGCGCCGCCAACGCTTTACCGATCAGGATCACCGGTGCGTTGTCGCCGCCTTGCATCATCAGGTTAACCATCACCAGCGCGCCGAACAGGGCGATAAAGGGCCGCGCGATGCGCCCGCCGGTTTCGCTGAACATTTGCCGCACCTGGCTGCCATTCAGACGGAACAGCGGAATACACAGCAGTACCACCAACAGGAACGGGATCAGCGCCGGGACATACAGCGTTTTGTAGCCGGCGGCGGCGGTGGTACCCAGCACCTGCTGCAGTTCGACGATCAGCGCCCGGCTGATGCGCAGCTCCCCGAGCCAGCCGAGGTTTTCCTGCCACAGCAGCGCGGTGTTGTTGAGCAGCGCCTTCAGGCCCAGCTGGTGGACGCGCGTCACTATCAGAATAGCAATCAGCAGCAGGGTCGGGGTCATGGCCTTGACCACTTGCAAGAACGGCACCGCCTGCCCGGCGTTCTGCGGTTTGTCGCTGTGGGCGAGGCCGAGGCCGCCGCGCGCCAGCAGCACCGAGAGCGCCAGGCCGATGGCGCCGCCGACCAGCGCCGGGAACTCATAGTTCACCTGGGCCAGCAGCAGATAAGGCACGGTGCAGCTCAGCACGCTGAGCAGGATAAAGGGCAGGTTGCGGCGGATATCCTGCCAGGAAACGATAAAGCGCAGCGCCAGCAGAGGAATGACGAAGCCGGCGATAAAGTGGATCAGCGCGGTTTGCCGGCCGATCTCCAGCAGGCTGGCGTCCGACAGGCCGAGATTGGCAAAGCCGAACCAGGTGGGGGTGCCCACGGCGCCGAAGGAGACCGGTACCGAGTTCATCACCAGCGTCAGCAGGGCGACGCGCAGCGGGTTGAAGCCGAGCCCGACCAGAATCGGCGCGGCGATGGCGGCCGGTGTGCCGAAGCCGCTGGCGCCCTCAATCATAAAGGCGAACGCCCAGCCGATAATCATCAGCTGGGCCACGGGATTGGGGCTGATGGTTTCCAGCCAGCGGCGCACCACGTTTTCCGCGCCGCTTACCTGCATCAGTTTGTTGAGCAGGATGGCGCCGGCGATGATGGTGATCGGCGTCAGCGTCGACACCAGCGCGGTGATGATATTGGCATGCAGCAGCCGCAGCGAGGCATCGAACCACAGGAGCTGGACGGCATACACCACGGCGGCCGTCAGCGGCAGGGCGAGGTAAGAGGGCACGCCATTCCTTTTGGTCATCATCCAAATCAGTAGGACGATGGGCGCAATACTAAAAAGCAGGGGCATAAGATCCTCAGGGTTATTATTTTTATGGGCAGAGATATGTAGCTGAAAGGTTAATTACCGCAACATTTTCATTCTAATCACAACGATGGCGACGATGCCATGCGGTAATTTTTTAACACCGGAGAATGGTGCCGGCGGTGGGAAATTGGCCGACGGGAGGGGGTAAATCAACTGCTTTAAAATCAGTTTGATAGAAGATTTTTATGTGTGATGAATGCGCGATATCACATTAATTAAGCCGTAATGTTCAATAGATTATGTCCAAAAATGCCATAATCCCCGCGGTCTTTTGCGGCCGAGGGGAAATAATCAGAGAAGAAAACTCAAAAGTAATGGCCGATATTTTGGTAGGAACCGATGATATGTTCGATCAGCAGACGGGTTTTTAACGGCAGATTGCGGGTGTAAGGATAGACGGCGTAAATGCCCAAAACTTTGCCGCAGTGGCCGGCCAGGATCTCCGTCAGTTTGCCGTCCTGCAAATCCTCATACACCATGCAGCGCGGCACCATGGCGATGCCGTGGCCGCCGATCACCGCTTTGCGGATCGCCCGCGCATTGTTAGCCGACAGGTTGCCGTTAACCTGCAACTCGTAGATTTCGTTGCGCCCCGGCCGTTTCATCAGCCAGTTGGCGGTGCCGCTCTCCTGATAGGTGTAGGTCAGGCAGTTGTGGCCGAGCAGGTCTTCGGCGCAGCGCGGTTCCGGGTGGCTTTCCAGGTACCCCGGCGAGCAGACGATCACCCAGCGGGAATCGAAGATCGGCCGCGCAATCAGGCTCGAATCCGGCATGGTGCCGGTACGGATCGCCAGATCGATGCCTTCTTCCACCAGATCGACAAAGCGGTTTTCCAGCCGCATCTCGACCTTCAGGCTGGGGTGCTGAGCGCAAAACTCCGCCACGCTCTCGCTCAGCAGCAGCTCGCCCGAAATGGTCGGCACCGACATGCGGATGGTGCCGGTTAATTCTTCGCTCTTTTCGCTGACGGCGTACAGGGCCTCCTGCACTTTGGCGCCGATCTCTTTGGCCTGTTGGTAGAGCGCCTGGCCGTTTTCAGTCAGCGTCAGGCTGCGCGTGGTGCGGTACAGCAGGCGGGCGCCCAGCGATTTCTCCAGCCGCCCGATGCGTTTACTGACCACCGAACTGGTGATGCCGGCGCTTTCCGCGGCCTTGCTGAACGAGCCGCAGTCGACAATCAGGGCGAACAGAATCAGGTCGTTGGCGTATTCGTGAGTCGCGAGCATGGGCATCCTGGAGAGTGAGAGTCCTGTTGCCCCAGTGTAAATCCGGCGCGGCAGGAAGCAATCTTTTCAGCGTGTCGCACGTCGCCTCCAACTGGTCAGAGCTGAATTTTTCTTATTTTTTCTTTCATTTTATTGAGAATTATCCTTTTTTGTTTTTCTTGATTTAATAGGCTTTGATCTATTTTTCTGGTTTTTAACCTAATTTAAATTGGAAAAGTCCCGCATTCACGGCTTACTTATTCGATTAACTTTACCTTGCAGTGTAAATAATTGTATTGATCTGCTCGTTTGAGATGGCTATGCTTTTTCACGAAGCGCTCTCATTGTTATTAGTAAATGGTTTTTAAATGTATTGAAGAATTGCTCTGTCTGCCGACAGAGTAATGGGTAGTGTGTTTATATTTTAATATATATAAGGATATTGTAATGAAAAAGATCAATCTGTCCGAAGCGGAAAACATCGTCGGCGGTACTTTTGTTTGTACCAAGGAATTTGCCTGGGTGGGCAGCGGCAATAACCGTACCTGCCAACTGGTCACCACCTGCGCCGATAAGTTTGGCGGTGTAAGAAAGACTTATCATCCTGCGCCAGTGGCGAGCTGCCCGTCTAACCCAACCACGCCAAGCTGATGCGGATTAACCCCCTGCATTTAGATTAGCGGTGGGCAGGCGGGCAGCGTTCACGCTGTCCCGCCTGATACCGGGCGAAAAAGGCGTCTTCACGTTCTCATTATTTACGGTATCAACTCTTTTTCATGTATTCACTCTGCTGGGTGAGTATTAATATATGCGCAGGATGCGTCCATTATGTATAAACGTCCCTTGCTTTTTATCAGCTACACGATTGTTATTATTTTTGCCTCTTCTTTTTTGACCGCGTTTTATTTTAAACATTACGTCATGCAATCGCCGGAGGCAGAAAACCTGACTTTTATCTCCCCGGAAAAAATAGAACAAAGCCCGTTGCAAGACGATAATACCATTGTCGAAGTCTTCTCTTACGCCTGCCACTATTGTGAAGTCAACGAAAGCGGCGTGGCCGAACTGGAAAAAAGTTTACCGGCGGGAGCCAAATTGGTGCGCTTGCACCTTAGCGACGACAGTCAGGCTGGCATGGCGGCCTTTGCGCCCCTGTTCGCCACGCTGACGGTCATGGGGATCGAAGCACAGCATCGTCCCGCCGCTTATCGCGCCATTATCAAAGAAAACCTCAACCTGGCGGATGACAAACAGCTCAGCGCCTGGCTGACGGCCAACGGTATCGATGAGGCCGCCTATCAGCAGGCCAGAGAGTCAGAGCGGGTCAAAGAGCTGTTGGCGTATATGACGGCAGTGAGCCGTTATTACCAGGTCAACGCGACCCCCAGCTTTATCGTCAACCGTAAATGGCTGGCATTGCAAGATCGCGACTTTTCCGCTTTCAGTCAGCAGCTGTTGTCGCTGTTGCAGCACGATAAGCCGCTGGCCCCCTGATGCGCCTGCTCGCGGTTCGGGGGTACTTGGCCTGGCGCAACGGCCTGGACGCGATGGCTCGCTTATCGGCAACGGGGGCCGGGATGGGCAACCGCCTGACGTGTGCTCTGCTGCGGCGCGTGGATTATCGCCTGTGGCTGGAAGTGCGTCGGCGGTTGAGGGGAAGCAGACCGCAGCGTCGCTTTCGCCACCGGCAAGCCGTCGCTGCGGCGAATCGCCAAAGCCTGTTGGGCGACGGCAATCTGGACTTCGCCTGGCAGATGCAGCGGCGGCAGTGGCTGGATATCGCGGCGGTCCATGCCCGCAATGCATCGTTGATGAATCATTTGGCGCGCTGTTCCGCGCAGCTTAATCGGGTCGTGGAACCGCTGCATCGCGCGGGCGTGCCGGTGCTGTTGGCGCCGATGCATACGGTCTCCGACGTATTGGCGACGCTGGTCGGCGCGGATGTTTATCCCGGGCGTGCGACGGTGATCGTTTCCGGCGATGTACAGGCATTTGTGCGGCGGGCGCCGGAAGGCGAATGGCGGCAGCGGCTCGACTATTGCTCGATTCACGACGATCCGCGGCACATCGCCGGCACCTTGTCGCAGGCGATGCTGGAAGCGGCGGAACATCGGCGCAACATCATCCTCTTCCCGGACATCACGCCGGATTACACCCTGAACAGCAAGCAGAATGCTTCGGCCAAATTGGCCTGTCATCTGTTCGGCCGGCCGGCGCATTTGCACAGCGGCATCGTTCGGCTGTCCCGAGCGTTACGGGCTCAGGTGGTGTGCTATTCGCTTTATTTCGATCGCGGTATCCGCATTCACATCGAAGAACCGGTCGCTGCAGATAAGGTCGGCCGCGCCATGCCGGCTTTCGTCGAGCGAACCCTCCGGCGGCATGCGGATGATTGGCTGTTATGGCATTCGCACTCTTTATTTTTCATCAACGAATAAGTCAGGGATATCACTACGTATGGAAAATACCCTTCCTACGCCGGTCTTGCAGAGCGAAATCAATGAGTGCGGGCTGGCCTGCATCGCCATGCTGGCGGAAACTCAGGGCATTCGCGCGCCGTTGACGGAGCTGCGGGAGCGTTATCCCGCCTCGCAGCACGGCACGTCGCTGGCGGCGCTGTGCACCATTTTGGGAGAACTGGCGCTACCGGCTTATCCGGTGGCATTTGAACACCGGGATCTGGCGGCGCTGCCTTTACCGGCCATTTTGCATTACGGCGCAGGCCACTATGTATTGTTGGCGTATCGCCAGGGAGGGTACGTATGCGTAATGAATCCCGCATTGGGGCAGCAACTGCTGCCGTACGCTGCCCTGAAAGCGGAAATCAGCGGTTATGCGCTGGTGCTGGATCGCGATGAGATACCGGCTGGCGCACCGGCCCAGCGTAGCGACCGCCGGAGCACTTTCGCCAGTTTAAGCCTGAAGGATACCGCCGGCATCGCCGGCATTTATCGCCTGGCGGCGATGACGTTTTTTATCTCACTGACGCTATTCATCATGCCGATGATGGTCGCCAGCGCGATCAATCAGGTGTTCGCCATGGCCGGCGAGGTCGCGTTCCCCTATGCCTACTATCTATTGGCGTTCGTGGCGTCCACGGCGTTGGCGCTGATCGCGCGAACTATCACCGAACGTTTCATCAAAAATTTCGTGTTGTTGCACGGCGCCGCCGGGTTCTCTCGCCTGCTGGAGAATTCGCTGAACTTCTTCAGTAAGCGCGCGCCCGGCGAGATTTTCAGCCGCTTCACCAGTTGGCAGATGGCCGCCGGCCAGAAGATCGAACTGGACAACGGCCTGCGCACCGACTGGATCATCGGCGCCATCGCGCTGGCAGTGATGTGCTACCTGAGTCCAATGCTGGCGCTGGTGCCGGTTGTCGGCGTGCTGCTGATGGGGGCGGTCAGCGTGTGGGCCATCTACCGCGATCGGCATTACACCCAGCAGTTGCAGGTGCGAGGCGCGGTGCAAAATGATTTCATCCTGGAAACCATCCAGGGGTTTTCGACCATCAAATCCGCCGGCCTGGCCGGTCAGCGGCAGGAAGGGTTCGCCGAACATGCCCGCTCGCTGTTCAATTGCCTGCAGCAGCAAAAGATCTATGAGCAGATAAAGGGCAGCATTTACCAGCTGATCGGCAGCCTGGAGATGGTGTTGTTCATGCTGCTGGCGCTGCCGCTGCTCAAGGAGGGCGAGCTCAGCCTGGGGGCATTCTTCGCCTACAGCTTTTTGCGTGAAATCTTTACCTCGTACAGCAGCAAGATCTTTTTTGCCGTTTTGCAGAAAAACCAGCTGCACGTCATCGATGAACGTGCGCGGGATCTGTTTCCTGCGGTATCCGTTCGCGCCCTGTCTGAGGACGAAAGCGTGAGTCATTTTGACACGCGGCTGGCGTATCGGGGAGTGACCTTTGCTTATGACGCCGGCCAACCGGTGTTGCGTGATTTGTCGCTGACGCTGGAACGGGGGGAGTGTATTGCCATTTGCGGCGGTTCCGGCGCGGGCAAAAGCACGTTGCTGAAGGTGCTCGCCTGCCTGCTGACGCCGCAGCAGGGGGAGCTGGCGCTGGATGGGCGCGTACTGACAAATGCCACCGCGCAGCGGTTGTTCTTCCTGCAAAGCCAGGAGGACATTCTGTTCAATGCCTCGGTGTTGCAGAACATCACGCTGTTCGCGCCGTCGTCGCCGGGCCAGCAACGGCAAGTGGAACAGGCGCTGCGCAGCTTGGGGCTGGCGGACGCGGTGGCGCAGCTGCCGGGGGGCGTGAACGCCCTGGTGCGGGAGAGCCATGCCGGACTGTCGCTGGGGCAGCGGCAGCGTCTGTTGCTGGCACGCGCCATGTACAGCCATTGCTCGGTGTTGGTGCTGGACGAGCCGACGGCGAATCTGGATGAAAAGACCGCGGTGGCGGTGATGTCGGCTCTGGTGGCGCATTGTCGTGAAAATCGTAAAACCCTGGTGACGGTCACCCATAATCCGCGGCTGTTGCCGTTGTTCGATCGGGTCTTGCGCATGTCGCAGGGGCGGCTGCTGGCCGAGCCTTCCGACGACGTCAGGATGAATGATTGTGCTGCGGTGGAGTGACGTGCCCGGAAAGAGACGCTGGCGGCGAGTGGCGTTGGCGATGATCGTTTTGATGGCGTTGGCTGGCGGGCTGCCGTTGCTGAATCGGCCTCCTGACACGCAACCACCGCAAACGGCGCGCGTCGAGCGCGGTGACATCGAAAAAAGCGTGTTGGCAACCGGTATTCTAAAACCGATCCGGCAGGTGAACGTTGGCGCACAGGTCAATGGGCAGTTGAAAAAGCTGTATGTCAAACAGGGGGACAGGGTGACCCAGGGGCAGCTGTTGGCCGAGATAGATCCGACGCTGCAGCTTAACGAGTTGCGCAAGTCACAGGCCGAATTACGCAGCGCGCAGGCGCAGAAACTGGCGAGTCAGGCTCAGCTGAAGCAGTACCAGCTGGAATTGACGCGGCAAAGGGCGCTGGCGCGCGACCACGCCGGCGTGGCCAGCGATTTGGAAAAAGCGCAGGCGCAGCGCGACGCGCAACTGGCGCAGTTGAAAGTGAACGAGTCGCAGATCGTCCAGGCCGAAGTGGCGCAGGAAACCGCCAGGGCCAATCTGGCCTTTACCCGTATAACCGCCCCTATTGACGGCGAGGTGCTGGGCATTGTCACTCAGGAAGGGCAAACCATCGTCTCGTCGCAAAGCGCGCCGACCATTTTGGTGATGGCAGACGTGGATACCATGATGGTGCATACCCGTATATCGGAAAATGACATCTTGCAGGTGAAGATGGGGCAGCCGCTCTGGTTTTACGTCGCCGCCGATCCCAACCGCCGATATGAGGGGGCTATGGGCGCGATACAGCAGGCGCCGGCGGAGGCGCTGGAAACCGACCCGCTGGGCAGGAATTCAAGCCAGCAAACGGCGGCGGTGTATTACAACGGCGTGTTTGCCGTCGCCAACGGCGAACGTCGACTGCGCACCTCGATGACGGCGCAGGTATTTATCATTACCGAACGTGCGCAGGGGGTGGTGCGGGTGCCGATGGCTGCGCTGGGCGCAGCATTGGATGAAGGGAGCTATCAGGTCAAGGTGTTGGAAGGGGAGCAGACCGTGGTACGCCGAGTGCGTATCGGTACCCGCGATCGTCGCTATGCCGAAGTGCTGGAAGGGCTGAACCCAGGGGAACGGGTGCTGCTGGAGCAGCAGCCTGATGCGGAGGAAGGCCATGTCAGCTAACGCCGAGCCCATTATCGCGTTGGATAACGTCTCGCGTGAGTTTCAGGCCGGGGAGCAAAAAATTGCGGTCCTCAAGCGCGTTTCCCTGCGCATTCAGCGGGGGGAAATGGTCGCTATCGTCGGTGCCTCCGGTTCTGGAAAATCGACGCTGATGAACATCATCGGCTGTCTGGACAAGCCTTCTCAGGGCGATGTGTACATCAACGGGGTGGCGATTGGGCAAGCCGACGGCGATCGCCTGGCGCAGCTTCGCAGCCGGCACATCGGCTTTATCTTCCAGCGCTATCATCTGATGCCCTATCTGACCGCCGGCGAGAATGTGGCGATCCCGGCGTTGTATACCGCCATGCCGGCCGCAGAGCGCCGCCAGCGGGCAGCGCATTTGTTGACTCGGCTCGGGTTGGTACAGCGCGGCGGTCATCGTCCGGCGCAGCTTTCAGGTGGACAACAGCAGCGGGTCAGTATTGCCCGCGCCCTGATGAACGGTGCGGAAATCATTTTGGCCGATGAACCGACCGGCGCACTGGATAGCGCCAGCGGTCAGGCGTTGATGGCTATTTTGCACGAGCTGAACTCGGTCGGGCATACCGTCGTCATCGTGACACACGATCGGCGGATCGCCGAGCAGGCGCGGCGGATCATTGAGATCGGCGACGGCGAGATCATCGCGGATCGTCGCCATGAGGCCTCCCGACAGCCTGCTACGTTCGAACGGCCGCTACCGCTGGCGGCCCCCCTGAAGCGCATGGCGCCGGGTATGGCGCTGAAAGAGGCTGTCGGTATGGCCTGGCGGGCATTGCTGGGGCATCGGGTCCGGGCCGTGTTGTCGATGCTCGGCATCATTATCGGCATTGCGGCGGTGGTCTCCGCCATCGCTATCGGGGAGGGCACGCGGCGTAATATTCTCAATGAAATCAGCCAGCTTGGCACCAGTACGTTGGAGATTCGCCCAGGTCTGGGGTGGGAAAAATCGCGCCCTGATTTCGCGCGTTCGCTGAGCGCGCGGGATGCTGCATTGTTGGCGGCGCTGCCTTACGTCGACAGCGTTTCGCCGGTGATCGGCACCCAACTGCTGGCCGTTCGCGAAGGCAAACAGGTGCCACTCGCCGTGATGGGCGTCGGCGAAGGGTATTTCCGCACGCAGGGCATTCGCCTGCTTTCCGGCGGCCTGTTGACCGCGCAGGATCTGAGTGAGCGCGCACCGGTAGCGGTGATTGATCCCTTGTTAAAGCAGGCGCTGTTTTCCTCTCGGCAAGATCCGTTAGGTGCGGTATTGCTGATAGCGGGCGTGCCTTATCGGGTGATTGGCGTCGCGCAGCGCCGCGGCGCCCAATACGCCGGCTCTCAACCGCTTGCCTGGCTGCCCTATACCTCCCTGACCGGCCGCATCGCCGGCGATATGCCGCTGGAATCCATTGTGATGCGAGTGAATGAGAAACTGACGCTGGGAGAGGCGGGGCGGGATGCGACCCGGCGTTTGATCCTAGAACACGGGCGGCGGGATTTCTTCACCCTGACCGACGATCAGCTGACGCAATCCATTCAACGCGCCTCAGACTCCATGCAGCTGCTGATTACCGTGATTGCCGCCATCTCGCTGCTGGTGGGCGGTGTGGGGGTAATGAACATCATGCTGGTCTCGGTGACGGAACGGACCCATGAGATCGGTATTCGATTGGCGGTGGGCGCCGCTGAGAAGGACATTATGCGGCAGTTTCTGATCGAGGCGGTGGTGATCTGCAGCCTGGGGGGCGTGTTGGGGATCGCCTGCGCCGCGCTGGTTAAAGGGGCTCTGAGCGGATTGGCGCCGCAGGTGACGATGATCTTTACCTGGCCGCCGTTGCTGCTGGCCTGCGGATTCTCGGCGTTGATCGGTGTCGGGTTCGGGTTCTTTCCCGCTCGCACCGCCGCGCGCCTGCAGCCGGTGGAGGCGCTGGCGCGAGAATGAGCCGACTTTGGGTTTGCGGGCTGGTGATGCTGTCGCTGAGCGCCTGCGGATGGCGGCCGATCGACGCTACGGCGCCACCGTCGTTACCGCCGCAGTGGCGCGTGGTCGATGAACGCTCCGGTTCACTGCGCGCGGGCATCGCCTGGTGGGAAAACTTCAATGATCCGCAACTGTCCGCGCTGATCGACGGCGTGCTGATCGCGAATCAGGATCTGGCGCTGGCCGGATTGCAGTGGCGTGAGGCCATGTTGGAGGCCGGGTTGGCGCAGGGCAATTTGACGCCGGATCTGGCTGCCAGCCTGAGTGGCCGCAATACCCGAGCGCTACGGGGCACGACTACGCCGCAGGAAAGCTACCGTGCAGGGCTTTCTCTGAGCTATGAACTGGATTTATGGGGCAAGCTGGCGCGCATTCGTGAACAGGCCGAATGGCTGGCCGTCGCCTCGGCGTTGGATCGGCGCAATACCGCGTTGACCTTGATAGGTGCTACCGCGCGCGGGTATTGGCAGATTGCCGATTTGAATCAGCAAGTCATCCATCAGCAACGGATGGTGACGATCGCGCGTGAAACTTTGCGGCTGGTGGCGGCACGTCACACCGCGGGCGACGTTGGCCGATTCGAGCTGTTGCAGGCGGAACAAAACCTGTTGGCGAGAGAGAATCAGCTGCATGAGCTGGAGCGGCAGCGGGAAGACGCGCGCAACTCGCTGGCGTTATTGTTTGGGCGATCGCCGCTGCTGCGCTATAGCGAACGGCGTTCGTTGCCGCTTGAAGAGGTAGCTATCGCGCAGCGCCTGCCGGCGGCGGTGATTGCACGCCGGCCGGATGTTCAGGCGGCAGAGCGCCGCCTGAGAGCGGCGCTGGCCGGTGCGGAGGCGGCCAGGTTGAGTTTTTATCCGGCGCTGACCCTGGACGCCGGGTTGGATGCCGGCAGCGGGCTTTTCCGCCGGTGGTTCAGTGAACCTTCGCGTTCGCTGGGTGCCACGCTGACGCTGCCGTTTATCGAATGGCGCAAGATGCGCTTGTCCAGCGACAAAGCGGCGTTGCAGGCGCAGCGGGCGGAGATTCAATTTCGCGATGCGGTTTACCGCGCGCTGGCCGATGTGGACAACGCCATGCGACAACGCCTGGAAGCACAGCGGCAAATCGGCAACCAGCGGTGGCATCTGGCGATGAGCCGGCAAGCCGTGGCGTTGGCGCGACATCAATATCAGGCCGGTTCCGTCGCGCTGCAAACGCTGCTGGATGCGCAAGAGACGGTGTTGATCAGCGAAAATTCGCTGTCGGCGCTGCAATACCGCTACCTGAACGCCACGATGCAGCTGTGGCTGGCGCTGGGCGGCAACGAGGCTTTCGCATCGGGGCAAGGAGAATAAGCATGGAGAAAATAAGACGAGTGGTGGTCACCGGTTACGGTGCCGTCACCGCGCTGGGAGGCAACGCGCAGCAAAACTGGCTGGCTATCATGGCCAGCCGCCTGGCCTATCGTTATCACGATAAATCGGCGGCGGGGATCCACGCGCGCTTTTTTGCTTTGCTGGAGTCCGAACCGCCGCTGGAGGGCGTTGCCGCGCGGGTAAGCCGCCGGCTGCCCAGATTCGCCAGGTTGGCGCTTGCCGCCGCCGCGGAGGCGATCGAAATGGCGTTTTCATCCTCTTACAGGGGGCCTGCGCACTTTTATTCGTCGTTGGAGTGCGGGGCGATTATCGGCAGCGGCTGGGGAGGGCAGGATGAGATCATGCAAAACAATGCGGACTATCTGCAATCCGGATTGGGCCAGCTGTTTGGCTGTTTTCACGCGATGCCCAATATCGCGACCGCCATGTGCGGCCAGCATTGGTTGCTACGGGGTTATCAAGGCTCACCGGCGGCGGCCTGTGCGACCGGCGGCATCGCGATTGGCGATGCGTTTGAGGCGATTCGCAGCGGCCGCGCCGCAATGATGCTGGCCGGCGCGTCGGAGTCGCTGAGTGGCAACGGTGCGATCTGGAATATGGATGCGTTGCGTTTGTTGAGCCGGGAGCAGAAGGATATTACCAAAGCCAGTTGCCCGTTCAGCAGGGATCGCAACGGTTTCGTCCTGGCGGAAGGGGCCGCCGTGTTATGCCTTGAGGAACGGGAGGCGGCTTTAGCGCGTGGTGCGAGGATCCTGGGGGAGATCAAAGGGTACGGCAATTTTTCAGACGCTTTCGATCTTACCGCGCCATCGAAGGATCCTCAGGCCAAGGTGAAAACGCTGCAACGGGCCTTGGAGCAGGCGGGGCTCGGCAGCCATGAAATCGACTATATCAATGCGCATGGCACCTCTACGCTGCAAAACGATGTGAGCGAAACCGAGGCGATCAAGGCGGCACTGGGGCACGATGCTTATCGCACGCCGATTTCCAGCACGAAATCCTATACCGGGCACCTGCTTGGCGCATCCGGTAGCTTTGAGGCCATCGTCTGTCTGCAAGCATTACAGCAGCAAGTGATGCCGGCAACCTGCCATTTGCACGCCGCCGATCCCGAATGTGATCTCGATTATATTCGCGAAGGGCATCGGCACGGTCGTTTGCGTCATGTCATGAGCCTCAGCTTCGGTTTTGGCGGTGCCAATGCGGCGCTGGTATTTGGTTATCACAATGAATAACGGTAGGGCGTATGGAAAAGTATCATCGGTTATATGAAACGATTTGCGGCATGTTGCATGAAGCCAGAGGGGTGGAGATAACGCGGCTGTCGGCAGATATGCCGCTGCAACAGCTTGGTCTGGACAGTCTGGATTATATGGAGTTGATGCTGGCGGTTCGGCGAGAATTCGGCATTACGCTCACTGCGGAAATGTTTATCGATCACCCTGAATTGACCCTCGGCGAATTGTGCCACGTAATAGTCGGCCAATAATTTCATCCCCCCAGGCGCTCGCATGTCGAGGTCAAGCCTGGGTTTTTCGTCTGTTGTTACTGCCATTTCATCCCTCATCCTTCCTGTTTCACTCTGTTATCGATATCCATAATTATTAATGCTTATCCGTCAGATGAATATGCATCCGTGGCGGTGGTTTTTTATTCTTTTTTTTGCGGTGTGATTAATGGCGAGTGTTAATGACATGGCGATGTTTTTTAGGAGTATTCTTTGTTTTGCCGGTTAATTTATCAACCTGACTCTACATCGTGCCCGGTAGTGATAACGCAAGCTAAAGCAAACAGGGAGCTGTGCGGTGATAATACCGGGCATCTGCGGAGCCCATTCACAATAGCGCCTCACAGGAGCGGTTGACACCCGTGATAATAACGGCTGTCGCGCTGTTCGCATTGGGCAAATCCGCTATACTCCGCGCTGGATGCAGGAACCTATCCATAAGCCAGGGGCTGCCCTGAGTGTCCATTGTGGTGATGTAAAAGGAAAATGACAGCCACATTTTTCCGATCAAAGTAATGAGGTTGTATGTCTAATCGTAAACATCTGACGCCTTCCGAAGTGGAGAGACTGCTTGAGGTCACGCTGCAGGGAAAGAATCCAGAACGCGATTATTGTTTGATATATATGTGTTTTATTCATGGGTGCCGCGCCAGCGAAATAGGGGGATGGCGCTTATCGGATATCGATCTGGAAGGCGGTAATATCTATGTACATCGGTTGAAAAATGGCTTTTCCACCGTCCATCCGCTCTATCTGCGCGAAAGGCAATGTTTGCGGCGCTGGTTGGATAAGCGTCAACGACACCGCTGGGCCGATCAAGAGTGGCTGTTCCTTTCAAACCGCGGTGGCCGTCTGTCGCGCCAACGTATTTACGGATTGATTCGCCATTACAGCAAGGTGGCTAAATTGGAGGTCAACGCTCATCCACATATGCTGCGGCATGGCTGCGGATTTGCATTGGCGGACCGCGGTATCGACACCCGTTTAATTCAGGATTACCTCGGACACCGAAATATCCAAAATACGGTGATTTATACCGCCAGCAATGCACAGCGCTTTAAGGAAATTTGGTAAGTGTGATTTAAGTTAATAACGTTAAGGAGTCACTTTGAACTAAACTGAAACATACTGTAAGGACGCGTAAAAACAATGTCAATATTCCCATGCTCTCTTTCCTGCTTTAAGCTTAATCCTGTTTAAAAACAGCGCATTGCGTTTTTTTCTCGTGTCACGCCCTCCCTCTTCATCTAAGTAAAATCCTAATCAAAGATCCGCAGGTTTAAATCATCGAGTTTGCACCTTGGTTTTTTAGTCTGATTTATTATCCCTTTGACAATTAGTTGGTTTTAAATTCTGTCAAATTGGTTCTTATTGGTTTTAAAAACCAAAGGAGTCACTTTAGTTCAAAATGAATCGTTTGGGTGAATAAACCCGAAGCCATTAATCAGTCTGGTTAAGGCCCATCACATTCATGGAGCTAAATAAAAGGAATGACATTAAGGATATGTCGGAAATAAACCCATGCATAATTTTAAGGAAAGTAGGATGAAAAAGAATCTGTTGGCTGTAGCTGTATTGACCGCGTCCGCATTTATCCCCTCTGCATTTGCTGCTGACGGCGCGCTGAATATCACTGGCACCATCACCGATCAGTCTTGCACCGTCGATCCAGACTCCCAGAACAAGCAGGTCGCTCTGGGTAAGATTGCCAAAGATGCATTCACCCTGTCTAAAACCGCCGGTGCCAAAGCCTTCAACCTGGTGCTGAAAAACTGCCCGGCTACCGTCACCGGCGCTACCGTGCGTTTTGACGGCACTCAGGTGCAGGGGCAGTCCGGGCTGTTGCAACTGACCGGCGCCGGCACTGCTGGGGTCGCGGGCGGTATTGGCGTACAGCTGCTGGACGACGGCAGCAACGTGCTCAATATCGGCAACGATTCCCGCGTGTATGCGCTGGAAGAGAACAAAGAAAACACCCTGGGCTTTGTCGCGCGCTATTTCGCTTATGACGACGTTTCCGTCGGTAGCGCCAACGCTACGGCCAACTTCACCATCGTTTATCAGTAAGGCTATGCCGTCACGGCGGCGAAACAGTTAGAAAAATGAGCCAGAGGGCGTGTTCTCTGGCTCTTGTTCATCGGTGATGGGAACGGGAAGAAAGAGATGAAAGCTGGATACTTTGCGCTGACGGCGGCGTTGTTGATGACGCTTTGGGCTCCGGTACAGGCCGGCGTGGTAGTGGGTGGAACGCGCCTCATCTATGACGGCGGTAAAAAAGAGTCTGCTCTGAATATCAACAATCCGGATGCGGTGCCTTATCTGATCCAATCCTGGGTCGATGCGCAAGAGGGCGATAGCGCGAAAGCGCCTTTTATTATCACGCCGCCGCTCTTTCGTTTAGACGGAGGCCAAAATAACCTGCTGCGCGTGGTACGTGCGGGCGGCAATTTACCGACGGACAGAGAGTCGCTGTATTGGCTGAATGTGAAGGCTATTCCTTCGGTGGAAAAGAAAGAAAACACGCTGCAAATTGCGATCAAGACCCGCATCAAGCTGATTTATCGCCCGCAGGGGCTCGTCGGCAATCTGGAAGAGGCGGCCGGTAAAGTGACATGGCGGCGCAATGGCGATCGTTTGCAGGTGACCAACCTTTCTCCCTACTACCTCACCTTTTTCAATTTGAAGCTGAATGGCCGCGCCATTACCGGCAACACCATGGTAGCGCCGCAGGCGAGCGCCAGTTTCCCGTTGCCGACGGCGAGTGGCACAGGTGGCAGCCTGAGCTGGCAAATCATCAACGACTATGGCGGCACCGGCCAGACCTTCACCAGCACGTTATAACCGGGCCGCGGTGCGTATTTTTTTGCTCCGTGATAACGCTGGAGCAGGCGTTCGGCTTACCGGGTTTTAGTCGGGCCGAGCCAATCGGGACAGGGAGTTAAAAGGATGAATAACCCGAATTGCATTGGTTTACCAGGAGCGCGATCGGTTCTTGCCGGCCTGATATCTTGCCAAATGGCGCTGCTGAGCTCGCTCGGCACGGCTTATGCTCGCGATTATTTCAACCCGGCGCTGCTGGAAATTGATAATCCGGCGCTGCGCGGCGCCGATCTCTCGGTGTTTGAGGAGAACAGCAGCCAGGCGCCCGGGAACTACCGGGTCGATCTTTACCTTAACGGCGAACAGATCGACAGCCTGGACGTCGAGTTTCGGCTTATGCCGGGGACCGACGGGAAGCAAACGCTGCAGCCTTGTTTCAGCACGGAAAAATTGGCGGAGCTGGGCGTGAGGGTTGCCATGTTTCCGGCGATGGTGCCTGGGGATAGCTGCGTCAACCTGGCACAGGCCATTCCGCAGGCCTCTGCGGTATTTCTGTTTAATCAGCTGAGGCTGAATTTGAGCATCCCGCAGGCGGCACTGCGTCTGAATGCGCGTGACTACGTTTCCCCCGATAAATGGGACTCCGGCATACCGGCGCTGTTGGTCAATTACAACTTCAGCGGTGCCAATAGCCAGATGCGCGACAGCGAACGGCAAAACAACAATAACTATTACCTCAATCTGCGGTCGGGCATCAACTGGGGTGCCTGGCGCCTGCGTAACTATTCGATCTGGAACCATTACACCGGCGGTTCTTCTTCCTGGCGTTCAATCAACACCTATCTGCAGCGCGATATCGTTGCGTTGCAAAGCCGCCTGACGCTGGGCGACAGCACAACGTCCAGCGATGTGTTCGACAGCGTGCAGTTCCGCGGCGGGCAGTTGGCCTCTGAGGACGACATCCTGCCGGATAGCATGAAAGGTTATTCGCCGGTGGTGCGCGGGATCGCGCGTACTAATGCGCAAATCGTGATCCGGCAAAACGGCTATGTGATTTATCAAAGCTATGTGCCGCCGGGGGCGTTTGAAATTACCGATCTGTACCCCACGGGCGGCAGCGGCGATCTGAATGTGAACGTGCGTGAGGCCGACGGCCAGGAGCAGCATTTTGTGGTGCCTTATGCCGTGGTGCCGGTATTGCAGCGCGAAGGGCGTCTGAAATACAGCCTGACCAGCGGGAAATACCGTTCATACGGCGGCGGTGTTGATGAACGTCCGTTTAGCCAAGCGACCGCGATCTACGGTTTGCCGTGGGGGGCCACGCTGTATGGGGGCGTGCAGGCAGCCAGTAAATATCAGTCTCTGGCGCTGGGGTGGGGGCAGAACCTGGGGGCGGTGGGCGCCTTGTCTGCCGATGTCACTCAAGCCTGGACCAAACAGGAAACCCGGCCGAAGGAACAGGGCCAATCATGGCGACTGCGCTACGGTAAAAACTTCATTGAGACCGGCACTAACTTTAGCTTGGCCAGTTATCGCTACTCCACGCGCGGCTTTTATAACCTGCAAGAGGCGCTGGAGAGCTACGGCGGCAACAGTGCTATCTATAACGATCACAAGAAGAGCCGTGCCGAGCTGACGATGAGCCAGAGCCTGTGGGATTTGGGGGGAACGCTGTCGCTCAGCCTGTTTAATGAAGACTACTGGAATGACAATCGCCGTTCGCAGTCGGTCAGCCTCAGCTACAACAACAGCTGGGAAGCCGTCAGTTACGGGCTGAATTACACGTTCAGCCAGAACGGCTACGACAGTAACGGCAATCGCAGCAGTATTCGCGACCATATCGTGGCTTTCAACGTCAGCGTACCGCTCAGCAAATGGTTACCGGGCAGCTACGCCACTTACAGCATGAACGCCAGCCGCAATGGCGCCACCAGCAACAACCTTGGGTTGAGCGGTACTGCCCTGCCGGGAAACAACCTGAACTACAGCATCAGTCAGGGCTATACCGGCAGAGATGTGGGGGCGAACGGCAATATTCAGGCGGACTATAAAGGCGCTCTCGCCGAGTGGAACCTGGGGTATGGCTACGATCGCTATCGCCAGCAGGTGAACTACGGCGTGCAGGGCGGTGTTCTGGTGCATCAAAACGGCGTCACGCTGTCGCAGCCGCTGGGCGACACGGTGGCGTTGGTGCAGGCGCCCGGCGCTTCAGGGGTGGATGTCCTGAACCAAACCGGGGTCAGCACCGACTGGCGCGGCTATGCGGTTGTCCCTTACCTGACGCCTTACCGGCGCAACATCGTTGGATTGGACGGTGAATCTTTCGCCGAGGATGTCGACATGACGCTGAGCAGCCAAACGGTGATCCCAACCCGTGGCGCCGTGGTGCGCGCCCGCTTCAATCCGGACGTCGGAGCCCGCGTGTTGCTGACCTTGCTGACGCGCAGCGGCGATCCGGTGCCATTCGGCGCCACCGTCAGCACGCTCAACAGCCCTTCTGACAATGCAGCCATCGTCGGCGACGGTGGCCAGGTTTATCTGGCCGGCCTGGCGGAGAGTGGGCGGTTGCAGGTGAAGTGGGGCCATTACGCGGCTCAGCAATGTCAGGCCAACTATCAATTGGCTAATCAGCCCGAGAGCGGTGGGATTCGTCTCGTTAACGGGCAGTGTTTATAAGGTGCATATGATGGCGACAGGAATATCGATTCAACGAGGGATCATCGTCGGTGGGCTATTGGCCTGCGCAACGTTGGGCGCACCACAGGTACAGGCGGCTTTCGGGCAGTGTGTCCCTATTTCGGGGACCCACGGGTTTTCATTCCTTTTTTCCCCGGTCTTAACTGACCCGTCGCAAAACGTGGTGGGGCGGATTATTAAGAATGCTGATGGCGGTAACTGGAATTTGCCCGGTTCTTATCGGGTGAAGTGCGAATGTCAGACGCGTACGGCGTCTTATGTCACCGCCAAAATGCTGCTGAGCGAGCCGGTATTCAGCAGCGGGGGATTAACGTATTACGCGTTGAATGAATACCTGGGCGTTGCCAGCGAGGTTTTCGTGGCGGGATATCGCAATGAGTTTATTGCCGCGCCGTTCACCAATGAGTCTAATTTTAAGACCGATATGGATGGTGATGATGAATCCTGTGCCAGCACGCCCTACAACAGCGGCGCTCGCGGGCGAATTCATCTGTATTTCCGCCGCCCTTTCGTTGGCGTGACCACCATCCCCAGCACCCGCCTGGTAGACACCTACGTCTCCGTGGCGAGTGGCGTGAAAAGCGATGTGCCGGTCTCCACGATATCAATGAGCGGCACCGTTACTGTGCCGCAGAGTTGTGAAATCAGCCCGCAAACGGTTACGGTCGATTTTGGCGACATCTTGACCTCGAATATCCAAACCAAGGGCGCGATGCCGCCCCGTTTTACTCCAGAAGAGAGAACGCTGACGCTGGCCTGTCGCAATATTTCTGCCGGCGTCAAGGTCAGTCTGTCATTCCGCGGCGAGGCTGACGGCAGCATGCCAGAGGCGCTGAAGACCAGCAATCGCGACATTGGCGTGATGATTAAGGATATGCAGGGCAATGTGATTCGGCCTCAGAGCGGGCGCTTGCCAATCGATAACTTCCAATATCCCAACCAAAGTGGCAGTTCACGGATCAGCATCTATCCGATCAACACCACTGGGCAAGCTCCTTCAGTGGGGCAGTTCAATGCAACGGCGACCATTCAGGCCGAAATCCAATAAACGGATATTTCAACGGCAGCGGGCTGACGGGCCCCTGCGTTTTACGAGAAGGAACAGACGATGGTGAAAATGTTTAATCGTTTTGGCTGCAACCTGGCGCTGGCCAGCATGTTGCTTTTGACGATCCCGGCGGCGCATGCGGTATCTAAAATAGTGATTACCGGCAATATCAAAGCCGCGCCCTGTGAAATCGACGGTGCGAACGGCACGGTTTCGGTCAATCTGGGGGATGACATTTCCGCCGCTGTTCTGGCGACCTCCGGGGCCTTTAGCCCTTGGGTGGAGTTCCCTTTGACGCTAAAAAATTGCCCGAGCACCACCACCTCTGTCGTCGCGACCTTCAGCGGGACGGCCGCTGAGGAAAGCACCAGCTTATACAAAAGCACCGGCAGCTCTCGTCGGGTACAAATTGAATTGCAAAACAACCAGGGGGCAAACCTGGGTAATGGCAAGAACATGACCCAATCAGTTAATCAGGCGACGCATGAAGCCAAATTCAATTTGCGGGCGAGGGCATACAGCACCAATGGCGGTTCTACACCTGGCTCGATAGAGGGTGTCCTGCAGGTCACTTTTGTCTATCAGTAGACAAAAAGACCGTCCTCAATGGAATGCTAACGACAGATTTAAGGTGATGATATGAATAGTATTTATCCCTCTGAAACGACCTTGGCGGCCGGTAATGCAACGACGGGGGCTGTAGCCATCATGGAGCCCTGTCTCATCACGGCGTTGGGGATGAGAAATCGCTTGATTGAGTCCTGCGGCCTGCAGCCCGACAACGTTCGGCAGGTGACCAACCTGGTGGCGTTGAGAACCTTATTCACTCAGCATGCGCATCGCTTATTGGTAATGGAGTTGTGCGGTAAATCAGAATCGGTATTGGACGGCTTCCGGTTGATCGCTGAAGTGCGCGAAAGCTCACCGGACACTGCGATAGTCATTTGTACGGCACTGGATGAACCGAAGCTGCTACGGCAACTGATCGCCTCCGGCATCAGCGGCCTGATGTTGAAGCAGGAACCGGCTATTGCGTTGACTCACTGCGTCCAACAGGTTTTGACGGGCTGCAGCAGTTTCAGCCATCGAGTGCGTCAACGTCAGTTGCATGAAGCGACGGCCGACAAGCCTCTGACGGCGAAGGAGTTGGATGTGTTGACCCAGCTGTTTTCCGGTAAAAGCGTAACCAACGTGGCGTTAACGATGTGCCGTGATATACGCACCGTCAGCACCCATAAACGCAATGCGATGTTGAAGTTGGGATTTTACAGCGATGGGGAATTGTACCTTCAGGGGAAATGGATGGCTGCGCAAGGTTCATCCTTTGTTCGCTAGGCATGCGCGAACGCCCTCTCGGGTAAGCAAGCATAGGAGCAGATTATGCATTTATGGCGTCAGCAACCGCTGAACATAGCGTTAATGGACAGATGTCCATTAACGTTGGAAGGGTTGGCGAGTTTTTTAAAAACGCTGCCAACCCAGGCAAAAGTCGTCGTAAAGGAAACCAGCGTCCGCGCGGTGGCGGATAGCGTGGTCTATCAGCAGGCCGACGTGCTGATTACCGAGATGGACGGTGAAGATGAGACGGTGGCTCAAGGCAGAGAAACGTTGCTTGCCCTGAGCGCGCAACAGCCCGAATTGCGGGTAATTGTCTATACCCGTTGCCAGAATGCAGAAGAGTTGGGGCACTTATTGAACCAGCACAATGTCAGCATCGTTGCCAGAGATGACGCTTTACCGCTGGTGGCGGAGTTTTTTAATCGCGTGTTGCTGGGGGAACGTGTGTTGAGCCCGAAGATTGGGGGGGTTCTGGCACCTTCCGTTAGTGGTGAGGCGACTACCACGCGAAAATTGACCCGCTGTGAGAGCGACGTTTTGGCTTTTTTGTTTAACGGTATGAGCCTGCGGCAAATCGCCGAGTTGCAACGTCGCAGCATCAAGACGATCAGCGCGCATAAATGCAGCGCCATGCGTAAACTGCAGGTGAAGAATGACAGCGAATTGTTTTCTTTGCACGGCAATATTACGCGGCAATTGGGGGGGAAATGGTCAAAGGGTACCTAGCTTTAATGAAACGGTATGGCGTTATGTTTTATCGGCAGGTTTACCGCTAGCTTAACCAGTGCGGCGTGCGCCACGGGCGCTGAGGCATGAAAAGCAGCTCGGCGTTGAAAGTCGTGCTGGAGTTGGCCGTTGATGACGTGCCGGGCTGCATCTTCCCATCTGAGTTTTTTACCGTACTCGATGCGCTGTTTAACAGAGGACGAGATCCCGCGTAGTTATTCTCATTGTGAGATTAAATGCTGATTGCGCGGAATCGTTCTACGTTGGTCGCGGTGTAGATCACCGTATTCTGGATATTTTTGTGTCCTAAATAATCTTGAATCAAACGCGTATCGATTCCCTTATCCGCAAGGGCGTAGCCGCAGGAGTGCCGCAACATGTGAGGATGGACCTGAACGCTAATACCGGCCATTTCGCCATACATTCTCATTAATCGATACAGCTGCTGACGTGATATTTTTCCGCCGTGGCGCGACAGGAATAGCCATGGCGCTTCTGCGTCAGAATAGCTCGCCCGCTGGGCCAGCCAATTTAACAACGCCAGTCTTTCTCGCGGTTGGATCGGATGCTGAACGGAAAACCCGTTTTTCAGGCGGGATATATGAATCCGATTGGAGGTCAGATCAATATCCTCAAGGCGTAAAGCACGCAGTTCGCTAACCCGTAAACCGTGAATAAAGCACATTAATAGTAGGCAACGATCTCGAATGCTATTTTTCCCCTCATGCACGGCAGCAATCAGTTGCTCAATTTCAACCTGACTGAGAAACTTCCTTTTTTTCATTTTTCTTTCCTGCGTCTTTGATGTTGGCGATTTCTATCATGAAGTTTTATTAAAGCATTGGAGCATAATGGGCGGCAAAGGAAATAAATAATTTCATTTGTGAATAGATGGATTTTTTTCTCTTTTCTCTTTTTTCATTTTTAAAGTGAATGCATTTTTTATTTTATATGGTTATTTAATTTGTTTCGTTAGGTTATTTAATTAGCGAATATTTAGCGTCCTGTAAGAACCCTGTGGAGAGTTTGTATCCGTCAGGCAGCCATGAGATACCGTCTCTCTCAGGGCGGTGCTTGATAAACTGTGATGAGAATTCGTCTTGATCTCATTCTCACGCCGCTTACAATGCCTGCCAGATCGCGACTTCAGAGGTTTTTTCATGGAACTGCTACGGGTGGTTTATCACCAGTACCGTTGGCCATTTCTGGCTGTCATGGCGCTGACCATGGCCAGCGCCGGTTTAGGCATCGGTATCATTGCATTTATCAATCAATACCTGATGGAGGCCGGCGGCGATGCATTGGCCGTGCTGCCAATGTTTCTCGCCCTGCTGGCATTGCTGATGGCGGTCACGCTGGGCTCGCAATTGGCGTTGACGACATTGGGCCATTACTTCGTCTATCGCCTGCGTGGGCAGTTGGTGAAACGCATCCTGGATACCGATATTGAACGTCTCGAGCAGGTAGGCAGCGCCTCATTGCTGGCGAGCCTGTCCAGCGATATCCGCAATATCACCGTCGCCTTCGTTCGCTTGCCTGAACTGGTACAAGGGGTGATTTTGACCCTGGGGGCGGCAGCCTATCTGGGGTGGCTATCGCCGAAAATGCTGGCGGTGACGGCGGTCTGGGTGGCGGTGACCGTCGTGGGCAGTGGCTGCCTGGTGTCACGGGTTTATCGTCATATGGCCAGTTTGCGCGAATCGGAAGAGCGTCTCTATCACCGTTATGAGTCGGTAATTGACGGTCGTAAGGAACTGATGTTGAACCGCAAGCGGGCGCAGGCGCTGTACGAACAAACCTATCAGCCCGATGCGCAAGCTTATCGCTACCATATCATTCGCGCCGATACCTTCCATTTGAGTGCGCTCAACTGGTCAAATATCATGATGTTAGGCGCGATTGGGCTGGTGTTCTTTATGGCTAACAGTCTGGGATGGGCGGACTCGGTGGTGGCCGCCACCTATTCACTGACGCTGCTGTTCTTACGCACGCCATTACTGCAGGCGGTTGGGGCGTTTCCGACGCTGGTTAGCGCCGAAGTGGCCTTTAACAAGCTGAAGACGCTGCGCCTGGCCGAGTATCAAGCGGCGTTTCCTGCCGCCGTCGCCCGTTCCTGGCAGACGCTGGAGCTTCGCGACGTGGTTTTTCACTATGCGGATACGGAACAGCAACCCGGTTTTGCCGTCGGGCCGCTCAATCTGACGCTGCGGCGTGGTGAGTTGGTCTTTCTGATCGGCGGCAACGGCAGTGGCAAGTCAACGCTGGCGATGTTGTTGACCGGGTTGTATCAACCGGTGAGCGGTCACATCGTTCTGGATGGCGTCGCACAAACCGCGGCGGATATGCCGGACTACCGTCGGCTTTTTTCGGCAATTTTCACCGATTTTCATCAGTTCGATCGCTTGCAAGGGCCGGAAGGCGGTGAACCTGATGCGGAATTGGTCGCCGGCTGGCTCGAACGGTTGAATATGAAAAGCAAACTGCAGTTCGACGGCACTAGGGTGACTAACCCGCAGCTGTCGCAAGGGCAGCGTAAACGCCTGGCTCTGCTGTTGGCGGTGGCAGAGCAGCGCGATATCCTGCTGTTGGATGAATGGGCCGCAGATCAGGACCCGCAGTTCCGGCGGATTTTCTATCGCGAGCTGTTGCCTGAATTGCGTGCGCTGGGCAAAACGGTGTTTGCGATCAGCCATGACGATCACTATTTCGAACATGCCGATCGGCTGCTTGAGATGCGCTCAGGCCATTTACGCGAGTTGACCGGCATTGAGCGTGAACACGCCAGCCGGGATTCCGTCAGCAGAATCGGTTAACTCACGCCGGCCCGGGCGAGACCAAAACGGGCCGGTGCTCCTCCGCAGGATTTCAGTACGTCGCTTCATTTTCTCTCCTCCCTTCAGCGCGGTCTGTTGCCGATTTGCCTTATGACCAGTCAAATAATTGACTGTTGAATTATTTACCAGAGGTTTAATTTTGACCATGCAAGGTGTGGCACACTGCACATTCGTTCGCCTATCAATACGCGTTGTCGGCTGCCGATAACAAGGGTATCCACGGTACCGTCCTTACTGAGGCCGCAGTGCAGGTCTATGGGTAGCAGCAGTTTTTTAAAATGCCATAGGAAAAAACGACTTTATCGATCGTTAAAATAGATCGATAATCTCAATTTGAATGGTTTAATCTATTGGTTGAGGGCGCTGTGGTGAGCAAGGATGGATCAAATATCAAACGTAAAGCATGGCTGTGCGTATTTATCGGGAGTGGGCTGTTCTGGCTACTCATCGCCGCCGTGATTTATTGGTTACTGAATTAAGTAGGTTAAGCAGGAAGGCGACTTGTGAACAAAAAGCAGGCTAAAAACCGTGAGGGCGCACAGCGTCGTGCGCAGTCCAAAATTCCGCCTTCGTGGGTGTTGAGCGATGAGCAACGCGCCTTTATTGAAGACTTGTGGCAGGATAGCGCGCCTGAGCCGGTGCGGCCCATCGCCCAACGGCGCTAGCGAATCACGCGGCTGCGGCCGGCCAGTGCGCCGAACAGCATTTGCAGAATGGTCAGGCAAAGCAGGACGATAAGCGGCAAACGCCAGCCATCCGTCAGATCGTGCAGCAGGCCGAACAACGTGGGCCCCAGCGCTGCCAGCAAATAGCCGACGGATTGCGCCATACCCGACAGCAGCGTCGCCTGGTGATGATGCTGACTGCGTAAACCAAAGAACGACAGTGCCAGCACCAGTGAACTCCCCGCCCCCAACCCGGCAAATGTCAGCCACACCAGGGAACTGGCGGGTTGCACCAATAATCCTCCGACGCCGATGAAGATCAGCAGGGAACTGCCCAGCGCTATTGCCCGCTGATCGCGCGCCCGCGGCAAAATCACCACCATGACAAAGTTGGCGACGATCGCGACCACCTGATAAACAAACAGCTCGAATCCGGCCTGCTGGGCGGAAGTGCCGTGGCTGGCGGCAAAGGCGCTGAACCAGCCGATGATGGTGTAGAAGGCGATCGATTGTAGCCCCATGAACATCGCCACTTGCCAACCCAGCGCGCTGCCCCAGGGAGAACGGTAGCGCTGTTGCTCCGTCGGCTGCGGTTCTTTGGTGGCGGGGGTGGCTGAGCGCCGCAGCTGCGGCAGCCACACCAGCAGCGCCAGCAAGGCGGGCAAACCCCAACACAGCAAAGAGAACCGCCAGCCGAGGCCGGCCAGGGCAGCCAGCGGCACCGCCAGGCCGGAGGCGATGGCGGCAACCAGTGACATCACCGCCGCATAGGCGGCGATCATCGCGGCGGCGCGATGCGGAAAGTCTCTTTTCACCAGCGTTGGCAGCACCACGTTGGCGAAGGCAATAGCGGCGCCGATCAGGACGCTGCCCGGCCAGAGCATGGCGTCTTGCGGCAGGGAACGTAGCACGATACCGCAGACCAGCAGCGCGAGGGCGAGGCCCAGGGTGCGTTCGATGCCGATGCGTTTCGCCAGCGCCGGAGTCAATGGCGAGAGAACGGCGAACAGGATCAGCGGCAACGAGTTGATCAGGCCGGCGGCGGTGGCGGACAACGCCAGCTGTTGCTGGATCTGTTCCAACAGTGGGCCGACGCTGGTCAGGGCGGCGCGCAGGTTGGCCGCGATCAGCATAATGCCGACGATCAGCAGGACAGGGCGATGTAAACGGCGACGCGGGGTCGCGGTGGACGTTGGGGATGAAGCGGGTTGCGGCATGAGTTCCTCGCACCAGGGCATGCAGTCAATCAGCGCTGCATGGCGTGATGCGTTGATTGACGTTAACGCTTACGTACCGACAAGTGGTCGATATCTGATCGCAAGTGTAGGGAAGATGGCTCGTGCTGACAAGGGGATTGCCCGGTAGGCTGGCGGGGGTTTTCCCCCGCCGACCGCCGGATAATTCCCATTATGTGATCCTGGTCACTGAGCGAACTAAAAGTCATGGCACAAGGTGGGGCCCACTCCACTTTCACTTCTCCCGCTGCCCGCGCAGTTGCCCTCCGGCGCTCGTGCCCGTCATGGCGTTTCACTTTTCCCCCTTTCCGCTTTTTTGATTTTCGGTTTGTTTCGATTCGAAAGGTTTTTTGGCGATTTTTTTGCTAAAACGGGGCTGTAAGCCCGATCACAATTTCATTGCTTTCGCTTTGCTGTAATGCCAGCGCAGTAGAGCGAAAGCCATCTTCTCCCCGGCGTTGCCGGAAACCTGAGGACCGCAGCTCATGCCAGTGAATACCGCAAAGCGACGTGAACACATTATCGATCTGTTATGCGAGCACGGCAGCGTGCGCGTGGAACAGCTCAGTAAGCAGTTTGCGGTATCCACGGTGACGATCCGCAACGATCTGCGCTTTCTGGAACGAAAAGGGTGTGCGCTGCGCGCTTACGGCGGCGCAATGCTCAATCAGCAATTCGCTTTCGATCGGCCGCTGCGGGACAAAGGGCGGTTGAATCGCGACGTCAAAACGCTGATCGCCAATGCGGCGGCCGGCTATGTGCGCGACGGCGATGCGCTGATCCTCGATTCCGGCTCCACCACCGCGCAGATTGTGCCGTTCCTGAAGGGGCGGCGCGATCTGGTAGTGATGACCAATGCGCTGAACATTGCCTACGAGCTTTCGGGAAACGACGGGGTGGAGGTCATGGTGCTGGGGGGCAGCGTGCGCCGCAACTCTTACTCGCTCTACGGTCCGGCTGCCGAGCAGCAATTGCGTCAGTACCGCTTCGACAAGCTGTTTTTGGGTGTCGACGGGTTCGATCTGAGCGCCGGCATCACCACGCCTCACCCCGGTGAGGCGCACCTCAATCGCGTGATGTGCGAGGTGGCGCGCGAGATTATCGCGGTGGCGGATGCCAGCAAATTCGGTCGCAAGAGCTTTTGCATGATTCGCGAAGCCGGACAAATCCATCGGCTGATCACCGACAGCCGTCTTCCGGACGATTACGAGCGGGCGTTAACCGAGTTGGGCGTGGAGGTCATCATCGCCGATCGGTAGCAGGGCGCCTGCATGGGGGCTTCATGCAGCAGTTGTTACAGCTTGTCGAGCAGCACAAGGCCGGTATGCCGGTCGGGATCTTTTCCGTCTGTTCCGCCCATCCCTGGGTTCTGAAGGCCGCGCTGCGGCAGGCCAAAGCGCGCGGCACGCCGGTATTGGTAGAGGCGACGTCCAACCAGGTCAATCAGTTCGGCGGCTATACCGGCCAAACGGCGGCCCAGTTCCGCGATGCGCTGTGGCGCCTGGCGGATGAGGCTGGCCTGGCGCGCGAGCGCGTGTGGCTGGGCGGCGATCATCTGGGGCCCAACGCCTGGCAAGATCGCCCGGCTCAGGAGGCGATGGCGCTGGCGGAAACCTTGATCGACGATTACGTTCGCGCCGGATTTCGCAAAATTCACCTCGATTGTTCCATGTCGTGCGCCGGCGATCCCTCGCCCCTGGGGGATGCCACGGTTGCCGAGCGTGCGGCGCGCCTGTGCGCGGTGGCGGAGCGGGCCTGGGCACAGAGCGGCGGCGAAGCGCCGGTCTATGTGATCGGCACCGAAGTGCCGGTGCCGGGCGGCGCGCAGGAGGCGCTGGCGGGTCTGCAGGTCACCACGCCGCAGGCGGTGGAGCAAACGCTGGAAACGCATCGTATCGCCTGGCAAAAAGCCGAGCTGAATGATGCCTGGCAGCGAACCATTGCGCTGGTGGTGCAGCCGGGCGTCGAGTTCGATCACCACAGCGTTGAGCATTACCAGCCGCAGCGTGCCGACGCATTGAGCCATTTCATCGAACGGCAGCCGGGCATGATCTATGAAGCGCACTCTACGGATTACCAACCGCCGCAGGCCTACCGCCAATTGGTGCGCGATCACTTCGCCATCCTGAAGGTGGGGCCGGCGCTGACCTTCGCGCTGCGCGAAGCGCTGTTCGCCCTCGATCGCATCGAACGCGAATGGCTGGGGGAACGCCAGTCGGCGCAGCTGTGCGCCACGCTGGAGCAGGTGATGCGCGAGCAGCCACAGCAGTGGAGCCGCTATTACCACGGCACGCCGCACCAGCAGTATCTTGATCGCCACTACAGCCTGAGCGATCGGGTGCGTTACTACTGGCCGCAGCCGCAGGTGCAACAGGCGGTCGACGGTTTGCTGGACAACCTGCGCCGCAGCCCGGTGCCGCTGGCGCTGCTCAGCCAGTACCTGCCGGATCAGGCGCGGGCGCTGAATGCCGGCGAATTGAGCGCCGATCCGCAGGAGTGGGTGCTGCATAAAGTGACGCAGGTGCTCGACGATTACCACGCCGCCTGTTACCCGGAGGGCCTCTGACATGCCGAACATTTTAATGACCCGCATCGACAATCGCCTGGTGCACGGCCAGGTGGGGGTGACCTGGACCAATACCCTCGGTGCCAACCTGGTGGTGGTGGCCAACGATGAGGCCGCCGCCGATCCGGTGCAGCAGAACCTGATGGACATGGTGGTGGCGGAAGGGGTGCAGACCCGCTACTTCACGCTGCAGAAAACCATCGACGTGATCCACAAGGCGGCGGATCGGCAGAAGATTTTTCTGGTGTGCAAAACACCGCAGGACGTGTTGACGCTGGTGCGCGGCGGGGTGCCGATCCGTTTCGTCAACGTCGGCAATATGCACTTCGCCGAGGGGAAGCGGCAGGTGCACAAAACGGTGTCGCTGGACGACGGCGACGTGGCCGCGTTTCGCGCGCTGGCGGCGCTGGGCGTGGAGTGCGAAGTGCGCCGGGTGCCGGATGAAGCGGGTGAGGCGATCGGCAAACTGCTCTTTTGAGCCTGGGGGAAAGCATGTTGACGGATGCGTTATTGATTGCGCTGTTGGCCGGGCTGGCGGGGGTTGACCTGTTCGACGGTCTGACCCACTTCCACCGGCCGGTGGTGATGGGGCCGCTGGTGGGGCTGATTTTGGGCGACGTTTACACCGGGTTGCTGGTGGGCGGCACGCTGGAGCTGGTGTGGATGGGGATGGTGCCGCTGGCGGGCGCCCAACCGCCTAACGTGGTGATTGGCGGGGTGATCGGCACCGCCTTCGCCATTCTGACCAAGGCCGATCCTAAAGTGGCGATCGGCGTGGCGGTACCGTTCTCGATTGCGGTACAGGGTTGCATCACGCTGCTGTTTACGCTGTTCTCGCCGATGATGCACCGCTGCGATCGCATGGTGAAAGAGCTGAACTGGCGCGGCATTGAGCGGGTGAATTACCTCGGCATCAGCATCCTGTTCATCTTCTATTTCGTGGTGGCGTTCCTGCCGATTTACTTCGGCGCCGATGCGGCCAGCGCCATGGTGCAAAAGGCGCCAGGTTGGCTGCTGGACGGGCTGGCGGTGGCGGGCGGCATGATGCCGGCGATCGGCTTCTCGCTGCTGATGAAGGTGATGATGAAAAAAACCTACGTGGCCTATTTTATCCTTGGCTTCATCTCGGTCACGTTCCTCAAGCTGCCGATCCTGGCGGTGGCGCTGGGTGCCCTGGCGATCGCCCTGATCGACTTCTTCAACACGCAACGCGGCGCGGCAGAGGCGACGGCCCGGCCCGCTCCGCAGGAGGACGCCGAAGATGGCATTTAACGATTCTGACGATCTGCTGGCGCAAAAGGCCGAGCAACGCATGGCGCAGGCGCTGGCCACCAGCCAGGTGGAGCAGGACGACTATCTGGACAGCCAGCCCGCCGAAGCGCTGACGCGCGGCGACATCAACCGCATGGCCTGGCGTTCGCTGCTGTTGCAGGCGTCGTTCAACTATGAACGCATGCAGGCCGGCGGCTGGCTGTATCAGCTGATCCCCGGGCTGCGCAAGATCCACCGCAACCCGCAGGATCTGGCCAACTCGATGAAGATGCACATGGAATTTATCAACGTGCACCCGTTCGACGTCACCTTCCTGTCCGGTCTGGTGCTGGCGATGGAGCAGAACAAGGAGAAAATCTCCACCATTCGCGCGGTGAAAGTGGCGCTGATGGGGCCGCTCGGCGGCATCGGCGACGCGCTGTTTTGGCTGACGCTGCTGCCGATTTGCGCCGGGATAGGCGCTTCGTTGGCGCTGGAAGGGAGCCTGTTCGGGCCGATCGTCTTCCTGCTGCTGTTCAACCTGTTCCACTTCGGCCTGCGTTTTGGGCTGGCGCACTACGGCTATCAGGCCGGCACCAGCGCGCTGGCGCTGTTGAAGACCCACACCCGGCGCATTTCTCACGCCGCGTCGATCGTCGGCATGACGGTGATTGGCGCGCTGGTGGCCTCGTATGTGCACCTGTCCACGCCGTTGGTGATGCATGCCGGCAAGGCCAGCGTGGCGTTGCAGACCGACGTGCTGGACAAGTTGATGCCCAATTTATTGCCGCTGTGTTTCACGCTGCTTATTTTCTTCCTGATGAAGCGCGGATTCTCACCGGTGAAGCTGATAGGCGTCACCGTAGCGATTGGCGTAGTGGGCAAATTTATCGGCATTTTGTGAGGAGCGAGCTATGCCAGGCATTGTGATTACCGGCCACGGCGGTTTTGCCACCGGGCTGTTGCAGGCGGTGGAACAGGTGGTGGGGCCGCAGCGGTACTGCACGGCGGTTGATTTCCCCGAACAGATGAGTACCGCGCAGCTCAGGGACGCCCTACGCTCGGCGCTGGCGGCGGTGATGCAGCCGGACGGCGTGGTGTTCCTGACCGATATGCTCGGCGGTTCGCCGTTTCGCAGCGCCTGCGAACTGGCGGATGAGCAGGGCGATTGCGAAGTGCTCACCGGCGTCAATATGCAGCTGGCGGCGGAAATGATGCTGGAGCGCGACGGGTTGAGCCTGGATGAGTTTCGCGAGGTGGCGCTGGCGTGCGGCAAACGCGGCCTGACCAGCCTGTGGCATGAGCGCCGCCGAGTGAAGTGCGAAGACGTGCAGACCGACGGCATTTGAACGAACGCCGGGCGCGGTAGCACCCGGCTCTGCGGGTTATACCGGCAGCGGGCTCAGTGCCAGGCGCGCCGGTTGATCTTCGCTGCGGCTGAAGCGCCAGCAGGTCTGGTGGTACTTCGCCACGCTGTTGCGGTGCGCCACGCTGATCAGCGTCACGTCCGGCAGTTCATCCACCAGCAGGCAGTACATCAGTTGCTCGGTTTCGTCGTCCAGCGCGCTGGTGGCTTCGTCGAGGAACAGGATGCTCGGGCGAATCAACAGGGCGCGAGCGAACGCCAGCCGCTGTTGCTCGCCCGGCGACAGGCGGTGGCTCCAGTTGGCGGCGGTATCCAGCCAGCGCTGCAGGTGTTTCAGCCGGCAGTTTTCCAGCACCCGCATCAGCTGCTCGTCGCTGTATTGTGTCGCCTGGCTCGGGTAGCTCAACGCCTCGCGCAGCGTGCCGATCGGAATGTAGCTGCGCTGCGGCAGGAACAGGGTATTGGCGTTGGCCGGCAGCCCGATGGCGCCCGCGCCGTAAGGCCAAATGCCGGCGATGGCCCGCAGCAGCGTCGACTTGCCGCAGCCGGAAGGGCCGACGATCAGCAGGCGATCGCCGCGTTGCAGCGTCATCTCGGCGCCGGCCAGCAGCGGTTGGCCGTCGGGCAAGTGCAGGCTGAGGTTATCCAGCGTTAACGGATGGACGGGCTCTTCCCGCAGCTGAATGCCGCGCGGCTGATGATGCACCTGATCGACGGCGGCGTTGAAGCCGGCCAAACGGTTGACGCAGGCTTTCCAGGTCGCCAGATCGCTGAAGGCGTCGATAAACCACGACAGCGCACCCTGCACCTGACCGAAGGCCGAGGAGATTTGCATCAGGCCACCCATCTGAATGGCGCCGGAGAAATAGCGCGGTGCGGCCACCAACATGGGAAACACGATGGCGAACTGGCTGTAGAAGTTGGTGGCGATGTTCAGCCGCCGGGTGATGCGCATAATTGCCCACCAGTTGCTGCGAATGGTGTCAAAACGGTCGCCCAGCTGCTGTGCCTCGCGCGGTTCGCCGTGGTACAGCGCGATGGCGTCGTTATTTTCGCGGATGCGGATCAGGCCGAAACGGAAGTTCGCTTCGTACCGTTCCTGGTTGAAGCCCAGCATGACCAGCGGTTTGCCGACCCACCAGATCAGCAGCGATCCCAGCACCGCATACAGCAGCGCGAACCACACCATATAGCCGGGCAGCGTGATGGCGTGCTGACCGAGCGCGAAGGTCATCGGCCCGCTGACGTGCCATAAAATGTCGATAAAGGAAAACAGCGTCACCAGGCTGGAGAGCAGCCCGAGCGACAGCGACAGGGTATATTGGGTCAGCACGTTGAGATCTTCCGCGATACGCTGATCGGGGTTATCGACGATCTGTTGCTGTTCGGTGTGATAATACGCCTGGTGCGCCAACCATTTCCCCATGAACTTTTCCGTCATCCAGCGCCGCCAGCGCATCTGCAGCCCCTGGGTGAGGTAGATCTTGTAGACCGCCAGCACGATGAAAATCAGCGCCAGATAGGTAAAACGCCACAGCTGCGCCTTGAATACCGGGTAATTTTTGTTCTGCAACGCATCGTAGAACACCTGGTTCCACTGGTTGATCAGCACGCTGATATAGACCAGGCCGAGTGACAGGATGACGATGGCGATCAGCATCATCCAGGCGCGCCATCGTTCCTCCGACACCCAAAAGGGTTTGATCAGCTGCCACACGGCGTGTTTCTGCAAGGGGGTTGCGTTCATAACGGCTCGATAATTGCGGTATTTCGTTCAGCATGGGCTGCGGGCCGGTAACAAACAAACCGTGACTGTAAGCAGTTTTAACTCCGCTAACCATTTGAAATAAAGCGGCTGAATCGCCGACAGCGTGCAGCTGGGCGCAATTGCGGCATACACTCCGCCCGCGGGCGGTTATACTGGCGCCGAATTTTTGCAGAAAGGATAAACGATGAAGGCTTGGTTTCCTCTGTTGCTGACCTGCGGCGTCTTCGCCAGCGCCCGGGCCTGGGCGCACATTGACGAGCCGGACATCGCCGCCGACTGCCAAAAGGTGGCGAGCTACGCCGAACTGGGAAAAAAGGCCTATCAGCGGCAGGATTACGCCAAAGCTGCCGACATCTTTCGCGATCAGGCGGCCTGGAGCGAGTTTTGCGGCCTGAGTGAACAGGCCGTTGCTACGGCCTACAACAACGTGGCGCTGTCGTTGATGCACGCCGGCGAATTGCTCAAGGCGCAGGCCTATCTGGCGCTGGCGCCGCACGATGACAAATCGCAGCACAACATGAGCCTGTTGCGCCAACGGCTGGCGCAGTGGCCACAGCCGCAGGGGCCGGGCGGCGTGTACTGGCAATACGCCGGGCGCGGCGTGTGGAGCGAAGTGGTGGTGAAGCCGCAGGGCGAGCGCTGGCTGATCGATTTCTCCGGCTACGCCATGCCGCAGATGGGGCTGTATTACGGCCCGAACATGGGCGACTTCTCCGCCGAGCTGCCAATTGAGCACGGCAAGGCCGTCTACCATCAGCATGACTCGGAAAGCGCGCAGGTCTGCGACGTTACGCTGGAGTTTGGCGAGCAAGCGCTGGAGATGCACACGCGGGGGGATTGTGGGTTCGGTCACAACGTGCGGGCGGAAGGGCGGTTCGTACGGGTCGAATGACCCGCCCCGACAGCCGGGGCGAGGGGGTTACGCCAGCGCGGCGGCGCCCAGCAGGTTTTTCCAGGCTTCCACGTTACCCAGATAGTTGCCGGCCGGCAGCAGATGCAGGCGGCCTTCGCTGTCCTGCAGCGCAAAGGTCGGGAACCCCTGGCCTTGCACTTTGGCCAGCAGCGCCCGGCTTTCCGCGATGTGTTGCGCGGTCGGCGCGCCGCTGTTGAAGCGCATTTCGGCGATAAACGCCGCCGAAGGCAACCCCAACTCTTTCGCCAACGCTTCCAGCACCGGCGTGTCGGCGATGCGCCGGCCTTCTTGATAGTGTGCCTGCTGAATGCGGTGCAGCATGTCCAGCCCGCGTCCCGCCAGTTTCTCCGCCGCCAGGATAGCGGTGATCGGCGGTTCGGAATCCATCACTGCCGTGGTGTCGCGCAGCAGTCCGTTGAAATAGGCTTCGCCGAAAGGCTGGCCCGTCATCTCGGCGATGCGTTTGTCGTGCGGAATGACGTAGTTGCGCCATTCGTCGGTGATTTGGCGGCGGTTGTTACCGGTCATCATGCCGCCGGCGTGCGGCACCACCTTCAGCCCGGGGAGGCTCTGAGCCGCTTTCACCAGCGGCGCGGCGCCGTAGCACCAGCCGCACAGCGGATCGAAAATATAATGCAGAGTGGTTTCGGTCATTTTTACTCCTCGCTTGGCGCGCGGCAGTTCACCGCGGCGCCAGGGCTGGTTCAATCACGCACGGGCGCTTATTGCGGCCACTTCATCTCGCCTTTCAGCACTTTCGCGCTCAGTTCCAGGCTCGACTCGTCTTTCAGCGTCGGGTAGTGTTTTTTCATCGCTTCAATCAGCGCGGCGGAATCCTTGGCTTTCGGCAGCTCGGCTTCCAGCGTGGTCAGGTATTTTTGGGTAAAGTGCACCGATGCCAGCGTTTGCGCTGCGCCCGGCAGGAAGTGGCCCGGCACGACGACCTGTGGCTTCAGTGCTTCGATGTTTTTCAGCGTCTGCTGCCAGTGCTGGCGCGATTCTACGCTCTGGTTGTCGGCGATCCACGGATGGATGTTGTCACCGGCGACCGCGACACCGCCCACGACCGCTTTCAGCGCCGGGATCCATACGAAGGTGCGATCCGGGGTCGGGCCGTTCAGGCCTTTCACTTCCACTTTCTGGCCGTCGATGGTGAAGCTGTCGCCCTGCAGCGGCTGCGGCACGATCACGGTTTTCGGCGCGTTGTCTTTCAGGATCGGGCCCCAGTAGGCAACTTTACCGTCTTTGGTCGCATTGATGTCTTTGATGGTGCCAGGCGAAGCGATGATTTTCGCCTCCGGGAAGGCCGCCTTGATCACGTCCAGACCGAAATAGAAATCCGGGTCTGAGTGGCTGATATAAACGGTGGTCAGCTTCTTGCCGGTCGCCTTGATCTTTTTCACCAACTCTTCAGCATCGTTACGCTGGAACTGAGCGTCGATCAGTGCCACTTCGTGTTTGCCGCTGATGATTTCGGAAGACACCGGGAACACGCTTTTCTCGCCCGGGTTATACACCTCCATGGTCAGAGTGTCGGCTGCGGTGGCGTAGGTGCTCAGAGTGGCGACGCCGGTGAAGGCCAGAGTTAACAGTGATTTTTTAAACATGGGCAGAGGTCCTTAGGTATCAGTTAATGTTGTAATGATGTTAGGTTGCATAAAGCGATAGAAAAACCGGATAATAAGCAATTATTCGTTGCATAAATCGGACTAATCATGGATCGCATTACCGCCGCTGAGGTTTTTGTCACCATCGTCGATCGCGGCAGCATGATCGCCGCCGCGGAAACGCTGGAGATGTCGCGTGCGATGGTGACGCGCTATCTGGCGCAGATGGAGCAATGGGCCGGGGCACGTTTACTGCATCGCACTACCCGTAAGCTTAGTCTGACCGACGCCGGTGAGCGTACTTTGGAGCGCTGCCGACAAATGCTGGCGCTGGCGGGGGAGATCGATCTGGTGGAGGAAGGGCAGAGCGACGAGCTGCGCGGCCTGCTGCGCATCACCTGTTCGCAGTCGCTCGGGCAAACGGCGCTGGTGGGGGCCGTCGCTCAGTATCTGAAGCGTCACCCGCAGGTGGCGGTCGATCTGCAGATGAACAACCGGGCGGTGAATCTGGTGGAAGAGCGCATCGATCTGGCGCTGCGCATCACCAACGAGCTGGATCCCAACCTGATCGCCCGGCCGCTGTCCACCTGCGCATCGGTGGTGTGTGCCGCGCCGGCGTATCTGGCGGCGCACGGCACGCCGCGCCAGCCGCAGGATCTGGCGTTGCACAACTGCCTGACTTATTCCTATTTCGGCAAAAGCCTGTGGCACTTTGACGCTCAGGGGGTGAAATCGGCGGTGGCGGTCAGCGGCAACCTGAGCGCCAACGAGTCGGTGGTGCTGATGGCCGGCACGGTGCAGGGGGCGGGCATTTCCATGCAACCCTATTATTCGGCGGCGCCGCTGCTGGCCAGCGGCGAACTGGTTGAGTTGCTGCCGGGTTATCGGCCGCAGTCGATGGGCATCTACGGCATCTATACCTCGCGTCGCCAGATGCCCGCCACCTTGCGCACCATGCTGGACTTTCTGGTGGAGTGGTTCGCCAGCGATCCGCTGTGGCAGGCGACGCTGCGCTGAGGCTTCGGCAACATTCCCACGCCGTTTTCACCGCTTGACGGCGGCGGCCAGGCGAGCGGAGAAGAGTGCAGCTTGTTGATGCAAATGGTCGATAAAGGCCGTCACCAGCGCCGACGAAGGGCGGTGCAGCGGCCGGATAAGGCTGACGGTGAACGGCACGTCGATGCTGAATGGCCGCACCTGTACGCCGCTGCCGGCATAGTCGAGCGCGGTCAGCGGGTTAACGATCGACACCCCCACGCCGGCTCTCACCATGGCGCACACCGACGCCGCGCTGTGCGTTTCCATCACCATGCGGCGCTCGACGCCCTGTTCGCCGAACAGCGCATCCAGCAGGTGGCGATAGCTGTCGGTGCTCGACAGGCTGATAAAGTTCTGCCCGGCGAAGTCCTGCGGCGTCAGCCGATCTTTCACCAGCAGCGGGTGGCCCGTCGGCAGCACGCACACTTCGTTCAACGTCATCAGCGTCACCCGCTCGGTGCCCGCCGGCGTCAGGGTGGTTTCCGTCAGCCCGAGATCGTGGCGCTGGGCAGACAGCCACTCTTCCAGCAGCGGCGACTCTTGCGGGATGACGCTGAAGCTGACTTCCGGGTAACGTTCGATAAAGGGCCGGCACACCGCCGGCAGCAGCGATTGGGAAAATACCGGCAGGCACACGATCGACAGCTGCGCCTGCTGAAACTGGCGGATACCGGCGGCGGCGTTGACGATGCGATCGAGGCCGTAATAGGAACGCTGCACCTCTTCGAACAACCGCAGGCCTTGCACCGTGGGGGACAAGCGACCGCGCACCCGGTCGAACAGCTGCAGCCGGATCAGCTTCTCGAAGCGCGCCAGCTCACGGCTGACGGTCGGTTGCGAGGTTTGCAGCAGGGCTGCCGCCTCGGTCAGGTTGCCGGTGGTCATCACCGCCCGAAAGATTTCGATCTGCCGCAAAGAGATGCTGTGCATGGCAAGGCTGCTCGACTGGAAAGAAAGCCATATCATAAATGAATAGACTACGGCTAAATAGATATTTTTCACCCGATTTAGCGTACGGCACTATGGCTCTATCTGCCGTCATTTTCGAATTGGGAATATCGCCATGCCTCGCTCGTTGCACGACACCTCCACCGCGTTGAATGCCGCTAACCTGCTGGCCTTGCCGCAGCGTTTCGGTTGCCCGGTCTGGGCCTATGATGCGAACATCATCAGCCAGCGCATCGCTCAACTGCGCCACTTCGACACTATCCGTTTCGCACAGAAGGCCTGTTCGAATATTCATATTTTGCGTTTGATGCGCGAGCAGGGCGTAAAGGTGGATTCGGTGTCGCTGGGTGAGATCGAGCGGGCGCTGCAGGCCGGTTTTCAACCGGGCGGCGAGCCGAGTGAGATCGTGTTTACCGCAGACGTGTTGGATCATGCCACGCTGGCGCGCGTCAGCGAATTGAAGATCCCGGTCAACGCCGGTTCCATCGACATGCTGGATCAGCTCGGCCAGGTTTCCGCAGGGCATCCGGTGTGGCTGCGCATTAACCCGGGGTTTGGCCACGGCCACAGCCAGAAAACCAACACCGGCGGCGAGAACAGCAAGCACGGCATCTGGTATGCCGACCTGCCGCAGGCGGTGGAGAAGATCCGCCGCTACGGCCTAAAACTGATCGGCGTACACATGCATATCGGTTCCGGCGTCGATTATCAGCATCTGGAGCGGGTCTGCGATGCGATGGTGCAGCAGGTGATCGATCTCGGTCATGACATCAGCGCCATTTCCGCCGGCGGTGGCCTGTCTATTCCCTATCAGTACGGCGAAGAGGCGATCGATACCGAACACTATTTCGGTTTGTGGAACCGGGCGCGTGAACGCATCGCCGCGCATCTGGGGCATCCGGTACCGCTGGAGATCGAACCCGGGCGTTTCCTGATGGCGGAAGCGGGCGTCTTGGTGGCCGAGGTGCGAGCGGTAAAAGACATGGGCAGCCGCCACTTTGTGCTGGTGGATGCCGGTTTTAACGATCTGATGCGTCCGGCAATGTATGGCAGCTATCATCATATTTCGCTGTTGCCGGCCGATGGGCGAGATACTTCGGGGCAAGCGCTGCGCGAAACGGTGATCGCCGGGCCGCTGTGTGAATCCGGCGACGTGTTCACCCAGCAGGCGGGCGGCGGCGTGGAAACCCGCGAACTGCCGCCGGTCCAGATCGGCGATTATCTGGTGTTCCACGACACCGGCGCCTACGGCGCGTCGATGTCCTCCAACTACAACAGCCGTCCGCTGTTGCCGGAGGTGCTGTTCGAAAACGGCGAACCTCGCCTGATCCGCCGCCGCCAAACCATCGAAGAACTGATCGCGCTGGAGCTTATCTGAGAATCGGGCGGGCGTGCTGCGCCCGCTTTACAACGTCATGCGGCGGTGCTGGTCGGTTAGGTAATTGCACCTTTAGCGACAGCGTGTCGCCTACGGGATTGCCAGGTTTCATCATAGAGTTATCTCTCTTCATCGACGCCTTCTTGGCATAGATAAATATATTTCGCTATCTATATATTAACCAATGCTTCGTTAAGCATTGGTTAATTATTTCATACCGATTAAACTTTGGCTTTCTTTATGTTTTTTTATCATTAACAAATGCAATCAATCTGTTTGTTTTTCGAACTCCTTGGTTTTTGTTGAGTGATGAGATTAATAAAACGTTAAATTGGTATCGAAATGGTAAAAGAATTTACTTGATTTTTGTTTTGGCGGATATATTCTTCATACCACAAAAAAGTTAGCCTAAAACAATATGGAGTAAGAGCAATGTACAAAAATCGCTGCTATATGCCATTCATTCTGTACCCACCCGATATGTATGATGTCTCAGATGGCGAGTCTGAGAATAATCTTATTAAATCGCTGTCGCTTGAAAGCGATGGGACTGATTTTGTTATGTATCTTTCAGTCCCTTATTGCCGAGTGTGTTGTAAAGCGTGCCCATACTTTGTTGACCTGCTGCCGATGAATAAAGGAAAGTCGCAAGATTTATTGGACCGCTATGTTGACGCTTTGGTTCTGGATTTGAAGCGCCATGCCGCAACACGTCGCTGGGGCAATGCGCGGTTGAGAGGGGTATACATCGGAGGCGGAACTGGTTCTCTGTTGGAAATTACCCATCTCGATAAAATTCTCACAACGTTAACTCGATACTTTAATTTGGCGAAGGACTGTGAAATTACCCTGGAAGGGAATGCTAAGGATTTCACCAAAGAGAAAGCGGTTTATATTGCTGATTCGATTATTAATCGGATTTCTCTGGGGGCTCAATCTTTCCAACCTGAAGTATTACGCACCGTCGGTTCACCGCATAAAGCGCAGCAGACGATTGACTCCATCCGCATGTTGCAAGATGCCGGATTAGAACATATCCAACTCGATATGATGTATAACATGCCGGGGCATACGCTAGCGCATTGGGAAAAAGATTTTAAAGTACTCCATGAATTGGGTATTAAACATCTGACGACCTATTTGTATCGCATTACTCCGGGCACGCGGCAAGAAGCGTTGATTAAATCCGGCAAGGTGGCGCCTGTCGCCGATGCGGAAAGCGTGTTGGTCAAGGATATGCAAGCGATGATCGGCCAGTTCGCCGCGGAGGCGGGTATGCGCAACTATATGCACGAACACTACGCGCTGCCGGGTTTTGAATCCAAATACAATCACTGGACGATGAAGGAGTGTGTCGACGCGTTGGGAATCGGCCCAGGGGCATACAGCTTTATAAACCAGCGGCGTACTGGGATTTCGAAGAGCGTGGATCGCTATATCGACGCCGTGCAGAATGGGGACAGCACCTTCACTACTGCCAGCATTCAGCTTACGCCACAGCTAAGTCGTCAGCGTTATATGATTTTCAATCTGCTGTACTATCGAATTGATAAGGCGCATTACCGCAAGGCGTGGGGAACGGAATGCCGGGAGGATTTCAACGCGATTATTAACGGCCTTATTCTGGATGGCTTCATGCAGGATAATGGGGCGGAGCTCTTGCTTACGCTAAAAGGGAAGTCATGGTTGCAAAATATCATGTTGGAATTCTTCGACGATAGCATGTGGGAAAATTCTCAGGCCTTGAGGCAACAGCAAAGCTCTTGGGCTATGAATAATCACATGATCGATATTAGTGCTGCAAAGAAAAGTTTCTGGTTAGACAAAATATAATTAACTGCTCAGGGATTAACTTATCATGTTGCATGATTGTGGTGTTCGGCGTGCCGCTTTGGACGTTACTAATACATTATTTGAATTAGGCGTTATAGACTCTAATAATGACAGTGTGGAAATGGAACAGGATATTCGTCAGGGGCTTGGTTTGGATAGCCAAGAGTTAATGACCCTGGTGGAGATTGTTTCTTCGTTAGGGCTTTCCGCGGCTCCGTTGGATGAGGATAATGTCACAACGCTTGCCGACTTGGTTAACTATCTTGCCGCACATCGGGATCGCTGGCTGCATACCGATGTTCCATTCGTATTGCAAGGCAGCACGATTATATCCCAGGATATAGAGACGGTTTTTTCTTATATTCGGGATTATCGGAAGTGGCCGGAGATGTTGGCGCACGTCACTAAAATTGAAGAAGATATGGATGATGGGCGGCTGCAAAGTTTCATTATGCATATTGAGGAGCTGGGCACCAAACAAGATTACTTTGTTAAGTCCTGGCGTTATGTCAATGACGAGCATCGGATCATCGATTTTTCCCAACCGTTGCCGCCCAAAGGATTCCGCAGCCACAAGGGCGGCTGGCGCTTCCAACCACTTGCCGATGGACGTACCCGTTTAATCAGTTATCACGGTTTCTCACTGCATGACGATACTCAGGCGGATGAAGCCATTATTTTGATTAGAAAGCACATTCATGCCGCGCTGAGCACGTGGGCGCGCCTTGGCAACGGTGAGTGCAATGTCTGAGCTTTGTCTCAATCTGCTGACCAAACAGCGGGTGCGGCACGGCGTTGAACCGCTGGCGCTCATCTGGTCGCTGGATCATTGGCTCGGCAGCCTGGAGCGGGTTTGCGGCATTCAACGGATTGAAGAAAGCGCTGTCAGGCAGCGCTTTATCCTGCATTTCGATGCTGACAGACCTGAGGCGGACCGGGTCGAGGTGGAACGAACACGTACGGATTCTCGGATATCCGTGATTCACCTCATTCCACCACCGGGTATTCAGGCGCTGTCGGCCGATTGGTGGACGGAAGCGGAGCACCCGGGGATTTTGTTCGTCTGCCGGCGCATGCTGATAGATGAAGCGGCGTATACCCCCACGATGGCGCGCAAGATGTTTGGTTTGCTGCGGGAAAATGTCGGCAAATTGATGGAGCGCCCGTCATGCGACAGCGAATAGCAATTGTAGGGGGCGGAGTGACTGCCGGCATGGCCGCGCGCTTGCTCGCCCCTTTGGGCGAAACGACGTTGATTCAGCCGGGAACCCCTCACGCGAGCGGCATGCCTGAAATTGTGCCGCGTCGGCCATTTTTCAGCGCGCTGGGGGAACGCGGGGAAGATGAATGGGTTGCCGCAATGGCACCGTCTCTCACCGAGGTGAGTTGGCGTAAGGGAGCCCGCGTGCGCACAGTTCGGTTGGCCTCTACCGAGGATTTCTTGGTTTACGACAAAACGCGATTGGCGAGGTTACTGCTTGATGGCGCATCGGTGGCGCGCCGGATAACCGGAGAGGTCGGTGAGATCGCCGAATTGCAGGGGTTTGACCGGGTCTTCGATTGTCGCGGAGCCAGAGCGGTGAAAAACGATCCAGCTTATCAGCATCAGGTGGTTCATCCCGCGCGCACGGCTTGCCGTTATCTCGTCGTTTCTGTCTCACCTAAAGATCATGACGGCGTCATGAGGTTTTGGGCGGAAACGGCGCCTGGTGGCAACAGGCGCACTTTCTTTCGGGTGCCGGTGGGTAAAGGGCGTGTATCGTTGGGGTGCTCTTGTTTCCCGGATGACTTGCTGTCCGATGACGAACTGCATGCGGCGTTAGAACAGCAAGAAGGCGCAAGGGTGTCACCTGAGGCCGTGCTGTTTAGCGGCGCTGCTGTTCCACAACCACTCGTCATGCATTGCCGCATTCCGCATGTCACCCCGTTGGGCGACGCCGGCGCAACCCCGTGTCCGTTGACTGAATATGGCGTGTTGAAAGCGTTTTCGCAGATTATGGCTTTGGCCGGCGGCGAGTCGCTGCCGGAGGCTGCGCTGCGCCGTACCCCGAATGAAGAAGTCGATCCGCATTTACCGCAGGAGCTGTTTTCATGAAACCTTTCACCTGTATTTCCACGGCGCTCTATCCCGGTAACGGTGAACCTATCTCGATTCAGGTTGATACGTTGGATCACGTTGCCGGCGTAGCTCATCTGTGCCGTGGCTTCGACATCACACCGGAAGATTGGCCGGATGGCTACGGTATTTCTAATGAGATCGTCACGCTTTCGACCCATCAGGGCACGCATATTGATGCGCCACTGCATTACTCGCCAGATGGCTTCGACATCGCGGCGGCAGATATTGATAACTTTATGGGCCAGGCCGTTATTTTCACCGATCGCATCTCTTCGGGGCATGAAGTTGAGCTCGACTGGCGAGAGTATCTGGCGCGTCTCGACCGGTACGCAGGGCAGGCGCGTGCGGTCTTTTTCATTACCGGCGCTTACGAACGCTATGGCGAATCAAGTTATTTCACCGAGTTCAAAGGTGTGCCGGCCCCCTATGTCGAGGCGGCATTGGATCGGGGATACACCCTGATTGGCACCGATGCGTTCAGTCTCGATCCCCCTTTCGCGGTGATGTCGCGCGAATTTGTCGCGACTCGGGATCGTTCGGTCTTATGGCCTGCGCATGTGCTGGGCCGCCAACGCCCGTATTTCCAGATTGAGCGGCTGGCAAACCTCAAGGATTTTGAGGCGGCCCGGTTGGTCGAATTTATCGCATTACCCATCAAACTGCACTGCGGCGCCGCTTGGGCGCGCGCCGTTGCAAGGATTATAGAATGAGCAAGCTGTACATCACCAATGCGGCCGCGCTAAGCCCGCTCGGCGGCAGTTTAAATGAGATTTGGCGGCAGATCTTGCAAGGTACCGTCGCCTACGGCCATGCGCGCTTACCCGGCCGGCGCGATTTTTTTGTCGCCGAAACGGTGCCAGGCAGTGGTTCTGACATCGTCGCCTACGCTTCGTTGTTTAAAGAGGCGATCCGCCGCCTCGTCGAGCAACTGGAAATTGACGCGCCTGTTGATGCCATCTTCTTCGCCAGCGCAGTTGGCAATCTGGCTGAGGTGGAAAACGATATTTACGCCGACCGGCCGGTTTCTCTTGAGCAGTTGGATTTTTCCTCGATGGAGACGGTATTTGCGGAAACGGCAGCCTATGGTGCCGGGACAAAGTTCGTCTGCGTTCCTACCGGATGCTGCGCGGGATTGCAGGCGATCGGCTTGGCGAAAACCACCATGCCTCGTCTTGGTCTGAAGCGGGCCCTCATCATGTCACTGGATTTCGGCTTGACGCCACTGGCACTGGAGGCGTTCAACAAAATCAATGCGACGCGCACTTATGACTCCGCCATGTCGGGTAGCCCGTCACGCCCATTCTGCCATGACAGGGACGGTTTTTTATTTGCCGATGGCGGCGGCGCGATCTTGGTGACGACAGAGGAACCGACGCCGTCTGTACCGCATATTGCCGGCTATGGCTGCGTATCAAGCGCATACCATATGACCGATATTGCAACCGACGGCAGTTCCATTCGTCAGAGCATTGAACGGGCGATATGGGACGCCGACATCACGGGCGCGGCGCTCGACCATGTGAATCTGCACGCTTCAGGAACCCAGCAAAACGATCAGGCTGAATACCAAGCCCTTGTCGATGTCATTGGCCCAAATCTGCCGCCGATCACCGCTTTTAAAGGGAATCATGGCCATGCGTTAGGTGGCGCCAATATGATCGAGATCGCTTTGGCCTGGAAGATGATGACCACCGGCCTATTGCCTCCCACGGCGGAATCGCTGCCGGTTGATGCCTACGAAGCCGTTCCTCCGCGTGAGCAGGCGGTTTCCGCCACGATGGCCTCGCTGCTGAAAACGGCCAGCGGCTTTTCGGGTATTCACGCCGCAATGATTATGGAGAACGGCAATGTCTGAGACTTTTAGCTGTGTGCTGCATCACGATGTTGTCGAACTGAGCGAGAGCGCCACTGGAACGGTAACGCATGTTGCGCGAAAGGATTTCGAGGCCCTGATCCCTCGGCGGCAGCGGGGTAAGCTGCCCGCCGCGACGCGCATGGCCGGCGGGGTTTGGCAACACTATCGCCTTGACCAGCGTTTGGCTAGGTTGGATGCCGATCCGAAAGAGACGCCGCTGTTGATCCTCAACCGCTACGCCAATTGGGACTATGTGGCCGACATGATGTGCGACGACGTAGCCGTCACGCTGGAAAGCGTTAACAGCTATGTCGCCACCGCGTGGTTCCCCGCGAGCCTGCAGGGGTATCTGACGATAGAACATGGCAATCGCGCCGAAGCACTCACGTTGGCGACTAAAGACATCGATATGCAGGCCGCCGCGATTGATGGTCTGTTCCTGCGTGACTTGCAGAACAACAAGATCGGAGCGGTCGTGGTGGGGACTTTTGAAGCGATACCTGAAAAAGTCGGTCGTCATGACATTGTCCAGGGCAAACCGGCCGTTTTCGGCGCGTTCAGCATTTTCTCTTCCCAAGACAGTGAAACCGCGATTGTCGCGGCCTTAACCACTCATCAGGAGCTTTATCATCATGACAACCGCTAACGGCAACGCATTCATTTTCAACCACTCCGTCGAAATTCCCGTAACCGCAGCCCCCCATGTGTGGGCCGCCTGGAACGAATTGGCGAATTGGCACCGCTGGGATGCTTCATTGCGGGGGACTGATGCGGCGGAGAATGGCCTGGTTTTAGGAAAACGCTTCGCGGTGCTACCGAACGGGGGCCCTGGCGCGATCGCGGTTAATGTGACCGCATTGGTTGAGGGTTCGCATTTCACTACGACGGCCAATAGCCCGATGGGATTGCTCTCTTTCGGCCATACGCTGACCCTGAGTGAGGATCGGCAAAGCGTTCAGTTGCTCCATTCAATCTGCGCTATTCCGGGGGAGAACGGGAGCGCATTGCCGCCACCCCTGTTGCAAAAATTGCGCGCCGATGTCATTGACAGCGTGCAGCGTCTCGCTGCTTTCGCCGTCCAGGAGGAGCCGCTGGCATGAAACATTGGATTGCCGTTATATCGCAGGCTCACGCTCGTATTGCCGCTGAGTCGGGATTTCTGCAAGTCTGCCATGGCAAGGCCGGGCCGCTGCGGAAAACCCGCTCCGGCGACGAGGTGTTTATTTATTGCCCCCGCAGCGAGATGGGGGGCGGGGACGTGTTGAAAACCGTCGAGTTTCACTGTGTTTTCCAAAACGACGACGTGTATCAGGTGGAACAGTTTCCCGGTTTCACCCCACACCGTAAAGACGTTGTTTTCAATAGACACTTTCAGCCAGTGGTGCTGAAAGAGGTCGCGGGACTGGAATTCACCGCAGATTCTCACTGGGGAATGTTGGCGCGTCGCGGATTTTTCGAGATCGGCCCTCATGATGCCGCCTTGCTGAGAAAGGCGATGCAGGGGGACAAATGACGGCTTCTTCATCCATCGTTGTGGTGTTCGATCAGCTCACTCGGGAGGATTTTTTTCGCCGTCTGGAGTGGCCGGCTTTAGTGCGTGCTTGGTCAAAAACCATCGCCTGGCATCCCCTCTCCGCTCACAAAGTGCTGCTGGAGTTGGCCGGACTGGACGGCATTGATCGCCTGACGATTACCCGTCGGCGGCGTGGCGATCGCATTTTCATCGGTGCGCGCGACAGTAAGGGCGTGCTGCTGCAATCCGGCGTTTGGGAATATGAGCGCGAAAGCGGGTTGTGCGTGTGCTATCGCCGCGTTTATCGGCCTGAACTGGTCACGGTCTTGCGGGAGCGCCTGGCTGATTTTGTGTGTGCAACCTTTATGAAGTGAGAACGTCCGATGTCAAAAAACGCCATTTCAGCCGTGATGATGACGGTGCTTGCCGCCACGGCATTTTCTGCAGGCCTGTCCGAATTTATCGTCATTGGTCTGTTGGGACAAATGGCCGGTGAGCTGGATGCGCCACTGTCGCAGATGGGATTGCTGGTCACCGCCTATGCGGCAGGAATTGCGCTTGGCGCACCGTTGCTGACGCGAATGACGCTATCTTTACACGCGCGTTCTCTGGCCGTTGGCTTGATGTTGCTTTTTGCCGTCGTGAGCGCCGCTTCGGCGATGGCGTCCAGCCTGGCTTCTTTGTTGGCGTTACGTATTGTCGCCGGTGCGATACATGGGGTCTATTTCAGCATCGCCTCCGCCAGTTTATCGATGATCTTCGACGAGCGGCGTGCGCCGATAGCCATCGCTTTGATGTTTTCCGGTCTGACGCTGGCGATGGTGCTGGGCGTCCCCTTAGGGATGCTGGCGACGGCGGATTATGGTTGGCAGGCGCCGTTCCAGGCGATAGCGGTGGTGGCATGTGTAAGCGGCGGTTTGTTGCAGTTCGTTTTGCCGGAAAGTTTTGGGCCGGCGCTGCCGGTACCCCGAGGTAGCGCGCTGCTGCGAAGCACGCTGTTCAATCCGGCGTTAATCCGACCGTACTGTTTCACCGTATTGGCATTTGGCGGCGGTTTTGTCTTTTTCTCGTATGTCGAACCTTGGCTTGCTCATGTGGCCGCATTGGATGTCGGCTCGGTCGCGCTCGTTCTGGCGATGGTCGGAGGCGGCTCTTTAGTGGGCAACATCCTTGGGGGCATACTGCCGGGTCAGCTCGGTTTGCAGAGGGCGCTGATTATCGCCGTGTTGCTGCAGTGTGTCGGGTTGGCCGGGCTCTTTTGGAGCGCCGGCTCATTCAACCCCATCGTTTTCTTATTGCCCTGGAGTTTTGGCGCGTTCGCGACGGCACCAATGGTGCAGACCTGGGCGATTGTCGAGGCGGAGCAAGCCAATGCGCGTTTATCGGCTAGCTTTAATGTTTCGGCGTTTAATCTTGGGCTCGCTCTCAGTTCTTTTATCGCCACACGCCAGGTGGCGCTGAACGGCATGGCATATCTACCGGTGACGGCTGCGCTGATGGTTGCATTGGCGCTGCCATTCTGTTTTCTCCGTACGCGCGGCGTGCCGGCGAAATGAGGCTTTTTTAACGTTTAACAGCAAGGAGTATGGATATGTTCACATGGACTTACAGCGAAAAAGTGGCAACCCGGGCAACGCCGGAGCAGATCTGGGCGATGTGGCAAGACGCCGCCTCTTGGCCCTGTTGGGACAGTGAGTTGGAGTGGGTGAGGTTGGAAGGAGAGTTCATTGTTGGCACCGTTGGCCGGATGAAACCCACCAGCGGCCCGGAGGTGAAATTCCTCCTCAGCGATATTGTGCCTCTGCGATCTTTCTCTGATGTGGCGCAGTTACCCCTGACGCGCCTGGCGTTCGATCATGAGTATATTTCCCCTCAGGGGAAGGACGAGACAGCGCAAATCTGCCACTCGGTGACCATGTCGGGCCTGTTGGCTCCCGTGTTTGGGCGTCTGATTGGCGGGAAGATAAAAACCCATTTGCGGCAGGCGATGCAGGAACTGAGTCAGCGGGCGTTAACCGAGGATAAGACATTGAGGTAAACTCTCCCTCTAATTTTAAGATTTAAAGGGAGATAAGACATGATGACCGAAGATGATGCAAGGCCGACATTCTCACACCGTTCGCCGATGGAAAGCCCTGGTTTCAGATTCTGGCAAACGTTCTTGCAGTGGCAAAGGCAGATTGATATTGCCCTGGCTCCCTATCATCTGACGCAGCAGAGCTTCAGCATTCTGGCGGTGATTGGCTGGTTGTCAAAGCAGAATTATCAGGCGACGCAGGATGGCACGGTCAGGCAAAAAATGATCGTTGAAAAATCCGGTGTGCAGAAGATGCAGATCTCTCTGTTATTACGCAAGTTGGAACAGGGGCAGCTGATCACGGTGCAGCCTTTTTTACTGGATCGGCGAGAGCGGTTGATAACCTTGACGCCGCACGGATTGCGAACGTTGAAAGAGGCTGTGCCGTTGGTGGAAAAGGAAGACAAGCGGTTTTTAGCCAAAGTTCATATTGAAGACTGACATAACCAGGTCAGCATGAAATCGTTCATCTGAGCATAGCTGAGTTCGAAACATTGGCCGCTGTCCAAACCGGGGCCTAAATTTCGGGTCAGCTTGAGAGACAGAACGCCGTGCTGCGGTGGGGCCGGGGCTTCTGCGGCAGCATAGCCTGGGTTGACGTTCATTTTACTGCAAAGGGCTTTGAACAGCGTTTCCTTCGCGGAGAACAGCACGGTTGCGCCGAGCTGTTGCTGCGAAGCCGCCAGGTCATGCAGCCAGCGTTGCTCTGCCTGTGTCGCCACCCGGTTGATGACCGATTGCAGAGCGATCGGTGTTAACCGGCGTTCGATATCCACCCCCGTGTATGCCCCTTCCGGCCCCGCCAGCAGTAAAATATTGTCTGACGAATGCGAGAGTGAGCCGCTGACGCCGCTCGGCAAGTGCGGTGCGCCGGATGGCATTCGGCCTGGCGGTGTCTGTAGGCCGAATGCCAGCATCATCAGGTTTCGCCCAGCCCAATATTCTGCCTGGCGCTTGATCGGCCTCTTTTCTAATCCGGCGAGACGCAACGCCTCTTGCGTTTGAGCCGGGCGAAAGGAAAAGCGTCGCGGATCATACCGCGCATGCCACATGACGAGCTCAGGTGCCGGTTCGGCGTATCGAACCGTGCGGAGGATCGAACCGTCCTGAAGCGGTGTTTCGAACCAAAACAGCGTTTCTGCGGAGGAACGGCCGTCGGTTTCCATCACGTTTAATCGCCTGCTAGTCGTGCGCGTTGTTGAGGGTGGCGACCGAGTGGCGGCGCACCAGCGTCGGGCTGAACATGTTGGTGATTTCCGGCAGCGGCTGCCGGTTGGCCAGCGCCAGGGCCAGCTCTGCCGCCTGGGTTGCCATCGCTACAATAGGGTAGCGAATAGTGGTCAGGCGCGGCCGCAGGTAGCGCGAAATCAGCACATCGTCGAAACCGATCAGCGAAATTTCCCCCGGCACATCGACGCTGTTGTCGCTCAGCACCGACAGCGCGCCGGCGGCCATTGGATCGTTGTAGCAGGTAATGGCGGAGAACGAACGGCCGCGGCCGAGCAATTCGGTCATCGCCTGTTCGCCGCCGATCTCGTCCGGTTCGCCGTAGGCGATCAGCTTTTCATCCACCGCAATGCCGTGCTCCTGCAGCGCGTCGAGATAGCCTTGCAGCCGGTCGGTGGCGTCGGAAATCTGGTGGGTGGAGCAGATGATGGCGATGCGCTGATGCCCTTGCTGGATCAGATGACGGGTCGCCAGCCAGGCGCCGTAGCGATCGTCGAGCGCCACGCAGCGCGTTTCAAAACCCGGCAGCGTGCGGTTGATCAGCACCATGCCCGGGATCTGTTGCATCCAGCCGCAAAGCTCCTGATCGCTCAGCCTTTTGGCGTGCACCACCAGCGCTTCGCAGCGATGCCGCACCAGTTGTTCAATCGCCTGGCGCTCTTTTTCCGCGTCGTGGTAACCGTTGCCAATCAGCAGAAAATTGTGGGTGGCGTAGGCTACCTGCTCGACCGCTTTGACCATCGCGCCGAAGAAGGGATCGGAAACGTCGGAGACGATCAGGCCCAGCGTCTCGGTGGATTGCTGCGCCAGCGCCCGAGCGTTGGCGTTAGGGTGATACTGCAGTTGTTCCATGGCGGCCAGCACCGCGGTGCGCGACCCTTCGCTGGCCTTGGGGGAATGGTTTATCACGCGGGATACCGTGGCCACGGAAACACCCGCCAGCCTGGCAACATCCTTTATCGTAGCCATATCAGTCAACACATCCTGGGTAATCGCTTACATCCCCCAGTTTTGCGGAAAACCACCGGGGCTGCAAGCGGTCTCGTGCGCAACTTGTGGTGGCCGTTGCAGAATCTCTTCGAGTCTGCGCGCATAACCACCGGCTGCCGAACGATAGCGCAATTTGTACGTTGGCACTGGCGACGGGCTGAGGTAACGTCTGTGCACTCCGATTTGCGCCGAGAATGCCATGTCCATTAAACGCTATCCGCAGCTCGCCCATTGGGGCGCTTATACCGCCGTGGTTGAAGACGGCCGGCTTATCCGCTGTGAACCCTTCGCCGACGATCCCGATCCTTCGCCGCTGCTCGATTCCATCGTCCCGATGGTTTACTCCGACAAACGCATCCGCAAGCCGGCGGTGCGCCGCTCGTGGCTGCAAAAGCGCGAGGGCAGCGACCGTACGCTGCGCGGCAGGGAAGATTTCGTCGAGGTGGACTGGGAGCTGGCGCTCGATTTGGTGGCGCAAGAGAATCGCCGGGTGCGCGATCGCTACGGTCCCTCCGGGCTGTTTACCGGCTCTTATGGCTGGTCGTCGGCCGGGCGTTTGCATCATGCGCGCTCGCTGGTGCGGCGGTTCTATTTCAGCGGCGGCGGCGGGGTCGACCAGCAGGGCAACTACAGCTGGGGCGCGGCGCAGTTTTTCCTGCCGTATGTGATCGGCACTTTCTCGCCGTTGACCGGGCGCGTTACCAGCTGGCCGAGCGTGGTGGAGCATTGCGAGCTGTTTGTGGCGTTTGGCGGGCTGGCGCTGAAAAACGCCCAGGTCTCTTCCGGCGGCGCGGCGGAACATGCGCTCAAGCCCTGGCTGCAAAAGTTGGCGCGCAAGGGCACGCCGGTTGTCAACATCAGCCCGATGCGCGACGACTGCCCCGAGTTCGTCAACGCGGAATGGATCCCGATCCGGCCGAATACCGACGTGGCGCTGATGCTGGCGTTGGCTTACGAAATCCAGCGGCTTGGCGCGCAGGATGAAGCCTTCCTGCACAGCCACTGCGTGGGCTATCAACCGCTGGCGGATTACCTGAACGGCGTGAGCGACGGCGTGGCGAAAACCCCCGGCTGGGCCAGCGCCATTACCGGTATTCCAGCGGCGCGCATTGCGCTGCTGGCGCGGCAACTGATCGGCGTGCGCAGTTTCATCACCTGTTCTTACTCCGTGCAGCGCGCACATCGGGGGGAACAACCGTATTGGATGATGATCGCGCTGTCGGCGATGCTGGGCCAGGTGGGGCTGCCGGGCGGCGGCTTCTCGTTCGGCCACGGCTCGATGAACGGCGTCGGCAACCCGCGCGTGGACACCCCCGCGCCGACCATGCCGGTAGGGGAAAACCCGGCCGGGCTGGCTATTCCGGTGGCGCGCATCTGCGACATGCTGCTGCACCCCGGCGAAGCCTATCAGTTTTGCGGCGAGACGCGGCAATACCCGGATATCCATCTGGTGCACTGGGCCGGCGGCAACCCATTCCATCACCATCAGCAGCTGAACCGGCTGGTAGAAGGCTGGCAGAAGCCGGATACGGTGATCGTCCAAGATATCTGGTGGACGGCGGCGGCCAAAATGGCGGATATCGTGTTGCCGGTCACCAGTTCGCTGGAGCGCAACGACATCGGCGGCTCCTCGCGCGATCGCTATGTGCTGGCGATGCATCAGGCGATTGCGCCGCAGCATCAGGCGCGCAACGATTTCGATATCTTCGCCGATCTGGCGGAACGCCTGGGCTATCGCGAACGCTTTACCGAAAACCGCGACGAGCGAGCCTGGATCGAAGAGATCTATCGGCAATGCGGCGCAGCGCAGCAGCGCGCCGGCGTCGCCTGGCCCGAGTTTGAGGATTTTTGGCGCCGGGGCTATGTCGAGCTGCCCGCGCCGGCCAAGGCGTTCGTCTTTTTTGACGCGTTCCGCGCCGATCCGCAGGCTAATCCGCTGCAGACGCCCAGCGGCAAGATCGAGCTGTTCAGCGAGCGGATCGCCGGTTATCGCTACGAGGATTTCGCGCCGCATCCGCAGTGGCGGCCGCCGGTGGAGTGGCTGGGCGCGCCGCAGGCCAAAACCTGGCCGCTGCATCTGATCTCCATCCAACCGAGCGATCGCCTGCACAGCCAGATGGATCCGGCGCCGCTGGCGCAGGGCAATAAGACTGCCGGCCGCGAAACCCTGTATATGCATCCGGAAGACGCGGCGCAGCGCGGCGTGGCGGACGGCGCCGAAGTGCTGGTCAGCAATGCGCGCGGCAGCTGCCTGGCGGGGGCGTCCCTCACCGACGGCGTGACGCGCGGCGTGGTGCTGATGGCGACCGGCGCCTGGTTCGAGCCGGGTTACGACGCGCAGCGCCGGCCGGTCGAGCAGGCGGGCAACCCGAATGTGCTGACGTTGGATATCGGCACCTCGCCGCTGACGCAGGGGCCGAACGCCATGAGTTGCCTGGTCGAGGTCAGCGCGCGATGAGTGAAGATTTCACGTCTGGGTGACTGTCTCTCCGTTGTTATATTTATTTTTTCGCCGCTGCGGGAAGGTTTAAGTTTCATTGAGTTATTACAGCAGATCGCGGGAAATTTACAGCTGGTTGCATTTGGAGCAGAACTCTTGCGATTCGTCGGTAGTTTCCTGCACGGCATCTCTCTAGAGTAGGTGATCCCAGAGGTATTGATTGGTGAGAAATCAGCATACTCTGTATGTTGAAGCCATTTTCAATTGCACCAACCTACGCGGATGCGTAGGTTTTTTTTTGCCTGCCATATAGTATTCTTTTCCCTACAACGATTTACGCCTCCATGGCCAAGGGAGAAGGGCATGATCTTTTCACTGCTGCGCACGCTGTTTCGCCTGCTGTTTCGGGTTCGGGTCGAAGGGGACGTCCAGCACTTCGAACGGCAAAAACTGCTTATTACGCCGAACCACGTCTCTTTCCTCGACGGCGTGCTGTTGGCGCTGTTCCTGCCGATAAAACCGGTGTTTGCGGTTTACGCCAGCATCGGCGAGAGCTGGTTTATGCGCTGGCTGCGGCCTTACATCGATTTTGTCTCGCTCGATCCTACCAAGCCGATGGCCATCAAGCAGCTGGTGCGGATGGTCGAACAGGGGCGGCCGATCGTGGTGTTCCCTGAAGGGCGCATCACCGTGACCGGCGCGCTGATGAAAATCTACGACGGCGCGGCGTTTATCGCCGCCAAATCGGGCGCTACCGTGGTACCGGTGCGGATCGACGGGCCTGAATTCAGCCCGTTCGGGCGTATGGCCGGGATATTCAAAATCCGCTGGTTCCCGCGAATCAGCATTCGCATCTTGCCGCCGACCACGCTGCCGATGCCGGAAGCGCCGCGCGCGCGCGATCGTCGGGCGTTGGCGGGCGATCGGCTGATGCAGATCATGATGCGGGCGCGGATGGATACGCGTGAACCGCAGACCCTGTTCCATGCCTTGCTGGCGGCGCAGCACCGCTACGGGCGCCGCAAGCCCTGTATCGAAGACATCGCTTTCAAAGAAGACAGTTACCAGACGCTGATCAAGAAATCGCTGGGCGTCAGCCGCATTCTGCAGCGCTTTACCGCCGAAGGGGAACACGTCGGGCTGCTGTTGCCGAACGCCACCATCACCGCGGCGGCGATCTTCGGCGCTTCGCTGCGTAACCGCATCCCGGCGATGCTCAACTACACCGCCGGCGCCAATGGCCTGAACAGCGCGATGACTGCCGCCGGCATCAAGACCATCGTCACTTCGCGCCAGTTCCTGGAAAAGGGCAAGCTGACCCACCTGCCGGAGCAGGTGACGCAGGCCAACTGGGTGTATCTGGAAGATTTGAAAGATACCGTCACGCTGGCGGATAAGCTGTGGATTTTACGGCACTTGCTGCAGCCGCAGCGTGCGGCGTTGCCGCAACGCCCGGAGGACGCGGCGCTGATCCTGTTTACTTCCGGTTCTGAAGGCCACCCCAAGGGCGTGGTGCATTCGCACGCCAGCCTGCTGGCCAACGTAGAACAAATTCGTACCATCGCCGATTTCACGCCGCGCGACCGCTTCATGTCGTCGCTGCCGCTGTTCCACTCGTTCGGCCTGACGGTGGGGCTGCTTACGCCGCTGATCACCGGTAGCCGCATTTTCCTCTACCCCAGCCCACTGCACTATCGCGTGGTGCCGGAGCTGGTGTATGACCGCAACTGCACGGTGCTGTTCGGCACGGCGACCTTCCTCAACAACTATGCGCGCTTCGCGCATCCATATGATTTTGCCCGCCTGCGCTACGTGGTGGCGGGCGCAGAGAAACTGGCGGACAGCACCAAACAGATCTATCAGGATAAATACGGCATCCGCATTCTGGAAGGCTATGGCGTGACCGAGTGCGCGCCGGTGGTTTCCATTAATGTGCCGCTGGCGACCAAGGTGGGCACCGTCGGCCGCATCATGCCGCAGATGGAGGCGCGCCTGATCGCGGTGCCGGGCATCGATAACGGCGGCCGCCTGCAGCTGAAGGGGCCGAATATCATGAAAGGCTATCTGCGGGTTGAGCGCCCCGGCGAACTGGAGCCGCCGGCGGCGGAAGATGCGAACGGCGTGCTGCAGCCGGGCTGGTATGACACCGGCGATATCGTCAGCCTGGATGAACAGGGCTACTGCACCATTCGCGGGCGCGTGAAGCGCTTCGCCAAGCTGGCGGGCGAGATGGTGTCGCTGGAGAGCGTCGAATTGCTGGCGCAGCGGCTGTCGCCGGAAAAACTGCATGCCGCCACCGCCAAAAGCGACAGCAGTAAAGGCGAGGCGCTGGTGCTGTTTACCACCGATCCTGCCATCACCCGCGAAGCATTGCTGCGGGTGGCGCGTGAGCTGGGCAGCCCGGAGCTGGCGGTGCCGCGCGATATTCGCCTGTTGAAAACGCTGCCGGTGCTCGGCAGCGGTAAACCCGATTTCGTCACCCTGCGTCAAATGGCCGAACAGCCGGAGAGTGCCTGATGAATCCTTCGACCGAATCCCCTTTGTTGTCACGCGGCATGATCGCCGTCATCAGCGCGCAGTTCCTCTCGGCGTTCGGCGACAATGCGTTGCTGTTCGCCACGCTGGCGTTGATCAAGCAGCAGCTGTATCCGGACTGGAGCCAGCCGATCCTGCAGATGGCCTTTGTCGCCACCTACATCATTCTGGCACCGTTCGTCGGCCAGGTGGCCGACAGCTTTGCCAAAGGGCGGGTGATGATGTTCGCCAACGTCCTGAAGCTGGCGGGGGCGTTGGTGATCTGCTTTGGGTTCAACCCGTTTCTCGGTTACAGCCTGGTCGGCGTCGGGGCCGCCGCGTATTCACCGGCCAAATACGGCATTCTGGGCGAGATCACCAGCGGCGAGAAGCTGGTCAAGGCTAACGGCCTGATCGAGGCCTCGACCATCGCCGCCATTCTGACCGGTTCGGTGGCCGGCGGTATTCTGGCAGACTGGCATGTAGTGGCGGCGCTGGCGGCCTGCGCTTTGGTTTACGCGGGGGCGGTGGTCGCCAACCTGTATATACCGCGTTTGGCGGCGGCGCGCCCGGGGGCCTCCTGGCGCCCGCGGGCCATGACGAACAGCTTCTTTACCGCCTGCGTCACGTTATGGCGCGATGGGCAGACGCGTTTCTCCTTGATCGGCACCAGCCTGTTCTGGGGGGCCGGCGTGACGCTGCGTTTTCTGCTGGTGCTGTGGGTGCCGGTGGCGCTCGGCATCGCCGATAACGCCACGCCGACGCTGCTGAATGCCATGGTGGCCGTCGGTATCGTGGTGGGGGCCGGTGCCGCCGCGCGCTTCGTCACGCTGAAGACGGTAAAACGCTGCATGCCGGCCGGGATCCTGATCGGCGTCGCGGTCGCGGTGTTCGCGCTGCAAACCACCATGCTCAATGCCTATGTCTTGTTGGCAATCATCGGCATGCTGGGGGGCTTCTTCGTGGTGCCGCTCAATGCGTTGCTGCAGGAGCGGGGCAAGCATTCGGTCGGCGCCGGCAATGCGATCGCGGTGCAAAACCTGGGTGAAAACGCCGCCATGTTGCTGATGCTGGCGCTGTATTCGCTGGTGGTGAAACTGGGCGTGCCGGTAGTGGGTGTCGGCGTAGGGTTTGGCGTGGTGTTTGCGCTGGCGATTAGCGCGCTGTGGTGGTCGCAGCGGCGGTAAAAAACGGGGCGCAGCCTGGCTGCGCCCCGCCTGTATTAAGGTGCCGGAATGGTAAACCGGGTATGGATCTCTTCCAGCGCCTGCAGCACGTCCTCATCCAATACCACATTGAGGCTGTCGAGGTTGATTTTCAACTGCTCCACCGTGGTGGCGCCCAGCAGAGTGCTGGCGACGAACGGCTGTTGACGCACGAAGGCCAACGCCATCTGCGAAGGATCCAGCCCGTGTTTTTTGGCCAGCGCCACGTACTCGGCGATCGCCAGCTGGGTTTGCTGCCCTGAATAACGGTTGAAGCGGGTGAATAGCGTATTGCGCGCACCGGCCGGTTTAGCGCCGTTGAGGTATTTACCGCTCAGAGTACCGAACGCCAGACTGGAATAGGCCAGCAGTTCCACCCCTTCGTGCTGGCTGATCTCGGCCAGGCCAATCTCAAAGCTGCGGTTCAGCAGGCTGTACGGGTTTTGAATCGACACGATGCGCGGCAGCTCGTGTTTCTCCGCCAGCTGCAGGTAGCGCATCACGCCCCAGGGCGTTTCATTGGAAACCCCGATATAGCGAATCTTGCCGGCGCGCACCTGCTCGGTCAGCGCCTCCAGCGTTTCCAACAGCGTGACCGTGGCTTTGTCATCGGTGTATTGATAGTTGAGTTTGCCAAAGCAGTTGGTGGCGCGCTGCGGCCAGTGCAGTTGGTAAAGATCGAGGTAATCGGTGTTCAGACGCTTGAGGCTGGCGTCCAGCGCGGCGCGGATGTTTTTGCGATCGAGCGCCTGCTGCGGGCGGATACTGCTGTCGGTACCGCGCACCGGGCCCGAGACTTTGCTGGCCAGGACGATTTTTTCGCGATTGCCGCGCGCCTTGATCCAGCTGCCGATATAGCTTTCGGTCAGGCCCTGGGTTTCCGGGCGGGGCGGCACCGGGTACAGTTCTGCGGTGTCTATCAGGTTCACGCCTGCGGCCAATGCATAGTCCAGTTGCGCATGGGCGTCGGCTTCGCTGTTCTGTTCGCCAAAGGTCATGGTGCCCAGTCCCAGCACGCTCACTTCTAAAGAACTGTGGGGAATACGGTGGTATTGCATTAACGGCCTTCCTTTCTTGTTAGCGCTGACGGGCCGTGCGGCCCGGTGAAACAGGAGCCCAATGTCAGAAGACGGCGCAAAGTCCGTCGGGCGGCGATGTCGCCTTTCCTGACTATAACCAAGCGGTGAAGATGGGGGAAGCGGATTCCGTGCGGACACGAATGAGGGCTACCGCGCTCGAGCGGGCGATAGCCGGCGGGCGGTGATTAGCGTTCGATAACCTGGGAAACCTGATCGCCGTTGATCTGGCGGTGGTTGCCTTTCTCGTCTTTATAGCTGATGAGGCCGGTGTCTTTGTCGATTTCCGGTTTGCCTTGCGTCAGGATCATGTTGCCGTCTTTGGTCGCCATCACGTAGTCGCTGGAACATCCCGCCAGGCCGGCCACCATCACCAGCGCAGACACTGCCATTACCCACTTTTTCATCCTGCGGATCCTCGATTATGCAGAAAACGTTGTTATTTCAAGATTAGCAAACTCTCGGCGAGGGGGGGCTCAGATAAGTCTTTATCTGATAAGAAAAAGGGAAATGAGAGGTCAACGAAGCGATGGAAGCCGCCGATGGCGGCTTCCAGGTAGGGTTATTCCGGCGAGCGGTTTTTCTTGCTGCGCATCAGATTGAGCGCTTCTACCGACATGGAGAAGAACATGGCGAAGTAGATGTAGCCTTTCGGCACGTGCACCTGGAAACTTTCCAACATCAGCGTGAAGCCCACCAGGATCAGGAACGCCAGCGCCAGCATTTTCACCGACGGATGGCGATTGACGAACTCGCCGATCGGCCGGGCGGCGAACATCATCACGCCGACGGCGATCACCACTGCCGCCATCATGATGAACAGATGGTCGGAAAGACCCACGGCGGTAATCACCGAGTCCAGACTGAAGATAATATCCAGCAGCATGATCTGTACGATCGCGCCAAAGAAGCTGTGTACCTTGGTGTGGTGCTCTTCTTCCGTGCCTTCGATGGTTTCGTGGATCTCTTTGCTGGCTTTCCAGATCAGGAACAGCCCCCCCAGCAGCAGGATCAGATCGCGGGCGGAAATGGCGTGATCCAGCACGGTAAACAGCGGGTGCGTCAAGCGGATCACCCAGGCGATGGAGGCCAACAGCGCCAGACGCATAATCATGGCGGCGGCCAGACCGAGCCGGCGAGCTTTGTTCTGTTGCGCTTTGGGCAGCTTGGCCACCACCAGCGACAGAAAAATGATGTTATCAATACCCAGTACGATCTCAAGAATGGTTAGCGTACCTAACGCTAACCAGGCATTGGGATCCATAATCCATTCGAACATTGCCCGGTACACCTTAATACTTAATAAATGCAAAGCGTGAATTATACGCGTTTATCGCGGCGCTGACAGGGCTAGCTAAACCAGAGTTAAACGAAATCGCTTAGATTGAGAAATGTCTTGCCAGCAGCGCGCCGGTAAAACCCTTTTTCAGATAGAAACCGCGCGGCAGCGTCATGATAGGTTGCCCCTGTTCGCCGATGGCTTCGGTGAGCGCCTTGCTGTTGGCTGCTTTGGGGCGCAGCTGCAGCACTTCGCCGTGGCGCGCGGTGATGCGTTCTACGTGGCCGAGTACGATCAGATCCATCAACTCTTCCCAATCGCGGCGCAGACTCTCTTCTTCTGTGGCGCTCGGGCTCCACAGCAGCGGCGAGCCGACGCGGCGTTCGGCCAGCGGGATCTGCCGCTCGCCTTCTACCGGTATCCACAAGACGCGCGCCAACTTGTGGCGAACGTGGCTGCTGACCCAGGTGACGCCGCTGTTGCCGGTGAGCGGGGCAACGCAGACAAAAGTGGTTTCCAGCGGTTTGCCGGCGGCGTCGACAGGAATGGTTTTCAGCTCAATGCCCAGTTCGGGAAAGTCCTGCTCCGGTTTGCTGCCGGCCATGGCGCCGAGGTAGAGCTCCAGCAGCATGCCCACCCAGCCCTTATCGCGTTTCAGATCCTTGGGGATCGGCAACTGCGCGCGGGCGGCCAGCTCGCCAAAGCTGGCGCCGGCCAGCGCCTGAGCGCGCTCGAACAGCTGCCGTTCATTTTCCGGCGGTGGCGGCAAAGGGGATAAAAACGCCATAAATCAAGCCTGTCGAATTTGGTTGAAAAACGTACTGCAATTATGCACGGCGAACGATAACCGTCATCGCCTGGGGAAAAGAATAATAGTAGCATGATTTTACATGACTTTTTTCCTTTCCTTGCGTGGTAGGCAATGCACTGGCGGGGCTTGTTCACCTGAAGCCACCGACAATAAACAGGATCTTACACCTATTTATCCACAGATTTATGGGATAACCCAAATTTTTACCGATCACTGGTTCAATTTACAGCCTTGACTCGGGCGGTTTTTTACGAATTTGTCCGTTTTGTGCGTAACTTGCTCGGATAATCTGTGGATAAAAACGGCATTGATGGATCTTTCGCCAGGGAAAGATCCTTACCGTGCATAGATCACATTTTTACCCTGTACATAACGGCGAGGTATTAATTAATTGTTTGTTTTTAAAGTTAATGTTGATTTTATGGGTTGGAGGGGGATTTTGGGGTTTAAGAGTTTTACCGGCTTATCCCTCGAGTTCTGCACACACCTATCCACAGAAAAAGTGAATAAAACCGGCCTGAAAGGCTGGGGTATGTTTATAACTTTGCCTATATCTGTGAGTTATCCCAATGTTATCCGGCCCGCAGCGCCGTAAAGCAGTGGTTTACCGCCTGTAGCTTGTGTGAAACAATCAGGACATCTATGCGAATTTAAGCTTATCGAGGTAGTCCGGTGATCGATGATGATGGCTACCGCCCGAATGTTGGTATCGTAATCTGTAATCGTCAGGGGCAGGTCTTATGGGCCCGCCGTTACGGTCAGCACTCCTGGCAGTTTCCCCAAGGTGGGATTAACCCTGGCGAAACTGCGGAGCAGGCGATGTACCGTGAGCTGTTCGAAGAAGTGGGGCTGAGTAAAAAGGATGTGCGCATCCTGGCTTCGACCCGCAACTGGTTGCGCTATAAATTGCCGAAACGTTTGGTGCGTTGGGACACAAAGCCGGTTTGTATCGGCCAAAAGCAAAAATGGTTTTTGTTGCAGCTACTGTGCAATGACGCTGATATCAATATGCAGCGCAGCAGCACGCCGGAGTTCGACGGTTGGCGCTGGGTGAGCTTCTGGTATCCGGTGCGCCAGGTGGTGTCGTTTAAACGCGACGTCTACCGCCGGGTGATGAAAGAATTCGCCGTGACCGTGATGCCGATGCAAGAGCAGGCGGCACCTCGGCAGGCCCCCGCTTATCGCCGAAAGAGAGGTTAAGTTAAGCCGACTATGCTCACGCGCTTGCGAGAAATTGTAGAGAAGGTGGCCGCGGCGGCCAGTCTGACGGATGCGCTGGATCTGCTGGTCAATGAAACCTGTCTGGCGATGGATACCGAAGTGTGTTCCATCTACCTGGCGGACAACGATCGCCGCTGTTACTACCTGATGGCCACGCGCGGGCTGAAAAAGCCGCGCGGGCGCACTATCGCATTGGCGTTTGACGAAGGCGTCGTCGGGTTGGTCGGCCGCCGGGCCGAGCCTATCAACCTGGCCGATGCCCAAAGCCACCCCAGTTTCAAATACGTTCCGCAGGTGAAAGAGGATCGTTTTCGATCCTTCCTCGGGGTGCCGATCATTCATCGGCGCCAGCTGCTGGGCGTGCTGGTGGTGCAGCAGCGCGAGCTGCGCCAGTTCGACGAAAGCGAAGAGTCTTTCATGGTCACTCTGGCCACGCAGATGGCCGGGATCCTGTCACAGTCGCAGCTCAACGCCATTTTCGGCCAGTACCGCCAAACGCGCGTGCGCGCGCTGGCGGCCTCGCCCGGCGTGGCGGTGGCGGAAGGGTGGCAGGACAGCAGCCAGCCTTCGCTCGATCAGGTTTACCGCGCGTCGACGCTGGACACCGCCAGCGAGCGCGAACGCCTGACGTTGGCCTTGGAAGAGGCCGGCGCTGAATTTCGCCGCTTCAGCAAGCGTTTTGCCGCCAGTTCGCAAAAAGAGAGCGCGGCGATCTTCGATCTTTATTCTCACCTGTTAAACGATGCCCGCCTCAAGCGCGAACTGTTCGCCGAAATCGACAACGGTTCGGTGGCGGAATGGGCGGTGAAACAGGTGATAGAAGCCTTTGCCGAGCAGTTTGCCAAACTGCAGGACACCTACATGCGCGAGCGCGGCAGCGACCTGCGCGCGCTGGGCCAGCGCCTGCTGTTCCACCTTGACGACACCACCCAGGGCGCCACCCAGTGGCCGGCGCGTTTTGTGCTGGTGGCGGATGAGCTGACCGCGACATTGCTGGCCGAAGTGCCGCAGGATCGCCTGGTCGGCGTGGTGGTGCGCGACGGTGCCGCCAACTCACATGCGGCGATTTTGGTGCGGGCGATGGGGGTGCCGACGGTGATGGGCGCCGACATTCAGCCTTCTCTGCTTAGCCAGCGGCTGCTGATCGTCGACGGTTATCGCGGTGAACTGCTGGTCGATCCTGAGCCGGTACTGGTGCAGGAATATCAACGGCTGATCAGCGAAGAGCTGGAGCTGAGCAAGCTGGCGGAAGACGACGTCGAGCAGCCGGCGCAGTTGAAAAGCGGCGAGCGCATTCAGGTGATGCTGAATGCCGGCCTCAGCCCGGAACATGAACAGCTGTTGGGCGGCCGGGTGGATGGCGTGGGGCTATACCGCACCGAAATCCCGTTCATGTTGCAAAGCGGCTTCCCTTCCGAAGAAGAGCAGGTCGCGCAGTACCAGGGCATGCTGCAGCTTTACCCGAGCAAGCCGGTCACGCTGCGCACCCTGGACATCGGCGCTGACAAGCAGCTGCCCTATATGCCGATCAGCGAAGAGAACCCCTGCCTGGGCTGGCGCGGTATCCGCATCACCCTGGATCAGCCGGAGATCTTTTTGATTCAGGTGCGCGCGATGCTGCGCGCCAACGCCGGCACCGGCAACCTGGGCATTCTGCTGCCGATGGTCACCAGCCTCGAAGAGGTCGACGAGGCTAAACGCCTGATTGACCGGGCCGGGCGCGAGGTGGAAGAGGTGCTCGGCTACGCGATCCCGAAACCGAAAATCGGCGTGATGCTGGAAGTGCCGTCGATGATTTTCCTGATCCCGCATCTGACCGAGCGCGTTGATTTCATCTCGGTTGGCACTAACGACTTGACCCAGTACCTGCTGGCGGTGGATCGCAACAACACCCGGGTTGCCTCGCTGTATGACAGTTTGCATCCCGCGATGTTGCAGGTGCTGAGATTGATCGCCGAGCAGGGGAAAGCGGCCGGGTTGCAGCTTAGCCTCTGCGGTGAACTGGCCGGCGATCCCATGGGCGCGCTGTTGCTGGTGGGCATGGGCTATCGTAATCTGAGCATGAATGGCCGTAGCGTGGCACGTATCAAATACCTGCTGCGGCATATCGACCTTGCCGACGCCGAAACGTTGGCGCAGCGGGTGTTGAACACCCAGATGACCACCGAAGTGCGCCATCTGGTGGCGGCGTTTATGGAACGACGCGGCATGGGTGGGCTGATCCGCGGGGGCCGATAGCCGCCGCGCGGTGTGATTTTTTTACAGAACTTTTCCCGCCCTGCCGGACCGGACCGCGCTAAGCCTATGTTATGATGCGCAACCTCAGCGCGGCGCATGCTCGTCGCCTTGCACACCGCAGCGGCCAATGCTGCCGTTTGCAAGGCGCGGGGTAATGTCCGTCGCCGCTTGGCACCTGCCGCCCCCGCATGGGGAAAAATAACAGACATGTTGTGGTGATAGATGAGCAATAGCTATCTGGCGTTTCCTAAATTTGATCCGGTCATTTTCTCCATTGGCCCGGTTTCTCTGCATTGGTATGGCCTGATGTATCTGGTCGGCTTCGTTTTTGCCATGTGGCTGGCGGTACGCCGCGCCAACAAGCCGGGCAGCGGCTGGACCAAAGACGAAGTGGAAAACCTGCTCTACGCCGGTTTCCTGGGCGTATTCGTCGGTGGCCGCGTAGGCTATGTGCTGTTCTACAACTTGCCGCTGTTCCTGGATAACCCGCTCTATCTGTTCAAGGTTTGGGATGGCGGCATGTCGTTCCACGGCGGCTTGATGGGGGTGATTCTGGTGATGTTCTGGTTCGCTCGCCGCACCAAACGCACCTTCTTCCAGGTTTCTGATTTTATCGCGCCATTGATCCCGTTTGGTTTGGGTGCCGGCCGCCTCGGCAACTTCATCAACGGTGAACTGTGGGGCCGCGTGACCACCGACACCCCTTGGGCGATGCTGTTCCCAAGCTCGCGCAGCGAAGACGTGGCCCTCGCCGCCGCCGATCCTTCTCTGCTGCCGCTGCTGAACCAGTACGGTGTACTGCCGCGCCACCCGTCCCAGCTGTATGAACTGCTGCTGGAAGGCGTGGTGCTGTTTATCATTCTGAACCTGTTCATCCGCAAGCCGCGGCCGATGGGGGCCGTATCGGGCCTGTTCCTGATCGGTTATGGCGCATTCCGCATCATCGTCGAAGCGTTCCGCCAGCCGGATGCCCAGCTTGGCCTGTTCGATGGCGTGATCAGCATGGGGCAGATCCTGTCCATCCCGATGGTGGTGGCCGGTATTATTATGATGATTTGGGCGTATCGTCGTCGCCCGCAGCAACAACTGTCGTGAGGGACAAATGAAACAGTATCTGGATTTGATGAACAAGGTGCTCGCCGAGGGCACCCCTAAAGCCGACCGTACCGGCACTGGCACGTTGTCGATTTTCGGCCACCAGATGCGTTTCAATTTGCAGGAAGGCTTCCCGTTGGTGACCACCAAAAAATGTCACCTGCGTTCGATCATTCATGAGCTGTTGTGGTTCCTGAACGGCGATACCAACACCGCCTACCTGCGTGACAACAAGGTCACCATTTGGGACGAGTGGGCCGATGAAAACGGCGATCTCGGCCCGGTATACGGCAAGCAGTGGCGTGCCTGGGGCGCGGCGGACGGTCGTCAGATCGATCAGCTGAGCAACGTGCTCCAACAGCTGAAGCAGGATCCGGATTCGCGCCGCATCATCGTTTCCGCCTGGAATGTCGGTGAGCTGGACCAGATGGCGCTGGCGCCGTGCCACGCGTTCTTCCAGTTTTACGTGGCGGACGGCAAGCTCTCTTGCCAGCTGTACCAGCGTTCCTGCGACGTCTTCCTCGGCCTGCCGTTCAACATCGCCAGCTATGCGCTGTTGGTGCACATGATGGCGCAGCAGTGCGATCTGGAAGTGGGTGATTTCGTCTGGACCGGCGGCGATACCCACCTGTACAGCAACCACATGGAACAGACGCAGCTGCAGCTGACGCGTGAACCGCGTCCGTTGCCAAAACTGGTGATCAAACGCAAGCCGGCTTCGCTGTTCGATTACCGTTTCGAAGACTTCGAGATCGAAGGTTACGATCCGCATCCGGCCATCAAGGCGCCGGTCGCGATCTGACCTTAACCGCATCACACCAGGGGCGCAGCGATTGCGCCCCTTTTTTTATCCTCATTGCGCACTGCGCCGCATTTTTTTGTCGTCGCCTGTCGTCGTAAAGAAAACATTGCGCAACTTGCCGCAGCGCTTGCGCATGCGCCTTTACCGCGTTGTTACGGCCCTTACACTGGCGGCATGAACGACAAGACTCTCTCGAACATTGATGACCGCCAGCGTGGCATGACGCTGATTGAGCTGTTGGCGGCGATATTGATCGCCGCCATGCTGACCGGCTGGGGCGTCGGGCAATGGCGCTATCATCAGCAAGCGCTGCGGTTGGAACACACGGCCCAACAGCTGCTGGCGTTTTTGCTGCGATTGCAGGCGGACGCCAACTGGCGTAACCGCACGACGCTGCTGTGGTTCAAGAACGGCACGCCCTGGTGTCTGGGCGGTGGCGTGCCGCCGCCGGATTGCGGTTCAGCCGAAAGCTCCGTTTTTTCGCCGTTTTATCGCGACGTTGCGCTGAGCGGTTATACCGATAAAGAGATCGGATTTTACGGTTTGCGCAATACCGCGCAGGCGGGGCACATTCTTCTCAGCAACGACGCAGGCAGCCTGCGGCTGGTGCTGTCCGCCCGTGGGCGGCTGCGTTTGTGCAGCGAAGGGCAGCGGCTCAGGGGCATGGCGCTATGTTGACTTTAGAACGCGGTTTTACCTTGCCGGAGGTGATGTTGGCGTTGGTGTTCGGCAGCGTGATCGCACTCGGCGCGGCGAAGACTTACCCGTTGTTGCGCCAGCAAAGCGTGGCCGTCGGTCAGCACGTTCGGCTGGAGTCAACGCTGCGGCAGTTGGCGTTCGGCATTGAGAAAGATCTACGCCGCGCCGGTTTTTGCGCCGGGCAGTGCGCCGGCCGTCCACTGCTGATCGGCCAGGCATCGGGAGAAGCGGCGGGCAGTTGCGTTATCGTCGCCTACGACATCGCTCGCAGCGGGCAATGGCTCACGTCGGGTGAGGATGCGGGCTATTTCGGGTATCGGCTGCGCAATGGCGGCTTGGAAGGGCAACGCGGCGTGGGCCAATGCGATGGCGGTGGCTGGGAGCGGCTACTCGATCATGACGAAGTACGCATTGAGCGGTTTCATGTGGCGATAGAGCGGGGCGAGCACGGTGCGACCTTGGCTCTCCTGACGCTGGCGGGGCGCTCCGCCAGTGATACGCGTATCAGGCGCAGCCTGAGCGGGAGCGTCGAAATGGCGGCGCTGCCATGAACCGGCGAACCCAGCGAGGTGGTAGCACCCTGGCGGCGGTGATGTTGCTGTTGGCGCTGGGGCTGATGTTGCTCAATGCTCAGCATCGGCAGTTGGATAACGCGCTGTTACTGGCCGCCGATCAGCAGCGTTATCTTCAGGCTTACAATCAGGCCGCTTCGGCGCTGAGCTGGGGCATGAGCCAGCGATGGCCGCGCGCCGAGCTGAGTGCGGCGGCCTGGTTATGCAGGCAACGCGCGGAACTGACTGCCTGTGCCCGGCTGTCAGCCAGAGCGGGCGTTGTGACGGTCCGCGGCCTTGGTGAGATGCGCGGCGGTGAACCGCTATGGCTGTATCAATGGGGCACCTTTAACGGCACGGAGGCTACTGGCAAAGTGCAAGCACAGCCGGGCGGTCGGTTAGATTTTTGCCCCGAGAAAAGGCTGGCCGATTGTGACGGCTAACGCTCGGGCAGGGCGGCTATCCCGCAACGGCTTCAGCCTGCCGGAAGTGTTAGTGGCGGCCTTGCTGTTCTCGGTGTCGCTGCTTGGCTTGTTACAGTATCATCAGGTGCTGTTGCAGTCGTTCCAGCGCCAGTGGCACTACCGGCAAGCGTGGGGGCTGGCGCATCAGCAGCTGGAGGCGTTTGCCGTCACCGGGCGGCTCGAGGCCGAACCGCTGCCGGAAGATTGGCGACGCGAGACGGCGCTTGACGATGCGGAGAGTGATTGCCGCCGATTGACGGTCAGAGTACAAACGCCGCAGCGGCAGTGGGCAACGCTGAGCCGCTGGTATTGCACCCGCTTTTAAGCCGGTATGTCTTTTGTTTTAAAGGAGCCTTGATGTTCACGGTTTATCATTCCAATCAGCTGGATTTGTTGAAAACGCTGACCAGCGCGCTGATAGCCAGAGATCCGTTGGCCGATCCTTTTCAACAGGAAGTGGTGCTGGTGCAGAGCCCCGGCATGGCGCAATGGCTGCAGATGCAGCTGGCGGAACAGTTCGGCATCGCCGCCAATGTCGCGTTTCCGCTGCCGGCGACCTTTATTTGGGACATGTTCACCCGAGTGTTGCCGGATATCCCGAAAGAGAGCGCCTTCAGCAAGGACGCCATGACCTGGAAGCTGATGTGGTTGTTGCCGGAGATGCTGACCCAGCCGGCGTTTGCGCCACTGCAGCACTATCTGACCGATGACGGCGACAAGCGCAAGATCCACCAGTTGGCCGGCCGGGTCGCCGACCTGTTCGACCAGTATTTGGTTTATCGCCCGCAGTGGCTGGAGAGCTGGCAGCGCGGTGAGCGCATCGACGGTCTGGCGGAGGCTCAGCAATGGCAGGCGCCGCTCTGGGCGCGGCTGGTAGAGTACACGCGCGAACTGGGGCAGCCGGAATGGCACCGCGCTAATCTGTACAGCCGCTTTATCCACGCGCTGGAGCAGGCAAAAACGTGCCCGTCCGGTTTGCCGCCGCGGGTGTTTATCTGCGGCATCTCGGCGTTGCCGCCGGTCTATTTGGAGGCGCTGCAGGCGCTGGGACGGCATATCGATATCCACCTTATGTTCACCAACCCCTGTCGTTATTACTGGGGCGACATTCAGGACTACGCTTTCCTGGCCCGCTTGCAGAGTCGCAAACGCCGTCACTACCACCAGGCTCGTGAGCAGGGGCTGTTCCGCGAGCCGGATGACGCGGCGCGCCTGTTTGACGCCGAAGGCCAGCAGCAGCTCAGCAACCCGCTGCTGGCCTCTTGGGGTAAGCTGGGGCGCGATCACCTCTATCTGCTGTCGCAGATGGAAGGGGCGCAAGAGGTCGACGCCTTTGTCGATATTCCGGCCGATATCATGCTGCACGCCGTTCAGCGCGACATGCTGGAGTTGGAAGATCATGCGGTGATCGGTATTACCGCAGAAACGCTGGAAAGCAGCGTCAGCAAACGCCCGCTTGATGAGAATGACCGTTCCCTCAGCCTGCACGCCTGTCACAGCCCGCAGCGGGAAGTGGAGGTGCTGCACGATCAACTGCTGACCATGCTGGCGCAGGATCCGTCGTTGACGCCGCGCGATATCATCGTGATGGTGGCGGATATCGACAGCTACACGCCTTACATTCAGGCGGTGTTCGGCAATGCCCCCGCCGAGCGCTACCTGCCGTTCGCCATTTCTGACCGTAAAGCGCGCCAGGCGCATCCGGCGCTGCAGGCGTTCATTTCACTGCTCGATCTGCCGCAAAGCCGCTTTACCTCGGAACAGGTGCTGGCGCTGCTTGAAGTGCCGGCCCTGGCCGCCCGTTTCGCCATTGGCGAAGAGGGGCTGCGCCTGCTGCGTCACTGGGTTGGTGAATCCGGCGTGCGCTGGGGCCTGGACGACGATAACGTGCGCGAACTGGATCTGCCCGCTACCGGCCAGCATACCTGGCGCTTCGGCATTACGCGCATGTTGCTCGGCTACGCGATGGACAGCAATGCCGGCGATTGGCAGGGCATTTTACCGTACGACGAATCGAGCGGGTTGGCCGCCGAGTTGGCGGGGCAGTTGGCAGACCTGCTGGCGCAGCTCAGCCACTGGCGGCAAATCTTGAGCGAAGCGCGCCCGCTTGAGGCTTGGCTGCCGTTGTGCCGGCAACTGCTGGATGCCTTCTTCGCCGCGGATAGCGACACTGAAGTCGTGCTGGCGCTGATCGAACAGCAGTGGCAGCAGGCCATCAATTTTGGCCTGGCGGCGCGCTATCCCGACGAGGTGCCGTTGACCATTCTGCGTGACGATCTGGCGGCGCGCCTCGATCAGGAACGCATCAGTCAGCGCTTCCTCGCCGGGCAAATCAACTTCTGTACGCTGATGCCGATGCGTTCCATTCCGTTCAAGGTGGTGTGCCTGCTGGGCATGAACGACGGCGTGTATCCGCGCACGCTGCCGCCGCTGGGGTTCGATCTGATGGCGCAGCAGGTCAAACGTGGCGACCGTAGCCGTCGCGATGACGACCGCTATCTGTTCCTGGAAGCGATTTTGTCCGCTCAGCAGCGGCTGTATATCAGCTTCATCGGCCGTTCCATTCAGGACAACAGCCCGCGCTATCCTTCGGTGCTGGTCACCGAGCTGCTGGAGTACCTGGAGCAAAGCTATTGTCTGCCTGGAGATGACGAACTCAGCGCAGACGACAGCGCTCGGCGGGTTGGTGAGCACTTGCTGAAGTGGCATGCGCGCATGCCGTTCGCTGCCGAGAATTTCTTGCCGGGCTCGGAGGAGCAAAGCTATGCCGCCGAGTGGCTGCCTGCCGCCGATGGTCGCGGTGCGGCGCATCCGGCGTTCAACCAGCCGCTGCCCGTCGAAGCGCTGCAGCAAATATCGTTGGATGAGCTGCTGCGGTTTTATCGCCATCCGGTTCGCGCCTTCTTCCAGCTGCGTTTGGGCGTCAGTTTTATCCTGGAAGAAACCGAGCTGCCGGACGAAGAGCCCTTCACGCTGGATAACCTCAGCCGCTACCAGTTCAATAGCCAACTGCTGAATACCCTAATCGACGGCGACGATCCCGAACGGTTGTTCCAGCGGGTACGCGCCGCCGGCGGCTTGCCCTATGGCGCCTTCGGCGAAATCTATTGGCAAAAGCAGCAGGAAGAAATGAGCGATTTGGCCGAGCAGGTGCGCGCGGAACGTGCAGAGAGCCATAGCCTTGAGCTGGATATCGATATCGCCGGCGTACGTCTCAGCGGCTGGCTGCATCAGGTGCAGGATGACGGCCTGCTGCGCTGGCGGCCCGCTACGCTGTCGGCGGTGGACGGCATATTGCTGTGGCTGGAGCACCTGGTGTATTGCTGTGCCGGTGGCACCGGCGAGAGCCGCATGTATGGCCGCAAGAACTCCGCCTGGCGCTTTGCCGCGCTGGCGCCAGAAGAAGCACTGGCGCAGCTGGCGGAGCTGCTGGCGGGCTATCAGCGCGGTCTGAGTCAGCCGTTGCTGTTGCTGAACAAGAGCGGCTGGGCATGGTTGAGTCAGTGTTATCTGCCGGAAACGCAGCAAATCGACTGGGAGGAAGACGCGCAAATTAAGGCACGCGCCAAATTGCTGCAGGCCTGGCAGGGCGATCAGCGCATTCCCGGAGAAGGGGAAGATCCCTACGTGCAGCGGGTGTTCCGCCAATTGGATAATGAATATTTGGCGCAAATTCTGGCCGAAACAGAGCGTTATCTGTTGCCGGTGGCGCGGCATAACCTGGGGTAACAATCCCCCGGTGGTGCTGTGCGGCGGGAGGTGGTAAAAATAACAAAGGTTATATTCAACCATTGGGGTAATTCCCGGTCTTACATAACGTACAGGCATATACCCGCCGTGTTTCGGGCCGCACATTGGCGAAGAACCCGGCGAGTACCGATTTGGTTATGTGGTTTTGATGCACGTCGCCAACGTCAGGGAGTGGGCGTAGCGACGTCAGAATAGGGGTTTATTTTGGATATGCGCAGACAGTTGGCCCGTATCGCCGGGCTGGTATTATTGGCTATGTGTTGGGCACCGTTGAGTTGGGCCGCGCAAGGATGGCAACCGCTGGCGGAGAAGATCAACAAGAGCGAACACGATCCGCGTCAGTATGAGGCGATCAAGTTGGCTAACGGCATGACGGTGTTGCTGGTGTCCGATGCCCAGGCACCGAAATCGCTGGCGGCACTGGCATTACCGGTCGGGTCGCTCGAAGATCCGAACAGCCAACTGGGCTTGGCGCACTATCTGGAGCATATGGTGCTCATGGGCTCCAAACGTTACCCAGAGCCGGAGAACCTCTCCGAATTCCTGAAAAAGCACGGCGGCAGCCACAACGCCAGCACGGCCTCTTATCGCACTGCCTTCTATCTGGAAGTGGAAAATGACGCGCTGGAGCCGGCGGTCGATCGCATGGCCGACGCCATTGCCGAGCCGCTGCTGGATCCGGGCAATGCCGATCGTGAGCGCAACGCGGTGAACGCCGAATTGACGATGGCGCGTTCGCGCGACGGCATGCGCATGGCGCAGGTCGGCGCGGAAACCCTTAACCCGGCGCACCCGAGCGCGCGCTTCTCTGGCGGTAATCTCGATACGCTGAAAGACAAGCCGGACAGCAAGTTGCATGATGAACTGACCGGCTTCTATAAACGCTACTACTCCGCCAACCTGATGATGGGCGTTTTGTACGGTAATCAGCCGCTGCCGCAGCTGGCTGATATTGCGGCGAAAACCTTTGGCCGCGTGCCGAATCACGACGCCAGCGTGCCGCCGATCACCGTGCCGGCCGTGACGCCGGAACAGCAGGGCATCATCATTCACTATGTGCCGGCACAGCCGCGCAAGCAGCTGAAGGTCGAGTTCCGCATCGATAACAACAGCGCCGCGTTTCGCAGCAAAACCGATACCTACATCAGCTACCTGATCGGCAACCGCAGCAAAAACACCCTGTCTGACTGGTTGCAGAAACAAGGGCTGGCGGACGCCATCAATGCCGGCGCGGATCCGATGGTCGATCGCAACGGCGGCGTCTTCGCCATCAGCGTTTCACTGACCGACAAAGGTCTGGCCAAACGCGACGAGGTCGTCGCCGCCATTTTCAACTATCTGAAAATGCTGCGCAGCGAAGGTATTAAGCAGAGCTACTTCGACGAAATCTCGCATGTTCTGAACCTGGACTTCCGTTATCCGTCGATCACGCGCGATATGGACTACATCGAATGGCTGGTGGACACCATGCTGCGCGTGCCGGTTGAGCATGCGCTGGATGCGCCTTACCTGGCCGATCGCTATGATCCTAAGGCGATTGCCGAACGCCTGGACGCCATGACGCCGCAAAATGCGCGCATCTGGTTCGTCAGCCCCGATGAGCCGCACAACAAGACGGCCTATTTCGTCAACGCGCCTTACCAGGTCGACAAAATCACGCCGCAGCGCTTTACGCAGTGGCAGCAGCTGGGCAGCGGCATTGCCCTGTCGTTGCCGGCGCTCAATCCGTACATTCCGGATGACTTCACCCTGACCAAACCGTCGCACGAGTTCAAAAAGCCGGAAATGGTGGTGGATAAACCCGGCCTGCGCGTGCTGTACATGCCGAGCCGTTACTTCGCCGACGAGCCGAAGGCCGACGTCACCGTCGCTTTCCGCAACGCCAAGACCATGGATTCCGCGCGCAACCAGGTGCTGTTCTCGCTGACGGATTATCTGGCCGGCCTCGCACTGGATCAGCTGAGCTATCAGGCATCGGTCGGTGGGCTGAGCTTCTCGACGTCGCCGAACAACGGCCTGATGTTTAACGCCAACGGTTTTACCCAGCGCCTGCCGCAGTTGCTGACGGCGCTGATCGAGGGCTATTCCAGCTTCACGCCGACGGAAGATCAGCTGGCGCAGGCCAAGTCCTGGTACCTGGAGCAGTTGGACGCCGCCGAGAAGGGCAAGGCGTTTGAACTGGCCATTCAGCCGGTGCAGATGGTTTCCCGCGTGCCGTATTCCGAACGTAGCGAGCGCCGTGAAGTGCTGAAGACGCTGACGCTGAAAGACGTGCTGGCTTATCGCGACAGCCTGTTGGCGGAGGCCACGCCGGAGCTGTTGGTGGTGGGCAACATGAGCAAGCAGCAGGTCGACACGTTGGCGTCGACGCTGAAACATCGTCTGGGCTGTACCGGCATCGAATGGTGGCACGGCGAAGACGTGGTGGTGGACAAGAATCAGCTGGCCAACCTGCAACAGGTGGGCAGCAGCACCGACTCGGCGCTGGCGGCGGTCTATGTGCCGACCGGCTACGACGAAGTGACCGGCATGGCCTACAGCTCGCTGCTGGGGCAGATCATTCAGCCGTGGTTCTACAGCCAGCTGCGCACTCAGGAGCAATTGGGGTATGCGGTCTTCGCCTTCCCGATGTCGGTGGGGCGCCAGTGGGGCGTGGGCTTCCTGCTGCAGAGCAACAGCAAGCAGCCGGCCTACCTGTACCAGCGCTATCAGGATTTCTACCCGAAAACCGAGAAGCGCCTGCGTGAAATGAGCGAGGCCGATTTTGAGCAGTACAAACAGGCGCTCATCAATGAGCTGAAGCAGCGGCCGCAAACCCTGAGCGAAGAAGCCAGCCGGTTCGCCAACGATTTCGATCGCGGCAATTTCGCCTTCGATACCCGTCAGAAGCTGATTGCGCAGGTGCAACAGCTGACGCCGGCCAAGCTGGCGGATTATTTCCACCAGGCGGTGATCCAACCGCAGGGGCTGGCGGTGCTGTCGCAGGTGAGCGGCAGCGGGCAAGACAAGGCGGATTACGCGGCGCCTAAGGATTGGGTTACCTATCCGAACGCGTCTGCATTGCAGCAGATCCTGCCGCGCAAAGTGGCGACGCCATGACGGAAGTTGCCCCGCAGAGGCTGGAGCCGCTGACGTTACCGCTGTTCGGCGAACGCCTGATCGAGGCGTCGGCGGGCACCGGTAAAACCTTTACCATCGGCGCGCTGTATTTGCGTTTGCTGCTGGGGTTGGGCGGTGAAGCAGCGTTTCCCCGCCCGCTGACGGTCGAAGAAATCCTGGTAGTGACCTTTACCGAGGCCGCCACCGAGGAGCTGCGCGGGCGTATCCGCGACAATATTCACGGGCTGCGTATCGCCTGCGTGCGGGGCGTCAGCGCCAACCCGCTTTTTTCGGCGCTGATGGCTGAAATTGACGATTTGACCGACGCCGCATCGCAGCTGCTGGCGGCGGAGCGGCAGATGGACGAAGCGGCGATCTACACCATTCACGGCTTTTGCCAACGAATGTTGACGCACAACGCCTTTGAGTCCGGCATGCTGTTTGAACAAACGCTGGTGCAGGACGAGCTGCCGCTGCGGCGGCAGGCCTGTGCCGATTTCTGGCGTCGCCACTGCTATCCGTTGCCGCTGGGCGTGGCGCGTGCGGTCAGCCAGGAGTGGAGCGGCCCGGAAGCGTTGCTGGCCGATCTTTCCGGCTATCTGCACGGTGAGGCGCCGGCGCTGCGTCGGCCGCCAAAGGACGAAGAAACCGTCCTGATGCGGCACGAGCAGATCGTCGCGCGCATCGATGCCATCAAGGCGCAATGGCGCGCGGTGGCGGGCGATCTGGAGGCGTTGATCGCCCAGTCCGGCGTCGATAAGCGCAGTTACAGCAGTAAACACCTGCCGAACTGGCTGAACAAGGTCGGCGAATGGAGCGGGCAGGAGACTCAGGACTACCAGCTGCCGAAGGAACTGGATAAATTTCGCCAGTCGGTGCTGCTGGAGAAGACCAAGAAAGGCGAGCCGCCGCGGCATGCGCTGTTCACGGCGATCGACGAGCTGTTTGATGAACCCTTGACGCTGCGCGACCTGATCATGGCGCGCGCGCTCAGCGAGATCCGCACTTCCATTCAGCAAGAAAAGCGCCAGCGCGCCGAGCTGGGGTTTGACGACCTGCTCAGCCGGCTGGACGGCGCCTTGCAAAGCGGTGGCGGCGAACAGCTGGCACAGGCGATCCGCCAGCGTTACCCGGTGGCGATGATCGATGAATTCCAGGATACCGATCCACAGCAATACCGCATTTTCCAAAAACTTTACGTCGGCCGGCCCGATTGCGGCCTGCTGTTGATCGGCGATCCCAAGCAGGCGATTTACGCCTTCCGCGGCGCCGACATCTTTACCTACATGCGGGCGCGCTCAGAGGTGAGCGCCCACTATACGCTGGAGACCAACTGGCGCTCGTCGCCGTCGATGGTCGCCAGCGTTAATCACCTGTTTTCTCAGGTAGAAAAGCCTTTCCTGTTCGGCCAAATCCCCTTTATCGAGGTCAGCGCAGCGGAAAAGAACCAAGGGCTGGCGTTTGACCTGCACGGCAAGCCGCAACCGGCGATGCAGTTCTGGCTGCAGCAGGGGGAAGGCGCCGGTGTAAGTGATTACCAACAGCTGATGGCGCGCCTGTGCGCCACGCAAATTCGCGACTGGCTCAGCGCCGGGCAGCAGGGCCAGGCGTGGCTGCAGGGCGGCAAGAAGCCAAGGCCGGTACAAGCCTCCGATATCACGGTGCTGGTGCGCAGCCGCAATGAGGCGGCGTTGGTGCGTGATGCACTGAGTGCGCTTTCTATTCCGTCGGTGTATCTGTCCAACCGCGATAGCGTGTTCGACACCCCGGAGGCCAAAGACCTGCTGTGGTTGTTGCAGGCGGTGTTGGCGCCAGAACAAGAGCGCACGCTGCGCAGCGCCATGGCTACCGGGCTGATGGGGCTGGACGCGCCGACGCTGGACGGCCTGAGCCGTGATGAACGCGCCTGGGACGCGTTGGTTAATGAATTCGACAATTACCGCACGCTCTGGCTGCGCCGCGGCGTGTTGCCGATGCTGAGCGAGGTGATGAAAGCGCGCCAGCTGGCGGAGAACCTGCTGGCCAGTGCCGGCGGCGAGCGTCGCTTGACCGACGTGCTGCATCTGGGGGAGCTGTTGCAAGAAGCGGCGGCGCAGCTCGACAGCGAGCATGCGCTGGTGCGCTGGCTGGCGCAACAGATTGCTCAGCCTAATCGCCAGTCCGACAACCAGCAGCTGAGGCTGGAGAGCGACCGGCATTTGGTGAAGGTGATCACGATTCACAAGTCCAAGGGACTGGAGTTCGATCTGGTGTGGCTGCCGTTCGTCGGCAACTTCCGGCAGCAGCAACAGGCGCTGTATCACGATCGCCACAGTTTCCAGGCGTTGCTGGATCTCGACGCCAATGAAGAGAGCCAGGCCTGGGCGGAGGAGGAGCGGTTAGCGGAAGACCTGCGTCTGCTGTACGTGGCGCTGACCCGCTCGGTGTACCACTGCAGCATCGGCATCGCACCGTTGTTCCAGGGCACGCGCAAGAAGCAGGGCGATACCGATCTGCACCGCAGCGCATTGGGTTATCTGGTGCAGGGTGGGCAGCCCGGAGACGCCGTGTATCTGCAGGAGCGGCTGCAGCAATTGGTGGGCGGCGGCATTGCGCTGTCGCTGGTGGAACCGCCGGATGAGGCGCCCTGGCAGCCCCAGGCGGCGCTGGCCGAAGCGCTGGCGGCGAAAAGTTTTACCCGGCGGATCCAGGATTTTTGGCGGGTGACCAGCTATACCGGCTTGCAGCAGCACGGCGCGAGCCTGATGCAGGATCTGCTGCCGCGTCTGGATGTCGACGCCGCGGGCGAGCGGGGGGATGAGAGTGAGCCAGCGCTTACACCGCATACCTTCCCGCGCGGCGCAACGCCCGGCACCTTCCTGCACAGCCTGTTTGAAACGCTGGACTTCACCCAGCCGCTGGACGAACAGTGGCTGCTGGCACAATTGCAACAGCACGGGTTCGCCGAACATTGGCAGCCGATTTTGCTGGCGTGGATGCGGGTATTGCTCAACACGCCGCTCGACGACAGCGGCGTGACGCTGGCGGCGCTGACGCCGCAGCACAAGCAGGCCGAGCTACAGTTCTATTTGCCGATCAACCGGCTGTTGCAGGCGAAGGCGCTCGATGCCCTGGTGAAGCGTTACGATCCGCTTTCCGCCCGCTGTCCGGCGCTGGATTTTCATCAGGTGCAGGGCATGCTGAAAGGCTTTATCGACCTGGTGTTCTGCTGGCAGGGCAAGTACTACCTGCTGGACTACAAGTCCAACTGGCTGGGGGAAGACAGCGGTGCCTATACCCGGCCGGCGATGGAGCAGGCGATGGCGGAGCATCGTTACGATCTGCAATACCAGCTGTATACGCTGGCGCTGCATCGTTATCTGCGTCATCGGTTGCCGGATTACGATTACCGACGCCATTTTGGTGGGGTGATTTACCTGTTCCTGCGCGGCGTGGATGCGGCGCACCCGGGCAATGGCATTTTCACCTGTCTCCCCGAGTTTGAGTTGGTGGAGGGGATGGATCGCTTGTTCAGCGGTGAGGCTGCGGCGGCGGAGGAAGGATCATGATCGCACTGCTGGAGCAGGCGGTGGCGCTTGGCGTGCTGCGCCCGCTGGACGTGCAGTTCGCCCGCGTGGTGGCGAACGAAGACGAGCCTGATATTTTGCTGGCCGCCGCCTGCCTGAGCGCAGAGGCGGGGGCCGGTCATGTCTGCCTGATGCTGGAGCAGCTGCAGGCGGACACGTTGTTTGAAGGGCGCCAACCGGCGCTGGCGCTGGCGGTGTGGGAGGCGGCCGGGCGGCCGGATAGCACGCGTTGGCAGCAGCGTTTGGCGGCCAGTGCGGCGGTCGGGGACGGCAGCGGCGCAACGCCGCTGGTACTGCGCGGGCCGCGCCTGTATCTGCAGCGCATGTGGCAAAACGAAGGTGAAGTGGCGGCGTTTATCGGCGGCGAAGGTGAGACGCTGGCGGTGCCGGAGGCTGAGCTTCGCACCATTCTCGACCGCTTGTTCGGCGCGGCGAGCGACGAACCCGATTGGCAGAAGATCGCCGCTGCGGTGGCCGCCACGCGGCGCATCGCGGTCATTTCCGGCGGACCGGGTACCGGTAAAACCACCACCGTTGCCAAGCTGTTGGCGGCGCTGGTGCAGCTGGATGAAGGCGAACGCTTGCGCATCCAGCTGGCGGCGCCGACCGGCAAGGCGGCGGCGCGCCTGACGGAGTCGCTTGGCAGCGCCAGCCGTCAACTGGCATTGACCCCGGCGCAGCAGGCGTTGTTCCCGACGGAGGCGGCGACGTTGCACCGTCTGTTGGGAGCGCAACCGAACAGTCAGCGCATGCGCTATCACCGTGGCAACCGGCTGCATTTGGATGTGCTGGTGGTGGATGAGGCCTCGATGGTCGATCTGCCGATGATGGCGCGCCTGATTGCCGCGCTGCCCGATCGGGCGCGGGTGATTTTCCTCGGCGACCGCGATCAGTTGGCCTCGGTGGAGGCCGGTGCGGTGCTGGGAGATATTTGCCGTTTTGCCGAGCAGGGATACAGCGATGCGCGTGCCGCAGAGCTGAGCCGCCTGACCGGCTGTTCGATCGAAGGGCGGCAGGCCGACGCGGAAGCGGCGGTGCGCGACAGCCTGTGTCTGCTGCGCAAGAGCTACCGTTTCGATGCCCGTTCCGGCATCGGCCAGCTGGCGTTGGCGGTCAACGCCGGCGCGGGGGATCGCGCGCTGGCGGCATTAAACGGCAGTTTCGGCGATGTTTCGGGTTTTGCGCTGGCGACGAGTGAAGAGTATCAGGCGCTGTTGGATGCCTGCGTGGCGGGCTATCGCGACTATTTGCGGCTGACCGCCGAAGGCGCGGACGCGGCGGCGGTGCTGGCGGCCTTTGGCCGTTTTCAGGTGCTGTGCGCGCTGCGTGAAGGGCCGTTCGGCGTCGCCGGTCTGAATGATCGTATTGAGCTTGGGCTACAGCGCGCCGGTCTGATCGACCGCAAACCGGGCGTGCTCGGCCGCTGGTACCAGGGGCGGCCGGTGATGATCGGCCGCAACGACAGCGCGCTGGGGCTGTGCAATGGGGATATCGGCATTACGCTGCCGGATGAGCACGGCGATCTGCGCGTGCATTTCCAGCTGCCGGACGGCAGCATCAAGTCGGTGCAGCCGAGCCGTTTGCCGGCGCATGAAACCGCCTATGCCATGACGGTGCACAAATCTCAGGGATCGGAGTTTGACCATACGGTCCTGGTGTTGCCGAATCACTTCCTGCCGGTGCTGACGCGTGAGCTGGTCTATACCGCGATCACTCGCGCGCGTAAGCAGCTCTCGCTGTATGCCACGGAGGCGGTGTTGCTGCGGGCCATTCGCATGCCGACTCAGCGTCGTAGCGGATTGGCTGAACGGCTGCAGGCGACGGAATAAGCGTTAGCGTTGAAGGGGCGCGGCAACGGCCGCGCCGCGGGGATTACAGATCGGCCAGCAGGATTTTGGAACGGCGCTGGTAGTTGTACAGCGCCTGTTTTTGCATCGGCAGCACGTCGACTTCCGCCGGGGTGAATCCACGCTCCTGGAACCAGTGGATGCTGCGGGTGGTCAGCACGAACAGCTTCTTCAGCCCCATCTGCCGCGCCTGATTTTCCACCCGTTGCAGCAGCATCTCGCCGCGCGATGAGCTGCGGTAATCGGGATGCACCGCGACACAGGCCATCTCACCGATTTTTTCCTCTAAGAACGGGTACAGCGCCGCGCAGGCGATGGTCAGGTTGTCGCGTTCGATAATGGTGAACTTGTCGATCTCCATCTCCAGCTGTTCACGCGAACGGCGCACCAGAATACCCTGCTGCTCGAGTGGCCGAATCAGCTCCAGGATGCCGCCGATGTCGTTGATCGTCGCCCGGCGCACCTGCTCGGCGCTTTCCATCACGATTTGGGTGCCGATGCCGTCGCGCGAGAACAGCTCCTGCACCAGCGCACCGTCCTCCTGGTAGCTGATCAGGTGGCTCCGGCGCACGCCGCTGCGGCAGCCTTTCACCGCGCCGCGCAGGAAGCGCACGGTGCCGGAATGGTAGTCGCCGCCTTCCTCCAGCTCTTCAAGGCGCTTTTGCGCGTCGTTGGGGAACAGCTCGGAAAGGATGTTGCCTTCCGCGTCGGTCACGCCTTGTGAGGAGCAGAAACCGATCATTTTTTCCGCTTTCAGTTTGATCGCCAGCTGGGTAGCCACTTCTTCCGAAGTCAGGTTGAAGCTCTCGCCGGTGACCGAAACTGCGACCGGGCCGATCAGCACGATGGCGTTGCTGTCGAGCTGGCGGTGGATCGCTTCTTCATCTATACGGCGAATACGGCCGCTGTGGCAGTAGTCGATGCCGTCATCGATGCCCAGCGGCTGTGCGATGATGAAGTTGCCGCTGACCACGTTAATGTGCGCGCCTTGCAGCGGCGTGTTGTTGAGGCTCATCGACAGCCGGGCGGTGATGTCGAGCTGCAATAAACCGGCGGCCTGCTTGACCAGTTCGAGCGTATGGGCGTCGGTCACGCGGATGTGCTTGTGGTAGATCGGCTCATGGTTATGTTGCGCCAGATTGGCGTCGATCTGCGGCCGTGCGCCGTAAACCACCACCAGGCGAATGCCCAGACTATGCAGCAGCCCGATATCGTTGACGATATTGGAGAAATTCTCGTGTTCGATGGCTTCCCCGCCGAGCATGATGACAAACGTTTTGCCGCGGTGGGCGTTGATATAGGGGACTGAGTGACGGAATCCTTGCACCAGCTCTGTACTACGTTCCTTCACGGCTAAACCTCTTTTGCATATTTATACGATATTTTTGTATTTTTATTCTTTTATGACGCCAATGGCAAGTGGGAAATCGTCATGAAGAGTGCGCTAAGGGTGCTAAATCGTTAATAAATTGAAAAACCATAAAAAGATTTTCTGATGACAGGGCTGGAATGATTGGTTAAAGTTTTCGGCATCCCCATTCCATTGGTGTTTTTTTCATCTGTTGTAAACAGCTATTACTGCCGGAGCCGCATGCCAAACTCTAATCACAATCTGGGCCGCCGTCGTTTATTACAGGGCGTTGCCGCCAGCTGGTTGCTGAGTGTGAGTCGCACGGGCTTCGCCGCGTCATCGCACGTGATCGCCGTGCGCGTCTGGCCATCCTCGACTTATACCCGCGTCACGCTCGAATCCAACGTCGAACTGAAATACAAGCAGTTTGCCCTGACCAATCCCGATCGCGTGGTGGTGGATATCGAAGGCGTACACCTCAACAGCGTGCTGAAAGGCATTGCCGGGCAGGTGCGTGCCGACGATCCGTATCTCAAGCAGGCGCGCGTCGGCCAGTTCGATCAGAATACCGTGCGGCTGGTGCTGGAGCTCAAGCAGAGCGTCAGCCCGCATATTTTCACGCTGGCGCCGGTGCCGGAGTATCGCAACCGTCTGGTGATGGATCTCTACCCGACCAAGGGCGGCAGCGGCGGTGAGGAGTATGATCCGCTACTGGCGTTACTGGAAGATTACAACAAGGGCGATCTGGAGCGCACGCTGCCACCGGAAGCGCCGCAGGCCGGCAAAGCGGGGCGCGATCGGCCGATCGTCATCATGCTGGATCCTGGCCACGGCGGCGAAGATCCCGGCGCGATCGGCAAGTACAAGACGCGCGAGAAAGACATCGTGCTGCAGATTGCCCGCAAGCTGAGCGCTATGATCAAGCGCGAGCCGAACATGAAGGTGTTCATGACGCGCAACGAAGACGTGTTTATCCCGCTCAAGGTGCGTGTCGCCAAGGCCCGCAAGCAGCGCGCCGATCTGTTCGTTTCGATTCACGCCGACGCCTTTACCAGCCGTGCCGCGCGCGGTTCATCGGTGTTCGCGTTGTCCACTAAAGGCGCCACCAGCTCGGCAGCCAAGTTCCTGGCGCAGACGCAGAACGCGTCGGACCAAATCGGCGGCGTCAGCAAGAGCGGCGACCGCTATCTCGACCATACCATGTTCGATCTGATTCAGACCGCGACCATCAACGACAGCCTGAAGTTCGGCAAAGAGGTGTTGAATCGGATGGGGAAAATCAACCGGTTGCACAAGAATCGCGTCGATCAGGCCGGTTTTGCGGTGTTGAAGGCGCCGGATATCCCGTCGATCCTGGTAGAGACGGCATTTATCAGCAATATCGAAGAGGAGCGGAAGCTGCGCACCAGCCATTTCCAGCAGCAGGTGGCGGAGTCGATTCTGGCGGGGATCAAGGCTTATTTCGCCAACGGTGGTGCGCTGGCGAGCCGATAAAAGCAGGGCCGGGCGCGAGTCCGGCTATTTTTGCGGATTGCAAATACAAAAAAACACCCGTCAGGGTGCTTATCTGTTGTCATCAAGAGTTGGTTGCGGAGGCCGGATTTGAACCGACGACCTTCGGGTTATGAGCCCGACGAGCTACCAGGCTGCTCCACCCCGCGTCCGTATAATACTTTGTTATCGAAGCCAAACGCAAATACCGCCAATGCGGCATCGGTTGGTTGCGGGGGCCGGATTTGAACC
>NZ_VOSN01000015.1:278903-328393 GCF_020858655.1 Serratia montpellierensis
TGGATGCGCACTATACTCTCCGTGCGTTTTGTTGCAAACCCTTTTTGCATTTTATTGGCCTAAACCCGTTTTTCTGCTGGATTTGCCCGCAATTTGCCTTCTTTTTCATCACCATCCTCCGCGCGGCTTTTTTTATTTGCAGCGATTCCTTTATCAATGAGCGTTTGTTATCGTTCAGCCGGTAGATCATATCAGTTTGAGAGTGTGCGCGATGAAAGGACGTTGGGGCAAATACCTGCTGGGCGGGTTGATGGTGGCGGTGTTGGCGGGATGTTCGTCCAAGCCGACCGATCGGGGTCAGCAATATAAAGACGGACGTCTGGATCAATCGCTGGAGCTGGTCAATCAGCCCAATGCCAAAGGTTCGCCGGTCAACGCCAAGGATTACTCGGATCAGCTGATGGAGATCAAGTACGCGTCGCCTTCGCTGTTTAACCGCAACAACAGCACCTATCAGGCGGTGCAAAGCTGGATGGCGTCCGGCGCCGACACGCGCATGCTGAGCCAGTACGGCCTCAGCGCTTACCAGATGGAAGGCGTCGACAATTATGGTAACGTGCAGTTTACCGGCTACTACACGCCGGTGGTGCAGGCGCGCTATACCCAACAGGGCGAGTTCCGCTATCCGCTGTACCGCATGCCGCCGAAGGGCAGAGGCCGCTTGCCGGATCGCGCGGGCATCTATTCCGGCGCGCTCGACGATCGCTATATCATCGCTTACACCAATTCGCTGATGGACAACTTCATGATGGAAGTCCAGGGCAGTGGCTATGTCGACTACGGCAACGGCCAGCCGCTGGTGTTCTTCGGCTATGGCGGCAAGAACGGTCACGCCTATCGCAGCATCGGCAAGGTGCTGATCGATCGTGGCGAAGTGGCCAAGGCGGACATGTCGATGCAGGCGATCCGTCAGTGGGCGGATACCCACAGCGCTGCAGAGGTGCGTGAGCTGCTGGAACAGAATCCGTCGTTCGTGTTCTTCCGTCCGGAAGCTTTTGCGCCGGTGAAGGGCGCCAGCGCGGTGCCGTTGGTTGCCAAAGCCTCGGTAGCTTCCGATCGTTCGCTGATCCCGGCGGGTACCACGCTGTTGGCCGAAGTACCGCTGCTGGACAACAAGGGTAAATTCACGGGAAAATACGAGATGCGCCTGATGGTCGCGCTCGACGTGGGTGGCGCCATCAAGGGCCAGCATTTTGACATGTATCAGGGCATCGGGCCGGAAGCCGGCCACTCGGCGGGGTACTACAACCACTATGGCCGCGTCTGGGTGTTGAAGAACAACGGCGGCGGTCAGTTGTTCAGCGCCAATCAGTCAACCGGCGGCGGTGCATTGCTGGCCACTCGGTAAACGCATACGGCGTGAAAAGATTGACCCGCAAGGGCCGGATTTTCCGGCCCTTATCATTTGCATTACGAAGGTAATTAAAGCGTTATGAGCACAGCTTATTCGGAAGCCTATCTGCAGCGTTTCGGCGGCACGGCGCGGTTGTACGGCCAGCAGGCGCTGGCGGTGTTCGCGCAGGCGCACGTCTGCGTGATCGGCATCGGCGGCGTGGGTTCCTGGGCGGCTGAGGCGCTGGCGCGCACCGGCATCGGCGCCATCACCCTGATCGACATGGATGATGTTTGCGTCACCAATACCAACCGCCAGATCCACGCGTTGCGCCAGCACGTCGGGCAATCGAAAACCGAGGTGATGGCGGAGCGTATCCTGGCGATCAACCCGGAATGCCGGGTGACCTGCATCGACGATTTTATCACCCCGGACAACGTCGCCGAGCTGCTGGACCATAACTTCAGCTACGTCATCGACGCGATCGACAGCGTGCGGCCGAAGGCGGCGTTGCTGTCATACTGCCGCCGCTTCAAGATCCCGGTGGTGACCACCGGCGGTGCCGGCGGGCAGACTGATCCGACCAAGATCGAAGTGGCCGATCTGGCCAAAACCATCCAGGATCCGCTGGCCGCCAAGCTGCGCGAACGGCTGAAGCACGATTTCAACGTGGTGAAAAACGGCAAGGGCAAGCTGGGTATCGACTGCGTCTTCTCCAGCGAGCCGCTGGTTTACCCACAACCGGACGGTTCGGTGTGCGCTTCGCGCAGCACGGCGGAAGGGCCGAAAAGGATGGATTGCAGCGCGGGATTCGGCGCGGCGACCATGGTCACCGCGACCTTCGGCTTCGTCGCCGTCTCGCACACGCTAAAAAAGATGGTGGCGAAGGCGGCGCGTCAGGCGTAACGGGCGGCGATCGCCTTTACGACGGCGGCCAACGCCGCCAGGCCGCTGGCGCGGGTGGCGCTCAGCTGCGCGCGCAGCGCTAACCGATCGAACAGCGCCAGCGGATCCAATGCGGCGATCTGCTGCGGCGTTTTCCCTTCCACTTCGGTCAGCAGCACCGCCAGCAGGCCGCGCACGATGCGGCCTTCGCTGTCGCCATAGAAGTGCAGCGTGCCGTCTTCCAGCAACTGGTGCCCAAACCAGACGCGGTTTTCACACCCGTTCAACGCCATTTCTTCACTGCGCAAGGCCTCCGGCAGCGGCGGTAGCCGCTTCGCGAGCATAATCAGCTGGCGGTAGCGGTCTTCCCACTGCTTCAGTGCGCTGAAGGTGGCAATCAACGCTTCGGCGGTGATCTCTCGGCCAAAAGGATGGGGGGCGAGCATAGCGTCTCCGGGAGTCAAGTCAGTCGGCCAGCAGATCGAGGGCGTGAGTCAACGCGCTGACCAGCGTATCGACGTCCTGTTGCGTATTGTAGGGGGCGAACGACGCGCGCAGCGTGCCGCTGACGCCTAATGCAGCCATCAGCGGCTGCGCGCAGTGCTGACCGGCGCGCAGCGCAATGCCTTGCTCCGCCAGCAGCGTGACGATGTCGCTGTGGTGTACGCCGGCGATGTCGAATGCCAGCAGGCTGGAACCGGAGCTGCGGAAGCTGCGAAAGCCCGGCAGCTGCGCCAACCGTTGTTCCGCCTGATCAGCCAGTTCGCGGCTGTAGCGCTCCGCCGCCGCCATGTCCTGTTCGCTCAGCCAGGTGACCGCCGCGGCCAACCCCAGCACGCCGGCGATGTTTGGCGTGCCGGCTTCGAAGCAGTGCGGCGGTTTTTGCGGGGTAAAGCCGTCGAACGACGCCTGGGTCAGCATCTTGCCGCCGCCTTGCCACGGCGCCATTTGCGCCAGCAGCTCGGTTTTGCCGTACAGCGCGCCGATGCCGGTCGGGCCATACAGCTTGTGGCCGGAGAAGGCGTAGAAATCGATGTCGAGCCGCTGTACGTCGGCCGGGCCGTGAACCACGCCCTGCGCGCCGTCGATCATCACGCGTGCGCCGGCGGCATGCGCCAGCGCGATCGCCGGCGCCAGATCCGGGCAGCCGCCGGTGACGTTGGACATTTGCCCCAGCGCTAGCAGACGGGTTTTGTCGTTGAGCAGGGCGGGCAGCTGCGTCAAGTCCGGCAACCGATCGGCGCCGATGGGCAGTTTCACCACCCGCGCGCCGGTTTGCTCTGCCACCATCAGCCAGGGGATCAGGTTGGCGTGGTGTTCCGCTTCGCTCACCAGGATTTCATCGCCCGGTTGCAGACGCGGGCGCAGGTAGCTCTGCGCCACCAGGTTGATCGCCTCGGTGGTGCCGCGCGTCCAGATGATGTCGTCGGCCGATGGCGCGTTGATCAGCTGCGCCACCTGGCCGCGTGCCTGCTCGAAGCGGGCAGTCAGATCCTGCGCCGCCCGATGCTGGCTGCGGTGCACGGTGGCGGCGTCATCGCGATAAAATTGCAGCGTGGCGTCGATGACCGCCTGCGGTTTCAACGCGGTGGCGGCGCTGTCCAGATAGATGCCGTCCTGCGCGAGCGCGGGAAACTGTTGGCGAAAAAGGCTGGGGTTAAAAGGCGTCATACCCTGATTGTCACTGGCTTGAGTCGATGGGTGATCCTGTCCTATTTTGCCGCCGGTGACAAGCGCTCCCGCCGATTAGGACTTATCGGCTGGCAAAATTGGGAAAGTTTGTTATGCTATTAAATGTGCGCTAATTAATCGCATCTATACACATAAAAGGTATTTTTCAGCATTTAAAACTACAAAGGAGTCCTCAATGAAGAAAACAGCTGCAGTTCTCTCTGCCCTGATGCTTACGTTCACCCTGGCCGCCTGTTCCAGCAACTACGTGATGCATACCAATGACGGACGCACCATTGTCGCTGACGGCAAGCCTAAAGTGGACAACGATACCGGCATGATCAGCTATAAAGACGCCAACGGCGTCGAGCAGCAGATCAACCGTGCCGATGTGAAAGAGATGGTTGAAAGCAACCAGTAACCGTCAGGCAAAAAAAAAGCACCGCAAGTTTTGCGGTGCTGCATAAAATCACTATGGACAGACAGGGTAAATGTACAGGAAGTGAAAAAACAGTAGCCTAGCTACCATGTCCGGAATCGCCGGACAATTTGCAAACACAACATCACAACCACAAGCCAAAAGTTCATCGGCGTCCTCGACACCCACTCCCTTTTCGTTCCGGCCCGGGAAGTGCCGCCACTATAGGTATTTGCTGGCGCATCCTCAACGGACAAATTATAATGGCTCGGATTAAAAAAACTAATGGCAATACGCCGTTAGCGTTTACCGATGGCTTGCTACACAAAGCCGCCCGATTTTCGGCGCCGAATCATTCGGATTAATGTTACACAAAAGTAGCTAATTTAATGTCTAAACGCTTACCTCCCCTCAATGCACTGCGTGTGTTCGATGCGGCCGCTCGCCACCTGAGTTTTACCAAGGCGGCGGAAGAGCTGTTCGTGACCCAGGCCGCGGTGAGCCACCAGATCAAGTCGCTGGAGGACTTCCTCGGGCTGAAGCTGTTTCGCCGGCGCAACCGCTCGCTGCTGCTGACCGAAGAGGGCCAAAGTTACTACCTTGATATCAAGGAGATCTTCTCTTCGATCAACGAGGCGACGCGCAAGCTGCAGGCGCGCAGCGCCAAGGGGGCATTGACCGTCAGTCTGCCGCCGAGCTTCGCCATTCAGTGGCTGGTGCCGCGCCTGTCCGGCTTTAACTCAGCTTATCCGGGGATCGACGTGCGCATCCAGGCGGTGGACCGCGAGGAGGACAAGCTGGCGGACGACGTCGACGTGGCGATTTTCTACGGCCGCGGCAACTGGCCGGGGCTGCGCGCCGAGCGCCTGTATGCGGAATATCTGCTGCCGGTGTGTTCGCCGAGCCTGCTGACCGGCGATCATCCGCTGAAAACCGCAGAGGATCTGGCTTATCATACGCTGCTGCATGACGTTTCACGCCGCGACTGGCTGGCCTATACGCGCCAGCTGGGGTTGCAGCACATCAACGTGCAGCAGGGGCCGATCTTCAGCCACAGCGCCATGGTGGTGCAGGCGGCGGTGCACGGTCAGGGCGTGGCGCTGGTGAACAACGTGATGGCGCAAACCGAGATTGAAGCCGGTCGCCTGGTGTGCCCGTTCAACGATGTGTTGGTCAGTAAAAACGCTTTTTATCTGGTATGTCATGACAGCCAGGCAGAACTGGGTAAAATAGCCGCCTTCCGGCAGTGGATCCTGGCGCGTGCCGCCAGCGAACAAGAGAAGTTCCGCTTCCGCTACGAACAATAAGGCCGGCCGCCGCCTTGCCGCGGCCGGTGATTTTTAATGGGATAGATCACGATGAGCAGCCGTTCCATGCTGGTTTTCGCCGCTATCAGCGGCTTTGTGTTTGTCGCGTTGGGCGCATTCGGCGCGCATGTGTTAAGCGGTACGCTCGGCGCCAATGAAATGGCCTGGATCCGCACCGGGCTGGAGTATCAGGGGTTCCACACCCTGGCGATCCTGGCGCTGGCGGTCGCGATGCAGCGCCGCGTGAGCCTGTGGTTTTACTGGAGCGGAGCGCTGTTGGCGCTCGGCACCGTGTTGTTCAGCGGCAGCCTCTATTGCCTGGCGCTGTCGCACCTGAAGGTCTGGGTATATATCACGCCGGTTGGCGGCGTGTGCTTCCTGATCGGCTGGATATTGATGTTGATTGGCGCTTTGCGTCTGAGGAAAAAGGCCGAGCGCCATGAATAAGATTGCGTTGTACTGCCGCCCCGGCTTTGAAAAAGAATGTGCGGCAGAGATCACCGACAAAGCCGCCCAGTTGGAGATTTACGGCTTTGCACGGGTAAAAGAGCACAGCGGTTACGTGCTGTTTGAATGCTATCAGCCGGACGATGCCGATCGCCTGGCGCGGGAGATTCCGTTCCGCGAACTGATTTTCGCCCGCCAGATGATCGTGGTGGGTGAGCTGCTGCGCGATCTGCCGCCGGAAGATCGGGTATCGCCGATTGTTGGCATGCTGATCGGCGTGGTTGATCGCGGCGGCGAGCTGCGGGTGGAAGTGCCGGACACCAACGAAAGCAAAGAGCTGATGAAGTTCTGTCGCAAGCTGACGGTGCCGCTGCGCGCCGCGATGCGCGAGCAGAAGGTGCTGATGGCGCGCGAGAACCCGACTCGCCCGGTGGTGCACGTGTTCTTCATCGCGCCGGGCTGCTGCTATGTCGGTTACTCCTACAGCAACAACAACTCGCCGTTCTACATGGGCATTCCGCGTCTGCGCTTCCCGGCCGATGCGCCGAGCCGTTCGACGCTGAAGCTGGAAGAAGCGTTCCACGTGTTCATCCCCGCCGACGAATGGGACGAACGCCTGGCCAGCGGCATGCACGCGGTCGATCTGGGCGCTTGCCCAGGCGGCTGGACCTATCAGCTGGTGAAACGCAGCATGATGGTGCATTCGGTGGATAACGGCCCGATGGCGCCGAGCCTGATGGAAACCGGCCAGGTGACGCACCACCGCGCCGACGGCTTCAAGTTCGAGCCGAACAGCAGCAAGATCTACTGGCTGGTGTGCGACATGGTGGAGAAACCGGCGAAGGTGACCAGCCTGATGATTCAGTGGCTGGTGAAAGGCTGGTGCCGCGAAGCGATCTTTAACCTCAAACTGCCGATGAAAAAGCGCTATGAGGAAGTGTCGCAAAACCTGATGAGCATCCGCGAAGCGCTGGGTGCCGCCGGCATCAGCGTCGAAGTGCATGCCAAGCAGCTGTATCACGACCGCGAAGAGATCACCGTACACGTGCGCCGCATGTGGTCGGCGGTGCCGGGCCGGCGCGACGAGCGCGATTAATCGCGTTAAGCCTGATGAAGGGCGCTGCTTGCAGCGCCCTTATTGTACCGGCAGGCGCAACTGCTGCAGGTTGCCGTCCAGCGACAGATCGGTGCGCAGCGTGGCGACGTGTTTGCTGACGTAGGCCAGCTCGCGGTGCTGCTCCAGCTTGCCGCGCCATTTCTCCGGCACCTGCTCCAGGTGCTGATAGAGCCCGTCCAGGCTGCCCGACTGCTGCAACAGCAGCACGGCGGTCTTCGGCCCGATGCCCGCCACGCCGGGGATCTTGCTGCTACCGATCCCCGCCAGCCCCCAATAGTCCGGCAGTTGCTGCGGCTGCACGCCGAATTCCTGTTGCACGAAAGGCATATCCAGCCAGCGTTTCTGGAAGTAATCGCGGATCTGCACGTTCGGCGCCAGCAGCTGGCAGTAGCCTTTGTCGGTGGATACGATGGTCACCTGGTGTCCGCCGCCGGCGACCTTCGCCGCCAGCGTGGCCGCCAGATCGTCCGCCTCGTTGCCGGGCGAATGCCAGCTGGCGACGCCCAGTTCGGCGAAGGCCTCACGCAGCTGCGGCATCTCCTGCTGCAGGTTTTCCGGCATTGGCGAACGCCCGGCCTTATAGTCCGGCAGAATTTGGTGGCGCCAGCTGTCGCTGCGATCGTCCTCGTCGAATACCGCTACCGCGTGGGTCGGACGGCTGTGCTGGATCAGCTGCTGCAGCGCGTGGCGGCAGGCGTTGACGCAAGGGGAGCCCTGCACGGCGTGAATGCGGCGGATGAGGTTCAGGGCGTCGACAATCAGTAGGTGTATCATCATGGGCAATAAGGTCAGAAAAAACAGGGCGGCTGTTACGCCGCCCGGGATTGAGGGTCAGGCGACGATTTCGTAGCAGGGCACATAGGCGCTGCCCGGCAGTTTCATGCGGTGCTGGGCGACAAAGCCCTGCAACAGGCTGTCCATCTGTTTCATCATTTGCGGTTCGCCGTGCAGCTTGTACGGGCCGAACTGCTCGATGGCGTGGATGCCATTTTCCTTCACGTTGCCGGCCACGATGCCGGAGAACGCGCGGCGCAGCGCGGCGGCCAATTGCTCCGGCGGCTGGTTCGGATAGAGGTTGAGGTTCGCCATGTTCTCGTGGGTCGGCTCGAACGGCAGCTGCAGATCCGGTGCGATGCGGATCGACCAGTTGAAGCTGTAGGCATCGCCGGTGTTGCGGCGGTTTTCCTTCACCAGCGGCATGGCTTTCTTCATCTGCCGCGCCACTTCCGCCGGATCGTCGATGATGATGGTGTAGTGACGGCGCGCCGCGTCGCCCAGCGTGTTCATGATGAACTCGTCCAGCACGCGGAAGTAGTCGGCGCTCTCTTTCGGCCCGGTCAGGATCAGCGGCAGCACCTGTTCGCTGTTCTCCGGATTCATCAGGATACCCAGCAGGTACAGCAGCTCTTCGGCGGTGCCGACGCCGCCAGGGAAGATGATGATGCCATGCGCGATGCGCACGAACGCTTCCAGACGTTTTTCGATATCCGGCATGATCACCAGCTCGTTCACCAGCGGGTTAGGCGGCTCGGCGGCGATGATCGACGGCTCGGTCATGCCGATGAAGCGGCTGTTGTGGTAACGCTGTTGCGCGTGACCGACCGCTGCGCCTTTCATCGGCGCTTCCATGGCACCCGGCCCGCAGCCGGTGCAGATGTTCAACTCGCGCAGGCCCAGCTGGCTGCCGACCTTGCGCGCGTACAGGTATTCGTTCTCGTTGATCGAGTGGCCGCCCCAGCACACCACCATGTTGGGATCTTCATCCAGGTGCAGCGTGCGCGCATTGCGCAGGATCGAAAACACCAGGTTGGTAATGTGGGCCGAGTTTTCCAGGTTCAGGTGCTGGAAACGGCCGGCGCTGGCGATTTGGCCGTGCACGAACAGGATGTCGCGCAACACGGCGAACAGGTTGGCCTGCAGCGAACGGATGATGCGCCCGTCGACGAACGCCTCTTCCGGCGGGTTGACCAGCTCCAGCTTCACCCCGCGCTCGCGGCGCAGCACATTGATGTCGAAGGTTTCATAGCGCGACAGCAGCTGTTTGCTGTTGTCGGTTTGGCTGCCGGAGTTCAACACGGCCAGCGAACAGTTGCGGAACAGGCGGTACAGGTCGCTGCTGGCGGTGCGCTTCAGCATGTCTACTTCCAGCTGCGACAATAAATCCATAGAGCCAAGCGGGCTGATGTGTGTAATCAAGGTAACTCCTTTGCACCCGGTGCGGGGCGGTAGTAATCCATACGCAGCAAAACAGCATCTCGTTATGGTTGGCGTGCTGCGGCGAAGCGGGCGCGCTGCCCGGCCGCAGCCTCGTTTTAACCTTACCGCCGTCCCTGTGCTTTTACCAACACAAACCGCTCGTTAGCTCAGTTGTTGAGCAATGTTTCGCACTTATTGGCGTGCCAGGCGGCCGTGCTCGGGAGCGAACGCGACGTTGCTGCGCCACGGGTTGATATCCAGTCCGCCGCGGCGGGTATAGCGGGCATAGACCGTCAGGCTTTGCGGCCGGCAATAGCGCATCAGATCGTTGAAGATGCGCTCGACGCACTGCTCGTGGAATTCGTTGTGGTGGCGGAAGGAAACCAGATAGCGCAGCAGCGCTTCGCGATCGATCTTGCCGCCGCGGTAGCTTATCTGCACCGAGCCCCAGTCCGGTTGATGGGTGATCAGGCAGTTGGACTTCAGCAGGTGGCTGACCAATTGCTCTTCCACTACCTCTTCACCGGCGGCGTTCAGCAGGTAGTCGGCGTTGAACTCATAACTGTCGATGCGGATATCCTGCTGGTCGATGCAGCCGCCAACCAGGCGGGCGATCGGCGTGCCTTCCAGCTGCTCGACGCTGAACAGGGTGACGCTGACCTCGCCCTGGGCGCAGGCGGACAGATCGCGTTGCAGGGTGCTGCGCACCGTTTCCCAATCGGCGAACGGGGTTTGGTTGAAGCTGTTGAGATACAGCTTGAAGCTTTTCGATTCGATCAGGTTCAGGCTGTCGGCGTTGAGGCTGATTTCACCGACTGCCACCTGCGGCAAGCCGTTGGCGTTCAGCCAGGAGAGCTCGTACAGCGTCCAGATGTCCGCGCCGTGGAAGGGCAGGTTGTCGGGATACAGGCCCAGAGGCTCGCGGTTCATGCTGCGCGGCACCGCCTGCAGCAGCGTGGCGTCGTAGCGATCGCGGTAGGCGGTGGGTTTGCCCAGCGTCAGCCCCGACAGGGCCTGGTGGTCTTGATATGAGGACATCTGCTGTCACCTCGGTCAGAGATAGGTACAATGGCCGTCAGTTTAACGTATGCGAGAAAGAATATGGACCATGATGTATCGCACGCTCTGCGTGAATTCACTCAACGCTATGTCGAGTTGTGGCAGCAAGAGCGCGGCCACGCGCCGGCCAGCCAGGCGCTGTACGGCGTGCCGTCGCCCTGCATCGTGGAGAACCGCGAGGACGAAGTGCTGTGGTTGCCGCAGCCTTTCGAACCTGCGGCGACGCTGGAAAAGGTAGAGACCGCGCTGGAGCTGCGTTTGCAGCCGGATGCGCATCGCTTCTACACGCAGCAATACGCCGGCGACATGAGCGCGCAGTTCGGCGAGCATCGCCTGAGCCTGCTGCAGGTCTGGAGCGAAGAGGATTTTATCCGCCTGCAGGAGAACCTGATCGGCCATCTGGTGACGCAAAAGCGCCTCAAATTGTCGCCGACCCTCTTCCTGGCGACCACCGAATCCGAGATGACGATGGTGTCGCTGTGCAACGTCAGCGGCAACGTGGTACTGGAGCAGTTCGGCAGCGATAAGCGCACCTTGTTGGCGGCGACGCTGGGGAATTTCCTCGATGCGCTGCGTCCGGTGTTGGACTGAATCGCGACGGATTCGCCGTCGCCCGTGTGAGAGATCTCTCACACGGGCTGTGAGATATCGCTCTTAATTTTTCCCACCTTTTTCCAGGCTATGAGATTATTGTTATCCAGATCAATTGGTTAGAATTTCTTTAGGATAACTCTTAGGCTTAATTTAGTGTGAGACACCTCCCAAACCCTTGTGATTCCGGGGAATTTAAGCGATCTTATCGTTACCGGAACGGAACCGGCGGAGCAGGAAAGCATCAGGATGATGCAGCTTCAGGAAGAAGAAAGGGATGCGCTCAGGCAAGAGCGAAGGATGGCGTCAGGAGATGCCCAGGATGTTTCAGGATAGAAACCAGGGACACCTCCAGGACGGAGATTGAGAGCCGGCACAGGACTGTCGGCGGGTCAGGAAGGCTGAGGAACCGCGTCAGGACGATGCTGCAGGATGATGCAAGGACCACTTGGTCAGGATGGCCGCAGGAAAAGTTTTCAAGGATTGAGCAGGGAGCATGCTGTGTAGCGGGATAGCTATAAAACGAACCGGGGGCACTGTTAACGCAGTGCCCCCAACTTTTTGTTTGATCCCGCTGCGCGTGCGCCCCGCCTTAATCCCTCTTCAGCGTTAACCAATCGCGCCCAGCGTATCGCCAGCGCCCTGTTTTTTCGGCAGCAGGAACAGCGTGGCGTAGATATCCAACAGGTAGATCGCCGCCAACAGGCTGATCGCGGCGGTAAATGACACCTGCGTCACCAGCGCACCGATCACCAATGGCCCCAGGCCGCCGACGCCGCGCCCCAAATTGAACAGAATGTTTTGCGCGGTGGCGCGCGCCTGTACCGGGTAGGTATCGGAAATCAATGCGCCGTAGCCGCCGATCATGCCGTTGACGAACATGCCCATCACGGCGCCGGCGAACAGCATCAGCATCGGATCGCTCAACTGGGCGTAACCGATCACCATCACTACCGCGCCTATCTGATAAAGCACGAAAATCTTCCAGCGGGCGAAGCGATCGGCCAGCACGCCAAACAGCCAGATGCCGAACGTCATGCCGACCACTGTCACCGCCGTCCACAGGCCGGACTTGGTGAGTGAGAAGCCGAAGTTTTTCGCCAGGTAAGTCGGCATCCAGATCATCAGCCCGTAGTAACCGAAGTTCTGCACTGAACAGAGAATGAAGATGCCGATGCTGGCCTTGCTGGTGGCGCGATCCTTAAACAGCAGGCGTAAACGCTGCAGGAAGGAGAGCGGTTGCCCGGCCTCTTTCTGCCGCACGAATGCTTCCGGCTCACTCAGGGTACGGCGGATCAGGAATGACGCCAGCGCCGGCAGTAGGCCGACCAAAAACATGCCGCGCCAGCCGATATGCTCCAGCAGCAACGGCGTCAGGAAGGCGGCAGCCAGCACGCCCAATTGCCAGCCCATGCCGACGTAAGCCGAAGCGCGGTGCGCTTCTCCGCCGGCCAGGCTTCCGCGATCAGCGCCATGCCGATGCCGAATTCGCCGCCCAGCCCGATGCCCGCCAGGGTGCGATAGGCCAGCAGATCCCAATACCCTTGCGCCACGGCACACAGGCCGGTGAACAGGGAAAACATCAGAATGGTGATGGTCAGCACCCGGATACGGCCGAAGCGATCGCTGAGGTGGCCGAAGATCACGCCGCCCAGCACCGCGCCGATCAGCGTCCAGGTGACCAGTGAACCGGCGGCCGATGAGGTTAATCCTAATTCGATGCTGATGGCCGGCAGCATAAAGCCGAGGATCAGCAGGTCAAACCCGTCCATGGCATACCCGGTGACCGAAGCCAGCATGGCTTTACCGGGCGTCGCGTGGTTTTTTTTCTCTGTTATTACGGACATGAATCTTTATCTGTGTGGGGAACTCGGTGGGCCTATTGTGCCGCGCGGTGGCGAACGCCACCAGATAAAAACGGCGGGCTGTCTCAGGCGCGCCGAATTTGGGCTATAAAAATGCTATGCTTTGCCGCCTTTCAGCCAGCGCGCTGAATACCATGATGAAAAGAGATCGGGAATGCAGATGAGTATACATAACCAGGTGCGCCGCAGTTTGCAGGCGATTGAACAATCCATGCGCGATCTGGCGCTGTGGCAGGCCGCGCCGCCTGAGCATGAGGCTTTCTCCAGCACCGAGCCGTTCTGCATCGACAGCATGTCGGCCGAAGCCTGGCTGCAGTGGGTGTTTCTGCCGCGTATGTATGCGCTGCTGGACGCCCAAGCGCCGCTGCCGACGCGCTTTGCCATCACGCCTTATTTCGAAGAGGCGCTGAAAGATCGTGAGCCGAGCAGCCTGCCGCTGCTGGTGCTGCTGCAACAGCTGGATTTGATGTTGAATAAAGAGCCGTAATCCGCCGGCGGCGCGCAGATTTTTGCCGCCCGGCAGTGTAGAGTACTCGCGCGGATGCCGGGCAGGAGAGCCGACGGCGTCTTTCGGCTCGGTTTAACCGCAGCGGTTGACCGGGGGCTGCATTAGGATGATGAGGTGCTGCAATAATGGATTTATTAAGGTTTATCCTGCGTTTGCCTTTTACCTTGGTTAAGGGCGTTTGTCGCCTGCTGGGTGGGGCGTTGTCGCTGTTGGGGCGGTTGCTGAGACCGCTGGTCGGCAACCTCAGCTGGCGTGCGCCGGCCTGGTGGGCTGCGCTGCCGCGCGGTTTTTTGCGGCTCGAAAGCGGCGTGGATAAACACCCGAAAGCGATCGGTCTGGGCCTGCTGCTGCTGGCAGGCGCGGCGGGCGGTGCGTTTTACGGTTGGCACTGGTGGCAAAACCGGCCACAGCCTATCGAACCTGCACCAATGGTAGTTCAGGAGGTCAGCGCATCGCTTACCAACCCCGAGCCGATAGATTACGCCGCCGCCCGGCAGGCACCGCAAACGGTGAGCCTGACTTTCAGCGGGTCGGTCGCGCCAATCGCCGCGGTGGGTAAAACCGTGAGCGCCGGTATCATCCTCAAACCGACGGCGGAAGGCCAATGGGCGTGGAACAATGAGTCGACGCTGGTGTTCACGCCGAAAAAGCCGTTGCCGATGGGCGCAAAATATGAGGTGACCCTCGAGCCCGCCACGTTGCTGGCGCCGCAGATCAAGCTGGCCAAAACCCGCTATGCCTTCACCGTGCCTGCGTTCGACTACCGCCTGGGGCAGGCCGAGTACTATCGCGATCCGCAGGATGCGCAGAAACGCAGCGCGATTTTCAATCTGCAGTTCAACGCGCCGGTCGACGTCGCCAGCTTTGAAAAACAGATTTCGCTGGGATTGAAAGAAGGCAGCACCGCGTCCGAGAAGAAGCTTAATTTCTCTCTGGTCTATGACGAGAAAAAACTGAACGCTTGGGTGCATTCCGAGCCGCTGCAGGCGCTGGATCAGGGCGGAGCGGTGCATCTGACCGTCGGTAAGGGGGTTAAATCGACGGCGGCCGGCAACGCGGTCGAAGAGGCGAAAAGCAACTGGGTCAAGGTACCCACCCTCTACAGCCTGGCGCTGAGTGACGCCAGCGCTCAGGTCGTGGACACCGACGGCGGCAAAGGGCAGCGTGCGTTGGTGGTCGGCTTCAGCGATGCGGTGAAGGATAAAGAGCTGGCGCGGGCCACCAAAGCCTGGCTGCTGCCGCAGCACGATCCGAGCGATGCCGAGGCCGCCAACGATGCCGAAGACTTCTATCAATGGACGGTCGATAGCGTCGGTAAAAACGTGCTGGCACAGGCGACGCCACTGCCGTTGACGCTTAACGAGGCGGAAGAGGCCTATCAACCGCAGTTCAGCTTCCGTTTCGACGCCCCGGCGCACCGCTTTGTGTTGCTCGAGATAGACAACCAGCTGGTCTCCGTCGGCGGTTACAAAATGCCGAAGAAGGTTTATCGGGTGGTCGACGTGCCGGAGTTCCCGAAATCGCTGCAGTTCATGTCGCAGGGCTCGCTGCTCTCGGTTAACGGCGACAAACAGATCAGCGTGGCGGCGCGCAACGTGGCGGGCCTGCGGCTGGACATCAAACGGGTGATCCCGAGCCAGCTGCAGCACATCGTCTCCTTCAAAAGCCGGGACTACTCGTCCACGGAATTCAACCGGCTCAACGACGAATATTTCACCGAGCATTTCAAATACCAGACGGCGCTCAATAACGAGCGGCCGGGGGAAGTGAACTATCAGGGCATCGATCTTTCCCGTTATCTCTCCACCAACGCCAGCTCCCATCGCGGGGTGTTCCTGCTGACGCTGTCTGAATGGCAGCCGAACCGGAAACCGGCGGCGGAAGAGGCGGGCGCCGAGCCAGAACAGGAACCGGACGAGAACACCGGGGATGATCAGCCCGACGTCGGCGATTCGCGCTTTGTGGTGGTGACCGATCTGGGCATCGTCGCCAAGAGCTCGCAGGATAAGACGCGCGATGTTTTTGTGCAGTCGATCCAAAGCGGCGCACCGGTCAGCGGCGCCACCGTGTCGGTAGTGGCCAAAAACGGCGTGACGCTGCTCAGCCAAACCACCGGGGCCGACGGCCACGTGCGTTTCCCGGCGCTCGACGTGTACACCAACGAGCGCCAGCCGGTGATGTTCCTGGTGGAAAAGGAAGGGGATGTCTCCTTCCTGCCGACCGGTAGCTATAACGATCGCGGGCTGGACTTCTCGCGCTTCGACGTCGCCGGTGAACAAACGCCGACCGATCCGCGCACCCTCAGCAGTTATCTATTCTCCGATCGCGGCGTTTATCGACCTGGGGATACTTTCAATATTGGCCTGATCACCCGCGCCGCCGACTGGGGCGTTGGCCTGGCCGGCGTGCCGGTGCGTGCCGAAATTCGCGATCCGCGCGACAAGCTGATGTCCACCGTACCGCTGACGCTGGGCGCCAGCGGTTTCAACGAGCTGAGCTATACCACCGATGAAAACTCACCGACCGGCGAGTGGAACGTCTATCTGTATCTGATCGGCAAAAACAACGATACCTCCACGCTGCTCGGCCATACCGCGGTCAATGTGAAGGAGTTCGAACCGGATCAGCTGAAAGTGAAGCTGGCGTTGACGCCGGACCGCCAGCAAGGCTGGGTAAAACCGTCTGAGCTGAAGGCCAGCATCGACGTGCAGAACCTGTTCGGCACCCCAGCGCAAGATCGCCGCGTGACCACCAGGCTGACGCTGCGGCCGATGTATCCGAGTTTCGATCGCTTCCCGGATTATGCGTTCTACGAAAACCGGCAAAACAGCGACGGGTTCGAAACCGAGCTGGAAGATCGCACCACCGATGAGCATGGCGCGGCCGATATTCCGCTCGATCTGAAATCCTACGCCGATGCGACCTATCAGCTGCAGCTGTTGTCGGAGGCGTTCGTCGCCGGCGGCGGGCGTTCGGTGGCGGCTACCGCCCGTACGCTGGTTTCGCCTTACGATTATCTGATTGGGGTGAAGGCCGACGGCGATCTGGGCTACATCAATCGCGACGCGGAGCGGCATCTGAATGTGATCGCCATCGATCCGGCCCTGAAACAGATCGCCATGCCGAATCTGAAGCAGGTGCTGATCGAACAGAAATACATTTCGGTGCTGACCAAACAGGATTCGGGCGTTTACAAATACCAGTCGAAGATGAAGGAAGTGCAGCTGTCGGAACAGCCGCTGGCGCTGAGCGAGCAGGGCGCGGATCTGCGGCTGGCGACCGATAAGCCGGGCGACTTCGTGCTGGTGATTGAAGATGCGCAGGGTAAGACGCTTAACCGCGTCGCCTACAGCGTGGCCGGCAACGCCAACCTGAGCCGTTCGCTGGATCGCAACGCCGAACTGAAGCTGAAACTGAACCAGGCGGAATACCAGCCGGGCGAGGAGATCGAGGTGGCGATCAACGCGCCTTATACCGGCAGCGGCTTGATCACCATCGAGAAGGACAAGGTTTACGCCTGGCAGTGGTTCCACACCGACACCACCAGCTCGGTGCAGAAGATCCGCGTGCCGGCCGGCATGGAGGGCAACGGCTACATCAACGTGCAGTTCGTGCGCGACATCAACTCCAGCGAGATCTTCATGAGCCCGCTGAGCTATGGCGTGATGCCGTTCAAGATCAGCACCCAGGCGCGGCAAAACAGCCTCGAGGTGACGGCGCCGGAAGTCATCAAGCCGGGCCAAAATCTGACGATGACGGTCAAGACCGACGCGCCGCAGCAGGTGGCGCTGTTTGCCGTCGATGAGGGCATTCTGCAGGTGGCGCGCTACCGCCTGAAGGATCCGCTGGAGTTCTTCTTCAGCAAGCGTGAACTGAACGTGAGCAGCTCGCAGATCCTCGACCTGATCCTGCCGGAGTTCAGCAAGCTGATGGCGCTGACCGCGGCGCCGGGCGGCGACGCGGGCGAAGGGCTGGATCTCAACCTCAACCCGTTCAAGCGCAAACGCGACAAGCCGGTGGCCTATTGGTCCGGCATTACCGAGGTCAGCGGCGAGAAGCAGTTCGTCTACCCGGTGCCGGACTACTTTAACGGCAAGATCCGCGTGATGGCGATTTCGGTGACGCCGGAGAAAATCGGCAAGGCGCAAACCGCCGCCACGGTGCGCGACAGCTTCATCATGACGCCGAACGTGCCGGCGATGGTGGCGCCGGGCGACGAGTTCGACGTCAGCGTGGGCGTCAGCAACAACCTCGAAGGGTTGAACGGCCAGTCGGTGGCCATCAACGTTCTGTTGACGCCGCCGCCGCAGTTGGAGGTGGTGGGCAACGCGACGCAAAGCCTGACGCTGGCGGAAAAACGCGAGGGTGTGATCACTTTCCGTCTGCGCGCCAAATCCGCGCTGGGCGATGCACCGCTGGTGTTCGACGCCCGTTACGGCGACCAGGCCAGCCGCCGCACCGTCAGCACCTCGGTGCGGCCGGCGGCGCCGTACCGCACCCAGTCGGTGATGGGGCGCATGAGCGGCAGCAGCCAGAATGTCGATGGCCTGCGCCAGATGTTCGACGCTTTCGCGCAGCGCCGGGCGGCGGTGTCGAATTCGCCGCTGGTGCTGACCAGCGGGCTGGCGCAATACCTGGCGGATTACCCGTATTACTGTTCCGAGCAGATCGTCAGCCGCTCCATTCCGCTGATGCTGCAGAGCCGCCACCCAGAGATGAAAAGCAGCCTGAGCCAGGCGGAAGTCAGCAAGCAGCTGCGCAACCTGCTTGGCGTGCTGCGCGCGCGCCAGAACGACAGCGGAGCGATCGGCGCCTGGCGTTCGTCGCCGGATGCCGATCCTTTCGTCACGCCTTATGTGGTGCAATATCTGCTCGAAGCCAAAGCGGCGGGCTACGCCCTGCCGGAAGGCATGCTGGACGAGGCCAACGGCGCATTGCGCGAGCTGGCGGCCAGCGGATTCGACGATCTGTATCTGCTGCGCCTGCGCAGCTGGGCGGTTTACCTGCTGACGCTGCAGGGCGAAGTGACCACCAACTCGCTGGCGGCGGTGCAGGATACGCTGCAAAAACGCTATGGCGAAGGGTGGAAAACCGATCTGAGCGCGCTGTATCTGGCTTCTTCCTACCGTCTGTTGAAGATGGACGACGAAGCCGCCGCGTTGCTGCAACCGAGCTGGCAGCAGCTGAGCAAGGCGTATGACAGTGCCTGGTGGACGCAGAATTATTTCGATCCGCTGGTGCAGGATGCGACTCGGCTGTATCTGATTACCCGTCACTTCCCGGAGAAAGTGGCGTCGATCCCGCCGCAGGTGCTGGAGAATATGGTCAAGGCGCTGAAAGAAGAGCGTTACACCACCTACTCTTCCGCGATGAGCATTCTGGCGCTGGAAAGCTATTCGGCCCAGGTGGCGGCGCAATCCGCCAATGCGGATGCCTTGGGCATCGTGCAGGTAGGCAAAGCCGGCGGCGAGCCGCAGCGCATCAGTGAGCTGCAGGGGTTGTTCGTGCAGGGGCAGTTCAACGCCGATGCTACCGCTGTGCGCTTCACCAACGGCGGCAATGCGCCGGCCTGGTATGTGGTGACGCAGGCCGGTTACGACCTGAATGCGCCGCAAAAAGCGCTGTCGCGCGGGATTGAGATCGTTCGCGATTACACCGACGAACAGGGCAAACCGGTGACGCAGGTGACGCTGGGGCAGAAGATCAACGTCCATCTGAAGGTGCGCGCCAACTCGAAAGAGGGGCAGAGCAACCTGGCGATCGTCGATCTGCTTCCGGGCGGGTTCGAAGTGGTGCAGCAGACGCCGCCGGAACCGGCCGACGCCGGCGAGGAGAGCGAAGGCCGCGGCGGTTGGCAGTCGCCGCTGGCCGCTACCGGCTCCACCTGGGCGCCGGATTACAGCGATATCCGTGAAGATCGGGTGATTATCTACGGCAGCGCCGGCACCGAGGTGCAGGAGTTCGTCTATCAGATCAAGGCCACCAATACCGGCAGCTTTATTATTCCACCGGCCTATGGCGAAGCCATGTATGACCGAGAAGTGCAGGCCATGTCGGCCGGCGGCGGCAAGCTGGTGGTGGTGCCGGCGGGCAACGACTAGGCCGGATCCGGCGCCAGGCCAGCGTCTGGCGCCGGGGCGGTGATAACGTATGAAGATCCTGACCGGGCGCGTGCTGCAAAACGGCTTGATGGCGGCGTTTTTACTGGCGCTGCTGCTGACCGCGATTCGGCTGTGGCCGCATCCGCCCCTGTGGCAGGGGCTGCCGCAGTCTTCCGTCTATTACGACAGGCACGGCGCGCTGCTGCGTATCACGTTGGCCAACGACGACCGCTACCGGCTGTGGACCCCGCTGGAGCAGGTGTCGCCGCTGGCGGTGCGTGGGCTGCTGCTGCACGAAGACCGCTGGTTCTACTACAACCCCGGCTTTAACCCCGTTAGCCTGATGCGTGGCTTCTGGCGCAGCTATGTCGCCGGCGGCAAAATGCAGGGCGGGTCGACCATCAGCATGCAGCTGGCGCGCATGCGCTGGCATCTCAACACCCGCACGCCGGGCGGCAAGCTGCTGCAGGTGCTGCGCGCGGTGCAGCTGGAGCTCAGCTACTCCAAGCACGATATCCTGGAAGCCTACCTGAATTACGCCCCTTACGGCCGCAACATCGAAAGCATCGGCGCTGCCAGCCTGATCTATTTCGCCAAGTCGCCGAAGGATTTGACTCTGCCGGAGGCGCTGACGCTGGCGGTGCTGCCGCAGTCGCCCAGCTACCGTCTGGAGCCGAAAACCGGCGTGCTCGGCGCTGCATTGACGCAGGCGCGCAACCGTCTGTTCCAGCGCTGGCAGCGGGTTTACCCCACCGACGCCAGCCAGCAAACGCTGTTCCGCCTGCCGCTGGCGCTGCGACAGCCTGAGCAAGTGCCCTATATCGCGCCGCACTTTATCGAGCAGTTACGGCTGCAGACGCAGCAACTGGTGCAGCGCGATACGCGCGTCGATACCACGTTGGACGCCGGGTTGCAGCGGCTGGTCGAGCGGCAGGTCAACGCGTTTATCGCCCGCAACCGCAGCCGCGGCATCCAAAACGCCGCGGTGCTGCTGGTGGACAGCCGCGATATGGGGGTGCGTGCGCTGGTGGGATCGGCGGACTATTACCATCGGCCGATCCAGGGGCAGGTAAACGGTACCAACGCCAAGCGCTCGCCGGGTTCGACGCTGAAGCCGTTCATCTACGCGCTGGGCATGGAGCAGGGCGTGCTGCATCCGATGACCATCCTGAAAGACGTGCCTTCGTCGTTCGGCGCCTATGCGCCGGAAAACTTCGACCGGCGCTTTCTCGGCCCGGTGACCGCCACCGATGCGCTGAATTTCAGCCGCAACATTCCGGCAGTGTATGTCGCCTCGCAGCTGCGCCAGCCGACTTTTTATCAGTTCTTACGCCTGACCGGCGTCGCCAATATGGCCAATGAGAGCCACTATGGGTTGTCGCTGGTGCTGGGCGGCGGCGAGGTAACGGCGCAGGAGCTGGCGAAGCTGTATGCGCTGTTGGCGAATCGCGGCGAGCTGCGGCCGCTTCGCATGCAGCTGAACGAGACCGAACCGACGCCGATTCGGCTGTTGAGCGAGGAGGCCAGTTTCATCACGCTGGATATGCTGCGCCAGCACCGGCGGCCGGGCGATACGCTGGCACAGCGTTCTACTTCGCTGCCGGTGTACTGGAAGACCGGGACTTCGTGGGGCTTTCGCGACGCCTGGAGCGTCGGGATTTTCGGCCCTTACGTGCTGGTGGTGTGGGAAGGTAACTTCGACGGGCGCGGCAACAATGCGTTGGTCGGCGCCGAGGCGGCCGCGCCGCTGTTCTTTAATATCATCGACAGCGTCAATGCCAGCTACCCTGGCCTGCGTGAACCGAAACATCCGTTCCCCAAACGGCTGCGGCGGGTAGAGATTTGTCTCGCCAGCGGCGATTTGCCAACGCCGTGGTGCCAGCAGAAGGGCAAGACCTGGTTCATTCCCGGCAAGTCGCCGATCAAGGTAGACAGCGTCTATCGGCCGGTGGTGCTGGATATTCACAGTGGCGAGGTCGTCTGTCCGCCGTATGACGCGGCGCAGACCCGCACCGAAATTTTTGAATTCTGGCCTTCCGATTTGGCCAACGTGTTCGCCCAGGCCGGGCTGCCGAAGCGGGCACCGCCGGTCAACCGCTGCAAGGACAACGGCATCGCCGTCGGCGGCAACGCGCCGCGCATCACCTCGCCGTTGAAAAATACCACCTACACCCTGCGCCAGTCGCAGCAGGGGCGGGACAAAATTGCCTTCAATGCGGTAACGGACGCCGACAGCAAGACGGTGTACTGGTTCGTTGACGATATTTATCTCGGCAGTAGCGCCAGCAAAAAGCCGATCGACTGGCGGCCGATCAACAACGGGCGCTATCGCATTCGGGCGGTGGACGATCGCGGCCGCGCCGATACGCGTCTGGTGACCATCGAATGGGTGAACTAGCGCTGAGCCGCACGCCTGTTATACTCGCGCCCGAAACGGCTATTTATCTGGGAAAGCGATGTGATTGAGATTTTGTATCAGGATGAACACCTGGTGGCGGTGAACAAACCGTCGGGCTGGTTGGTGCACCGCAGTTGGCTGGACCGTCATGAAACTCGCTTCATGATGCAAACGGTGCGCGATCAGCTCGGGCAGCACGTCTTTACCGTGCACCGTCTCGATCGCCCGACGTCCGGCGTGCTGCTGATGGCGCTCTCCAGCGAGGTGGCGCGTCTGCTGTCGCAGCAGTTCGAGCAGCATCAGGTGCAGAAAACCTACCATGCGGTGGTGCGCGGTTACGTGCAGGAGGGGGCGACCCTCGACTACCCGCTGACGGCGGAGCTGGACAAAATCGCCGATAAACATGCCGATGCCGACAAGGGGCCGCAGCCGGCGGTGACGCACTACCGGCCGTTGGCGCAGGTAGAGATGCCGGTGGCCGTCGGCCGCTACGACAGCGCACGTTACAGTCTGGTGGAACTGCAGCCGGAAACCGGCCGCAAGCACCAATTGCGGCGCCACATGGCGCACCTTCGCCATCCGATCATCGGCGACAGCAAGCACGGCGATCTGCGGCAGAACCGCGGGATGGCACAGCATTTCGGCTGCCCGCGCCTGATGCTGCACGCCAGCCATCTGCAGCTGACGCACCCGGTGACCGGCGAGCCGCTGCAGGTGACGGCGCGCTGGGACGAAGACTGGCAAGGGGTGATGACGCAGTTCGGCTGGGCGGGGGTATTCCCTGAACTTGCCGGGGTTGAGTTTAGCGCGGCTAACGGTCAGGATAGCTGACAATTTTTAAAGGTAATGAAGGGAGTAGGAGCCATGGCTCAGGTTGGTATCTTCGTGGGAACGGTCTACGGCAATTCGCTGCTGGTGGCGGAAGAGGCGCAAAACATCCTCAGCGAGCAGGGCCATGAGGTCAAACTGTTCGAAGAGGGCACGCTGGAGGCCTGGCAGTTTTATCGTCAGCACTACGCGCTGGTGATCACCTCCACTACCGGGCAGGGCGATTTGCCGGACAGCATCGCGCCGCTGTTCCACGCCATTCGCGATCAGGTTGGCTATCAGCCGGAACTGCGCTACGGGCTGATTGCCCTCGGCGACAGCAGCTATGACAACTTCTGTGGCGCGGGGCGCACGTTTGACGCGCTGCTGCAAGAGCAGGGCGCCACCCGCGTTGGCGAAGTGCTGGAGATCGATGCGATGGAACAGCCGGAGCCGGAAGTGGCCGCTTGTCCGTGGGTCGAGCAGTGGGGCACGTTGCTGCAGTCATAATGTAAAAAGGCGCCGCGAAAGGGCGCCTTGGCGATGATGCGGGTCAACCGATCCGCATTACTTGCCGCGGGTGAGTTTTTCCAGATCGGATTCGATCTCGGCAATCTTGTGCGACACCACGCCTTCGAGATGGCGCAGGTCGTCGAGGATTTTACGCTTCAGATCCACTTCCACCTGATCGCGCTGGCACAGCTGATCCAGCTCGTCGATCACGTAACGCAGGTTCGGGTTGATCTCGTGAATTTCCTTGTAGCCCTGGCCGGCGTTGTCCGCCACCACGGTTTTACGCTGGCGCGGGTACTTGAACTTCACGCTCTTGGCGAAGAACTCGCCTTTGTCCTTGCGGAAATAGATCTTGAGGATGTCGTTGTTGGCCTCTTGACGCAGGCTATAGCGATCGATGTCTTCCGGTTGATTGATGCCCAAACTCTTCAAGTTATCGTACATACTGCGCCCTCTTTAGATGTGATCGTTATATTCCACGACTGCAATTATGGCGGAAAGCGAGATCTGCGACTGTGACTGCCAGCGAAACGCAGACAAAAAAATAGCGGGTGAATCACCCGCTATTTCAATTTAGTCGATAGTACGCAATAACTCATTAATGCCGACTTTACCGCGCGTTTTGGCATCGACTTTCTTGACGATCACCGCGCAGTACAGGCTGTAAGAACCGTCTTTCGACGGCAGGTTACCGGAAACCACCACCGAACCCGCCGGCACGCGGCCGTAATGGATTTCGCCGGTCTCGCGGTCATAGATGCGGGTGCTCTGGCCGAGGTATACGCCCATCGAAATCACCGAGCCTTCTTCCACGATCACGCCTTCCACCACTTCGGAGCGCGCGCCGATGAAGCAGTTGTCTTCGATGATGGTCGGGTTGGCCTGCAGCGGCTCCAGTACGCCGCCGATGCCGACGCCGCCGGACAGGTGAACGTTTTTGCCGATCTGCGCGCAAGAACCGACGGTGGCCCAGGTGTCGACCATGGTGCCTTCATCGACGTAGGCGCCGATGTTAACGTAAGACGGCATCAGCACGGTGTTGCGCGCGATGAACGCGCCTTGGCGCACGGTGGCCGGCGGCACAACGCGGAAACCTTCCTTCTGGAAGCGCGCTTCGTCGTAGTCGGCGAACTTCATCGGCACCTTGTCGTAGTAGCGGGTTTCCGCGCCGTCCATCACCTTGTTGTCGTTGATGCGGAAAGAGAGCAGCACGGCTTTCTTCAGCCACTGATGGGTGACCCATTGACCGTCGATCTTCTCGGCGACGCGCAGGGCGCCGCTGTCCAGCAGGCCGATCACCTGGTTTACCGCTTCGCGCGTTACGGTGTCTACGTTCGCCGGGGTGATGTCCGCACGGCGCTCGAAGGCGCTTTCAATAACGTTCTGTAATTGCTGCATGCTGTTCTCTTTCCTGATGTTGTCGGTAAAAAGTTACTTGTATCACATTTTATCGTTGGGGGTGAGGGCCTCTGTCAACCGTTGCTCCAACTTTCTGCGCGTTTCTTGGTCGAGCGCGCGCCGCTCGCCGTCTGCCAGGATAAACAAATCCTCGACCCGCTCGCCGATGGTGGAAATGCGCGCGCCGTGCAGCGACAGCCCCAGGTCGGCGAACACTTCGCCCACCCGAGCCAGCAGGCCGGGCTGGTCGAGCGCGGTCAGCTCCAGGTAGCTGCGACGGTCGGTGTGGGTCGGCAGGAAAGTGACCTCGGTCGGCACGCTGAAGTGGCGCAGCTTGGAAGAGGGCCGGCGCACGCGCGGCGGCTGATACTCCCGCTGGGTGATAGCCTGCAGCAAGGCTTGACGGATCGCCGCGTGGCGATCCTGCGCCAGCGGGCTGCCGTCCGGTTCCAGCACGATAAAGGTGTCCATCGCCATACCGTCGCGGTTGGTGAAGATCTGTGCGTCGTGCACGCTGAGGTTGCGGCGATCCATCTCCCCGGCGACGGCAGCGAACAGGTAAGGGCGATCCGGGCTCCAGATGAAGATCTCGGTGCCGCCGCGCGTCGCCTGGCGGCTGACCAGCACCAGCGGCTGGGTGGAGTCGTGGGCCAGCAGATGGCGGGCGTGCCAGGCCAGCTGATTCGGCGAGTGGCGCAGGAAATAGTCGGCGCGGCAGCGGCTCCAGATGCGATGCAGCGCCTCTTCGTCGATGTTGTCCATGCGCAGCAGCGCCAGCGCCTGCAGGCGGTGATGGCGTACGCGTTCGCGCAGATCCGGGCTGTTCTGCATGCCGCGGCGCAGCTGCTTCTCGGTGGCGAAGTACAGCTCGCGCAACAGGCTCTGCTTCCAGCTGTTCCACAGGGTTTCGTTGGTGGCGCAGATGTCGGCCACCGTCAGGCACACCAGGTAACGCAGCCGGGTTTCGCTCTGCACTTCGCTGCTGAACTGCTGGATCACCGTCGGATCCTGGATGTCGCGGCGCTGCGCGGTGACCGACATCAGCAGGTGGCAGCGCACCAGCCAGGCCACCAGTTGGGTTTCTCGCGAGTTGAGGCCGTGCAGTTCGGCGAACTCCACCACGTCTTCCGCGCCGAGGATCGAGTGATCACCGCCGCGCCCTTTGGCGATATCGTGGAACAACGCCGCCAGGAGCAGCAGTTCCGGGTGTGGCAGGCGCGGGTACAGCTCCACGCACAGCGGATGGCGTGGCCGGGTTTGCGCATCGGCGAAGCTCTCCAGCTTTTGCAGCACGCGGATGGTGTGTTCATCGACGGTATAGGCGTGGAACAGATCGAACTGCATTTGCCCGACGATCTTGCCCCACTGTGGCATATAGGCCCACAGCACGCTGTGACGGTGCATCGGCACCAGCGCGCGCGATACCGCGCCGGGGTGGCGCAGGATGGCCATAAACAGATCGCGCGCTTCCGGGATGGTGCACAGCGGCTGTTTCAGGTGGCGGCGCGCGTGGCGCAGCTGGCGCACGGTGGTGGAGTAAATGCCCTTGATCTCGCGGTTGCGCACCATCAGGTAGAACATGCGCATGATGGCTTGCGGCTCGCGGATGAACAGCGTTTCGTCGCGCAGATCGATCAGATCGCCGCGCAGCTGGAAATCGTCGTTCAGCGGGCGCGGCTTCTCGGTGGCGTCCAGCGCCAGAATAGCTTCGTCGAACAGCTGCAGCAGCATGTGATTCAGCTCGCTGACGCGCCGCGTCATGCGGTAGAAGTCTTTCATCATGCGCTCGACCGGCTCGTTGCCTTCGCCTTCATAGCGCAGCAGCTGCGCCACGCTGAGCTGGCGATCGAACAGCAGACGGTTGTCGTAACGCGGCAGCACCAGATGCAGCGCAAAGCGGATGCGCCACAGGAAGCTCTGGCATTCATTCAGTTCGTTGCGCTCGGCCTGGGTGAGGAAACCGAAACCGACCATTTCGTCCAGCGAGGTGGCGCCGAAGTGGCGGCGCGCCACCCACAGCAGGGTGTGGATGTCGCGCAGGCCGCCGGGGCTGCTTTTGATATCCGGCTCCAGGTTATAGCTGGTACCGTGGTAGCGCTGGTGGCGCTCCTGCTGCTCGTTGGTCTTGGCGTGGAAAAACTGTGGCGAAGGCCAGAAGCCGTCGCTGAAGATATGTTTTTGCATCTGCAGGAACAGCGCGACGTCGCCGCAGATCATGCGCGACTCGATCAGGTTGGTGGCCACGGTCAGATCCGCCAATCCCTCCAGCAGGCACTCTTCCAGGGTGCGCACGCTGTGGCCGACCTCCAGCTTGAGATCCCACAGCAGGGTGATGAACTCGCCCACCCGCTGCGACTGGTGCTCAGTCAGCCGGCGCTGGCTGAGCACCAGCACGTCGATATCCGACAGCGGATGCAGCTCGCCGCGGCCATAGCCGCCGACCGCCACCAGCGCGGTTTCCGGGATATCTTCGAAACCGTAGAAGGTCCACAGCCGGCGCAGCAGGCGATCGATGAAGTCGCTGCGCGCCGCCACCAGGCTTTCGGCGCTGGCGCCGGCGTCGAATGCCGCCGCCAGCCACAGCTGGAACTGCTCCAGCCGCTGTTTCAGCACCGGGCAGGTGAGCTCGTCGTCGCCGTAGGCGCTGGGAGAGACGGGTGGCATCGGCACGGCCGGGGCCGCCTGTTGAAGGAGATTGTCAGACATAGTGCGCAGCCCATAAAAAAGGCCGGCAAAAGCCGGCCTGGTGATATTCTGCACGCGGCGTTCACCGCGGTGCTTACATCTCGTGCGTAATGATGTTGGGGATGGTGTCATCCTTGCGCAACGTCATTATCTCGCAGCCGTTATCAGTGACCACAATAGTATGCTCATACTGCGCCGACAAGCTGCGATCTTTGGTTTTTACCGTCCAGCCGTCTTTCATGGTGCGGATGCGGTAGTCACCGGCGTTGACCATCGGTTCGATGGTGAAGGCCATGCCAGCCTGCAGCACTACGCCGCCGTCATCGGCATCATAGTGCAGCACCTGCGGCTCTTCATGGAACACTTCGCCGATGCCGTGGCCGCAGTACTCGCGCACCACGGAGAACTTTTCGGCCTCGACGAATTGCTGGATAGCCTTGCCCAGGGTGCGCAGGCGGATGCCCGGCTTGACCATCTTCAGCGCCAGATACAGGCTTTCCTGAGTGACGCGGCACAGGCGCTCGCCCAGAATGGTCGGTTTGCCGACGATGAACATCTTTGAGGTGTCGCCGTGGAAGCCGTCTTTAATCACGGTCACGTCGATATTGACGATGTCGCCGTCTTTCAGCGTTTTGTCGTCGCTCGGGATGCCGTGGCACACCACTTCGTTCACCGAGATGCACACGGATTTCGGGAAGCCGTGGTAGCCGAGGCAGGCGGAAATGGCCTGCTGTTCGTTGGTGATGTACTCGTGACAGATACGGTCCAGTTCGCCGGTGGTCACGCCAGGTTTGACGTGCGGCTCGATGATTTCCAGCACTTCGGCGGCCAGGCGGCCGGCCACGCGCATTTTTTGGATGTCATCAGGTGTTTTAATTGAGATTGCCATGAAATTCGTCCGCAGGTGTCGTTATCGTCGACAATAAGAAGCAGTGACTTATGGTATCAGCCCGGCCGGAGGCTGCCAAATTTCATTTCCCGATGCCCGGCGTAAAGCAACAAAAGTTGGTGTCTGCAGCGGGTTTATGGTATAAAGCGCGCCGGCGATCCGCGACTTGGTTCTTGTGACCTGGCAGGAATTGGCCGAAAATACTTTAACTGCACTCATTTTGTGTAAATAACACACACGTATCGGCACATCCGCCGGGGTGCCCTGAGGTGACTTGTCGCCGCCAGGGTCGGCGTTATGGGATACGTGGAGGCATAACCCCAATTAATCTATAGAGGTTTAATCATGGCAACTGTTTCCATGCGCGACATGCTCAAGGCTGGTGTTCACTTTGGTCACCAGACCCGTTACTGGAACCCGAAAATGAAGCCTTTCATCTTCGGCGCTCGTAACAAGGTTCACATCATCAACCTGGAGCAGACCGTACCAATGTTCAACGCCGCTCTGGCTGAACTGAGCAAGATCTCTTCCCGTAAAGGCAAGATCCTGTTCGTTGGTACCAAACGTGCAGCAAGCGAAGCGGTAAAAGACGCTGCGAACAGCTGTGACCAGTTCTTCGTGAACCACCGCTGGTTGGGTGGCATGCTGACTAACTGGAAAACCGTTCGTCAGTCCATCAAACGTTTGAAAGACCTGGAAATCCAGTCTCAAGACGGCACCCTGGACAAGCTGACCAAGAAAGAAGCGCTGATGCGCACTCGTGAACTGGCCAAGCTGGAAAACTCCCTGGGCGGTATCAAGGATATGGGCGGTCTGCCAGACGCACTGTTCGTTATCGATGCCGATCACGAGCACATCGCGATCAAAGAAGCCAACAACCTGGGTATCCCGGTATTCTCTATCGTTGATACCAACTCCAACCCAGACGGCGTTGACTTCATCATCCCTGGTAACGACGACGCAATCCGTGCAGTAAACCTGTACCTGACTGCCGTTGCTGCCGCTGTGCGTGAAGGTCGTTCTCAAGATCTGGCCGTTCAGGCGGAAGAAGGCTTCGTAGAAGCTGAATAATAAGGCAAGCTCGTCACTGAGCCCTTATTAACCAGGTATTGACATATGTTGGTTAGGGGGGCCTGTAAAGGCCCCCTTTGCTTATCTGAATGAGAACTGTCTCCACGCGAGATAACCGAGGAAAAATAAATGGCTGATATTACCGCTGCCCTGGTAAAAGAACTGCGCGAGCGTACCGGCGCTGGCATGATGGATTGCAAGAAGGCGCTGGTTGAATCCAACGGCGACATCGAACTGGCAATCGAAAACATGCGTAAGTCCGGTGCGATCAAAGCCGCTAAAAAAGCAGGCAACGTAGCTGCTGACGGCGTGATCAAAACCAAGATCGAAGGCAACTACGGCATCATTCTGGAAGTTAACTGCCAGACTGACTTCGTAGCAAAAGACGCCGGTTTCCAGGCGTTCGCCGACAAAGTGCTGGATGCCGCTATGGCCGGCAAAATCACTGACGTTGACGTGCTGAAAGCACAGTTCGAAGAAGAGCGCGTAGCGCTGGTGGCAAAAATCGGCGAAAACATCAACATTCGTCGCGTTGCTTCCCTGGAAGGCGACGTGCTGGGCAGCTACCTGCACGGCGCGCGTATCGGCGTACTGGTTGCGGCTAAAGGCGCTGACGAAGAGCTGGTTAAGCAAATCGCAATGCACATTGCGGCAAGCAAGCCAGAGTTCGTGAAGCCAGAAGACGTGTCTGCTGAAGTGGTAGAAAAAGAGTACCAGGTTCAGCTGGACATCGCCATGCAGTCCGGCAAGCCAAAAGAAATCGCAGAGAAAATGGTTGAAGGCCGCATGAAGAAATTCACCGGCGAAGTTTCTCTGACCGGTCAGCCTTTCGTTATGGATCCGAGCAAATCTGTTGCTCAGGTGCTGAAAGAGCACAACGCTGACGTGACCAACTTCATTCGCTTCGAAGTGGGCGAAGGCATCGAGAAAGTCGAAACCGACTTCGCTGCTGAAGTTGCCGCGATGAGCAAACAGTCTTAATGACTGTCGATGGAACCGCCGTCTGGCGGTTCCATACTATCCAGCCAGAATTACACCGGTGGCAGGCCCTGCAGCGTGATACTCACCTCAGGCGCATTTCATCGGCTGAAATCCCCAATACTAATACTGCTTCTTAGGACAGAACACCATGGCAACCAATGCAAAACCCGTATATCAGCGTATTCTGCTTAAACTGAGTGGCGAAGCCCTGCAAGGTGCAGAAGGTTTTGGTATCGACGCCAGCGTTTTGGATCGCATGGCTCAGGAAGTGAAAGAGCTGGTCGAACTGGGAATTCAGGTCGGTGTAGTTATTGGCGGCGGGAACTTGTTCCGCGGCGCGGGCCTGGCGCAAGCCGGCATGAACCGCGTAGTGGGCGACCACATGGGAATGCTGGCTACCGTGATGAACGGCCTGGCTATGCGTGATGCACTGCACCGTGCCTATGTGAACGCCCGCCTGATGTCAGCGATCCCGCTGAACGGCGTATGTGATAATTACAGCTGGGCAGAGGCTATCAGCCTGCTGCGCAACAACCGCGTGGTGATCTTCTCCGCTGGTACCGGCAACCCGTTCTTCACCACCGATTCTGCCGCTTGCCTGCGCGGTATCGAAATCGAAGCGGACGTGGTGCTGAAAGCCACCAAAGTGGATGGCGTATACTCCGCCGATCCGGTGAAAAACCCGGATGCGACGCTGTATGAACAATTAACCTATCAGGACGTGCTGGAGCGCGAGCTGAAAGTGATGGATCTGGCGGCGTTTACGCTGGCCCGCGATCACGGTCTGCCGATCCGCGTGTTCAACATGAACAAGCCTGGCGCACTGCGCCGCGTGGTGATGGGTGAGAACGAAGGTACGCTGATCAGCAAATAAGGCTGTTCACACCCCTTTTTCGGCGCGCGTGACGCCAGGCGCCGCGCGCTCTCCGAGTACGATTACGGGCTATACTTGAGTATCGCCTGCCAAGTAACCAGCTTCCAAGGGTTTGCAACGTGACTAATGAAATCAGAAAAGATGCTGATTCACGCATGGAAAAAAGCGTAGAAGCATTCAAAAACCAAATCAGCAAGATCCGCACCGGCCGCGCTTCTCCAAGCATTCTGGACGGCATCATGGTGGAATACTACGGCGCCGCTACGCCGCTGCGCCAGCTGGCCAACGTGACCGTGGAAGACTCCCGCACGCTGAAAATCAACGTGTTCGATCGCAGCCTGAGCCAGGCCGTTGAGAAAGCGATCATGAGCTCCGATCTGGGCCTCAACCCGTCTTCCGCCGGTTCTGACATTCGCGTTCCGCTGCCTCCGCTGACCGAAGAACGTCGTAAGGATCTGATCAAGATCGTGCGCGGCGAAGCCGAGCAGGGTCGCGTAGCGGTGCGTAACGTGCGTCGCGACGCCAACGACAAGGTCAAGGCGCTGCTGAAAGACAAAGAGATCAGCGAAGACGAAGAACGTCGTTCACAAGACGACATTCAGAAAATGACCGACGCTTACATCAAGCTGGTCGACGCCGCGCTGGCGGAGAAAGAAAAAGAGCTGATGGATTTCTAATCAGCATCGCGCAGAAAAAAAGCGTCGCCTGGGCGGCGCTTTGTTTTTTGTGGCGCAGATCCCGTTTCATCGTACTGAAAGATCATGGACAAGCGGTGTCCAAGGTTCCACACTGGAGCACCTCCGATCTCATCAGACAGTTATTCAGAGTGAACTCATGAAGCAACTGACCATTCTTGGCTCGACCGGCTCGGTAGGGACCAGCACCCTGGCCGTGGTCAGGGCGAATCCCGACCGTTTTGCGATCAAAGCACTGGTGGCCGGCCGCAACGTCGCGGTCATGGCGCAGCAATGCATGGAATTCCGGCCCGCCTTCGCCGCGATGGCAGAGGAAAGCGCCGCGCGCGAGCTGCGCGCCATTCTGGCGGAAAACGGCGTCGCTACCGAGGTCTTGGCCGGAGAACAAGCGGCCTGCGAACTGGCGGCGTTGGATGACGTCGATCAAGTGACGGCGGCCATCGTCGGTGCCGCAGGGCTGTTGCCGACGCTGGCGGCGATCCGCGCAGGCAAGCAGGTACTGCTGGCCAACAAAGAGTCGCTGGTCACCTGCGGCCGTCTGTTTATGGACGCGGTGCGGCAAAGCCAGGCGCAGCTGCTGCCGCTCGACAGCGAGCACAACGCGATTTTTCAGAGTTTGCCTGAGAACATTCAGCGTCAGTTGGGATACTCTTCACTGGACAGTCATGGCGTTTCGCGCATCGTGCTTACCGGCTCTGGCGGCCCGTTCCGCACTACGCCGTTGGAGCAGTTCGCCGCGATGACCCCGGATCAAGCCTGTGCCCATCCGAACTGGTCGATGGGCCGCAAGATCTCGGTGGATTCCGCCACCATGATGAACAAAGGTCTGGAATACATTGAGGCCCGCTGGCTGTTTAACGCCTCGGCCGAGCAAATGGAAGTGATCCTGCATCCGCAGTCGGTGATTCACTCGATGGTGCGCTACGCCGATGGCAGCGTGCTGGCGCAACTGGGTACGCCGGATATGCGCACGCCGATCGCTCACGCGATGGCGTATCCGCAGCGTGTAAACTCCGGCGTGGAAGCGCTGGACTTCTGCCGCATCGGTTCGCTGACCTTCGCCGAACCGGAACGCGAACGTTATCCTTGCCTGTATTTGGCAATCGAAGCGTTCGACGCCGGCCAGGCGGCGACCACCGCACTGAACGCGGCCAATGAAATTGCCGTGGCGGCATTTTTGCAGCAGCAGATTCGCTTTACCGACATTGCCGCGGTCAACCGCCAGGTCGTCGAGCGCCTCGCGCTGCAGGAACCGACGTGCATCGAAGCGGTCTTAGACATTGACCGCCAGGCGCGCGCCGTCGCCGAGCAGCGCGTTCGCGCGTTGTGCAGTTGAGCACGGCGATTATCCGATTTTGCTCGTAATTCGCGTATGCCGCAGCGGGGTCGTTTGTTCATGCCCCGCTGAGGTGGTATAGTCTGCGCCACCTGTCAGCGGTTATACCGTTGAATTATGGCCCGATTGGCGCTCTGTGCGCCAATGGCGATCCGGCGGTGTCGGGTATCGCGAGGGCTGGTTGAAAGCCGTGTCGGGCACACGGCTTTTTTTGCGCGTAAGGGCCTGATGTTCCGGAAAGGCAGTTATATTTCTATTGAGGAAATAAGTACGAGTTATGTCGTCCGCAAACCAACAAGAGGCTAATCCATCTTCCCCGGGGCCGCGCCATGTCGCCATTATCATGGACGGTAACGGACGCTGGGCCAAACGTCAGGGCAAGTTACGTGTCTTCGGTCATAAAGCAGGGGTGAAATCGGTTCGCCGCGCGGTCAGTTTTGCCGCCAGCCACCATTTAGATGCACTCACGCTTTATGCCTTCAGCAGCGAAAACTGGAACCGTCCGGTGCAGGAAGTCTCCGCACTGATGGAGCTTTTTGTCCGCGCTTTGGATAGTGAAGTAAAAAGCCTGCATAAACATAACGTCAGGTTGCGAGTGATCGGCGATATCAGCCGATTCAGCGCGCGTTTGCAGGAGCGGATCCGCCGCTCTGAAGCGCTGACGGAAAATAACGATGGCCTGACGCTCAATATCGCTGCCAACTACGGCGGCCGTTGGGATATCATTCAGGGAGTAAGGGAACTGGCCGAACGGGTACGGGTAGGGGAGTTGCACCCGGATCAGATCAGCGAGGAATTATTGAGCGAGCGGGTTTGCATGAGCGACCTGGCGCCGGTGGATCTGGTTATCCGCACCGGTGGCGAGCATCGCATCAGTAACTTCCTGCTGTGGCAAATCGCCTATGCTGAACTTTACTTTACTGATGTGCTCTGGCCTGATTTCGATGAACTTGTCTTTGAAGGTGCGCTGAATGCATTTGCACAACGTGAGCGCCGCTTCGGGGGAACAACACCTATCGGCGCCGATGCGTCCTAGGGAGAACTTTTGCTGAAGTATCGCCTCATAACTGCTCTGATTTTAATCCCGATCGTTATCGCGGCGCTGTTCCTGTTGCCGCCGCTGGCCTTTGCTCTGGTAACGCTCGTCGTGTGCATGTTAGCAGCCTGGGAGTGGGGCCAACTGGCCGGTTTTACCTCCCGTTCGCAGCGCATCTGGCTGGCGATACTGTGCGGTTTTCTACTGGCGCTGATGATGCTCAGCGTTCCCGCGTACCATCAATCCGTGCCGCAGGTAAGCGGCTCGCTGTGGCTGTCGCTGGTCTGGTGGCTGGCAGCGCTGCTGCTGGTGCTGTTTTACCCCGGTTCGGCCGCCATCTGGCGCAACTCGCGCCCGCTGCGCTTGCTGTTCGGCCTGCTGACCATCGTGCCGTTCTTTTGGGGCATGCTGGCGCTGCGCCAGTACGGCTACGAGCAAAACCCGTTTACCGGTGCCTGGTGGCTGCTGTACGTGATGCTGCTGGTGTGGGGCGCGGATTCCGGCGCCTATCTGTTCGGCAAGCTGTTCGGCAAGCATAAGCTGGCGCCGAAGGTCTCGCCGGGCAAAACCTGGGAAGGGCTGATCGGCGGGTTGTTGACGTCGGCGGTCATTTCCTGGCTGTTCGGCCGCTATGCGCCACTGAACGTGGTGCCGACCACCCTGTTGGTCTGCTCGGTGCTCGCCGCGCTGGCTTCGGTGCTGGGCGATTTGACCGAGAGCATGTTCAAACGCGAGGCGGGCATCAAGGACAGCGGTCATTTGATCCCCGGTCATGGCGGCATACTGGATCGTATCGACAGCCTGACCGCGGCGGTGCCGGTGTTTGCCTGCCTGATGCTGTTGGTGTTTTAATCCGTCGATGACGGAAAGTGAGGGATGATGGTCAGCGTGCTTTGGAACCTGGTGGCGTTTCTGATTGCGCTCGGTATCTTGATAACCGTGCACGAGTTCGGACACTTTTGGGTTGCCCGCCGTTGCGGCGTGCGCGTTGAACGCTTCTCCATCGGCTTCGGTCGCGCGCTGTGGCGCCGCACCGATCGCCAGGGCACCGAGTACGTCATCGCCTTGATTCCGCTCGGCGGCTACGTGAAGATGCTGGACGAGCGCGTGGAGTCGGTGGCGCCGGAAATGCGCCATCAGGCCTTCAACAACAAAACCGTCTGGCAGCGCGCGGCCATCATCAGCGCCGGTCCCATCGCCAACTTCCTGTTTGCTATCCTTGCCTACTGGCTGGTGTTCATCATCGGCGTGCCGAGTTTCCGCCCGGTGATCGGCGAAATCGCGCCGCAATCGATCGCCGCCAGGGCCGAAATTTCGTCTGGCATGGAACTAAAGTCGGTTGACGGCATCGAAACGCCTGATTGGGAGTCAGTTCGTCTGGCGCTGGTGGCGAAGATTGGCGATGCGCAAACCGAAGTCGGCGTTGCGCCATTCGGCTCTTCGCAGGTAGTGACCAAAACCCTGGATTTGCGCCAGTGGAACTTTGAGCCGGACAAGCAGGATCCCGTTGTTGCGCTGGGCATTATGCCGCGCGGCCCGCAGATTGAATCCGTGTTGGCGGAAGTGCAGCCTGACTCGGCGGCGCAAAAGGCGGGTTTACAAGCGGGGGACAGGATCGTTAAAGTCGATGGTCAGCCGTTGGGTCGTTGGCAGACGCTGGTGAAGCGTATCCACGATGGCCCGGGGCAACCGCTGGCTTTGGAGATTGAAAGAAACGGCGCCCCCTTGTCTTTGACGCTGATACCGGATACAAAGCCGGTGGGAAAAGACAAATCGGTGGGGTTTGCAGGCATCATTCCAAAGGTGTTGCCGCTGCCGGACGAGTATAAGACGATTCGCCAGTATGGACCGTTCCCGGCGCTGTATCAGGCCGGCGACAAGACCTGGCAGCTAATGCGGCTGACGGTCAACATGCTGGGCAAATTAATAACCGGTGATGTAAAGCTGAACAACCTGAGTGGCCCGATCTCGATTGCACAGGGAGCAGGGGCATCAGCCGGAGTCGGGTTCGTGTATTATCTGATGTTCCTGGCGTTGATTAGCGTCAACCTGGGGATCATCAACCTGTTCCCATTACCGGTGTTAGATGGTGGGCATCTCCTCTTCCTGGCGATAGAAAAGCTGAAGGGTGGGCCGGTTTCCGAGCGAGTACAGGACTACAGCTACCGCATAGGTTCGATCGTGCTGGTGTTGTTGATGGGTCTTGCACTTTTCAATGATTTTTCCCGCCTTTAGGGGCGGGGATAGGTTAGGAAGAACGCATAACAACGATGGCGATGAAAAAGTTGCTCATAGCGTCGCTGCTGTTTGGCAGCGCCACCGTATACGGTGCAGACGGGTTCGTAGTGAAAGATATTCATTTCGAAGGCCTGCAGCGAGTCGCCGTCGGTGCGGCGTTACTCAACATGCCGGTTCGCGTCGGCGATACCGTCACTGACGATGACATCAGTAATACTATCCGAGCCTTGTTTGCCACCGGCAACTTCGAGGACGTGCGCGTACTGCGCGATGGTAATACGTTGATCGTGCAGGTGAAGGAACGTCCTACCATCGCCAGCATCACCTTCTCCGGCAACAAGTCGGTGAAGGATGACATGCTCAAGCAGAACCTGGAAGCCTCCGGCGTCCGGGTGGGCGAGGCGCTCGACCGCACCACGATCTCCAGCATTGAAAAAGGGCTGGAAGACTTCTACTACAGCGTCGGTAAATACAGCGCCTCGGTGAAAGCCGTGGTCACGCCGCTGCCGCGCAACCGTGTCGACCTGAAGCTGGTGTTCACGGAAGGGGTCTCCGCCAAGATTCAACAAATCAACATCGTCGGCAACCATGCCTTCACCAACGACGAACTGATCTCGCGCTTCCAGCTGCGTGATGAGGTGCCGTGGTGGAACCTGGTCGGCGATCGCAAATACCAGAAGCAAAAACTGGCGGGCGATCTCGAAACCCTGCGCAGCTTCTATCTGGATCGCGGCTATGCCCGCTTCAACATCGATTCTACCCAGGTGAGCCTGACGCCGGATAAAAAAGGCATCTACATCACCATCAACATCACCGAAGGCGATCAGTACAAGCTTTCCGATGTTGTCGTGAACGGCAACCTGGCCGGCCACTCGGCGGAAGTTGCTCAGATCACCAAGATCGAACCGGGCGAGCTGTATAACGGCAGCAAGGTGACCAAAATGGAAGACAACATCAAAACGATGTTGGGCCGTTATGGTTACGCCTACCCGCGCGTCGGCACTCAGCCGGAGATCAACGACGCGGATAAAACCGTCAAGCTGCACGTCAACGTCGACGCGGGCAACCGCTTCTATGTGCGTCGCATCAAGTTTGAAGGCAACGACACCAGCAAGGATTCCGTACTGCGTCGCGAAATGCGCCAGATGGAAGGCGCCTGGCTCGGCAACGAACAGGTCGAGCAGGGTAAAGAACGCTTGAACCGCTTGGGCTACTTCGAAACGGTTGACGTGGAAACCCAGCGCGTGCCGGGCACCGCCGATCAGGTCGACGTAACCTACAAGGTGAAAGAGCGCAACACCGGTACCTTTAACTTCGGCGTCGGCTACGGCACCGAGAGCGGCGTCAGCTTCCAGGCCGGCGTGCAGCAGGACAACTGGTTGGGTACCGGCTACTCGGTCGGCATCAGCGGCACCAAGAACGACTACCAAACCTATACCGAATTCTCGGTCACCAACCCGTACTTCACCGTTGACGGTGTGAGCCTGGGCGGCCGTGTATTCTACAACGACTTTAAAGCGGATAACGCGGACCTGTCCGACTACACCAACAAGAGTTACGGTGTTGACGGCACGCTGGGCTTCCCGATCAACGAAAACAACTCGTTGCGTACCGGCCTGGGCTACGTCCACAACGGTCTGTCGAACATGCAGCCGCAGATCGCCATGTGGCGTTATCTCGACTCGATGGGCGTGGATGCGAACAAGACTGACCGCGCCAGCTACTCGACGGACGACTTTACCCTGAACCTGGGGTGGACCTACAACAACCTGGACCGCGGCTACTTCCCGACGTCGGGTAACCGCACCACGTTGAACGGCAAGGTCACCATTCCGGGCTCGGACAACGAATACTACAAGGTGACGCTGGACAGCGTACAGTACGTGCCGATCAACGACGATCGCACCTGGGTGCTGTTGGGGCGCGGCCGTCTGGGTTACGCGGATGGGCTGGGCGGCAAGGAAATGCCGTTCTACGAGAACTTCTATGCCGGTGGTTCAAGCACCGTGCGTGGCTTCCAGTCCAACACCATTGGTCCGAAGGCGGTGTACTACAACTCCAATTCGTACCAGTGCCAGTTCAACGCCGGCAGCACCACCGCGCGTCAGAGCATCTGTAGCTCGGATGACGCGGTGGGCGGTAACGCCATGGCAGTTGCCAGCCTGGAGCTGATCACTCCGACGCCGTTCATCAGCGAGAAATACGCCAATTCCGTGCGGACGTCGCTGTTCATCGATGCGGGTACCGTGTGGGATACCAAGTGGAAGAATACCGACGAAACGCTGATGTACGGCGTGCCTGACTACAGCAAAGCGGGCAATATTCGTTCCTCCGCCGGTATCGCGCTGCAGTGGATGTCACCGCTGGGGCCGTTGGTGTTCTCTTACGCCAACCCGATCAAGAAATACGAAGGCGACAAGTCCGAACAGTTCCAGTTTAACATCGGTAAGACCTGGTAACGGGTCTCGCCTCTGGGCATAACAGTTATTAAGAATCGCAATGGCCAGGCGCCTGCCGGCAGAGGGAGATGATTCTCATTGTGTGGTGGGATAAGTCTGGCAAATTGTGTACTTCAGTGTCATATGACACAAATGGGTGATGGTAAGGAGTTTATAGTGAAAAAGTGGTTGTGTGCCGCAGGCCTCGGTTTAGCAATGGCTGCTTCAGCTGGCGTTCAGGCAGCAGATAAGATCGCTGTCGTTAACGTCTCCAGCATTTTCCAACAGCTGCCGGCCCGCGAAGCGGTCGCTAAACAGCTGGAAAACGAGTTTAAAGGCCGCGCAAGCGAACTCCAGAACATGGAACGTAGCCTGCAGACCAAAATGCAACGTCTGCAGCGTGACGGCGCTACCATGAAAGCCAGCGACCGCAGCAAGTTGGAAAAAGACGTGATGGCGCAGCGCGAGCAGTTCTCTCAGAAAGCGCAGGCTTTCGAGCAGGACAACCGTCGTCGCCAGATGGAAGAGCGTAACAAAATCCTGAGCCGTATCCAGGATGCCGTGAAATCTGTCGCCAGCAAAGGCGGTTATGACGTGGTGATCGATGCCAACGCCGTTGCCTATGCAGACTCTTCCAAAGATATCACTGCTGACGTGCTGAAACAGGTTAAATAACACATGCTTTCAATTCGACTGGCTGATTTAGCGCAGCAGTTGGATGCACAATTGCACGGTGATGGCGATCTCGTCATCACCGGCATTGCTTCTATGCATTCGGCACAGCCTGGCCAAATCACGTTTTTGTCAAACAGCCGCTATCAAGAGCAGCTGTCTTCCTGCCAGGCAAGCGCCGTGGTGCTTACCGAAGCGGATTTACCACACTGCCGTGCTGCGGCGCTGGTGGTTAAGAACCCTTACCTGACCTATGCGCGCATGGCGCAGCTGATGGACACCACGCCGTCGCCGGCCCAGGATATCGCGCCAAGTGCGGTGATCTCGCCTGAAGCGCAGCTGGGGCAGAACGTCGCCATTGGGGCGAACGCGGTGATTGAGTCGGGTGCGGTGCTTGGCGATAACGTGGTTATCGGCCCGGGCTGCTTCATCGGCAAACATGCACGCATCGGTGCGGGAACGCGTCTGTGGGCGAATGTCACGATTTATCATGCGGTTGAAATCGGCCAGCGTTGCCTGATCCAGTCGGGCACCGTGATCGGCGCAGACGGTTTCGGCTATGCGAATGAGCGCGGCGAGTGGATCAAAATCCCTCAACTGGGCACGGTGATTATCGGCGATCGCGTCGAAATCGGCGCTTGCACCACCATTGACCGCGGCGCTTTGGATAACACCCAAATCGGGAATGGTGTTATCATCGACAACCAATGCCAGATTGCACATAACGTTGTGATTGGCGACAATACCGCCGTCGCCGGCGGTGTGATCATGGCCGGTAGCCTGAAAATCGGCCGCTACTGCCAGATCGGCGGTGCCAGCGTGATCAACGGTCACATGGAAATTGCCGACAAGGTTGTTGTTACCGGAATGGGAATGGTTATGCGACCAATCACCGAACCTGGGGTATACTCTTCGGGCATTCCGTTGCAGCCTAACAAGGTTTGGCGTAAAACCGCTGCGTTGGTGATGAATATCGATGAGATCAGCAAACGCTTGAAAGCTGTCGAACGTAAAGTCGGAAAAGACTAATCATTGCCGCCCGCCCTGGCGGGTACAAAACGAAACGCGTTGGTCGTGAGACCAAAAGCGCAAAGAGATGTTAATTTGCGGCCTGCATGATGATCTCCTTTTGGGGTCAGCGCAGGCCGTGTTGTTGATGCCATCAGTTTTTAGAGACAGGAAGAGTATTTTGACTACTGACACTCATACTCTGGATATTGCAGAAATTTTGGATCTGCTTCCTCACCGTTACCCGTTCTTGCTGGTCGACCGCGTCCTCGAGTTTGAAGAGCACAAATATCTGCGTGCGGTGAAGAACGTATCGGTGAACGAACCGTTTTTCCAGGGCCACTTCCCTGGCAAACCGATTTTCCCAGGCGTATTGATCTTGGAAGCCATGGCGCAGGCCACCGGTATCCTGGCGTTTAAAAGCGTCGGTAAACTGGAGCCGGGCGAGCTGTATTACTTCGCCGGTATCGACGAAGCACGCTTCAAGCGCCCAGTGGTGCCAGGCGATCAGATGGTCATGGAAGTCACCTTCGAGAAAACTCGCCGCGGCCTGACTCGCTTCAAAGGCGTAGCGACCGTTGACGGTAAAATTGTCTGCGAAGCAACCATGATGTGTGCCCGCAGCCGGGAGGCTTAATCCGTGATTGACCAAACCGCCTTTATCCATCCTAGCGCGATAGTCGAAGAGGGCGCCGTGATCGGCGCCAACGTGCATATCGGCCCTTTCTGCTATGTCGGCTCCCAGGTGGAAATCGGCGCCGACACGGTGCTGAAATCCCACGTGGTGGTGAACGGCATTACCAAGATTGGCTGCGATAACCAGATTTATCAGTTCGCTTCCATCGGTGAAGTGAATCAGGATCTGAAATACGCAGGCGAACCGACGCGCGTTGAAGTGGGCGATCGCAACCGCATCCGCGAAAGCGTCACCATTCACCGCGGCACCGCGCAGGGCACCGGCCTGACCAAAGTGGGCAACGATAACCTGCTGATGGTCAATGTGCACGTTGCCCACGACTGTGTGGTCGGCAATTCTTGCGTGTTGGCCAACAATGCCACGCTGGCGGGGCATGTGGAAATCGACGATCACGCCATCATTGGCGGCATGACGGCGATCCATCAGTTCTGCATTATCGGCGCGCATGTGATGGTAGGCGGTTGTTCCGGCGTCGCTCAGGACGTGCCTCCTTTCGTCATCGCGCAGGGCAACCACGCGACGCCGTTCGGCGTCAACGCGGTCGGCCTGAAGCGTCGCGGTTTTGACAAGGATGAAATGCAGGCGATCCGCAATGCCTACAAAATCCTGTATCGCAGCGAGAAAACGCTGGATGAAGCGAAAGCGGAAATCGAAGCCCTGGCCAAAGAGCAGCCGGTGGTGCAGCAGTACCTCGATTTCTTCACCCGTTCTACCCGCGGCATCATTCGCTGAGTTATGTCGAATCGTCCATTGACTATCGGATTGGTCGCCGGAGAAACCTCCGGTGACATTCTCGGCGCCGGTTTGATCCGCGCGCTCAAGGCGCAGATCCCCGACGCGCGTTTCGTTGGCGTCGCCGGCCCGCTGATGCAGGCCGAAGGCTGCGAAGCCTGGTACGAAATGGAAGAGCTGGCGGTCATGGGCGTGGTGGAAGTGCTCGAACGCTTGCCACGCCTGTTGAAGATCCGCAAGGATCTCACCCGCCGCTTCGGCGAACTGCGGCCGGACGTGTTTGTCGGCATCGACGCGCCGGACTTCAACATCACGCTGGAAGGTCGCCTCAAGCAGCGCGGCATCCGCACCATTCACTACGTCAGCCCTTCCGTGTGGGCCTGGCGGCAAAAGCGCGTTTTCAAAATTGGCAAAGCCACCGATCTGGTGCTGGCCTTTCTCCCTTTCGAAAAAGCGTTTTACGATCGCTTCAACGTGCCTTGCCGGTTTATCGGCCATACCATGGCGGACGCCATGCCGCTGCAGCCCGATCGGCTGGCGGCGCGCGTTCAACTGGGTATCGCTCCGCAGGCGCGCTGCCTGGCCTTGCTGCCGGGCAGCCGCGGTGCCGAAGTCGAGATGCTGAGCGCCGACTTCCTCAAAACCGCGCAGCTGCTGCGCACGCGGTATCCCGAGCTGGAAGTGGTGGTGCCGCTGGTTAACGCCAAACGGCGCGAGCAGTTTGAGCGCATCAAGGCGGAAGTTGCGCCGGATCTGACGGTACACCTGCTGAACGGCCAGGGGCGCGAGGCGATGATCGCCAGCGACGCGGCGCTGCTGGCGTCCGGCACCGCGGCGCTGGAGTGCATGCTGGCCAAGTGTCCGATGGTGGTGGGCTATCGCATGAAGCCGTTCACTTTCTGGCTGGCGCAGAAGCTGGTGAAAACGCCTTACGTTTCGCTGCCGAACCTGCTGGCGGGGCGCGAAATCGTCACCGAGCTGCTGCAGCATGACTGCGTGCCGGACAAGCTGGCCGCCGCCGTGATGCCGCTGCTCGAAGAGAGCCCGGAAACCGAAGCGCTGAAACAGACTTTCCTTACCTTGCACCAAAGCATCCGTTGCGGTGCTGACGAACAGGCCGCTCAGGCTGTGTTGGAGCTGGCGAAAGCATGATTGAACCCTTTATCTATCCCACTGCCACGCTGATTGCCGGTGTGGACGAAGTGGGCCGTGGCCCGTTGGTTGGCGCGGTGGTTACCGCCGCCGTAATCCTCGATCCGGCACAGCCGATCGTCGGGCTGGCGGACTCCAAGAAACTCAGTGAAAAACGCCGCCTGGCGCTGTATGACGAAATCGTTGCCAAGGCGCTCTCCTGGAGCCTGGGGCGCGCCGAGCCGGCGGAAATCGACCAGCTGAACATTTTGCACGCCACCATGCTGGCGATGCAGCGCGCGGTGGCCGGGTTGCATATCGCGCCGGACATGGTTTTAATCGACGGTAACCGTTGCCCGAAGCTGCCGATGCGTTCGCAGGCGGTGGTGAAGGGCGACAGCCGCGTGGCGGAGATCAGCGCGGCGTCCATTCTGGCGAAGGTCACGCGCGATCGCGAAATGGCCGAGCTGGACAGCGAGTTCCCGGACTACGGTTTCGCGCAGCATAAAGGCTACCCGACCGCCCTCCACCTAGAGCGGCTGGCCGCGCTGGGCGCTACCGAGCACCACCGCCGCAGCTTCGCGCCGGTGAAAAGGGCGCTGGCGCTGTAGTCTGCGGGCCTGGTTGACCAGGCTCGACGATAGCATTAACCCGGGCTCAGCCTGCTGAGCCCCTTCAATCAGGTATCTGGAGATGGCCGAACCTCGTTTTATTCACCTGCGCGTCCACAGTGACTACTCCATGATTGATGGATTGGCCAAGACCGCGCCGTTGGTGAAAAGAGCCGCCGCGTTAGCCATGCCTGCTCTGGCAATCACCGATTTCACCAACCTGTGCGGGCTAGTGAAGTTCTACGGCAGCGCGCACGGCGCCGGGATCAAACCGATCATCGGCGCGGATTTCCATGTGCAAAGCGAAGAGCTGGGCGACGAACTGGCTCAGCTGACGGTGCTGGCCAGCAACAACGAAGGCTACCAGAACCTGACGCTGCTGATTTCCCGCGCCTATCAGCGTGGCTACGGCGCCGCCGGCCCAACCATCGATCGCGACTGGCTGATTGAACATCGCGAAGGGCTGATTCTGCTTTCCGGCGCGCGTCAGGGCGACGTCGGCAAATTCCTGCTGCGCGGCAACCAGGCGCAGGTGGAGCAATGCCTCGACTTCTACCAGCAGCACTTTCCGGACTGTTACTACCTGGAACTGATCCGCACTGGCCGCCCGGACGAAGAGAACTATCTGCATGCGGCGGTGACGTTGGCCACCGAGCGCGGCTTGCCGGTGGTGGCCACCAACGACGTGCGTTTCCTGGTGGAAGACGATTTTGACGCCCATGAAATTCGCGTCGCCATCCACGACGGCTTTACGCTGGACGATCCCAAACGGCCGCGTAACTACAGCCCGCAGCAATACATGCGCAGCGAAGACGAGATGTGCGAGCTGTTCGCCGACATCCCGGAAGCGCTGCTGAACAGCGTCGAGATCGCCAAACGCTGTAACGTCACCATTCGCCTCGGCGAATACTTCCTGCCGCAGTTCCCGACTGGCGACATGAGCACCGAGGATTTCCTGGTACTCAAATCGAAAGAGGGGCTGGAGGAGCGTCTCGAGTTCCTGTTCCCCGATCCCGAAGTGCGTGCGCAGCGCCGCCCGGAATACGACGAGCGTCTGGACGTTGAGCTGAAGGTGATCAACCAGATGGGGTTCCCCGGCTACTTCCTGATCGTGATGGAGTTTATCCAGTGGTCGAAGGACAACAACGTGCCGGTGGGCCCGGGGCGCGGTTCCGGCGCCGGTTCTCTGGTGGCCTACGCGTTGAAAATCACCGATCTCGATCCGCTGGAGTTCGACCTGCTGTTCGAACGCTTCCTGAACCCGGAACGTGTCTCGATGCCCGACTTCGACGTCGACTTCTGCATGGAGAAGCGCGATCAGGTGATCGAGCACGTGGCGGAGATGTACGGCCGCGAAGCGGTATCGCAGATCATCACCTTCGGGACCATGGCGGCGAAAGCGGTTATCCGTGACGTAGGCCGGGTGCTGGGGCACCCGTACGGCTTCGTCGATCGCATCTCCAAACTGGTGCCGCCGGATCCGGGCATGACGCTGGAAAAAGCCTTCGCCGCCGAACCGCAGCTGCCGGAGATTTACGAGGCCGACGAAGAGGTCAAGGCGCTGATCGACATGGCGCGCAAGCTGGAAGGGGTAACGCGCAACGCCGGTAAACACGCCGGGGGCGTGGTGATCGCGCCGACCAAGATCACCGACTTCGCGCCGCTGTACTGCGATGCCGAAGGGCACCACCCGGTGACCCAGTTCGACAAGAACGACGTGGAATACGCCGGGCTGGTGAAATTCGACTTCCTCGGCCTGCGTACCCTGACCATCATTGACTGGGCGCTGGAAATGATCAACGCCCGGCGCGCCAAGACCGGGCTGGAACCGATCGACATCGCCGCCATCCCGCTCGATGACAAGAAAAGCTTCGACATGCTACAGCGCTCGGAAACTACGGCGGTGTTCCAGCTTGAATCGCGCGGCATGAAAGATCTGATCAAACGTCTGAAGCCCGACTGCTTCGAAGACATGATCGCACTGGTGGCGCTGTTCCGTCCGGGGCCGCTGCAGTCGGGGATGGTGGATAACTTCATCGACCGCAAGCACGGCCGCGAAGAGATCTCCTACCCGGACATTCAGTGGCAGCACGAGTCGCTCAAGCCGGTGCTGGAACCGACCTACGGCATCATCCTGTATCAGGAACAGGTGATGCAGATTGCCCAGGTGTTGGCCGGCTATACCCTGGGCGGCGCGGACATGCTGCGCCGTGCGATGGGTAAAAAGAACCCGGTCGAAATGGCCAAGCAGCGCGGCGGCTTTGAAGACGGCGCGAAATCGCGCGGCATCGACGGCGAACTGTCGGTGAAAATCTTCGACCTGGTGGAGAAGTTCGCCGGTTACGGCTTCAACAAATCGCACTCCGCCGCCTATGCGCTGGTGTCGTATCAGACGCTGTGGCTGAAGGCGCACTATCCGGCCGAGTTTATGGCGGCGGTGATGACCGCCGATATGGACAACACCGACAAAGTGGTGGGGCTGGTGGACGAATGCTGGCGCATGGGGCTGAAGATCCTGCCGCCGGACATCAACAGCGGCCTGTATCACTTCCACGTCAACGACGACGGCGAGATCGTTTATGGCATCGGCGCCATCAAGGGCGTGGGGGAGGGGCCGATCGAGGCCATTATCGAGGCGCGCAACAGCGGCGAACAGGGTTACTTCAAAGACCTGTTCGATCTCTGCGCGCGCTCCGACATCAAGAAACTGAACCGCCGCATTCTGGAAAAACTGATCATGTCCGGGGCGTTCGATCGCCTTGGGCCGCACCGCGCCGCGCTGATGAATTCGCTCGGCGACGCGTTGAAAGCGGCGGATCAGCATGCGAAAGCCGAAGCTATCGGCCAGGTGGATATGTTTGGCGTGCTGGCGGAGGCGCCGGAGCAGGTGGAGCAGTCCTACGCCAATATCGCCCCCTGGCAGGAGCAGGTGGTGCTGGACGGTGAACGGGAGACGCTGGGGCTATACCTGACCGGCCACCCGATCACCCAGTACCTGAAGGAAATCGAACGTTACGCCGGTGGCCAGCGTTTGAAAGACATGCACCCGACGGATCGGGGCAAAATGACTACCGCCGTCGGGCTGGTGGTCGCCGCGCGGGTGATGGTGACCAAGCGCGGCAACCGTATCGGCATCTGCACGCTGGATGACCGTTCGGGCCGTCTGGAAGTGATGCTATTCACCGAAGCGTTAGAAAAATACCAGCATTTGTTGGAAAAAGACCGTATCCTTATCGCCAGTGGACAGGTCAGCTTTGATGACTTTAGCGGTGGGCTTAAAATGATGGCCCGCGAGGTAATGGACATCAGTGAAGCCCGGGAAAAATACGCTCGCGGGCTTGCTATCTCGCTGACTGACAGGCAAATTGATGACCAGCTTTTGAACCGTCTCCGTCAGTCGTTGGAACCCCATCGATCGGGGACGATTCCAGTGCATCTCTACTATCAACGGGAAGATGCACGAGCCAAGCTGCGTTTTGGCGCAACCTGGCGCGTGACGCCCACCGACCGCTTGTTGATAGACTTGCGGACGTTGGTAGGCAATGAGCAGGTGGACTTGGAATTTGACTAAAATAGGAATGCTATGAGTCTGAATTTTCTTGATTTTGAACAGCCGATTGCAGAGCTGGAAGCGAAAATTGACTCGCTGACTGCAGTCAGCCGTCAAGACGAAAAATTGGATATTAATCTGGACGAAGAGGTTCAGCGCCTGCGTGAAAAGAGCGTTGAGCTGACGCGCAAGATTTTTGCCGATCTTGGGGCTTGGCAGATTGCCCAATTGGCACGCCACCCGCGCCGTCCTTATACCCTGGATTATATCAAACACATCTTTACCGACTTCGAAGAGTTGGCGGGCGATCGCGCTTACGCTGACGACAAAGCGATCGTCGGCGGCATTGCGCGCCTGGATGGCCGCCCGGTGATGATCATCGGGCACCAGAAAGGCCGTGAAACCAAAGAGAAGATCCGCCGCAACTTCGGCATGCCGGCGCCGGAAGGTTACCGTAAGGCGCTGCGCCTGATGGAAATGGCCGCCCGCTTCAAGATGCCGCTGATCACCTTTATCGACACCCCGGGTGCTTATCCGGGCGTGGGTGCGGAAGAACGCGGCCAGTCAGAAGCCATCGCGCGCAACCTGCGTGAGATGTCGCGTCTGAACATCCCGGTCATCTGCACCGTCATCGGCGAAGGCGGCTCCGGCGGCGCGCTGGCGATCGGCGTGGGCGATAAGGTGAACATGCTGCAGTACAGCACCTACTCGGTGATTTCGCCGGAAGGCTGTGCTTCTATCCTGTGGAAGAGCGCCGACAAGGCGCCGCTGGCCGCAGAAGCGATGGGCATTACCGCACCGCGTTTGAAAGAGCTGAAGCTGATCGACTCGGTGATCCCGGAGCCGCTGGGTTCTGCACACCGCGACGTGCCGGCGATGGCTGCCGCGCTGAAAGCGCAGCTGCTGGCCGATCTGAAAGATCTGGATGGTCTGAACGACGAAGAGTTGCTCAACCGTCGCTACCAGCGTCTGATGAACTACGGCTACTGCTGAGTTCTGTTCTTCGCTGCAAGAAACCGCCTCCGGGCGGTTTTTTTTTGGCTACACACCGCCGGATTTTCGTGGTGTTATAGAGACTTGGCCGTTAACTGACAGGAGCTGCCGATGAATATCATCGCCATCATGGGCCCGACGGGCGTCTACTACAAAGATGAGCCGATCCGCGAGCTCCACGCTGCGCTGGCCACCATGGGTTTCCAACTGGTGTACCCCAAAAACAGCGGTGACCTGCTGAAGCTGATCGAAGCCAATGCCCGCATCTGTGGGGTGATCTTCGACTGGGACGACTACAGCCTGGAGCTGTGCAGCGAGATCAACGAGCTGAACGAATACCTACCGCTGTACGCCTTTATCAATACCCACTCCACCTTCGACGTCAGCCTGCATGAAATGCGCATGGTGCTCTATTTCTTCGAGTATGGCCTGAATGCGGCGGACGATATCGCGCAGCGCATCCAGCAGTACACCGCAGAATATATTGATACCATTACGCCGCCGCTGACCAAGGCGCTGTTCAACTACGTGCGCGAAGGGAAGTACACCTTCTGCACGCCGGGCCACATGGCCGGCACCGCGTTCCAGAAAAGCCCGGTGGGCTGCCTGTTCTATGACTTTTTCGGCGCCAATACCCTGAAGGCCGACATTTCGATTTCGGTCACCGAGCTCGGCTCGCTGTTGGATCACACCGGGCCGCACCTCGAGGCCGAAGAGTATATCGCGCGCACCTTCAACGCCGAGCAGAGCTACCTGGTCACCAACGGCACCTCCACCGCCAACAAAATCGTCGGCATGTATTCAGCGCCGGCGGGCAGCACGGTGCTGATCGACCGCAACTGCCACAAATCGCTGTGCCACCTGCTGATGATGAGCGATATCGTACCGATCTATTTGCGCCCGCTGCGCAACGCCTACGGCATTCTCGGCGGCATTCCGCAGCGCGAGTTTACCCGCGCCAGCATCGACGCCCGGGTGCAGGAGACCCCGAACGCCACCTGGCCGGTGCATGCGGTGATCACCAATTCCACCTATGACGGCCTGCTGTACAACACCGACTACATCAAGCAGACGCTGGAGGTGCCATCGATCCACTTCGACTCCGCCTGGGTGCCTTACACCAACTTCCATCCGATTTACGACGGCAAGAGCGGCATGAGCGGCGAGCGGGTGCCCGGTAAGGTCATCTACGAAACCCAGTCGACACATAAACTGCTGGCGGCCTTCTCGCAGGCTTCG
>NZ_VOSN01000015.1:328403-334495 GCF_020858655.1 Serratia montpellierensis
TTATCAAGAACACCCTGGACGTGAAGTCGATCCACTTCGATTCCGCCTGGGTGCCTTACACCAACTTCCACCCGATCTATAAAGGCAAGTGCGGTATGAGCGGCGGCCGCGTGGAGGGCAAGGTGATCTACGAAACCCAGTCCACCCACAAACTGCTGGCGGCCTTCTCGCAGGCTTCGATGATTCATATCAAGGGCGACTACGACGAGAGCACCTTCAACGAAGCGTACATGATGCATACCACCACCTCGCCGCACTACGGCATCGTGGCATCGATGGAGACCGCTGCGGCCATGCTGCGCGGCAACCCGGGTCGCCGTTTGATCAACCGTTCGGTGGAGCGCGCGCTGCATTTTCGCCGTGAAGTGCAGCGGCTGCGCGAGGAGAGCGACAGTTGGTTCTTCGATATCTGGCAGCCGGAAGAGATCGATGAGGCGCAGTGCTGGCCATTGGATCCCGACGATAACTGGCACGGTTTCGGCCAGACCGATCGCGATCACATGTACCTTGATCCGATCAAAGTGACGATCCTGACGCCGGGCATGAACGAGCTGGGCGCGCTGGAGGAGGAAGGGATCCCGGCGGCGCTGGTGGCGAAGTACCTCGACGAACGCGGCATCGTAGTGGAGAAGACCGGGCCCTATAACCTGCTGTTCCTGTTCAGCATCGGCATCGACAAAACCAAGGCGATGAGCCTGTTACGCGGCCTGACTGACTTCAAGCGCGCTTACGATCTCAACCTGCGGGTGAAGAACATGCTGCCGGATCTGTACGCCGAGGATCCGGATTTTTATCGCCATATGCGTATCCAGGATCTGGCCGCCGGCATTCATCGGCTGATCCGCCAACACGATCTGCCGCGCCTGATGCAGCGGGCGTTCGACGTGCTGCCTGAAATGAAGCTGACGCCGCACCAGATGTTCCAGGAACAGGTGCGCGGCAATGTGGAAACCTGCGAGCTGGATCAGCTGGTGGGCAAGGTGGCGGCCAATATGATCCTGCCTTATCCGCCGGGCGTGCCGCTGGTGATGCCGGGGGAAATGATCACCGAAGAGAGCCGGGCGGTGCTCGATTTCCTGCTGATGCTGTGCTCGATCGGCGAGCGCTATCCCGGGTTTGAAACCGACATCCACGGCGCCAAGCTGACGGAGGACGGGCACTATCTGGTGAAGGTGTTGAAAGCCCCGCAGCCATAGTGCAAGAACGCGCCCGGCGGTCTGGAGAGAGATGCCGGGCGTTCTCATTGACGTCATCGCCGCCGCCGGATACCGTGCCCCATCAGAATGAACAGGAGAAGGTTTCTATGCTGGGATTACGTCAGGTACACCATATCGCGATCATTGGCGCGGACTACGCCGTCAGCAAGCGTTTTTACTGCGACATCCTCGGTTTTACCCTGTTGGGCGAAGTCTACCGCGAGGAGCGCGACTCCTGGAAAGCGGATCTGGCGCTCAACGGGCAATACACTATCGAGCTGTTTTCTTTCCCTTCGCCGCCGGCCCGCGTCAGCCGCCCGGAGGCCTGCGGTCTGCGCCATTTGGCGTTCAGCGTCGACGACATCGACCAGGCCATCGCCCATCTGCAGGCGGCCGGCGGCGCTTGCGAACCGGTGCGCGTCGATCCTTACACCCAATCCCGCTTTACCTTTTTCAGCGATCCCGATGGTTTACCGTTAGAATTATACGAGAGTTAACGGCTTAATCGCCTCCCGGCGGCCACAGCCGGGGGCGGTTATGCTATGATCGCGCCCTTGCCCTACATGCCTACAGAGTTATTTCCGCCATGCAAGAGCCTGCTTTTCGCGTCGGGGAGTGGCTGGTTACCCCTGCCGACAACACCATCAGCCGCGACGGCCGCCAAAAAACGCTGGAACCGCGCCTGATCGACATGCTGTGCTATTTCGCCCGGCACCCCGACGTGGTGCTGAGCCGCGACGAGCTGATCGACAACGTCTGGAAGCGCAATATCGTCACCAACCACGTGGTGACCCAATGCATTTCAGAGCTGCGCAAATACCTGAAAGACGGCGACAGCGACAGCCCGGAATACATTATCACCGTGCCCAAGCGCGGGTATAAGCTGGTGACGTCGGTGATCTGGTGTGAAGAAGGGGAGACGCAACCCGCTCCCGCACAGGCGCCGCAGATTGCGGTGATCATGCATGAACCGGAAGACGGCAGCGAGGAAGACGACGAGACGCCGTATGTGCCGCCGCGCCGGGCAAGCGCACCGCCTGCCGCGCCCGGCGAAAAGAAGCCGCGTTTTTATCGCCGCTCGACCTTCTGGGTGTGGCTGGCGTTTCTGAGCGCACTGAGCGTCTGCGTGGCGTTTGTCGGCATCGCCACGCTGTCGCAGCGCGTGCCGGTATCCACCATGCCGGTGCTGCTTAACCCGCGCGATATCGATATTCGCATCCAGGGCGGCGAGAGCTGCAGCAACTGGATGCCGCAGCTCTCTTATGTGGTGGGCGTCAGCGAGCTGATCACCGATTCGTTGAACACCTATTCGACCTTCCTGGTGCACGACCAGACCAACTACAACTATTCCGGCCCCAGCAACTCGGGCAAGTCGCTGTATATCGAGTTCGTCAATCAGCGCCACTACCGCGCCCAGCAGTGTTTCCTGTCCGTGCGGCTGGTGGATAACGCCGACAGCTCAGTCATGCTCGACAAGCGTTACTTCATTACCGCCGATAACCAGCTGAAGATCCAGGCCGACTTCCTCTCCAGCCTGTCCGCTGCACTGAAGCAGCCTTGGCCACCGCAGCTGGAGCAGCGTCTGGCGCAGCTGCTGCCCGACAACGGGCCGTTGCTGCAGCGTTTCTACCAGGCGCATCAGTTGTTGATCCACGGCGATGCCGATTCGTTGACCCGCGCCAGCGCCCAGCTGAGCGAGTTGATTAAAAGCGCGCCGAACTTCCACTACCTGCTGGCGGAAAAGGCGCTGGTGGATGTACTGCGCAATTCTTACCAACCGTTCGACAGCCAGGCCTTGGCGCAATTGCGCGCCGATATCAGCCATCTGGCGACGATCCCCGAATTGAAAAACACGCCAATCATGCAGCAAGTTCTGGCGGTGGATGCATTGACGCAGGGGCGCATTGACGAGGCGCACCGGGCTATCGACCTGGGGATTGAATTGCAAATGTCGTGGCTGAATTATGTGCTGCTGGGCAAGGTGTATGAAATGCAGGGGCAAAACCATTTGGCGGCGGATTCTTATATTACCGCATTCAATCTTCGCCCCGGCGAAGACACATTGCATTGGATCACCAATGGTGTATTCCAGACGTCATTGACCAACGTGGTGCCTTATTTAAATAACTATCAGCGCCAATAATTAACCGATATCACGCCGCCATTATTCTCAGGGAATTTTGGTGGCGTTATTTATTGGTGAAGCCATGTTGCATGAATGTATTATTTTTCTGCGCGATATTATTTCTTTTTTGCCGTTTGTTATGCGTCATTAACCTTTTCATGCTGTTGTTTTTAAATGATGTTTATCTTTTCTTTAGCTTACCTTTTTATCTTGATGTGTTAATGAAAAACCTCAGGTTATCATTTGTATGATCATGAGCGTAATCTCACTTTATCTTTAGGACTTTATTCCCCCCGATGGTTAGCATCCTGACTATCAAGCCGGCTCATTAAAATCTTTTATTTATGGGTGTGGCTTATAAGAAACGTAAATCAGGAGAAACTGACCATGGCTTCACCCAAGAAAATAGGGCTTATTGCCTGCACCGGCGTCGTCGCCGGTAATATGATGGGGAGCGGGATTGCCTTATTGCCCGCCAACCTGGCGAGTCTCGGATCCATCGCTATTTGGGGATGGGTGATCTCGATTATCGGGGCGATGTCGCTGGCCTATGTGTATGCCCGTCTCGCCACCAAAAACCCGCAGCAGGGTGGCCCCATCGCCTACGCCGGTGAAATTTCCCCGGCCTTCGGTTTCCAGACCGGCGTGCTTTATTACCATGCCAACTGGATCGGTAACCTGGCCATCGGCATTACCGCCGTTTCTTATCTCTCCACCTTCTTCCCGGCGCTGAACAACCCGGTACCTGCCGGCATCGCCTGTATCGCCATCGTGTGGGTCTTCACCTTCGTGAACATGCTGGGCGGAACCTGGGTCAGCCGTTTGACCACCCTGGGTCTGGTGCTGGTGCTGATCCCGGTGATCGTGACCGCCACCCTCGGCTGGCACTGGTTTGACGCCGCCACTTACCAGGCTAACTGGAATACCTCCGGCACCACCGACAGCCATGCGGTGATCAAAAGTATCCTGCTGTGCCTGTGGGCGTTCATCGGCGTGGAATCCGCGGCGGTCAGCACCGGCATGGTGAAAAACCCGAAACGCACCGTGCCGCTGGCGACCATGCTCGGCACCGGCCTGGCGGGCATCATCTACATCGCCGCTACCCAGGTGATCAGCGGCATGTTCCCGGCGTCTGAAATGGCCGCCAGCGGCGCGCCGTTCGCCATCAGCGCCTCGGCGATTATGGGCAACTGGGCCGCACCGATGGTTTCCGCCTTCACCGCCTTCGCCTGCCTGACCTCGCTCGGTTCGTGGATGATGCTGGTCGGCCAGGCCGGGGTACGCGCCGCCAACGACGGCAACTTCCCGAAAGTGTACGGCGAGCTGGATAAAAACGGCATTCCGAAGAAAGGCCTGCTGCTGGCCGGCTGCAAAATGACCGCGCTGATGGTGCTGATCACCCTGATGAGCTCCGCCGGCGGCAAAGCGTCCGACCTGTTCGGCGAACTGACCGGCATCGCGGTGCTGCTGACCATGCTGCCTTACTTCTACTCCTGCGTAGACCTGATCCGCTTCGAAGGGGTCAACGTGCGCAACCTGCTGAGCCTGATCGCTTCGGTGTGCGGCTGCGGCTTCTGCTTCATCGCGCTGATGGGCGCCAACTCATTCGAACTGTCCGGCACCTTTATCATCAGCTTGATTATCCTGATGTTCTACGCCCGGAAAATGAATACCCGCCAGGCTGCCAACGCAGCGGCGGTCGATGAAAACACCACGGCCAAAGCGCACTGATTCGCGTCCGCTGACCGACTGAATTTACCCAGCCCCTTTCTTTCCGACCTGTCAGCCGCGACGGGAAGGGGCTTGCTTTGCCAGGAGAAATGCATATGAACGTTATCGCCATCATGAATCACATGGGTGTCTACTTCAAAGAAGAGCCTATCCGTGAACTGCATCAGGCGCTGGAAAGTCTGGATTTCCGCATCGTTTACCCTAACGATCGCGAAGACCTGCTGAAACTGATCGAGAACAACGCCCGCCTGTGCGGGGTGATCTTCGACTGGGACAAATACAATCTGGAGCTGTGCGAAGAGATCAGCCAGCTGAACGAATACATGCCGCTGTACGCGTTCGCCAACACCTATTCGACGCTGGACGTCAGCCTGAACGATCTGCGCATGCAGGTGCGCTTCTTCGAATATGCGCTCGGCGCGGCAACCGACATCGCCGCCAAGATCAAACAGAACACCGACGAGTATATCGACACCATCCTGCCGCCGTTGACCAAGGCGCTGTTCAAATACGTGCGTGAAGGCAAATACACCTTCTGTACGCCGGGCCACATGGGCGGCACCGCGTTCCAGAAAAGCCCGGTGGGCAGTCTGTTCTACGATTTCTTCGGCCCGAACACCATGAAGTCGGATATCTCGATTTCGGTGTCCGAACTGGGATCGCTGCTGGATCACTCCGGCCCGCATAAAGAAGCGGAAGAGTACATTTCCCGCGTGTTCAACGCCGAACGCAGCTACATGATCACCAACGGCACTTCCACCGCCAACAAGATCGTCGGCATGTACTCGGCGCCGGCGGGCAGCACGGTGCTGATTGACCGTAACTGCCACAAGTCGCTGACTCACCTGATGATGATGAGCGACATCACGCCGATCTACTTCCGTCCGACCCGCAACGCCTACGGCATCCTCGGCGGCATTCCGCAGAGCGAGTTCCAGCGCGCCACCATCGCCAAGCGCGTGAAGGACACCCCGAACGCCACCTGGCCGGTACATGCGGTGATCACCAACTCCACCTATGACGGCCTGCTGTACAACACC
>NZ_VOSN01000015.1:334623-347748 GCF_020858655.1 Serratia montpellierensis
CGTGAAGGGTGACATCAACGAAGAAACCTTCAACGAAGCCTACATGATGCACACCACCACCTCGCCGCACTACGGCATCGTGGCGTCGACCGAAACCGCCGCGGCGATGATGAAAGGCAACGCCGGCAAGCGCCTGATCAACGGCTCTATCGAGCGCGCGATCAAGTTCCGCAAAGAGATCAAACGCCTGAAAGTCGAATCCGACGGCTGGTTCTTCGACGTCTGGCAGCCGGAGCATATCGATGAGCCGGAATGCTGGCCGCTGCGTTCCGACAGCGCCTGGCACGGCTTCAAGAACATCGATAACGAACACATGTATCTCGACCCGATCAAGGTCACCATACTGACCCCGGGGATGAGCAAGGAAGGCGAGATGCAGCCGTTCGGCATCCCGGCCAGCATCGTGGCGAAATACCTCGACGAACGCGGCATCATCGTCGAGAAAACCGGGCCCTACAACCTGCTGTTCCTGTTCAGCATCGGCATCGACAAAACCAAGGCGCTCAGCCTGCTGCGCGCGATGACTGACTTCAAACGCTCGTTCGACCTGAACCTGCGGGTGAAAAACATGCTGCCTTCGCTGTATCACGAAGCGCCTGATTTCTATGAAAACATGCGCATTCAGGATCTGGCGCAGAACATTCACCGCCTGGTGGAGCAACACAACCTGCCGGACCTGATGTACCGTGCGTTCGAAGTGCTGCCAACCATGGTGATGAATCCGTACCAGGCGTTCCAGAAAGAGCTGCACGGCGAAGTGGAAGAGGTCTATCTGGAAGAGATGGTCGGCAAGGTCAACGCCAATATGATCCTCCCATACCCACCGGGCGTGCCGCTGGTGATGCCGGGCGAAATGCTGACCGAGGAGAGCCGGCCGGTGCTGGAGTTCCTGCAGATGCTGTGCGAAATCGGCGCGCATTATCCGGGCTTTGAAACCGACATTCACGGCGCCTATCGTCAGGCGGACGGACGTTATCGGGTGAAAGTGCTGAAGGCGAAATAACCGCAGCCAATAAGAGGGGAGGCGCTCGCGCTTCCCCTTTGCCGTTCACCGACTGATGGGAGACCACCATGAAAACACCCTCACAGCCGCGCGCAATCTACTATGTCGTAGCGATACAAATTTGGGAATATTTCAGCTTTTACGGCATGCGTGCGTTACTGATCCTCTATCTGACCCACCAACTCGGCTATACCGACAGCCACGCCATCGATCTCTACAGCGCCTACGCTTCGTTAGTTTACGTCACTCCTATTCTGGGCGGCTGGCTCGCCGACCGCCTGCTGGGCAATCGCGTTGCGGTGATCGCCGGTGCGGCGCTGATGACCCTGGGGCATATCGTGCTCGGCGTGAGCGCAGTCTCCGCCCAGTCGCTCTATCTGGCGCTGGCGATCATCATCTGCGGCTACGGCCTGTTCAAATCCAATATCAGCTGCCTGCTGGGCGAACTGTATCCGGCGCAGGACTCGCGCCGCGAAGGGGGCTTCTCGCTGCTGTACGCCGCCGGCAACGTCGGATCTATTTTGGCGCCGATCGCCTGCGGGTTGGCGGCCGAGCGCTATGGCTGGCACGTCGGCTTTGCGTTGGCCGGGATTGGCATGTTCGCCGGCTTGGTGATTTTCCTGCTTGGCGGGCGTCACTTCCGCCACACGCGCGGCGTGAATGCACCGCTGATGCGCGCCAGGAGCCTGGGCTTGCCGCACTGGGGTTGGCTGTTGGCGGCGCTGCTGGCGTCGCCGCTGTTCTTCACGCTGCTGTTTGTGCACGACTGGGCCGGCTATTTGCTCGGGCTGGTATGCGTGGCGGCGGTGGTGCTGGTGGCGCGCATTATGCTGCGTGCGGACGCCGGCCAGCGCCGGGGGCTGTGGCAGATCGTTGTGCTGATGCTGCTGGGCACGCTGTTCTGGGCTTTCGCCCAGCAGGGCGGCAGCTCCATCAGCCTGTTTATCGATCACTTCGTCGATCGGCGCTGGTTCGGCTGGACGGTGCCGACCGCCTTGTTCCAGTCGGTTAACGCCGGCGCGGTGATGCTGGGCGGCGTGGCGCTAGCGTGGCTGGCGAGCGGCGACGGGACGGGCGACCGGACGCTGCGCATCTGGTACAAGTTCGCCTTCGGTCTGCTGTTGATCGGCGTCGGCTTTACGCTGATGGCGCTGAATACGCGGCTGAACGGGCCGGGATCGATGGGGCTGATGATCGCCGGTCTGGCGGTGATGGGCTTTGCCGAACTGTTTATCGATCCGGTGGCGATGGCGCAGATCACCCGGCTGAATATTCCCGGCGCTACCGGCGTGTTGACCGGCATCTATATGCTGGCCACCGGTTCGATCGCCAACTATCTGGCGGGCATCATCGCCAATCAGACCGCCGAGGATCACATCGAGGGGGCGGCGATGCAGGCATATGGCCGCATTTTCGCCCAGATCGGCTGGGGGGCGGCCGGATGCGCGCTGGCGGTGATCGCGGTACTGGGCGGCTGGTGGCTGCTGACGCGGCGCCAGGCCAGGACGGTTAATGCTTGATTGATGACGGTAGGCGGGGTTAACGTGCAGCTATGTAGAAGTGACAAAGCCTACCGATGGATACTGATCAATTAACGACGCGGGTAGCGGACCAGTTGGGCGCACAGCAGCGGCTGCTGGTGGCGTTCAGCGGCGGCCTGGACTCCAGCGTGCTGCTGCATCTGCTGGCGACGTTGCGCTGCCAACGTCCGGGGATGCAGCTGCGCGCGCTGCACGTGCATCATGGCCTGAGCGCCTTTGCCGATCGCTGGGTGGAGCATTGCCGCCGCCGGTGTGCCGACTGGCAGATCCCGTTGACGGTGACGCATGTGCAGGTGGACGCCCGCCAGGGCGGCATCGAGGCGGCGGCGCGTGCGGCGCGCTATGCCGCCTTCAGCGCCGCCCTCACGGAGGGCGAAGTGCTGCTCACCGCGCAACACCTCGACGATCAAAGCGAAACCTTCCTGCTGGCGCTCAAGCGCGGCAGCGGGCCGGCGGGGCTGTCGGCGATGGCGGCGCGCGCGACGCTGGGCGAGCACCTGCTGTTGCGGCCGCTGTTGGGCTGTTCGCGTCAGACGCTGGAAAGCTACGCGCAACGCCACGCCTTAACCTGGATAGATGACGACAGCAATCAGGACACGCGCTTCGATCGCAATTTCCTGCGGTTGCAGGTGTTGCCGCAGCTCAACCAGCGCTGGCCGCACTTCGCCTCGGCGGTAGCGCGCAGCGCCGGCCTGTGCGCCGAGCAGGAGCAACTGCTGGACGAACTGCTGGCAGAACCGCTGCAAAGCCTGTTGGCGGCGGATCGCTCATTGGCGATTGACGGCCTGACTGACTGTTCGCCGGTGCGGCGCTTCGCCTTGCTGCGGCGCTGGATCGCATTGTTTAACGTCACCATGCCGGCGCGTGAGCAGCTTCAGCGCCTGTGGGAAGAGGTGGCGCTCAGCCGGGAGGATGCCGAACCGCAGCTGCAGCTCGGCGCCTATCAGATTCGCCGTTTCCGCGGCCGATTGCACCTGTTGCCGCCGCTGGCGGCGCTGCGCGATGTGCATCTGCCCTGGCAGCCCGACCAGCCGCTGACGTTGCCGGACGGGCTGGGGCAGTTGATTGCCGGTGAGGGCGAGCTGGTGCTGCGCGCACCGCAGCCATCGCAACAGGTCAGCGTTCGGTTCGGCGGCGTGCAGGGTGCGGTGCGCATCGTGGGGCGCGTCCATTCGCGGCCGATAAAAAAACTGTGGCAGGAGCTGGGTATTCCTCCCTGGCAGCGTGAACGCATCCCGTTGATTTATTATGATGAGCAGTTGATCGCCGCGCTGGGCGTATTCGTCTGTGAGGCGGGGCAGGTGCCGGAAGGCGAACGCCCGTGGCGATTGCGCTGGGAAAAAAAATCATAATCGCGAGGAGCAATGATGAAGTTTATGGGGATCACGCTGTTGGCCGCCGGCCTGTTCAGCCTGCCGGCGTTGGCGGCGGGGGATGCGGCGGCCGGTCAGGCGAAAGCCGCCGCCTGTGCGGCCTGCCACGGCGCGCAGGGCAAGGTGACGGTGCCGATGTACCCGAATCTGGCCGGGCAGAACGCCATGTACCTGCAGCACGCGTTGCAGGCGTATAAGAAAGGGGAGCGCAACGGCGGCCAGGCCGAGGTGATGAAGGCCTACGTGTCGGGGCTGTCGGATGACGATATCGCCGATCTGGCGGCCTATTACGCCAGCCTGAAGCCTTAAATGACGAGGGCAGCCGTTGGGCTGCCCTGTTGGGATGGGGTTACCGCTGCTCAGTCCGACAGACTGACGACCACGGTACCGATTTCCGGATGACTGAAACTGCTGATATGGTCCAGGCGCAGGTCGCGCTGCTGGCCGTTCTGTTCGATGGTCAGATACTCAACGCGTTTCTTTTGCAGCAGGTCGATCGCCTTGGCCTCGATCATTTCTCCGTCGCGTAACTCCAGCTTCAGAATAAGTTTATGCTGACAGGCGAGTTCCAGGTTGTCGTAGTCATCGCAATTGATGGGTTGGTACTCATCATTCATCAACATAGTCGCTCACCAATAAGTTAGCGGCGGCAAAGGCCGCCTGTTCCCTAACGGAGGACGGTAGCGCATCGTTCGCTGCGACATCGTCCAATGCCTTTAACGCACAAGCCAGCGCATCAGGCACGTAGCCAAGATCTCCACTGCCAATCTCGGCGTAAGTACGGCGTACTAACTCACAGTATTGTTGCACAGTTTCCTCCCTTAAGAACCTCTGCATCATCAAGACTACTATCGCGATGAGGCGCAGGCTCTCGGAGTTTTATCCTATCCTAGACGACTATAGCACAGCTGTTATGGAGTTATCAGCACCCCGGCACGCCTTTCGCACTGCCGCGGCCTGGCCGCGCTGGCGGGGTTTGGCCCTGATCAAGTACACTGTCGCCGGATAATAACGAGGTCACCCATGGCGCTGAAAGCAACCATTTATAAAGCCGCGGTCAATATTGCTGATATGGATCGTCACTTCTACCACGACGCTACGCTGACGCTGGCGCAACACCCGTCCGAAAACGAGCAGCGTATGATGCTGCGTTTGTTGGCCTGGATCTGCCATGCCGACGAGCGGTTGGTGTTCACCAAAGGGCTGAGCGCCGACGACGAGCCGGAGATCTGGCAGCGCAACGACCACAATGGGCTGGAAATGTGGATCGAGATGGGATTGCCCGACGAAAAACGCATTCGCAAGGCCTGCAACCAGTCGCCGCGCGTGGTGCTGTACGCCTACGGCGAGCGCGCCGCGCACGTTTGGTGGCAGGGAATGCAGGGTAAGGTGGCCGGCTACAAGAACCTGAGCGTGCGTTTCCTCGACGACGAGCAGCTGGCGCGCCTGACGGCATTGGCCAGCCGCACCATGACGCTGCAGGCAACGCTGCAGGAGGGAACTATTTGGCTGTCCGATGCTCAGAATAGTCTGGAAATCCAGTTTGCCGAGTGGCAGCAGGCACAGGTGTAACCGGTGCTGGAACTGTCAAGAAACGTAGCCATACCGGATAATGAGCTGGAATTGACGGCGATCCGCGCGCAGGGCGCGGGCGGCCAGCACGTGAACAAAACCTCAACGGCGATCCATTTGCGCTTTGACATCCGGGCATCCAGCCTGCCAGAGTATTATAAGGAAAGGCTGCTGGCGCTGAATCATCATCTTATTACCGCTGATGGCGTGGTGATTATCAAGGCGCAAGAGTATCGCAGTCAGGAATTGAATCGCGAAGCGGCGTTGGCCAGGCTGGTCGCGCTGATTCAGCAGGCGATGGTGGTGGAAAAAACGCGCAAGGCGACCAAGCCGACGAAAGGAGCGAAACTGCGTCGTCTGGAAGGCAAGACGCGTAAAGGCGCCACCAAGGCGCTGCGTGGCAAGGTTCGCACTTAGGAATACATGAACACAGTAGGAGAATAACTGTGAAGAAAATTACGATAGCCCTGTTCTTGGCGGCAGGCGCACTCTCGTTGTTGGGATGCAACAATCATTATCAGCCGAAGGAACAACCGCTGCAGGCGATGCCGCAGAGTTATCAAGGATTGTTGCCTTGCGCCGATTGCGGCGGTCTGGATACGGCGCTGTTCCTGGATGAGGACGGCACCTTTGTGCTGCAGGAAACCTATCGCGACACCAAAGACGGCGATCAGACCTTTGCCGACTACGGCAAATGGGCGCGCACTGCGGATAAGCTGGTGCTGACCGACAGCACCGGTGAAAAACGCTACTTCCGTCCGGTGGGCAAGAGCCTGGAGATGCTGGATCGCAGCGGCGTGCCGATCGAATCCAAGCTGAATTACCGCCTCGAGCCGGTTGAAAAACCGTTGCCTAAAACCCCGATGATGATGAAAGGCAGCTACAGCTATATGGCTGACGCGGCGGTGTTCAAAGATTGTGCCACGGGCATCACGTTCCCGGTGGATAACAACATCGCGCTGGAGCAAGGTTACGCCAAAGCCAACAAAAATGCCGGCGAGCCGGTGTTCCTGACCTTCAATGCGCACTTCAGCGTGCAGCCATCGATGGAAGAAGGGCAGATAGAGAAGGCGGTGGTGCCGGACGGCAAAATCGCGTTCGACCGCAGCAAGAACTGCAGCAGCAAGTAAGCGTTTTCGGACATAAAAAAACCCGCCTAGGCGGGTTTTTTATTTTCTGGCGTTCGTCGCTTAGCGTTTGATCTGGCCCAGCAGGAAATCAACGATTTCGCCGGTTTTAATCATTTGCTTCTCGCCGACGCGGCGGTTCTTATACTCGATCTCTTCGTTGTCGAGGTTACGGTCACCGATGACGATAGAGTGCGGCACGCCGATCAGCTCCATATCCGCGAACATCACGCCCGGACGCTCTTTGCGGTCATCGAGGATCACATCGATGCCGTGGGAACGCAGGGTGTTGTACAGCTCTTCAGCCAGCGCCTGCACGCGGAACGACTTGTGCATGTTCATCGGCAGAATGGCGACCTGGAACGGCGCGATGGCGTCCGGCCAGATGATGCCGCGTTCGTCGTGGTTCTGCTCGATGGCGGCGGCCACGACGCGCGTGACCCCGATGCCGTAGCAACCCATGGTCAGCACCTGATTGCGGCCGTCTTCGCCTTGCACGGTCGCTTTCATCGCTTCCGAATACTTGGTGCCGAGCTGGAAGATATGGCCCACTTCGATACCGCGTTTGATCAGCAGCGTGCCCTGACCGTCCGGGCTGGCGTCGCCTTCCACCACATTACGGATATCGGCCACCTGCGGCAGCGGCAAATCGCGCTCCCAGTTGATGCCGAAGTAGTGTTTGCCGTCAACGTTGGCGCCGGCGCCAAAGTCGCTCATCGCCGCCACGCTGCGGTCAGCAACCACCGGCATCGGCAGGTTGACCGGGCCGAGTGAACCCGGGCCGGCGCCGACGATGGCGCGAATTTCTTCTTCGGTGGCGAAGGTCAGCGGCGCAGCTACCTGAGCCAGCTTCTCGGCCTTGATTTCGTTCAGCTCGTGATCGCCGCGCACCAGCAGGGCAACCAGCTTGTGGCCGCTCTCTTCGGCGGCGTGCACCATCAGCGTCTTCACGGTTTTTTCCACCGGCAGCGCGAATTGCTCGACCAGCTCGGCGATGGTTTTGGCGTTTGGCGTATCCACCAGGCGCAGCGCTTCGCTGGCCGCCGCGCGTGGAGCCGCCGGCGCGACCGCTTCCGCCAGCTCGATGTTGGCGGCGAAGTCGGAACCGGTGGAGAACACGATATCGTCTTCACCGCTGTCCGCCAGCACCTGGAATTCGTGCGAGGCGCTGCCGCCGATCGAGCCGGTATCGGCCTGCACCGGACGGAAATCCAGGCCCATGCGGCTGAAGATTTTGCTGTACGCTTCGTACATTGCGTCGTAAGTCTCCTGCAGAGACTCCTGCGAGGTGTGGAAGGAGTAGGCATCCTTCATCAGGAACTCGCGGGAACGCATCACGCCGAAACGCGGGCGCACTTCATCACGGAACTTGGTCTGGATCTGGAAGAAGTTCAGCGGCAGCTGTTTGTACGAGCTGATCTCGTTGCGGATCAGATCGGTGATCACTTCTTCATGCGTCGGGCCCAGCACGAACGGACGATCGCCGCGGTCGACGAAGCGCAGCAGCTCGGGGCCGTATTGCTCCCAACGGCCGCTTTCCTGCCACAGGTCGGCAGGCTGAACCACCGGCATAGACACTTCGATCGCATTAGCATTGTTCATTTCTTCGCGAACGATGTTTTCAACCTTTTTCAGAACGCGCAGGCCGGTCGGCAGCCAGGTATAAAGACCGGAGGCCAGCTTGCGGATCATCCCGGCGCGCAGCATCAGCTGGTGGCTGATCACTTCGGCGTCGGCAGGTGTCTCCTTCAGAGTGGAGAGCAGATATTGGCTAGTACGCATGGTGTTTTGGTTCCGTTAGAACTGCAAATTGCATCGGGCTGCCAGAGTGGCGGCCAAAAGTGACAAAAGTGGTTTAGTTTACCAGCGCGAGCGGGTTGCCAAAAGAGAGGCGGCGGAATTTTAACGCGGGTCGAGCGCCAACACTTCGGTATGGCCGTCCACGACGCGCCAGCGCACGTTGAAATCCAGCAGCCAGACGGCGTAATCCCGTTCGACGTCCTCTCCTTTACGATAGGCGGGACGGGGGTCTTGCGCCAGCACCTGGCTGATAAAACGCCGTAATTGCGGGTAACGCGCCTGATGTTGCTGCAGCTGCTGCTCGGCCTGCGGCGCGAAACGCACCGGCATATCGCCGGCGGGCGCGGCCTGAGCAAAGCCGGCGCGGGCCTGCGGTTGGCTCTCGGCGAACGGCAGATACGGCTTGATGTCCACCACCGGGGTGCCGTCGACCAGATCGAGGCTGCCCAGTTCCAGCACCACTTCGCCGTTTTTTACTCGCACATCTTTCAGCTCAATGAGCGACATGCCGAGTGGATTGGGGCGGAAGGTGGAGCGGGTCGCGAACACGCCCATGCGGGCATTGCCGCCTAAACGCGGCGGGCGCACCGTCGGCCGCCAGCCGCCCTCCAGGGTTTGATGGAAAATGAACATCACCCACAGATGGCTGAAATCGCTGAGGCCACGTACCGCCTCCGCCTGGTTGTAAGGCGGCAGCAGCAGCAGTTCGCCGCCACCGTCTTCGACCAGTCCCGGCTGGCGGGGAACGGCGAATTTTTCTTTATACGGCGAGCGGATCACGCCGATCTGCTCGAAAACGAATTCGGTCATTTGGACGAGACGTTAAGCGCCGAGCCCTGGCAGACGGCCTGCTGGTAACAACCGGCGACGCCGCTGACAATCTGGCAGTCGTGCAGCAGCACGGCGTTGGCCTTCATGTAAGACGCGCGGATTTGCATGCGTTTACGGGCGGTAGCCAGATTCGGTGGGGAGTCTTGTACTGTGGTTTGGCACGATTCGCCGGACACTTCACCCAGATCGCGGAATGGCTTGCCCACGAGCTCTTCTGCACTTTTGTACAGTTTTACCGGAGCGGGGCGGGCGGCCGGCGTGGTCTTGGCCGGGCTGGTGGTGGTCGGCTTGCTGGTGCTGCTTGTTGAGGACGGCGCGATACGTTGCGATGAACATCCGGCCAGCGCAAGCGCTAACAAACAGAGAGGTAAAACACGCATTGAGATTCCTCTGCCTTAATGAAAGTGGCGCTATTGAAGCAATCTATGGCGGAAATAACAAGACGGGCCTTGGCCCGTCTTGCAATTATAGGAATAAAATTGGCGAATAAGCGCTTACCAGCCTTTCACCGCACCGCCGTTGAAGATTTTGTTGGCGGCGGCGTCAACTTCGTCAGACTGATAGGCCTGCACGAATTTCTTCACGTTTTCCGCATCTTTGTTATCTTCACGCGCAACCAGCAGGTTGACGTAAGGCGAGTCTTTATCTTCCACGAACAGACCGTCTTTCGCCGGCGTCAGGCCGATCTGGCTGGCGTAGGTGGTATTGATCACCGCCAGCGCGATCTGCTGATCGTCCAGAGAGCGTGGCAGCTGAGGCGCTTCCAGCTCAACCAGCTTCAGGTTTTTCGGGTTCTCGGTCACGTCCAGCACGGTCGGCAGCAGGCCAACACCGTCTTTCAGTTTGATCAGGCCGACTTTCTGCAGCAGCAGCAGCGAACGGCCCAGGTTGGTCGGATCGTTAGGCAGTGCAATCTGAGAACCGTCTTTCAGCTCGTCCAGCGATTTGATTTTCTTGGAGTAACCAGCAATCGGGTAAACAAAGGTGCTGCCGACCGGCACCAGCTTGTAGCCGCGATCTTTGATTTGCTGATCCAGGTATGGCTTGTGCTGGAAGGCGTTCAGGTCGATATCGCCTTTGCTCAGCGCTTCGTTCGGCAACACGTAGTCGTTGAAGGTCACCAGCTCAACGTCCAGACCGTATTTCTCTTTCGCCACTTTCTGAGCGACTTCAGCCACTTGCTGCTCAGCGCCGACGATCACGCCGACCTTGATGTGGTTTGGATTTTTTTCATCCTGGCCGCAGCCCGCCAGAGCCAGAGTGCCGATCAGTGCGCCAATTGCCGCGATGGATTTAAATTTTAACGACATATCCCTTCCTCATTAGACTCGCATTAACATGCTGTGAAACTATTTATGGGTAACGGCTTTGACGATGCGATCGCCGCAGAACTGGATCAGATAAACCAAAACTACCAGTAATACTAATACGGTATTCATCACTGTGGCGTTATAACCGATATAACCGTATTGGTAACCGATTTGGCCCAGGCCACCGGCGCCGACCGCACCGCCCATGGCGGAGTAGCCCACCAGGGTGATCAGCGTGATAGTCGCGGCGTTGACCAGGCCCGGCAGGGCTTCCGGCAGCAACACTTTCTTGATGATCTGCATCGGCGTGGCGCCCATGGCGCGCGCCGCTTCCACCAGACCAGACGGGATCTCCAGCAGGGCGTTTTCCACCATGCGTGCGATGAACGGCGCGGCGCCCACGGTCAACGGCACGATGGCCGCCTGCAGACCGATAGAGGTGCCGACGATCATGCGGGTAAACGGAATCATCCAAACCAGCAGGATAATGAACGGGATGGAACGGAAGATGTTCACCAGCCCGGACAGGATTTTATACAGCGAGTTGTTGGCGATGATCTGCCCCGGGCGGGTGACATACAGCAGCACGCCGACCGGCAGGCCGAGCACGAAACCGAAGAAGCCGGAGACAAAGGTCATCATGACGGTTTCCCACACGCCACGCGCCATCAACCACATCATTGCCTCAGACATAACCCAGAACCTCTACTTTTACCTGATTTTCTTGCAGGAACTTAATCGTCGCCAGCGCGTCTTCGTCGCTGCCGTGCAGCTCCGCCAGCATCACGCCGAATTTCACGCCGCCGGCATAATCCATCTGGGCGCTGATAATGTTGTTGTTTACGTTGAAGCGGCGAGCGGCTTCAGACAGCAGCGGCGCATCGACCGACTGGCCGGTGAATTCCAGGCGCAGCAGCGGCTGGCGATCGCCCTGACGTTCCGGCGACAGGCGCGCGGCGTAGTCGTCCGGGATATCCAGATGCAGCGTGGACTGAATGAACTGCTGGGCCAGCGGGGTTTTCGGGTGTGAGAACACTTCGCTGACGCTGTCTTTTTCGATCAGTTGCCCCTGGCTGATGACCGCGACCTGGTCGCAGATGCGTTTCACCACGTCCATTTCGTGGGTGATGAGCAGAATGGTCAGGCCCAGACGGCGGTTGATGTCTTTCAGCAGTTCCAGGATGGAACGGGTGGTGGCCGGATCCAGCGCGCTGGTGGCTTCGTCGCACAGCAGCACTTTGGGGTTACTGGCCAGCGCACGGGCGATCGCTACGCGCTGTTTCTGGCCGCCGGACAGGTTGGCCGGATAGGCGTCGTGTTTGTCCGCCAGGCCGACCAGCTCCAGCAGTTCGGTCACGCGCTTTTTGATCTCGGCGCGCGGCGTATTGTCCAGCTCCAGCGGCAGCGCGACGTTGCCGAACACCGTGCGGGAAGAGAGCAGGTTGAAGTGCTGGAAGATCATGCCGATTTGGCGACGGGCGCGCGTCAGTTCGCTTTCCGACAGCGAAGTCAGATCCTGACCATCGACCAGGACCTGGCCTGATGTTGGGCGCTCCAGCATGTTGGCGCAGCGGATCAGCGTGCTTTTGCCGGCACCGGAAGACCCGATAACGCCATAGATTTGCCCGGCAGGGACGTGAAGGGTCACGTCAGAGAGCGCGGTAATGGTGCGCGAACCCTGCTGGAACACTTTAGTGATGTTAGAAAGTTTAATCATATTCTTCTTATTTTAGCGTGGTTGCCCGTGGCTAGATAAAAGTAAACCTCGGCGTGGAACCCAGGTATGGGTCAGATGTTAAGGCGTCTAGACGTCTAAGTCAACGGGCAACGACGTTCTCCGGCGTTCTCAGTGCGGGGTAAAACATGCGATACTGTCAGCGTATACAGGCCCTCAGGAGCAAAGCGGTGACACAAAGCGTTCCAGCAATTTTTCTCGATCGTGACGGTACGATTAACGTTGACCATGGCTATGTCCATGAAATCGACAACTTCCACTTTATTGACGGCGTGATTGACGCCTGTCGCGAACTCAAAAAGATGGGCTTCGCGTTGGTGATGGTGACCAACCAGTCCGGCATTGCGCGCGGCAAGTTCAGCGAAGACCAATTTATGTACCTGACCGAGTGGATGGATTGGTCGCTGGCCGATCGCGACGTCGACTTCGACGGCATCTATTTCTGCCCGCATCATCCGGAGGCAGTAATAGAAGAGTATCGTCAGGTGTGTGACTGCCGCAAACCGCAGCCGGGCATGCTGCTGCAAGCGCAGCAGGAATTGAACATCGATATGGCCGCTTCTTATATGGTGGGCGATAAACCGGAAGATATGCAGGCGGCGATCGCGGCCGGCGTTGGCACTAAGGTGCTGGTGCGTACCGGCAAGCCGGTGACCGAGCAGGGCGAAAAGCTGGCCGATTGGGTGCTAAATAGCCTGGCGGACCTGCCGGCAGCCATCAAAAAGCGGGTTTAATAGGCGTTACGAATGAATAGTGAGCGGTCAGATAAAAAATGCAGATTATCGCTTGTCATTCTGAACCGGCTCCCTATAATGCGCCTCCATCGACACGGA
>NZ_VOSN01000016.1:0-250 GCF_020858655.1 Serratia montpellierensis
GAGTTCCGCATCCCGGATCCGACGGGCGTGGCCTATGGCCCGACCCAGTTTGTCGCCAATATTCCGGGGAGAGGCGCCGAGGTGGATGCCGGTACGCTGCACGCCAGGAAATGTGATGACTTCCACTGTGGATGGGAAATCTACTCCAACAACATTTCCGGCCACGGCGGCCTGACCAAAGAAGGCGCGGGAACCCTGGAGCTGACCGGCACCAACACCTATGCCGGCCCGACGCTGGTCAATCAGGGGC
>NZ_VOSN01000017.1:0-1105 GCF_020858655.1 Serratia montpellierensis
GCGGCTGCGGCGGCCCAGCGCGTCGTAATGGTACTGCGCCTCGAACTCGCCCTGCGGGCCGCGGCCGTGCGCCTGCACCAGCCGATTATCGGCGTCGTAGCTATCCGCCAGATCGTACACCAGCCGCGTGCCCGGTTTGCCCTGATTGGGCTCGCGGTGTTACAGCAGACTGTCTGCTCTACAATAAATATTTGGAATATTTAATTTCATATATTTTTTAAAGAGCAGGGCATTGTTTTTTCACGACTTAATTAATCAAAGAAAGGATTCCTATGAACGTCCTGGCTTCATCATCCCTATGAAATCTACTTTATCTAGATATATCTAGCGTTTAATCGCTAAGTAATAGTCGAGAAGCCGTAAAGCCTTTTCGACTATATCAAGCTACCTCAACAATAAAACAATCGAAGGCTCCTGGCCTTTTTCTTTGCATTTTAAGCTTACATTTTCAATAGTGAATATTAATGTTTCCTTTATTTCCTCTGATGCTAAAGAGAAATGATGAAGCTCCATTAATAAATACTCAGAAGCTGCTACATGAATCTTCGTCATTTCATCTTGCGGATAGCGCAAGCTGAAAAAACAATCAATTAATGCATTGATATTCCTACCAAAAAAATCAGGAAACCCAAATAAACCAGACAATTCAGTATAAAAATCATCCAGCGTTTTTATCTTGGCAAAATCTATTTTGACTTTCCGCCCTATTTCCATTATTTCCACCCTCCAAGATCGATCTCTATAAACGAATCATAATGATCATGAGTATAATAAGCTTTACCTGTCTTCGTATCAACTACCACACGCCTCGCTCCATTCCCACCTACATCTGGTGTCTTAACAGTCCATTCTTTATATGGTCCACTACCAGTGTTAAGACGCTGGCTATTAGAGTTGCCAATAGAGTGCGTATTGCTAAATGTTGTTCCATCATTTGAATAATGAGGTTTGTTTAATTTAATTCTATCAACTGTGTTTTGTAGCTCACGCATATCTCTTTTAGACATTGCGTGCCCCCATTTATCTTTAATGACCGCATGTGCCTGCTTAGGATTTTTAGCAGAATGGCTACATGTCAACCCAAACGGATCCACCCACATCAGCG
>NZ_VOSN01000018.1:0-18291 GCF_020858655.1 Serratia montpellierensis
GCGGATGGCGTTGGCAAGCTCTTTACGAGAAGACATAACGAAACTCCAGTGCGATTACAGTTGAGCGGCCAACATGTCTTCCAGCTTCTGCTGGTCGACGGCGAACAGGCGGATACCTTCGGCGAGTTTTTCCACTGCCATGGCGTCCTGATTGTGCAACCAGCGGAATTCCGCTTCGGCCAGCGGAGCGGGTTGGTGGAAGCCCTCGGTAGACGGGGTCAGCTTGCGTTCGATCGGCTGGTCGCTGTTTTTCAGCTGTTCCAGCAGGTTCGGCGCGATAGTCAGGCGATCGCAGCCGGCCAATGCCAAAATCTGCTCAACCTTACGGAAGCTGGCACCCATGATCACCGTCTGGTAACGATGACGCTTGTAGTATTCATAGATGGTACGCACCGACTTCACGCCCGGATCCTGATCGGCATTGTAGTCGGCGGCAGGCTGTTTGGCCTGGTACCAGTCATAGATGCGGCCGACGAACGGCGAGATCAGATACACGCCGGCTTCGGCGCAGGCGCGGGCCTGGGCGAAGGAGAACAGCAGCGTCAGGTTGGTGTTGATGCCTTCTTTTTCCAGCTCTTCGGCGGCTTTGATGCCTTCCCAGGTTGAAGCCAGTTTGATCAGGATGCGCGATTTGTCGATGCCCTGTTCTTGATACATGCCAATAAGTTTGCGCGCTTTGGCGACGCACATGCCGCGATCGAACGACAGGCGGGCGTCCACTTCGGTGGAGATGCGGCCCGGCACGCTTTTGAGGATCTCGACGCCGATATTGACCGCCAGCTTATCGCTGGCGTTGATCAGCTGGGTTTCCTTGCTGCCGCCCTGGCGACGGGCATAATCCAACGCTTCGGTGATCAGCGCCTTGTACTGTGGCAGCGCGGCGGCTTTCAGGATCAGTGAAGGGTTGGTGGTGGCGTCCTGGGGTTCGAACTGGCGGATGGATTCGATATCGCCGCTGTCGGCGACCACCGTGGTCAGCTGCTTGAGTGCGTCTAATTGATTCATTAATAAGCTCCTTGACCAAGCTCAACGTAGGGAAATGAGAACCTTTTTCATCATAGGGGGAACACACTGCATCATCGGGTCGGGAATGAAAATGCGCTTTTTCTGATTGTTGCGATGGATAATAACAATGAATACCGAATAAACCCAGGCGGGGCGCGGCTTGCGGCGAGGGGGCGGTAGAGTGAGAGCCAAAAAAATAAGGGTTCAGCGCCAGGCTGAACCCTCAAAGATCGCCTCACTTTGCCGATTATTTACTCAGGTTGACATCGATCGCCTGGTAGAAAGCGTTGGCGGTGTCGGCTATATCCCACACGGCAAGGATCACGTGCGAACCGCTGCGATCTGCCGGTATATTGCACTGGTGGGTCACCTGTGCGGCAGGGATGGCGCCGCCGTCGTTGAACTGGCAGAACGGCGTCAGGTCAAAGGAAGCGCGGGTCAGCGGCTGGGAAGCGTCCCAGTTCGGCTTGGTGATGAAATAGCGCCAACTGGTGGTGCTGTGACGCGCGGTCAGCTTCCAGGTAAAGGAGTTCGGGCCGGTTTTCAGGTTGAGCTTGTTCCAGCGCGTCGGCGTTTGCTGATCCAGTTCGAAGAAGGTGGATTTGTCGGCGCTGGCGATATGGCCGTCAGCCGGGCCGGCCTGCGGGAAGCCTTTCAGGCCTTCGACGCTCTGTGGTTCATACTGCACGCTGCCGCACTGGGTGTTGAGCTGCAGTTTGCACTGATAGGCGCGGCTGGCGGGCGATTCGACATAACCGTGGGCATTCGCCTGTTGCGAAACGCCGAACATGGCCGCGCTCAGCAGGCCCAGAGAGAGCAGGGTACGGGAAGTTTTGTTCATAAGTCACTCCTGACTGAAATTATGTTGTAAGTTGAACGTATTTCACCGACAAAATGAGAGGCTAATAACGCAATTAGAAATACCCCTTCTTGTCGGCTTGTTTTATTTTTATCATTCTGGTTGTGCGGTAGAGCGGAATGTTTTAACGGCTATTAACTAAAATTATTATGATGACGATCTTTGATCGTTAGGCTGAATTTATTTTACTGTCACAGTGTAAAAGCACGGCGCTATGATGAAATTTATATCATGTAGTGATGAATAGTATTTAAGATAGCGCTCTCATTTATGACGTATATTGCTTGTTGCGTTGAGTACCCTTGTTCGATTTGATCGATTTTTGTGCGCCACCACCGTGGGAATTTAGTGTCATTTTTCTTATTTTATTTTAAAGAGGAATTTGTATGACTAGATTATCCCTGGACGCGATTAAAATAATCAGTACCATCAAGAGCACCGGCTCTTTCTCTATGGCGGCGGAGGCGCTGCATAAAACGCCTTCGGCGATCTCTTATCGGGTTTCCAATATTGAAAGCAAACTCTGCGTGAAACTTTTTCATCGCAATGGCCCCATGATTACCCTGACGGATGAAGGGGAATTTCTCCTGCAGGAAGGCGGCTGGATATTAAATGCGGTGCAGGATCTGGAAAGCCGGGTGCGTAACATCCCCAAGCTGGACAATAATATCCGCCTGGCGGTAGACACCTTCTTCCCACTGGAGACCCTGACGCAGGATATCCGCGATTATATTCAGCATTGCCCGAACGCCAATATCTCGGTGCAGCGGGAAGCGTTGAACGGCACCTGGGATGCGCTGAAGAACAACCGGGCGGATCTGATCATCGCCATCGGCCAAATCCCCGACAGCGTGCAGGCCAAAACCCTGATGCTCGGCAAGCTCAACTTTGTGCTGTGCGTGTCGCCCTCGCACCCGTTCGCGGCGCAGAGAAAGCCGGTGTGCAAGAAGCAGCGCTTGAACGACATCGTGGTGGTGATCGCCGACAGCAGCCATGAGCTGCCCAAACGCAATCACGGCACGCTGCCTTTGCAGCGCCAGCTGGTGGTGTGCGACGTGGAAAGCAACCTGGCGCTGCTCAAACGCGGCATCGGCCACGCTTTTCTGCCGCCTGCGCTGATCGAAAAGGAATTGGCCAGCGGCGAACTGGTGACGGTGCCGGTGGAAATGCAAAAGGGCGACGAAATGATTTGGCTGGCGTGGCACCCGGCCAGCAAGGGCGCCGGATTTAGCTGGTGGCATGAGCGGCTGACGCGCAAAAGCGATGTTTACAGCCTGATGGGCCGGGAAGTGGTGCGGGATGGCGGGTATCCTTGGTGCCACAACTGAAGGAATAGAGACGAAGGGACGCGAAAATCAAACGGTTAACTCAATGAAAACCCCGCAGCGTTCGGCTACGGGGTTTTTTTATGGCTTACGCCACGCGGCCCACCTTCAGCCAGGCGCTGTCGGAACCCGGCGCGGAGGTGATGTAACCCCATTTGGTCTGCCAGACGTAACCCTGATAGGACACCAGCGCGCCCTGCGCATAAGTGGTGCCCGGCACATAAGCCGGCGCGGTCATGATCGGCAGGTTGCCGGGGCCGACGCCGGTGTAGCGCAGGCCGGTACCCATATCCAGCTGGCTGTCGTCATAGTCTGCGGCGTTGAAATAGCGATCCAGCGCGGCCAGCAGATCGCCGTTGCGGTTGTCCTGCCCCAGATGCCAGAACATCACGCCGCCCAGTTGCTGTTGCTTGATGTACTTCGCTTTGTATTTGAAGCTTTCGGCATCGTCATAGGTGACGAACAGCCCTTTTTGCGCATGGTACAGGTAAGGGGTTTTGGTCTTGTCGTTCCACAACCGCTGATAGCCGTAGTTGCCCAACAGCATCTGCTCCAGCTGGCGATAGGAAGCGATGCGCGGATCCTTGTCGCGCACGCACTCATCGCAGCCCACCAGCCAGTAATCGGTGTTCGGATACGGATCTTCACCCGGTGTGCTGTGGCTGCTGTACTGGCCGCCGTTACTGCCGCTGACGCCCTTGAAGGCGCGGCCGTAGAAGGGGACGCCCATCACGATTTTGGCGCTCGGCACGCCTTCCATCATCAGGTGTTGCTGCACCGCGGCGTCGACCGTCAGGCTGAACGGGCTGGGGAAGGCGCGGGTCAGCTCTTCCCAGCTCCAGCCCAGATTGGCTTCGCGCAGCGCGTTGTAGAAGGTCGGCCCGGCCGCGTCGCCGAACAGCGCCGCCTGGTGGTTGGTGATCTTCTCCCAGGGGCCGGCCAGATCGTAGGTCATCAGGTTGATGTAATCGAGCGGCGCGACGATCTGCGCCAGCTTGCTGTAATAGCGCGACAGGAAGAAAGCGCCGCCGGCACCGGCGATGGTCAATTGATACGGCAGCGTCTGGCGGCCGTCGGTGATGGTTTGCTGGTTCAGCAGGGTGCGGATCTCCTGCAGCGCGGCGATGAAACCGTCCACTTCTGAGGCTTGCGGATACTCCCAGTCGATGTCCACGCCGTCGAAGCCGTAATCCTTCATGATGCGCACGCAGGATTGGGCAAACTTGGTGCGCGACGCCGGGGTCTTCACCGCGTTGACGTAGTTGGCGTGCGACACGCCCAAATCGTTGGAGTAGTACCAGCCGCCGATGGAGAACATGATGCGCAGGCTGGGGTTGTGCGCTTTGAGCGCGGTCAGACGGTTGACCACATCGCGCGCTTTGGCATCGTTGGTGGCCGGATCCCAGGCGCATTCCAGATTGCTGTTGATATCCAGGAACGAGAAGTTGATGTGCGTCAGCTGTTTGGCTTTGGCCGGCGTGATGTTGGAAACCGGGAACGGCACGACAGACGTATCGGTCTCGGTGTAATTATTGATTTGGTTGGTCGGAATAAAATAATACCCAATAACGGCTTTGCGTGTGGACATGATATTTCTCCAGGGTGGCTGTTTTTATGTTGGGGAACTATTTCCCGCAGCCATTAATGTTTATTTTTAGTGAAAACAAAAGTCGAAATAAATCACGATAACAGTGAATTTTTATTCACTGCCGCATAAATTGGCGCTGATGAGTTGTGCCAGCGCTCAGCATGAATGAATTCGACCATAGGGCCTGTATTTATTCATTTGCTTTGTAATAGCATCCTTAACTAGATTCTGATTATCCGATGTCCCACCGGCCGTGATTGGCATTTAATTAAAAATAAAAAAGGAGATGAGCTATGTCCAGCATAGAGCCTGACGCTGTTGGCTTAATAGTCCAGCGAGTATGTGAATATCTTCAGCCGGTATTGAACGCCATTTTGGCCGGCGTGATGGCGCTATTGCACGGTGCCTATCGCAACGTGGGTATTCGGCGCCGTTTATTGAATGCGGCGATGTGTGCGTTATTGGCCTGGACGGTGCGCGATGCGCTGGCGTTGATGGGCCTGGAATTAAATTGGGCGAATTTGGCCAGCGTACTGATTGGTTTTATGGGGGCGGATTACATCAACGCCTTAATTAAAAAATTCATCGGCAAAAAGACGGGGTTTAAAAATGTTAAATGACATCGAAGAGGTTCGCTTTACCGCCCGCAGCGAAGATAACCTGCGCGGCTTGCACCCGGATCTGGTGCGCGTTATTCGTCTGGCGCTGCGTTATTCGCTGGTGCCGTTTTCCGTCAGCGAGGGGCTGCGCAGCATGGCGCGCCAGCGGGAAATGGTGCGCGCCGGCAGCAGCCAAACGCTGCGCAGCCGCCACCTGACCGGCCACGCGGTGGACGTGGTGGCGATGCCGGCGGGCGTGGTCTCCTGGGAGTGGGATTACTACGCGCAGATCGCGGTGGCGGTACGGCGCGCGGCGCGTGAATGCGGCATCAACGTCGAATGGGGCGGCGAATGGAAAACCCTCAAGGATGGCCCGCACTTCCAACTGCCGTTCCGGGACTACCCGGCATGAGCGGTTGGCTGCAAAAACTGATGCAGGGCGGCTTGCTGCTGTTGTTGCTGGCGGCAATCTGCCTGGGTGGCTATAGCTCGCTGCTGTCGCACCAGTTGGCGTCTGCGCGGCAACAGGCGGCAGAGCTGCAGAAAAGCCTGGCGCAGCAGGCCGGACTAATCGCCACCCTGCAGACTCAGGATGCGCAAAACCGTGCGCTGATGGCGGCGCAGCAGCGGCAGGAACAGCAGCTGCGCCAACAACACGAGGCTTATCAGAGGAAATACCGTGAAGCGATTAAAAACGATCCCTGCGCTGCTCAGCCTCTGCCTGGCGCTGTGCTTGAGCTCCTGCGCCCGGCCGCCGCCGCCGCAGGCCGTGCCGCTGTTGCCCCCTGAGTCGGTGTTTGCGCCTTGTGAGCAACCGCAGCTGCAAGGGGAGACCTGGGGCGATGCGGTAAGCTATACCCTGGCGTTACAAACCTCGTTACACATTTGCGCCGGTCAGGTAGAGACGCTCAACGCCTGGCGCGCCACGCTGCCGCCATACTGATGGCGGCGCTTCTCCGACTCGTCTTGCGATCCTTTTTTTACTTTTAAAACGGTCTTTCGGCCAAGGTTATGGTCCGCTTCAAAGTTTGTGATGTTTCTCTCACTATACTTCAAGGCTGTGCCCTGTCATTGTACTTGGGCGCCATGGCCCACGGCAGGGCGCAGCCTCAAAGCCTTACCTCAACATAAAAGCAAAAAACAAAGGAATCCATAATGGACGAACAGCTCAAACAGAGTGCCCTTGATTTCCATCAGTTTCCTGTCCCAGGGAAGATCCAGGTTTCCCCTACCAAACCGTTGGCGACCCAGCGCGATCTGGCGTTGGCCTATTCGCCGGGCGTCGCCGCGCCTTGCCTCGAGATCGCCGAAGATCCGCTGGCGGCCTACAAATACACCGCGCGCGGCAACCTGGTGGCGGTGATTTCCAACGGCACGGCGGTACTGGGTCTGGGCAATATCGGCGCGTTGGCCGGTAAGCCGGTGATGGAAGGCAAGGGCGTTTTGTTCAAGAAGTTTTCCGGTATCGACGTGTTTGATATCGAAGTGGATGAGCATAACCCTGACAAATTAATCGACATTATCGCCGCGCTGGAACCGACCTTCGGCGGCATCAACCTGGAAGACATCAAGGCGCCGGAGTGTTTCTACATCGAACAGAAACTGCGTGAGCGCATGAAGATCCCGGTGTTCCACGACGACCAGCACGGCACGGCGATCATCACCACTGCGGCGGTGCTCAACGGCCTGCGCGTGGTGAAGAAGAATATCTCCGATGTGCGGCTGGTGGTGTCCGGCGCCGGTGCGGCCTCTATCGCCTGTCTGAACCTGCTGGTGGCGCTGGGGCTGCGTCAACAGAACATCACCGTCTGCGATTCCAAGGGCGTCATCTATAAAGGCCGCGACGCCAACATGGAGCAGACCAAAGCCGCCTATGCCATCGAGGATAACGGTCAGCGCACGCTGGGCGACGCCATCCCGAACGCCGACATCTTCCTCGGCTGCTCCGGCCCGGGCGTCCTGACGCAGGATATGGTGAAAACCATGGCGCGCGATCCGCTGATCATGGCGCTGGCCAACCCGGAACCGGAAATTCTGCCGCCGCTGGCCAAAGCGGTGCGCCCGGACGCCATCATCTGTACCGGCCGTTCCGACTACCCGAACCAGGTGAACAACGTCCTGTGCTTCCCGTTCATTTTCCGCGGCGCGCTGGACGTGGGCGCCACCACCATCAACGAAGAGATGAAACTGGCCTGCGTGCATGCCATCGCCGATCTGGCGCTGGCGGAGCAGAGCGACGTGGTGGCTTCCGCCTATGATGACCAGGATCTCTCCTTCGGCCCGGAATACATCATTCCGAAACCGTTCGATCCGCGCCTGATCGTCAAGATCGCGCCGGCGGTGGCCAAGGCGGCGATGGATTCCGGCGTGGCGACGCGCCCGATCGAAGACTTCGACGCCTACGTCGAGAAGCTGGCGGAGTTCGTCTACAAAACCAACCTGTTCATGAAACCGATCTTCTCGCAGGCGCGCAAAGAGGTGAAGCGGGTGGTGCTGGCGGAAGGCGAGGAAGAGCGCGTGCTGCACGCCACGCAAGAGCTGGTGTCGCAGGGGCTGGCCTTCCCGATCCTGGTCGGCCGCCCGAGCGTGATCGAGATGCGCCTGAAAAAGCTGGGCCTGCAGCTGACGCCGGGCAAAGATTTCGAAGTGGTGAACAACGAGTCGGATCCGCGCTTCAACGAATACTGGGGCGAGTACTACCAGATCATGAAACGCCGCGGCGTTTCGCAGGAACAGGCGCGACGCGCGGTGATCGGTAACCCGACGCTGATCGCCGCCATCATGCTGCACCGCGGCGAAGCGGATGCGATGATCTGCGGCACCATCGGCAGCTACCATGAGCATTACGACGTGGTGAAGAACGTGTTCGGCTTCCGTGAAGGCGCGCACGTCGCCGGCGCGATGAACGCGCTGCTGCTGCCGAGCGGCAACACCTTTATCGCCGACACCTACGTCAACGACGATCCGACGCCGGAGCAGCTGGCGGAGATCACCCTGATGGCGGCGGAAACCGTGCGCCGCTTTGGTATCGAACCTAAGGTGGCGCTGCTGTCTCACTCCAGCTTCGGCTCTTCCGACTGCCCGGCGGCGCGCAAGATGCGTAAAACGCTGGAACTGGTGAACGAGCTGGCGCCAGAGTTGGAGATCGACGGCGAAATGCACGGTGACGCCGCATTGGTGGAAAGCATCCGTCACGATCTGATGCCGGACAGCCCGCTGAAAGGCTCGGCCAACCTGCTGATCATGCCGAACATGGAAGCGGCGCGCATCAGCTACAACCTGCTGCGCGTCTCCTGCTCGGAAGGGGTGACCGTCGGGCCGGTGCTGATGGGGGTCGCCAAGCCGGTGCACATCCTGACGCCGATCGCCTCGGTGCGCCGCATCGTCAACATGGTGGCGCTGGCGGTAGTGGAAGCCCAGACCGAACCACTGTAAGCCCGGGTTGAGTGACTGGCCCCCTGCGCCGTTGGCGCCGGGGGCTTTTTTATGCCTTGCAGCGTGCGGCGATGGCGCGGATATCCTGCGGGGTGGTGCGGCAACAGCCGCCGATCAATTGTGCGCCGAGCGTGCTCCACTCCGTCGCCTGATCCGCCAGGCTGCCGTGCTCGCCGCCGCAGGCGTGCCAGGTTTTGCTCACCGCATCGTAGTGCTCGCCGGAGTTCGGATAAACCAGCAGCGGTTTGTCGGCCAGCGCGCTCAACTGACGCAGTGCCGGGGCGACCTTGTCCAGCGCGATGCAGTTGATGCCGATCGCCAATACCTGCGGGTTGCCGCGCAGCGCGGACAAGACCTCCGTCAGCGGCGTGCCGTCGCTGAGATGTTGGCTGTCGCGCAGGGTGAAGGCGAACCAGGCGCCGAGCGTCGGGAACTCCTGCAGCAGCGTCAGCAGCGCCTGCAGTTCGGTGAACGACGGCAGCGTTTCGCAGGCCAGCAGATCGACGCCGGCGGCGGCCAGGGCTGTGAGGCGCGGCCGGTGGAAGGCAATCATGTCATCCTGCGCCAGCCGGTAGTCGCCGCGGTATTCCGAGCCGTCGGCCAGATAGGCGCCGTAAGGGCCCACCGAACCGGCGATCAGCAGCGGCGCCGCCTGCGGGTGCGCGGCCAGATAATCGCGGCGCGCGCGTTGCGCCAGCTGCACACTTTTGGCGATCAACGCCAGCGATTGCTCCTGATCCAGGCCGCGGCGCGAGAAGCCCTGCGGCGTGGCCTGATAGCTGGCGGTGATGGCGCATTGGGCGCCGGCGTTGAAATAATCGAGATGCACCTGATAGATAAGCTCGGGATTTTCAATCAGCACCTTGGCCGACCACAGCGGATCGGTCAGATCGCAGCCGCGCGCTTCCAGTTCGGTAGCCAGCGCACCGTCCAGGATCAGCGTGGGGTGTTCGGCCAGCAGGCGGGCGACGGGGTTATTAACCGACATGTTGTTCTCCCAAAGCGGTTTTTTGCCCGGCGCGCCGGGTCAGGAAATAGGTGAGGTAGCACAAGGCGACGAACGGCAGGCCGCAGTAGAGCGCAATGCGCTGCTCCGGATCGAACGCCAGCCCGATGCAGGCCAGCAGGCATAGTGCGAAGCCGAGGATCGGTGTCAATGGGTAGCCGGGCGCACGGTATTTCAGGCCGCTTATCGGCTGGCCGCTGCGCAGGTAGGCGCGGCGGAAAGCAAAGTGGGCCGCGCAGATGCTCAGCCACACCGCCACCACCGCAAAACCGGAGATCGCCGACAGGGCGACAAACACCGTGTCCGGCGCGATCACGCTGGTCAGCAGCGCCAGCACGCCGCCGAGCATGCTGAAGGTCAGGGCGTTGATCGGAATGCCGCGCGCATTGACGCGCGCAAAGTAGGCCGGCAGGGTGCGCTGGTGGGCCAGCGACCACAGCATGCGCCCTGAAGCGTACAGGCCGGAGTTGGCCGCCGACAGGATGGCGGTCAGGATCACGAAGTTGAAGATATCGGCGGCGTAAGGCACGCCGATGCGTTCAAACACCAGCACGAACGGGCTTTTGACGATCCCCGCCTGATCCATCGGGATCAACGCCGCCAGCACGAAGACCGTGCCGATAAAGAACAGCATCAGGCGGATCACCGTGGTGCGGATCGCCAGCGGCACGACTTTTTCCGGGTTCTCGGTTTCACCGGCGGCGATGCCGATCAGTTCCGTGCCGGAGAAGGCAAAGTTCACCGCCACCATGGTCATCAGGATCGGCAGCGTGCCGTGCGGCAGCCAGCCGGAAGCGGTCAGGTTATGCAGGAACGGCGCCGGCGTGCCGTCTTTCATCGGCAGCAGGCCGAACATGGCGGCGCCGCCCAGAATGATAAACGCCAGAATGGTCACCACTTTGATCAGCGAAAACCAGAATTCGCTTTCGGCGAAAAAGCGGGTGGTCACCACGTTAAGCAGGAAAATGGCCGCGCAGAAGATCAGGCACCACAGCCACACCGGCGACTGCGGGAACCAGTACTGCATGCAGAATCCGGCGGCGGTGAGGCTGGAGCCGAGCGCCACCGTCCAGGTGAGCCAATACAGCCAGGCGACGGCATAGCCGGTGGCCGGCCCCAGATAGCGTGAAGCATAGACGTGAAAGGCGCCGGTTTCCGGCATCGCCACCGACAGCTCGCCCAGGCACAGCATCACCAGATACACCACCAGCGCGCCGATCAGGTAGGCCAGCAGCGTGCCGAGCGCGCCGGTGGTGGAGATGATGTAGCCGGTGTTGAAAAACAGCCCGGTGCCGATCACGCCGCCCAGCGACAGCATCACCAGGTGCCGGGCCTTCATGCTGCGTTTGAACTGTCCTGCGGCGGGTGCCGATGGTTGCATAATAATCTATCCGTATAGACGTCTAAATATCTGAATGGCTATTGGTTATACCCGCAATGCTTTTTCAACGCAATGCGCAGCCGGCGATCGCCGCGTAAAAAAATCGTTAAGCCAGATCTATATGAAAATGATAATTATTATCTATAATGTCGCCATTTTCGATAATGGGGCAACATGATGAGATATCTGATTTTATTGGCGGCGTTGGCGCTTGGCGCCTGCAGCCAAACGCCGGTTAAGACGCCGGCCAGCGATGTCGCGAGTCTGGGTAGCATCACCGATCTGCACAGCGGCGCGACCCTGACACCGGAGCAGCTGTTGACGCGATTGGCGCAGCAGCCGCGGGTGATCCTGGGGGAGAAGCATGACAATCCTTACCACCATCAGATTGAGCAATGGCTGGTGCAGCAGCTGCCGCAACGGCGGCCGCAGGGCAGCGTGCTGATGGAGATGATCAACCCGAACCAGCAGGCGCAGGTCGACAAGGTCAAACAGTGGCTGCAGAGCGATCCCACGGTGCGTGACGGCCGCGTAGCGGAGCTGATTGCCTGGCAGCCGGGCTGGAAGTGGGAGCTGTATGGCGGGGTGACGATGGCGGCGATGCGTGCGCCTTACCCGCTGTGGTCGGCCAACCTGGATCGCAGCGAGATTACGGCGTTCTATCAGCAGCCGCAGTTCCCGGCGGGGCAGCTATCGGCGCAGCCGGCGGTGCGCAAGGCGCTGGAAGAGACCATCCGCACTTCGCACGGCGGCAAGATTGAGGCCGACCAGCTGCATGCGATGTTGGCGATCCAGCAGCAGCGCGACCGGCGCATGGCGGAACGTCTGCTGGCGGCGCCGACGCCCGCGCTGTTGATCGCCGGTGGCTATCACGCCGCTAAATCGGTGGGGGTGCCGCTGCACGTGCGGGATCTGCAACCGGCGGCGGCGCCGACGGTGCTGATGCTGGCGGAACCGGGCGTACAGGTCGATGCGAACACCGCAGACTATCTGTGGATCACACCATCAGTGAAATGAATACGTTAAGAGAGTGAAAAGGGGTGTTAATTATATTTGCAAATGATTATCATTAGTAAATGTGATCTGCAATCATTCGCAATTAAGCAAGCTAATGCCCCTATGTTAAGTCAGTCTTACTCCCTCCCGGCCTTTGAACTGCCGCAGCCGCGCTGGGCGCGCGGCCTGCTGCTCGCCCTGGCGGCGCATGTGGCGTTGGTGCTGCTGTTTTACTGGCCGCAGACGGCGCTGGAGCCGGTGGCGCTGCCGCCGCCGGCGGTAATGATGAGCTGGGCGGCGCAGATTGAAGCGCCGGAAAGCAAGCCGCTGCCGCTGGGCGTGCAGCAGGCGGAGTCCGCCGCGGCGCAGCCCGCTGAGCAGCAGCAGCAGCCGGATCTGCCCAAGCTGGCGCGCGCCGATAAAGCAAAAATCGTGACGGCGCAGAAGAAGCGTGCCGAACACCGTCCCCCGCAAAAAGCGCAGCCGAAGCCGCAGGAACAGGCCAAAGAGACGCGCAACGCCGCCGCGTCCAGCGCCGCCGCGCCGCAGGCGCAGACGATCTCCCACCAGACCGCCGCCCCAATCAACAGCGACGCCAACAGCAACGCGCAGGCCAAACTGTCGTGGGAGAGCCTGGTGAAAGGCAAACTGAACCGCATCAAGGATTACCCTTTGGATGCCCGCAGCCGCCGACGCAGCGGCATGCCGCAGGTCAGTTTCAGCGTTGACGCGCAGGGACGGGTCTCGAACGTCGTGCTGCAGGTGCGTTCCGGCACCGCGTCGCTGGATCGGGAAGCGGTGGCGGTGGTGTCGCGCGCCCAGCCGTTGCCGCCGCCGCCGCCGGAGATGCTGCAGCAGGGAGCCGTCAAAGTGACGATGCCGATCGATTTCAATCTGGCGGAGCTGAATGCCCGCCGTTAATGCCCGCAGGCGCCGCATCGTCGTCGTGCGTCTCTTCAAACTTCGTGAGGGATTATGAATCCGCTGTTATCTACCTCGCGCCGTCGCATCGCGGCCGCGCTTTGGCTTTCTTTAGGCGTCGCCGGCGGTGCGTTAGCGCAACCGCAGCCGCCGTTGGCGGAACGCACGCCGAAAGCGCTGATGGCGCACGGCGAGACGCGCACCGACGATTACTACTGGCTGCGCGACGATGGCCGAAAAGAACCGAAGGTGCTGGACTACCTGAAGGCGGAGAACCGTTATACCGAGCAGATGATGGCGCCATACCAGAAGCTGCGCGCCACGCTGTATCAGGAGATGCTGGGCCGCATGAGCCCTGACGATCGTTCGGTGCCGTATCAGCTCAACGGCTATCGCTACCAGGAAAGCTACGCCGCCGGTAAAGATTTCGCACTGTATCAGCGCCAGGCGCTCACCGCCGACGCGCCGTGGCAAACCTTGCTGGACGCCAATCAGCGCGCGGCCGGCCACGCCTATTACCGCCTGGGGGCGATGGACGTCAGCCTGGACAACCGCCGCCTGGCGGTAGCCGAAGATCTGCAGGGCCGTCGCCAATACCGCATTTCCCTGCGCGAGATAGACAGTGAGCGTTGGTCGCCGGAAACGCTGGAAAACACCTCCGGCAATATGGTGTGGGCCAACGACAACCAAACCCTGTTCTACGTGCGCAACCACCCGCAAACGCTGTTGCCGTACCAGGTCTATCGCCATCAGTACGGGACGCCGACGGCGGAAGATAAGCTGGTGTACCAGGAGAACGATCCGGCGTTCTACCTCAGCCTCGGCCGCTCGTCCTCGCGCGATTACCTGATTCTGACCATCAGCGGCAACACCACCTCCGAAGTGCGCCTGATCGACGCCAACCAGCCGCAGCGCGAGCCGCAGCTGTTCGCCGCCCGGCAGAACGGCCGCGAGTATTACCTCGATCACTACCGGGGCGAGTTCTACCTGCGCTCCAACCATCAGGATCCGAACTTCGGCCTGTACCGCACGGCGGCGGCGGGCAAACCGTGGCAGACGCTGATCGCACCGCAGGCGCAGCACGAGGTGGAAAGCTTCAGCCTGTTCCGCGACTGGCTGGTGGTGCAGGAGCGCGCCAACGGGCTGGTGCAGCTGCGGCAAATCAGCTGGGACGGCAAAACCGAGCGCGCCATTCCGTTCGACGATGCCAGCTACATGGCCTGGCTGGGCTATAACCCCGAGCCGGACAGCGATCGCTTGCGCTACGGCTATTCGGCGATGACCACGCCGACCCGCACCTATGAGTGGGATCTGAACAAGGGCGAGCGCACCCTGCTGAAGCAGCAGGAGGTGAAAGGCGTCGATCCCAGCCTGTATCACAGCGAGCGTATCTGGGTCACGGCGCGCGACGGCGTGAAGGTGCCGGTCTCGCTGGTGTACCGCACATCGCTGTTCAAAAACGGGCATAACCCGCTGCTGGTGTACGGCTATGGCGCTTACGGCATGAGCATGGATCCGGCGTTCAGCGCCAACCGCATCAGCCTGCTGGATCGCGGCTTCGTCTATGCGCTGATCCACGTGCGCGGCGGCGGCGAGCTGGGGCAGAGCTGGTACAAACAGGGCAAGCTGACGCACAAACCGAACAGTTTCAACGACTTCATCGACGCCACCCAGGCGCTGATCAAAGACGGCTACGGCCAACCGGGGCGCATCTACGCCATGGGCGGCAGCGCCGGCGGCTTGCTGATGGGGGCGGTGATCAATCAGGCGCCGCAGCTGTACAACGCGGTGGTGGCGCAGGTGCCGTTCGTCGACGTGGTGACCACCATGCTGGACGACAGCATTCCGCTGACCACCGGCGAATACGAGGAGTGGGGCAACCCGCACCAGCCGGCCGCCTATGCGCTGATGAAATCCTACAGCCCGTACGACAACGTGCGCCGGCAGCATTACCCGAACCTGCTGGTCACCAGCGGTCTGTACGACTCGCAGGTGCAGTATTGGGAGCCGGCCAAATGGGTGGCGAAGCTGCGGCGTTTCAAGCAGGGCGATTCGCTGCTGCTGCTCTCCACCGACATGACCGCCGGCCACGGCGGCAAATCAGGCCGCCTGGCGCGGCTGGAAAACGGCGCGCTGGAGTACGCCTTTATTCTGGCGGCGGACCGGCAGGCGCAGAAATAACCTTTAGCGCCGCAGCACGCTGCGGCGCAATAAAACAATAACAACCTTTTACCGCGCTTTCGGCGGGCTTTTTGCTGGGCATTGTCGGCCATCAAACCTTATTGGCTATTTCTGGGGATATATGAAAATCAAAATGATAGCGAGCCTGATCGGCGCGGGACTGGCGCTGTACGGGCAGGCTGCGGCCGCGCAGGAACAGGCGGAAAATAATAAAGGCAGCGTGGCGTTCAGCCCGCTCAACGTCTCGGCCGCCGACAGCGGCAAGAGCAGCGAAAAAGAGGCGTTGGCCCGGCCGGGCGCGTTCAGCTCGCGCGATGAAAACAAAAATCTGGAGTCGGTGGACAGCATTCTGCGCAGCATGCCGGGCACCTATACCCAGATCGATCCCAGTCAGGGGGCCGTCAGCGTCAATATCCGCGGTCTGAGCGGTTTTGGCCGGGTCAATACCATGGTCGACGGCATTACCCAGAACTATTACGGTACTTCCACGTCTGGTGTGATGTCACATGGTTCGACCAATAACCAGGCGGGGGTCTTGATAGATCCCAATTTTATCGTCGGAGTGGACGTGGCGCGCGGTGAGAACAGTGGCGGCAGCGGCGTAAATGCGTTGGCAGGCAGTGCTAACTTCCGCACAATCGGTGTCGATGATGTGATCTTTTCTGGCAATCCTTTCGGGGTGAGAACCAAATTCTCTGTCGGCAGCAACGGCATTGGCCGCAGTGGCATGATCGCCGTCGCCGGTAAGGGGCAGGCGTTTACCGATACCGGCAGCATTGGCGCGATGGCCGCGATCAGTGGGAGCTCCATTTACTCGAACTTCAACAATGGCGACGGTATCAGCAGCGAAGATTTTGGGTACGATGAATTTATGAAGCAAAATCCCAAGTCACAGCTGTTCAAACTGGATATCAAACCGAACGAGTTCAATAGCATTGAGTTTTCCGCCAGGAACTACCAAAACCGCTTTTCTCGGCGCGATATCGATAGCCATGACCTCTACCTCAAATATCACTATGCGCCGTTTTCGGAGCTGGTGGATTTAAACCTCACCGTCAGCACCAGTAAAGGCAATCAGAAATACGACGGCGGTTCGCTGTTCACCTTCTTTAACACCAACGCGGAAAACCGCTCCGATGCGCTGGATATCAATAACACCAGCCGATTCAGCCTGCTGAATACCGATGTAGCCTTCAGCTATGGCGGCAAACTGATGCGCAACCAATACCGTAAGCATGTAGAATCGGCTATACAGAATTCGCAGACGGCGCAGGAAGCAATAGAAAATAATACCTTCGCGCCATCCGGCGAGCAGCGAATCGGCAGTTTATATACCGGCCTGCAGCTTAACCGGGATATCTATCAGCTCGATCTCAACCTGAACTACACCAGCAACAAGCTGACCGGTTACAAGCCTGAATGCGATTATCGCGTGGAGTGCTTCCCGCAAGGGGCCGCTAGCATCAATTTGAAAGAGCAAGGGTTCAATCCTTCGGTAATGCTATCGGCACAGGTGACGCCGTGGTTGCAGCCATTCGTCAGCTACAGCAAGTCGATGCGTGCGCCGAACATTCAAGAAGTGTTCTATTCCAACTCGGGTGGCGCATCGATGAACCCGTTCCTCAAAGGTGAACGAGCGGAAACCTGGCAGGCCGGCTTCAACGCCAACGGGCACGATTTGCTGGTGAAGGAAGACTCTTTACGCCTCAAGGTCGTGGGCTATACCAGTAAAGTGCGCAATTACATCTTCAGTGAATCTTACATGGTGTGCCGCAATGGACGGAAATGCAGCTATCGCGAAAATCTGGAAAACGATTGGGCCGATGCGAGCGAAGATTACTCGGACAATATGTATATCTACGTCAACTCTCTGGCGCCGGTGCGTATGCATGGTGTTGAGGTTGAAGCCAACTATGATGCCGGCCGAGCCTTCGCGCGCGTCTCTTTCAGCAAGCAGCACACCGAGCAGCCGACCTCCATCGCCAGCACTTATTTCGGCGCCGGGGATATCAATGAACTGCCGGACATGTACTTTACGTTGGATACCGGGGTGCGTTTTCTTGATGAATCGCTAACCGTCGGCAGCATCGTGAAATATACGGGCAAGACGCGTCGCCTGTCGCCGGATTACGAGCAGAGTGAATCGACCGGTGAAATCCTCAAGCAGGAAATGCCGAATATTCCTACCGTTATCGACCTGTACAGCACTTATCAGATCAACCGCAACGTCATGCTGAAATTCAGCGTGCAAAACGTGATGAACAAGAGCTATTCCGAGGCGTTGAACAAACTGAATATGTTGCCGATCCAAGGGGATGACGCGACGGCCGCCAACACTGCCCGTGGACGCACCTATATCTTCGGCGGGGAGGTGCGCTTCTAAACCGCAGCGGAGAAGGGTGCAGTCATGAACTGCACCCCATAAGTTGGACGATGTGAGAGTCGTAATGGGGCCTTCGAACCTCAACTGGTGAAGAAGTACCAGATCACGCAGTCCGACGAGGTTGAGCAGAAGATTATTCGTCTCTTATGCTGAAGGTTAGGGCGTTGCTCGGAATGCCGCGCACGGTGGCGCGCGCAAAGTAGGCTGGCAGGTGGCGCTGGTGGACCAGCGGCTACAGCATGCGCCCAGAAGAATACTGGCCGGAGTTGGTCGCCGACAGGATGTTGGTCAGGATCACGAAGTTGAAGATATCGGCGGCGTAAGGCACGCCGATGTCTTCAAATACCTGCACGAAGACTGTAGAACAGCATCAGGCGGATCATCGTGGTGCGGCTCGCCAGTGCACGACTTTTTCCGGATTCTCGGTTTCACAGGCGACGATGCCGATCAGCTCCGTGCCGGAGAAGGCGAAGTTCACCGCCATCATGGTCATCAGGATAGGCAGCGTGCCGATGGTGGAAATGATGTGGCCGGTGTTGAAAAACAGTCCGATACTGATCATGTCGCCCAGCGACAGCATCGCCAGGTGCCGGGCCTTCATGCTGCGTTTGA
>NZ_VOSN01000018.1:18301-56969 GCF_020858655.1 Serratia montpellierensis
TTGTTCAGCAGCGGGTGCCGATGGTTGCATAATAATCTAACCATATAGGCACCTAAATATCTGAATGGCTATTGGTTATACCCGCAATGCTTTTTCAATGGAATGCATAGCCGGCGGTGCTGATGCTGGCGGAGCTAGGCGTACAAGTCGATGCGAACACCGCAGACTACCTGCGGATCACACCATCAGTGAAATGAATACGTATGTAAAAATAAGTTATAAAATTAATTATAATAAAAACCCATCGGGGATTATAGAGCCCCGATGGGTTTCATTAATAAATTAAAATTGTTTTGGCAAACCAGAGTCAACCCTGAGCATTTGCCCTAAAGAGAAACTCTTTGCTTGAACCATATCTGTTCCTGTTCCATAGCATGTAATCGTCGCACTTCCTGGTGGGCCTAAAATCTCAGTGATTCTAGGACCCAACTTAGCCCATTTAACACGAATAACACAGGCCGAGGGGGCATTGGAAACCGTATCAAAGTTTACATTATATGTGATTTCGCCAGTGTGGCCACCTAGTTTCATCCAAGGCCCCCAAAACATTGGTGGTGCCCAGATAACGATTGAGCTCATAAATTCTCCTGTTTGACTTTTATCGATAGAATATAATTTTATGATTTAAAAAAATGTTATTTATTTCAATGGTTATGTTCTTCTTTCCAGTTGTCCTCATTTGATATTTCTATAATCTCAATATTTAATCCTTCTACAGCGGATGAAAAATAGCTTAGGGCTTGTTCTTTAGTTGCGATAACTTCTGAAACGCAACTGATGTCACTACCATTATTGTTTTTTAGGATAAACATAAAATAGTGTTTAGAAACCAATGTTTCATTGTTCATATAAACCTCTTATTTCCGAAATAGAACTGTAAAAGAAACTTCATTCAATGGCTGTGTATATAAACATGGTTATTTACACAGTGATTTGACTCTATCGGTTGGGCTTTGATGTGTCAATTGTTGAGAGCTATTCTCATTTGTGTGGTTGAGGAGACAAAACTTTCGGGTAATAAAGTGTCCTGATGGTGAGTCGTGGGCGTTACTGTGGGATGTAGGGAAAGAAGGCGAAATGGACCATTGCTATTTGAACGATGCGGTAACCTCATCCTTTGCCGTGAAATATGTTACGTTGGATTGCGTAGTATAAAGATTGAGGCGCAGTAAGTTTTAAAGTAAAGCGCCTATTCTTGGGGAGACTCTCATTGCGCCCGTTTCGCCTGCAGCAGCCATTTGTCCAGCTCGTTGGCGAACTGCTGGCGGTCGCGCTGGTTCAGGGCGTTCGGGCCGCCGGTCTGAATGCCGCTGGCGCGCAGGGTATCCATAAAATCGCGCATGTTGAGGCGCTCGCGAATGGTGTCCGGCGTATAGCGTTCGCCGCGCGGGTTCAGCGCCACCGCGCCTTTCTCTATCACCTCCGCCGCCAGCGGAATGTCGGCGGTGATCACCAGATCGCCCGCTTCACAGCGGCGCACGATCTCGTTGTCGGCTACGTCGAAGCCGGCCGCCACCTGCAGCGAACGGATGTACTTCGACGGCGGCGTACGCAGCGGTTGGTTCGCCACCAGCGTCACGGTGATGGCGGTACGATCGGCGGCGCGGAACAGCACCTCTTTGATCACGTTCGGACAGGCGTCCGCATCGACCCAAATCTGCATCATTTCGGCTCCTGCAGCCAGTCACGCACCGGCAGGAAATCGCGCGCCAGCGCCGCTTCCGGACTGTCGCCTTCCGGCTGGTAGTTATATTCCCAACGCACTAGCGGCGGCATCGACATCAGGATGGACTCGGTGCGCCCGCCGGTTTGCAGCCCGAACAGCGTGCCGCGATCCCACACCAGGTTGAACTCCACGTAGCGGCCGCGGCGATACAGCTGGAACTGGCGCTCACGCTCGCCCCAGGTCAAGGTCTTGCGTTTTTCGACGATCGGCAGATAGGCGTCGAGGAAGCCCTGGCCCACCGCGCGGGTGAAGGCGAAGCAGTGGTCGAAGTCCGGGGTGTTCAGATCGTCGTAGAACAGGCCGCCGATGCCGCGCGCTTCGTTGCGGTGCTTGATGAAGAAGTAATCGTCGCACCATTGCTTGTATTTCGGGTAGACCTCGTCGCCGAACGGCGCGCACAGTTCGGCCGCGGTGCGGTGCCAGTGCACGGCATCCTCTTCGAAGCCGTAGAACGGCGTCAGATCAAAGCCGCCGCCGAACCACCACACCGGCGCTTCGCCCGGTTTTTCGGCGATGAAGAAACGCACGTTGGCGTGGCTGGTGGGCACGTAGGGGCTGAGCGGATGGATAACCAATGAGACGCCCATCGCCTGAAAGCTGCGCCCGGCCAGTTCCGGACGGTGCGCGGTCGCCGAGGCCGGCAGGGTGGCGCCGGAGACGTGCGAGAAGTTAACCCCCGCCTGTTCGAACACCGCGCCGTTGGTCAGCACGCGGCTGCGGCCACCGCCGCCTTCTTCACGCGTCCATTGGTCTTCGGTGAACACGGCGCCGCCGTCGGCCTGGGCGAGCTGCGCGCAGATATGATCCTGCAGCGCCAGCAGGAAGGATTTTACTTCAGCGATGTTAGGTAAACTCATGCGGGGTCTTTATAGCGTCTGGCTGAACAAGGCGCTGAGTATACTCTTATTCGCCGCCCGCGGCATCAGCGGGGTTTGCGCTGGTGGGTATCGAAGTAATTGAAGAAATTGATGATGCCGTCCGCGATGGCGCGGGCGATTTTCTCGCGAAACGCGGTGGTGCCCAGCAGCCGCTCTTCGTTCGGGTTGGTGATGAACGAGGTTTCCACCAGCACTGAGGGAATGGACGGAGATTTCAGTACCGCGAACGCCGCCTGTTCCGTGCTGTCGCTGTGCAGGTGGTGGACCGGGCGAATTTGGCCGAGCACGTGGCGGCCGAGCGTCAGGCTGTTGTTGATGGTGTCGGTTTGCACCAGATCGAACAGCACCTGCTGCAGGTAGTTGTCCTGATCCTTATATTTGCCGCCCGCCGACGACGTGGCGGCGTTTTCACGGTTGGACAGGTAGCGCGCCATGGCGCTGCTGGCGCCGCGGTTGGAGAGGGCGAACACCGAAGCGCCGGAGGCCGATGGGCTGGTGAAGCCGTCGGCGTGAATCGAAATAAACAGATCGGCCTGGTGCTGGTGGGCGATCTCCACCCGCTGGAACAGCGGAATGAACTCGTCTTCTTCGCGCGTCAGGCGCGCCTCGACGTGATCGTGCTCATGCAGGAAACGGCGCACGTGGTTGGCGATTTCCAGCACGATGTGTTTTTCCTGCGAACCTTCGTGGCCGACCGCGCCGGAGTCAATGCCGCCGTGGCCGGGATCGATCATCACCAGCTTTTTGCCGCCGGCCGGTTTCGCCGCCGGTTTGCTGTGCTGATTGCGCAGCAGGCCTTCCGCCCTGGCGCTTGGGTTTTTCACGCCGAACAGCGCCACCGCCAGGCCGGAAAGCAAAAGTTGGCGTCGCGTCGGGGAAACGGCAAGCGGTTTAAAATTGAGGAATTGTTTACCCTGCTTTTTCATTACGCAACGCTCCATCGACGTTTCTATTTTGCGACGTTATATCGTATTGATAATCATTAATCGACCCGATAACTATTTCCATTTATTACGCCTGTTACCGGCGATTTCCGGGTAAATAGCGTGGTAAATCGCAGTTTGATATTGCGTAAGTGAATAATCACGCGATAATCAGATAAACACCTTAATTAACAGCGGCCAACATCGATGGAAATTCGCGTATTTCGACAAGACGACTTTGAAGAAGTCATTACCCTGTGGGAGCGCTGCGATCTGCTGCGGCCCTGGAACGATCCGGAAATGGACATCGAGCGCAAGCTGAACCACGACCCGGAGCTGTTCCTGGTGGCGGAAGTCGGCGGCGAAGTGGTCGGTTCGGTGATGGGCGGCTATGACGGCCACCGAGGGTCGGCGTATTACCTCGGGGTGCATCCCGACTATCGCGGGCGCGGCATCGCCAATGCGTTGATCAACCGTCTGGAGAAGAAGTTGATCGCCCGCGGCTGCCCGAAGATCCAGATTATGGTGCGCGAAGACAACGACACGGTGGTCGAGATGTACGAGAAGCTCGGCTACGAGATCCAGGGCATCACCAGCCTGGGCAAGCGGCTGATCGAAGATCAGGAATATTGAGCAGGCAGCGGGCGGCGGCGTTGCACCGCCCGCCGCAGTGCATTACGGCAGCTTTTTGACGGTTTTCACGTCCACTTCGAGGCTGTTCCAGTCTTTATCCACTTTGCCTTCCAGCTGTACCTTGTCTTTCGGCGTAACGGTTTGGCCGTTCCAGCGTTTGCGATCGATATCGACTGTCAGGGTGCCGGTGGCGTCGCGGAAGGTATAGGTTTCGTCGCCGATGCGCTGCTCGATGTTGCCCTGCAGCATCACCCAGGCGTCGTCGCTCAGCGATTTCACCTTGTCCACGGTGGTCAGCGCCGCGCTGGGGCCGGAGAAACCACCTTGAGCGGTGGTTTGCGTTTGGGCCTGCGGCGCGGCCGGATCGAGGAACCCGCCTTGTTGCGCCAGTACCGGTGCGCTGCACAGCGCGATCAGAGCGGCCAGAGTCAGTTTTTTCATGTTGCGCTTCCTTATCGTTATCGAAAATCACATCCCGCTGATATCGGGTGCTTGCTAGGTGATAAGGATTAAAACACGCCGATCTTAAGAGCTTCTTAAGCCGGCGCATTGAAATTCACGCCGGCTGCGCCCATCTGTAGCCGTAGTCTTTATTCTGTTGGCAAGGAACGATCGTTGAAGCCATTCTCCCCCCGGTTTTCCCCGGACGATTACGACCAGCACGGCGCGCTGCGGCTGCCGCTGGGATTTTGGGCCGTGCTGATTTTGCAGGCGCGCACCTGGCTGCTGTTCGTGATGGCCGGCGTTTCGCGTGAACAGGGCGAAAGCTTGCTGGCGCTGTTTTATCCGGATACCCAACGTTTTTGGTACGGCATGCTGCTCGGCTTGCCGGCGGCGCTGGCGTTTTTGCTGAGCGGCCGTCGCCATCAATGGCCGCGGCTGTGGCGGGGCTGGCGTTGGGGGCTGGCTGTCTCCCTGCTGGCGTCGCTCGGCGGCGCGTTGTTCAGCCTGTGGCGCCAGGACGGCGATGCGCCGGGGCTGGAACTGACGCTGGCGCTGCTCGATGCGCTGGCGCTGAGCTATCTGCTGTTGAATGCGCGTCTGAAAGCCTGTTTCACGCCGGCGGAGCATGCCGACTAATTGCCGAGAAGTGCGGCACTTTTCGCATTTTCCGCACTCCAAGCTGGCAACCGTTGGCGTAGTGCGGGCCGTTGTGAGAGGCTGGCACGCAGCAAAACGCCGAGTGCGGCAGGGGCGGGTTACCGCCCCGTGCCATTGATGTTTAAGGAGCTAGAGATGAATATTCGCCCCCTGCTGTTAGGGCTTCCGCTGTTATTGACCGGCTGTTCGAGCATGTCCAATTTCTCCTGGTCCAGCCTGTCGCCGTTCAACTGGTTCGGCAGCAGCCTGGAGGTCGGCGCCAAGGGCGTCGGCAAGCTCAACGCCGGCACGCCGATGTCGGAAAGCGCCATCAACGACGGGCTGGACGGCAACTATCGCCTGCGCGGCGGCATGGCGACCAACAACGGCCAGATCGTCTCTTACTACCAGGCGCTGTCCGGCGACGAGGTGAAGCTGGTGATCACCGGCGAACCGAAGGGGCGCCTGCAGCGCCTGGACGTGCTGGATCCGAAAGTGGCGACGGAGTGGGGCAACAAGCTCGGCACACCGTTCGGCGATATGTACAGCAAGGCGTTCGGCTCCTGTAAACCGGGCAGCGGCGAAGACGCCGGTAAAGTGGAGTGCGTGGCGGAGCAGAGCAAGTACGTTACCTACATCTTCAGCGGCAAGTGGGCCGGGGCGCAGGATATCATTCCGCCGGACGACACCCTGAAAAGTTGGACGGTCAGCAAAATCATCTGGCACGCCAAGCCGCAGCAGTAATATGTTCAACGGGCGCCGGTTCGCGGCGCCTGCCTTTTCAAGCCATTACCCCTATTTTCTTTGCGCTGCTGCAAGGCAATCGCCCGTGCTTGCGGTATGATAGCGCGCGTTTGTAACAGGGAACCCGCGCGTCAACCGCCATACCTTACCTGTTGCCGGATTCTGGTATTGAGGATAACAACATGACACAGGTTCAGAGCGGTATTCTGCTGGAGCATTGCCGTTTCGCCATTTTTATGGAAGCCACCGTACAGGGCGAATTCGCCGACTTGCGCCAGGGCTGCAAGCAGTTTTGTCAGACGCTGAGCGAGCTGCAGCAGCAGTTTCCCGATGCGCGCCTCGGCGCGGTGATCGCTTTCGGCTACGACGTTTGGCACGATCTCTCCAGCGGCCAGGGTGCGAAAGAGCTGAAGCCGTTCACGCCGCTCGGCAAAGGGCTGGCGCCGGCCACCCAACGCGATATGCTGATCCACATCCAGTCGCTGCGTCACGACGTCAACTTCACGCTGGCGCAGGCTGCGTTGGCGGCGTTCGGCAACGCCATCAAGATTGAAGAGGAAACCCACGGTTTCCGTTGGGTGGAAGAGCGCGATCTGAGCGGCTTCATCGACGGTACTGAAAACCCGCAGGGCGATCAGCGCCCGGCAGTGGCGACGATCGCCGAAGGCGAAGAGGACGCAGGCGGCAGCTACGTGCTGGTGCAACGCTACGAGCACAATCTGCGCCAGTGGCAGCGTTTTACCACCGAGCAACAGGAGCAGATCATCGGCCGTACCAAGCACGACAGCGAAGAGCTGCCGGCCGATCAGCGCCCGGATACCTCGCACGTCAGCCGCGTCGATCTGAAAGAGAATGGCAAGGGCCTGAAAATTCTGCGCCAGAGCCTGCCTTACGGCACCGCCAGCGGCAAGCATGGCCTGTTCTTCATTGCCTATTGCGCGCGCCTGCACAATATCGAGCAGCAGCTGCTGAGCATGTTCGGCGATCTGGACGGTAAACGCGACGCGATGCTGCGTTTCAGTCGTGCAGTCACCGGCAGCTACTACTTTGCGCCATCGCTGACGCGCCTGCTGTCACTTTGACGCCGTTGCTGAAGCCGGCGCGCCCGGCTTCGGCCCGTTTTTCCGCCCCTAAAACGCCTCGCATTCCCTGCCTTATAGCGTTTGATGCTTGTAAATCACTAAACGGTATATAAAAGCGTTACAGCTCCGCACCGAGTTATAAATACACTGGTCGTCAATAAGGCGAAAGCCTGAAGGAATGACTCAGTGATAAGGTGCAGAATGAAACAAAACCGGGTTAAAAATCTCGTGCTGAAAGGTTGGCTGGCGGCTGCGCTGTTGGCGAGCGGCGCCGCGTCGGCGGCGGAATTGCTGAACAGCTCTTATGACGTTTCCCGTGAATTGTTCGTCGCGCTGAATCCCGGCTTTGAACAGCAGTGGAATCAGCAGCATCCGAACGACAAGCTGACCATCAAACAATCGCACGCCGGCTCCTCGAAGCAGGCGCTGGCGATCCTGCAGGGCCTGCGGGCCGACGTGGTGACGTACAACCAGGTCACCGACGTGCAGATCCTGCACGATCGCGGTCAGCTGATCCCGGCGGACTGGCAGGCGCGCCTGCCGAACAACAGCTCGCCGTTCTATTCCACCATGGCGTTTCTGGTGCGCAAGGACAACCCGAAGGGTATCCACACCTGGAACGATCTGGTGCGCGACGACGTGAAGCTGGTGTTCCCGAACCCGAAAACCTCCGGCAACGGCCGTTACACCTATTTGGCTGCCTGGGGCGCCGCCAGCCAGGCCGACGGCAATGATGCGGCCAAGACTCGCGCCTTCATGACCCGTTTCCTGAAAAACGTGCTGGTGTTCGATACCGGCGGCCGCGGCGCGACCACCACCTTCGTCGAGCGCGGTTTGGGCGACGTGTTGATCAGCTTCGAGTCCGAAGTGAACAACATCCGCAAGCAATACGGTGAAGACAAGTACGACGTGATCGTGCCGCCGATCGATATTCTGGCGGAGTTCCCGGTGGCCTGGGTCGACAAAAACGTCGAGCGCAACGGCACCGAACAGGCGGCCAAAGCCTATCTGAACTATCTCTACAGCCCGGCGGCGCAGCAGGTGATCACCAGCTTCTACTACCGCGTGTATGACCAGAAAGCGATGGCGGCGGCGAAGGAGCAATTCCCGGACACCCAACTGTTCCGCGTGGAAGACCAGTTCGGCGGCTGGCCGCAGGTGATGAAAACCCATTTCGCCACCGGCGGCGAACTGGATCAGCTGTTAGCGGCAGGGCGCAAGTAAATGTTGGCGTTGTCGTCCAGTAAGCGGGTGTTGCCCGGATTTGGCCTCAGCCTCGGCAGCAGCCTGTTTTATACCTGTTTGATCCTGCTGCTGCCGCTCTCCGCGCTGGTGATGCAGCTGGCGCAGATGAGCCTGGCGCAATACTGGGAAGTGATTTCCAACCCGCAGGTGGTGGCGGCGTATAAAGTGACGCTGCTGGCGGCCGGCGTCGCCAGCCTGTTCAACGCGGTGTTCGGCATGCTGATGGCCTGGATCCTGACGCGCTACCGTTTTCCCGGCCGTTCGCTGCTGGATGGCCTGATCGATCTGCCGTTCGCGCTGCCGACCGCGGTGGCCGGCCTGACGCTGGCGGGGCTGTTTTCTACCACCGGCTGGTACGGTCAGTGGCTGGCGCACTTCGACATCAAGGTTACCTTTACCTGGCTTGGGATCGCGGTAGCGATGGCGTTCACCAGCCTGCCGTTTGTGGTGCGAACCGTGCAGCCGGTGCTGGAAGAGCTGGGGCCGGAATACGAAGAGGCGGCCGAGACGCTGGGCGCCACGCGCTGGCAGAGTTTTCGCCGCGTGGTGCTGCCCGAGGTGGCGCCGGCACTGCTGGCCGGCACCGCCATCTCCTTTACCCGCAGCCTGGGCGAGTTCGGCGCGGTGATTTTCATTGCCGGCAACATCGCCTGGAAGACGGAAGTGACCTCGCTGATGATTTTTGTGCGTTTGCAGGAGTTCGATTACCCGGCGGCCAGCGCCATCGCCTCGGTGATCCTGGCGGCGTCGCTGCTGCTGCTGTTCAGCATTAACGTATTGCAAAGCCGCTTCGGCAGGCGTTTAGGGGGAGGGCACTGATGGCTGATGTTTCTGCCTTCAACGGCGCCGAGCGCCCGCGCGTCAACTGGGGCAAGTGGACGCTGATCGCCATCGGCGCGCTGTTCTCGGTGCTGCTGCTGGTGGTGCCGATGATGTCGATTTTCGCCGAGGCCTTTTCCAAAGGATTCGGCGCGATGTGGAGCAACTTGCTCGATCCGGACATGCTGCACGCCATTTGGCTGACGGTTTTGATCGCGCTGATCACCGTGCCGTTCAACCTGGTGTTCGGCACGTTGCTGGCGTGGTTGGTGACGCGCTTCACCTTCCCCGGCCGCCAGCTGCTGCTGACGCTGATCGACATCCCGTTCGCCGTTTCACCGGTGGTGGCGGGGCTGATTTACCTGCTGTTTTACGGCAGCAACGGCCTGCTGGGCGGCTGGCTGGATGCGCATAACATCCAGATCATGTTCTCCTGGCCGGGCATGGTGTTGGTGACCATTTTCGTCACCTGTCCCTTCGTGGTGCGCGAGCTGGTGCCGATGATGCTCAGCCAGGGCAGCCAGGAAGACGAGGCCGCTATTCTGCTGGGGGCGTCCGGCTGGCAGATGTTCCGCCGCGTGACGCTGCCCAACATTCGCTGGGCGCTGCTGTACGGCGTGGTGCTGACCAACGCGCGCGCCATCGGCGAGTTCGGCGCGGTGTCGGTGGTGTCCGGTTCGATTCGCGGCGAAACCTACAGCCTGCCGCTGCAGGTCGAGCTGTTGCAGCAGGATTACAACACCGTCGGCTCCTTTACCGCCGCCGCGCTGTTGACCCTGATGGCGATCGTTACCCTATTTTTGAAGAGCGCGCTGCAGTGGCGTCTGGAACGTCAAAACGCGCGTATCGAGCGGGAGGAAAATCATGAGCATTGAGATTAACGGCATCAACAAGTACTTCGGTCGCACCAAGGTATTGAACGATATCTCGCTCGATATTGCTTCCGGCGAGATGGTGGCGCTGCTCGGGCCGTCCGGTTCCGGCAAGACCACGCTGCTGCGCATCATCGCCGGGCTGGAAAGCCAGAGCGGCGGCAAGCTGGGCTTCCACGGCACCGACGTCAGCCATATGCACGCGCGCGACAGGCGCGTGGGTTTCGTGTTTCAGCACTATGCGCTGTTCCGCCACATGACGGTATTCGACAACATCGCCTTCGGCCTGACCGTGCTGCCGCGCCGCGAGCGCCCGAACGCCGCGGCGATCAAACAGAAAGTGACCCAACTGCTGGAAATGGTGCAGCTGGGTCACCTGGCCAACCGCTATCCATCGCAGCTGTCCGGCGGGCAGAAACAGCGCGTGGCGCTGGCGCGCGCCCTGGCGGTGGAGCCGCAAATTCTGCTGCTGGACGAACCGTTCGGCGCGCTGGATGCGCAGGTGCGCAAAGAGCTGCGCCGCTGGCTGCGTCAGCTGCATGAAGAACTGAAATTCACCAGCGTGTTCGTCACCCACGATCAGGAAGAGGCGATGGAAGTGGCCGACCGCATCGTGGTGATGAGCCAGGGCAATATCGAACAGGTCGGGTCGCCGGTCGACATCATGCGCGAACCGGCGAGCCGCTTCGTGCTGGAATTCATGGGGGAAGTGAACCGCCTGAACGGCGAAATCCGCGGCTCCCAGCTGTTCGTCGGCGCGCACCAGTGGCCGCTGTCGTTCCAGCCGATGCACCAGGGCAGCGTCGATCTGTTCCTGCGCCCGTGGGAAATGGAAGTGGCGACCGAGAGCAGCGAGCGCTGTCCGCTGCCGGTTCAGGTGCTGGAAGTCAGCCCGCGCGGCCATTTCTGGCAGCTGACGGTGCAGCCGATCGGCTGGCATCAGGAACCGATAAGCATAGTGCTGCCGGAAGGCAACGCCACGCCGGTGCGCGGCGGCCGTTATTACGTCGGCAGCCTCAATGCGCGGCTGTATGCCGGCGATCAACTGCTGCAACCTGTTGCGTTAGCCAAAAGCGCCTGATAGGTTTTAGCAGCCCTTTTCTTCAAGGCAACCCCAGGGTTGCCTTTTTACTTTACGCACACCAACACACAGGCAAAGATCGTGACAACGCTCGAACAATGCATCGGGAATACCCCGCTGGTAAAACTGCAACGGCTGGCCGCCCAGGCGGGCAGCGAGGTATGGGTCAAACTGGAAGGCAATAACCCGGCGGGATCGGTGAAGGATCGCGCCGCGTTGGCGATGATTCAGCAGGCGGAGCTGCGCGGTGAGATCAAGCCCGGCGATGTGCTGATTGAGGCCACCAGCGGCAACACCGGCATTGCGCTGGCGATGATCGCTGCATTGAAAGGCTATACGCTGAAGCTGCTGATGCCGGAGAACATGAGCCTGGAGCGGCAGGCGGCGATGCGTGCCTACGGTGCGGAACTGATCCTGGTCAGCCGTGAGCAGGGAATGGAAGGGGCGCGCGATCTGGCGCTGGAGATGCAGCGCCAGGGGCAGGGTAAAGTGTTGGATCAGTTCAACAACCTGGATAATCCCTATGCCCATTTCACCACCACCGGCCCGGAGATCTGGCGCCAGACCGAAGGGCGCATCACGCACTTCGTTTCCAGCATGGGCACCACCGGTACCATTACCGGCGTGGGCGGTTATCTGAAAAGCCAGAATCCGCAGGTGCAGATCATCGGCCTGCAGCCGGCGGAGGGCAGCAGCATCCCCGGCATTCGCCGTTGGTCGCCCGCTTATCTGCCGGGTATTTTCCGCCCGGAGCTGGTGGATCAGGTGCTGGACATCGAGCAGCGCGATGCCGAGCAGACCATGCGCCAGCTGGCGCAGCGTGAAGGCATTTTCTGCGGCGTCAGCTCCGGCGGCGCGGTAGCCGGTGCCTTGCGCGTCGCGGCGGCTAATCCCGGCAGCGTCGTGGTGGCGATCGTCTGCGATCGTGGCGACCGTTACCTCTCCACCGGCGTGTTCGACTGATCGTTCCTTCCCGGCGGTGTGTGCCGTCGGGAGAACCTTTCCCACTTTCCTTTCGACAGACGGCGGCCCCGCTTACGTGGTGGCTGCCGCTTGCTCGTGCGCCAATGCCATGACTGAAGTAGAGAAATCGCGCGACAGCAGCCACAATAACGGTGGCGAGATGCGAACCGCGATGTGTAAGGATTGAGTAAAACCGGCTGCGGGCCGGCGGAATTGGCGGGAAAATAACGAAAATCGGTGAAGGAGCAAGGCATGAAAATTTTACTGGTCGACGATGACCTGGAGCTTGGCACCATGCTGAGCGAATACCTGACCGGCGAAGGCTTCGACGCCACGCTGGTGCTGACCGGCAAGGCGGGGGTTGAGGGCGCGCTGTCGGGCGACTATACCGCGATGATCCTCGACATCATGCTGCCGGACATGAGCGGCATCGACGTGCTGCGCGATGTGCGTAAAAAGAGCCGGCTGCCGATCATCATGCTGACCGCCAAAGGTGACAACATCGATCGGGTGATTGGCCTGGAGATGGGCGCTGACGATTACATGCCCAAACCGTGCTACCCGCGCGAATTGGTGGCGCGCCTGCGCGCGGTGCTGCGTCGTTTCGAAGAGCGGCCGCAAGAGGCGGACGACGAAGCCGCCATCAGCTTCGGCGAGCTGACGCTGAATCCTTCAACCCGCAGCAGCGAATGGCGCGGTAAGGCGTTTGATCTGACCGCTTCGGAATTCAATCTGCTGGAGCTGTTGCTGCGCGCGCCGGATCGCGTGGTGTCGAAGGATGAATTGTCCGAGAAGGGGCTGGGGCGCCCGCGCGAGGCCTATGATCGCAGCGTGGACGTGCATATCAGCAATATCCGCCAGAAGCTGAGCGCGCTGGCCGGCAATACGCTGAGCATCGAGACGGTGCGCAGCATCGGCTATCGCATTCGGTAACCTGACATGCGCGGAAGACTGTTCTGGAAAATTTTGCTCGGCTTTTGGCTGACCTTCATCATCATGACGCAGGCCCTGTGGGTGGCGTTTTCTTTATATGGCGATCGTTATGTGCCGCCGGAGAACGCCATGGCGCGGCGGGTGATAGGTCTGCAGCTAACCTCCGCCGCCACCCAATTGCGTAGCGGCGGCATGCCGGCGCTGGAAGCCCTGATGCGTGACTGGCCCGAGGACGACAGGCGCCTGCTGTCCGTCACGCCGATGACCCAACCGCCGCCGCCCGCGCCGGAAGAACCGGTGTTTGAAGGGCGGCGCATGCCGAAAGAGATTTCCGCCTGGGTACAGACCGGCGAAGGGCAGGGTTACTGGCTGAGCTATGACGTGCGCGGGCTGCGGGAAGAGTATCGGCCGGAGCGGCGCTCCCATTTCTTCAACATTCCTGCGCCGATGCTGTGGGTCGGCGGGCTGGGCGGTTTGCTGTTCAGCGCCGTGCTGGCCTGGAACCTGACCCGGCCGATGCGTCAGCTGCGCGGCGGCCTGGATCGGGTGGCGCAGGGCGATCTGTCGGTGCGGCTGTACCCGAAGATGCGGCGGCGCCATGACGAACTGTCCGACGTGGCGCGCGATTTTGACACCATGGCCGAGCGGCTGGAGCTGCTGGTCAGCGCCCGCGAGCAGTTGCTGCATGACGTTTCGCACGAGCTGCGTTCGCCGCTGGCGCGCCTGCAGCTGGCGATCGGCCTGGCGCGGCAGAATGCCGGCAACGTCGAAACCTCGCTCAAGCGCATCGAACACGAGTCGGGGCGGCTGGACAAAATGATCGGTGAGCTGCTGGCGCTGTCGCGCGCCGAACACAGTAGCCTACCTGACGAAGAGTATTTCGATCTGTACGGCCTGGTGGACGCGGTGGTGAGCGATGCACGCTACGAGGCGCAGGTGCCCGGCGTGGATATCGTGCTGCAGGCCGAGTCGGACGTGGAGTACACCGTCAAAGGCAATGCGGAGCTGATGCGGCGAGCGGTGGACAACATCGTGCGCAATGCGCTGCGCTTTTCCAGCCACGGCCAGCGGGTGACGGTGGCATTGACGCGCGTCGATAACCAGTTCCAGATCGCGGTCAGCGATCAGGGGCCGGGAGTCGAGGAGGCGAAGCTGTCGAGCATCTTCGATCCGTTCGTGCGCGTGAAGTCGGCCCTGTCGGGCAAGGGTTACGGCCTGGGGCTGGCGATTACCCGCAAGGTGGTGCTGGCGCACGGCGGCCAGGTTGAGGCGCGCAATGGCGACAAAGAGGGGCTTATCATCACTCTGCGTATCCCGCGCTGGCAATAATAGACTATCTTACTTGCCATTTTGAACTAGGGCAGTGCTCGCCTTCGTCACGTACTGTGTGTACGTTCCGAAGGTTGCGCGCTGTCCATGTTCAAACTGCCTGCGCCGATAACGTCTATTATCCGCGGCATACCCAAAGGATTTCGAATTGCAGCTAGGCGGCAAGCGGGGGAATCCCCGGGAGCTTACTCCGGTAAGTGACCGGGGTGAGCACGTGCGGCCAACAACGCTGCGGTTCGAAAGAAGAAGGGGATAAAAAAACGGCGCCGAGGGCGCCGTTTTTCTTGCTCATCCGCGCTTACTTCTTGATGCGGATGATCGGGGTTTCGCCAACGGTCACGCTGCCGGACAGTTTGATCAGCTCTTTGATCTCGTCCATGTTGGAGATAACGACCGGCGTCAGGGTAGACTTGGCTTTCTCTTCCAGCAGTGGCAGGTTGAACTCGATAACGACGTCGCCTTTCTTGACGCGCTGACCTTCTTCGGCGATGCGTTTGAAGCCTTCGCCTTTCAGTTCTACGGTATCGATGCCGAAGTGGACGAACAGCTCAATGCCGCTGTCGGATTCGATAGAGAATGCATGGTTGGTTTCGAAAATCTTGCCGATGGTGCCGTCAACCGGAGCAACCATTTTGTTGCCGGCCGGTTTGATGGCGATACCGTCGCCAACGATTTTTTCAGCGAACACTACGTCCGGCACATCTTCGATATTGACGATTTCGCCAGAAAGGGGAGCGACGATCTCGATAGTGCCCGTGTCTTTCTTGTCATCAGAAACCAGAGATTTCAGTTTATCGAACAAACCCATGATCTTCTCCTAAGCATTAAATTGGGCGGCGTTCCAGTGTCGTGGAAGTTTAGCAGAGCGTTTTTTCTTCGATGAATTTATTGACGCAATTCATCAGGTCTTGTGCCGTTGGCTGTGCCAAGGCTTGCGCTGCCAACGCCTTCACATCTTCGAAATTCGTGTTACGAATAATTTTCTTGATGCGCGGGATTGAAATCGCACTCATGCTGAACTCATCCAGCCCCATGCCCAATAACAACAGTGTAGCACGCTCATCGCCAGCCAGTTCGCCGCACATGCCGGTCCACTTGCCTTCTGCGTGAGATGCATCAATAACCTGTTTGATCAGGCTAAGTACTGATGGGGACATCGGGTTATAGAGATGAGAAATCAGCTCGTTGCCGCGATCTACCGCCAGAGTATACTGGGTTAGATCGTTTGTCCCAATACTAAAGAAGTCGACTTCTTTCGCCAGGTGGTGAGCGATGACCGCCGCAGCCGGTGTTTCCACCATCACGCCCACCTCGATGCTCTCGTCAAACGCCTTGCCTTCTTCGCGCAGCTGCGCCTTCAGCGTCTCGATTTCGCCTTTCAGATCGCGCACTTCTTCCACGGAGATGATCATCGGGAACATGATGCGCAGTTTGCCGAACGCCGAGGCGCGCAGGATGGCGCGCAGCTGGGCGTGCAGGATTTCACGGCGGTCCATCGCGATGCGGATGGCGCGCCAGCCGAGGAACGGGTTCTCTTCCTTCGGCAGGTTCATGTACGGCAGGTCTTTGTCGCCGCCGATGTCCATGGTGCGGACGATCACGGCCTGCGAGCCCATGGCTTCCGCCACGGCTTTATAAGCCTGGAACTGCTCGTCTTCGGTCGGCAGCGAGTCACGGTCCATGAACAGGAATTCGGTACGATACAGGCCGACGCCTTCCGCGCCGTTGCGCTCTGCACCCGCGACGTCGCGCACGGTGCCGATGTTGGCGCAGACTTCAACCTGATGGCCGTCCAGCGTAATCGCCGGCAGGTCCTTCAGCTTGGCCAGATCGTTTTTCTCGGTGATGTATTGGTTCTGGGCGGCTTTCAGCTGATCGATAACGTCAGCGGTCGGGTTAACGTAAATTTTGTTGTTAACCGCATCCAGAATCAGGTAGTCGTCGTTTTTCACCTGCTTGGTCACGTCGCTGGTACCGACGATCGCCGGCAGCTCCAGGGAGCGCGCCATGATAGAGGTGTGGGAGGTGCGGCCGCCGAGATCGGTAATGAAGCCCAGCACTTTGTCCAGGTTCAGCTGCGCGGTCTCTGACGGGGTCAGATCGGTGGCCACCAGGATCACTTCGTCCTGAATGGAGCCCAGATCGACGATCGGCATGCCCAGAATGTTCTGCAGCAGGCGCTTGCCGATGTCGCGCACGTCGGCGGCGCGCTCTTTCAGGTATTCGTCGTCCAGCTCTTCCAGCGCTTTCGCCTGACCTTCGATCACGGTGTAGGCGGCGGCGTCTGCGGAGGCCAGATCGTCTTTGATTAGGGCTATGATTTCCTGCTCAAGCTCTTCGTCTTCCAGCAACATGATGTGGCCTTCGAAGATAGCTTCCTTCTCTTCGCCGAAGGTTTCGCCAGCTTTGGTCTTGATCGCTTCCAGCTGTTCGGACGCTTTCGCGCGGCCGGCCAGAAAACGCGAGACTTCCTGCTCTACTTGATCAGCAGAGATTTTTTTCCGGTTGATGACGATGTCGTCTTCTTTCAGCAAGAGAGCCTTACCAAAAGCGATGCCCGGTGATACTAAAATGCCTGAAATCATAACCCTACCTTACTCTTGACTGGTGTTAACTAAAAAGACGGGCCGATTACTCAAGCTCTGCCATCAGTTTTACCAAGTGCTCAACGGCTTTCTGCTCGTCTTCACCTTCAGCTGAGATGGTCACTACGGTCCCTTGAGTCAGCCCCAGAGTTTGCAGTTTGAACAGGCTTTTAGCGCTGGCGCTTTTGCCGTTGGAGGTCACGGTGATGTCAGACGTGAAGCCTTTGGCTTCTTTAACGAACTGAGCGGCAGGGCGAGTATGCAGACCATTCGGAGCGGTAATAGTAACTTCTTGCTGGAACATTGATGTTTCCCCAACTTATTGGATTAATGTTGTGGAGCTAAAGTTTAGCCCAGGGGCCTGACTTTAGCTTGTCTGGTTATAGCGCCTGACTATGGACAGGGGCGAACGTTGATGCAACAGAAAACGACGCGTTAGGCACTTCAGATCAAAAAACTCGGCTTTAGACGTCGTTCCAATCCGCTCCCCATTATGCCCGATTCGACGCGTCGGCGACAGATGAGTAAATCGATTCAGCCTTGACCGGGCTCGGGGGGTGATTAATTTTGCGCATCGAAATAATGCACCGTTAAATACTAAAGCCGACGGGCAAAAGCAATCTTGGACTGCTATAAAGTTTGATCCAGTCCACAAAAAAGCACCCCGTAGGGTGCTTTTTTAGCGATTTGTGCAGTGGCGGAATTACTGCTGCAATTCTTGCTCAGTGAACAGATCCGCGAACAGCGCGGTGCTCAGATAACGCTCACCGGAAGAGGGCAGGATCACCACGATGGTCTTGTCGGCGAACGCCGGTTCTTCGGCCAGTTTCACCGCCGCCACGACCGCAGCGCCGGAGGAGATGCCTGCCAGGATGCCTTCTTCGTCCATCAGGCGACGTGCCATGCTGATGGCTTCGTCGTTGGACACTTTCTCGACGCGATCCACCAGGTCCAGATCGAGGTTGCCTGGAATGAAGCCGGCGCCGATGCCCTGGATCTTGTGCGGGCCCGGTTTCAGCTCTTCACCGGCCAGCGCCTGGCTGATGACCGGCGAGTCGGTCGGCTCGACCGCCACGGTGGTGATGGCCTTGCCTTTGGTGTTCTTGATGTAGCGGCTGACCCCGGTCAGGGTGCCGCCGGTGCCAACGCCAGAGATGAACACGTCGACGTCGCCGTCGGTGTCTTCCCAGATTTCCGGGCCGGTGGTTTTTTCATGGATGGCCGGGTTGGCCGGGTTGCTGAACTGCTGCAGGATCAGATAACGGTTCGGATCGGTGGCGACGATCTCTTCGGCTTTGGCGATGGCGCCTTTCATGCCTTTCGCCCCTTCGGTCAGCACCAGATTGGCGCCCAGCGCCTTGAGCAGCTTGCGGCGCTCGATGCTCATGGTTTCCGGCATGGTCAGCGTCAGCTTGTAACCGCGCGCGGCGGCAACGAAGGCCAGCGCGATGCCGGTGTTGCCGCTGGTCGGCTCCACCAGTTCTTTGCCGGCGGTCAGCACGCCGCGTTGTTCCGCATCCCAAATCATATTGGCACCGATGCGGCATTTGACGCTGAAGCTCGGGTTGCGTGATTCAACCTTGGCCAGAATGCGTCCGTTGCCGATACGGTTCAGACGAACCAGCGGCGTATGGCCGATTGTTAATGAGTTGTCTTCATATATCTTGCTCATAGCCCGTCCTTTAACTCTATGAAAATGTGGGGAACATCGAAAGCATACGCTAACAGTACCGGCAGGGAAGTAAAGAATTGGTATATCTATATGTTATTAGGAAATAAGTTTTAAGCACAATGATAAGGGCGCGAAATGCGCGCCCTGTCGAAAATTCCCGCGCTATCGGCGGTAAAAAACGGCGGTTATCGGACGAATTGCGAGCGGTAGCGATCGACCCACATCGCGGTGGCGCCGCAGACGGCGACCGGCAGGATCACCAGATTGAGGATCGGGATCATGGTGAACAGGCTGACCAGCGCGCCGAACTGCAGGTTGTCGGTTTTGTGCTGGCGCAAGGCGCGGCGCATGTCGGCAAAGCTCACCTTGTGGTTGTCGAACGGGTAGTCGCAATACTGGATCGCCAGCATCCAGGCGCTGAACAGGAACCACAGCACCGGCGCCACCGTTTGGCCGATGCCGGGCACGAAGTACAGCGCCAGCAGCAGCAGCGCGCGCGGCAGGTAATACATCAGCTTGCGCCATTCGCGCGCCATGATGCGCGGCAGATCTTTGGCGATGCCGAGCAGGCCGGTGTCCGGCAGCGGTTTGCCGGTCAGGCTGCCTTCGAGCTGCTCGGCCAGCAGGCCGCAGAACGGCGCGGCGATGAGGTTGGTGAGGGTGCTGAACAGATAGCTGAACACCAGCAGCACCGAAATGACCGCCAGCGGCCACAGCAGGTAGCTCAACCATTGCAGCCAGTCGGGAACGTGGCTCATCATCGCCGGGATCCAATCGCCGAGCCGGCTGAACAGCCACCAGAAAGCGGAACCCATCAGCAGCACGTTGACCAGCAACGGCAGGACCACATAGCGTTTAATCCCCGGGCGCGAAATCAGGCGCCAGCCTTCGGCGAAATAGTGAATGCCGCTGGTTGAGCGGGCAGGGGGCTGCGTATAGGACATATCTTAAGTTATCTCGTTGTCTGAACAGGCATCATTATCATATAGGGATGATTTTCCACTGGCTAGGGTAGGGTTGGCTGAAAAACCAGCAGAAAAAGGCAGTATAATCATCTTTATTGGCATAAAGTTCAGCACGGACTTGCACTTGTGTGCGCGGGCAAATAGAGTTAAAGAGTGAATGTTTGCCGCGGTGGCAATGTATTGGAACAACAGAGATAGCAATGATGCAGGATTTGCGTCTGATATTAATCGTTGTTGGCGCGATCGCCATAATAGCGCTGTTATTGCACGGTCTGTGGACCAGTCGCAAAGAACGGTCAGCGCTCTTCCGCGATCGCCCAGCCAAACGTTCCCAAAAGGAACGTGAACAAACTCCGATCGACGATCTCGAAGAAGGCGTCGGTGAGGTGCGCGTACGCGCCGCTCACCCGCAAGACGAGCCGTCATTCGGCCATTTCGATGCCGCACGCGAAGAACCCGTGGCCGCGACGAAGCCCGCTCCGGCGGCTGCGCCAGCGCCCCACGCCGTTCAGCCGGCTGCCCATCAGACGCCGCCTCCGCTGTCTCAGCGGCCGGAATATGATGACATCCTACTGAACAACTATGCGCCGGACGAAGAACAGGCCGAACCGCAGCAACCGCAACCGGCCGTGCGCCGTGAGCCGCGCGTCGACGATCTGCCGCATGAACATGAGGCGCCGCAGGGGGCGGAACCGGCATTCCACGCCGAGCCAGCCCCAGTGCAGCAAACGCCGGAAGTGAAGCCTGCGCCGGAACCTGCACCGCAGCCGGCGGCTGCGCCAATTCAGGCTAAACTGAAAGAGACTGTGCTGGTGCTGCACGTCACGGCCCACCAGGGCGGCGTAATCGGCGGTGAGGTGCTGCTGCAGAGCGTGTTGCAGGCCGGCTTCCAGTTTGGCGAGATGGGCATCTTCCACCGCCATATCAGCCCGGCCGGCAGCGGCCCGGTGCTGTTCAGCCTGGCGAACATGGTCAAGCCGGGATCGTTCGATCCTGACATGATGTCCGATTTCTCCACGCCGGGCGTGTCGATGTTCATGATGGTGCCGTCTTACGGCGACGCCAATCAGAACTTCAAGCTGATGCTGCAGTCGGCACAGCGTATCGCCGACGACGTGGGCGGCGTGGTGCTGGACGACGAGCGCCGCATGATGACGCCGCAGAAGCTGGAAACCTACAAAGCGCGTATCCGCGAAGTGTTGGAAAACAACGCCTGACCGGGTTGCCGCGCGCACTGAACATCCGTAACAACAAAGCCCCCGCTAGCCGGGGGTTTTTTATCTTTGATGGTGAGCCATGGAATCGATAATCCAACAAATCAATCAACTACGAGCCACATTGCGCCATCATGAATATCAGTATCATGTATTGGATGCGCCGGAAGTGCCGGATGCGGAATATGACCGCCTGATGCGCGAACTGCGCGAGCTGGAGAGCGCGCATCCGGAGTGGGTCACCGCCGATTCGCCGACCCAGCGCGTGGGCGCAGCGCCGCTGGCGGCGTTCGACCAGGTGCGTCACGAAGTGCCGATGCTGTCGCTGGACAACGTGTTCGACGAAGAAAGCTTCCTGGCGTTTTATAAGCGCGTGCAGGATAGGCTCAAAAGCAGCGATCCGCTGACTTTCTGCTGCGAGCTGAAGCTGGATGGTTTGGCGGTCAGCCTGCTGTACGAAGAGGGCGAGCTGGTGCGCGCGGCGACGCGCGGCGACGGCACCACCGGCGAGAACATCACCACCAACGTGCGCACCATTCGCGCCATCCCGCTGCGCCTGACCGGCGACAACATTCCGCGCCGGCTGGAAGTGCGCGGCGAAGTGTTCATGCCGCAGGCCGGTTTTGAACAGATGAACGAAGAGGCGAGGCGCAAAGACGGCAAGGTGTTCGCCAACCCGCGCAACGCCGCCGCCGGTTCGCTGCGCCAGCTCGATCCGCGCATTACTGCCAAACGCCCGCTGACCTTCTTCTGTTACGGCGTCGGCCTGCTGGAAGGCGGCGAGCTGCCGCGCAGCCACTTTGAGCGCCTGATGCAGTTCAAGGCCTGGGGCCTGCCGGTCAGCGATCGCGCCCAACGCCGCACCGGCAGCGAGGAAGTGCTGGCGTTTTATCGCCAGGTCGAGCAGGACCGCGCGCAGCTCGGTTTCGACATCGACGGCGTGGTGATCAAGATTGACGATATCGATCTGCAGGAAACGCTGGGCTTCGTGGCGCGTGCGCCGCGCTGGGCGACGGCGTTCAAATTCCCGGCGCAGGAACAGATCACCGTGGTGCGCGAAGTGGAGTTTCAGGTTGGCCGCACCGGCGCGATTACGCCGGTGGCGCGCCTTGAGCCGGTGCTGGTAGCCGGGGTGACCGTCAGCAACGCCACCTTGCACAACGCCGATGAAATTGAGCGTCTGGGGCTGCGCATCGGCGATACGGTGATCGTGCGCCGCGCCGGCGACGTCATCCCGCAGGTGGTGGGGGTGCTGGAAGACCGCCGGCCACAGGATGCGCGCGAAGTGGTGTTCCCGCTGCACTGCCCGGTGTGCGGCTCCGACGTTGAGCGCGTGGAAGGCGAGGCGGTAGCGCGCTGCACCGGCGGTCTTATCTGCGGCGCGCAGCGCAAAGAGGCGTTGAAGCACTTCGTTTCCCGCCGCGCGCTGGACGTCGAAGGCATGGGCGACAAGATCATCGAGCAGTTGGTGGACAAAGAGTACGTGAAGAATCCGGCCGATCTGTTCCGCCTGTCCGCCGGCATTCTGACCGGTCTGGATCGCATGGGGCCGAAATCGGCGCAGAATCTGGTCAACGCGCTGGAGAAATCCAAGCAGACCACCTTTGCCCGTTTCCTGTATGCGCTCGGCATTCGCGAGGTCGGCGAGGCGACCGCCGCCAACCTTGCGGCGCATTTCGGATCGCTCGAGAAGCTGTTCGCCGCCGATATCGAAGCGCTGAAAGAGGTGCCGGACGTCGGCGAAGTGGTGGCCAAACACACCCGCAATTTCCTCGATGAAGCGCTCAACCAGCAGGTGATCAACGAGCTGGTGGGCGCCGAGATCGGCATCCACTGGCCGGCGCCGGTGGTGGTGGTGGCAGAAGAGATAGACAGCCCGTTCGCCGGTAAAACCGTGGTGCTGACCGGTTCGCTGAGCCAGCTGTCGCGCGACGAGGCCAAAGATCGCCTGACGGCGCTGGGCGCCAAGGTCAGCGGCAGCGTGTCGAAGAAAACCGACCTGGTGATCGCCGGCGAAGCGGCCGGTTCCAAGCTGGCGAAGGCGCAGGAGCTGGGTATCGCCGTGATCGACGAAGCGGAGATGATCCGCCTGCTGGGTGACTGATGGAAAAGGAAAACCTGCTGGAGATCGCCAATACTGTGATGCCGTTCGGCAAGTACCAGGGGCGGGTGTTGATCGATCTGCCCGAAGAGTACCTGCTGTGGTTCGCCCGCAAGGGCGAATTCCCCAAAGGCAAGCTCGGCATGCTGATGGAGATGACGCTGGCGATTAAAATCGAAGGGCTTGACCACCTGGTCAAGCCGCTGAAGAAAAGCTGAACTGACGGGCCTTGGCCCGTCTTTTTTTTACCCGCGCGACGCCTGCGCGTTGGCGTTGGGCACCGCCTGTTGCGCCCGCTGCTTACGCTGATACCTTTTCGCCAGCACCGCACAGGTCATCAGCTGCACCTGATGGAACACCATCAGCGGCAGCACCATGATCCCTACCGTCGCCGCCGGGAACAGGATATTGGCCATCGGAATGCCGTTCGCCAGGCTTTTCTTCGAACCGCAGAACACGATGGTGATCTCGTCCGCCTTGCTGAACCCCAGCCAGCGCGCCATGTAGGTGTTCACCACCAGCACGATCGCCAGCAGCACGATGCTGCCGCCGACGATAAACGCCAGTGAACCGATCCCCACCTGATGCCAGATGCCGTGCGTGACCGCCTCGCTGAAGGCGGCGTACACCACCAGCAGAATCGAGGTCTGGTCGGTTTTGCCGATCAGCGGGCGATGGCGCTCGATCCAGCCGCCGATCAGCGGCCGCAGCAGGTGGCCGGCGACGAACGGCACCAGCAGCTGCAGCACGATCGAGCCCACCTGCCGCAGGCTGCCGGTATCGCCGTGCACGTTCATCAGCAGGCCGACCAACAGCGGCGATACGAAGATCCCCAGCAGGCTGGAGGCGGAGGCGCTGCACACCGCCGCCGCCACGTTGCCGCCCGCCAGCGAGGTGAAGGCGATGGCCGACTGCACGGTGGCGGGCAGGATGCACAGGTAGATGAAACCGGCATACAGCTCGGGGCTGACGTCGATCGGCGCCCACCAGGCGAACAGCATCCCCAGCGCCGGAAAAATGATGAAGGTGCTGAACATCACCCACAGATGCAGCCGCCAGTTATTGCTGCCGGCCAGGATGGCCTCGCGCGACAGCTTGGCGCCGTGCATGAAAAACAGCAGGGCGATGGCGGCGATGGTCAGGGCGTTGAGCCAGCCGACGAACTCGCCGCGAGCCGGCAGGAACGACGCCAGCAGCACGGTGGCGATCAGCGTCAGGGTAAAACGATCGGGCAGGAATCTCATGGCGATGCGCTCGGGTAGAAAATCGATGGGGCTATTCTCCCGCGTGGGCATATAATAATTAAATTGATTTATTTAATTCATCTATGAATAAAACACATGAATTACTCACTCAAACAGCTGCGGGTGTTCGTCGCCATCGCCCGCCACGGCAGCTTCAGCCGCGCCGGCGAGGCGATCGGCCTGACGCAATCGGCGGTCAGCCACAGCGTGAAAGAGCTGGAGGCGGAGGTCGGCGTGCGCCTGCTGGATCGCACCACGCGTGAAGTGGTGTTGACCGACGCCGGCCTGCGGCTGGCCAACCGGGTCGAACGGCTGCTGGACGAGCTGCAGGCCGCGTTGCTGGATGCGCGCAGCTTTGGCGTACAGCGCAGCGGCACGGTGCGGGTGGCGACGAGCCAGACCATTTCCGCCCATCTGATGCCGCAGTGCATCGCCGCCGGCGAACGCGAATACCCGGAGATCCGCATCATGCTGCGCGATCAGGCGCAGCAGCAGGTGCTGCACAGCGTGCGCAACGCCGAGGTGGATTTTGGCATCGTGGTCGATCCGGTGCAGGCGGTGGATCTGGAGTGCGAAGCGGTGCTGCATGAACCGTTCCTGCTGCTGTGCCGCGACGATCACCCGTTTGCTGCGCAGCAAGAGGTGCGTTGGTCGGCGTTAAACGGCTGCCGTCTGGTGTTGCAGGATTACGCGTCGGGCAGCCGGCCGCTGATCGACAGCGCGCTGAGACAGCAGGGCGTCGAGGCGCAGGTGGTGCAGGAAATCGGCCATCCGGCGACGCTGTTCCCGATGGTGGCGGAGGGGATCGGCATCAGCATTTTCCCGGCGTTGGCGCTGCCGTTGCCGGAAGGGGGGCGGCTCCGGGTGCGGCGGCTGGTGCCGGAGATCAACCGTGCACTGATGCTGGTACGGCGCAAGAACCGTTCGCTGACGCCGGCGGCGGAGGCCATCTGGCAGGTGGCGCGTCAGCAGGCGGCGCTGCTGCACCAGCGCCGGCAGGAAAACGCGGAATATTGAGTCAGATATAGACGTCCACTGCGTTGAGCGGCGTTGGGCGGTTTACGCCGTCGCCGGCTTGCGCTGCGGCTTTTGCCATCTGCTCCTGCTGCTGCTTTTCCATTTCTTCTTTCTGGATGCGCGCGATCTCGGCCTGCAACATCTTGATCTGCGCTTCGATCAGCTGTTTCTGTTTTTCGATCTCTTTGGGATCGGCGCTGGAGTCCTTCAGCTCCACCAGCTTTTGCTGCAGCGCCTGAATCTGCCGGTTCAGCGCCTTGATGCGCACCGAGGCGCGGCTTTCGTTGAGGTTAGCCGGTTCTTCATTGCCGTTGGCGCGTTCGTTTTTCTCCATCTTGCCGCCTTGCGGCTGGTTGTTGACCGGTTTGGCCATCAGCAATTCGCCCTGATGGCCCGGCGCGCTAAAGACGTTGCTGACGCCGGGAACGGTATTTTTGATCGGTACTATCATGGTGATGGTGGTCGACATGGATGCTCTCCCTGAGTCGGTATATCGCTGATCAGGGTATCGGCAGCGGCGGCTAAATCTTTACCTGCCGCAGACGCGGCCAGCGCAACAGCCAACCTTTGTCGAGCACGCGCTGGGCATAGGCCGCGCGATCGCCGTTCTTCACGTTGAAGGTAATGGTGTCGTCGAACAGCGCCGCGAGCCCGAAGGGGGCCACCAGGGTGATGCTGTCGTCGGCGTTCAGGCGCGCGCCGATCGCCGTTTCCACTTCGGTCCAGAAGCTGATGGCCTCTTCGCTGTTGCGGTAGGGCGCCCGGCCGCCGCGCAGGTGCATGCGCGCCTGGTTCTTGACCGACCACGGCTGCGGCAGCCACTGTTGCAGCCGCGCCTCCAGCATGCGATCGCGTTCGGCGTCCGCGCGCTGCGCATCGAAGTGGATCACGTCGATATCGTTGAGCGGCGTGGCGTCCACATAGCCGTGGCGCCGATCCCACACCAGATTGCGTACGAAGCCGGCGCCGAGGCACCAGTCATTCAGGCCGAGCCGGCGCACGGTGCGCAGGGCGGCCATGCGCGCGTTATCTTGTTGCAGCCAGTCGATAATTTGCCGTTGCGGATCCATCACCCCTCCTGTTTTCGCGGCTACTGTAACCCGAAGCGACGGCGGGTGAAATGGGGAGAGGCGTGATGGCGGCGATCGCGTGCAAAATAATTTTCTTTTCCCACTGACTACACTTGGTGCAGGGCTGTTATCTCGTCACTCGGGGCAAGGGAGGGGGCTATGTATCAGGCAACGGTGGGCCAACGCGGCTATCGCTTTGACGATCTGCGTCAGCTGATGGCGAAGGCTTCGCCTGCGCGCTCCGGCGATTATCTGGCGGAGGTGGCGGCGCAAAGCGCCGAAGAGCGTATGGCGGCGCGCATCGCGCTGGCGGATTTGCCGCTCAAGGCGTTCCTGCAGCAGGCGCTGGTGCCGTATGAGCAGGACGAGGTGACGCGCCTGATTATCGATAATCACGATGCCGCCGCTTTTGAGCCCATCTCGCACCTCACGGTCGGCGATTTTCGCGACTGGCTGCTGAGCGAGCAGGCCGACAGCGCCATGCTGGCGCAGGTGGCGGCCGGTATCACGCCGGAGATGGCGGCAGCGGTGAGCAAGATCATGCGCAATCAGGATCTGATCCTGGTGGCGAAGAAGTGCCGGGTAGTGACGCGCTTTCGCAATACGATTGGTCTGCCGGGCCACCTCAGCGTGCGGCTGCAGCCCAATCACCCGACCGACAGTCTGCAGGGTATCGCCGCCAGCATGCTGGACGGTCTGCTGTACGGCAGCGGCGACGCGGTGGTCGGCATCAACCCGGCCAGCGACAGCTTGCCGCTGCTGGAAAAGCTCAACTACATGCTGGACGAGGTGATCCAGCGTTTCGCCATTCCCACCCAATCCTGCGTGCTGACCCACGTGACCAACACGCTGCGGCTGATGGAGCGCGGCGCGCCGGTGGATCTGGTGTTTCAGTCGATCGCCGGCACTGAAGCGGCCAATCGCGGTTTCGGCATTAATCTGGCGCTGCTGGCGGAGGCGCAGCAGGCGGCGCTGAGCCTCAAGCGCGGCACGCTGGGCGACAACGTGATGTATTTCGAAACCGGGCAGGGCAGCTGCCTGTCGGCCAACGCCCATCACGGCGTCGATCAGCAAACCTGCGAGGCGCGCGCTTATGCGGTGGCGCGCCATTTTTCACCGCTGCTGATCAACACCGTGGTGGGGTTTATCGGCCCCGAATACCTGTATGACGGCAAACAAATTATCCGCGCCGGGCTGGAGGACCACTTCTGCGGCAAGCTGCTTGGCCTGCCGCTGGGTTGCGACGTCTGCTACACCAACCATGCCGAAGCCGATCAGGACGACATGGACACGCTGCTGACGCTGTTGGCCACCGCCGGGTTGACGTTCCTGATCGGCGTGCCGGGCGCGGACGACATCATGCTCAACTACCAAAGCACCTCGTTCCATGACGCGCTCTATATCCGCGAGCTGCTGGGGCTGAAGCATGCGCCGGAGTTCGCCGCCTGGCTGGCGGCGATGAACATTACCGACGAACGCGGGCGGCTGCGCGACGCTGCCGCCAATCATCCGCTGTTGCTGGCGCTGCAGGGAGAACGCGCATGAGCAAATCGGTTCACGTCAACAGCTGGGACGCGCTGCGCGCCTTTACCGATGCGCGCATCGCGCTGGGGCGCACCGGCGCCAGCCTGCCGACCGACGAGCTGCTGCGCTTCGGCCTGGCTCACGCCCAGGCGCGCGACGCGGTGCATCAGCCTTTCGACAGCGAGCGGCTGGCGGCGGATCTGCACGATGCCGGTTGGCCCACGCTGGCGGTACACAGCCAGGCCGCCGACCGCGCCGCCTACCTGCGTCGACCGGATTTGGGGCGGCGATTGGCGCCGGATAGCCGCAGCCTGCTGCTTGGTTTACCGCCGCGCCGCGTCGATCTGCTGCTGGCGGTGGCGGACGGCCTCTCCTCCAAGGCGGTGCACCGCCAGGCGCTGCCCCTGCTGCAGGCGCTGCGGCCCTATCTCGATGCGCTGGGGCTGACCGTGGCACCGGTGGTGCTGGCGCATCAGGCGCGGGTGGCGCTGGGGGATGAGATCGGTGAATGCCTGCAGGCTCGGGCGGTGGCAGTTCTGATCGGCGAACGGCCGGGGCTGTCGTCGCCGGACAGCCTGGGCGTCTATTTGACCTGGGGACCGAACGCGCGCAGAACGGACGCCGAGCGCAACTGTATTTCCAACGTGCGGCCCGAGGGGCTGGATTACCCGCAGGCAGCGTTCCGCCTGGCCTGGCTGCTGGAGCAGGCGTTCCAGCGGCGGCTGAGCGGCATCGAGCTGAAGGACGAGAGCGACAACCCGGCCCTGCACGGCCGAGTGACGCCGCTTTACCCCCAGCTGGGCGGCTGACCGATGGTTTGCTGCAGCAGGGCGGTGAAGGCCGCCAGCCGGGCGGACACCTTCGCCATCGGGCGCAGCAGATAGATGCCTTGCTGCTCATGGCGCGGATCTTCCAGCATCTGCACTAGCTGCCCGTGCTGCACGTCCGGCCCCACTACCCAGTTGGGCAGAAAGGCGATGCCGAGCCCGAGCAGCGCGGCCTGACGCTGCGCGGTGAAGTCGTCGCAGCGCAGCGCCATGGTGCAGCGGCTCATCAGCGCCGCGTCGAGGATTTGCGCCCAGCAGGCCGGCTGCTGCTTGTGGTAGCGGGCGATCAGCCGATGCTGTGGCAGCGCTTCCAGATCGGCCGGCAGGCCATAGCGGGCGACGTAGGCGGGGCTGGCGCACATTACCCAGCGTTGGGTGGCGATGCGGCTGGCGTACAGCGCGCTGTCCTTCTGCTCGCCGATGCGGATGGCGGCGTCGAGCCGTTCCTGCGTCGGATCGGTCAGGCGTTCGGTCAGATCGAGGTCGACCCACAGCTGCGGGTAGCGTTCCGCCAGCGTCGGCAGCAGCGGCAGCACATAGGTTTTGCCGAACGTTGGCAGGCAGCTGATGCGCAGCGTGCCCTGCGGCGTTTCGTTCAGCGCGCTCAGCTCGGCGCGAAGGCCGGTAATGTCCGTCATCAGCGCGGTGGCGCGCGTCAGCAGCAGCTCGCCGGCGTCGGTCAGCAGCAGGCCACGGGTGGAGCGCACGAACAGTGCGGCGCCGAGCGCGCTTTCCAGGGCGTCGATGTGGCGCACCAGCGAGGAGGGCACCATGCCCAGCCGGCGCGCGGCGGCGGAAAAGCTGCCCAGGCGGGCCACGTCGAGAAAAATTGGCAGATGTTCTACATAGCGGGCGTCATTCATTTTTGCATTATATGCAAAAGCGTTTCTTATGAATACCCGCTTCTCTGCCGGCGGCGCGGCGGCTACTCTGGCTGCGGGTTGACGACGGGCTTCAACGCCGCCTTATCCCGGCCGTATAGAGAGAAAACGCATAAACCTCGCGGCGCTTAGCACTAAATAACAGATGTTTTTCCCAGGCTGCGCGAGCCGCCTGCGGAGTTGATTGTCGCTCCAACACCAGATTAACCGTTCAATTTGATATCCGACCAAGCATTAATGATTAGTGAGCCTTTACTTTAACTCATCATGCTGTTGACTCTGGATATCGGCCGGCCAGCCGTGCCGGTTTTTTTGTCGCCTCAGGCTGAATCGTTCCAACTGATGAACGTGCCTTGGGGGGCATCTTGGCCCGCCGTCGGTGGGTCTTTTGAACGCGCGGAATCGCGATCCCGCGCTGGTGGAGGAGTTAGTCATGAACGAAAAACACGGGTGTTCCTGTGCGCGCCATTTGGCGCAGGGTTTTGCCAGGCAGTCGATCAACGCCGGGGAGGGCGAAATCTATCAAATCTCGCTGATGAGCGCGCTCATCGACGGGGTCTACGAGGGCGAAACCACCATTGCCGAGTTGCTCAAACACGGCAACTTCGGCCTCGGCACCTTCAATCATCTGGACGGTGAACTGATCGCTTTCGATCGGGAAATACACCAGCTGCGCGCCGACGGCAGCGCCCGGCCGGCCGGCCTGCAACAGAAAACCCCCTTTGCCGTCGTCACCTTTTTCCAGCCCAGCGTCAGCCAGCAATTCGACCGGCCGATCACCAAGGCACAGCTGCACCAGTGCATCGACGAGCAGGTCGCCTCGCCGAACCTGTTTTGCGCGGTACGGGTTGACGGCGAGTTCAGCCATGTGGAAACCCGCACCGTGCCGCGCCAGGAGCGGCCCTACCGCCCGATGCTGGAAGCGATAGAAGAGCAGCCGACCTTCTCGTTCCACCAGCGGCGCGGCACGCTGGTCGGCTTCCGCTCGCCGGATTACATGCAGGGCATCGGCGTGGCCGGCTATCACGAACACTTCGTTACTGACGACCGCAGCGGCGGCGGCCACGTACTGGACTACCAGCTCGATCATGGCCATTTGCAGTTCGGCGTCATCACGCGTCTCAATCTTCAGTTGCCGCACGATGCGGATTTCTTGCGCGCCAACCTCTGCCCAGAGGATTTGGACCGCGCGATTCGTTCCGCCGAGGGCTAACCCCGGCGATTGTTTTCTTAGGAGGTGGAACCATGGCACAGGAAAAAACAGGCAATGACTGGCAATGCGGCGCCGATTTGGTGGTGAAAAACCTGGAAGCGCAGGGCGTCAAACACGTTTTCGGCATTCCGGGCGCCAAGATCGACCGGGTGTTCGACTCGCTGGAGGACGCGCCATCGATCGAAACGGTGGTGGTGCGGCATGAGGCCAACGCGGCCTTTATGGCGGCGGCGGTCGGCCGCCTGACCGGCAAGGCCGGGGTGGCGCTGGTCACCTCCGGGCCGGGCAGCTCCAACCTGATCACCGGGCTGGCTACCGCCACCTCGGAAGGGGACGCGGTAGTGGCCTTCGGCGGGGCGGTGAAGCGCGCCGACAGCCTGAAGCAGACGCACCAGAGCATGGATACCGTCAGCATGTTCCGGCCGGTGACCAAGTATTGCGCCGAAGTGCATGCCGGTTCGGCGATTTCCGAGGTGATCGCCAACGCCTTCCGACGCGCCGAGTTCGGCCGGCCGGGGGCGTCGTTCGTCAGCCTGCCGATGGATATCGTCAATGAACCGGTCAGCGCGCCGGTGCTGGCCGGCTGCCGCTTGCCGCGCATGGGGGCCGCCGCGGCAGACGACATTCAGGCGGCGGTGAAACTGATCCGCCAGGCCAAATGCCCGGTCTTGCTGCTCGGCCTGCAGGCCAGCCGGCCGGAGAACAGCGAGGCGGTGCGCCATCTGCTGTACCGCACCCATATGCCGGTGGTCGGCACCTATCAGGCGGCGGGGGTGATCGACGTCAACCACTTCGCCCGTTTCGCCGGCCGTGTCGGCCTGTTCAACAACCAGCCGGCCGATCAGCTGCTGCAGAAGGCCGATCTGGTGGTGAGCGTCGGCTATGATCCGATCGAATACGATCCCTGCATGTGGAACAGCCACGGGCGACTGAAGTTGGTGCACATCGACGTGCTGCCGGCGGATATCGATACCTGCTATCGGCCGGACGTCGAGCTGGTGGGCAATATCAGCGCCACGCTGAACATGATGACCGAAGCATTCAATGAGGCGGTCTGCGTGCCGCCGGAAGTGGAGCTGATCCTCTCCGATCTCGGCCGCCAGCGTACTGAGCTGGCGGAGCGCGCCGCCCGCCGCGGCGGCATGCCGATCCACCCGCTGCGCATCGTCAAGGAGCTGCAGGACATCGTCAGCGACGACGTGACGCTGTGCGTGGACATGGGCAGTTTCCACATCTGGATCGCCCGCTATCTTTACAGCTTCCGTGCCCGTCAGCTGTTGATCTCCAACGGCCAGCAAACCATGGGGGTGGCATTGCCGTGGGCCATCGGTGCGGCGCTGGTGCGCCCCGGCGACAAGGTGGTGTCTATCTCCGGTGACGGTGGCTTCATGCAGTCGAGCATGGAGCTGGAGACCGCGGTGCGGCTGAAAAACAACATCGTGCACGTCATCTGGGTCGATAACGCCTACAACATGGTGGAAATGCAGGAAGTGAACAAATACCAGCGCAAGTCCGGCGTGGAGTTCGGGCCGATTGACTTCAAGGCCTACGCGGAATCCTGCGGCGCGGTCGGTTTCGCCGTGCAGTCGGTGGAAGATCTGCGGCCGATGCTGCGCAAGGCGATGGCGATCCAGGGGCCGGTAGTGGTGGCCATCCCGGTCGACTATGCCGACAACTATAAGCTGATGGCGCAGATGAACTTCAGCCAGATGATTTAATTTCATCATCATCGTGCCGTTTCACCGGGGCAGGCCGCTTGCGAGCCTGCCCGTTTTTATGCGCGGATTTTGTCCTTTACTTCGCTAACTGCATGATTTATTGCTATCCATTGGGCTGTTTTTTCACCACTGGGGATAGCGCAATGAAAAGAAAAGCAATAACGATTGGGCTGCTGGCATTGATGGTTGCCGGCGGCGCGCGAGCCAATACGCTGGTCTACTGTTCCGAAGGATCGCCGGAAGGCTTCAACCCGCAGCTGTTCACCTCCGGCACCACGGTAGACGCCAGTTCGGCGGCGATCTACAACCGGCTGGTGGATTTCAAACCCGGCACCGTCGAGCTGCAACCCAGCCTGGCGGAGAGCTGGGAAGTGAGCGAAGACGGCAAGCGCTATACCTTCCACCTGCGCAAGGGCGTGGCATTCCAGAGCAATAAATATTTCACGCCCACCCGCGATTTCAACGCCGATGACGTCATCTTCTCGTTTATGCGCCAGAAGGACGCCGACAACCCGTATCACAAGGTCTCCAACGGCGCCTACACCAACTTCGAGTCGATGGAGTTTGGCACGCTGATCGACCGGATCGTCAAGGTGGACGACCACACCGTGCGCTTTGAGCTCTCCCGCGCCGAGGCGCCGTTCGTCGCCGATCTGGGCATGTACTTCGCCACCATATTTTCGGCGGAATATGCCGACGCGATGCTGAAGGCCGGCACGCCGCAGCGGGTGGACAACGATCCGATCGGCACCGGGCCGTTCCAGCTGGTGCAGTACCAGAAAGACGCGAAAATCCTCTACAAGGCGTTCGATCGTTACTGGGAAGGCAAACCGAAGATCGACCGGCTGGTGTTTTCGATCACGCCGGATGCGACGGTGCGTTACGCCAAGCTGCAAAAGAACGAGTGCCAGGTGATGCCGTTCCCCAACCCGGCGGATCTGGCGCGCATGCGGCAGGACGGCAACCTTCAGGTGATGGAAAAATCTGGCCTAAATATCGGCTTCCTGGCGTTCAACACCCAGAAGAAACCGTTGGATAACGTCAAGGTACGCCAGGCGTTGGCGCTGGCGGTCAACAAGCCGGCGATCATCGAGGCGGTGTTCCACGGCGCCGGCCAGCCGGCCAAGAACCTGCTGCCGCCGGCCCAATGGGGCAGCAACGCGCAGCTTGAAGACTACCCGTATTCGCCGGAGCGGGCGAAGCAGCTGTTGCAGGAGGCCGGGCTGGGGCAGGGGTTTGACATCGATCTGTGGGCGATGCCGGTGCAGCGGCCCTACAACCCCAACGCCAAGCGCATGGCGGAGATGATCCAGGCCGACTGGGCTAAAATCGGCGTGCGCGCTAAAATCGTCACTTTCGAGTGGGGCGAATATTTGCAGCGGATTAAAAACGGCGAACACCAGACCGCGCTGATGGGCTGGACCACCGCCAACGGCGATCCGGATAACTTCTTCGGCCCGCTGTTCACCTGCGCGTCGCTCGGCGGCTCCAACTCGGCGAAATGGTGCTACAAACCGTTCGACCAGCTGATCCTGCAGGCGCGCGAAGAGAACGATCATGCCAAGCGGGTGGCGATGTACCAACAGGCGCAGGTGATGATGCACGATCAGATGCCGGCGCTGATGATCGCGCACTCGACCATCTTCGAACCGGTGCGCAAGGAAGTGAAAGGCTACGAAATAGACCCGTTCGGTAAACACATCTTCAAACAGGTGTCGCTGGAGAAGTAACGAAAAGGCCGGGGTAACCCGGCCTTTTTCATGCGTGCGGCGCGTCGCAGTGGTAGCGGCCGCGCGGGATCACCAGCGGCGTGTGGGACAGCGGATCGTCGATGATCATGCACGGCATGCCGAACACCCGTTCCACCAGCTCGGCGGTAATGATTTCCGCCGGGTTTCCCTCCGCCACGATCTTGCCGTCGCGCATGGCGATGATGTGATCGGCATAGCGGCAGGCGTGGTTGAGATCGTGCAGCACCGCGATGAGGGTTTGGCCACGCTCGCGGTTGAGCTGGCGGAACAGATCCAGCAGCTCGATTTGGTGCGCGATGTCCAGATAGGTGGTCGGTTCATCCAGCAGCAGCAGCGGCGTTTGCTGCGCCAACGCCATCGCCACCCAGACGCGCTGGCGCTGTCCGCCGGACAGCTCGTCGACGCTGCGATCCGCCAGCTGGCTGACGTTGGTGGCCGCCATGGCGGCTTCCACCGCCTGTTTGTCGGCCTGCGTCCACTGTTTCAACAGGCTCTGGTGCGGATAGCGGCCGCGCGACACCAGGTCCGCCACGGTAATGCTGTCCGGTGCGATCGAGGTTTGCGGCAGCAGGCCAAGCTCGCGCGCCAGCGCCTTGGTGGCGAAGCTGCTGATGTTTTTGCCGTCCAGCATCACTTCGCCGGCGCTGGGTTTGAGAAGACGGCACAGGGCGCGTAACAGCGTCGATTTGCCGCAGGCGTTCGGCCCGACGATCACCGTGAAGGCGCCGTCGGGGATCGCCACGCTCAGATCGTCAGCGATGATTTTATTGTCGTAGCCCAGCTTCAGGTGCGAGGCGTGCAGGCGGTGGCTCATGGCATTATCACTCTTCATTATCTGCGGGCCTCACGGATGAGCAGCCAAATCAGGTACAGGCCGCCGATGCAGACGGTCACGACCCCGACCGGCAGTTGGATCGGCGCGAAAAGATGTTGGGACACCACGTCGGCGCTGAGCAGCAGCGCTGCGCCCATCAGCGCCGATGACGTCAGGGTGACCGAGGATTGTCCGGCCAGGCGGCGGGCGATCTGCGGCGCCGCCAGTGCGATAAAGGAAATCGGCCCGGCGGTGGCGGTGACGGCGGCGGTGAGGGTAACGCCGAACAGCATCAGCCACAGCCGGCTGCCTTCGGCGTTCACGCCCAGCGCGCGCGCCGTGTCGTCGCCCATTTCCAATAGCTGCAGCCGTTTGCCCATCAGCAGTGCGGCCGCGGCCGCCAGCACGATGAACGCCGTGGCGGGCTGGGCTTTCTGCCAGGTCATGCCGTTGAGCGAACCGGCCTGCCACATGGCGGCGTCCATGGCGCGCTCCAGCGAAGCGGTGATGATCAGCCAGGTATTGGTGGAGACCAAGACCGCGCTGATGGCGATGCCGACGATGATCAGCCGGAAGCCGGCGATGCCTTGCCGCCAGGCCAGCAGGTAGATGGCCAGCGCGGCGAGAATGCCGCCGGCCAGCGCGCCGCCGGCGATGTAGTAATAGCCGCCGTTGAACAGGGTGATGGCGATCAGCGCGCCGGTGTAAGCCCCCATGTTAAAGCCAATCACGTCCGGGCTACCGAGCGGGTTGCGGATAATAGACTGGAAGATGGCGCCGCTCATGCCGAGCGCGCCGCCTAACAACAGCGCCATGGCGATACGCGGCAAACGCCATTGGGTGACCACGGTGACCAGATTTTTCGGCGCCTCGCCGCTGAGCGCGGCAAAGACCTGTTCCAGCGAAAGTTGCAGCGTGCCGTAGCACAGCGCGGCAACGGCCATCGCCAGGCACAACGCCAGCAGCGAAATATTGACCAGCAGCAGGCGCAGCGGCATGCGCCAGTTGATGACGCCGTCCGGGCGGCCGATATGCAACGTGTGGGGCAGACTCATCACAGACCCCCCAGCGTTTTCTTGCGGCGCACCAGCCAGATCAGCACCGGCGCGCCGATGAAGGCCGCCACGATGGAAACCCGCAGTTCACCGGCCGCCAGCAAGCGGCCGACCACGTCGGCGCACAGCAGTAAAATCGGCGCCAGCAGCATGGAGTAGGGCAGGATCCAGCGCTGGTCGGGGCCGACCCACCAGCGGGCGATATGCGGCACCATCAGGCCGATGAAACTGATTGGGCCGACGGTGGCGGTCGCCGCGCCGCACAGCAGCGTGATGGCGATCACCGCGACAATCTGAGTCAGCACTACGCGCGCGCCGAGCGCGATAGCCAAATCTTCCCCCATGCCGATGGTATTCAGCGGCCGGGCGATGAGCAGCGTCAGCAGGCAGCCGAGCAAAATGGCGGGGGCGGTGACCGGCAGCGTGGACAGCGTGCGGATATCCAGCGTGCCGGCCTGCCAGAAGCGCAGTTGGTCGAAGGTTTGCGGATCGATCAGCGACAGCCCGGTGGTGATGCCGATCAAAACCGCGCCGATCGCCACGCCGGCCAGCGTCAGCCGCACCGGGTTGATGCGCCCGCCCGCCAGCGTGCCGATCAGGTAGACCAGCAGGGTGGTGAGGGCAGCGCCGACGAAGGCATAGGCCATATAGCTTTCAGTGGTGGCGGCGCCGAAAAACATGATGCCGATGACCACGGCGAAGCTGGCGCCGGCGTTGATGCCGAGCACGCCAGGATCGGCCAGCGGATTGCGCGTCAACGCCTGAATCAGCGCGCCGGCGGCGCCGAGCGCCATGCCGGCTAAAATGCCCGCCAGCGTACGGGGCACCCGGGCGTTGAGAATGATGGTGCTGTCGGAACCGCTCGCGGCGCCCTGCAGGCTGAGCCAGACGGTATGGAAGGGGATGGCCTTGGAACCCAGCATCAGGCTGGCAATGATGCACAGCAGCAACAGCACCAAACCGATACCGAACCCGGCGATGCGTTTGAAGCCACTGGCGTAAGCTGCGTGCGGTGCGGACGAAAGCGTCCGCTCAGTCGGAGTGGGTACGTTCACACCGGTAACTCCTGTATGATTTTTATTCTCATTGTTATTTGCGTTCATGCGGGGTGGCAATAGTAGCACGAGTTTACGCCCGCATGCACCCGCCGGTTGGTGGCAAAGGTGCGTTGACGATGTTAATAACTATTGATATTTCAATTGATTGAATGTGAACGGTCGCCCCGCTTGCGGAAAGCGTCGGCAGGAGCCCGGCCTGCCGACGGCGTGGTTCAGGGCTTTTTGAACAGCCGTTCGATTTGGTTCAGCATGTTGGTGGCACTGTAATAATCGAGGCGGAAGGTGTCGTTGCCGACGGCATAGACGTGCCGCTGTTCCACCGGCTCCAGATGTTTAAGGAACGGGTTGGTCAGCACCTCTTGCACTTTGCGCTCATTGGTGGCGAACAGGATCAGGGTTTTGCCGTTCAGGCCTTCGGCCATTTTTTCGCCGGAGATCTGGATGATGTCATGGCGTTTACCCATGCTGGCGTTGCCTTTGGCGCTTTCCGGCGGGGTGGCCAATTGGAAGCCAAGCTGGGTCAGCAGCTTGCCCTGGGCGGAGCCCGGTGTCCACAGCATGGCCTCGCGGCCGTTGTCGGCATACACCAGCGGCGTGGTCGGCTGTGGCGGCAGCGCGATCGCCTGCTTCACTTGCTCCACGCGCTGTTCGAAACGATCTTCCGCCTGTTTGGCGCCGGCTTCGTGACCGGTGATCTCACCGAGCTCGCTGGCCAGCTGTTGCCAGCTTTTGTCGCCATAATCGAGCACCAGCGTCGGCGCAATGGCGGACAGCTGATCGTACAGCTTCAGCGCTGAATCCCCGCCGGTGGCGGCGACGACGATCAAATCCGGCGCGGCGGCGGCGACGGCTTCGGCATTGGGCTCCACCTGATACAACCGTTCGACGTGGCGCTGTTTGGCCACTTCGCTCCACTGGGTAAAGAAGCCTTGTTTATCGGCCACCAGGGGATTTGGGCTGGTGGCGGCGCTGGCGACCACCGGGGCGTCGATCGCCAGCAGCGTACCGGTGATGGTGACGCTGGTGGACACGATGCGCAGCGGCGGTTTTTCCAGCGTGAATTTCCCTTTGGCGCTGTCGATGGTGCGCGGCCAACTGCTGTCGGCTGCAGGGGCGGACGGTTTTTTCTCGTCGCTCTTGTCGTCCGGGCCGCAGCCGCTGAGCAACAGGCTGGAAGTGGCGATAAATGCAATGAACAGCTGGCGTAAGGATAGGGTCATGAGCGGGCTCTTTCTTTCCTTGAACTAAGGCGTATCAATCCGGCGGCGGATTGGCTGCGTGGTGGATGCCCGCTAATTTACCATTCAAGCCGGCAAAATGATAACCATTCGTATCTCAGCGCGTGGTGAATAAAGAAAGAATACGAAGAAAAGGGAAGTGGGTGAGACAGAAACGAAAAAAGCGCCCAAAGGCGCTTTTTTCTGAATGGGTGGGTCGTGCAGGATTGATTCGGCCTGTGGCCTCACCCTGCGGGCAACGCTGCGCGTTGTCGTATCGCTGCGTGATGCTCGAACCTGAACGCAGGATCTCACCCGCACGACTCAGTGGGCCATGTCAGTAAGAAGATAAAGGCAGAGTCAGGTGGCGCAGAAACGAAAAAAGCGCCAAAAGGCGCTTTTTCCTGAATTGGTGGGTCGTGCAGGATTCGAAC
>NZ_VOSN01000018.1:57021-244399 GCF_020858655.1 Serratia montpellierensis
TCAGGACTTCCAGGTACTGCTAAACGAGAGAATGATGGTGGGTGATGACGGGCTCGAACCGCCGACCCCCTCCGTGTAAAGGAGATGCTCTACCAACTGAGCTAATCACCCCGTCTTGTTGGAGTCGCATTATAGGGATAGTTCAAAGTGAGTCAACGGTTTTTAAAATGATTTCAATCGTTCGCCGCAAATTTAGGCAGGGCGCGATAATTATCGCCAACGGCGCCGATTCTTTGCGCAACGCTCTGCGAAACTCGCCGCAAAACGCGCGAAATCGACCGGCGCAATATCGTGTCGGCGTTGAGGAATTAGCGCGTGGTGATACAATGTCGTCCACTCTTTTTTCAATTCCGAGCAATCGTCGGCCATCGCCGACACGCGTTGCGTAATAAGGCAGTGAACCCAATGAAAATCAAAACCCGTTTTGCACCGAGCCCGACCGGCTATCTCCACGTCGGCGGCGCGCGTACCGCACTTTACTCCTGGCTGTTCAGCCGCCATGCGGGCGGTGAGTTCGTTCTGCGTATCGAAGATACCGATCTGGAACGTTCTACCCAGGACGCGATCGACGCAATTATGGATGGCATGAACTGGTTGAACCTGGATTGGGATGAAGGCCCGTATTTCCAGACCAAGCGTTTCGATCGTTACAACGCGGTCATCGACGAGATGCTGGAGCAGGGCACGGCCTATAAATGCTATTGCTCCAAGGAACGTCTGGAAGCGCTGCGCGAGAAGCAGATGGAAAACGGCGAGAAGCCGCGTTACGACGGCCACTGCCGCGACAGCCAGTGCAGCCACACCGACGACGAGCCGCACGTGGTGCGCTTCCGCAACCCGCAGGAAGGCTCGGTGATCTTCGACGACAAAATTCGCGGCCCGATCGAATTCAGCAACCAGGAGCTGGACGATCTGATCATCCGCCGCACCGACGGTTCGCCAACCTATAACTTCTGCGTCGTCGTCGATGACTGGGACATGGAAATCACCCATGTGATCCGCGGCGAAGACCACATCAACAACACCCCGCGCCAGATCAACATTCTCAAAGCGCTGGGCGCGCCGGTGCCGGAATACGCGCACGTGTCGATGATCCTCGGCGACGACGGTAAAAAGCTGTCCAAGCGTCACGGCGCCGTGGGCGTTATGCAGTACCGCGACGACGGCTATCTGCCGCAGGCGCTGCTGAACTACCTGGTGCGTCTGGGCTGGTCCCACGGCGATCAGGAGATCTTCTCCATCGATGAGATGAAAGAGTTCTTCACGCTGGAAGCGATCAACAAATCCGCCAGCGCGTTCAACACCGAGAAGCTGCAGTGGCTGAACCACCACTACATCAACCATATGCCGGCGGAAGAAGTGGCGGTGCATCTGGCATGGCACGTTGAGCAACTGGGCATTGAAACCCGCAACGGCCCGGAACTGAAAGACATCGTCAAGCTGCTGGGCGAGCGTTGCAAAACGCTGAAAGAGATGGCGGAGTCTTGCCGTTACTTCTACGCAGATTTCAGCGAGTTCGACGCCGACGCCGCCAAGAAGCACCTGCGCCCGGTCGCGCGTCAGCCACTGGAAGCGGTGCGCGCCAAGCTGGCCGCCATCACCGTCTGGACGCCGGAAAATGTGCACGACGCCATTCAGGGCACGGCGGATGAGCTGGGTGTCGGCATGGGCAAAGTCGGCATGCCGCTGCGCGTCGCGGTGACCGGCGCCGGCCAGTCGCCGGGCATGGACGTGACCGTGCATGCGATCGGCCAGAAGCGTTCGCTGCAGCGTATCGACATGGCGCTGGCTTACATCGCCGAGCGCGAAGCGCAAGCCTGATTAGGCTGATACGCCATAATGAAAAAGCCCCGTGGAGCGATCCCGGGGCTTTTTTTATTGCTTGCTGTCAGGCTTGCTCGCCGGCCGGCAAACCCGGACGGTAGGCGAGGAAATACATCAACCCGACAAAGCCGGCGCCGCCCAGCGCGTTGCCGAGAAATACCGCAACGAAGTTGGGCAGGTAGTGCTCCCAGCCCATGCCGCCGGCAAAGATAGCCGCCGGAATGATGAACATATTTGCCACCACGTGCTGGAAGCCGATGGCGACAAAAGCCATGACCGGGAACCACATGCCGATCACTTTACCCGGCACATCCTTGCTGGCGAAGGCTAACCACACCGCCAGGCACACCAGCCAGTTGCAGCCGACGCCGGAAATGAAGGCGTGCAGGAAGTCCGCATCCACTTTGGCCTGTGCGATCGCCAGCGTCTTATGCAAGAACGCGCCTTCGGTCAGGCCCAGCAAATGGCCGAAGAAGTAGGCGACGGCTACGCTGCCGGCGAGGTTGGCCAGAGTGACCCAAAACCAGTTGCGCAGCACGGCGAGGGCGGGGATTTCGCGGGCAAACCAGGCCATCGGCAAGGTCATCATGTTGCCGGTCAGCAGTTCACCGCCGGCCAAAATAGTCAGGATCAAACCGATAGGAAAGACCGCGGCACCCAACAGGGCGCCGAAAGAGCCCCATTCGGCCGGCAGGGTGCCGATGACGTGAATATCTAGCAGAAAGCCGGTGGCAATAAAGGCGCCGGCGAGAAAGCCCAGAATCAACAGATTAGCGAGAGGGGCGCGGCTTTTGTTTACCCCGGCCTGAACGGCGAGGGCGGCGATTTCTTTTGGTGAATGCAAAGACATGACGGACTCGGTTTATAGTAATGAAGTTTATGGCGCGGGCAGTCTATGCCGCTCGGGAGTCCGACTCAAGCGCATTTCGCTAACATTCCGTTAATTAAAAATCAACGTGATATGCAGGGTCTTTTGCCATTTTGAGATGTAGCGCGCAAAATGGATGAACTCTGCACAAAGTGATGATTTTTTGGCGCCAAACATGCTGATTTGGCGGCTTTTTCAACGCTTGATTCAGGAATTCAATTTAGCCGTTGACAGCTTTGAGCGGGTTTCATATTATGCGCCCCGTTCACAGCACAAAGTGATTGTGGAACGGGGCTATAGCTCAGCTGGGAGAGCGCTTGCATGGCATGCAAGAGGTCGACGGTTCGATCCCGTCTAGCTCCACCAACCTTCTTCTCAGAGAGGTTGGGGAATACCGTAACGCCGGTCAATGCGTACCATTTTTGTGGGGCTATAGCTCAGCTGGGAGAGCGCTTGCATGGCATGCAAGAGGTCGACGGTTCGATCCCGTCTAGCTCCACCACCATTTAAAAAGCCGACCTCAGGGTCGGCTTTTTGCTTTGCGTCATTTCACCTTCGCCGAATGCCGGCCAACAAAAAAGGCGCCCGCAGGCGCCTTGTTATCGTACTCGGTTCGAGGCTTAGCCCAGCACCAGACCCGCGATGGAAGCGGACAGGATGCTGACCAGCGTAGAGCCGTACACCAGCTTCAGGCCAAAGCGCGACACCACGTTGCCCTGGTGTTCGTTCAGGCCCTTGATCGCACCGGCCACGATGCCGATGGAAGAGAAGTTGGCGAAGGACACCAGGAACACCGACAGGATCCCCAGGCTGCGCGGCGACAGTTCGGCAGACACTTTCTGCAGCTCCATCATTGCCACGAACTCGTTGGAAACCAGCTTGGTGGCCATGATGCTGCCGACCTGCAGGGCTTCGTGCTTAGGAATGCCCATGATCCAGGCGAACGGATAGAAGAAGTAGCCAAGGATTTCCTGGAAGCTCAGGCCGAAGATAGCGCTGAACACACCGTTGAGCGCGGCGATCAGGGCGATGAAGCCAATCAGCATCGCGGCGACGATAATCGCTACTTTGAAGCCGGCCAGGATATATTCACCCAGCATTTCGAAGAAGCTCTGGCCTTCGTGCAGGTTGCCGAGGTGCAGCTCTTCTTCTTTATTGGTGTCGTACGGGTTGACCAGCGACAGCACGATAAAGGTGCTGAACATGTTCAATACCAGCGCCGCCACCACGAACTTGGCGTCCAGCATGGTCATGTAGGCGCCGACGATGGACATGGAGACCGTAGACATCGCGGTCGCCGCCATGGTGTACATACGCTTTTCCGACATCTTGCCCAGGATATCCTTGTAGGCGATGAAGTTTTCGGATTGGCCCAGGATCAGCGAGCTGACGGCGTTGAACGACTCCAGCTTGCCCATGCCGTTCACTTTCGACAGCACGGTACCGATAATACGGATGATGAACGGCAGCACCTTGATGTACTGCAGAATACCGATCAGCGCCGAAATGAAGACGATCGGGCACAGCACCTTCAGGAAGAAGAACGCCAGGCCTTTGTCGCCCATGCCGCCGAATACGAAATCAGTCCCTTGTCCCGCAAACCCGAGCAGTTTGTCAAACAGCGCGGCAAATCCTTTTACGAAGCCCAAACCCGCTTCCGAATGCAGGAAAAAGTAGGCCAGCAGTACTTCGATAACCAGTAGTTGAATAACATAGCGAATGCGGATGCTTTTACGATCGCGGCACACCAACAGGGCCAGGATCGCCACCACCACTATCGCCAACGCAAAGTGCGCAATATGGGACATGTTTGCTCCAAATTTGAGGCAGGCTGAATTTCGGCTGTCATTTTATGTAACGCTACGTTTAAAAACGAGACTTCTATTGCAAATATGGAAAATCATAGCGGGAATTCTCCTAAAGTGTTGCGCAAAAGCATAAAAAATCAAGATGTTAAAGCAGAAATAGGAAATTCGTATTCTTGTGCTAACCTTTCTTTCAGGGGTATTGCAGCCAAAATCCCATCAGAAAAGCATGGAAATCGGCAAGCTCCGCGCTGAACCCTTCGATAAAACCATTAATGTTGGCTATTACAGAGATAAGTTTTACCGCTCTAAATGCGCTTGATAATTATTATCATTTATATAGAGTGGAGATAAACGTAATTTCAGTAAGGGTTCAACATATGCTGAACAGTCGCGTGGTTGAAACCACCTCCGGTCGCTCCGCCAGAAAAATCAAACTCTCGCTGATGGGGCCCGCCTTCATCGCCGCTATCGGCTATATCGACCCCGGCAACTTCGCCACCAACATCCAGGCCGGCGCCTCGTTCGGCTACAGTTTGCTGTGGGTCGTGGTCTGGGCCAACGTGATGGCGATGCTGATCCAACTGCTGTCTGCCAAGCTGGGCATCGCCACCGGGAAAAACCTGGCCGAGCATATTCGCGATCGTTTCCCGCGGCCGGCGGTATGGGCCTATTGGGTGCAGGCGGAGATCATCGCCATGGCGACCGATCTGGCCGAATTTATCGGCGCGGCGATCGGCTTCAAGCTGCTGCTCGGCGTGTCCCTGTTGCAGGGCGCGGTGCTGACCGGCATCGCCACCTTTTTAATTTTGATGCTGCAAAAACGCGGGCAAAAGCCGCTGGAACTGGTGATTGGTGGCCTGCTGCTGTTCGTCGCCGCCGCTTATATCGTCGAGTTGGCATTCTCCCAGCCGCAGCTCGCGCCGCTGCTGAAGGGCATGGCGCTGCCCGATCTGCCTAACGGCGATGCGGTATTTCTCGCCGCCGGGGTATTGGGCGCCACCATCATGCCGCACGTGATCTACCTGCATTCGTCGCTCACCCAAATCGGCGGCGAGCACGACAAGGCGGAGCGCTATGCCGCCACCAAAGTCGACGTTGCCGTGGCCATGACCATCGCCGGCTTCGTCAACCTGGCGATGATGGCCACCGCCGCTGCCGCGTTTCATTTCAGCGGCCACAGCGGCATTGCCGATCTCGACGTGGCTTACCTGACGCTGCAACCGCTGCTCGGGCAAGCCGCCGCCACCGTGTTTGGTCTGAGCCTGGTGGCCGCCGGCCTCTCTTCTACCGTAGTGGGCACGCTGGCGGGGCAGGTGGTGATGCAGGGGTTCGTGCATTTCCATATTCCGCTGTGGCTGCGGCGCGCGGTGACCATGCTGCCGTCGTTTATCGTCATCATGCTCGGGATGGACGCGACGCGGATTCTGGTGTTGAGCCAGGTGCTGCTCAGCTTCGGCATTGCGTTGGCGCTGGTGCCGCTGCTGGCTTTCACCGGCAATCGGGCGCTGATGGGGGAGATGGTTAACGGTCCTGTGGTACAAAACCTGGGCAAGCTGATCGTGCTGGTGGTGGTGGGATTGAACGGCTACCTGCTGATCGGCAGCGTGTTGTAGGCAAAAAAAGCGCGGGCCGGCATGGTGCCGGCCCGTCGTCGTTAATCGCGGTCGTCATCGCCGTGGCGGCGCCAGCGATCGCGATCATGATCGTGGTGGTGCTTTTTCTCTTTCTTCCAGTAATGCTTGTCGTAACGGCGGTCGCACTTGTAATAACGGCCATCGCGCGAGTAGTAGTATTTGCGCCAATAGTCGCGGTCGCGCCAGCGATAGCCGTCCCAGTAATAACCACGCGGGCTGCGGTCGCCGAGATAGCGGCCCTGATGGCCTTGCCACCAGTCGCGATCGCGCCAGTCGTAACCGTCCCAGTAACGGCCGCGATTGTCCTGATCGCCGATGCGCAACGAAACGCCCGGCATCAGATCGATGCTGAGCCCTTCGGCGTGAGCCTGCTGTGCGGCGGGCAGCACCGTCGCCGCCAAGATGGCGGCCAAGAACAGAGGTTTAAACATGACTTCTCCTTTCCGCTTGCGCGGCCTGGCCGTTAATCACTTTATGAAGCGCGTTCATCAGTTTAAAAAGCGGCCTTATCGTTATTTTTGCTGCAATATCGGCATCATAGCGCCGGCGCATAGGGTTGAATCTGAGAGCCATTCTGAAAACGGTGCGGGAGTTCAAGATTTGAGATTTTTCTGGAGTATCGCCGCTCGATTGAGCGGCGGAATTTGTAAGCGATTACAATAAGATTCTCTCGATCTGCGCGAGTTCTTCTTCACTGAAGTGACGATTGGCCAGCATGCCCACCGCGTCTTCTATCTGCGCATTCTTGCTGGCGCCGATCAGCACCGAGGTAACGCGATCGCCGCGCAGCACCCAGGCCAGCGCCATCTGCGACAGCTTCTGCCCGCGTTGCCGCGCCAGCGCATCGAGGCGGCGCACCTTGTCCAGCCGCTCGTCGGTCAGTTGCTCCGGCTGCAGGAAGCGGCTGCCGCTGGCGGCGCGGGAATCTTGCGGCACGCCGTGCAGGTAGCGGTCGGTCAGCAGGCCGCCCGCCAGCGGCGAGAAGGCGATCGACCCCACGCCATGCTCCGCCAATGTATCCAGCAATCCCGCCTCCGGCGTGCGTTCCAACATCGAATACTTGGGCTGGTGGATCACGCACGGCGTACCGAGCCGCTGCAGAATGTCGAACGCCTGCCGCGCGCGCTCGGCCGGGTAGTTGGACAGGCCGACATACAGCGCTTTGCCCTGGCGCACCAACAAATCCAGCGCCGCCATGGTTTCTTCCAGCGGCGTATCCGGATCCGGCCGGTGGTGATAAAAGATATCCACATACTCCAACCCCATGCGCTTCAGGCTCTGATCGAGGCTGGCGACCAGGTACTTTTTCGAACCCCAGTCACCATAGGGGCCGGGCCACATGGTGTAACCGGCTTTGGATGAGACGATCAGCTCATCGCGCCAGGCCCGCAGATCGGCGTTGAGAATGCGGCCAAAGTTCTCCTCGGCGGCGCCGGGCGGTGGGCCGTAGTTATTGGCCAAATCGAAATGGGTAATGCCGCGATCGAAGGCGCAGCGGATCAGGCCGCGGGCGTTGTCGTACAGCGTGGCGTCGCCGAAGTTGTGCCACAGCCCGAGCGAGACGGCGGGCAGCTTCAGCCCGCTGCGGCCACAGCGCCGGTATTCCATATCTTGATAACGCGTAGGGGAGGCTTGGTAGGACATAGTTATCCTTGTCGGCGAGAGGTGAAGTGTTTTGAGTGTATACGTTTCCACACCGTGCTGCCGGGGGAGCGATCACAGCGCCGGCATGTAACGCCAGGTTGCCGATCGATGCAGAAGCATTTGTTCGAAATTTGAACGGCATCTTCGATACTTAAGATAATCGCTCCAGTGCAGACAGGTGATGATCATGACTCAGACCTATACGGTGGCCGATTATCTGCTCGATCGTCTGGCCCAAATCGGCATCCGTCATTTCTTCGGTGTGCCGGGGGATTACAACCTGCAATTCCTCGACCACGTCCTCGCTCATCCGCAAATCACCTGGGTAGGCTGCGCCAACGAGCTGAACGCCGCCTACGCCGCCGACGGCTATGCGCGCTGCAAACCGGCGGCGGCGCTGCTCACCACCTTTGGCGTGGGGGAACTGAGCGCGTTGAATGGGGTGGCCGGCAGCTACGCCGAATACCTGCCGGTGATCCACGTGGTCGGCACGCCGGCGCAGCGAGCCCAGCGCGCCGGTGATTTGCTGCACCATTCATTGGGGGATGGCGATTTTACCCACTTCGCCCGGATAGCCAAAGAGGTGACCGTCGCACAGGCTAACCTGACCGCCGATAACGCCGCCGTGGAGATAGACCGCCTGATGGGCGTCGCCTTGCTGGAACATCGCCCGGTTTACCTGATGTTGCCCAGCGACGTCGCACAAGCGCCGCTGTCGGCCAAACCGGCGCCGTTGATGTTGCGTCAGGCCAGACTGTCGCGCAGCGCATTGCAGGCATTTATCGCCGCAGCGCGCGAAAAGCTGCTGTCGGCGCGGCGGGTATCGCTGCTGGCGGACTTCCTGGCCGATCGCTTCGGCGCCGAAGCGGCGCTGGACGAGTGGATGCAGGAGGTCGACATTCCGCATGCTACGCTGCTGCTCGGCAAAGGCGTGCTGGATGAGAACCGAGCCGGATTTGTCGGGACTTACTGCGGCGGCGCCAGCGATCCGGCGGTGAAACAGCTTATCGAAAACGCCGATGTGGTGATCAACGTCGGCGTGCGTTTGACCGACACCATCACTGCCGGTTTCACGCATCATTTGCCGGTGGAAAAATGCATCGATATTCAGCCGTTCGAAGCCTGGGTTGGGCGGCAGCGCTTTAGCCGCATTCCAATGCGCGAGGCGGTGCAGGCGCTGCACCGCCTGAGCCTGTCTCTGGCGTCACGCTGGCCGTTGCCGCCGATCGTCCGCCCAACGCTGCCGGAAGCCGATGGGGAAGGGCTGGTTCAGCACGCCTTCTGGCGGCAGATACAGGATTTCCTGCGGCCCGGGGATATCGTGCTGGCCGATCAGGGCACCGCCTGTTTCGGCGCGGCGGCGCTGACGTTGCCGCGTGGCTGCCGCCTGATCGTGCAGGCGCTCTGGGGATCGATAGGCTATACCCTGCCGGCGACGTTTGGCGTACAGATCGCCGAACCGCAGCGGCGGGCAGTATTGCTGATCGGCGACGGCGCCGCGCAGCTGACCGTACAGGAATTGGGATCGATGCTGCGCGACGGGCTTAAGCCGGTGATCTTCGTGCTGAATAATCAGGGCTACACGATCGAGCGTGCGATCCACGGGCCGGAGCAAAGTTATAACGACATCGCGCACTGGAACTGGACGCAGTTGCCGCCGGCGCTGGCCGGTGAGCGGCCGGTGAAGGCGTTGCGGGTTAGCGATCCGGACGGATTGCGCCAGGCGCTGCGTGAGGTAGCGGACGACGATCGGCTGGCCTTTATTGAAGTGATGCTGCCGAAGATGGACATGCCGGAACTGCTCGATACCGTCTCACGCGCCATTCAGGCACGCAACGCCGCCGCTTAAGGCAGGGTATCGCCCAGCAGGCGCTCCAGCATCCAGAACCCCGCCGGGCCCGGCGGGGTCAGTTTGGACCATACCGCATCCACCGAAATCAGTTTTGGCCAGCCGCGCGGCCGCAGCTGGGTGAGCCTGCCGTGGCCGTATTGCTGCACCAGCCAGTGCGGCAACACCGCCCAACCGAATCCTTGTTCCGCCATCTCCAGCAACAGCAGATAGCTGGGCGCCGACCAGACCAGGCCACCCTGTCTGGCCGCTTCGGCGCCGGTGTAGGTATTCAGGATCAGCTGGCGGGTGCTGGACAACTGCTCCGGCGTCGGCGCGGCGACCTGCGCCAGCGGATGCTGATGGGCGACGAACAGCCCCATTTCGGTCTGCTCAGGCAGCCGGGAGAAGGCGATATCCGGTGGATAGCTTTTTTGCACTTCCACCATGCCCAAATGCGCGCGGCCGCTTTGCAGCAGATCGATAACGTCGCCTTCCTCGGCGATCATCCATTCCAGCTCAATTTCCGGGTAGCGCTGTTCGAACAGTTGCATCAACCGATCGTGATGTTTGGGCTGGTAGGTATCGGAAAACACCATGCTCAGGCGCGGTTCAACCTCGCCCGCCAGTTGAATGCTCAGGGCGTCGAGCCGTTCGCTGGCCGCGAGGATCGCCTGCACGTGCCCCAGTACTTTGCGGCCGGCGGCGGTGAGCACCGGTTGGCGCGCGCTGCGATCGAACAGCGTCAATGCCAGGTCGGCCTCCAGATTGGCGATGGCGGTGCTTACGGTGGATTGGCTTTTACGCAGCTTGCGCGCGGCGGCGGAAAATGAGCCGAGGGCGGCGGCTTCCACGAACGCCTGTAACGCTTCCGGTGAATAGTGCATATGTATCTACTTTATCGATGGAACCTATTTTTAATCTACCCAAAAAAACGATGATAATCACCTGGCTTTCGCAACAACTGTTGAAAAAAAGGTGATGTATGCAACTGCAAAACAAGTCTCTCATTGAACGTATCGTCCACGCCGTCGGTTTCGAGGCCATCGCCGTGATGGTTTGCGCCCCGCTGGGCGCGTGGTTGTTGAACCGCTCAATGGTGCAGGTCGGTGCGTTGGCGGTGATGCTCTCCACCGTCGCGATGCTGTGGAACATGGTTTATAACACGGTGTTCGACCGCCTGTGGCCGGTCAGCCGGGTGGTGCGTAACCTGAAAGTGCGTGCGCTGCACGCCGTCGGCTTTGAAGCCGGTTTTATCCTGATCGGCGTGCCGATCGCCGCCTGGATGCTGAGCATTTCCTGGGCGCAGGCGTTTATGCTGGAAATCGGTTTCTTCCTGTTCTTCCTGCCGTACACCATGGCCTATAACTGGCTGTACGACACGCTGCGCCAGCGCTGGTTCGAAGCGCGCCAGCCGATCAACTCCGGCGCCAAATAAGGCGTCGTCAGCCCGGCGATTCTCAGGTAATGTCAGAGGATCGTCGGAAATGCTGAGGAACGAAGGATGAAAGTGTTGGGTTTGCTGGGCGGCATGAGTTGGGAATCCACCATTCCGTATTACCGCACCATCAACGAGCAGGTAAAGGCGCGCCTCGGCGGGCTGCATTCGGCCAAAATCGTGCTCTACAGCGTCGATTTTCAGGAGGTTGAACGCTTGCAGCACCAGGGCGATTGGGACGGCGCCGGCCGGCTGCTGGCCGCCGCCGCGGTGGCTTTGCGCGCCGCCGGCGCCGAAGCTATCGTGATCTGCACCAACACCATGCACAAGGTGGCGGAGGCGGTCGAGCAGGCCAGCGGCCTGCCGTTGATTCACATCGCCGACGCCACGGCGCTGCAGGTGCGGGAAAAAAACATTCGCCGCGTCGGGCTGCTGGGCACGCGCTTTACCATGGAGCAGACCTTCTATCGCGGCCGCCTGCAGGAATTGCACGGCATCGACGTGGTGACGCCGGTCAGCGCCGATCGCGACATCGTACACCGCATCATCTATGACGAACTGTGCCTCGGTAACATTCGCGACGCCTCGCGCGATGAGTATCGCCGGATCATCAGCGATCTGGAGCAGCAGGGAGCGCAGGGGATTATTTTCGGCTGCACCGAGATAGGCTTGCTGGTGAGCGAGCGGGATGCGTCGGTGCCGGTGTTCGACACCACCGCGATCCACGCCCGCGCCGCTGCGGCGTTCGCGCTGGCCTAATCGTCGTGCGGCGGTTGCCGGCGGTTCACCAGCATCAGCGGTTTGCCCGCCAGCGCCAGCCAGGCGGGCAGCATCACGATGCACAGCACCGGCAGCAGGTGCAGATCCGGCACTACCGCTACCGCCATGAACAGGCTGAGCCAGCCGTCGCGCGTGACCACCAGCACCAGCCCCATGATGGCGCAGGAGACGGTGATCGCCGCCGGCACCGCCGGAACGTGCTGGTGCAGCATCAGCCCCAGCGCCACGCCGACGAACACTGCCGGGAAGATGCGCCCGCCGCGAAAGCCGCTGGCGGCGGCGATCACCAGCGCTGCCAGCTTGGTCAGGGTAATGGTCAACAGCGCGGGCACCGAATAGCTGCCGTCTGCCGCGAGGCGCTTCATTTCATCCAGCCCTTTGAACAGGGTAATCTCTCCGCCCACCAGCGCCAGCAGGCCCAGTACAAAGCCCCCCAGTCCTAGCATCAACACCGGATTCTTCATCGAATGGAACAGGCGGTGAACGTGCGGGAAGCACCACAGCGCCACCATGCCGAGCGCGATGGCGATCAGCGCCACAATGGCGCCGCTGAAGATGTCCGGCAGCCGCGTCACGTCATAGGCGTCGAGCTGCAGGGCGAAGTTGGGCACGAAGAATATCTGGGTGGTGACCGCGCCGGCAGCGGCGGCCACCAGCGGGGCGAACAGCCGATCCCACAACGGCGTTTCGTTATTGCCTGCCAGGGTTTGCGAGAAGATCAGCGCGGCGGCGACCGGTGTGCCGAACATCGCGCCGATGGTGCCCGCCGCCGCCAGGATAATCCAGTCCATGCGCGGCACTTTCGGCAGCAGGCGAGCCCCAGCCGCCGCTACCAGCGCGATATTGATGGCGGTGATCGGGTTTTCCGGCCCCAGGCTGACGCCGCCGGCCAGGCCGACGATCAGCGCCAACCCCAGCCCCGGCAGGGCGGAGAGCGGCAGGGGCATGCCGATCAGCGATTCTGTCGCCGGATCCGGTCCGGCATGGCCCGGCATATAGCGCACGATAAGGCCGACCGCCACACCGGTCAGCGTCAGCATTGCGACCGGCCACCAGGGCGACTGGGCGTCCAGGCTCAGCGCATCGGGCAGCGTCACCCACAGTAACTGCTGCAGTGCGGCGGCGACTTTCATCACCAACAACAGCACCAGACTGGAGGCGGAACCGATAATCAGCGCAGGCAAAGCAAAGGCCAACATGGCATTGGCGCGCGGATGCAGCATGGATAATCCCTTGTCGATGCCTCCCGGCAGGGCAGGGAGAGCGGGTGGTTGGACAGTGGCCACAGCTTGCCAGACTATCGGCGCGCAGGCACGCATTGATATTGCCCGGCGTCGATGACGGTTAACAGTCGCCGAGGGGCGTTTTTTGCCGCAATTTGTTTCAAAGCGCGGCGTCGCGGGCCAGCTGAAACGTTTTTTGTGATCCGGATCGCTATTGGGGTGCAGATACGAGGCGGGTGATTGTTGTTTTTGCAGCAGGATTTTACAGTGTGGGCAGCGTTTTATTTTTCATTTTGCGGAGACGAAATCAATGACCTATGCCCTCGTGGGTGATGTTGGCGGCACCAATGCCCGCCTGGCGTTGTGCACTGTTGCGACGGGTGAGATTACCCAGGCGAAAACCTATTCCGGCCTGGAGTTCGACAGCCTGGAGGCGGTGATCCGCCACTACCTGAAAGCGTGCGATATTGAGGTGCAGGACGCCTGTATCGCGATCGCCTGCCCGGTGACCGAAGACTGGGTGGCGATGACCAACCACAGCTGGGCGTTCTCGATCAAAGAAATGAAGGCCAGCCTGGGGCTGAGCCATCTGGAAGTGATCAACGATTTCACCGCCGTCTCGATGGCGATCCCGATGCTCTCGCCGGACGACGTGCTGCAGTTTGGCGGCGGCGATGCGCAACCGGGCAAGCCGATCGCGGTGTACGGCGCCGGCACCGGGCTGGGCGTCGCCCACCTGGTGCACGTCGATCGCCGCTGGGTCAGCCTACCGGGCGAGGGCGGCCATGTCGATTTCGCGCCGAACAGCGAAGAAGAGGACATTATTCTGGAGGTGCTGCGCGGTGAAGTGGGGCACGTTTCTGCCGAGCGCGTGCTGTCCGGGCCGGGCCTGGTCAACCTGTATCGCGCTATCGTCAAGGCGGACAATCGCCTGCCGGAGAAATGGGAGCCGAAGGACATCACCGAGCGGGCGCTGGCTGACAGCTGCATCGATTGCCGCCGCGCGCTGTCGCTGTTTTGCGTGATCATGGGGCGCTTCGGCGGTAACCTGGCGTTGAATCTGGGCACCTTCGGCGGCGTGTACATCGCCGGCGGCATCGTGCCGCGCTTTATGGAATTCTTCAAAGCCTCGGGCTTCCGCGCCGCTTTCGAAGACAAGGGGCGCTTCCGCGACTATGTGCGCGAAATCCCGGTGTTCATGATAACCCATGGCCAACCGGGCCTGTTGGGGGCCGGCGCGCATCTGCGCCAGACGCTGGGCATGCATCTGTAAGCCTGGAGGCGGGACAATAAAAAAGGGGCGCAACCCGCAGGTTGCGCCCCTTGTCGTTTCCGCGGGGTATCAGGCTTTGGCCAGCTCCGCCGTCTGGGCGGTTTCCGCCGTTTCCGCTTCCACCGCTTTCGGCGCTTTGATGAACAGCGTAATCAGCAGAGAAGCGGCGGACAGGACGCCAATCACCATGAAGGTGGCGTGGAAGCCGCCGAAGTATTTGGCGACGAACGAACCGGCCAGCGCGCCCAGGCCGAAACCCTGGTAGATGATGCCGTAGTTCTTGCTGTGGTTTTTCAGGCCGAAGAAGTCGCCGACAATCGCCGGGAACACGGTGATGTTGCCGCCGAAGCAGAAGGCCACCGCGCCGACGCAGATGAAGAACAGCGTGTGGTTCAGAGTCATGAAGCTCAGGGCGACAATCGCCAGCACGGTAACCAGCATGGTGAAGCTGATGACGCGCATGCGGCCCACTTTATCGGACAGCGTACCCAGGATGATGCGGCCGGCGGTGTTGAAGATGGCGACGGCGGACACGGTGTTGGCGGCGGTGGCCAAATCCATCCCGGCCAGTTGAACGCCCATGTCTTTCACGATGCCAATCAGGTACAGACCGCTCATGCAGGCAGCGAAGAAGATGGTGAACAGCAGGTAGGCTTCTTTGGTGGCCAGCATCTGACGCACGCTGTAGTCGTTGCCCAGACCGTTGGCGCCTTGCTGCGCGGCGTTGGTCGCCAGCACCGGCTCTTTCAGCAACAGGGAGCCGACGACGATCAGACCCATCACGATGGCACCCCAGTAGAAGAAGGCGCCGGAAACGCCGACGTCGGCGATCAGGGCGGCGTTGACGTATTTGAACAGCAGGCTGCCGCTGCCGAAGGCGCCGACGGAGATGCCGGAAATCAGGCCTTTGTTGGCGGGAAACCACTTAATCAGGTTGGACAGGGTGGAGATGTAGGCGATACCGACCGCAAAGCCCACCACCACGCCGGCCAGCAGGTAGATCATGTCGAGCGAGCTGACGTGGGCGCTGGCGATGAGACCCAGGCCGACCAGGATGCCGGAACACAGCGTCAGATTGCGGATGCCGAAGCGTTCTTGCAGCTTGCCGGCGAACAGCGTGGCGAAGGCCAGGAAGAAGCTGGTGATGGAGAAGGTGGTGGCAACGTCCGCCAGCCCCCAGTGGAACTTGTCGACCAGCGGCTGGTTGAACAGGCTCCAGGTGTAGATGGTGCCCAGACCCATCTGGCAGATGATGGTGCCGAGAACGATTAAGCTGCGATTTGCCGGTTTGGTGTTCATGGCCGGTCTCCTTCCTGTGTGTGCGTTGCCGGGCGTGAGCCGCTGGCTGAAATTTGCGGGGTGAATCTGTGTTCCCGCGGTATGGGCTTATTATATGGCCGGCACCCCCGGCGGGCGGCGGATCGGGAATGAGTTGCACGACGGAAGGAATGAAATGCATGTTATGCGGCGTGAGTTGCCGTTTTTGCGCCGAAAAGCGCGTGAAATGCCGGGGGTGACACGTGATCTACATCAAAGATATCAACGATTTATTGTTAATCGGCGGTGAACGATTGTGGTGAAATTGTGAAGGATGCGTCTGAAAGGCGTAAATCGGCATTGCGCCTATAGAGCGGCGATGAGCGCGGGACTATGTTATCTGCGATCGGACGAGGTCCGCTCTGCAGGAGTCCATGAAATGAAAAAAACGCTGTTGTTACTGGCCGCGCTGCTGGCGCTGCCGCTGGCGAGCCAGGCCGACGTGTCCATCGGCGTGAACGTGCCGGGCCTGTCGTTGCATATCGGCGATCGCGACAATCGCGGCCACTACTGGGACGGCTATCGCTGGCGCGATCCGCGCTGGTGGGCCGATCACCACCGGTATGAACGCCCGCGCGGGTACTACTACGGCCCGCCGCCACGGGTGATTTACTACGGGCCTCCGCCGCGCGACTGGCGTGACCGGCCGCATTACCGCATGCCGCCACCGCCGCCGCCCGGCTATTACTACCGTCCAGGCCCGCGCTGGTAAGCGCTTACAGGCGCATCAGCTGGCGAAACTCTTTCACCTTGCTGCGGCTGACCGGCACTTCAAACTCAAGATCGCTCAGCCGCAGAATGTAGGTATTGTTGAACCAGGGCACGATCTCGCGGATCTTCGCCAGGTTTACGCAGTAAGAGCGGTGGCAGCGGAAGAAGTGCGCTTCCGGCAGCCGGCCGTAAAACTCGGTGATGTTCATCGGCATCACGAACTCTTCCCGGCGGGTATAGACCCGCGTCACCTTTTCATCGGCGGCGGCGTAGTAGATGTCGTTGATGTCGGTAACGATGATCCGCTCGTCTTTGATCAGGTTGATGCTGTGGCTGCCGCGGCTCGGCGCGCTGGTCGGTTCCGCCGCGCCGGCGGGACGCTGATGCAGCGCCTCCAGCTTTTGCAGCATGGTGACGATGCGCGCCTCGTGATAGGGCTTGAGGATATAGTCGAACGCCTCGATCTCGAACGCTTCCACCGCGTGCTCTTTATAGGCGGTGATAAACACGATAGACGGGCGATGCGCGAACTTGCTGATGTTTTGCGCCAGCAGCACGCCGTCCAATGACGGGATGTTGATGTCGAGGAAAATGGCGTCGACCTGGTGGGTTTGCAGGTATTTCAGGACGTCGAGGCCGTCCTCGAAGGTGGCGACGATATCGATATTGCTGTGTTTCTTGATCAGGTAGCTGAGTTCTTCCTGCGCGAGGAATTCGTCTTCCACGATGATGGCTTTCATGAGGCCTCCCCGACCGGCGGCGCGCTCGGTTCCTGATGCAGTTTGCCGCCGTTTTTGCTGATGTAGAACGCGATTTCGGTGCCCGGCTCCAGGCGGCGGATATGCAACCCCTCACCGTACAGCAGCGACACGCGGTGATGCACGTTGAGCAGGCCGATATTGTGGCCCGGCATTTCGTTGCGCGCCACCCGGTCGATGGTGTCCTGGTTGATGCCGTTACCGGTATCCTTCACCGAAATTTTCACCCGATCACCCTGATCCTTCACCGCGATCACCACCACCCCTTTCCCCTTACAGGGCTGGATGCCGTGCACGATGGCGTTCTCCACCAGCGGCTGGATCAGCAGGCTCGGAATGCGCACCGAGACATCGTCGTCGATGTCGTAGATCACCGTCAGCTTGGCGCCGAAGCGGGCCTGTTCGATGGCGATATAGTCCTGAATCTGATGTAACTCCTTGCGGATATCGATCAGTTCGTCGTTCAGCTCCAGGTTGTAGCGCAGGTAGCGCGACAGGTTAATGATCAGCTGGCGCGCGGTGTCCGGATTCAGGCGAATAGAGGAAGAGATGGCGTTCAGCGCGTTGAACAGGAAGTGCGGGTTAATCTTGCTCTGCAGCGCGCGCATTTCGGCCTTGTCCGCCATCTGGCGCAGGTGCTCGATGCGGGACACTTCCATCTGCGTGGAGATGATCTGCGACAGCCCGACCGCCATCACCTTCAGCGTGTTGGTGATCTGGTGGGCGTGGCAGTAGTAGATTTTCAGCGCGCCGGTCACTTCGCCTTTTTCCCACAGCGGCACCACCAGCTGCGAATGGATCTGCGGCGCCGCCGGGTTTTCCAGGTTGTTCTTGATGATGATTTTGCCGTGGCGAATGCTTTCGCGGGTGACGCGGCTCAGCCCTTCGCGGCCGATCGGGTAGGCTTCGCGCCCTACGCCGACGTAGGCCAGCACCTGATGGGTATCGGTGATCGCTACCGCGTCGGCGCGGATGTCCTGGCGAATGATATCGCAGATGGTGGCCAGCGATTCGCTGTTGATGTTGCGGAAATAGGGCAGCGTCTTGTGGGCGATATCCAGCGCCAGCTTGGCCTGGCGCGCGGCGATCACTTCTTTCTCATCCTCGACGCTCTGCACCAGCAGCACGATCAGGCCGATGCACACCGTGCCGAGGATCATCGGCAGGGCGATCTGCGACACGATGTCCAGCCCAAGCTCGGTCGGCTTGGCCCACAGCACGATCAGCAGCATGGTGAGGGATTCGCACAGCATGCCGCCGACGATGCCGGCACGCCAGCGCTGCTCTTTTTTCACCTTGAGGTTGATGTAACCGGCGCTGATGCCGGCGATGATGCTGGTGATAAGACAGGGCACCGACGTGATGCCGCCGATATCGATCAGATAGCGGTGCACGCCGGCGACGATGCCGGTGACGATCCCCACCCAGGGGCCGAACAGGATGCCGCCGGCCATGATGGCGATGACGCGCACGTTAACCAGCGATCCTTCGACGTTGATGCCGGAGTAGGTGCTGAACAGCGCGAACAGCGAGAAGATCGCCGTTACGATGCCGAGCTCGAGCGGCGTATGGTCTTCTTTTTGCAGCAGTTGGCGGAACAGCCGGGTGCGGGTCAGGAAAAACAGACAGATCAACATCAGCGCGGCGCGATCAAACACCGCCAACAGCATTTCAAAAAAAGGGTGCACGACGGGTTCTCGCTGCGGCCTACGGATGGCGGCAGTATACCACAGCGAAAGGGGCCCGTGGCGTGCGCCACGGGCGGGGGATCAGCCTATGCCGAGCTGCGCTTTGCCCAGCGGCGTCAGCAGGTCGACGGTGGCGCGGCCGTCGAAATCCACCTCGAAGTCGTCGGGGGCGAAGTCCGGCGGCGTTCTGCCGTCGATAAAGCTCGGCAGCTGGCGCTGCAGATAGGCGTCGTTTTTCGCGCAGCCCGGTGCGGCGGCGATGTACATCACGTTGCTGTCGAACTCGCCGTTATGCTCGTTCTCCACCGCGTGGATCACGTCGCAGTGCCAAAAGACCGTGTCGCCCGGCTCCAGATCGGGAATAGGGGAAATCCCACTTAATAAAAGGGGATGCCACTTTTCCGAGATCGACAGCGCGCGGCCCGGCGCCGCATCGCACAGATCGTCGTCGGCGACGTCGTCCTGCAGCGCGCGCAGCAGCACATAGGCCATGGCGTTGGCGATCGGCACCAGGTTCAGCGTACCGGCGTTGGTGCGCTGCGGCGTCAGCGCCGTCCAGCCCTGGAAGGTGCGGAACATCGAGCAGACCGCCGGGGAGGCTATCTCGCGCACCTCGGTGCGGCCGTCGGCGGCAAAGGGATCGTACTGCTGCCAGTCGCCGGAGAAAACGTGGCGATAGACATAGCGGAAGTTTTCGTCCAGCCAGCGCTCAATGGTGCCGCTGTCGACGTGCGGCGACAGGCCCAGCGACGAGGAGTTCGGCGGGCGGCGGCGGGTGCGATCGGCGTAGGTGGCGACGCGGGTCGGATCGAAATGCTGTTTGCCGTTGCTCTCGGTGGCCCACAGGCTGTTGAGGAACACCTGTACCGCATGCATGCGCGCATCCTGCCGCGCCTCGACCTGCGGTTTCGACCAATAGATGCCGTAGATCTGCGGTTTGCTGGCGGCCAGCTTGCCGAAATAGTTGTCTTCAGCGGCGTTTTTCAACCGCTCGACGAAGTTGTTACGCTCAAGGTAGTCGCCGATTTCCCGGTTCCAGTCCTCGGCCTTGGCGCGGGGAAACACGCCGCGAATGGCGCAGGCGCCGCGCTGTTTGATCAGCGCTATTTGCTGTTCGCTGACGCGCTGCTGCAGGATATCTTCCGCGTCGATCTGCGGCACCGGATTGTGGCCGGCGGCCAGCTCGCGGCGGATCTGTTCGACCTGGCCGCGGATGTTCTCTTCCAGCGCCAGAAATACGTCGCGGTAGTTCGGCAATGCCTGGCGCAGCTGGCGTTTGACGTTAACGATCGCCTGCGGAATATCGTCGATGACTAAAGAGGCCATGGTGTTCTCCTGGTGCCGCGTGGATAACGGCGGCGGGCAGTTGTAGGGAATCGGGCAAGACGTTATGGTTTTGTGGTTTTAACGTGAATGATTATCGGCAACCCATCGGGGAAAATAAAGAGATATCTTTCATTCGTAAGTTCCTCTTTTTCGTTTTTCGGAGATTTTATGAAGCTGGTCACTGAACGCCTGATCTTGCAGTCGATAACCGCCGAGGACTGGCCGATGTTTCTGCGCCTTTACCAGGATCCTGATGTGATCCGCTATATCGCCGATCCGCTCAGCGAAGCGGCGATCCGCGAGCGGTTTGAGGCTCGGCTGCCGGCCTGGGACAAACACGGCGAGCAGTGGTTGTGTCTGGTGATGCGTGAGAAGCACTGCGGAGAGGCGGTGGGCATTACCGGTTTTCGCCCGCAGTGGGTGCCGTATCGGCAGGCGGAAGTGGGATACGGGAGTCTGCCTGCCGGGCAGGGCAAGGGCTATGGCAAGGAGTCGCTGCGGGCGGTGCTGGATTTTGCGGTGAACGCCTGCGGCTTTCATAAGCTGACCGCCACCGTGACCGCGGGCAATCTCGCTTCGCGCGGGCTGCTGGAATCGTGCGGCTTTCAGCTGGAAGGCACGCTGCGCGACAACTACCGTCTGGCGGGGCAGTGGTGTGACGACTGGCTGTTCGGGCTGTTGGCGGCGGAGTTTCAGGGCGGCAAATAAAAATATCGCGCCGGGTATCGACAAGCTCGTCGGCGCTGCGCTATGTTCGATATTCGGTCAGTTCGCTGGCCTGCGTCGCTCGGACGGTCCGGGCGCTAACGTCTATCGAGGAATCCCCTATGGCTGATAACAGTCCACAGCGCCGTTTCACGCGCATTGAACGCCTTCCCCCTTATGTATTCAACATCACCGCCGAACTGAAGATGGCCGCACGCCGTCGCGGCGAGGATATTATCGACTTCAGCATGGGTAACCCCGACGGCCCGACGCCGCCGCACATCGTGGAAAAACTGTGCGCCGTCGCCCAGCGCGACGACACCCACGGTTACTCCACCTCGCGCGGCATTCCGCGCCTGCGCCGCGCGATTTCGCGCTGGTATGCCGATCGTTATCAGGTGGATATCGATCCGGAAAGCGAAGCCATCGTCACTATCGGTTCGAAAGAGGGGCTGGCGCATCTGATGCTGGCGACCCTCGATCACGGCGACACCGTGTTGGTGCCGAACCCCAGCTACCCGATCCACATTTACGGCGCGGTGATCGCCGGCGCCCAGGTGCGCTCGGTGCCGCTGGTGGACGGCGTGGATTTCTTCGGTGAGCTGGAGCGCGCCATTCGGGAAACCATTCCGCGTCCGAAAATGATGATCCTCGGCTTCCCGTCCAACCCGACCGCCCAGTGCGTAGAGCTGGATTTCTTCGAGCGGGTGGTGGCACTGGCCAAGCAGTACAACGTGCTGGTGATCCACGATCTGGCCTATGCCGATATCGTCTATGACGGCTGGAAAGCACCGTCGATCATGCAGGTGCCGGGGGCGAAAGACATTGCAGTGGAGTTCTTCACCCTGTCGAAAAGCTACAACATGGCCGGCTGGCGTATCGGTTTCATGGTCGGTAACCCTGAACTGGTCAGCGCGCTGGCGCGCATCAAGAGCTATCACGACTACGGCACCTTTACGCCGCTGCAGGTGGCGGCCATCGCCGCGCTGGAAGGCGATCAGCAGTGCGTGCGCGATATCGCCGAGCAGTATCGGCAGCGCCGCAACGTGTTGGTGAAGGGGCTGCACGAGGCCGGCTGGATGGTGGAAAACCCGAAGGCGTCGATGTACGTATGGGCGAAAATTCCTGAGCCTTATGCCCACCTCGGTTCGCTGGAGTTTGCCAAACGCCTGCTGGCGGAAGCCAAGGTCTGCGTCTCGCCGGGCATCGGCTTCGGCGACTACGGCGATACCCATGTGCGTTTCGCGCTGATCGAGAATCAGGATCGCATCCGCCAGGCGGTGCGCGGCATCAAGGCGATGTTCCGCGCGGACGGGCTGCTGAAACCGGGCAAGGCCGGCAGCGCCAAATAATCCTGTCAGGCCGGGCGTTCGCCCGGCCTTATTTTTTCCGTCCCAAGGTTTTCTTCATCATTTCCCCATTATGCTCAATTACGCTGAATTTTATTTTTTGGATAGAGTGTATGAGCAACCGCTACGCGCGATCGCAAATCGTTTTACATTGGCTGACTTTGCTGATGGTGATCCTCACCTATGCGGCGATGTTGCTGAAAGATTCGGTGCCGGAAGCGTGGGCGCCGATGGTCAAAAATCTGCACTTTAATTTTGGGGCTTCGGTTTTTGCCCTGATGCTGATTCGGTTGGCGGTGCGCGCTTTCCACGCGACGCCGCCGACCACGCCGCCGCTGGAGGAGTGGCAGGAGGTAGGCGCCAAGATCTTCCATTGGCTGCTGTACGTGGTCTTCCTGATGTTGCCGCTGCTGGGCATGTTAACCCTGGCCTACGGCGGGAAATCGTGGTCTTTGCTGGGCTGGCCGGTGCCGCAATGGGTGACGCCGGATCCGGTGATGCGCAAGCTGGTTAAAACGGTTCATGAGACGCTGGCGAACATCGGCTACTTTATCATTGGCGCACATGCGCTGGCGGCGCTGTATCATCACTACCTGCGTAAAGACGACACCCTGCGCCGCATGATGCCGGGCAAATGATCGTCAGCAGAAACGACAAAGGGACGCTTGCGCGTCCCTTTGGCTGTGTTCCTGGTCTGGCTACCGTCAGGCAACCATCAACATGAAGGTGCCAACCCAGGCAACCAGCATGAATGACACGCCCATCAAAAAATATTTCACTGAACAACTCCTGTCTGGAGTCCTCGCCAGCAATGATCCCGATTGTTGTGCTGAGTATTTTATGGGCAACCTGCTTGTCGGGCGGATTCTTCCAAATGAAAGAACAACGGCCCTACGTACAGGTTGTCCGGTTGTCGCGCCTCATGCTCCGTGAGGTAAAATCCGAACCGCGACAGGATCGGCGCTAATGTACTCTCAATACTGGTCTGATTTCAATACTGTGTTTTTGATCACAATTTTCGGCTGTTTTTTGCACAGCGCGGACTGTTTTATAACGCTTTTTATGGGCAAGCGACAGGAAGTAGCCTGCCGCTGCGGGGTTTTAAAATCGGGGTATTCAATGCGGTGCAGGCGCTCAAGCGACGGCGTTGATGCCGGTCGCCAAAATGACCCAAAAAACGAGACAAGACAGCAGAATAACGGCCCAGATATGACGGCGACTCCACTCCATTTTTAGCCTTCGTTGTTGCGACAAGTGATTAGGTATCGATCATATCGGCGCAAAATGGGGAAGATTTAGCCCCATCGGATAATATTTCGCTTACCTGCCGCTAACTTATTGGCAAACTTCACTTATTGTCACGCGCACTTCGTAGCCCAGCAGATACAGCGCCTGCTCCAACGCTTCAACCTTCGAGGCGTAGCCGATATCGAGCAACCGCTCCATTTGCCCGCCGTTGAATCCTAGCTTGCGTGCCAGCTCTGCTTTGCCGGTGTTTTTGCGCAGCATGGCGTTGTGCAGCTCGATCTTCAGCGCCACCAGCGCCGGCAGGTGTACTTTCAAGTCATCGGTTTGCGCAGGAGAAGGGGCGGGCAGAGGCAGGCCTTCATCCATCGTGGCGGCGATGGCGGCCAGCAGGCTTTCCTGCGCTTCCAGCTCGATGTCTTCGCGTTTATAGCAGGCAGATTGCCACTCGGGGAAGTCGTGGAAACCGATCTGCCAGGCGTCGGTGTCGCTGTCGAAGGTGTAATGGGCGGGGTAGTGGCTGTACATGGCAATCCCTGATTGAAACCTGAATGAGGCGCTATTGTGACGGCATGCCCGAGAGATAGCCAGCATGAACGTAGCCGTGGGGGAATTTAAATTGAAAGTAATAATTATTAGCAGGCAAATTTAATTTTATTGTGAGCAATATTCTTATTATTTTTTCCGGGAAGAAAGATTATTTAATTACGCGCTTGGATTAATATCTCTGTTGATGGGTGATAATGAGAATTAAAATCAAATATCACCCCGGTTTTTATACAATTTCACATGGAAGGGGAGGGATAAGAATATTGATCATGATAAAAATACATATGGTTGATTTTTATTGATTTAATTTTTTTCATTTCACTTATTAACAATTGTGAAATTACAGTTTCAGGCAGATATCACCTGGCTGCGGTATTCATTGGCAGCTTTATAAAATACTCTTTTTAGGCAAAGGCGCATTCGATTCTATTTAAGCGTGCGCCAGACTGAAATATTCATTACTCCATGCTTATTACCCGACGGCCTTAGCCGATTTTTCGGGTGCCTGCTCGCATTTCCACTTTGCCAGGACAGCTGCTCACGGATTAAAGGAATACCTCGTGCCTAAAGTTAACTCGCGTTCATTACGCTTTACCGAACGCCGCGCTATCAAATATGCAGCGTCATTGCTGCTTATCGGTTTATCCCTGCCGGCCGCCGCGCTGGCGGATGAACGCTATGACGCGCTGATCCGTCAGGCCAGATCGGGCGATACCGCGCCGGTGCTGGCGTATTTATCGCAGCGGCGTGCTCAGGTGGGGTTGAGCCTGCAGCAGCGAGCCGATTATATCCAGGTGGCCGGTTGGGCCGGCCACGACGAAGAGGTGGTCGCGCTTTGGCGTGCTGACGGCGCCGCGCTGCAGCGGGATAGCGCCAGTCTGGCGACGGCGGCTCGCGCCTATCGCAACCTGAAACAGTGGCAGCCATCGCTGCGCCTGTGGCGTGCGGCGTTGCAGCTCGCTCCCGCCGACGGCGGTCTGCAGCGCGGCTATGTGATGACGCTGGCGGATGCCGGACGGGATGCGCAGGCGCAAACGGAAGTGGCCAAAGCGGAGAAGCTGCTGGAGCCGGCGACGTGGTATCTGACGCGCGCCTATGTGGACCAGGCCGCCGGCCGCAGCTGGGCGGCGCTGGAAAACGTTACCCACGCCCGTGCGCTGGCGCCGTCTGACACCGGTATTCAGGCTTATTACGTGACGCTGCTGGCGGCGAATCGGGTCGCGGATCCGGCGCTGCGTGAAAGCCAAGGGCTGGCATTGCCGCCCGCGCAGCAGCGGCGCCTGCAGGCGGATGAAGCCGCCGAGCTGGTGCGGCTGTCGTTTATCGATGCTCGCGGCGAACAGGAACGCTTCGTCATTGCCGACCGCGCGCTGGTGCGCTATGACCAACTGCTGACGCAGTGGCGGCCGCTGCCGGAGGCGCAGGACAGCTACCAACAGGCACGTATCGATCGCCTGGGTGCGCTGCTGGCGCGTTATCGAATGGCCGACGTGGTGAGCGAGTATCAAACCTTGCAGGCGGAAGGGCGTACGGTGCCGGATTATGCCCAGCGCTGGGCGGCGTCCGCCTACCTCTATCTGCAGCAGCCGGACAAGGCGCAGGCCATTTTCGGCCGGCTGAACGCCGCCGCGCCGAAGGCGGTGACCGCCGAAGACGAAACCGATCTGTTTTACGCGCAGGCGGAGAACGAACGCATCGATCAGGCGGCGTTGCTGGCGCAGCGCGTCAGCCAGCGCTATCCCTACGCGACCCGCCTGTACCAGCTGCCGACGCTGGCCTACAACGATGACTGGCTGGTCGGCCAATCGCTGTTGGCGCAGTCGCGGGTTTATCAACGCGATCTGGCCGAGGCCGAACGGCAACTGACCCCTCTGGCGCGCACGGCGCCGGGCAATCAGGGGCTGCGTATCTCATTGGCCAGCGTTTATTTGGCGCGTGGCTGGCCGCGCCGTGCCGAGGATGAGCTGAAGCAGGTGGAAGGGCTGGAGCCGCGCAGCCTGCCGTTGGAGATCCAACAGGGCTATGTCGCGCAGGAGTTGCAGGAGTGGCGTCAGCTGGATTTGCTGGCCGACGACGTCATCCAGCGCGCGCCGGAAAGCGTCGCCGCTCAGCAGCTTGAACGTTCGCGCCGCATTCACCACATGTCTGAACTGCGCATCAGCGGCAATCAGGGCATCGACTCCGACGGGCCGGTCAGCGGCAGCCACGATTTCGGTATCCACACCGCGCTTTATTCACCGCCGATCGACGACAACTGGCGACTGTTCACCGGCTGGGGATTCAGCACCGGCCAGTTCGAGGAGGGCAAGGGCATCAACCGCGATCTCAGCGCCGGCGCCGAGTGGCGGTCGCGCGATCTGTGGCTGGAGGCCGAGGTGGCCAACCGCAACTACGGCCATGGCAATGAGCTCGGCCTGCGCCTCTCATCCTGGTATGACCTGAATGATCAATGGCGCCTCGGCGGTTCGGTGGCGCGGCTGTCGGCCGAGACGCCGCTGCGTGCGTTAACCAACGGCATCAGCGCCAACGGCGGCAACCTGTGGCTGCGTTGGCAGCAGAACGAAAGCCGCGAGCTGCGCGCCAGCGTGGCGCCTTCGCACTTTTCGGACGGCAACAACCGGCTGGAATACGGCCTGGAAGGGCGGCAGCGGCTGCTCGCCGGCGCCCGTTATCGGCTGGACATGAACCTGACGCTGTCCGGCAGCCGCAACAGCCAGGAGAACGTGCCGTATTACAACCCGAAGCGCGACTTCACGCTGCTGCCATCGTTAACGCTCGATCACACCCTGTATCGCCATTATCAGACCGAGTGGAGCCAGCAGTTCCAGGCCGGCGCCGGCAGCTATTGGCAGCGGGACTATGCGCGCAAGCCGATCACTCAGCTGGGTTACGGCCAGCGTGTCAGCTGGAACGGGGTGTTGGACGCCGGCGCGATGCTGCAGTTTGAGAAGCATCCTTACGACGGCAAACGCGAGCGAAACATCGGCGTGACGTTTGATCTGAATTATCGTTTTTAAAGGAATCATCATGCTTATTCGATCCTCGCTTTTAGTGCTGGCCGCGTTGCTGACCACCGCCTGCAGCCAGGCGGATGTGCCGCGCTTCACGCCACCGGCGGAGCGCCCCGTGGGGCCGATGGAACGCCCGTGGCCGGCCAACCGTTACGCGGTGCTGGCGTATCACGACGTGGAAGACGGCGCGGCGGACCAGCGCTACATGTCGGTGCGCACCAGCGCGCTTAACGAACAGTTCGCCTGGCTGAAGCAAAACGGCTACCAGCCGGTGTCGGTCGAGCAGATCCTGCAGGCGCAAAACGGCGGACCGGCGTTGCCGAACAAGGCGGTGCTGCTGACCTTCGACGACGGCTACCGCAGCTTCTACAGCCGGGTCTTCCCGCTGCTGAAGGCTTACAACTGGCCGGCGGTGCTGGCGCCGGTCGGCGTCTGGCTGGATGCACCGGCCGGCAAGCCGGTCGATTTCGGCGGCCTGATGACGCCGCGCGATCGCTTCCTCACCTGGCAGCAGGTGCGGGAAGTGTCGGACTCCGGATTGGTGGAGATCGGCGCGCACACCTACGCTTCGCATTACGGCGGCATCGCCAACCCGCAGGGCAATACCGAACCGGCGGTCGCCAATCGGCTGTACGACGCCAAACAGGGCCGCTACGAAAGTGAGGCGGAATACCGCCAACGCATCGAGAAGGACGTGGCGCTGATCACCCAGCGTATCACCGCCACCACCGGCAAGGCGCCGCGCGTGTGGGTCTGGCCGTACGGTGCGGCCGGCGGGGTGGCGCTGGACATCGCGCGCAAGCACGGTTACCGCATGGCGCTGACGCTGGAGAACGGGCTGGGAGACGTCAACGCGCCTGAGAACGTGCCGCGCATGCTGGTGGCCGGCAACCCGTCGTTGACGAGCTTCGCTCAGCAACTGACGCAAATACAGAATCGGCAGATCATGCGGGTGGCGCACGTCGATCTCGACTACCTCTACGATCCCGATCCACAGCAGCAGGCCAAAAACCTCGACAAGCTGATCCAGCGCATCTACGACCTGCGCATCAATACCGTTTTCTTGCAGGCGTTCGCCGATCCAAAAGGCGACGGCAACGTGCGTGAGCTCTATTTCCCCAACCGCTGGCTGCCGATGAAGGCCGACCTGTTCAACCGGGTCTCCTGGCAGCTCTCTTCGCGCACCGGCGTGGCCGTATATGCCTGGATGCCGGTGCTGGCGTTCGAACTGGGATCTGACGTGCCGCGCGTACAGCGCCTCGATCCGCAAAGCGGGCAGCTGTCGGTAGACGACAAGCAGTACCGCCGCCTGTCGCCGTTCAGCCCGGTGGCGCGCCAGCGCATCGGTGAGATCTACGAGGATCTGGCGGCCCACGCCACCTTTAAAGGGATCCTGTTCCACGACGATGCCCTGCTGTCGGACTTCGAGGACGCCGGCCCCGACGCCGTTGCGGCCTACCGCCAGGCCGGCTTCGCCGATTCGGTGGCGGCGATACGTCAGGATCCGCAGGCGATGGCGCGCTGGACACGCTTCAAGAGCCGGGCACTGATCGCGTTTACCCAGTCGCTGACCGAGCGAGTGCGGGCGATCCGCGGCCCGCAGGTGCAAACCGCGCGCAACATCTATGCGATGCCGGTCCTCGATCCCGCCAGCGAAGCCTGGTTCGGCCAGAATTTAGCGGATTTCCTGCAGGCCTACGACTGGGTAGCACCGATGGCGATGCCGCTGATGGAAAACGTGCCGCGCGCCGACAGCGGTCGCTGGCTGGATCAACTGGTGGGTAAAGTGGCCGCTTACCCCGGCGCGCTCGATAAAACGGTGTTTGAGTTGCAGGCTGTCGACTGGCGCAAGGAGCGCCGGATCAGCCTGGATGACGGTCAACTGCTGGCCGAATGGATGCGTCGCCTGCAGCGCAATGGCGCTCAGAGCTTTGGTTATTACCCCGACAACTTCCTCGACGATCGGCCTAAGCTGGATGCCGTTCGCCCGGTGTTGTCCTCAGCCTGGTTCCCACTGCCATGACCGATCGTTTAATTGCCTTATTTATCCTGTGTCTGGTGTTGAGCGTGCCTTTCGGCATCGTCCTGCTGTTTACCGGCGAAATGCTGCTCAACTTTGTGTTCTTCTGGCCGCTGTTCATGTCCGGTATCTGGATCGCCGGCGGCATCTATTTCTGGCTGCACCGCGAGCGCCACTGGCGCTGGAGCCCGGACATGCCCGCGCCGGCGCTGCCGGGCAACCCGTCGATCAGCGTGCTGATCCCCTGTTTCAACGAAGGGTTGAACGCGCGTGAAACCATTTCGGCGGCGATGGCGCAGCGCTATGAAAATATCGAAGTGATCGCCATCAATGACGGCTCCAGCGATGACACCGCCGAGGTGCTGGACCAGTTGACGCTGGAGTTCCCCCGTCTGCGGGTGATCCATCTGGCGCAAAATCAGGGCAAGGCGATCGCGCTGCAGGCGGGCGCGGCGGCGGCGCGCAGCGAGTATCTGGTGTGCATCGACGGCGATGCGCTGCTGGATCGCGATGCGGCAGCCTATTTGGTGGCGCCGCTGTTGGCCAATCCGCACGTCGGCGCCGTGACCGGCAACCCGCGCATCCGCACGCGCTCCACGCTGATCGGCCGCATCCAGGTCGGTGAGTTCTCGTCGATCATCGGCCTCATCAAGCGCACGCAGCGCGTCTATGGCCGCCTGTTCACCATCTCCGGCGTGGTGGCCGCGTTTCGTAAGCAAGCGCTTACCGATGTCGGCTACTGGAGCCAGGACATGATCACCGAAGACATCGACATCAGCTGGAAGCTGCAGCTCAAGCACTGGGCTATTTTCTTCGAACCGCGGGCGCTGTGCTGGATCCTGATGCCGGAGACCCTGCGCGGGTTGTGGAAGCAGCGTCTGCGCTGGGCGCAGGGCGGCGCCGAGGTGTTTTTAAAGAATCTGCGCAACCTGTGGGCCTGGGAGCACCGGCATATGTGGCTGCTGTTCGCCGAGTATTGCCTCTCCACGTTGTGGGCGTTCACTTACCTGGTCAGCGTGCTGATTTTCCTGGTCGGGCTGGCGGTGCCGCTGCCGGAGGGCATCCGCATTCACTCGTTGCTGACGCCGGCGTTTACCGGCCTGGTGCTGGGCGTGGTGTGCTTGCTGCAGTTCACCGTCAGCCTGCTGCTGGAGAAGCGCTATGAGAAGGGCTTCGGCCGCTCGCTGTTCTGGATCATCTGGTATCCGCTGGTGTATTGGCTGCTCAGCCTGCTGACCACGCTGGTGGCGTTTTCCAAAGTGATGTTGAAAGCTCGGCGCGGGCGTGCGCGCTGGATCAGCCCCGATCGGGGCATTGGGAGGATCAAAGAATGACGGACGTCCTGATTTATTCCGAACGCGGCCTGCTGCCGCGCGTGGTAGACAGCCTGCTGACGCTTTTCGCCTGGTGCGGCTTCCTTTATCTGTTCAGCCGCGGCTTGATGTCGGTGATGGATCAGCACGGGGTGGGTTCCGCCCTGTCGCTGCTGGAGGTGATCTCGCTGTATATCATTGTGGCGTTGTTCAATGCCGTCACGTTGATCGCCTGGGCCAAATACAACCAGTATTTCTCCCGCCGCAGGGCGGCCGGCCGCTGGCGGAAACAGCAACAGAACACCCACATCGGCTATATCACACCGGAGCTGACCCGGCAGCTGCGGCGTTTGCCGATCGCCGTGGTGTCCCATAACAGCGGCGGCGGCATCAGCCAGGTCAGCGGCAGGCTGACGGCGGCCGAACCGGCAGCGAACAAGGTGGTGCAGCTGCGTTAATCGCCAGCGTTGCCGTCCGGCTTGCGGCGCAGCCCGCCCGGCGGCAACAGCAGGGCGCAGATCATGACGGCCAGGCTGAACAGCGGCAGCCAGCGCGCCACCGGGCCGGGGGAGTAGTTGTTGAGCACCGAGCACACATAGCACGCCACGGCCAGCGCCCAACCGGGCAGACCGATATCGTTGAGCCGAAACGCGGTTTTGGCCATAAACCACGTCACCAGGCCAAAACAGAACAGCGCCCACACCATGATGCACAGCAGGTACAGCAACACCGAGACGAATTCTTCGGTATCGCCGTGCGCATGGGCGCGAAAATGGTTTTTATCCAGGTAGGTCGACAGAAACGACAGCAACACGATGCCGACGGCGAAGATCGCCAGCGAGAAAACAAAGGGTTTGCGCGAGATGCGCCCATGGTATAGGTCTTTGGCGAGTTGTCCGAGAGATTCCATCACAGTCCGTTGTCGTCATCATTGGCCGCCCGGCGGTGGCCGAATGGCAAGCAGCCGGGCATTTTAGCGGGGTAAACGGGGGCGTCAAGGTGATAATTTTTCTCATTTAGTTGCGGTTAAGATTCTGCGTGGCCGCACCGGGCGTCCTTTCACCGTGCAAAACGTCACAATTTGGCACGTTTGGCTACCTGACGCGGTAATTGGCGGCATAATCCTGTTTGTTCGCATTGAACAATGCATTAACATAACTCCCACTTATCTCTTGCATGGCTATATGGATATCCGATGCGTCACCTGGTTGCGCTTTTACCGCTGATTACCTTGCTTGCTGCCTGTAGCAGCACGCCGAAACCCAGTCCCACCGCTACGCCGCAGGGCACCTCGGTAAAGGGCGGCTTTTTGCTGAGCCCGGCGCACAGCGGCGCACCGCTGGGAGGGGATTTCGCCAATAACCCGAATACCGCACGCTTTATCGATAAGATGGTGCAGGAACACGGGTTTGACCGGCAGCAGCTGCACGACGTGCTGGCGCAGGCTCGGCGATTGGATTCGGTGCTGCGGCTGATGGACAGGCAGGCGCCGACGCCGTCTACCCAGGGGCCAACCGGGCCGAACGGCTCCTGGCTGCGCTACCGCAACAAGTTCATCACCCCGGATAACGTGCAAAACGGCGTGGTGTTCTGGAATCAATATCAGGATGCGCTGCAGCGTGCCTGGCAGGTGTACGGCGTGCCGCCGGAGATCATTGTGGGGATTATCGGCGTGGAGACCCGCTGGGGCCGCGTAATGGGTAAAACCCGTATTATCGACGCATTGGCGACGCTGGCCTTCGACTACCCGCGCCGCGCCGATTACTTCGCCGGTGAGCTGGAAACCTTCCTGCTGATGTCGCGCACCGAAGGTGACGATCCGCTCGAGCTGCGCGGCTCTTTCGCCGGTGCAATGGGCTATGGGCAGTTCATGCCTTCTTCCTTCAAAAGCTATGCGGTAGACTTCAACGGCGATGGGCATATCAACCTGTGGGATCCGGTCGATGCCATCGGCAGCGTGGCCAATTACTTCAAGGCGCACGGCTGGTCTAAAGGCGAGCCGGTCGCCATTCAGGCCAACGGCCAGGCGCCGGGATTGGAAAACGGCTTCAAGACTCGCTACTCGGTCGCCGCACTGGCTGAAGCCGGCCTAAGCCCGCAGGGATCGCTCGGTGATAATCAGGAAGCCAGTCTGCTGCGGCTGGACGTCGGCACCGGCTACCAGTATTGGTACGGCCTGCCGAACTTCTACACCATCACCCGCTACAACCACAGTACCCACTACGCCATGGCGGTGTGGCAACTGGGCGAAGCGGTAGGGCGCTCGGCGCGCGGCGGCTTCTGACGCTGCTTCAATCAACGAAAAAGGCCGCTTACGCGGCCTTTTTTACGTTCTGAGCAATCAGAAATCGTAACGCAGACGCACCACGGTCATATCACCGAGGTTGTCGGTGCTCGATGTCAGCACGTGCTCTACGTCAACGCGGAAGCCGTAGTCAAACTGTACGGTAACCCCGAGGCCGTTGTCGATGCGCTGATAGTTGCGGCCGCTGATGTATTCCAGGCGGTCGCCCATGAAGTACGGCATCACCGATTTCACGGCATACTGACCCACCGGCACGGTATAACCGGCCAGGTATTCGATACCCCACGCATCGCCGGCGAAGTAATTATTGACGTCGGCTTTCTTGGTGGTCAGGAAGTCGTTGTAGTAACCGCCGCCGAAGGTGAGCGTCCAGTTGTCCGGTTTCCAGCTGATGGCGGTACCGAAAATGTTCTGGTCATAACTCTTGCTGCCGCTGGTGGACGGGTTGCGCATTTCGGCGCGGGTGTAGTTCCAGGCGGTACCCCAGGTCAGATCCTGCGTAATGTGGTAATCCACGCCCAGTGAGCCGCCGCCTTTGCGCTTATAACGCAGGCCGTTGCCCGGCAGGTAGTCGCTGTCGCTGAACAGGTACGAGGCGTAAACGTCCGCATCGCCGAAGCGGTTCTTGTACTTCAGCATTTTGCGTGAACGGTAAGAGCCGTCGTAGTCGCCGTTGATGCCGTTGCCCGGTGCCTGGGCCAGCATGTCGTAGTCCCAGATATCGGTCTTGGCGCCAACCACGTCATAGTAAACGCTGTTTTGCTGACCGAAGGTCATCTGGCCCCAGGTGTTGCTTTTCAGGCCGGTATACAGCATACGGCGGCTGGTGTTTCTCGCGCCGTCGGCATAGTGGTGATCCCAGTCAAACAGCGCCGGAATGTTCACACCCAGCTCGTAGTAGCTGATCCAGCTGATATCGTCGAACAGGTAGTAGTCCGCTGCGAAACGGAAACGGGTGCCGCCATCGAAGCCGTTACGCTTGTAGGAGCCCTTGTCACCGTCGCCCGTCATGTTGTTGAACTGCGGACGGATGCTGCCGCCAACGGTGAAGTTCAGGCGGCTGAGCGGATCGCCGGCCTGTGGATCTTGCTTCAGCAGAGTGATTTCTGCCTGAGCGGCGAACGACGCGCTGCCGATCGCCAGACCCAGCGCCACCGCTTGAGTCACTACGCGCAATTTCATTGCCATATGTTATCCCTGTTTTATGTATGACCGTCCCATCAGCGCCGCCATGCCGATGTTTTGCGCAGAACGCTGCGTTTTCACGCATTTTGACGGTTTTTTTTGGTGTTTTAGCGGCGGGCGGCATTTGTAACATAAACGGTGAGATAAATAATTACTTTTCTTGCTAATTATTGGCCGGTTTTTGACCATTTCGTGCGGTGAAAAGGGGCATTATTTATGTCTTTCGATTCGGATGAATTCATTTAACGCTAAGGTTTATATTTTTCATTTGTCAGTCACCGGCACCTGCCTGTAATTTCAGTCTTGCAAGAGATAATTAATTTCAACCTGTCACCACCGTATTAACGTTAGCCATTTCTGCGTAATCGGCCGGCAGGAATAAGCGATTGGGAGGTCGCCATGAGAAACCTGTTAATGTTGTTAGTGGGGCTATTTTCACTGCCGGCGATGGCGGCGGAGTCGCACGTTTGCCATTCTCAAGCCTATGATTATGCGGAGGTTAGTAAACTCAGGCTATCTGACGACACCCTGTTTACCTGCCGCGGCGTGGGGCGCCTGACGATCCCGGAACTGGCGCGTAAAGGATGGAGGGTGATTCATTTAGCGCAGCAAACTGAATATACCGACTCCGTAGACAGCGATGGTGAGGTTATTAAGCTTTATCAGGAAATCGTGGTGTATAAAGAATAATTCGACGGTAGCCTGTTATTATTTCAACGACGGCGAGAATCCTATTATGAATGCAAGAGTCGGTATTGACGGCAGGGCCGCCGCCGCCATGGTGATGCTTTGCGCCATCTGGGGGATGCAGCAGGTGGCGATCAAGGCCGCCGAGCAGGATGTGTCGGCGGTGCTGCAAATTGCCATTCGCTCGGGCCTTGCCGCGCTGGGGGTATACCTGTTGGCGCGTTGCCGCGGTGAGTGTTTCACCTGGGATCGCGCCACGCTGAGCGCCGGTTTGAGCGTAGGGGCATTGTTCGCGCTGGAGTTCTTTTTTGTCTCCGAAGGGCTGCGCTACACCAGCGCCTCGCATATGGCGGTGTTTTTGTACACCGCGCCGCTGTTTTCTGCCCTCGGCCTGCATTTTCGCCTTCCTCAGGAGCGCCTGTCACCGGTGCAGTGGCTGGGCATGCTCATCGCCTTTGGCGGCGTGGTGCTGGCCATATCGGGCATGGCTGAGGGAAGCGGCGGAGCCGATCGGCTGAAAGGCGATTTCTATGGCCTGTTGGCGGGGATCGCCTGGGGTGGTTCTACCCTGGTGATCCGTACCACGCGCCTGGCGGAGTGCCCGGCCAAACAGACGCTGCTGTTCCAGTTGATGGGCGCCAGTGTACTGCTGTCGCTGTTGGCGATAGCGACGGACAATTTGCACGTCGTCCTGAGCCCGGTGGCCTGGAGCAGCCTGCTGTTCCAAACGGTGATCGTGTCGTTTTTCAGCTACCTGATCTGGTTTTCACTGCTGCGCCGTTATCAGGCCTCCTCGCTGGGCATTCTCACCTTTATGACGCCGGTATTCGGCATCCTGGCGGGGGTCGTCATTCTCGGCGAACCGCTGCAAATTGAGTTTGTATTGGGGGCCGTGCTGATCGTGCTGGGGTTAATCGTGGTGAGTTGTTCATATCTTATTTATTTTGACCGAAGGGTGGCACCAAAAATATAAATTATGGATGTTGATGTACAGAACTACCAAATAAGCTGCGAAAGCCAATTCATTATTCAGTTGCAAATATCCCGCTATGCCTGGGGCGTGCCGCTGATTACGCTCAGCGATAACGGTGATTTTACCGTGATAAGAAGCCGAGGCTGGTCGAGGTTGGCGAATGGGATGCAATTGGAGGTTTATTATTTTGCCAATAACTCCCTGCTGGCTTGGGATAAAAGCCGCAAATACATCTCTTATTCAAAGGCCGGCCGGCTCTACGCCTGCGCGCTGCATTTTTCTTATTCCCCCAAAGTAGAGCGCTAACCCTCTGGCCATCAGACCAGAGGGGAGATTTTCATGATCCACTGCTTAAATGCGAGGATCTTGGGCCACTGCCGCTCGGAAATGGTCGAGGTAAAATAGCAGTGCTCGCAGGGCACGGTCATATCGGTGAACGGAATGATCAGCTCGCCGCTTTTGATCCAGTCCTGCACCAGATTAAGCCGCCCCATGGCGACGCCAAGGTGCCGCGTGGCGGCCAGCACCGCGAGATCGGAACGGTCGAACTCCATGCTTTTACTGTCGGTATCCAGCCCCAGCGCAAAGTGTTGCGACCAGGTTTGCCACTCATCTTCGCCGGAGTTGTAGCGATCGTGCAGCAGCGTGCAGTGGACCAGGTTTTCCGGCGCATCGTACAGGTTATGTGCGGCGGCGTACTGCGGCGTGCAAATCGGCACCATCGATTCCTGCATAAAGGCCTCGTCCAGATGCCGCCCCGAGGGCAGTTTGCCGAAGTACATCGCCAGATCCACGCCGCGGTTGGCCAGGTTGATGATTTCCTGCCCGGTCAAAATGTTGAGGTGAATGGTGGGGTGCTGGGCGATAAAGTCGCCGATGCGCGGCAACAACAGACATTGCACCAGAGACGGGTGCGAGTAGAGGGTCAATGTCCCCGTCAACTCGCGATTTTTGATGTCCAGAATTTCCTGGTTCAAGGTGTTGAACGAGCTGTTCAGCGCCCATTGCATGCGCTCGCCCTCCGGCGTCAGGGTAATTCTGCGATGAAAGCGCTGGAATAGCAGAAAGCCCAATTCTTTTTCGAGCAAATTAATGCGGTGGCTTACGGCGCTCGGGGTGATCGACAATTCTTGCGCCGCCAGCGCAAAAGATAAATGGCGGGCGACGCATTCGAAAGTATGCAGCCGAGAAAATTGATAGCTGGTGAGCGGGGTGGCCCGCTGTGAATGTTTTTTACTGGGGAACATGCTATTTCTCCGTGCGCGCAATGCGCCAATATTAACATCTAATGAAGAGAGGGATAAACCCAGATTGACTGATAGAGTCGGTTTTTAAACTGACGGTTTTAGCGATGTTGATGATAGGCCGATGAAGCGTATAAAAACCGGAAATAACAGCCGGTGGGCGCTTTGATTGAGACGCTGATGATAATCAGGAATAGGATGAATATAATAAAATGACGCATTGTTAAACGGCGAGTAATGACGGTATGCGACAGCCTGAACGATAAAGGCTCGTATTTAATAAGGGATATAACGGCTTAGTCACAATAATTCTCCGTCGTGACGACGCGGAGTACCCGTTAGTCATCATTGCCGGCGCAACGGATGAATAAATCGATAAGATCGCATGTTCGCTCTTTGGCCGAAAAGAACCGCGCCCGGTGGTGACCTGCCGGGCGCGACATTCAGTGAAAAGCGGTGTGCTGGTCGGCGCGCATCAACGGCGGCGCAGCAGCAGGCCGGTCAACAGACCTGCGCCGGCAATGAGGGCTAATGCGGCGAGGGGGTTTTTCTTCATCATGCTGCCGGCACAGCCCAGGGCGTCACCGAATTTTTCTTGCAGCGCGCCCGCTGCATAGCGCGTGGCGCCTTCGGCCTGCAAACGTTCGTTTCCGGTGACATCGCCCGCCATTTCCTGCGCTTTGCCTGCCACTTTTTCCATCATGCCATTGGCTTTTTCGCTGTTCATTATGATGCGCTCCTAAGGTTCGATCCGTTTGGCTCTCGCACAGGGCGAAAGCCTGCATTTGCACCTCCATGTTATGCACTTCACTCTGCGCTCATAAGGGGCGTTTGCATTGGTGCGGATAGTGCATTTGCAGGTTATTTGCCGTTCCTGGAGGCTGCTCCGCCGGTAAACAGCCCGCGCTCTCTGGCCCAGACGATGGCTTCGCTGCGGCTGTGCACGCCGAGTTTGGAATAGACCGTCGCGACATGATTGCGGATGGTGTTGAGCGCCAGATTGAGACGCGCCGCGATTTTCTTGTCCGGCAGCCCCTCGCAAATCAATTCCAGCACATCGCGCTCGCGCGGCGTGAGATCGCTGGCGGCAAACCCGGCCTGGTCGGGCCGGTTGATGCTTTTCACGTTGGCCAGTTTTTCGATCAGGGTTTGGCTGAACCACGAGGCATCCTGCATTACTTCTTCGATGGCATTGACCAGCTCCAGCTCCGAGCGTTTGCGTTCGGTAATGTCCATGAGCACCAGCAGGTAGCAGGGCGCATTATGGATACTGACGGCATCCGCCGAGGCCACGCAGTCGATTAACTCGTTCCCTTTCTTTCGCACTTGGATGTCCAGCCCTTCAACGTTGCCGCTTTTTTCCAGTGCGGCAAACAAACGGCGGTTCGCCTCGGGATCGTCAATAAACTGGATCTCACCGACCGTTTTGCCGATTAACGCTTCGGCGTCGTACTCGGTAGTGCGGGTGAATGCTTCGTTGACGTCCAGCACGCGCCGCTCGTGCGCGGTACACACCAGCGTCGGCACCGGGCTCAGGCGAAATGCCTTGGCGAACCGCTCTTCACTTTCTCGCAGCGCCGATTCCGCCAGGCGCCGGGGCTCGAGATCGGTAAAAGTGAACAGCATGCAGTCGTCTTCATTGATATCCAGCGGTTGACCGGCAACCACCACCAGCTTGCTTCCTCCGCCGGGCAGTTTCAGCTCGGCCTCCATCTGCGGAATAGTGGCGCCTTCCCCCAGGCGCTGAACCGCCAGCTCTTTGCGCTCTGCCTGTTCCAAAACGTCGAGTTCATAAACCGAACGTCCCATAACCTGTTCACGCTGGTAACCGGTCATATCAAGGAACCCTTGGTTGACCTTGACGTAACGCAGATCGCTGAGCCGACAAATGACCGCCGGCGCCGGATTGGCGTTGAAGGTTTTTTCAAAGCGCTGTTCGGCGCTGGCCCACTCCGTCGCGTCGCTCAGGATCAGCGCCAGCAGCTCCGGCTGCCCCTGCGCATCGGTGATAATCAGGCTCCGCAGGCGGTGCACCCAGAAACTCTCCGGATCGTCGACCTGCCGAACCTCCACCACCACGTCGGTGAAGGTTTCGCCATCGGCAACCCGGTTCAGCGGGTACTGTTTCAGCGCCAGCGGGTGATTGTTGCGATAACGCAGGGCAAAACGCGCCGCGTACTCGTCGGCATTGGCCCCCAGGGCTTTCTGGTGGCTCACGCCGTGCATCGCCAACGCGGCCTCGTTGGCCCAGAGCAGCGTTTGATCGGTATCCGTCAGGATCACGCCGTCGGACAAGCCGGAGATGATTTGCTGCAGGTGGCCGCGGTGGGTTTCGCTGGCCAGGACGGATGGGTTCATGTGCTCTCCGCTAGACAGAAGGGGAGCGACCTCTGACGGGGCCGCGGGTTACGCTACTCGCTGAGCAGCTTAGTGCATAACGTGCGTATTCGCAGGGTGTGAATGCACTAGTCATTCTGGCGCAAATGAACCGGGACGGCCGATGACGCCGCGCGGCAGACTGAATTTGTCTGCGCGGTGATCCACCGTGCGTGCAATCACTTGTCCAGAAAATATAAGGAACAACGATGACCACTGTCTATGAATCAAATCGCTTTGCGTTTCAGGTGTCATGGGGCTCGATATTGGCCGGGAGTGCCGTGGCGCTGGTGACTTATCTGATCTTCAGCGTGCTGGGCACGGCTATTGGCGCCCAGGCCGTGGATATGATGCAAAAGGGCAATCCGCTGAGCGGCTTTGGCACCGGCACCGGGATCTGGCTGCTGGTTTCCTCGTTGGCATCGCTGGCCGCCGGCGCGTTCGTCGCCGGACGCACCGCGCCGAACCGCGGCGGTTTGCATGGCCTGCTGAGTTGGGCGATCACCACCTTGCTGACCACCTGGCTGATGGTTTCATTGGCGAGTGGCGTGGTAGGGCTGGCGGGCAGCGCGGTGGGCAAAGGGCTTTCGCTGGCGGGCAGCGGCCTGGCGGCGGCAGCGCCAAACGTGGGTGAAGGCCTCAAGCAACAGCTGGATAAAAAGGGCATTAGCCTTGACTGGGGAAGCCTGGAAAATCAGTTGAACGCCACGCTCAAGCAGACCGGTAAGCCGGAACTGGATCCGGCTCGGTTAGAACAGAAGGCCGATAGAGCGACCGCCGACGGCAAACAATCAGCCATGGACGCGGCTGCCGATCCGGAGCAGGCCGCATCCGAGCTTAAGCAGTGGTTCGACCGCGTCAAGCAGTCCGGTGAGCCGACGCTGAGCGCGGCCGACAAGGATGCGTTGGTGAATATCGTTGCGGCGCGTACCGGCAAGAGCCGCGATGAAGCGAGCCAAATCGTCGATAACTACGCTCAGGCTTACCAGCAGGCGGTGCAGAAAGTGGAAAAACTCAAGGCCGAGGCCGAGCAGAAAGCGCGTGAAGCGGCCGATGAAGCGGCCAGACAGCTGTCTCGCGCCGCGTGGGGTTCACTGTTGGTGCTGCTGTTGGGCGCCGCGCTGAGCGCCGGCGTGGGGCGGATTGCCGAATCAACCCGCCGCACTGTCGCGGTGAGTTGAGATGAAAAAAAATCTGTCGTGTATCTCGCTGAATTATCGAAAAGTGGCGGGAGCCTCTGCTCCCGTGCTCGTCATCGATTTTTGCAATGAGAACAACGAGCGCTATACCCTGCGCTACAACCTGCCGCCGGATACCCCGGAACGCACCGAGCGGCGGGTGTCTTTGCTGCTGTATCTGTTGCGTAAGCACAGGTCCGCAGAGATCGACAACCTGGCGGATTAATCAGTCCGTTGATGAAAAGCCCGGCTCGTAAAGCCGGGCTTTTTGCTGTGCTGTGGCAACAAAGCACAGCGCAATCAGACACGGCACTGTTACGAGGGAAGAGCGGGGCATAAGTGGCGCTCCCAATTGGCGTGGAGGGTAAAATAGGGCATTGAGCAAGATATGTTAAAATATCGGTCCCTCGCAGTGTTGGAAAAGAGATAAAAGCAACGCGCCATTACGAACTGTGATTATCTGGCCTGATGTTCAGGCAATGGGTCTACCTCTATCTTTTTTCAACCACGGCGCATGTTTTTACTCATTAGTCTCAATAAATTTCATCAATCGGTCTGATTATAAAATGCATTTTAATTTGTAATGATGAAATTCCTATTTGGTCATGCCGCGGGGGTGTGAAAAAACACTTTAAGATAAAACAATTAACATAAAGTGTGATTCGCCTTGGCCGAGCAAGTGCATCTTTAATGGATGCACTTTGCATGAGGCATTTTTTATTCACGGGTTTTTCGCAAGCGCATTTATATAACATGATCATTTTCAGTTATTTATATGATGACTTTTCCTATGCCGAAAAAATTGCATTGACAAGGTGGTTTTTTTTAGGATTAATCTTAATGACTTGATTTGAGAGGTTGCCGATTTTAATAAAAAGGACACGACTTTTATAAAGACAGGGAGCGCTCATGGATTATAGAAAAGATATTCTTGTACAGGTCTTGGAGTATATGGAGAAAAATATTATAGAGGGGCTTTCCGTTGAGAAGGTTTCCATAATCTCAGGTTACTCTAAATGGCATTTGCAACGGTTGTTTAAACACTATTTTGGCATTACGTTAGGGACGTATATCAGGAATAGAAAACTGAGCCGGTCCGCTGTCTTGCTCAAACAGCATCAAGGTAACATATTGGATGTCGCTCTGGCATCGGGCTTTGCTTCTCAGCAGTGCTACACGCGGGCATTCAAACGTTTTTTTGGCGAAACGCCCAACAGCTTTAGAAACAGCCGAGGATGGGATTTCTCCACCCAGATCCCACCGTATGGCAGCGACAATAAACCCTATTTTTATCATACGGTCATGCCGGATGATATCGAGATGTTGAAGCAGTACAAAGCATTGATTTTCCACTCCGTAAGGAAGTACAGAGATGCCAGTGAAATTACCCAGACGAATGATAAATGGCTAGGCAAAAATGGAAGGGCTTATAGCGTAGAAAAAAGAAAAGGAGGGAGAGCATATGCCTCCAGCAAGGAGCAAGAGGTTTTTCATTCCATATTTAACTTCTATATACCTATGGGGAAGTATATTGTTATTCCCTTTATAGGGGAGCTTCCTGAGTATATTGCCTTTTTTGAGGGTATCTATGACGCCCATCTGCCGGCTATTAATGTCAAAATGAGGGAGAGCTTTTTTATCGAATTATACAGGCCCGAGCATTTAAACAGTAAGATCATCAATGTCGATATACTTATTCCTGTGGCGTAGTGTTGAGGAAAGGAGGCATCATGAGTATAGATAAACCCTCTGGCTCGATTAATAAACACCACCGTGCGCTCTTTATGCTACCTTTAACTTTGCCTGCCTTTGGCAGAGTGAACGTTAAAGGTTTAGGCAGGCAGGCTATTCAATTAGCGCTGGCATTAACGCTCCTCATGTTTTCAGGAAATGCGATGGCAAATAATCGGGAACCTCATCAAATAGCGTTAGTCGGCACCTGGACCCATATTCCGGATGCGCCTGCGGTGCAGAAACCGGCGCACCCCAGTGAAGGGCTCTATCGTCTGAGGGTAAATGGCGACGGCACGTTAACGTTGCTCAATGTGATTAAGATGAAAAGCCCGTCATGGGTCGTAACATCCCGCGATGGCCGTTTCGCCTATGTCACCAATGAAGAGGATGCGGGAACGGTCACTGCGTTGGCGATAGACAAAGACGGCAGCCTGCGGGTGCTGAATACGGTGATCAGCGCGGGTCGGCAGCCGACGCATGCCACACTCAGCCCGGACGGCAAGTTTCTGTTTGTCGCCAACTACTCCGTTGCTAAAGGCGGCGCGGGGGTGACGGTATTGCCGATTCGCAGCGACGGCAAACTGGGTGAACGCGTGCAGCATTACCCGTTTATACCCGGCTCCGGCATCGTGCAGGGGCGCCAGGAAGGCGGGCATGCGCACTCCACCACCTTCAGCCGCGATGGCCAATACCTGTACGCGGCGGATCTCGGCGGCGATAAGCTGCACGCCTACCGTTATCGCCCGGATAACGCGCAGCCGCTGCAGGCGGATGCTTCGCGCGATGTTGGCTTTGCGCCCGGCACCGGTCCACGGCACATGGTGTTCTCGCCAGAAGGCGAATATGCGTATGTCATCACTGAAATGGCGGGTGAGATCGAGGCGTTTGCCGTTAACGACAATCGATTGACTCTGAGAGGGAAAGTGAAACTGAACGGCGGCCTCGATTCGGCGGAGGCGAAAAGCGGTGGGGCCATTATCCTGAGCCCGAGCGGCAGATATCTTATTGCCACCCATCGCGGTACCGATAACCACCTGCTGGTATTAAAAATAGGTAGGGACGGTCTGCCAGGCGTGCCTACGCGTTATGAGGCCGGCGGCATTGAGCCGCGTGCGCTCGCTTTCGATGGCGGCGGCCGCTACCTCTATGTCACGAATGTGTTCACCAACACCGTTATGCTGTTCGATTTCGATGATGAGAAGGGCGAATTGCAGGCCAGAGGTGAAGCGGCGGCGATTTCAACGCCGACGGATATTAAGTTTTTTAATTAGTGCCCATCATAAGGCGCGGGAGAAACCGGGTCTGAACAGGGGAAAAGGGGAATTGCGGGTGCAGATGATGGGGAATGGCTTGATGAGAAAGAATGGTGTCCCCGACTGGAATCGAACCAGTAACTAGCCCTTAGGAGGGGCTTGTTATATCCGTTTAACTACGGGGACGCTGCGGACCGGCAACCGAAGCTGCCGGGGCATTATACCTTTTTTTACCCGCAGAATAAGCGCTTAGCGGCGCGTTTGCTCAATACCTCGCCAGTTCGCGCCGAAATTTCCTCGGCTAACCGACGGCGATCACGGTTTTTCCCCGCCGTGGCGCCGTTTTTCCTCTTGCCGGTGCGCCGCCCGGTTTTTGGCGCTCAAATCGTTGCGGATCTGCGCGTGGCTGATCAGCGCAAAGATAAAGGTACCGCCGATGATGTTGCCCGCCAGCGTCGGCAGGGCGAAAGGATAAAAGAATTCCTGCCACCCAATCGCGCCGTTGAACACCAGATACAGGATCTCTACCGAACCGACCACGATATGGGTCAGATCGCAAATCGCCACCAGGTAGGTCATCAGCACGATCACCCAGATTTTTGCCGCGCCGGCGGCCGGGATCATCCACACCATGGTGGCGATGATCCAGCCGGCCAGGATGCCGTTGGCGAACATTTCGCCCGGCGTATGGCGTATGACCTCTTCGCCCAGGCTGATGAAGGCGCGGCGCGTTTCGGCGTCAAACAGCGGCATATGGGTAAACGCCAGCGCGGCCAGCCCGGTGCCGATCAGGTTACCGAGCAGCACCACGCCCCACAGGCGAAGCAGGATCAGCAGATTGCGCGGCGTGGGTTTATGCATGATAGGCAATACCGCCGTGACGGTGTTTTCGGTAAACAGCTGCTGGCGCGCCATGATGACAATGATGAAACCGAAGGTGTAGCCGAGGTTCTCGATGAAAAAACGGCTGGGATCGTCCGGCAGGCGGGCGTGGAAAATGCCTTTCGCCGCCAGCGAGGCACCCATCGACAGCCCGGCGGCGATCGCCGACCACAGCAGCGCCAGCCCGTCGCGCTCCAGCTCTTTTTCGCCTTCCATCCGGATCTGTTCATGCACCGCCGCCGCGCGCGACGGCAGATTCTCTTCCCTGACTTCGATTTCGCGTTTGCCCTGTTCCTGTTCCTCGCTCTCTACTTGCATCGTCTCATCCTGCTCGTGATCCTGGTGCTGCTGTTCGTTCATGCTGTCGCTCCTGCTTAATAAGGGTGAGGTCACGTCATTAAGCGTAGTTGCCCGGCCTAAATGCGGCGAAATACAGAAAAAGGTAACAAGAGTTAAAATCCGCCGATTTTTTCCACGCATTCTTGATCCTGCTCGCCATATTGGCCCCCCGGCGCGCCCGCCGCGGGCTGCGTGTGGGGAAAGGCTTATGCTATGATTCGCTATCCCAAAGAAAAATATGAGTTCCCCGATGCTGGAAGCCAAAAGTCTGAGTTGCGTGCGCGATGAGCGCATCCTGTTTAGCGAGCTAAGCTTTTCAGTTCAGCCGGGCGATATCATTCAGGTAGAAGGGCCGAACGGTGCGGGCAAGACCAGTTTGCTGCGCATTCTCGCCGGCCTGGCGCGGCCGGACGGCGGCGAGGTGTCCTGGCACGGGCGCAACACGCTGCGCGATCGTGCGGGTTACCAGCAAGATTTGTTGTTTATCGGCCATCAGCCCGGCATCAAAGCCGTATTGACGCCCTTCGAAAATCTGCAGTTTTATCAAGCGGTGCGCGGTACAACCGATCATCCGGCCATCTGGCGCGCCCTGGAGCAAGTGGGGCTGGTGGGTTACGAAGATCTGCCGGTGGCGCAGCTTTCCGCCGGGCAGCAGCGGCGCGTGGCGCTGGCGCGGCTGTGGCTCAGCGCGGCGCCGCTGTGGATCCTCGATGAGCCGCTGACGGCGATCGACAAACAGGGCGTAGCCGAGTTGATTAGCCTTTTTGAACAACATGCACAGCGAGGCGGCATGGTATTGTTGACCACCCATCAGGATTTGGCCGGCGTCAGCCAAACGGTGGGGAAAGTTCGTTTGGCGGAACATGACGCGGGGAGCCTGTGATGTTTTTGACCCTGGTGCGCCGCGAACTGAAGATCGCCTGCCGTAAAGGTTCGGAGATCGTCAACCCGCTGTGGTTTTTCCTGATTGTGATCACGCTGTTCCCGTTGGGGATTGGCCCGGAGCCGCAGTTGCTGGCGCGCATTGCGCCGGGCATCGTGTGGGTGGCGGCGCTGTTGGCCTCGCTGCTGTCGCTGGAGCGGCTGTTTCGCGACGACTTCCTCGATGGTTCGCTGGAGCAGCTGTTGCTGCTGCCGACGCCGCTGCCGATGACGGTGCTGGGCAAAGTGTGTGCTCACTGGGTCGTGACGGGATTGCCGCTGCTGATCCTGTCGCCGCTGGTGGCGCTGCTGCTGTCGCTCGATATGCCAACCTGGCTGGCGGTGGCGGGGACGCTGCTGCTCGGTACGCCGACGCTGAGCCTGATCGGCGCCATCGGCGTGGGGTTGACCGTCGGCCTGCGCAAAGGGGGCGTGCTGCTCAGCCTGTTGGTGCTGCCGCTGTATATCCCGGTGCTGATCTTTGCCACCGGCGCGATCGACGCTGCCTCGATGGGCATGCCGATCGACGGCTACCTGGCGATACTCGGCGCGATGCTGGCGGGCAGCGTGACATTGGCGCCGTTTGCCACCGCAGCGGCGCTGCGGGTGAGCGTGCACTAGCTAACGTATTGAATGAACCGACGGGGCAAGGCCGACAAGAGCGTACCCCGTAGAAGATTTGCGCCGTTTCGATCGCTCGGAGTGGCCGACGCATAAAAATTACCGTGAGCACTGACGACAATGTGGAAATGGTTACATCAACTGGCGCGGCCTGAACGGCTGTATCACGTCTGCGGCCGCTTTATCCCCTGGCTGGGGCTGGCGGCGGCGGTCTGCCTGCTGCTTGGCTGGGCATGGGGCTTTGGTTTCGCACCGAAGGATTATCAGCAGGGCGACAGCTTCCGCATCATTTATATTCACGTGCCGGCGGCCATGTGGTCGATGGGCATCTATGCCTCGATGGCGGTGGCGGCGTTTATCGGCCTGGTGTGGCAGATGAAAATGTCCGATACCGTGGTGGCGGCGATGGCGCCGATCGGCGCGGTGTTCACCTTTATCGCGCTGGTGACCGGCTCCGCCTGGGGCAAGCCGATGTGGGGCACCTGGTGGGTGTGGGATGCGCGTCTGACCTCCGAGTTGGTGCTGCTGTTCCTCTATATGGGCGTCATCGCGCTGTATAACGCCTTTGAAGACCGCCGCCTGGCGGGCCGCGCCGCCGGAATTCTGGTGCTGGTGGGCGTGGTGAATATCCCGATCATCCATTTCTCCGTCGAATGGTGGAACACGCTGCATCAGGGCTCGACCAATATGCAGCAGTCTATCGCACCCAGCATGCGTACCCCGCTGCGCTGGGCGATCCTCGGTTACCTGCTGCTGTTCGTCACGCTGACGCTGATGCGCCTGCGCAATCTGATCCTGTTCCAGGAGCGCCAGCGCCCGTGGGTCGCCGGGCTGGTGAATAAGGAGCGTCAGTCATGAATGCCGCGTTCGATTCCTGGTCGGCGTTTTTCGCCATGGGCGGTTATGCCTTCTATGTTTGGCTGGCGGTCGCCGCCACGCTGATTTCGCTGTTGGGGCTGGTGGCGCACACCGTCTGGCAGCGGCGGCAGTTGCTCGCCGAGATCGGCCGCCGTCAGGCGCGCGAGCGGCGCATTCGCCATGCGCAACAATCAAAACAAAAATCCGCCGCACCGCGGGAGAAATCATTGTGAATCCACGTCGTAAAAGCCGCCTTTATCTGGCGATCGTTGTGCTGATCGGCATCGCGCTGACCGCGACTCTGATGCTGTACGCGCTGCGCTCCAACATCGATCTGTTCTATACCCCGGGTGAAATCCTGCAGGGCAAGGGCGAAAATCATGAGAAGCCCGAGGTCGGCCAGCGGCTGCGCATCGGCGGCATGGTGATGCCCGGCTCGGTGAAACGCGATCCCAATACGCTGCAGGTCAGCTTCAAGATTTACGACGCGCGCGGCGCGATCGGCGTGACCTACACCGGCATTCTGCCGGACCTGTTCCGCGAAGGGCAGGGCGTGGTAGCGCAGGGCGTGCTGGGCGAGGGCAACGTGGTCAATGCGCGCGAAGTGCTGGCCAAACACGACGAGAAATACACCCCGCCGGAAGTGGCCGACGCGATGAAAGAGAATCACCAAGGGCCGGCGGAAGCGTATAACGCGCCGCAGGCGGAGGGCGCTAAGTCATGATGCCGGAACTGGGCAGTTTTCTGCTGTGCCTGGCGCTGGCGATTGCGCTGCTGCTGAGCATTTACCCGCAGTGGGGCGCGGCGCGGCAGGACAGCCGCATGATGGCGGTGGCCCGCCCGCTGACCTACGGCATGTTCGCCGCGATTGCGCTGGCGTTCCTGTGCCTGGTGCATGCCTTCGTGGTCAACGACTTTACCGTCGCCTACGTGGCCACCAACTCCAATACCCAACTGCCGGTGTATTACCGCATCGCCGCCACCTGGGGGGCGCATGAGGGGTCGCTGCTGCTGTGGGTGCTGCTGCTGAGCTGTTGGTCGCTGGCGGTGGCGTTGTGCAGCCGGGCGATGCCGCAGGATGCGGTGGCGCGGGTGCTGTCGGTGATGGGCATGATTACCGCCGGTTTCCTGCTGTTCATCATCATGACCTCCAACCCGTTCACCCGCACGCTGCCGAATTTCCCGATCGACGGCAGCGATCTCAACCCGCTGTTGCAGGATATCGGCCTGATCTTCCACCCGCCGCTGCTGTATATGGGCTACGTCGGCTTCTCGGTCGCCTTTGCGTTCGCCATTGCCTCGCTGATGGCCGGCCGGCTCGACACCGCCTGGGCGCGCTGGTCACGCCCGTGGACCACCGCCGCCTGGGTGTTCCTCACGCTCGGCATCGTGCTCGGATCGGCCTGGGCCTACTATGAGTTAGGCTGGGGCGGTTGGTGGTTCTGGGATCCGGTAGAAAACGCCTCCTTTATGCCGTGGTTGGCCGGCACCGCGCTGATGCATTCGCTGGCGGTGACCGAGAAACGCGGCACGTTCAAAGCCTGGACGGTGCTGCTGGCGATCACCGCCTTCTCGCTGTGCCTGCTCGGCACCTTCCTGGTGCGCTCCGGCGTGCTGGTCTCGGTGCACTCCTTCGCCTCCGATCCGGCGCGCGGCATGTTTATTCTCGCCTATCTGGTGATCGTGATCGGCGGTTCGCTGCTGCTGTACGCGGTCAAGGGCGGCCAGGTGCGCAGCCGGGTGCAGCACGAAACCTTCTCGCGCGAGACCTTCCTGCTCGGCAACAACGTGTTGCTGATCGCCGCCATGCTGGTGGTGCTGTTGGGCACGCTGCTGCCGCTGGTGCACAAACAGCTGGGGCTGGGCAGCATCTCGATCGGCGAGCCGTTCTTCAATACCATGTTCACCTGGCTGATGGCGCCGCTGGCGCTGCTGTTGGGCATCGGGCCGCTGGTGCGCTGGCGCCGCGATGAGCCGAGCAAGCTGTGGCGGCGCCTCGGCGTGGCGCTGCTGGCGACGCTGGTGCTGTCGATTCTGCTGCCGTGGTTGCTGCAGGACAGCATCGCCGGCATGACGGTGGTGGGCCTGATCATGGCGCTGTGGGTGATCATCCTGACGCTGATGGAGTTGCATGAGCGCGCCACCCACCGGCACGGCTTCTGGCGCGGCCTGCGACAGCTGTCCCGCAGCCACTGGGGCATGGTGCTCGGCCACCTCGGCGTGGCGGTGACGGTGATCGGCATCGCCTTCAGCCAGAACTACAGCGTGGAGCGCGACGTGCGGATGAAGGCCGGCGACAGCGTGGATATCCACAACTATCATTTCGTGTTCCGCGACGTGCACGACATCCGCGGCCCGAACTACAGCGGCGGCGTCGGCATCATCGACGTCACGCGCAACGGCAAGCCGGAGGCGACGCTGCACGCGGAGAAACGCTACTACAGCGTGGCGCGCAGCATGATGACCGAAGCGGCGATCGACGGCGGTTTCAGCCGCGATCTGTACGCGGCGCTGGGCGAGGAGCTGGAGGACGGCTCCTGGGCGGTGCGCCTGTATTACAAACCCTTCGTGCGCTGGATTTGGTTCGGCGGCGTCTTTATGGCGATCGGCGGCCTGCTGTGCATCCTCGATCCGCGTTACCGCATGAGCAAAAAACTCAAGCGCGAAGGCAAGCTGGAGGCGCAACCATGAAGCGTAAACTGCTGTTTATCCCGTTGGTCCTCTTCCTGCTGCTGGTGGCGGCGCTGATGGTGCAACTGACGCGCAACGCCGGCGGCGAAGATCCGACCATGCTGGAGTCGGCGCTGATCGGCAAACCGGTGCCGACCTTCAGGCTGGAATCGCTGGATCAGCCCGGCAAAACCTACGATCAGGCGGTGCTGCGCGACGGCAAGCCGATCTTGCTCAACGTCTGGGCCACCTGGTGCCCGACCTGCCGCGCGGAACACCAGTATCTCAATACGCTGGCGGCGCGCGGCGTGCGGGTGGTTGGCCTGAACTATAAAGACGATCGCGCCAAGGCGGTGACCTGGCTCAATTCCCTCGGCAATCCCTATGCCCTCAGCCTGTACGACGGCGACGGCATGCTGGGGTTGGATCTCGGGGTGTACGGCGCGCCCGAGACCTTCCTTATCGACGGCCAGGGGATTATCCGCTATCGCCACGCCGGCGACATGAATGAGCGGGTCTGGCAGCAGGAAGTGCTGCCGCTGTATAAAAAGTACGGGGGTGAGGCATGAGGCTGATTGTCCTGCTGTGCGCCGCGCTGCTGAGCTGGAGCGCCGCCGCGGCGATCGATACCTATCGCTTCAACTCCGTCGAGCAGGAGCAGCAGTATCGCGAGTTGACCGAACAGCTGCGCTGCCCGAAATGCCAAAACAACAGCATTGCCGATTCCAACGCCATCATCGCCGCCGACATGCGCACCAAGGTGTACGAGCTGATGATGCAGGGGCAAAGCAAGCAGCAGATCATCGATTACATGGTGGCGCGTTACGGCAACTTCGTCACCTACGAGCCGCCGGTAACGCCGGCGACGCTGATCTTGTGGATCGGCCCGCTGCTGTTCGTGCTGATCGGCGGGGCGGTGGTGATCCTGCGCACCCGTCGGCGGCCCGATGCGGCGGCGGATGATGAATTCTCCGAACGGGAACGGCAGCGCCTGGCGGCGCTGTTGCAAGAGACTGACAGGAAGAAACCCTAATGGCTTTTTGGCTGATTATTTGCGTGTTGCTGGCCGGCGCCGCCGCGTTGCTGGTGGTGCCGGCGATGCGCCACGGCAAGCAGAGCGCCGCCACGCGCGATGCGTTGAACAAGGCTTTTTATCAGGATCGCCTCAGCGAGCTGGAGCAGGACGAGCAACAAGGCGTGGTGGCCGAGCGCCCCGAGCTGGTGAAAGAGCTGCAACAGAACCTGCTGAACGACATTCCCGTCGAGCAGGCGGCGCAGGCGAAGCCGATCAACCGCTGGGCGCTGGTGCCGGGCGTGCTGTTATTGCTGGCGGTGACCGTTGGCTTTTATCTGAAAACCGGCGGGTTGGCGCAGGTGCTGGATTGGCGTCTGGTGCAGGCGCAAATGCCGGAATTGCGCGAGCGCGTCGCCAATGAGCGCGCCAAACCGCTGAGCATGGAAGAGATCGCCCGTCTCGGGCTGGGGCTGCGTACCGCGCTGCAGCAGGACGATCGCAATATCAACGACTGGATGATGCTGGGGCGCGTCGGCATGGCGTTGAACAATGCCACTACCGCCACGCAGGCGTTTGCTCATGCTTATCAATTGGATCCGAATAGTCTGGAAGTGCGGCTCGGCTATGCCGAGGTCTTGACGCGCTCCAACGATCCGGAGGATAACAAGCAGGCGACGCAGCTGTTGCGGCGCATGATCGCGGAAAATCACGGCGATCCGCGGGTGCTGAGCCTGCTGGCGTTCAATGCCTTCGAACAGGGCGATTTCAAGCAGGCGATCGGCGCCTGGCAGGTGATGTTGCAACTGTTGCCGGCCAACGATCCGCGTGCGGAAGTGATAAAGCGCAGCATTGCACAAGCAAAAGCCCAGGCCGGCGGAGAAACTGTTAAACTCAATGTGACCGTTTCGCTGTCACCGCAGGCGGCGAAAGCCCTGCCGCCGCAGGGGACGCTGGTCATCTCGGTCACCGACGGCGCCAGCCCGGTGCCGGTGGCGGTAAAACAATTGCCGCTGAGCCGTTTTCCGCTGTCTTTCTCGCTGGATGACAGCAACGCCATGATGCCCGAGCGTTTACTCTCGGCACAGCATCAGGTGCAGGTGCGTGTGCGCCTCTCACAGGACGGATTGGCCACGCCGCAGCCGGGGGACTGGTTCGGCGAAAGCTCGCTGCAGACATTCAGCGGTAAAGAGCAGGTTAGCGTTCAGATAAACAAGCAGGTCGCTGAAAAATAAGACCGAACGTGTTTTTATGGAGAAAAATATGAACTTTCGCCTGACTGGGGTGGCATTCGCAACGGTATTACTGGTGGGCTGTGCCAGCGCGCCAGACAATGATCCGCAAGGGCGTTCCGATCCTCTGGAAGGATTTAACCGGACGATGTTCGATTTCAACTACAACGTCCTGGATCCTTATATCCTGCGCCCGGTCGCGGTGGCCTGGCGCGACTACGTGCCGATGCCGGCGCGTAACGGCATCAGCAACTTCACCTCCAACCTGGAAGAGCCGGCCAGCATGGTCAACGCCTTCCTGAAGGGCGATCCTTACCGCGGGATGATCCACTTTAACCGTTTCTTCCTGAACACCCTGCTCGGGATGGGCGGCCTAATCGACGTGGCCGGCATGGCCAACCCGAAACTGGCGCGCGAAGAACCGAATCGCTTCGGCAGCACATTGGGGCATTACGATGTGGGTTACGGCCCGTACGTGATGCTGCCGGGCTACGGCAGCTTTACCCTGCGTGAAGACGGCGGCGACTTTGCGGATACGCTGTATCCGATGCTGAGTTACCTGACCTTCTGGATGTCGGCGGGCAAATGGGTGGTCGAGGGTATCGAAACCCGCGCTCAGCTGCTGGATTCCGACGGCCTGCTGCGCAACTCGTCCGATCCTTATGTCATGGTGCGCGAGGCCTACTTCCAGCGCCACGATTTCATCGCCAACGGCGGCTCGCTCAAGCCGGAAGAGAATCCGAACGCCAAGGCGATTCAGGGGGAATTGGACGAGATCGACTCGCAGTAATCACAGGCGTTATGCCAATGAAAACCCGCCGTCAGGCGGGTTTTTTTATGTCGGTGGCAAACGGTAGGCAAAGAAAAAGCGCCCCGAGGGGCGCTTTGGCTTCTTTCTCAAGCGAGATTAGAAGCGGTAGTTGAAGTTGGCACCGTACAGCCAGGCCTTGCCCACCGAGTTGAAGGTGTAAGGGCCTTCGTTGATGGTGACTTTCTGGCCGTGCATGTAGGACACACCGACGTCGACCGACGCGTCTTTGTTGAACGCGTAAGAGGTACCTGCGCTGACCCAGAAGCGGTCCTGATCAGGAATGGAGATAGAGCGGTTCTGTGCCGGCACCGGGCTGTCATCGAAGGCGACACCGCCGCGGAAGGTCCAGTTGTCGTCGTAGAAGTAAGTGGTACCCAGCGCAATGCGGTAGGCATCGCGGAAGCCTTCATGCTTCTGGAACAGGGTCTGGCCGTTGCTGCCGGTGGCTCTCAGCTCCTGGAACTGACTCCAGCTGGTGTACGCCAGGCTGTAGTGGATGGCCCACTGCGGCGCCACTTTGTTGTAGCCGGACAGTTCCCACATTTCCGGCAGGTTCAGATCCAGAGAGCCCGGGATGGTGCTGCCGCTGGTGCCCCACGGCAGACCAACGCCCAGCGCCTGGGTAATTGGGTTGTACTGTGCAGGCAGGCTGCTTTTGTAGTCGCCGTCGAACTTGATTTTCACTTCAGAACGGTAGGTGAAGCCGTAACGGTTGTTTTCGTCCACTTCGTACAGCAGGCCGGCATTCCAACCGAAGCCCCACTTATCGCCTTTCAGGTGAGAAATCTGAGTATCGCCAGGAATTTGAGCGATCATCCCGGCTTGCTGAGGCGTTAATTGACCGGTTTGCAGGCCTTGACCGGCAAGCAGCTTCGGCAATTCGCCGGCGTAGCGTTCCAGTTTGGCTCTGGCGTATACGGCGTCGAAGCCCAGACCGAAGCTGAAGTGTTGATCCAGGCGGTAAGCGCCGCTCAGATTCAGGTTCAGGGTTTCCAGATCGGTTTTGCCGCCATAAGCGCCTGCGGTGTAGCCGTCGTTGAATTCGGTCGCCAGACCGTAGTTGCTGGTGACCGATCCGCCTACGGCGAACTGATCGTTAATCGGGTGAACATAATGCAGGTTCGGCACCCAGGCGGTTGGCGCGATATTTTTCGCATCCAGGCTGGCGCCGGAAGGGGATTTGCCGGTGATGTCTACATCCGGGTCGATAAAGACCGCGCCGATGGAAAGTTCCGGGCGGGTGTACATCATCAACAATGCCGGGTTGCGGCTCGCGGAGGCCGCCGTATCCGCCATGGCGCCTTCGCCAGAATACGAACGTCCTAAACCAGCTGCTGAGAACTCATTCAGCTGGAATCCTGCGGCAGACACGTTTGATGAAATAATTGCCACTGCAGCTGCGAGAGCTGATTTAGTCAATAGGTTTTTCTGGCTCATGACCAAAACCTCATTATGTGTTTATTATTTAAACTATGTTACGCAAGGTAACAAGGAGCGCGGGATTGTAGGGTCCGTTATCATTCAGACAAATCAGACCAGTGGCTGAAGTATAGGTCTGACCTGTGAAAATGTTGCAAGTTTGTTTTTGAAATATTTCCAACCTGATATCAAAAAAGAGATCTGCTTAACAAAAAGCCAGCGGTAAATAACAAAATTCTTACCATTCCTTAGCAGGCGCTCATTTTTATTTGTGATTTCCATCACTTAAAACACACAGTAAAAGTAAGTGCTAGTGATTGCCGGCGCGGAAGCGTAAAATACCTGCAGAATTTTGTGGCTTTGTGCCGGTGAGTAAAACGGCAATTTGGGCTGATAACCGAGGCCCTTGAGGAGAACCAATCATGTCAGATGCAATTAATAAATGCAGCGCCCAGGAAACCGCCGCGTGTTGCTGCGTGGATGTCGGCACCGTGATGGATAACACCGATTGCACCGCGTCCTACAGCCAGGTGTTCAGCAATCAACAAGATGCGGAAGCGATGCTGGCGGCACTGAGCGAAAAGGCGCGCGCGGTAGAATCCGACCCTTGTGACATCAGCAGTAGCATTAAACCGGTTGACGGCGGCGTGCAGTTGGAGGCCGATTTCACCTTCGCCTGCCAGGCGGAAACCCTGATCTTCCAGCTCGGCCTGCGTTAATCCCCGCTTTACCCCCGGCGCCGCCTGCCGCGCGCCGGGGATTGCCTTCCCTACGTCGCCCCCCGATAGAAAGTGCGCCTGCTCGCAGTTTTGATCTCTGCCGGTTTGCCAAATGTAACCGTTTGGTTAACAATGACCTCATCAGGTCAGACCTCTTTCTGCCCATTGCGCTGACGTTATTTTCTTCAGGAGCATTTATGAGTAAGGCACTGCCGTTGGTGACCCGTCATGGTGACCGCATTGCGATTGTGAATGGACTGCGTACCCCCTTTGCCAAACAGGCGACTGCCTATCACGGCATTCCGGCGGTGGATTTAGGGAAAACGGCGGTGAGCGAGCTGTTGGCGCGTAGCGGCATCGATCCGCAGCTTATCGAGCAGCTGGTGTTCGGCCAGGTGGTGCAAATGCCCGAGGCGCCGAACATCGCGCGTGAAATCGTGCTCGGCACCGGCATGAGCGTCCATACTGACGCCTACAGCGTGTCGCGCGCCTGTGCCACCAGCTTCCAGGCAATCGCCAACGTGGCGGAGAGCATCATGGCCGGTAGCATCAGCGTCGGCATCGCCGGCGGGGCGGACTCGTCTTCCGTCTTGCCGATCGGCGTCAGCAAGGCGCTGGCACGCACGCTGGTGGACGTCAACAAGGCGCGTACGCTGTCGCAGCGTCTCAAACTGTTCAGCCGGCTGAAATTCCGCGATCTGATGCCGGTGCCACCGGCGGTGGCGGAGTATTCCACCGGCTTGCGCATGGGCGATACCGCCGAACAGATGGCGAAAAGCCACGGCATCACCCGTGAAGCGCAGGATGCGCTGGCGCACCGTTCGCATGAGCTGGCGGCCAAGGCCTGGCAGGAGGGGTGGCTGCGCGATGAGGTGATGACCGCCTACGTACCACCGTACCGTGCACAGCTTTCTGAAGACAACAACATCCGCAAAGACTCCAGCCTGGCGTCCTACGCCAAGCTGAAACCGGCGTTCGATCGCAAGCACGGCAGCGTCACCGCGGCCAACAGCACGCCGTTGACCGACGGCGCGGCGGCGGTATTGATGATGAGCGAGTCGCGCGCCAAAGAGCTGGGGCTGCAGCCGCTGGGCTATTTGCGCAGCTTTGCCTTCGCCGCCATCGACGTGTGGGAAGACATGCTGCTGGGGCCTTCCTACGCTACGCCGCTGGCGCTGGATCGCGCCGGCATCGGTCTGGCCGATCTGACGCTCATCGACATGCATGAAGCCTTCGCCGCGCAAACGCTGGCCAACCTGAAGATGTTCGCCAGCGAAGAGTTCGCCCGCGAGAAGCTTGGCCGCAGCCAGGCGATCGGCGAGGTGGACATGGCAAAATTCAACGTCCTGGGCGGTTCCATCGCCTATGGCCACCCGTTTGCCGCCACCGGCGCGCGCATGATCACCCAGACGCTGCGTGAGCTGAAACGCCGCGGTGGCGGGCTGGGCCTGACCACCGCCTGCGCCGCCGGCGGGTTAGGGGCCGCGATGATCGTGGAGGTGGAATGATGAGTGCCGAAAACGCATTGCACGAACAGCGTGCCAAACCGTCGGCCTTTCAGCTGACGATTCGCCCCGACAACATCGGCGTGATCACCATCGACGTACCGGGCGACAAGGTCAATACGCTCAAGGCCGAGTTCGTCGAACAGGTGAACGATGTGCTAATCCGGGCGCAGCAGCATACCGCGCTGGAAGGGCTGGTGATCGTTTCCGGCAAGCCGGACTCGTTTATCGCCGGTGCCGACATCACTATGATTGCCGCCTGCACCAGCGCCAAAGAGGCGGAAACGCTGGCCAAAAAAGGGCAGAGCACGCTGGCGCAGATCGCCGCCTTCCCGGTGCCGGTGGTGGCCGCCATCCATGGCGCCTGCCTCGGCGGCGGCCTGGAATTGGCGCTGGCCTGCCACGGCCGCGTCTGTTCATTGGATGACAAAACCGCGCTCGGTCTGCCGGAAGTGCAACTGGGCCTGCTGCCGGGCTCCGGCGGCACTCAGCGCCTGCCGCGCCTGATCGGCGCCGCCAAGGCGCTGGACATGATTCTGACCGGCAAGCATATTCGCGCCCGCCAGGCGCTGCGCATGGGGCTGGTGGATGACGCCGTGCCGCAGTCGATCCTGTTGCAGACCGCCATTGAGCGGGTGAAGCAGGGCTGGAAGCATCAGCGCGAGCTGCCGTGGCAGGATCGCCTGCTCAACGGCCCGCTGGGCAGAAATCTGCTGTTCAGCATCGTGCGCAAGAAAACGATGGCGAAAACGCACGGCAACTACCCGGCGGCGGAACGCATCATTCAGGTAGTGCGCACCGGGCTGGATCACGGCAGCGCCAGCGGCTATGAGGCTGAAGCGCGCGCCTTTGGCGAACTGGCGATGACGCCGCAGTCGGCGGCGCTGCGCAGTCTGTTCTTCGCCTCCACCGCGCTGAAAAAAGAGCGGGGCGGCAATGCCAAGCCGCATGCCCTGCACCGCGTCGGCATTCTCGGCGGCGGCCTGATGGGCGGCGGCATCGCCTGCGTCACCGCCACGCGCGGCGGTTTGCCGGTTCGTATCAAAGATATTAATGAAACCGGCATCAATCACGCGCTGAAATACAGCTGGGACGTGCTTGGCAAACGGGTACGCAGCAAGCGCATGCGCCCGGCGGAACGGCAAAAACAGATGATGCTGATCTCCGGCTCTACCGATTACACCGGCTTTGAGCAGGTGGATATCGTGGTCGAGGCGGTGTTTGAGGATCTGGCGCTGAAGCAGAAGATGGTGGCCGAGGTCGAAGCGAACTGTGCGCCGCATACCGTGTTTGCCTCCAATACTTCCTCGTTGCCTATCGGTCACATCGCCGAAAAAGCCCAGCGGCCGCAGCAGGTGATCGGCCTGCACTACTTTAGCCCGGTGGACAAGATGCCGCTGGTGGAAGTGATCCCGCACGCCGGCACCAGCGAAGAGACCATCGCCACCACCGTGGCGCTGGCGCACAAGCAGGGCAAGACCGCCATCGTGGTGGGCGACAGCGCCGGTTTTTATGTCAACCGCATCCTGGCGCCGTACATCAACGAAGCGGCCCGTTGCCTGCTGGAAGGCGAGCCGATGGAGTCGCTGGACAAGGCGCTGGTGGACTTCGGTTTCCCGGTCGGCCCGATCACCCTACTGGATGAAGTGGGCATCGACGTCGGCACCAAAATCATCCCGGTACTGGTCGAGGCGCTGGGGCCGCGCTTCGCCGCGCCGGCCGCGTTCGATGCGGTGCTGAAAGACGGGCGCAAAGGGCGTAAGAACGGCCGCGGCTTCTATCTCTACCCGAGTGAAGGCCAGCAGCGGCAGCGGCGTAAACGTGCGGATACCTCATTGTATACGTTGCTCGGCGTCACGCCGAAGGCGCACATGCTGCCGGCGACCATCGCCCAGCGTTGCGTGATGATGATGCTGAACGAAGCGGCGCGCTGCCTGGACGAAGGCGTAATCCGCAGCGCGCGCGACGGCGACATCGGCGCGGTGTTCGGCATCGGCTTCCCGCCGTTCCTCGGCGGCCCGTTCCGCTATATGGACGAACTCGGCGCCGAGAAAGTGGTGAAGACGCTGGACTACCTGCGCCAGCAGCACGGCGAGCACTTCGCGCCGTGCGAACGCTTGCAGCGCATGGCGCAGCAGGGCGAGCGCTTTTACCCGCTGGGGAGCTGAGCGCAGGGCGGCCCGATTTGCACTATAGTTGCAACAGGGCCGCGTTGTGATCGCCATCACTCCTTGCAACAGCGTCATCCGGTGAGGCTGTACAGCAAGGCGCAGGCAGCGGTAAGTTAGCTTGACCGCCATCAATAAATTTCATGGCGGTAAGGTTAAAATTTAACCCGTTGAATTGCTTGTTCTGTGAGCAATCGAGGTTTGCCCGGGGAGGGTTGCTGTAAAAAACAGCGTTTTCTTTAGGCAAACTTTCAGGCAAAATGCCCGGCCGCCATAAAGAGACGGCGCGTTATCGTTTTAAAGCTTTGGCTTTGGGTTGTAAAACTCGGCGGTACAGCACGCACGGCGTTTCTGTATAGCGTTACTTTGTCAACAACAGCGGTGCAATATGCAAGTTTTGATTATGCGTCACGGAGAGGCGGCGCTCGAGGCAGCCAGCGATGCGGTAAGGCCCCTTACCCTATGCGGCCGCGATGAGTCCCGTCAGATGGCGGCCTGGTTGAACACCAAGTCTGTGGATATTGAACGCGTGCTGGTCAGCCCTTATCTGCGGGCAGAACAGACGCTGGCGACGGTGCGTGAAGCCTTGACGCTGCCGGAGGGCGAAGAAGTGCTGCCCGAGCTGACGCCGGGCGGCAACGCCGAACAGGTCGGCAGCTATCTGCAGGCGCTGGCGATGCAAGGGGTGAGCTCGGTGCTGATCGTGTCACACCTGCCGCTGGTGGGCTATCTGGTGGCCGAACTGTGCCCGGGTGAGTGCCCGCCGATGTTCGCGACCTCGGCGATTGCCAACGTCGATCTGCCGGCGGACGGCAGCTACGGCAAGTTTGAATGGCAGGTCAGCCCGTCGCAGGTGATGGCCAAAGTGTGAGCCGCGGATGCGGTGCGGAATAAACTCAGGGCGATGTCTGACATCGCCCTGAGTTCGTTTCTGCAGGGTTACTCGGCCAGCTCCACCAACAGCAGGATGGCGGCGTTGCCGCCCCATTCCTTCGGCGCCTGGTGGAACGCCAGCACGTCGGGATGCTGTGCCAGCCACAGCGGGGTTTGCTGTTTGAGAATGTGCTTGCCGTGTCCGTGCATCACGCAGGCGCAGTGCACGTGCTCGCGTTTGCAGGCGGCGATCAGCGCTCCCAGCTCCTGCTTGGCCTGCAGCTGGGTCAGGCCGTGCAAATCGAGAAACAGCTCCGGCGAATAATCGCCGCGTCGCAGCTTCTTCAACTCATACGGGCTGCTGCCGGGGCGCACGTAGCGCGTCGGGCCTTCCTCTTCCAGCTGCGGCTGGTACTCATCTGAAAAATAATAGCTGGCATCGACCTGCTCCTGCAGCAGCCGCTGCGGCGCAATCTGTTTGACCTTGGGCGGGCGGTGGACGATGGTGTCCTGGCGCAGCTTTTTCGCGCCCGCCACCGACTCTCTGAAGAGCTGTTGTTCGTCTTTGCTCAGAGGAGGCTTGTTCTTCATGCTTCATTCACCGGAAATCGTTTATTTCGCTAGTTTACCTTGTGAATGAGCGCTGTCGACGCAAAACTCGGGCCAGAGTGAAAAGCGCGAGGGGCAAGCGTGATTTGTCGCGGGCTTCATGGCAAACTATGCGGCTAAATCATGAAACACAGCGCCTGCCGGAGGGCAAATTGGACAAAATTTTCGTCGACGAAGCAGTGAACGAACTGCACACCATTCAAGATATGCTGCGCTGGACGGTAAGCCGCTTCAACGCTGCCAATATCTACTATGGTCACGGAACCGATAATCCGTGGGACGAAGCGGTGCAATTGGTGCTGCCAAGCCTGTTCCTGCCGTTGGACATTCCGGAGGACATGCACACCGCCCGTCTGACCTCCAGCGAGCGTCATCGCATCGTTGAGCGCGTGATCCGCCGCGTCAACGAACGCATCCCGGTCGCTTACCTGACCAACAAGGCCTGGTTCTGCGGCATGGAATTCTACGTCGACGAGCGCGTGCTGGTGCCGCGTTCGCCGATCGGCGAGTTGATCAACGATCGCTTCAGCGCGCTGATCCCACACCCGCCTCGTCATATCCTCGACATGTGCACCGGCAGCGGATGCATCGCCATCGCCTGCGGCTACGCTTTCCCGGAAGCGGAAGTGGACGCGGTGGACATCTCCAGCGAAGTGCTGGCGGTAACCGAGCGCAATATTCAGGCGCACGGCGTCGAACACCAGGTGATCCCGATCCGTTCCGATCTGTTCCGCGACGTTCCCGCGATCCAGTACGATCTGATCGTCACCAACCCGCCGTACGTCGATGCGGAAGACATGTCCGATCTGCCGCAGGAGTTCCGCTTTGAGCCGGAACTGGGCCTGGCGGCGGGCAGCGACGGCCTGAAGCTGGTGCGCCGCATCCTGGCCTGCGCGCCGGACTACCTGACCGACGACGGCGTGCTGATTTGTGAAGTGGGTAACAGCATGGTACACCTGATGGAACAATATCCGGATATTCCGTTCACCTGGCTGGAGTTCGAAAACGGCGGTGACGGCGTGTTCATGCTGACCAAACAGCAGTTGGTGGATTGCAAGGAACACTTCAGCCTCTATCGCAGCTAAACCGCATTTCCAGGGCCCGCACGGCGGGCCTGATAACGATAAAAGACTAACGGTAAGGAGCCGTGATGGCAGGAAACAGTATTGGGCAGATTTTCCGCGTCACCACCTTCGGTGAATCTCACGGGGTGGCGCTGGGTTGTATCGTCGACGGCGTGCCGCCCGGCATTCCGCTCACCGAAGCCGATTTGCAACACGATCTGGACCGCCGTCGTCCGGGCACCTCGCGTTACACCACCCAGCGTCGTGAACCGGATCAGGTGCGCATTCTCTCCGGCGTATTCGAAGGCGTGACCACCGGCACCAGCATCGGTCTGATCATTGAGAACACCGATCAGCGTTCGCAAGACTACAGCGCCATCAAAGACGTGTTCCGTCCGGGGCATGCAGACTACACCTACGAACAGAAATACGGGCTGCGCGACTATCGCGGCGGCGGCCGTTCTTCGGCGCGTGAAACCGCCATGCGCGTTGCGGCGGGCGCCATCGCCAAGAAATACCTGCAGCAGAAGTTCGGCGTGCAGGTGCGCGGCTATCTGGCGCAGATCGGCGACGTGACCTGTGAGCTGAAAGATTGGGATCAGGTCGAGCAGAACCCGTTCTTCTGCCCGGATCCGGACAAGCTGGAAGCGCTGGACGAACTGATGCGCGCGCTGAAAAAAGAGGGCGACTCCATTGGCGCCAAGGTCAGCGTGATCGCTGAAAACGTGCCGGTTGGCCTGGGCGAGCCGGTGTTTGATCGCCTCGACGCCGATCTGGCGCACGCGCTGATGAGCATCAACGCGGTGAAAGGCGTGGAGATCGGCGACGGATTTGCTGTCGTGACCAAGCGCGGCAGCGAAAACCGCGATGAAATCACCCCGGAAGGCTTCCAAAGCAACCATGCCGGCGGCATTCTCGGCGGTATCAGCAGCGGCCAACCGGTGATCGCGCATCTGGCGCTGAAGCCGACCTCCAGCATTATGGTGCCGGGGCGCACCATCAATCGCCAGGGCGAAGCGGTGGAGATGGTCACCCGCGGTCGCCACGATCCGTGCGTGGGCATCCGCGCCGTGCCGATCGCCGAAGCGATGATGGCAATCGTGTTGATGGATCACCTGCTGCGCCAGCGTGCGCAAAACGGTGATGTGGTTTCCGACGTGCCTCGCTGGTAATCGCCATGAAAAACTGGATGTTGGGCCTGGTGGCCCTGACGGCCTCCGCTTCCGCCATGGCGCTGACGCCGTGGCAGAAAATCGACCATCCGGTGGCCGGCGCGCCACAGGCGGTGGGCGGTTTTGCCAACGGCTGCGTCATTGGCGCCCAGCCGTTGCCGCTGAATTCACCGAACTACCAGGTGATGCGTACCGACCAGCGCCGCTATTTCGGCCACCCGGATCTGCTGGCGTTCATTCAGCGCCTCAGCAGCCAAGCGAACCAGAAAGCGCTGGGCACGGTGCTGATCGGCGACATGGCGATGCCGGCCGGTGGGCGCTTCAGCAGCGGCCACGCCAGCCACCAGTCGGGGCTCGACGTCGACATCTGGCTGCAGTTGCCGCGTCAGCGCTGGAGCGCGCAGCAATTGCTGAAACCACAGCCGATCGACCTGGTGTCAGGGGATGGCAAGCAGGTGGTGGCGAGCCAATGGCAGCCGCAAATTGAGTCGCTGATCAAACTGGCGGCGCAGGACGCGGACGTGACGCGCATCTTCGTCAACCCGGCGATCAAGCAGCGCCTGTGCCTGGACGCCGGCGCCGATCGCGCCTGGTTGCACAAGGTGCGGCCGTGGTTCGGCCACCGTGCGCACATGCACGTGCGCCTGCGTTGTCCGGCCGGCAGCCTGGAGTGCCAGGAGCAGGATACGCCGCCGCCGGGCGACGGTTGCGGCGCCGAACTGGCGAGCTGGTTCGTACCGCATCAGCCTAACGCGAAACCGGGCAAATCCGTGCCGCCGCCGTTACCGCCGACCTGTCAGGCATTGCTGGATCACCATTTCTCAGCGGAATAACACATGGATTGGTTCGTCCTTGGCCCCGAGATGCTCGGGGTGTTGTTTGCGGTAGCGCTGCTGGCGGGGTTTATCGACTCCATTGCCGGCGGCGGTGGGTTGCTGACGGTGCCGGCCCTGCTGGCGGTGGGGGTTCCCCCGGCGCAGGCGCTGGCGACCAATAAACTGCAGTCGGTCGGGGGTTCCTTCTCCGCCAGCCTGTACTTTATTCGTCGGCGTGCGGTGAATCTCAACGACCAGAAGCTGACGATTTTTCTGACGCTGATCGGCTCGATCGCCGGCGCCATTCTGGTGCAGCATATGCGCGCCGATTTGCTGCGGCAGATGCTGCCGCTGCTGGTGATCGGCATCGGCCTCTATTTCTTGCTGATGCCGCGGCTGGGTGAGGAAGATCGTCAACGCCGCCTCGGCGCCTTGCCGTTCGGGCTGGTGGCCGGCGGCTGCGTCGGGTTTTACGACGGTTTCTTCGGCCCCGGCGCCGGATCGTTCTACGCGCTGGCCTATGTGACGCTGTGCGGTTTTAACCTCGCCAAGTCCACGGCGCATGCCAAGGTGCTGAACTTCACCTCCAACGTCGGCGGGTTGGCGCTGTTCATCATCGGCGGCAAGGTGGTGTGGAGCATCGGTCTGGTGATGCTGGTGGGGCAGGTGCTGGGGGCGCGTCTGGGGGCGCACATGGTGCTGACCCGCGGGCAGAAGCTGATTCGGCCGATGATCGTGATCGTTTCACTGGTGATGAGCCTCAAGCTGCTGTACGACAATCACGGCGCGGAAATTCAGCAGTGGTTGACCGCCCTGGTGCACGGTTAAAGAAGGGGCGTTGCTTACGCGCCCTGTCTTATCGGGTATAATGGCCTCTTTATTTTTGTGGTTATAGAGTTTTTATGTCAGACACGCAGACCCGTTATCGCTATGAACAGCTGATCGAGATCTTCAATCAGTGCTTCAGCGATGACTACAACACCCGCCTGGTGAAGGGCGACGACGAACCTATCTACCTGCCGGCCGACGACGAATTGCCGTATCACCGCATCGTGTTCGCCCACGGCTTCTACGCCAGCGGCCTGCATGAAATCTCGCACTGGTGCATCGCCGGCGAAGCGCGTCGCCAACTGGTGGACTTCGGTTACTGGTATTGCCCGGACGGGCGCGACGCGCAAACCCAGAGTGAATTCGAAGCGGTGGAGATCAAACCGCAGGCGCTGGAATGGATGTTCTGCGTGGCGGCCGGTTTCCCGTTCAACGTCAGCTGCGACAACCTGAACGGCGACTGCGAACCGGATCGCATCGCGTTCCAGCGCAAGGTGCGCGCCCGGGTATTGGCGCTGCTGGAGCAGGGAATACCCACACGGCCTGCGCGCTTTATTCAGGCGTTGCAATCGTTCTACAATACGCCACCGTTGGCGGCCGAGCATTTTCCGTATCCGGAAGATCTCAACTGACGCCACAGCCCGTTATTTAATGAGGAAATTTGATGATCGCAGAATTTGAAGCGCGCATTTTGGCGCTGATTGATGACATGGTAGAGCACGCCAGCGATGATGAACTGTTTGCCGGTGGCTACCTGCGCGGTCATTTGACGCTGGCGGTGGCCGAAGCGGAAGAACAGGGCGAGCATACTGCCGAAGCGCTGAAAGCGCGGGTGGAAGAGAGCTTGCACAAGGCAATCGCCGCTGGGGAACTCTCGCCGCCGGATCAGATCCTGGTACGCGGCATGTGGGAAAACCTCTATCAGGCCGCAACGCCTGCTGCCTGACCGCCATGCCGGGGCGCGTCACCGCGCCCCTCATTCATGAATTAAACCGCACGCCCTTTCAGTAACTTCCGCACCCACATCCGATTCGGATTCAACGCCGCCAGCAGGCGCGCGTCGCCCGGCAATGGTTCGCCGAACAGCTGCGCCGCCAGAATTTCCGCCGCCAACGGCGCCGAACACAGGCCACGCGATCCCAACCCACCGATAGCGAACAGGCCGGGATAGACCGGCGCATCGGCGACGGTTTCGCCGCGCTGGTGTTGCCGCTGCAAATCCTGATACTGCGTCAACGTGGCCTGATAGTCCGGCAGCGCGCCGACCATGGGCAGATGATCGCGGGTGGCGCTGCGCACGCCGCAGCGCGCCTGATGAGCGCTGACGTCCACCTGCTGCGGCCAGGCCTGTTCCGGCAGGCAGCGCAGCAGGCGCTCGCGGTTCTCCTGTTGCTCCTGCTCGCGGTAGTCGGTGGCGATGTCGCCGCGCTGGTAGCTGGCGCCGATGCAGTGTTGGCCGTTGTTGGCGTTGATCGGCGTCAGGTAGCCGTCGTAACACAACACCTGTTTCAACTGACCGAGGGCCGGCGAGCTTGGGATATGCGACACCTGCCCGCGCACCGAGTACAGCGGCAGGGCTTCCGTCGGCGCCAGTTCGGCCAACCGGTGGCCGTTGGCCAGGATCACCGTCGCATGGCGGTGGCTTTCACCGTTGGCGAAATCGATGCGCCAGCCGTTTTCTTCACGCGCCAGCGCCAACGCATCGTGCCGGTAGCGGCAAATCAGGCCCTGACGCTGCGCCAGCGCAATCGCGCCGCGCGTCAGCTCGGCCGGGCAGAGCCAGCCGCCCTGCGGGTAGGTGATGCCGCCAAAGCCGGTATCGACGCCGCACAGTTCACTGAGCGTCTCCCGGTCGGCCGCCATCGCCAGCGCCGATGGCCAGTCGGTTTTCAGCATATTGGCGATCTTGGCGCCGCTTTTGTCGTCATAGGCCAACTGGCTGACGCCGCACCACTGGTGATCAAAGACGACGCCTTGTTGCAACAGCGCGTCGTACTGGCGACGGGCGAAGGGAAACGCGGCGCTGAAGAAGCTCTCCAGCGCGTCGCCGCTGCCGTTCAGCAGAGGATAAATCGCCCCCTGGCGATTGCCGGATGCCCCCTCCGCCGCCTGCTCATCGGCGCAGTAGAGCGTGACGGTAGCACCGCGCCGCAGCAAGGCCAGCGCGGTGAGCGCGCTGGCGACGCCGCCGCCGATCAGGGCGATGTCGGCGGTGTTGTCCGCCGCCGGACGTCGATACCAGGGGGCCGGGTGGGGAGCGGGCTGCGCATCGGCCGGGAGCTCGCCGGCGAGCATCTCACGCTTTTGGCCGAAGCCTTTGCAACGGTTGACCTGAAAACCGGCCTGTTGCAAGCCGCGGCGCACAAAGCCGGCGGCGGTAAAGGTGGCGAAGCTACCTCCCGGCCGGGCGAAACGCGCCATGGCGGCGAACAGTTGATCGGTCCACATGTCGGGATTTTTTGCCGGCGCAAAGCCGTCGAGGAACCAGGCATCGACCTGGTTATTCATGCTGGCGTCAAACTGCGGCAGCAGGTCGTTGACGTCGCCGAACCACAGATCGAGCGTAATGCGGCCTTCGGCCAGCAGCAGGCGATGGCAGCCCGACAGCGGCAGCGGCCATTGAGCGCGCAGTTCGTCGGCATAAGGCGCCAGCTCCGGCCAGCGCGCATGCGCCGCCGCCAGATCGGCCTGCTGCAGGGGGAATTTTTCGAAGCTGATAAAGTGCAGGCGTTTCAGCGCGGCGTCCGGCTCGGCCTGGCGGAAGCCGGCGAAGGCCTGCCACAGCGTGAGGAAATTGAGCCCGGTGCCGAATCCGGTTTCCGCCACAACCAACAACGGGCGCGGATGGGTGGCGAAACGCTGCGGCAGTTGGTTGCCCTGCAGGAAGACGTAGCGGGTTTCTTCCAGCCCATCCTGATTGGAAAAATAGACGTCATCAAACTGTTTCGAAACAGGTGTACCCTGTTCGTTCCAGGTTAGCGTTGCGGTTTGGATGGGGGCGTGGTTCACGGTCAATGGCTCGAAATTCAAGGGATGCCGCGAATTCTAACGGCGCTGGCGCCCCGGCGCAAACTGGACAACAATAAAGCTGAAAAACGCTGATCGGACTTGTTCGGCTTACATCTGTACGCTAAAGTGCGATGCAAAATCCCGTAGGTAAATAGTGGAAGAGGTATTGAATGAAACGTGCAGTGATTACTGGCCTGGGAGTTGTCTCCAGCATTGGTAATAACCAGCAGGAGGTCCTGGCAAGCCTGCAGGAAGGACGTTCTGGGATCACTTTCTCCCAGGAACTGAAAGATTCCGGCATGCGTAGTCACGTATGGGGGCAAGTTAAGCTCGACACGACCGGCCTGATCGACCGCAAGGCGGTGCGTTTCATGAGCGATGCTTCCATTTATGCCTTCCTGGCGATGCAAGAAGCGATCGCTTCTTCCGGCCTGAAGGACGAAGAGTATCAAAACAACCCGCGTGTGGGCCTGATTGCCGGTTCCGGCGGTGGTTCTCCGCGCTTCCAGGTATTCGGCGCCGATGCGATGCGCAGCCCGCGCGGCCTGAAAGCGGTTGGCCCGTACGTGGTGACCAAAGCCATGGCTTCCGGCGTTTCCGCCTGCCTGGCAACGCCGTTCAAAATCCACGGCGTAAACTACTCCATCAGCTCCGCTTGCGCGACCTCCGCGCACTGCATCGGCAACGCGGTTGAGCAAATTCAGTTGGGCAAACAGGACATCGTGTTCGCCGGCGGCGGTGAAGAGCTATGCTGGGAAATGGCCTGCGAGTTCGACGCGATGGGCGCGCTGTCCACCAAGTACAACGACACGCCGGAAAAAGCCTCCCGCACCTACGATGCCGATCGTGACGGTTTCGTCATCGCCGGCGGCGGCGGCATGGTGGTGGTTGAAGAACTGGAGCACGCGCTGGCGCGCGGTGCGCACATCTATGCAGAAATCGTTGGCTACGGCGCGACTTCAGACGGTGCCGACATGGTTGCCCCTTCGGGCGAAGGCGCAGTGCGCTGCATGAAGATGGCGATGCAGGATCTGGATGCGCCGATCGACTACATCAACGTGCACGGCACTTCTACTCCGGTGGGCGACGTGAAAGAACTGGGCGCTATTCGCGAAGTGTTCGGCGACAATACCCCGGCTATCTCCTCCACCAAGGCGATGACCGGTCACTCGCTGGGCGCCGCGGGCGTGCAGGAAGCGATCTACAGCCTGCTGATGCTGGAGCACGGCTTTATCGCGCCGAGCATCAACATTGAAACCCTGGATGAGCAGGCGGCCGGCATGAACATCGTGACTCAGCCGACTCAGCGCGAGCTGACCACCGTGATGTCCAACAGCTTCGGCTTCGGCGGCACCAACGCCACCCTGGTGATGCGCAAACTGGCGAAATAATGCCGCCTGAGCTTCATCTCGCCATCAAGCCCGCGTTTTCGCGGGCTTTTTACTGCTCAAAGCCCGCTGGGCGAGCGCTCGGAGTTTTCCCAAATCACATCCCCTGACACATCATTACCTCGCCATTACACGCGTTGGGCATACAATAGCCAGGTAGCGTGATCAGCGCTCGGTGTGGCTTTTTAAAGTGATCGAACATTGAGGCAAGAAGTATGAAAAAGTTAATTGCGGTTGGGTTACTGTCGGCCGTGTTGGCCGGATGCGCCACCGATTCTCCCTGCGTTCCGGTCTACGATGACCAGGGGCGTCTGGTGCACACCAACACCTGCATGAAGGGCACCACTCAGGATAACTGGGAAACCGCGGGCGCGATCGCCGGCGGCGCGGCGGCGGTTGCCGGTCTGACCCTCGGTATCATCGCGCTGACCAAGTGATCGGCGCGGCGCCTGTGGGCGCATGCAACCAGCCCGGCCATTGTGTGCCGGGCTTTTTTATTTCACTGCACCAAAAACGCCTTGAATTGCGGCGTCATCACGGCGCTAAAGCCCTCGTCGGTTTTGCTGATCAGGTAGACCGCCAGCCCTTTCTCTTCGGCGAGCTTCAACGCTTTCTCCGTGCCCAGCACCATCAGGCCGGTATCCCAGCCGTCGGCCTCGAGCGCGGTGGGGGCGATCACCGTGGCGGAAACCAACCGGTGATTGATCGGCCTGCCGGTGGTCGGATCGATGACATGGGAGTAGCGCTGGCCGTTTTGTTCAAAGTAGTTGCGGTAGCTGCCGGCGGTGCTGATGCCGTAACCGTGCAGATCCACCAGCGCCTGCACCGCATTTTCACGGTCGGTCGGCTTTTGGATTGCCACCCGCCAGGGTTTGCCCTGGCCGTTGACGCCGCGTGAAGAGACTGCGCCACCGACCGAGACCAGGTAGTTGGTAATGCCGTTGCGGTTCATCAGGCGCACCAGCTCGTCGGCGCCGTAGCCTTCGCCCAGCGTCGAGAGATCGACATACATGTCCGGCAGATCTTTTTGCAGCCACTCTCCGCGATTGTCGCTGATCAGCTTCAGGTGCTGCAGGCCGATGCGCTGCTTCGCCGCGTCGATCTGCGCCTGTTCCGGCACCTTGACCGGATGCTTGTCGGGGCCGAATCCCCACAGGTTCACCAGTGGGCCGACGGTGATGTCCATGGCACCGCCGGTATCGCGGCCGATGCGCTGGGCCATCAGCACGATATCCGCCATGCCGCGCGGGATCGGCTGCGGTTCGAGGCTGGCGCTACGGTTAAACTGCGACAGCACCGAGTCGGCGCGGTAGGTGGAGATATCGTCGTTGGCCCGTTCGAGCACCGCGTCGATCTGCCGCTGCAGTTCTTGCTTGCCGATCGCGACGTTACCGCTGACTTTAACGCTGTAGAAGGTGCCCATGGTCTTGCCGTCGATATCGATTTGCGGGCGGGAGGACGCATCGTCGCAGGCGGCGAGCAGGGCGCATAAGGCGCTGAGCAACGCCCCTTTGGCGAACAGGGAAGCCATAACATGTCCTTTGAAAACGAGAAAGCCGCTACAAATAAAGTAAAGCGCGGCAAATGGAAAGCGGATAAAGGTAAAATAGCATTTTGCTGGCGTTGCGGCTGTGCCTGAGCTAACGTCTCGCTCATGCTTTTCGCTGAGGTTTCAAGCTGCCACCATGAGTGCAACCGCCATTTCCCGGCTTATCCATCCCTTTGTCAAAGACCGTTTCCTGCATGTATTGCTGCTGGCCGGCGTGGCGATGTTCGTCTTTCATCCGCAGCCATTGGCGACGTTGGGCGGCTTTATCGACGGCCGCACTCTCATTACCCTGCTGGGGCTGATGCTGCTGACCAAAGGCGTTGAGGTCAGCGGCTACTTCGACTTCGTTGGCCGCAAGATTATCAACCGGTTGCACAGCGAACGACGGCTGGCGCTGTTTCTGGTGTTTTCCGCCGCGCTGCTGTCGTCGTTTCTGACCAACGACGTGGCGCTGTTTATCGTCATTCCGCTCACCATCACGCTGAAAAAGCTGTCGTCGCTGCCGGTTGGCCGTTTGATCATCTTTCAGGCGCTGGCGGTGAACGCCGGCTCGCTGCTGACGCCGATCGGCAACCCGCAAAATATCCTGCTGTGGAGCCGCTCCGGCCTTTCTTTCCTCGGCTTCATCGGCCAGATGGCGCCGTTTGGCGCCGCGATGATGCTGAGCCTGTTGGCGTTGACCTGGTTCAGCTTCCCGGCGCGCGACATCGTGAAAACGCCGAATACTGAGGGCTACCCCTATCAGCGGCCGCTGTTGCTGAGCTGCGTAGGGCTGTATACGATTTTCCTGCTGTGCCTGGATATCGGTCTGCCGCTGTATGGGCTGCTGGTGGTGTTCGCCGGCTTTTTGTTGCTGGCGCGCCGGGTACTGCTGCAGATCGACTGGAGCCTGATTTTCGTGTTCGCCGCCATGTTTATCGATGTTGGCCTGTTTACCCGCCTGCCGCCGCTTCAGCCGGCGTTTGCCGCCATAACCGGGCTGAGCGACGGCGGGGTGTATGCGCTGGGCGTCGGGCTGTCGCAGATCGTCAGCAACGTGCCGGCCACCATTTTGCTGCTCAACTATGTGCCCTCCAGCGCGCAACTGGCCTATGCGGTCAACGCCGGTGGCTTCGGGTTGGCCATCGGATCGCTCGCCAACCTGATTGCGCTGCGCATGGCGGGGGAGCGCAAGATCTGGTTGCGCTTCCACTATTACTCGCTGCCGCTGCTGGCGTGGGCCGCGCTGGTCGGCTGGCTGTTGAGCTAACTCTGATTACCGCTCTGCCGGGCGGCCAACAGGCAAATGCTGCGGGTCACCTGGTAGGATTTCACGAAGGCGCTGACGGGTAAAAACTCGAAGCGCGAGTGGAAGTTATGCGCGCCGGTGAAGTAATTGGGCGTCAGGATGCCGCGGCTCGAGAGCGCCGCGCCGTCGGTGCCGCCGCGCATTGGGATCACCTTCGGCGGGATGCCGTGGGCGGCAAGGGCGCCGAAGATCAGATCGATGGCGCGCCGATCTTCGCCGATGGCGTTGCTGATGTTGCTGTAAATGTCGCTGATGCTGCAGCTGACGTTGGCGCGCGGATAGTTGGCCGCCACCTGACGCACCGTCTCCTCAAGGCGAGCTTTACGCGCCTCGAAGGTTGCGCGATCGAAGTCTCGAATCGACACCTTCAGCGTCGCCTGATTGGCATTGGCGGCCAGATCCGTGAACCAGAAATAGCCCTCGCGCCCGTCGGTGTGTTCCGGAGTATCCTGCACGTCGAATCGGTTGATGATGTCGTTGGCGATGCGTATCGGGTTGATTAACACGTTTTTCGCCGACATCGGGTGGGCAGTCACCCCCTCGATGCGGATCTCCGCCGACGCCGCGTTGAAATTCTCGTACACCACTTCGCCCAGCTCGCAGCAGTCGATGGTGTAGGCGAAATCGACGGCGAAACGCTGCAGATCCAGCGCCTTGGCGCCGCGCAGGCCGATCTCTTCATCCGGCACGAACGCCACCACGATATCACCGTGGCGATCGGCCGCGGTCAGGTTGGCCAGCAGCGTCATCACCACGGTGACCGCCGCCTTGTTGTCGGCACCCAGCACGCTGGTGCCGTCGCTGAACAGGATCTCTTCGTTGCGGTAGGGCAGGATCTCCGGGTGCTCGGCGGTGCGCAGCCAGATGTCTTGCTCGGCGTTCAGACATAAATCTTCGCCGGTGAAGCGCAGGCGCTGCGGGCGAATCTCGGGCGACAGGCCGACGTCCACGGTGTCGATATGGGTGATAAAGCCGATGCGCGGCGCGCCGGGTTGGGTGCCGGGCTTGCGGGCGGTGACGGTGGCGTGTTCGTCTATCTGCACCTCGGCCAGGCCGAGCCGGCGCAGCTCTTCCGCCAGCAGTTGCGCCATCTCATGCTGCCCCGGCGTGCTGGGCAGGGTGGTTGCGGCGGCGTCGCTCTGGCTGGTGACCGCCAGGTAGCGGAAGAAACGTTCGGTGAGCTGTTCGGCAATCGGGCTCGTCATCGGAACTCCTCGCGGTTGGCAATCTACCGGTTTTAAAACGAAATCAGCCGTTTGTCCAACGATGCAATGCGTAAACCGCCAGAATGCGAAGCATCGCGCAGAAACGAAAAATAGCGGTGAAACTAGGAAATCGTCGCAGGTTTCTGCGGCAAAATCGGTGTTAGCTGTGGGCCGGGAAGCGCCCGCATAACACTTATCTGTCCCTCAAGGAGAATTCATGCACACCGGTCACGCTCTGCTTATCACCTTATTGTCCCTTGGCCTTTCTCACAGCGCCTGGGCGTCTGCCGATACCGGGCATGCCAACAGCAACGCCAACAGCCGCGAAGTGGCCAGCGCGCTGGGCGGCCTGAAAAACAAAACCTACGAGCTGGAGCAGGCGCCGAAGATCCGCGTCGCCAGCTTCAATATCGCCGCCGGCAAGGTCAGCGACATGACCGCCATCGCCAAGGCGATTCGCGCGATGAACGTCGACGTGGTGGCGCTGCAAGAGGTGGATAAACTCACCGCCCGCAGCGGCCGGGTCGATCAGGCGGCAGAGCTGGCGAAGCTGACCGGCATGCAGGCGGTGTTCGGCCGGGCGATCGATTTCGACGGCGGTGAATATGGCCTGGCGTTTCTCTCGAAATATCCGCTGCACGATGCGGTGATCTATCCGCTGCCGTCCGGCCAGCGTGAACAGCGCATCGCCTTTAGCGCCAAGGTCGACGTGCCGGAGTTCCCGGCACCGATCACCCTGTTCAACGCTCACCTCGATACCAAGGAAGATCCGACGATGCGTCTGGATCAGGTGCGGGAGCTGAACGATCGCGCCATCGAAGTGCGGGGCATCAAGCTGCTATTCGGCGACATGAACGACGTGCCGGGCAGCGTGACCTGGCTGGAGCTGAGCCGCTATTGGAACGACATCATGCCTAACGGGCAAGATGGCCGCAGCTGGCCGGCGGAAAACGCCGAGATCAAGGTGGATTACATCTTCACCGGCAACGCGCAGCGCTGGCATCTGGACAGCCTGACGGTGCCGAACGCCAGCGGCGAGTGGAACGGTGTGCATTGGCCAGCGGTGAGCGACCACCTGCCGCTGGTGGTGGAGATGCGCCTGACCGAGCAATAAATCGATCGGCATCCCATTGGGGCCGGGTTAAGCCGCCACAATCTGCGCCAGCCGCTCTACAGCGCTGCGGATCTCGCCCGGCGCCAGGGCCGAAAAGCCTAGCAGCCAGCCGTCGCGCTGCGCCTGCGCCGTCTGGTATTGTGCCGTCAATCCGGGCGTGAGGATGCCGAGCCGCCGCGCCTGCCGGCTGAGCGCCGCCTCCTGGCCGGTCGGTAGCCAGACGCTAAGCTGCAGGCCGCCGGCGGTGGGAGCGGGCGTGGCGAAGTGGCCGAGTTTTTCGCGTACTTCCGTCAGCAACACATCGCGCCGGCTGCGGTAGAGCTGGCGCATGTAGCGAATATGTGCGGCGAAGTGCCCCTGGTGGATGAATTCGGCGGTGACCGCCTGCATCAGCTGCGCGCTGTGGCCGTCATAGACCGTGCGCGCGGTGACGAACGCGTCAACCAGCGTGGGCGGGACGATCAGGTACGCTAACCGCAGCGAGGGGAACAGCGATTTGGAGAAGGTGCCGAGGTACAGCACCCGGCCACGGCGATCCAGGCCCTGCATCGCCGGTATCGGCAGGCCGTCGTAATGAAACTCGCTGTCGTAATCGTCCTCGATGATCCAGGCCTGCTGCCTTTCCGCCAGCGCCAGCAACGCCAATCGGCGTGCCAGGCTGAGTGCTGCGCCGGTCGGATATTGGTGCGAGGGGGTCAGATAAATCAAACGTGGGTCGGGCAAGGAGGGGCGAGCACGCAGGCCGTCGTCGTCCACTGCGACCGGCGTCAGGGCGGCACCGGCGCTGATAAAGGCGTTTCTTGCCCCCGTGTAACCCGGTTCTTCCATCCAGACGCTGTCGCCGCCGTCCAGCAGCAGCGTGGCGATCAGCTGCAGCGCCTGCTGCGAACTGGTCAGCACGATAACCTGCCGTGCATCGCAGATCACGCCGCGCGTTTGATTGACGTGGGCGGCAATCGCTTCACGCAGCGGTAAATAGCCCTGCGGATCGCCGTAGCGCAGCAGGCTTTCTCCCTGTAGCCGCAGGCGCTGTGCGGTCAGTTGCTTCCACAAGGCCAGCGGAAACGCCCGCAGATCCGGCGAGCCGGCGGCAAACGCCTGTGGCTGCTGCGGATCGCGGCAGCCGCCCGTTTGCACGATCTGTTGGCCGCGCTGCGAAAGACGCGGCATGCCGGAGCTGGTCGCCGGCGGCGGTGATTTGGCGATGGTAATCGCCACAAACGTGCCCTGGCCGACGCGGCGCTGCAAATATCCCTCTGACTCCAGCCGACCGTAGGCCGCTTCGACGGTCACCCGCGAGAGGCCCAGATCGCTGGCCAGCACCCGGCTGGAAGGCAGGCGTTGCCCAACGCTCAATGCACCTTGGTGAATGGCCTGCCGCAATGCACCGCACAGGCGATCGCGCAGCGTGCCGAGGGCGTGGGGCGATTGCTGAAACAACGTGACCAGCGAGTGCCGCATAATGGGCCTTATTACGGTTGGGAAATGGGTATCAATCATAAGACCAAAATGGGGCACTATTGTCATCTGTCTTGATGCACGGGAGTGGGCGGTATGTCGAAAGAATCATTGGTGCTGGCTTTTCCTCCGGCGGCACCGGAAGAGAGCCTGGCCTACCTGGCGGCCAAACTGAGCCGCTATGCGGATGCCTGGGACGTGGCGGAAGATCTGCGCAATGGCGTGGACGGGATGGTAGTGATCGACACCCGCGCGGAGGCGCTGTACGCCGCCGGGCATATTCCCGGTGCGCTCAGTTTGCCGCATCGCCTGATGGATGAAGCCGGCACGGCGCAGCTGGATCGCCAAAAGGTGTATGTGACCTACTGCGACGGCATCGGCTGCAACGGTTCTACCAAAGGCGCTTACAAGCTGGCGAAGCTGGGATTCAGGGTGAAGGAGCTGATTGGCGGGCTGGACTTCTGGCTGCGCGACGGCCATCCGTTGGCCATCGGCGAACAGCCGGGATCGCTGCGCGATCGGGCGGCTGTGGTGGACTGCGGCTGCGCCTGAGGCGTTAAAACACCAGCGCCAGCACGACCGCCAGCGCCAACAGCAACAGGATCAGCGCCACGGCCGGCTTGCTGAGCGCTTTCTGCAGCGGCAGAGGCAGGGCGGCGATCAGCGGGTTGAGCAGCGGCTGCGGCTCGACAGCGTGGCTGACGATAGGCTGGGCCTGGCCGGCTTTTTCCAGGCGGCGGGCAAACAGCTGATGAATGGCGTCGCTCATTTGCGGATGCGTCAGCGGCGCATTGGCGCCGCAGTTGAAGCGCGCCTGGCAGTAGTCGTTCATCTGCTGCAGCTCTTGCTCGTCCGCCGGTTGTTTGAGCGTCGCCAGTAGGTTGTTCAGCGTCGGCGCGCTCTGTGGGCTGAGCGCCACCTTCACCTGTAAAAACTGGTTCAGCAGCTGGAAGTGGCGCGCCGGCAGCGGATCGTTGGTTTTCACGCCCGCCAGATCAAACAGCGTTTGCCAGATTTTAGCCGGCGCTTCGCCGGTGGCAGCGCTGAGTTTGGTAACCTGCTGCTGCAGGCTTTGATGCTCTGCGGGCAGCAGCGGGCGATCGCTGGTGGCGGTTTGCTGCGGCTGAGGAATGGTCAGGCCGCCGGTCTGCAACAGATTGAGCACCTGCTGCAGCTGCGGTGGGCTCAGCTGGCTCAGTACCGTGTGGCCGAACTGCTGGCGAATAAAGTCGCTGACCGCCTGGCGGTTGTTGCCCTGCGGCAGCAATTCGGCCAGCTGTTGCAACAGTTGGCGCCCGGCGTGGTTTTGCTGGGCCTGCGTCAGGCGTGTTTGCAGCAGCTGTTCCGCCGGTTGAAAATGACGCGCCAGCAGTTCACCGCCGTTGTCGGCGCCGAGATCGTGACGCAGAGACGCCCAGATCTCCGCCGATTTTGCCGGGCTGAGCGTCATGATTTTCACGATCAGTTTTTCCAGCGTCGTGCGCTGCGCTGGAGAGAGGGGTTGATCGTCAGTGGCCGCCGTTTTGCCCGGGGAGGGAGGGCGTTCGCCGGCGATTGGGGTGCCCGGCCCACTCAAAGGTTGCATATCACCTGTCCTTCGCTGTGTATCCCCGCAGTGTGCCTGGAGGAGAGAATCGTCATCGTACCCGGCGAAAAGCGCAGGTTTACCCACTATGATACCTGTAAATCGCCGCCATCAATACCGCCGCTCAGACATTTCTTTACCGACAAAACGTTGCTAATCGCGCCCGCGTCGCTAAGATAACCCCAGACCCGAACATGAGGATGGCATGGTTAAACGGCAGCGGATTGCAAAATGGTTTTTATGCCTGGCTTGCCTGGTGGTGCTGACGTGCATGACCCAGCGCATGGCGGGCCTGCATGCGCTGCAGCAAACGCTGGGGATCCCGGCGGCCATCGCCGTTCAATCCGGTGACGTCGCCGCCGAAGCGCAGCCGACGCCCTGTGAACTGAGCGCCAAATCATTGCTGGCCGCGCCGCCGGTGATGTTCGAAACCGCGCTGTTCGGGCTGGGTCTGCTGCTGGCGCTGTTGGCGCCGACCATCGCCGCGCGCCTGCGCATCCCTCCTCCTCGTGCCATTTCACCGCCCACCCTCAGGGTGCACCTTCGATTATGCGTTTTCCGTGAATGAGTTAATCGCCCGTTTTTCGCGGTGAATTAATCATTTATGGAGAATTAACATGTTGAAAATTATCAGGCTGGCCTGCGCTTGCCTGTTTATGCTGTGGCTGCCTGCCTTGCAGGCGGCGGACAGCGGCTGGCTGCAAAATCCGGCCAACGATCATGCCAAGGTGCGGCTGCGTGCCGACACGTCACAGCCGGGGGAGACCCGCTTGCTGCTGTCGGTCGAGCTGCAAAAGGGCTGGAAAACCTACTGGCGTTCCCCAGGCGAAGGCGGCATCGCGCCGGCTATCGTCTGGCAGGGCAACCCGCCGCCGGCGACCTGGCACTGGCCGACGCCGCAGCGTTTCGAGGTGGCCGGTATTTCCACCCAGGGCTATCACGATCGGGTCACGCTGCCGATCGTGATGCCAGGCCAGGTATCCGGCCCGCTGGCGGGCACCCTGACGCTATCTACCTGCAGCAACGTCTGCATTCTGACCGACTATCCGTTCAGCCTGGATCTGACGACGCCGAACGATCCGCAGTTCAACCACGACTTCGCGCAGGCGATGGGGCAGGTGCCGATCGCCGCCGGGGTGGCGGAGAGCGTCAAGGCCGGTTACCGCAACGGCGAGCTGCAGATTGCCGCCGAACGCGCCGATGGCTGGCAACAGCCCGCGCTGTTCTTCGATACGCTGGCGGATGCCGATCTCGGCAAACCGCAGGTCGAGACCGACGGTGCTCAGCTGCTGGCGCGAGTGCCGGTCAGCGATGGCTGGGGCGATGCAGCGCCGGATCTGCGCGGCAAAACGCTGACGCTGGTGATCGACGACGGCGGCATGGCGCAGCAGATTACGCTACCGATTGGCGATCCGCTGGCCGCGCCCGCCGGTGCGGCGTTCCCGTTATGGCAGGCGGTATTGATGGCGCTGGCGGGCGGGTTGATCCTCAACCTGATGCCGTGCGTCCTGCCGGTATTGGGTATCAAGCTCGGCTCCATCCTGCAGGTGGAGCGGCGCGATCGGCGCAGCGTACGGCTGCAGTTCCTGGCATCGTCGCTGGGTATCGTCGCCTCGTTTATGGCGTTGGCCCTGTTGATGACGCTGCTGCGCCTCGGCAATCACGCGCTCGGCTGGGGCATTCAGTTCCAGAATCCGTGGTTTATCGGCTTTATGGTGTTGGTGACGCTGCTGTTCAGCGCCAACCTGTTCGGCCTGTTCCACCTGCGCCTCTCGTCCGATCTGAACACGTCGCTGGCCACCCATAACGGGCACGGGCTGAGCGGCCATTTCTGGCAGGGCGCGTTCGCCACGCTGCTGGCGACGCCGTGCTCGGCGCCGTTTCTCGGCACGGCGGTGGCCTTCGCGCTGGCGGCGTCGCTGCCGGTGCTGTGGGGCATGTTCATCGCGCTCGGCATCGGCATGAGCCTGCCGTGGCTGCTGATCGCCGCCTGGCCATCGCTGGCGCTGCGTTTGCCGCGCCCCGGCCGCTGGATGAATACCGTCAAGCTGGCGATGGGGCTGCTGATGCTGGCGTCGTCGCTGTGGCTGCTGAGCCTGCTGAGCAACCATATCGGCGTGCAGGCTACGCTGTGGCTGGGGGCATTGGCGCTGCTGGCGTTGCTGCTGGCGGTATGGTGTCAGCAGGGCGCACGGTTGGCGGCCAAGCTGGCGGCGGGCACGTTGGTGCTGGCAGGCGTGGCCTTGCTGGCCGGATCGCTGACCGCCGGCCTGTGGCGCCAACCGTTGCAGGATCGGGTGCAGTGGCAACCGCTGAGCGAACAGGCGATTGCCGAGGCGCTGGCCCAGCATAAGCGGGTGTTCGTCGACGTGACCGCAGACTGGTGCGTGACCTGTAAAGCCAACAAATTCAATGTGCTGCTGCGCGATGACGTACAGCGTGCGCTGAGCGCCGATGACGTGGTCGCGCTGCGCGGCGACTGGAGCCGCCCGTCGGCCGACATCAGCGCCTTCTTGCAAAAGCGCGGCAGCGTCGCCGTGCCTTTCAACCAAATCTATGGCCCCGGCAGCCCGGACGGCGAGGTGTTATCCCCGCTGTTGACCCGTGACGCCGTGCTGCAAACGCTTTCCCATGCCAAAGGAACCGAACAATGAAAAAGCTACTGATTTTACTGATGATCATCGCCGCCCCGGTGTGGGCCGCCGAGCCTTTCACCCCGGCACAAGAGGCGCGTATCAAAGAGATGATCCGCGAAACGCTGGTGTCCAACCCGGACATTCTGGCGCAGGCGGTGGACGCCTGGCAGCAGCAAACCGCCGGCCAGCAAATCAGCCAGGCTATCAAGCAGAACGCCAAAACGCTGTACCAGGATCCGGCCAGCCCGCGCCTGGGCGCCGCCAACGCCAAACTGACGCTGGTGACCTTTACCGACTATAACTGCCCGTACTGCAAGCGTTTTGATCCGATGCTGGAGAAGATCGTCAAGCAATACCCGGACGTGGCGCTGGTGGTGAAGCTGCTGCCGTTCAAGGGCGAAAGCTCGGTCAGTTCGGCGCGCGTAGCGCTCACCACCTGGCAACAGCACCCGGATCAATTCTGGGCCCTGCACCAGCGGCTGATGGCGAAAAAGGGCTTCCACGACAACGCCAGCATCGCCGCCGCGCAAGAAAAAACCGGCGTCAAGGCGGTGGCGCCCAGCGAACAGAGCATGAGCACGCTGCGCACCAATATGGAGCTGGCGGAACAGCTGGGCGTGCAGGGGACGCCGGCGACGCTGATCGGCGATCGGATGCTGCCGGGGGCGGTGTCGTATGAAGAGCTGGAAACGATGGTGAAACAGCAGCTGGCGAAGGCAAACAATGGCTAAGCTCAAGCGCTGGGGGCGCGAGTTGTTGTTGCTGGCGCTGATCGCGCTGGCGGTGGTGACGGTGATGGATTGGCTGAACGCGCCGCAGGCGCCGCCGGCCTTCGATGCTCAGACCCTGACCACGCTGGACGGCGAGCGCGTGTCGTTGGCGCAGCTCAGCCATGAGCGGCCGCTGCTGGTTTACTTCTGGGCCAGCTGGTGCGGAGTCTGCCGCTTCACTACGCCGGACGTCGCCCGTTTGCAGGCGGCGGGCGGCAACGTGCTGACCGTCGCGCTGCGTTCGGGCGACGATACCCAGGTGAAACACTGGCTGGCGCGCAAACGGCTGGCGCTGCCGGTGGTCAACGATCCGGCTGGTACGCTCTCGGCGCAGTGGCAGATTGGCGTGACGCCGACCTTCGTGGTGGTCTCGCAGGGCAAGGTGGTGCAGAGCACCACCGGCTGGACCAGCTACTGGGGGATGAAGCTGCGGCTGTGGTGGGCCGCCGTCTAACCGGCGTTTTTCTCCGTTATCACCTCCTCAATCGCCCGGCATAGCCGGGCGATACCTTCTTCAATCTGCGGCGGCGAGTTGGCGGCGAAGTTCAGCCGCAGGCCGTGTGCGCCCAGCTGTTCCTGCGCATAAAAGCATTCGCCGCGCGCGAAAGTGACGCCGTGTCGCCAGGCCACCGGCATCAGTTCGGTGGTGGTTACCGTCGCGGGCAGCGTCAGCCAGATAAACAAGCCGCCTTGTGGCGTTTCGAAACGGCACCCCGGCGGCAACCGCCGTTGCAACGCGTCGATCATCACTTCCAGATGGCGGCGGTAGACGCGCCCGGCGCGCCGCAGCTGCTTGTCGTAACGGCCGACGGTGACGAACGCGTCCAGCGCGCGCTGGATCAGACTGGAGCTGGTGAAGCTGTCGACGTGTTTCAGCCTGGCGAAACGCTGATAGTGTTCGCTGTCCGCCACCAGATAGCCGATGCGCATGCTGGGCAGCAGCATCTTGGAGAAGGTGCTGACGTAGATCACCGCGCCCGGCTGCGCCAGCGCGCGCAGCGACGGCAGCTGCTTGCCCTGGTAACGCAGATCGCCGACGAAATCGTCCTCCAGGATCACCACGCCGGCCTGTTGGGCGATCGCCAGCAGGCGTCGCCGACGCGCCTCGCTCAGGCAGCGGCCGGTCGGGTTGTGGAAATTGGGGATGGTGTAGATCAGTTTGGGGCGGTGGCGTTCTAACAATTCCGGCAGCAAATCCACCCGCATGCCGTGGCGGTCGCCCGGTACGGTGACGATATTGATACGGTGCTGGCGCAGCAGGCCCAGCGCTTCGGCATAAGTCGGTTCTTCGACGATCACCGTATCGCCCGGCGCCAGCAGGCTTTGCACCACCAGGCTGATGGCATGCTGCGAGCCGTTGGTGATCAGCACCTGTTCCGCCTGCGTGGGGATGCCCTGCGCGCTGAGAATGCGGCTCAGCGTATCGCGCAGCGGGTAGTAGCCGCAGTATTCCCCGTAGCTGAAGGCCTCTTCCGCATGGCGGCTGAGCACCGACAGCAGCACTTTGCGAAACGCCTCCAGCGGAAACACCTTAGGGCTGCCGACGCCGGCGGCGAAGTTGATCAGCCCCTCCGGCAGCGGGGCGTCGGCGTAGCCGTCCAGCCGCGAGGTGAGGGTGGTGAAGCTCTCCAGCGGGAATGGGGCATCGCTGCTCGGCCGGGCCGGGCGCGTTTGCGCCTGCGGGTGCGCAACATAGGCGCCGCTGCCGCGCCGCTGATGCAAAAAGCCCTTGGCCGCCAGTTCGGCGTAGGCGTTGTCCACCGTTAAACGGCTGACCGCCAGTTCGGCCGCCAGCGTGCGCGTCGAGGGCAGTTTGTCGCCATCGACGAACACGCCGGTGAGGATGGCGCGCCGCAGCGCTTCTTCGATCTGTAAATAGAGCGGAACGTCCTGCTCGCGATCCAACGGGATATGCATGCGAAATTGGCCCGGTTATGGAGAGTGATTTTTACTATACCCCATGTCAACAGGGCTTCAAGCGCAGAAAAGTGGCCTGCATGACAACGCCGTAAAGTGGCTATAGTGAGAAAAAATGGCCGCGTTACACTGTCCGCCTGAGCATTTACGTCGCCATTTTTCCGAGGATCTCATGTCATTACCGTCAGACGTTTCCGCCCGGCCGGCGCTGCCCGGCGCGCGCCTCTTTCAGGGCAGCCACCAGGGTTACGTCATCGCCATGATCAGCGCCATGCTGCTGGCCTTTACCGCCATCATCATCCGCGCGCTGACCGAGTACTATCACCTGCCGACCTTCGTGCTGGCGTTCTGGCGCGCGGCGCTGGTGGCGCTGGTGCTGTTGCCGCTGCTGTTGCTGGTGAAACCGCAGTGGGCGCGCCTGCGCCGTGAACAGGTGGTGTTCTACGCGCTTTACGGGCTGCTGCTGGCGCTGTTCAACAGCCTGTGGACACTGTCGGTGGCGCTGAACGGCGCGTCGGTGGCGACCATTCTGACCTACTGCTCGGTGGGCTTTACCGTGTTCCTTGGCTGGGTGATGTACAGCGAACGCCTGACGCTGCGCCAATTGCTGGTGATCGCCATCAGCTTGGGCGGCTGCTTCCTGGTCAGCAACGGCGACAGCATGGGGAACAGCCACTTTGATCTGCTGGGGCTGCTGGTGGGGATGCTGTCGGGCATCGGTTATACCCTGTATACCCTCGGCGGGCGGGTGGCCAGCGAACGCGGCTATCCGGTGTGGAACACCATCCTGTACGTGTTCGGGTTTTCGGCGCTGTACCAGCTGGTGTTCAACGCGGCGCTGACGGCGTTCCCGCTGGCGGCGTTCCACGGCATGGCCGGCTCTCTGTGGTTCCTGTCGCACGGCGCACAGGGCATCCAGTGGAGCGGCTGGCTGTTGCTGCTGGCGCTGGCCGCCGGGCCGACGCTGCTGGGCTTCGGGCTGTACAATATCAGCCTGAAAACGCTGCCGCTGGCGGTGGCCAACCTGATCCTGTCGCTGGAACTGGTGTTCACCGCGGTGATCGCCTATTTCCTGCTGGGGGAGAGTATGAATCAGCTGCAGCTGCTGGGCAGCGCGCTGGTGATGGGCGGGGTGCTGCTGTTGAAAAGCAAGACCGCCGAGGCGTGATCGGTTACCATTACGCCTCGCAAGAGAGGTCGTAATGATGAATAACCCGAGATTGAAACGAGCGCTTATCGCTTGAATGGCCGTGTTGAGTGAACGACAACACGGCCACAGACATTCCGTTCCGTGGCTTTTATTCCCGTAACAAGAGAATACGCCATGTCCGAAAAACACTGGTCCAAAACCGAGCTGCTGCATCAGACGGTGACCAACCCGAATATCATCGTCAAAGGCACCCACAGCTACTACAGCGACTGCTGGGATAACGGCTTCGAACGCTCGGTAGTGCGCTATCTGCACGGCGACGCGGTCAGCCGGCAATGGCAGCCGCTGGGCGAAATAGACCGCCTGCTGATCGGCGATTACGTGTGCATCGCGGCCGAAGCGGTGATCCTGATGGGCGGCAACCATACCCATCGCATCGACTGGCTGAGCCTGTATCCGTTTATGGCAACCATCAAACAGGCGTACCGCCCCAAAGGCGATACCCGGCTGGGCGACGGTTGTTGGATTGGCATGCGGGCGATGTTGATGCCAGGGGTCTCGATAGGCGAGGGGGCGATCGTCGCCGCCGGCAGCGTGGTGGCCGGCGATGTTGAACCCTATGCTATCGTCGGCGGTAATCCGGCGAAGTTTATCCGTTGGCGATTCGCGCCGGAAATCATCGCGCGTTTGCTTGCCCTGCGCCTCTATGACTTGTCCGAGGCGGACTTTGCGGTGATTCAACCTCTGCTCGCCGATGACGATATCGGGGCGCTGGAAAAGGGAGTGGCGGCGCTACGCCGTTAAAAATAAACGGGCGGGAACTCCCCGCCCGTTTTGCGTTACTCGGCCTTGGCCTCGGCCGCCGGTTGGCGGCGTTTGCGCATCAGGCGCAGCAGCGGCGGCAGCGCCAGTACCGCGACCGCCAGCACCAGCAGCGTTTGCGCGATGCTGCTGCTCCACAGAATGCCGAATTCGCCGTTGCTGATCGACAGCGCACGACGCAGATTCTGCTCCAGCATCTCACCCAGCACAAAGCCCAGAATCAGCGGCGACATCGGGAAGTGCATTTTGCGCAGGATGTAGCCGAACACGCCCAACCCGACCATCAGCAGCAGGTCGAAGGTGGTGCTGTGCACCGCATAAACCCCCACCGCCGATACCGCGGCGATCGCCGGCACCAGGAACCACAGCGGGATGGTCAGCATGCGGGTGAACAGGCCGACCAGCGGCAGGTTCATGATCAGCAAAATGACGTTGGCGATCAGCAGCGCGGCGATCAGCCCCCAGACGATATCCGGCTGTTCGGTGAACATCGCCGGGCCAGGGGTGATGTTGTACAGCGTCAGCGCGCCCATCATCACCGCCGTGGTGCCGGAACCCGGCACCCCCAGCGTCAACATCGGAATGAACGAGCCGCAGGCCGAGGCATTGTTGGCCGCTTCCGGCGCCGCTACGCCGCGGATGTCGCCCTTGCCGAAGGTGTCGCTGTTGCCGCTGATTTTCTTCTCGGTCATGTAGGTCAGCGCACTGGCGATAGTGGCGCCGGCGCCTGGCAGAATGCCGACGAAGAAGCCGATCACCGACGAGCGCAGGGTAGGGCCTGCGCACTGCGCCGCCTCTTTGCGGTTGAACAGCAACCGGCCGGTTTTACGCACCAGCTTTTGCCCGGCGCTGGTGCTTTCCAGCATCAGCAGGATCTCGCTGACCGAGAACAGGCCGATCACCACCACGATAAACTGCACGCCGTCGGAGAGGTGCACGCTGTCAAAGGTAAAGCGGTAAACGCCGGTGTTGGCGTCGACGCCCACCGTCGCCAGCCCCAGGCCGATCAGCGCCGCCAGCAGGGATTTCAGCGGGTTTTGGCTCATCATGCTGCCGAGGCAGGCGATGGCGAACACCATCAGGGCGAAATACTCCGCCGGGCCGAAGGCCAGCGACCAGCGGGCCAGCAGCGGCGCGAACAGGATGATGCCGCCGATGGCGATCATCGATCCGACGAACGAACTGACCGCCGAGATGGACAGTGCCACGCCGGCGCGCCCCTGCTGTGCCATCGGGTAGCCGTCCAGCGCGGTCATGATCGCCGCCGCGTCGCCCGGCACGTTGAGCAGAATCGATGAGATGCGCCCGCCATACTCGCAGCCGATATACACCGTCGCCAGCAGGATCAGCGCCGATTCGGCCGGCAGCTTGAGGGCAAACGCCAGCGGCAGCAGGATCGCTACGCCGTTGATCGGCCCGAGGCCCGGCAGCAGGCCGACGATGGTGCCGACGAAGCAGCCGATCAGGGCGATAATCAGGTTCTGCGGCACCAGTGCCACTTCGAACCCTTGGGTCAAATACATCCAGGTATCCATCATCGCTCCCGTTAGCTCAGCCAGGCGCCGAGCGGCAGTGTGACATCGAGAAGTTGGTCAAAGGCGTAATACAGCGCTGCGCCCATGACGACGCCGGAAATGGCCGCCGCCGGCAGGCTGGCCTGAAACAGCAGGCCGATGCTGAACGTCAGCAGCGCGGTCGCCAGCGGGAAGCCCAGCCATTCAAAGCCCCAGGCATACAGCACCAGGGTGATCACCAGCACCAGCAGCCGCTGCAGCACCGTGTTGTGCGGCCACTCCACCGCCTGCGGGCGGCGCAGCAACAGCAGGGCCGCGCACAGCGCCATCAGGCTGAGGATCGCCAGCGGGAACGGGCGCGGCCCCAGCGGTTCATAGCTGTATTCACTTTGGATGCCCCAGCCGATGAACAGCCCGCCGATACACAGCAGCAGCCAGAAGCCGGCAAAAATACGATCGCTCATGGTTTTCCCCTGCGGTTATTTGGCCAGGCCGAACACTTTCGCCTGCTCACGGTATTGGGCAACCTGATTCTTCACGTAGGCGTCCAGCTCTTTGCCGGTCATGTTGAACTCGAACAGGCCGCGCAGATCGCGCTGCTGCTTGAATTCGTCGGTCGCCATCATTTTCTGGAAGGTGTCGATCCACCACTGATACTCTTCATCGCTGACTTTCGGCCCGACGTAGAAGCCGCGAATGATCGGCCACACCAGGCTGTATCCCTGCTCTTTGGCGGTGGGAATATCGGCCAACTGACCCGGCAGACGTTGCTCGGCATATACCGCCAGCACGCGGATCTTGTCGCCCTGCAAATAAGGCACCATCTCGCTCAGGTCACCGGAGACCGCCTGGATATGGTTGCCCAGCAGCGCGGTTACCGGTTCGCCGCCGCCTTCGAATGCCACATAGCGCATCTTGCGCGGATCCACGCCGACTTCGCGCGCCAGCAGCGCAGTTTTCATCCAGTCCTGGCTGCCGATGGAGGCGCCGGCGCCGAACACTACGCTGTTGGGATCTTTTTGGAAGGCGTCCATCAGGTCTTTCAGGGTCTTGTAAGGCGAATCGGCGCGCACCGCGATCATGCCGTAGTCGGTACCGACCGCCGCCAGCCATTTCACGTCGTCCACGTTGTAGCGGCCGAACTTGCCCTGGGCCAGGTTGAGCAGCGAGCCGCCGGAGAAGGCCACCACGGTGCCGAACTCCGCCGGCCGCTGCGCGACGATGGCGTTATAGGCCCACCGCACCGACGCCGCCGGGCATATAGGTGACGCGCATCGGCTTATCGATGGCCTTGGTGTCCTGTAGTGACACCTGAATCAGCTTGCAGGTCAGATCGAAGCCGCCGCCGGGCTTGGCCGGCGCGATACATTCGGTGCGTTTGGGCGCTTCCACGGCAAAGGCCTGATTGGCCGCCAGCAGCAGGGCGGCGGCGGTAAAGGTACGGGTCATTATTTTTTTCATTGTGACTTGCCCTCGGTATTGTTCTGGTTGTGAAATCCCGCTGGATGCGGTTGCAGGATTGTTAAAACAACAACCTTTCATTTACCTTTCAGCGGCCGGAAAAGTTTCCAGTCTGTGATTGGGGTCGCTTGTCGCCAGCGAATCACAGGTGCGCTACCATAGAAAGGAAGAGAAGAACAGGGGGCAAAACCGGCAAAAATCCTGCGTAATATCAGGTTTGCGGTTCTGCTTTCGCGATAAAATCATGAGCAATGAAATGAATAGAGACGCAGCAATATGTTTTCGTTAGGGAAATTGTTTGGTGGCAGGGACAGCGCCAAAGTGTGCGCGATTAAACGGCTGCCAAAGGTCTATGCAGAGATGACCGGTGAAACCGGGCAGTGCCGTTTAAAGCGGCTGCGTGCCGATATTGGCGTGTTTGAGCTGCATTTCGTTAACGCCGACGGTGAAAAGTATGCTTGCCAGATGACCGCCTGCGTGACCGGCATCGATCTGGTGTTTGCCGCCAACAATCGCTCCGTGCTGGTTTCTTCGCCGTTTACCGCCGACCAGCTGCGCCCGGTGCTGGACATTGCCGTTGCCGATAGCCCCATTCCGCTGATCTGATACCGTCCTGCGATCGCGCTCCATACGCATAATTGTGTGCCAGCTCCCAAAACTGGCGGCGCGGCGCTCTTTTATCCCCTTATTTTCCATGCCATTCTCTGTTATCGACCTGTTAACAAGCGCGCTGTTGGCGCCAGGTTGTTCAGGTAAATCAATGGAATGGAAACATGCGACTGTTATTGGTTGAAGATCACCCCGAGCTGTCTCACTGGTTGCAAAAGGCGCTGACCGGCGCCGGCTTTGCCGTCGACGTCGCCCCGGACGGCGTGGCGGCCGATCATCTGTTGCTCAACGAACGCTATGCGCTGGCGGTATTGGATGTGGCGCTGCCACGTTTAAACGGCCTGGATTTGCTGGCGCGCCTGCGCAAGCGCGGGCAGGATCTGCCGGTACTGCTGCTGACGGCGCGCACCGACGTGGCCGATCGGGTGAAGGGCCTGAATTTGGGGGCGGACGATTACCTCACCAAGCCGTTCGAACTGGACGAGCTGGAAGCGCGCATTCGGGCGCTGCTGCGCCGCAGCGTCGGCGCCGCGCAGCCGGCGTTGCAGTACGGTGCGTTGACCTATCACGACGAAGGCTATTTCCTGCTGGAGGGCAAGCCGCTGGCGCTGACGCCGCGCGAGCTGGCGGTGTTGACCGCGTTGATGCACCGGCGCGGCCGCCCGGTGGCCAAGCAGCAGCTGTTTGAGCAGGTGTTTACGCTGTCTGACGAGGCCAATCCGGAGAGCATCGAGCTTTACGTACACCGTTTGCGGAAAAAGCTGCAGGGCAGCGACGTGGCAATCATCACGCTGCGCGGTCTGGGTTACAGCCTGGAGCTGTGCAATGCGGTGGTTTAACGCGCCGCGTTCGTTGTTCTATCAACTGCTGCTGTTTTTTGGCCTGCCGCTGGTGGCGTTGGGCGGCATCTCGATCTACACCCACTATTTTAGCGCCATGAGCGCCGCTACCCTGGCTTACGATCGCACGCTGCTGGCGTCGGCGCGCACCGTAGCGGAGCGGCTGGTGGTGCGTGAAGGCAAGTTGGCGGTCGATGTGCCCTATGTGGTGCTCGACAGCTTCGAGCGCAACATGAACGATCAGCTCTATTACGAGGTGATCTCGCCGCAGGGGAAAAGCATCTCGGGCTATGACGATTTGCCGCCTTTGCCGCCCCATATCCCGCGTTCCACGCTCTACCCGGCGCTGGTGCATTTTTACGATGCGGAATACCTCGGCAGGCCGATCCGCGTGGCGGCGCTGTTTCAACCGGTCAACGAGTCGGGCGTGAGCGGCATGGCGACCATTCTGGTGGCGGAAACCCTGGAGTCGCGCCGTTACCTGGCGCGGCAGATGATGATCGCGGCGCTGCTGAGCCAGGGCACGGTGGTGGCGTTAACCCTGATCCTGGCGTTCGCATTGCTCAAGCGGGTGTTGAAGCCGATGCGTAAGCTCTCCGGCATCATGCTGCGGCGCGATCCGGGCGAGCTGACGCCCTTGCCGCGGGTATTGCCATGGTCGGAGATGCAGCCGCTGCTGGTGGCGTTCAATCGCTATATCGGACGGCTGCGGCTGATGGTGGCGCGTCAGGAGCGCTTCAGCGCCGACGCTTCGCACCAACTGCGCACGCCGCTGGCGGTGTTGAAGACTCAGGTTGGGGTAGCGCTGGCCAGCGACCGGCCACAGCAGTGGCGCGAAAGCCTGCAGGCGATGAGCGCGACGCTGGATAATACCGTGGCGTTGACCGACCGCCTGCTGCATCTTTCACGCCTGAAGGCCAGCGAGCACCAGGCCGATCGTAAGTTGCAACCGGTCAACCTGACGCAGGTGCTGCGCGACGCCTGCTTTTCCCGCTTGCCGCAGGCGCGCAGTAAACAGATCGATCTCGGGTTCGAAGGCGAGGCGGCGTGTCAGGTGGCAGGGGAGCCGCTGCTGTTGGCCGAGCTGTGCGCCAACCTGCTGGACAACGCGCTGAAATACACGCCGCGTCAGGGCGTGGTGACCGCGCGCCTCACTCAGGATAAGGCGGCAGGGGAAGGCGTGCTGGAGATAGAAGACAGCGGCCCCGGCATCGCCTTGCAGGACAAGGCGCTGGCGCTGCAGCCGTTTCACCGGCTGGACAACGTGGGCGATCAGCCGGGCGCCGGATTGGGACTGGCGTTGGTGAAAGACATCACCGCGTATCACGGCACCCGCCCGGAGCTGCTGAGCTCCGCCGCGCTGGGCGGCCTGTTGGTGCGGGTGCGTTTCAGGCTGCTGCCTTAAGCCTGTTCTTTGCAGGACTCTGCGTTGGCCGCCGGGGCTTTGGCTTTACGCGTCAGCGGCGTGCGCAGCCGCTGCGACAGGATCACGCCCAGCAAGGTGATGCCGCCGCCGATCAGGTGGTAACCGTGCAGCTGTTCATGCAGGAACAGCACGGCGATAGCGGCGGTAAACACCGGCGCCAGGTTCATGAAGATCGAGGCGGTGTTGGCACCCAGGCGCATCACGCCCTGGATCCACAGGAACGGGGCGATGATCGAAGCCGGAATGCCGGCGAACAGCACCAGCGGCAGGTTATGGCCGTTCAATCCGACATCCTCCGCCATCAGGAAATTAGGCAGCAGCAACAGCACGCCGAACAGGATCTGCACATACAGCGATTGCCAGTTCGGCAGCGCGATGGCCCAGCGTTTGGTCAACACCCCATACAGCGCGTAAGAGGCAGTGGCGAGCAGCATCATCAATTCCCCCTTGCCAATACCGTGCTGCAGCAGCACGCCGGGCTGACCGCCGCTGACCAGCCAGATCAGGCCGCAGAAGGAGAGTATGCTGCCGAGCAGCACGCCGACGGTCGGCGCAATGCGCAGCAGTACGATGCTGATCAGGATGGTCAGCAGCGGGATCAGCGACACGATGATGCCCATAAACAGCGCGCTGACGCTGTGCGCGGCGTAATACGCCAGGCTTTGGTACAGCACCATGCCCAGCAAACCGAGGATCATCAATTTCCACCAGTTGGCGCGCACCTGCGCCCAGTTGCGCAGCACGCCCGGCAGCACGAACGGCGTGAGGGCAATCAGCGCCAACAGCCACCGGTAGAGCGAGATGGCCGCCGGATCGATGGCGGTGGCGGAGAGTTTGCTGACGACGGCGTTAATCGACCAAATCAGCACGGCCAACAGTGGGAAGAGCATATTCATGATAATTATTCTCAATAACGTCCAACATGCTGGCTAGTCTACGCGTGTCCGGTTTATCATATATAGCGATATCCAGACAAAAATCGGCGTAAACAAGACAAATCACGGGACGAAACCATGCCAGAAATCCGCCATTTCCCTGAGTCGTTGATCCCGGCGCCCAACCCGGTGCAGTTCCGCTGCGAGGAGTTCAACGCGCGCACCGAATTTCAGCCGCACAGCCACACCTGGGGCCAGTTGATGTGGGTCAAAGCCGGGGTGATGGTGCTGCGCATCGGCGGGCAGCGCTTTCTGGCGCCGCCGGAGTTCGTGCTGTGGGCGCCGACCGGCATCGAACACTCCTGTTATAACCAGCGGCTGGCGCAGTGCCGCATGGTGGACATCACGCCGGCGCTGTGCACCGGCATGCCGGCCGACCCCTGTCTGGTGAGCGTAACGCCGATCTTCCGCGCCATCGCCGAGGATTTCTATGCGCGCAAGCAGTACATTCCGCAGGCGGAGGAGGATTTGCGTCTGTGCCAGGTGCTGATCGACCAGCTGCGCCTGTCGCCGCGCCAACAAACCTATCTGCCGTCGTCGGACGACAAATTTTTGGCGCCGGTGCTGGAAGCGCTGGAGCACTGCCCGGCGGACAACACCTCGCTGGCGGCGTGGGCGGCTCGGGTCTACACCACCGAGCGCACGCTGTCGCGCCGCTGCCAGCAGGATCTGGGCATGTCGTTCAGCGAATGGCGCCAGCGCCTGCGTTTCCTGCATGCCGTGTCGCTGCTCGAGCAGGGCAAGACCGTGCAGGACGTGGCGTTGGACGTCGGCTACAGCTCCGCGTCGGCCTTTATCGTCATGTTCCAGCAGATCGCCGGCACCACCCCTGAGCGCTTTCGCCGTGCCTGATTCAGTGGCACACTATTTCGCAGACAAATAGCCGTAAACCGTCGGAGAACGCAGTGAAAATTCTGGTTGATGAAAATATGCCGTACGCGGCCGAGCTGTTCAGCCGCCTGGGCGACGTGCAGGCGGTGCCGGGCCGCCCGATCCCGCGTGAGGCGCTGGCGGATGCCGATGCGCTGATGGTGCGCTCGGTCACCAAGGTCAATGAAGCCTTGTTGGCCGGCAGCCGCATCGGCTTTGTCGGCACCGCCACCGCCGGCACAGATCACGTCGATGACGCCTGGCTGCAACGGCAGGGCATCGGCTTTTCCGCCGCGCCGGGTTGCAACGCCATCGCGGTGGTCGAGTATGTGTTCTCTGCCTTGATGCTGTTGGCCGAACGCGATGGCTTCCATCTGCGGGATAAAACCGTCGGCATCATCGGCGTGGGCAACGTCGGTTCCCGTCTGGACGCGCGCCTCAAAGCGCTGGGTGTGCGCACGCTGCTGTGCGATCCGCCGCGTGCCGATCGCGGCGACGCCGGGGAGTTCTGGCCTTTGGAGAAGCTGGTGGCCGAGGCCGATGTGCTGACCTTCCATACGCCGTTGAATAAATCCGGCCCATACCATTCGCTGCATCTGGCGGACGCCGAGCTGTTGGCGGCGCTGCCGGACAACCGCATTCTGATCAACGCCTGCCGCGGGCCGGTGGTGGATAACGCCGCGTTGTTGCAGGTGCTGGAAAAGGGCAAAAAGCTGAGCACGGTGCTGGACGTGTGGGAACCGGAGCCGGATCTCTCCTTGCCGCTGCTGGCGCGGGTGGATATCGGCACTGCGCACATCGCCGGGTATACGCTGGAAGGCAAGGCGCGCGGCACCACTCAGGTGTTCGAAGCGTTCAGCCACCATCTGGGGCAGCCGCAGCAGGTGGCGTTGGCCTCGCTGCTGCCGGTGCCGGAGTTCAGCCAGATCCGCCTCAACGGGCCGCTGGATGAAGCGCGGTTAAAACGATTGATGCACTTGGTGTATGATGTGCGCCGCGATGATGCGCCGCTGCGCAAAGTCGCCGGGCAACCGGGCGAATTCGATCGCCTGCGCAAGCACTATCAGGAACGCCGCGAGTGGTCTTCGCTGGCCGTGCAATGCGATGACAGCGCCAGCGCCGAGCTGCTCGGCAAGCTGGGCTTCAGCGTGGCATAGCGCGTAAGGTTGTCTTAAGCCAACGCCGCTACAGTGAGCGGCAAAGATTATCGGGCGGTGGCTGCACTGCCCGTCTGCTTTTATGAATGAAATACTCTGGAGAAAACCCGATGTCTGACGGCTGGAATATCGCGCTGCTCGGCGCCACTGGCGCGGTAGGTGAAGCGTTGCTGGAATTGTTGCAGGAACGCCAGTTCCCGGTGGGTGAGCTCTATCCTCTGGCAAGCGAACGCAGCGCGGGCGCCAATGTGCGCTTCAACGGCAAGTCTCTTCTGGTGCAAAACGCCGAAGAGTTCGACTGGTCACAGGCGCAGCTGGCCTTCTTCGTCGCCGGCAGCGAAGCTTCCGCGCGCTATGCCGAAGAAGCCGGCAACATGGGCTGCCTGGTGATCGACACCAGCGGCCTGTTCGCCATGGAGCCGGATGTGCCGCTGGTGGTGCCGGGCGTTAACCCGCAGGTGCTGGCGGATTACCGCAACCGCAATATCGTGGCGGTGGCCGACAGCATGGTCAGCCAGCTGCTGACGGCGATCAAACCGCTGACCGAACAGGCGGGGCTGTCGCGCCTGCACGTCACCACGCTGATGTCGGTATCGTCGCGCGGCAAGGTGGCGGTGGACGACTTGGCCGGCCAGAGCGCGCGCCTGCTGAACGGCATCCCGGCCGAGGAGGGCGTTTTCGGCAAGCAGCTGGCGTTCAACCTGTTGCCGCTTGTCGCCGACGAGCAGGGCAGCGTGCGCGAAGAACGCCTGATCGTCGATCAGGTGCGCAAGGTGTTGCAGGATGAAGGGCTGCCGATTTCGGTGAGCTGCGTTCAGTCGCCGGTGTTTTACGGCCACGCGCAGGTGGTGCACCTGGAAGCGCTGCGCCCGCTGTCCGCCGAAGAGGCGCGCAGCGAGCTCGAAGAGGCCGAGGACATTCAGCTGAGCGAAGAGGACGATTACCCGACTCAGGTCACCGAAGCCTCCGGCAGCGATGTGCTCAGCATCGGGTGTCTGCGTAACGATTACGGCATCCCTGAGCTGCTGCAGTTCTGGACGGTGGCGGACAACGTGCGTTTCGGCGGCGCGCTGATGGCTATCGAAACCGCCGAACGTCTGGTGCAGGAGCAGATGTACTGATGTCTGAGGTGGTCTCGCCCGTTCAGCCGACGCTGAAGATCGCGCTGGGCATCGAATATGACGGCAGCCGGTACTACGGCTGGCAGCGGCAGCAAGAAGTGGCCAGCGTGCAAGCGCGCCTGGAGCAGGCGTTGAGCAAGGTGGCGGATGCGCCGATTACCGTGCTGTGCGCCGGGCGTACCGACGCCGGGGTGCACGCCACCGGGCAGGTGGTGCATTTCGAAACCACCGCGCGCCGCAAGGACGCCGCCTGGACGATGGGGGTGAATACCCATCTGCCGCCGGATATCGCGGTGCGTTGGGTGAGCCCCGTCGCCGACGATTTTCACGCGCGCTTCAGCGCCACCGCGCGTCGCTACCGCTATATTATTTTCAACCATCGCTACCGGCCGGCGGTGCTGCAACAGGGGGTGACGCACTTTTATCACCCGCTGGATGCCGAACGCATGCATCGGGCGGCGCAGGCGCTGCTGGGCGAGAACGACTTCACTTCGTTCCGCGCGGTGCAATGTCAGTCGCGCACCCCGTGGCGCTGCGTAAAACACGTTAAGGTTACGCGCTACGGCGAATATATTGTGGTAGATATCAAGGCGAATGCCTTCGTGCATCACATGGTTCGCAACATCGTCGGCAGCCTGATGGAGATCGGCTGCGGCAATCAGGATGAGAACTGGATGGCCGAGTTGCTGGCGCTGAAAGATCGCAATCTGGCGGCGGCGACGGCGCGAGCCGAGGGGCTGTATCTGGTTGCCGTGGATTATCCCGACCACTTTGGTCTGCCGCGGCCGCCGATGGGGCCGCTGTTTTTGCCCGACGATTAAACGCCGGCACGCCTGAAAGCGTCGCTCCCTTGTGCTTCTGCCGGGTGATTGAAACACCCGGCATCAATGAGAGAATTTATGGACATCATCAAGTTTATTATTGATTTCATTCTGCATATTGATGTGCACCTGGCCGAACTGGTCGCACAATACGGCATGTGGGTCTACGCTATTCTGTTCCTGATCCTGTTTTGCGAAACCGGTCTGGTGGTGACGCCGTTCCTGCCGGGGGATTCTTTGCTGTTTGTCGCTGGTGCGCTGGCGGCGTTGCCGACCAACGATCTGAACGTGCATACCATGGTGGCGTTGATGGTGGTGGCGGCGATCCTCGGCGATGCGGTGAACTATACTATCGGGCGGTTGTTCGGCGAAAAGCTGTTCAGCAACCCGAATTCGAAAATTTTCCGCCGCAGCTATCTGGACAAGACGCACCAGTTCTATGAGAAACACGGTGGGAAAACGATTATTCTGGCGCGATTCGTGCCGATCGTGCGTACTTTTGCGCCGTTCGTCGCCGGTATGGGGCATATGTCCTATCGCCATTTCGCCGCCTACAACGTGATTGGCGCACTGGTTTGGGTGCTGCTCTTCACTTATGCTGGCTACCTGTTCGGCGATCTGCCGGTAGTGCAGGAGAACCTGAAACTGCTGATCGTCGGGATCATCATCGTTTCGATTCTGCCGGGTGTGATTGAAATTTGGCGCCACAAGCGCGCGGCTGCCCGCCAGCAAAAACAGTAAAAACATCGCTTAACCTGTCGGTTCGACCAGTTTTTTGTCCACAGCGTCGGGCCGATATGGTTTAATGAGCGACATTATGGTCTGTTCCTGCGAACAACCCTGAAGCCGATGCCTCAGTCGCCGCGCTTGCCGCGCCGCGAACGGGCATTTTTTCATTGGGGTGTTTTCGGGGGGATTGTTAAAGCATGAACAGCGGACTGGCGTGTGCCAGGTTCAAACAGAAAGGTCATCGATGAGCTGGATTGAACGAATTCTTAACAAGAGCAATATCACACAAACCCGTAAGGCGAGCATTCCTGAAGGGGTCTGGACCAAATGCGACAGCTGCGGCCAGGTTCTCTACCGCGCCGAGCTGGAGCGTAATCTGGAAGTGTGTCCGAAGTGCGACCACCACATGCGTATGGGCGCGCGCGCGCGTCTGCATACCCTGCTGGACGAAGGCAGCGAAGTGGAGCTGGGCAGCGATCTGGAGCCGAAGGACGTTCTGAAATTCAAGGATTCCAAGCGCTATAAAGATCGCCTGGTCGCCGCACAGAAAGCGACCGGCGAGAAAGATGCGCTGGTGGTGATGAAGGGCACGCTGTACGGCATGCCGATCGTCGCGGCCTCCTTCGAATTCGCTTTCATCGGCGGCTCGATGTCTTCCGTGGTCGGCGCACGTTTCGTGCGTGCGGTTGAGCAGGCGCTGGAGGACAACTGTCCGCTGGTGTGCTTCTCCGCCAGCGGCGGCGCACGCATGCAGGAAGCGCTGATGTCGCTGATGCAGATGGCGAAAACCAGCGCGGCGTTGGCTAAGATGCAGGAGCGCGGCTTGCCGTACATCTCCGTGCTGACCGATCCGACCATGGGCGGCGTCTCCGCCAGCCTGGCGATGCTGGGCGACATCAACATCGCCGAGCCGAAAGCGCTGATCGGCTTTGCCGGCCCGCGCGTCATCGAGCAGACCGTGCGCGAGAAATTGCCACCGGGCTTCCAGCGCAGCGAGTTCCTGATCGAAAAAGGCGCGATCGACATGATCGTTCGCCGTCCGGAAATGCGCCAGACGTTGGCGAGCATTCTGTCCAAGCTGACCAACCAGCCGCAGCCGCATTTCGATGAGGTCGCGCCGGTCATTGAGCCGGAGCAGCAGGCCGACGCCTGAGGCAAAGACAGATCCCGCCCGGGTTCAGCCGCCACTTTGTGGCTAAGTGACGGCTGATGCCCGTTCCCTGCCAGCCGTAGCCTATCTCGCTGCGGTTTGCAGGCTGGCGGCGGTAACGAAGCGCATCGCCTTTACCGCGGTGAGGGTGGTGCCCTGATGGATTAATGAACCCAAGTTCAGTGATGGGACTCATGCAAAACCACCAAATTCCCCAAGCCACGTCGCCATTGAGCTCGTGGCTTTACTATCTGGAACGTCTGCACAGCCAGGCGATCGAACTCGGCCTTGAGCGCGTACAGCGCGTCGCGGCGCATCTGGATTTACTGACCCCCGCTCCCACGGTGTTCACCGTTGCCGGCACCAACGGCAAAGGCACCACCTGTCGCACCCTCGAAGCCATTCTGCTGGCTGCCGGCCTGCGCGTCGGCGTCTACAGTTCGCCACATCTGGTGCGCTATACCGAACGCGTGCGCATTCAGGGGGAAGAGCTGAGCGAAGCGGAACACAGCCGCTCGTTCGCTGCCATTGAAGCCGGCCGCGGCGAAACGTCGCTGACCTATTTCGAGTTCGGCACCCTGTCGGCGTTGCAGCTGTTCAAACAGGCACGGCTCGACGTGGTGATCCTGGAAGTGGGCCTGGGCGGGCGTCTCGACGCTACCAACATTGTCGATCCGAGCGTGGCGGTGATCACCAGCATCGCGCTCGATCACACCGACTGGCTGGGCAACGATCGTGAAAGCATCGGCCGCGAAAAGGCCGGCATTTTCCGCAGCGGCAAGCCGGCGGTGGTGGGTGAGCCCGACATGCCGGACAGCATTCGCCAGGTCGCCGAAACGCTGGGCGCGCCGCTGTATCGCCGCGGTGAAGCCTGGAGCTTCAGCGAGCAGGGCGATCGCTGGCAGTGGCAGGGCGGCGACACGCTGCTGACCGATCTGCCGACGCCGAACGTACCGCTGGCCAATGCCGCTACCGCGCTGGCGGCGCTGAACTGCTCCCCGCTGGAGATTGACGAACGCGCGATCTTCACCGGGCTACAGCAGGCGACGCTGCCGGGGCGCTTCCAGATCGTGCGGCGGGAGCCGACGCTGATCCTCGACGTAGCGCACAACCCACACGCCGCCGGCTATCTGGCCGGGCGTCTGGCCAGGCTGCCGCGCGACGGCGGTAAGGTGCGCGCGGTGGTGGGCATGCTGTCGGACAAGGACATCGCCGGCACGCTGGCCTGCCTCAGCGAGCAGGTGGATGAATGGTACTGTGCGCCGCTTGATGGGCCGCGCGGTGCCAGCGTCGAACAGCTGGCGCAGCATCTGACGGAACCGCGCCGCTTTAATGATGTCGAAACTGCCTGGCGGCAGGCTATGCAGGATGCTGATAAACAGGATATTGTGATCGTCTGTGGATCGTTCCACACCGTGGCGCAGGTGATGGCGGCGTTAGACGAGATGCGGGGAGTGTGAGTGGCGAGTAAATTTCAGAACCGACTGGTCGGAACCGTGATTCTGGTGGCGCTGGGGGTAATCATCCTGCCAGGGCTGCTGGACGGCAAAAAGAAGCATTACGAGGATGAATTCGCGGCCATTCCTTTGGTGCCGAAGGCGGGCGATGTCGAAGAAAACGACGTGCTGCCACCGGTGACGCAGCCGTTGCCGGCGCAGCCGCCGGAAGGGGCGGGCGCGCTGGTCGAGCAGCAGGCGGCCAACGAAGCGGCAGCGCAACAGGCGGTGCGGCAGACTGCTCAGCAACCGACGCAGGTGGCACCGCCGCCGGTTGAAACGCGTCCTCAGCCGGTGCCGCAGCCCAAGTCGAAACCGGTGGAAACCAAACCGGCAGAAGTAAAACCGAAACCGGCACCGCAGCCGAAGCCGGTGGAAGTGAAACCGGCGCCGAAGCCGGAGCCGAAACCGGAACCGACGCCGAAACCTGAACCGGCACCGCAGCCGAAACCGGCGGAAGAAAAAGCGCCGGCCGGGCAAGCTTATGTCGTGCAGCTCGGGGCGTTGAAAAACGCCGCCAAGGCGAATGAGATTGTCGCCTCGCTGCGCCTCTCGGGCTATCGCGCCTTTACCGTGCCGTCAACGCCGGTGCAGGGGCAGATCACCCGCATCTACGTCGGCCCGGACGCGTCCAAGCAGAAGCTGCAGGCGGCGCTGCCGTCGCTGAACTCGATCAGCGGGCTGAGCGGGCAGGTGAAGCCGTACGGCCGTTAAACCCCGCAGGGGCGCAGCAGGATGCGCCCCTGAATTAAGGAGTGGTGGAGAGAAAGCGAGAAAAACCGCGCCTTTTACAGGCTAAATCACCTATGTAGGCGCGGCGATTGGGAATTTTTTAATCGCCGCTTTTTATTTGTAACGTGGTAGGAAATCCCCTACGCAAACGTTTTCTTTTTCTGTTAGAATTCGCCGCGAATTGGATGCAGGGGCGATTCATCATTGGAATAGTTCATGGTCTGGATTGATTACGTCATTATAGCGGTGATTGGATTTTCGGCTCTGGTGAGCCTGATCCGAGGGTTTGTTCGCGAAGCATTGTCACTTGTGACATGGGGATGTGCGTTTTTTGTTGCCAGCCATTTCTACTCTTACCTTGCGGTCTATTTCACTCGTTTTGAAGATGAACTGGTGCGAAACGGCATCGCGATCGCGATTTTGTTCATCGCGACCTTGATCGTAGGGGCTATTGTTAACTATGTGATTAGCTCACTGGTAGAGAAAACCGGGTTGTCGGGTACCGACCGCGTGTTGGGCATCTGCTTCGGCGCGCTGCGCGGCGTGTTGATCGTCGCGGCGATCCTGTTCTTCCTGGACACCTTTACCGGCTTCTCACAAAGCGCCGACTGGAAACAGTCGCAGCTCATTCCCCAGTTCAGTTACGTCATCAGGTGGTTCTTTGACTACCTGCAGAGCACGTCGAGTTTCTTGCCGACCCAATTGCCGGGGCGGTAGCGCTGATGAGGAAAAGACAACATGTGCGGTATTGTCGGTATCGCCGGTTTCATGCCGGTAAACCAGTCGATTTATGATGCGCTGACGGTGCTTCAGCACCGTGGCCAGGATGCCGCAGGCATCGTCACCATTGACGCCCACAACGGGTTCCGTTTGCGTAAAGCCAACGGCCTGGTGAAAGATGTGTTTGAGGCGCGCCATATGCAACGCTTGCAGGGCAACATGGGCATTGGCCATGTGCGTTACCCGACGGCCGGCAGCTCGAGCGCCTCAGAGGCCCAGCCGTTCTACGTCAACTCGCCGTTCGGCATTACGCTGGCCCACAACGGTAACCTGACCAACGCCCATGAGCTGCGCCAAAATCTGTTCGAAAGCGGCCGTCGTCATGTCAACACCACCTCCGACTCGGAAATCCTGCTGAACGTGCTGGCCAGCGAACTGGATCGCTTCCCGCACTATCCGCTGGAGGCCGACAACATCTTTACCGCGGTCGCTGCCATGCATCAGCAACTGCGCGGCGCTTACGCCTGCGTGGCGATGATCATCGGCCACGGCCTGCTGGCGTTCCGCGACCCGAACGGCATTCGCCCGCTGGTGATCGGCAAGCGCACGCTGGAGGATGGCCGCAGCGAGTACATGGTGGCTTCCGAGAGCGTGGCGCTGGATACCCTGGGCTTTGAGTTCCTGCGCGACGTGGCGCCGGGCGAAGCGGTGTACATCACCACCAAGGGCCAGCTGTTCACCCGCCAGTGCGCAGAGAACCCGAAAACCAACCCGTGCCTGTTCGAATACGTTTATTTCGCGCGCCCGGACTCCTTTATGGACAAAATCTCGGTCTACAGCGCCCGCGTGCGCATGGGCCAGAAGCTGGGCGAGAAGATCGCCCGCGAGTGGGAAGATCTGGACATCGACGTGGTGATCCCGATTCCTGAAACCTCCTGCGATATCGCGCTGGAGATCGCGCGTATTCTCGAGAAGCCATACCGCCAGGGCTTCGTGAAAAACCGCTACGTTGGCCGCACCTTTATCATGCCGGGCCAGCAGGCGCGTCGTCAGTCGGTACGTCGCAAGCTGAACGCCAACCGTGCCGAGTTCCGCGACAAGAACGTGTTGCTGGTGGATGACTCCATCGTGCGCGGCACGACCTCTGAGCAAATCGTCGAGATGGCGCGCGAAGCGGGCGCCAAACGTGTGTATCTGGCTTCTGCCGCGCCGGAAGTGCGTTTCCCTAACGTCTACGGCATCGACATGCCGAGCGCCAACGAACTGATCGCCCACGGGCGTGAAGTGGATGAAATCCGTCAGATCATCGGCGCCGACGGGCTGATTTTCCAGGACCTGGACGATCTGATCGAGGCGGTGCGCGAAGAGAACCCGGACATCGTCCAGTTCGAATGCTCGGTATTCAACGGCATCTACGTGACCAAAGACGTCGACCAAAGCTATCTGGAATACCTGGAGTCGTTGCGCAGCGACGATGCCAAGGCGATGCGGGTGCAAACCGAAGCGGAAAATCTGGAACTGCACAACGAAGGCTAACGGTCTGCGTTGATCCCTCAAGGTGCATCGCCGCGTCTGCGGCGGTGCACCTTGTTCCTCTGACTTGCTTATCCCTCGCCATTGCGGCAAAGTCTGCCTGATCTTACTTTTTACGGCAGAGGCCATTCTTCATGAAACGACTCATCATCGGCATTTCCGGCGCCAGCGGCGCCATCTACGGTGTGCGCCTGTTACAGGTTTTGCGCGACGTCGCAGAGGTGGAAACCCATCTGGTGATGAGTAATGCTGCAAGACAGACGCTGGCGCTGGAAACGCCGTACAGCCTACGGGAAGTGCAGGCGCTGGCCGACGTGGTGCACGATGCGCGCGACATCGCCGCCGGCATCTCCTCGGGCTCCTTCAAAACGTTGGGCATGGCGATCCTGCCTTGTTCGATCAAAACCCTGTCCGGCATCGTTAACAGCTACAGTGACGGATTGCTGACCCGCGCCGCCGATGTGGTGCTCAAAGAGCGCCGCCGTTTGGTCTTATGCGTGCGTGAAACGCCGTTGCATCTTGGTCATTTGCGGCTGATGACGCAGGCGGCGGAGATGGGCGCGGTGATCATGCCGCCGGTGCCGGCGTTTTACCACCAGCCGAAAAGCGTGGAAGACATCATCGATCAAACCGTCAATCGGGTGATCGACCAGTTTGATATCGAGCTGCCTACCGATCTGTTCACCCGTTGGCAGGGTGCTAATTAACAATTTTATCCCTAAATTGGTACATTTGTGCAACACCGCACTGAATTGGGGCGGCGTATGCACCATAATGATCCCACTTCATCACGTTCACTGTTTCATGGCGCCGTCCTGTTGCGGCAGCCAGTGGCGCGGCCCCGATCGGCCGATTTAATTTTGCGGTTATCGTCCCAGGAAACAGTATTGTGAAGGCCGGAGCCGTTCCCTCCGCCCGTAGCACCTAATGTGGCACGATTACTGCAAATTGATTTGGTGGGGAAAGTAATGCCCGTAGTGGCATCAAAAAAATCAATTTGAGGGTAATTTATGAAAAAGCGGGTTTTGATTTTGCCGTTAGTTCTGGCTTTGAGCGCCGCCAGCAGCGCCTTTGCCGCCATTCCTTCCACGCTGAAGATTGGCACCGATCCGACATACGCACCGTTTGAATCTAAAAATGCCAAAGGCGAATTGGTCGGCTTTGACATTGATTTGGCCAAAGAGCTGTGCAAACGCATCAATACCCAATGCACCTTCGTGGAGAGCGACTTCGACGCGCTGATCCCATCCCTCAAGGCGAAGAAAATCGACGCCATCATCTCTTCGCTGTCCATCACTGACAAACGCCAGCAGGAAATTGCTTTTACCGACAAGCTGTATGCCGCCAACGCGCGTCTGATCGCACCGAAGGGCTCCAAGCTGTTGCCGACCGCCGAAGCGCTGAAAGGCAAGAGCGTGGGTGTGCTGCAGGGCACCACTCAGGAAGCCTATGCCAACGCTATGTGGCAGCCGAAGGGGGTCACCGTCGTGCCTTACCAGAACCAGGATCTGGCCTATGCTGACCTGGCCTCCGGCCGCATCGACGCCGCTTTCCAGGATGAAGTGGCGGGCAGCGACGGCTTCCTGAAACAGCCGCCGGGCAAAGACTATGCGTTCGCCGGCGAATCGGTGAAGGATGACAAGTTCTTCGGCGTCGGCACCGGCATGGGGCTGCGCAAGACCGATACCGAGCTGAAAGCGGCGCTGGACAAGGCCTTCGCCGAGATGCGTAAAGACGGCACCTACGATAAATACGCGAAAAAGTACTTCGACTTTGACGTCTACGGCGGGTAATCCGCTTCCCGTTCCATGTTGTGACTGCGGGGCCGGTGCGCCGGCCCCGATGGTTCGGATCCTAGACCACAGGGTGAAGTAGATGCTGCAAGGCTATTCCCAACTGATTTTCGAGGGGGCTCTGGTGACGCTGGAGCTGGCCCTCAGTTCCGTGGTGCTGGCGGTGGTGATCGGTTTGATCGGCGCCGGTGGCAAACTGTCTCATAACCCCTTTATCTCCGGTCTGTTCGGCGCTTATACCACGCTGATCCGCGGCGTGCCCGATCTGGTGCTGATGCTGCTCATCTTTTACGGCCTGCAAATCGCGCTGAACAACATCACCACGCTGCTGGGCTTCTCGCAGATTGATATCGATCCGCTCGGCGCCGGTATCATGACCCTTGGCTTTATCTACGGCGCTTACTTCACTGAGACCTTCCGCGGCGCCTATCTGGCGGTGCCGAAAGGGCAGATCGAAGCGGCAACGGCCTACGGCTTCAGCGGCGCGCAGATCTTCCGGCGCATTCTGTTCCCGGCGATGATGCGCTTTGCCTTGCCGGGTATCGGCAATAATTGGCAGGTGATCCTGAAGGCGACGGCGCTGGTGTCGATCCTTGGCCTGAACGACGTGGTGAAAGCCACGCAGTTGGCGGGGAAAGGCACCTATCAGCCGTTCTTCTTCGCCATTGTGGCCGGCGTGGTGTACCTGATCTTCACTACCGTTTCCAATGGCGTGCTGCTGTGGCTCGAACGGCGTTACTCGCTGGGCGTCAAGAGGGCTGAGTTATGATCGATATCCTGCAACAGTATTGGCAGTCGCTGCTGTGGAGCGACGGCTACCGTTTCACCGGCGTGGCGGTCACGCTGTGGCTGCTGATCGCCTCGGTGGTGATGGGCGGGCTGCTGGCGATCCCGATGGCGGTGGCACGCGTCTCTTCCATTCGTTGGGTGCGTTTCCCGGTGTGGCTCTATACCTACGTGTTTCGCGGTACGCCGCTGTACGTGCAGCTGCTGGTGTTCTACTCCGGCATGTACAGCCTTGAGATCGTGCGCGGCAGCGAGTTTCTCAACGCGTTTTTCCGCAGCGGGCTCAACTGCACCATCCTGGCGCTGACGCTCAACACCTGCGCCTACACCACCGAGATCTTCGCCGGAGCCATCCGCTCGGTGCCGCACGGTGAAATTGAGGCCGCCAACGCCTACGGTTTCTCGCGCTTCAAGATGTATCGCTGCATCATTTTACCTTCGGCGCTGCGCACCGCGCTGCCGGCTTACAGCAACGAAGTGATCCTGATGTTGCACTCCACCGCGCTGGCGTTTACCGCCACCGTGCCGGATCTGCTGAAAATCGCGCGCGACATCAACGCCGCGACCTATCAGCCTTTCTACGCCTTCGGCATCGCGGCGGTGCTGTACCTGATCATCTCCTACGTGTTAATCAGCCTGTTCCGCAAGGCTGAAAGACGCTGGATGGCACACGTTAGTCACTGATAAATGACGGGAAGAAAAACCATGTCTGAGAATAAATTAGCCGTCACGGAACTGCACAAACGCTATGGCGACCACGAAGTGCTGAAGGGCGTCTCGCTGGCGGCCAACGCCGGGGATGTGATCAGCATCATCGGCTCCTCCGGCTCCGGCAAAAGCACCTTTCTGCGCTGCATCAACTTCCTCGAGAAGCCGAGCGAAGGTTCGATCAGCCTGAACAACGAAGACATTCGCATGGTGCGTGACAAAGACGGCCAGCTGAAGGTGTTCGACAAGAAGCAGCTGCAGCTGCTGCGCACCCGCCTGACCATGGTGTTCCAGCATTTCAACCTGTGGAGCCACATGACGGTGCTGGAGAACGTGATGGAGGCGCCGGTGCAGGTGCTGGGGCTGAGCAAGGCCGACGCGCATGAGCGCGCGGTGCGTTACCTGGATAAAGTGGGCATCGACGAGCGGGCGCGCGGCAAGTACCCGGTGCACCTGTCGGGTGGCCAGCAGCAGCGCGTCTCCATTGCCCGCGCGCTGGCGATGGAGCCGGAAGTGCTGCTGTTTGACGAACCGACGTCGGCGCTGGATCCCGAGCTGGTGGGCGAGGTGCTGCGCATCATGCAGAAGCTGGCGGAAGAGGGAAAAACCATGGTGGTGGTGACGCACGAAATGGAATTTGCGCGCCACGTTTCCAACCACGTGATCTTCCTGCACAAAGGGTTGATCGAAGAGCAGGGGCCGCCGGCCGAGCTGTTCGGCAACCCCAAAAGCCCGCGCCTGCAGCAGTTCCTGTCCGGCGCGTTGAAGTAACGTCAGATCAGCGGGCTTCGGCCCGCTGATTAATCACGTCATCCAGCGCCTGTTCCAATTCCAGATAGCGGAAGTGGAAGCCGGCTTCTTCCAGCCGCTTCGGCACCGCCCGCTGGCCGCCGAGCACCAGCACCGCCGCTTCCCCCATCAACAAACGCATGACGAACGCCGGCACCCGCAGAAACGCCGGGCGATCGAGCACGTTGGCCAATTGGGCGGCGAACTGCTCGTTATGCACCGGGTAGGGAGCGACCATGTTGAACGGGCCGGTCAGCGTGGCGTGATCCAGCAGATAAATAATGCCGTTGACCATGTCGTCGAGATGGATCCACGGCAGATATTGGCGGCCGTCGCCGATCGGGCCGCCCAGCCCGAAGCGGAACGGCGGCAGCATTTTGGCCAGTGCGCCGCCTTGTGGCGCCAGCACCACGCCGGTGCGCAGCAGGCAGACGCGGGTGGCATCGCTCTGCGCCTGCAGCGCCAACGTTTCCCAGCGTTGGCACAGCTGGTGGGTGAATTCGTCATGCGGTGGCTCCTCTTCGGTGACCACCGCCTGCCCCTGATCGCCGTAGTAGCCGACGGCGGAACCGGAAATCAGCACGCCGGGCGGCGTACTGCCGGCCTTGATAAGCTGCGCCAACCGTTCGGTCAGATCCCAACGGCTGCGGCACAGGCGCTCTTTCTGCTGCGCGCTCCAGCGCTTGTCGGCGATAGGTTCGCCGGCCAAATTGATCACCGCATCGAAGTCATCCAGCGACTGCCGGTCGTCCAGGGTTTGCCAATAGCTTGGCTGGTCGCCCAGCCTGGCCCGGGCTCGCCGTTCGTCTCGCGTCAGCACCGTAATGTGGTGAGAAAGCGCCAGCAGCCTGGCCGTCAGGCTGCTGCCTATCAATCCCGTTGCGCCGGTGATCAGGATCCGCATGGTCGACCTCCCTGAGTTAGTCCCGGCGGTAGCTCATGGTCATGGAGACCGAGTCGGCGTAGCGCAGGGCCAGAAGTTTATCTATCTCCACTTCAGCATAGGTCACCCAGGCGTGTTCTTTTACGATGTCGAGCACATCCTGCGTTAATTTTTCCAGCAACGCGAAACGGTTATCTTCCACATGGCGGATGATCGCTTTGGTGATAGTGCGGTAGTTGAGGGCATCGGCGATGTCTTCGCTGTTGCGCGCCTTGTCCGCCGGGTAATGGATCGCCACGTTGATCAGAACGTCCTGTCGGTTGTTGATTTCTTCTTCCTTGATACCGATGAACGTGCGCAGCCGCAGATTTTTAATGCGAATAACGGCGTCGGGTTGACTGAAAGACATCAGAGATTCTCCATAGGTCTGATTATTAGCGTTCAGAATACACGGAAAGTAAGGAAAAGATAACGTGGGGACGATGTGACTCCCCGGCCGACGGGGAGTCGGGGAAGGCGCTTAGCCTTGTTCGGCCACTTTGTAGGCGCGCTCGGTCGCCGGGCGGTTGCTGATACGCTCGAACCAGTTGCGCACCGCCGGGTAATCTGCCAGATCGATGCGTTGGCGCGGATGTGACACCACCCACGGGTAGGTGGCGATATCGGCGATGCTGTAGTTGTCGCCGCCCAGGTACGGGTGTTTTTGCAGTTCAGCTTCCAGCACGCCGTACAGCCGCTTGGTTTCCAGATGGTAACGCTCGATGGCGTAAGGCACCGGCTGCGGCGCGTAGTGGTTAAAGTGGTGATTCTGCCCGAGCATCGGCCCGAAACCGGCCACCTGCCAGAACAGCCACTGCAGGGTGGCGGCGCGTTCGCGCAGGCCCTTGCTCAACAGCTTGCCGGTTTTCTCCGCCAGATACAGCAGAATTTCCCCGGACTCGAACAGGCTGATTGGCGCGCCGCCGTCCACCGGTTGCTGATCGACGATCGCCGGGATTTTGTTGTTGGGAGAAATGCTCAGAAAGTCCGGTTTGAACTGCTCGCCGGCGCTGATGTTTACGCGATGGATACGGTAGGGTAAGCCGACCTCTTCCAAAAACAAGGTGATCTTGTGACCATTGGGAGTAGGCGCGTAATACAGGTCAATCATGTTGCCTCCTGCGGTAAGGTGATCTGTAATTCATTACACGTTGCTGCGGTCTTCGCCGCGCACAAAGGTATATCAGAGATCCAACAATAGCAGCTAAGGATAGCAGGCTATGTGGGATTCGTCCGATGCTATCTGCTCGGTTGGATCACAATTCTCCACCGGGGCGGGCGGCGGTTTGCCGCACGGCGCCAGCGCGGTAAAATGGCGCTTATTTCCCTCTATAGGACAAGGTTATGAAGCTGATGTTCGCCTCAGATATTCACGGATCGCTGCCTGCTACAGAACGCGTGCTGGAATTGTTCGCACAAAACGGCGCCGACTGGTTGATTCTTCTGGGTGATTTGCTGAATCACGGCCCGCGCAACGCGCTGCCCGCCGGGTATCAGCCCGCTCAGGTTGCCGAACGATTGAATCGCTATAGCGACAAGATCATCGCCGTTCGCGGCAATTGCGACAGCGAGGTCGATCAGATGCTGTTGACGTTTCCCATCGAGGCGCCCTGGCAACAGGTTTTACTGCAAAAAAGACGATTGTTTTTGACCCACGGTCACCTTTATCATCCCTCGGCACTGCCGCCGTTATCCCGCGGTGACGTCCTGGCCTACGGCCATACGCATCTGCCGCAGGCGGAGCGGCAGGGTGAGATCTATTGCTTCAATCCGGGCTCGGTCAGCATCCCCAAAGGGGGCTTTCCGGCCAGCTACGGCATGTTGGATCGGGGCACTTTGAGCGTGCTGACGCTCGACGACGGCAAGGTCGTCGCGGAGGTGGCGTTAACACGCTAAACGCACTAATTTATACACACACAATAAAAATCTTTGAAAAACACTCATTGATTAACCAGCGCGCGGGATGCATCGCGCCAAAATAGAAGGTTTTAGAGGATGGCGGAACAGGGTCAGGCTGCAGATACCGAATGGGTTGATATCGTCGACGAGCAAAACGAGGTGATTGCTCAATCCAGTCGTCAACAGATGCGGGCGGAGCGGCTGCGCCATCGTGCTACCTATATTGTGGTGCATGATGGGATGGGAAAAATTCTGGTGCAGCGTCGCACCGAGATCAAGGACTTCTACCCGGGCTGGTTGGACGCGACGGCGGGTGGCGTAGTGCAAAGCGGTGAAAACGTGCTGGATTCAGCGCGTCGCGAAGCGGAAGAAGAGCTGGGCATCGCCGGCGTGCCTTTCGCCGAGCACGGTCTGTTCTACTTCGAAGAAGATCAGTGCCGGGTGTGGGGCGCGCTGTTCAGCTGCGTATCGCACGGCCCGTTCGCGCTGCAGGAAGAAGAAGTGGCCGAGGTATGCTGGCTGACGCCGGAAGAGATCACTGCGCGTTGCGACGAGTTTACCCCGGATTCGCTGAAGGCGCTGTCGCTGTGGCTGACGCGCAACAACGAACAGGATTACGGTAAGCCGCTCGATAACCACTGAGACGCCAACGCGTGAGAAAGCCGGTCATCGACCGGCTTTTTTTTTGGGGCTGATTCAGCAGCTGTCGCGGCGGCACAGCGTGGCGGGCAGGATGCCTTCCGGCAGCCAGGGCTGCTCGTTCAGCCGCGCCAGCAGCGCCTGGCCGGCCTGAATGCCGATATCGCGATGCGGAATGGTCATGGTGGTCAGCGGCGGCTGGCACACCCGGCTGAACTCGCTGTTGCCGAACCCCACCACCGCCAGATTGTCCGGCACCTTGATGCGCCGCCGCTGGCATTCATACAGCGCGCCGCCGGCCAGTTCGTCCGAGGCGCACACCAGCGCGTCCAGCTCCGGCCAGGCGAGCAAGAATTCCGGCAGCTGCTGCGCGCCGGTGCTGAAGCTGGCGGTCTGCGCGGCGTTGATGACCCGATGCGGCGACATATGGTTGCGCAGCAGCGCCTTGTGCCAGCCCTGCAGGTGCTGCTGGAAAATCCACTGTTCCTGGTTGGCGCACAGCAGCCCGATATTCTGGTAGCCGCTGGCGATCACCGTTTGCGTCAGCTGATACATCGCCGCCACGTAATCGATGCCGATGCTCATGTCGATCGGATCGGCGCGCACGGCACCGATCTCCACCACCGGAATGTTGGCGGCGATGAGCGCGTTGCGGGCATTTTGCGAATGCTCGACGCTGAGCAGCACCGCCGCCGCCAGGTTGTAAGAAAGCAGAGTCTCCAGCAGTTTTTCTTCGCGTTCGAGGTGATGCTGCGATTCCGCCAGCATGATGTGATAACCGGCCGGCTGCAGCACTTTCTGCAGGCCGGCGAACATCTCGGCGCAGCCGGATTCGGACAGGCTGGGCACCACCATGGCGATGGTGTAAGAGGACGCTGACGCCAGCGAGCTGGCGGCCAGATTGGGCAGGTAGCCCAGTTCGTTTACCGCCGCGTCGATCTTCTCGCGCAGTTTGTCTGAAACCTGCTCCGGCGTGCGCAGCGCGCGCGACACCGTCATGGTGCCGACGCCCGCCAGCTGCGCTACGTCAGCCAACGTCACCCTGCCTGTGCTGCGTCGTTTTTTACCGATCGACATGCCTAATCCCGACTGAAATGCGCGAGCGGCGCATAAAAATGGTGAGGGTGGGAAGCCGACGGCGCGGCTTCGACGATCCCAGTATGCGGCACATTCTACCCCGTTACCCGAAAGAGCGAGAAAAAATTGTGGTTAACGCCATACTGCAGCGCGGTGTTTTGATAGCGATATCACAGATCTGCATGATAGCGCTTTGGTAGCGCTATCTTTGTGATGTCAGTCACTGTGTCGCCGAGAGGGGTTGATTAAAGTTTTACCGTCGTCGGTGAATTAATCACCGGCCGAAACCATCAACGCTTGGGAGGGGAACGTGCTGAAAGAGTGGCTGACCGCCGATCATATACAGCTGTGCGAACGGGTGGAGGACTGGCGCCAGGCGGTAACGTTGAGCGCACAGCCACTGCTGCAACGTGGCGTGATTACGCCGAATTACCTGACGGCCATCTTTCATCAGCAGGAGAAGCTCGGCCCCTATTTCGTCCTGGCGCCGGGCATCGCGATGCCGCACGCCAGGCCGGAGGAGGGCGCCAATGCGCTGGGGCTGTCGCTGTTGAAGATCCACCAGGGCGTGAACTTCCATTCCGCGGATAACGATCCGGTTCAGGTGGTGGTGATGCTTTCGGCGCCCGACGGCAACAGCCACATTGAAATGATTTCGCAATTGGCGGAATTATTTTCAGATAACTCGGCGATGGAGGCGTTATTTCACGCCACAGATAAACGGCAAATTGAGGATATTATCGCCCGCTATTAACGTTTAATCACCAGGAACACGATTAATGCTAACAACGCCGGGAATAGGACCGGCGGCGCTACCCTACACGCTAAATTCAACAGGTGGATATTATGAAAATCATGGCGATTTGCGGTTCCGGTCTCGGCAGCAGTTTTATGGTGGAAATGAACATTAAAAAAGTGCTGAAAAAGATGGGGGTGGAGGCCGAGGTCGAACACTCCGATCTGTCGTCTGCTACCCCCGGCGCTGCTGACGTGTTCGTAATGGCGAAAGACATCGCCGACAGCGCCAGCGTACCGGCCGAGCAGCTGGTAGTGATCAGCAACATCATCGACATCAATGAGCTGGAAGCCAAGCTGCGCGCTTACTTCGAAGCCCACTCAATCATCTGAATAAAACGATTGGCGAGGTGGATATGTTTATCCAGGAAACGCTTAAGTTTGTGGTGGATATATTAAAGGTGCCTTCGGTACTGGTCGGGCTTATTGCGCTGATCGGTTTGCTGGCGCAAAAGAAATCGTTTTCCGACGTGGTGAAAGGCACGGTAAAAACCATTCTCGGCTTTATCGTCTTGGGCGGTGGCGCCACGGTATTGGTCGGGTCGCTCAATCCGCTGGGCGGCATGTTCGAACATGCGTTTAATATTCAAGGCATCATTCCGAACAACGAGGCGATCGTCTCCATCGCGCTGGAGAAATACGGCGCCTCCACTGCGCTGATCATGGCGTTCGGCATGGTGGCGAATATCGTGGTGGCGCGCTTTACCCGGCTGAAATACATCTTTCTCACCGGCCACCACACCTTCTACATGGCCTGCATGATTGGCATCATCCTGACGGTGGCGGGCTTTGAGGGCGTGCAGCTGGTGTTTACCGGTGCGCTGACCCTGGGGCTGGTGATGGCGTTCTTCCCGGCGATCGCCCAGCGTTATATGCGTCGCATCACCGGCAACGACGATATCGCCTTCGGCCACTTTGGCACCCTGGGCTACGTGCTGTCCGGCTGGATCGGCTCGAAGGTGGGTAAAAATTCGCGCTCGACCGAGGAGATGAACCTGCCGAAAAACCTCAGCTTCCTGCGCGACAGTTCCATTTCGATCTCGATGACCATGATCGTCATCTACCTGATCCTGGCGATCTGCGCCGGGCGGGCCTATGTGGAGAGCGAGCTCAGCGGCGGCCAGAATTACCTGGTGTATTCGATCATTCAGGCCATCACCTTCGCCGCCGGGGTGTTCATCATCCTGCAGGGCGTGCGCTTGATTCTGGCGGAAATCGTGCCGGCGTTCACCGGCTTCTCGGAAAAACTGGTGCCTAACGCGCGGCCGGCGCTGGATTGCCCGGTGGTCTATCCCTATGCCCCCAACGCGGTGCTGATCGGCTTCCTGTTCAGCTTCCTTGGCGGGTTGGCCGGGCTGTTCCTGCTGGGGCAGCTGAAAATGGTGCTGATCCTGCCCGGCGTGGTGCCGCATTTCTTCACCGGCGCTACCGCCGGGGTGTTCGGCAACGCCACCGGCGGGCGGCGCGGCGCGATGCTGGGCGCCTTCGCCAACGGGCTGCTGATCACCTTCCTGCCGGTATTGCTGCTGCCGGTGCTGGGGGCGCTGGGCTTTGCCAACACCACCTTCTCCGACGCCGACTTCGGCGCGATCGGCATCTTGCTGGGCAACATGGCGCGCTTTATGTCGAAGGAGATGATCATGCTGGCGATCGTCGCCGTGTTCGCGCTGCTGGTGGCGCATAACTTCCTGGGAAAACGCAAAGGCGCGCCGGCCGCTGACCGCGTCGAGAAATAACGAGGCAGACTGATGAACTACACAACGAGCGAAACGGAAATTGAAGAGCTGCAGACCCTGGCGCGCGCGATCCGCCTGGAAACATTGAAGGCGTTGACCGGGCTGGGCTTCGGCCACTACGGCGGCTGCATGTCGGTGGTGGAGACGCTGGCGGTGCTGTACGGCAGCGTGATGCGTATCGATCCGGCGGATCCGGACTGGCCGGAGCGCGATGACTTCGTGCTGTCGAAGGGGCACGCCGGCCCGGCGCTGTACAGCACGCTGGCGATCAAGGGCTACTTCCCGCTGGCGGAGCTGAAGACCCTCAACCAGAACGGCACGCGTCTGCCTAGCCACCCGGACCGATTGCGCACGCGCGGCGTGGACGCCACCACCGGTTCACTGGGGCAGGGCGTGTCGATCGCCGCCGGCATGGCGTTATCCCATCGGCTGGCGGGGCGTCGTAACCGGGTGTTCAGCATCCTCGGCGACGGTGAGCTGAACGAAGGGCAGTGCTGGGAGGCGTTCCAGTTTATCGCCCACCACAACCTGAACAACCTGACGCTGTTCATCGATTACAACAAGCAACAGCTAGACGGTGCGCTGGACGAGGTGATCCAACCGTTCGATCTGGCCGCCAAGTTCCGCGCTTTCGGCTTTGAGGTGCAGACCATCAAGGGCGACGACATCGCGGCGCTGCTGGCGGCGGTGGCGCCGGCGCGCGGCGGTGAACAGCAGCCGCTGGCGATCGTGCTCGACAGCATCAAAGGGCAGGGCGTGACCTATCTGGAAAACCTGTCGAACTCACACCACCTGCGCCTGACGCCGGACGTGCAGCTGGAAATCGAAAAAGCCATCGCCGAACTGGAGGCTGCCCATGTTTAACGTAGTGACGCAGTTGGAAAACGACGCCGTCGAAATGCGCAAAGTCTATGCCGGCGCGGTGCGTCGGCAGATTGAAGCGGGCGCGCCGATCATCGCGCTGGAGGCGGATTTGATGAGCTCGATGGCGATGGACGGCGTGCACAAGGATCACCCGCAGCACGTGATCAACTGCGGCATCATGGAGGCCAACGTGATTGGCGTCGCCGCCGGGCTGTCGCTCACCGGCCGGGTGCCGTTCGTGCATACCTTTACCGCTTTCGCCAGCCGCCGCTGTTTCGATCAGCTGTTCATGTCGCTGGATTATCAGCGCAACAACGTCAAGGTGATCGCCTCCGATGCGGGGGTGAGCGCCTGCCACAACGGCGGTACCCACATGTCGTTCGAGGACATGGGCATCGTACGCGGGTTGGCGCATTCGGTGGTGCTGGAAGTGACCGACGCCACCATGTTCGCCGACATTCTGCGCCAGTTGATGGATCTGCGCGGTTTCTACTGGGTGCGCACCATCCGCAAGCAGGCGACGCGCATCTACCAGGAAGGCTCGCGCTTTACCATCGGCAAGGGCAACCTGCTGCGCGACGGCGAAGACGTCACGCTGATCGCCAACGGTATCATGGTGGCGGAGGCGCTGAAGGCGGCGCAGATGCTGGCGCAGCAGGGCGTCAGCGCGGCGGTGATCGATATGTTCACCCTCAAGCCTATCGACCGTGAACTGATCAAAACCTACGCGGCCAAGACCGGACGCATCGTCACCTGTGAAAACCACAGCATTCATAACGGGCTGGGATCCGCAGTGGCGGAGGTGCTGGCGGAAGAGTGCCCGACGCCGATGCGGCGCGTGGGGGTGAAGGAGCGTTACGGTCAGGTGGGCACCCAGGCGTTTTTACAGCAGGAGTACGGCCTGACCGCCGAGCATATTCTGGAGGCTGCCGGGCAGCTGTTGGCACATCGTTAGGAAAGACTAAGACGCCGGTCAATGACCGGCGTTGCCTGATAAGGCCATGTAACGTCGTTGAGGCAACGCGCGTGCCTTAACGCGGAGAATAGGTGTGTCGGTTGTTATATTCGGTATTCGGCGTGACCACGCCGAAAAACGCATTGTGAACCCACATTTTGCAGTTATTGCAACAGGGTGCGATTCTCCCATCCCCGTTAAAAGCTACGCAGTAGTAATGACGCGGATGCAGGTTGCGAGCATAAAGTTCAAGCCACACATGGGCTTCGGCGCACGCGGTAAAGGGCCGCGCTTCAACTTCCTTTTTACCGCTCCACGGGAGAATCAGCCGCTGGCTTTTTTTCTCCTTCGCCTGCAGTTCTGCAATATATCGGTCAAATAGGGAGGCGTCATGCGTGATGCCTGCGCTGTGACCCACGAAGCGAGTTAATCCCGACACCTCTCTTTTTCCTCTCGTCAGAGAAAAAGCCAGCGCCAGCATTCTGTTCGTTGTGGGGCCGAGCCGGTCGATCCTCCAGAGGTAGGAATCGTAATTAATGGCATTGTTAATGAGCGTCTTGGCTATTTTCTCAACGGATTGACCAGTGTGTGCCATAGGGTAAACCTTCAGATTTTTTTATGAGTGTGCATAGTGTCTAGCACAAGATCCTGTCATCAGAATAAGCCGGACCTTTAATTAAGAGTATTCTTATCTTAAGGTGGAATGGAAATGACTCGCCGGTGATGCCGTAGCTATTTATTTGTTTATAAATAAATTGGTGCAAGCTAAGCGCGGGGGAGGCGGCGAGGTTCCTCCGGAGGAGAAAAAATGATTCTGGCTTCAGAATAAAAAAAGCACCGCTCAATATGCTTGAGCAGTGCTTTATTGTTTTACGCCAATATTCATTATCCATAACCTCGTCCAGGACGGGGCGTGGCATTAATGGGCTATCAGGCCTTGGCGGCGGCAGCGTCAGCCTGGGAAGACTGGATCGCCGTCAGCGCGACGGTGTAGACGATATCGTCAACCAGTGCGCCGCGCGACAGGTCGTTCACCGGCTTGCGCATGCCTTGCAGCATCGGGCCGATGGAAACCAGGTCAGCGGAGCGCTGTACCGCTTTGTAGGTGGTGTTGCCGGTGTTCAAATCCGGGAAGATGAACACGGTCGCCTGGCCGGCCACCGGTGAGTTCGGCGCCTTGGACTTGGCAACGTCGGCCATGATGGCGGCGTCGTACTGCAGCGGGCCGTCGATGATCAGATCCGGGCGTTTTTCCTGCGCCAGACGGGTCGCTTCGCGCACTTTCTCAACGTCGCTGCCCGCACCGGAGTTACCGGTGGAGTAGGAGATCATCGCTACGCGCGGCTCGATGCCGAAGGCCGCGGCGGAATCCGCAGACTGGATGGCGATTTCAGACAGCTGCTCGGCGGTCGGATCCGGGTTGATCGCGCAGTCGCCGTAGACCAGTACCTGGTCAGGCAGCAGCATGAAGAACACGGAGGACACCAGCGAGCTGCCCGGCGCGGTTTTGATCAGCTGCAACGGCGGACGAATGGTGTTGGCGGTGGTGTGAACCGCGCCGGAGACCAGGCCGTCGACTTCGCCCTGTTCCAGCATCAGGGTGCCGAGCACCACGTTGTCTTCCAGCTGCTCGCGCGCGACCACTTCGGTCATGCCCTTGCTCTTGCGCAGCTCAACCAGACGCGGCACGTAGTTTTCACGTACGGCGACCGGATCGACGATTTCGATGCCTTTGCCCAACTCAACGCCCTGCGCTGCCGCGACGCGCTGGATCTCGTCCGGGTTGCCGAGCAGCACGCATTCCGCGATGCCGCGTTCGGCACAGATGGCCGCCGCTTTCACGGTACGCGGCTCGTCGCCTTCCGGCAGCACGATGCGTTTGCCGGCTTTACGCGCCAGCTCGGTCAGCTCGTAACGGAACGCCGGTGGAGACAGGCGGCGTGAACGCTCGGAGGTGGCGGTCAGCGAGTCGATCCACTCGGTGTTGATGTGGCTGGCTACGTAGTTCTGCACTTTCTCGATGCGCTGGTGGTCGTCCGCCGGCACTTCGAGGTTGAAGCTCTGCAGGCTCAGCGAGGTCTGCCAGGTGTTGGTGTCGACCATGAACACCGGCAGGCCGGTCTGGAAGGCGCGTTCGCACAGCTTTCTGATCGGTTCGTCGATAGCATAGCCGCCGGTCAGCAGGATAGCGCCGATTTCCACGCCGTTCATCGCCGCCAGGCAGGCGGAGACCAGCACGTCAGGACGGTCTGCGGAGGTCACCAGCAGAGAGCCTGGGCGGAAGTGTTCCAGCATGTGCGGGATGCTGCGCGCACAGAAGGTCACGGACTTCACGCGGCGAGTCATGATGTCGCCTTCGTTGACCACGCGGGCCTTCAGGTGGCGAGCCATGTCGATGGCGCGGGTGGCGATCAGATCGAAGCTCCACGGCACGCAGCCCAGAACCGGCAGCGGGCTGTTGGCGAACAGCTGCGCAGGATCGACGTGGGCGATGCTGGCTTTGGTGGAGTCGTCGAAGATTTCGGACAGGTCAGGACGGGTGCGGCCCTGATCGTCGACCGGTGCGTTCAGCTTGTTGATGATAACGCCGGTGATGTTTTTGTTCTTGCTGCCGCCGAAGCTGGTGCGCGCCAGTTCGATGCGCTCTTTCAGCTGCGCCGGGGAGTCGTTGCCCAGCGCCAGCACGAAGACGATCTCGGCGTTCAGGGTTTTGGCGATCTCGTAGTTCAGCGCGTTGGCGAACTGATGCTTGCGGGTCGGCACCAGGCCTTCGATCAGCACCACTTCCGCGTCTTTGGTGTTCTCGTGGTAACGCGCCACGATCTCTTCCATCAGCACGTCTTGCTGGTTGGAGCTCAGCAGGCCCTCAACGTAGTCCATGCGCAGCGGTTCGGCCGCCGTAATGGTGGAGTTGCTGCTGCGGATGATGGTGGTGGTCTGGTCGAGCGCGTTGTCGCCGGTGCGCGGTTGAGCGATAGGTTTGAACACGCTCAGACGAACGCCTTTTTGCTCCATGGAGCGGATGACACCCAGGCTGACGCTGGTCAGGCCGACGCTGGTGCCGGTGGGGATCAACATAATAGTACGTGACACAGAATAGTCCTCTTCACGATTAACATGAGGCTAAAACAACACCGTCAGCCTGGGCTGACGGTGTTTTGAGAGCATTACGCGGTCAGGCGGGATGCGTCCTGCGCGATGACCAACTCTTCGTTGGTTGGGATCACCAGCGCCAGGCGGCTGCCGTCTTTGGTGATGGCGCCGGATTTGCCGAAGCGAGCGGCCATGTTGCGGTCGTGGTCGATTTCGAAGCCCAGCAGGCCCAGTTTGTTCAGGGTCAGCTCACGCACCATGCCGGCGTTCTCGCCGATGCCGCCGGTGAAGATCACCGCGTCCAGACGGCCTTCCATCAGCGCGCTGTAGGCGCCGACGTATTTGGCCAGACGGTGGCAGAACACGTCCATGGCGCGTTTGGCGTCGGCTTTGCTGTCGTAGTTGTCTTCAACGTAACGGCAGTCGCTGGTGACTTCGGTCAGGCCCAGCAGGCCGGATTCTTTGGTCAGCATCTTGTTGATCTGGTCAACGCTCATGCCCAGAGAATCGTGCAGGTGGAAGATGATAGCCGGATCGATGTCACCGCTGCGGGTGCCCATCACCAGGCCTTCCAGCGGGGTCAGACCCATGGAGGTATCAACGCACTGGCCGTTGCGCACTGCGGTAACGGAGCCGCCGTTGCCCAGGTGGCAAGTGATCACGTTCACTTCTTCTACCGGCTTGTTCAGCATCTTCGCGGCTTCTTGAGTCACGTAGAAGTGGCTGGTGCCGTGCGCGCCGTAGCGGCGAACGCCGTGGTCGCGGTACAGGCTGTACGGCAGGGCGTACAGGTAAGATTCTTCCGGCATGGTCTGGTGGAACGCGGTGTCGAACACGGCAACGTTCTTGTCAGCCAGGTTAGGGAAGGATTTCAGCGCTTCCGCGATGCCGATCAGGTGAGCTGGGTTGTGCAGTGGTGCAAACGGCACGGAATCTTTGATACCCTGCAGAACTTCGTCGTTGATCACGGCGGAAGCGGTAAACTTCTCGCCGCCGTGCACGATGCGGTGGCCGATAGCGGTCAGCTGCGCAGAAAGCTCTGGTTTTTGTGCCAGAATAGTATTAACAATGAAGTTCAGCGCTTCGCTGTGTGCAGCGCCGGCCCCCAGGGCAGCTTCGTGTTTGGCGCCGTCCATTTTCCACTTGATGCGAGCTTCAGGCAGGTGGAAACACTCGGCCAAACCGGAGAGGAATTCGTCGCCGTTAACGGCATCGATGATGGCGAATTTCAGAGAAGAACTGCCGCAGTTAAGAACCAGTACTAGCTTACTCGACATGGAAGTACCTACTTAAATAGTCGTGTTGTTAAAAGAAAATCGAAAACACGTGGTGAATTAATCGTCAATCAGACAACAAGCGTAGCGCATAGTGCCGATGACATTTATGATTAACATCATGTGAAGTGCACAAATCACAGGATGATGGAAAAACCGATGATTTCTCTGCGGTTTAAATAATCTTGATTTTTATAGGGCTAAAAGTTGACAAAATTTACGTCATCTTCTACCGGCCACAAGGCCGGCTTAGGATACCGATAGCCCGGTGCAAACACAAAATAAATTTAAAGCTTCAAATTTTTTAGTATGGTCTCTGGCAGCACGCTTTTAGTTTCTTTACGTGACGTTGAGGTACGCAATGACGAGCAAACCGTCCGGTTCCGTAAGCTGGTTTCAGGTCTTCCAGCGCGGGCAGCATTATATGAAAACCTGGCCGTCGGACAAACGTCTGGCACCGGTCTTTCCGGAGAACCGCGTTGCGCGTGCCACCCGTTTCGCTATCCGTTTTATGCCGCCGTTGGCGATTTTCACGCTGACCTGGCAGATCGCGCTCGGCGGCCAGCTTGGCCCGGCGATCGCCACCGCGCTGTTCGCCTGCAGCCTGCCGATGCAGGGCTTGTGGTGGCTGGGGCGCCGTTCGGTCACGCCGCTGCCGCCGACGCTGCTGCAATGGTTCCATGAGGTGCGCAACAAGCTGACGGAAGCCGGGCAGGCGGTGGCGCCACTCGAAGGCACGCCGACCTATCAGACGTTGGCCGATCTGCTCAAGCGTGCTTTCAAGCAGCTGGACAAAACCTTCCTCGACGATCTGTAAATGAAAAAAGGCCGCGCTGATGCGGCCTTTCTCGTCAAAGCGCCAATAACCCCGGTTTAAATCAAAGAACGGTCGAGTTGTGATTTCCTGCGTTCTTGCGCTGTGCGATGCTCCCGCCATCACACAGAAATGAGGAAATCCTGATGGAAATGACCAACGCCCAGCGGCTGATCCTGTCGAACCAGTACAAGATGATGACCCTGCTCGATCCGGACAACGGCGACCGTTATCGCCGGTTGCAAACCATCGTCGAACGCGGCTTCGGTTTGCAAATGCGCGAACTGGATCGCGACTTCGGCGAACTGAGCGAAGAGGTGTGCCGCACCATCATCAACGTGATGGAGATGCATCATGCGCTGCAGGTTTCCTGGGGCAACCTGAAAGAGAAGCAGGATCTGGACGAGCGCCGCCTGGCGTTTCTCGGCTTTGATGCCGCCACCGAGGCCCGCTACCTGAGCTACGTGCGTTTCCTGGTCAGCACCGAGGGGCGCTATACTCACTTCGATTCCGGCAGCCACGGTTTCAACGCCCAAACCAAAATGTGGGAAAAATACCAGCGTATGCTGGCGATCTGGCTGGCCTGTCCGCGCCAGTATCACCTGAGCGCCGTTGAGATAGCGCAAATCATCAATGCTTGATTAAAAAGAGGTTTTCTGTGGAGTGTAAGGGTTTTCTGTTCGATCTTGATGGCACCCTGGTGGATTCATTGCCGGCGGTAGAGCGCGCCTGGACGCACTGGGCCGAGCGCCGCGGCGTCGATCCGCACGCGGTGCTGGACTTCATTCACGGTAAACAGGCCATTACTTCTCTGCGCCACTTTATGCCGGGCGAAAGCGAAGCGGAAATTCAGCGCGAGTTCGATTTGCTGGAGCAGGTCGAAGCGCAGGATACCGACGGCGTTCGCGCGCTGCCGGGCGCGATTGCGCTGCTGGAGCGCCTGAACGCGCTCGGCATTCCTTGGGCGATCGTCACCTCCGGTTCGGTGCCGGTGGCCGGCGCTCGCCGCCAGGCCGGCGGTTTGCCGCAGCCGGCGGTGTTCATCACCGCCGAGCAGGTTAAACACGGTAAGCCACAGCCCGATGCCTATCTGCTGGGCGCCGAGCGCCTGGGGCTCGCGCCGCACGAGTGCGTGGTGGTTGAAGACGCGCCGGCCGGCATTCTCTCCGGCCTGGCGGCGGGCTGCCAGGTGATTGCGGTCAACGCGCCGGCGGATGCGCCGAAGCTGGAGCAGGTCGACCTGCGGCTGGATTCGCTGGCGCAGATTGCCGTTGATAAAACGGCGCAGGGTGCGATCGTTCGCCGGCTGGCCTGAGCGGCATTATCTTCACCCTAATTGATTAGACCCCGCTTCGGCGGGGTTTTTTTATGCTATTTTTTAGACCCTTGGACATTTGTCGGATGAGGCCGTTTTGAACAGCGAATTACTGTGGGTGCTGAGTTTACTGCTGATTGCCATCGTGCTGTTTACCACCAACAAGCTGCGGATGGATGTGGTGGCGCTGTTGGTGATCATCGCCTTCGTGCTGAGCGGCACGCTCAGCCTGCAGGAAGCGACGGTCGGTTTCAGCGATCCCAACGTGATTTTGATCGCCGCGCTGTTCGTGATCGGCGAAGGGTTGGTGCGCACCGGCGTGGCCTATCAGGTGGGCGACTGGCTGGTGAAAGTGGCCGGCAGCAGCGAAACCAAAATGTTGATGCTGCTGATGGTCACGGTCGCCGGGCTGGGCGCGTTCATGAGCTCGACCGGCGTGGTGGCGATCTTTATCCCGGTGGTGCTCAGCGTGACGGCCAGAATGAGGATCGCGCCGGGGCGGCTGATGATGCCGCTCAGCTTCGCTGGGCTTATCAGCGGCATGATGACGCTGGTGGCCACGCCGCCCAACATGGTGGTCAACAGCGAACTGGTGCGGGAAGGCATCCATGGTTTCGGTTTCTTCAGCGTGACGCCCATTGGCCTGGTGGTGCTGGCGCTGGGCGTCGGCTACATGCTGATCGCCCGGCGTTGGCTGGGCAGCGGCGACACGGGCAAAGCCGGCGATGATTGGCAGCGCCGCACCTTCCGCGATTTGATCCGCGACTACAAGCTGACCGGCCGCGCGCGGCGGCTGGCTGTCCGCAGCGCTTCGCCGCTGATCGGGCGTTCGCTGGATGAACTGCACCTGCGTGCGCGCTATGGCGCCAACGTGGTGGGCATCGAGCGCTGGAAACGCTTCCGGCGGGTGATGGTCAGCGCCTCCGGCAGCACCGAGCTGCGCGAGGGCGACGTCCTCTTGATCGACATGTCGGACAGCCAGGTCGATCTGCGCGAATTCTGCGGCGAGCAGCGGCTGGAGCCGATGGTGCTGCGCGGTGATTACTTCTCTGAACAGTCGCGCAACGTCGGCATGGCCGAAGTGTCGCTGATCCCGGACTCGGCGCTGCTGGGCAAAAGCCTGCGCGAAGCGGCGTTCCGCAGCCGCTACGATCTGAATGTGGTGGGCATCCGCCGCCACGGCGAGACCCTGAGCGGCAAGCTGGTGGACGAGCCGCTGGAGCTGGGCGACATTTTGCTGGTGATCGGCGACTGGAAGGCGATTCGTCAGCTGCAGGCCAAAACCCACGACTTTATCGTGCTCAACCTGCCGGCCGAAGTGGACGAAGTGGCGCCGGCGATCACCCAGGCGCCGCACGCGCTGTTTTGCCTGGCGTTGATGGTGGCGATGATGCTGACCGACGAAATTCCCAACCCGATCGCGGCGCTGATCGCCTGCCTGCTGATGGGCAAGTTCCGCTGTATCGACATGGAGAGCGCCTATAAGTCGATCCATTGGCCGAGCATCATTTTGATCGTCGGCATGATGCCGTTCGCGCAGGCGCTGCAAAAGACCGGCGGCGTGGATCTGATCGTCCGCGGGTTGATGGACGTCGCCGGCGGCGCGGGGCCGCGCGTGATGCTGCTGTGCCTGTTCGTCTTGTGTGCCACCATTGGCCTGTTTATTTCCAATACCGCGACGGCGGTGCTGATGGCGCCGATCGCCATTGCCGCCGCGCGCGAAATGGGCGTCTCGCCATACCCGTTCGCGATGATCATCGCCATCGCCGCGTCCGCCGCCTTTATGACGCCGGTCTCTTCACCGGTCAACACGCTGGTGCTGGGGCCGGGCAATTACAAGTTCGGCGATTTCGTGCGTCTCGGCGTGCCGTTCACCCTGTTGGTGATGGCGGTCAGTGTGATCGTGGTGCCATGGCTCTACGGCTTTTAGCGGCGCAGCGAGGCTGCGCCCGCGGGGTTACAGCGAGCTGTCGAGGCTGATTTCGTCCAATGACAGGCTGAAGCTGGGAATGAACACGTCCATGAAATAGTCCATTTCCGGGCTGCGGCGCTGTTCCAGGGTTTTATCCAGCCGCGCCTTGGCCAGGGTGAATTCGTTGTTGCCGGCAGAGAGTTCCTCCAGGCATTTCAGGTAGGCACACAGCGCGTCCGCCTGCTTGACCACCTGCTTTTCATCTTCACTGTAGTAGTGCTCATCGAGAATGGTGCGAAAATCGTTGCGCAGCTCCGCAGGGATCATGTCCAGCAGCTTTTGCTGGGCGATCTTTTCGATCTTCTTGTATTCGTGGGCGATCTGCGGATTGTAGTACTTGATCGGCGTCGGCATGTCGCCGGTGATCACTTCGCTGGCGTCGTGATACATCGCCAACAGCGCAACGCGGTCGGCATTGAGGTTGCCGTTGAATTTGCGGTTCTTGATCACTGCCAACGCATGGGCGACAAAGGCCACCTGCAGACTGTGTTCGGAGACGTTCTCGGTACGCACGTTGCGCATCAGTGGCCAGCGGTTGATCAGTTTCAGGCGGGACAGATGGGCGAAGAAATGGCTCTGGCTCATGGTGCTCTCTTTAACGGCAAGTGAGGGCCCCATTGTGAAGCAGTGACGGCGAATTTTGCAACCGGGCAATGAGAGAAGGGCGCAGCAAGGCGCTGCGCCCCAGGCGATTACTGGTGGTAACCTTCCAGGAAGCGGCCCAGCTTGCCGACCGCCATTTCCAGTTCGTCTACGCGCGGCAGGGTGACGATACGCACGTGATCCGGGTAAGGCCAGTTGAACGCGGAGCCTTGCACCAGCAGCACTTTTTCCTGCAGCAGCAGATCCAGCACCAGCTTCTGGTCGTCGTGGATGTTGAAGCGCTTGGCGTCGATGCGCGGGAACATATACAGCGCGCCCTGTGGCTTCACGCAAGAGACGCCCGGGATATCGTTGAGCAGTTCCCAGGTGCGATTGCGCTGTTCGTACAGCCGGCCGCCGGGCTGAATGAATTCGCTGATGCTCTGATAACCGCCCAGCGCGGTTTGAATGGCGTGCTGCATCGGCACGTTGGCGCACAGGCGCATCGAAGCCAGCATCTCCAGCCCTTCGATATAGCCTTTGGCGTGCTTCTTCGGCCCGTTCAGCACCATCCAGCCCTGACGGAAGCCCGCCACGCGGTAGGTTTTCGATAGGCCGTTGAAGGTCACGGTCAGCAGATCCGGCGCCAGTGCGGCGATCGAGTGGTGCTCGGCGTCGTCGTACAGGATCTTGTCGTAGATCTCGTCGGCGAAGATGATCAGGTTGTGTTGACGGGCGATCTCGACGATCTGTTCCAGCAACGCTTTGCTGTAAACCGCGCCGGTCGGGTTGTTCGGGTTGATGATCACGATGCCGCGAGTGCGCGGGGTGATCTTGCTGATGATGTCGTCCAGATCCGGGAACCAGCCGGCCTGCTCATCGCACAGGTAGTGCACGGCCTTGCCGCCGGACAGCGATACCGCGGCGGTCCACAGCGGGTAGTCCGGCGCCGGCACCAGCATTTCGTCGCCGCTGTTGAGCAACGCCTGCATGGATTGGACGATCAGCTCCGAGACGCCGTTGCCAATGTAGATATCCTCAACGGTCACGTCACGCATGTTGCGCGCCTGGTAGTGCTGCATGATCGCTTTACGCGCCGAGAAGAGGCCTTTGGAATCGGAGTAGCCTTGCGCCGTGGGCAGATTGCGGATCACGTCGACCAGGATTTCGTCCGGGGCGTCGAAACCGAACGGGGCAGGGTTGCCGATGTTCAGTTTCAGGACTTTGTTGCCTTCTTCTTCAAGACGTTTAGCTTCTTTAAGCACCGGGCCGCGAATGTCATAGCAGACGTTGTCCAGTTTGCTGGATTTCTCAATGGGGGACATAAAAAGTTGAGCCTTTTGCTGGGATAGGGGCGCTCCTACCGTGGGACGCCGCAACTCGCCCAATGTACTCCTGGCGTAGTTGCTTTTGAAGGGTTTTGCACGCCTTTGGTGCAAATGCATGTCGTAACGGGGGATTTTAGTTATGATAAGCAAAGGTAAAGTTATTTTGTGGTTCATAATTTCATGAACTATAATTTTACTAGGGTTTTGTTCTGATAAATCCCGCATCGATAAACGCGACGTGCCGGCGATCGCGGCCGGCAGCAGTGAACTGATAAGCCGAAAGGGAGAATAGGCTTCAATAAACTGTAAAGGAACGATAATACCGGAGTAGTCTGATAGCGGGGTGCCGGTTCGCGCACCACACTAAGGAAAATGACATATTTACATTAGCTTTACTTTATATTTTACCTTAAGCATTGTTTATGTGGTTATAAGATTATTATTTAAAGCAAAAATCTTACTGATTGAATTTATTAAATTCATTGAGTAGTAACACGAAGTCGGTACCGTTAATTATTTATCTTTTTTGCTCTGGAATGCAGTCTGAAGGCCGGTTGATAAGGGTTCTCAGTAGCACGAATGGAGTGGAAATTAGGCAGTATGAATGAGTAAAATCTCAGGTTCGGTGGGGGTTTTCCCTTTTCACCGGTATTCAGCCCCCCGCGTTCTATAAGCAGCATCGATAGATCGCATTTTAAAAAGCGATAGAGGTAACGAATCATAAGTAATTTTTTTGCCCTCCACTTATGAGTGGGGTACTGTCATAACAGGCTCCGTCCTTTTCAACGGCGTCTGAGAAACACACCAGGGTAGTAGTTCGTAAATTAGAATTTAAAAAAGTGAAGAATACACTATGACAACTGCAAATCGTCCGATACTTAATCTCGACCTCGATCTGCTAAGAACCTTTGTTGCGGTTGCTGATTTGAATACCTTTGCGGCGGCGGCTGTCGCCGTATGCCGTACTCAATCAGCCGTCAGTCAACAAATGCAGCGATTAGAGCAACTGGTCGGCAAAGAACTGTTTGCCCGCCATGGGCGTAACAAACTCCTGACTGAGCATGGTATTCAGCTTCTCGGTTATGCCAGGAAGATCCTGCGCTTTAACGACGAAGCCTGTACCTCGCTGATGTACAACAATATTAAAGGTGTTCTGACCATCGGCGCTTCCGACGACACCGCCGATACCATTCTGCCTTTCCTGTTGAACCGCGTGACCGCCATCTATCCAAAGTTGGCCATTGACGTGCGCGTAAAGCGCAGCACGACGATGGTCGATCTGCTGGAAGAGGGCGAGATCGATCTGGCGGTGACCACGGCCGATCCGGCCGGACATCCTCATATCGTGCTGCGCACATCGCCGACGCTGTGGTACTGCGCCGCCGATTACCACTATCAGGCGGGCGAACCGATCCCGTTGGTGGTGATGGATGAGCCAAGCCCGTTCCGCGCGCTGGCGATCAAACAGTTGGACGAAGCCGGTATCCCGTGGCGCATCGCCTACGTCGCCTCCACGCTGTCCGCGGTGCGGGCGGCCTGTAAGGCCGGCCTGGGCGTGACCGCGCGGCCGATCGAGATGATGAGCCCCGATCTGCGGGTGCTGGGGGCGGTGGAAGGTTTGCCGCCGCTGCCGGATACCCAGTATGCGCTGTGCAAAAACGCGCAGTGCAGCAATGAGCTGGCGATGGCCATCTTCAGCGCAATGCAGGGCGGCAATGACGGTTATGGCTTCAACGGCGCGGAAAACGGTCTCCAGGGCGATCAGGATGACGCCAGCCTGGTGGACGAAGAAGAATAACGCCGCGGCGTTAGATCTGATGAAAACCTCTGCTTCGGCGGAGGTTTTTTTTTGTCCTTTTTTTGGCGATTTTTACTGTTATAGGGATTTAATGACGATTTTGTTATGAGTTGGCTGTTTTATTAACTTTTAAGCGTTACTGAAAAGAGAGTTTGGCCGGGTTTAAGACGTTGAGTTTGTTTTTTGAGCAATGAGATTGAATGGGTTAAAGGCATGGTAATAGCAGGGTTATTTTGTTAGCTTATAGCGGCCGTTTTTGCGGCTTAATTTGAGGAAAATTGTTAAAGGGCCACACTTTTTTTGAGGATTTATGCTGAAAACGTGTCCTGGATCAAAAAAATACCCCTAGGTAGTGAGTGGAAGAACAGGGAATTCCTGAGACAATGGTATAGTAAAACTGAAATGTGCATGTTGGTTTATATCTATCTGTTTCTACACAAAAATTAACTGACACGATTTAGCCTGTCCCTGGCGCATCAAATGTTAATCAAATGATACGTATGTAAACTAGTGTGTAGATACTTTTGTCAAAGTTGACAAAAGGTTATAGAAAGGAGTAAAAAGCCCACAGAAAAACGCTGCCTAACTCGCTGTAAAAGCAGTTTGTTTGTGTGGTTATTTATCCTTCCCTTAAATCGATGTGGCGCACTAACTGCCGGTGACAAGAGCAGTGCGATCGACGCCACTTTTGATGAGTAAGCATAGAGTATGTCAACAACCACTGAAGTTATCGCTCATCACTGGGCGCTCGCCGTATTTCTCGTCGTGGCTATCGGGCTCTGCGGCTTAATGCTGCTGGGTGCGTTCTTCTTGGGCGGGAGAGCCCGGGCGCGCGCCAAACACACCCCGTTTGAATCAGGCATCGACTCGGTCGGTACGGCGCGCATGCGCTTGTCCGCCAAGTTCTACCTGGTGGCCATGTTCTTCGTTATTTTCGACGTTGAAGCCTTATACCTGTACGCCTGGTCGGTCTCGGTTCGCGAGAGCGGTTGGGTAGGCTTTATCGAAGCCGCCATTTTCATTTTGGTGCTATTGGCCGGTCTGGTTTATCTGGTGCGCATCGGCGCGTTGGATTGGACTCCGGCGCGTTCCCAACGCCGCAGCAAACCGAGCACGATCACTAACACCAACAGTCATCCGCAGTAACAGCGAGGCATTAAGATGGACTATACGCTCACCCGCATAGACCCGAACGGTGAGAACGACCGTTATCCCCTGCAAAAACAGGAGATCGTCGCCGATCCCCTGGAACAACAGGTCCACCGCACGGTTTACATGGGTAAACTCGAACATGCGCTGCATGACATGGTGAACTGGGGGCGTAAAAACTCTATTTGGCCGTATAACTTCGGCCTTTCGTGCTGTTACGTGGAGATGGTGACGTCGTTTACCGCCGTTCACGACGTGGCGCGTTTCGGTGCGGAAGTACTGCGCGCCTCCCCGCGTCAGGCTGACCTGATGGTGGTGGCCGGTACCTGTTTCACCAAGATGGCCCCGGTCATCCAACGCCTGTACGAGCAGATGCTGGAGCCTAAGTGGGTGATCTCGATGGGCGCCTGCGCCAACTCCGGCGGCATGTACGACATCTATTCCGTGGTGCAGGGCGTGGACAAGTTCCTGCCGGTCGATGTGTACATTCCCGGCTGTCCGCCGCGTCCGGAAGCCTACATGCAAGCGCTGATGCTGCTGCAGGAATCCATCGGCAAAGAACGTCGCCCGCTGTCGTGGGTTGTCGGCGATCAGGGCGTTTACCGCGCCAATATGCAGTCTGAAAGAGAGCGTAAACACGGCGAGCGCATCGCGGTGACCAACCTCCGGACGCCTGACGAGATTTAAGACGTTCATTTAACGTCCATCTTAGTGCGCTATTGGTTAACACAGCGAAAAGTGAAACTTGCGGCGAATAACCCTTTAGTGTGGTGAAAAAAAATTATGACAGATTTGACGACGCACGACGCCTTGCCTGCCTGGCAGACCCGAGATCACCTTGACGACCCGGTGATCGGCGAACTGCGCAACCGTTTTGGGCCGGAAGCCTTTACTGTTCAGGCCACCCGTACCGGCATGCCTGTGGTATGGGTTAAACCTGACCAGTTGCTGGAAGTAATGACGTTCCTGAGAAAACAGCCGAAGCCGTATGTCATGCTGTTCGATCTGCATGGCGTGGACGAACGTCTTCGCACCCACCGCGACGGCCTGCCCGCTGCGGATTTCTCCGTTTTCTACCATCTGATTTCCATCGAACGCAACCGCGACATCATGCTGAAGGTGGCGCTGTCTGAAAAAGACCTGCATGTGCCGACGGCGACCAAGGTGTTCCCGAACGCCAACTGGTACGAGCGCGAAACCTGGGAGATGTTCGGCATCACCTTCGACGGCCACCCGCACCTGTCGCGCATCATGATGCCGCAGACCTGGGAAGGGCACCCGTTGCGTAAGGACTACCCGGCGCGCGCCACCGAATTCGATCCTTTCGTGTTGACCAAGCAGAAAGAAGATCTGGAGATGGAAGCGCTGACCTTCAAGCCGGAAGACTGGGGCATGAAGCGCGGCACCGAGAACGAAGACTTCATGTTCCTCAACCTCGGCCCGAACCACCCGTCCGCGCACGGTGCGTTCCGCATCATTCTGCAGTTGGACGGCGAAGAGATCGTCGACTGCGTGCCGGATATAGGCTATCACCACCGTGGCGCCGAGAAGATGGGCGAGCGTCAATCCTGGCACAGCTACATTCCGTACACCGACCGTATCGAGTACCTCGGCGGCTGTGTGAACGAAATGCCTTACGTGCTGGCGGTCGAGAAGCTGGCCGGCATCAAGGTGCCTGAGCGCGTCGACACCATCCGCGTGATGCTGTCCGAGTTGTTCCGCATCAACAGCCACCTGCTGTACATCTCCACCTTCATTCAGGACGTCGGCGCGATGACCCCGGTGTTCTTCGCCTTTACCGACCGTCAGAAAATCTACGATCTGGTGGAAGCGATCACCGGTTTCCGTATGCACCCGGCCTGGTTCCGCATCGGCGGCGTCGCGCACGATCTGCCGCGCGGCTGGGATCGTCTGCTGCGTGAATTCCTCGACTGGATGCCGAAGCGTCTGGACTCCTACGTGAAAGCGGCGCTGAAGAACAGCATCCTGAAAGGCCGTTCCATCGGCGTAGCGTCTTACAACGCCAAAGAAGCGCTGGAGTGGGGCGTGACCGGTGCCGGCCTGCGTGCCACCGGCGTCGAGTTCGATGTGCGTAAATGGCGTCCTTACTCCGGCTATGAGAACTTCGACTTCGAAGTGCCGGTGGGCGATGGCAACAGCGACTGCTACACCCGCGTGATGCTGAAGGTGGAAGAGCTGCGCCAGAGCCTGCGCATCCTCGAACAGTGCCTGAACAACATGCCGGAAGGCCCGTTCAAGGCCGATCACCCGCTGACCACGCCGCCGCCGAAAGAGCGTACGCTGCAGCACATTGAAACGCTGATCACCCACTTCCTGCAGGTTTCCTGGGGCCCGGTGATGCCAGCCAACGAATCATTCCAGATGATTGAAGCCACCAAAGGGATCAACAGCTACTACCTGACCAGCGACGGCAGCACCATGAGCTACCGCACCCGGGTACGTACGCCGAGCTTTGCGCACCTGCAGCAGATCCCATCGGTCATCCGAGGCAGCCTGGTTTCCGACCTGATCGTCTATCTGGGTAGTATCGATTTTGTAATGTCAGATGTGGACCGCTAACTATGCACTCTCAAAAAGACAATCACGCAGTCAATGATGCGCTCGAGCCCATCAATGCAGCCGCTCCTCAGAGCGGCGTTGATGCATTTGTACTGAGCGCGGAAGAACGTGATGCGATCGAGCACGAAAAGCACCATTACGAGGATCCGCGCGCCGCTTCCATCGAAGCACTGAAAATTGTGCAGAAGCAGCGCGGCTGGGTTCCGGACGGTGCGATTTACGCCATCGCGGAAGTGCTGGGCATCCCCGCCAGCGACGTAGAAGGCGTGGCCACGTTCTACAGCCAGATTTTCCGTCAGCCAGTAGGACGTCACGTGATCCGTTATTGTGACAGCGTTGTTTGTCACATCACCGGTTACCAGGGCATTCAGGCCGCTATCGAGAAGAAGCTGAACATCAAACCGGGTCAAACCACCTTTGATGGCCGCTTCACGCTGCTGCCGACCTGCTGTCTGGGCAACTGCGATAAAGGGCCGACCATGATGATTGATGAGGACACTCACAGTCAGCTGAAGCCTGAAGATATCGAGACGCTACTGGAGCAGTATCAATGACCAAGCACATTGTACGCACTCCCGAAACGCATCCGCTGACCTGGCGTCTGCGCGATGACAAGCAGCCGCTGTGGCTGGACGAATACCGCAGTAAAAACGGCTATGCCGGCGCAGAAAAGGCCCTCAAAGGCCTGGCCCCGGACGAGATCGTCGGCCTGGTGAAAGACTCCGGGCTGAAGGGCCGCGGCGGCGCGGGCTTCTCCACCGGTTTGAAGTGGAGCCTGATGCCGAAGGACGAATCCATGAACATCCGTTACCTGCTGTGTAACGCCGATGAGATGGAGCCGGGCACCTATAAAGACCGTCTGCTGATGGAGCAGCTGCCGCATCTGCTGGTGGAAGGCATGCTGATCTCCGCGTTCGCGCTGAAAGCCTACCGCGGCTACATCTTCCTGCGCGGCGAGTACATCGAAGCGGCAGCGCACCTGCGTCGCGCCATCGCGGAAGCCACCGAAGCCGGCTATCTGGGCAAGAACATTCTCGGCACCGGATTTGATTTCGAGCTGATCGTGCACACCGGCGCCGGCCGTTACATCTGCGGCGAAGAAACTGCGCTGATCAACTCGCTGGAAGGCCGCCGCGCCAACCCGCGTTCCAAGCCGCCATTCCCGGCCAGCGCCGGCGTCTGGGGTAAGCCGACCTGCGTTAATAACGTCGAAACCCTGTGCAACGTGCCGGCCATTCTGGCGAACGGCGTGGAGTGGTACACCGGCATCTCCGGCAGTGAAGACAAAGGCACCAAGCTGATGGGCTTCTCCGGCCGGGTGAAAAATCCGGGCGTCTGGGAACTGCCATTCGGCACCACCGCGCGCGAGATCCTGGAAGACTACGCCGGCGGCATGCGCGACGGTCTGCGTTTCAAAGCCTGGCAGCCGGGCGGTGCGGGGACCGACTTCCTGACCGCCGATCACCTCGACCTGCCGATGGAATACGGCGCGATCGGCAAAGCCGGCAGCCGTCTCGGCACCGCGCTGGCGATGGCGGTAGACCACGAGATTGGCATGGTGCCGCTGGTGCGCAACCTGGAAGAGTTCTTCGCTCGCGAGTCCTGCGGCTGGTGTACGCCATGCCGCGACGGCCTGCCGTGGAGCGTGAAGATCCTGCGTGCGTTGGAGAACGGCGAAGGGCAGCCGGGGGATATCGAAACCCTCGAACAGCTGTGCCGTTCCCTCGGCCCGGGCAAAACCTTCTGCGCCCACGCGCCAGGTGCCGTAGAGCCACTGCAAAGCGCGATTAAATATTTCCGTGAAGAGTTCGAGGCGGGTATCGCCGTGCAGCACTTCGGCAACGCCCATGCGATTGGCGGCATTCAGCCGAACAATCTGCTGAAGCAGCGCTGGTAAGCCGAACTCGCCCGAACACGGCCAGAATTTTTGATTAACGCCTGCCGCAAGGCAGGCCACTTGGAAGCATGCTGACTATGGCTACGATTCATGTAGACGGCAAAGAGTATGAGGTAGACGGAGCGGACAACCTGCTGCAGGCTTGTCTTTCCCTCGGGCTTGATATTCCTTACTTTTGCTGGCATCCGGCGCTGGGAAGCGTCGGCGCTTGCCGCCAATGTGCGGTAAAGCAATACCAAAACGCGGAAGATACGCGCGGCCGTTTGGTGATGTCCTGTATGACCCCGGCATCCGATGGCACCTTCATCTCCATCGATGACGGCGAAGCGAAGCAGTTCCGTGAAAGCGTGGTCGAGTGGTTGATGACCAACCACCCGCACGACTGCCCGGTTTGTGAAGAAGGCGGTAACTGTCACCTGCAGGATATGACGGTAATGACCGGCCACAGCTTCCGCCGCTACCGCTTCACCAAGCGTACCCACAACAACCAGGAGCTGGGGCCGTTTATCTCGCACGAGATGAACCGCTGCATCGCCTGCTACCGCTGCGTGCGTTACTACAAAGACTATGCGGACGGCACCGACTTCGGCGTGTACGGCGCGCACGACAACGTCTACTTCGGTCGCCCGGAAAGCGGCACGCTGGAAAGCGAGTTCTCCGGCAACCTGGTGGAAGTGTGCCCGACCGGCGTATTCACCGACAAAACGCACTCCGAACGCTACAACCGTAAATGGGACATGCAGTTCGCGCCGAGCATTTGCCAGCAGTGCAGCATCGGCTGTAACACCAGCCCGGGCGAACGCTATGGCGAGCTGCGCCGTATCGAAAACCGTTACAACGGCAGCGTGAACCACTACTTCCTGTGCGACCGCGGTCGTTTCGGTTACGGCTACGTCAACCAGAAAGATCGTCCGCGTCAACCGCAGCAGCTGCGCGGCGATGACTGGATCACCCTGAACGCCGAGCAGGCGATGCAGGGCGCGGCGGACATCCTGCGTCAGGCGAAGAAAACCATCGGCATCGGCTCCCCGCGCGCCAGCCTAGAAAGCAACTTCGCACTGCGCGAGCTGGTCGGCGCCGAGAACTACTACACCGGTATCGCTCAGGCAGAGCAATCACGCCTGGCGCTGATGCTGAACGTGCTGAAAAACGGCGGCGTCCATACGCCGGCGCTGCGTGAGATCGAAGATTACGACGCAGTGCTGGTGCTGGGCGAAGACCTGACGCAAACCGGTGCGCGTATCGCGCTGTCCGTGCGCCAGGCCGTCAAGGGGAAAGCTCGCGCGATGGCGGCGGCGCAACGCGTGGCCGACTGGCAGATCGCGGCGGTGCAGAACATCGGTCAGCACGCCAAGTACCCGCTGTTCACTACTAACGTCGACAACACCCGCCTGGACGACATCGCCGCCTGGAACTACCGCGCGCCGGTGGACGAGCAGGCACGCTTCGGCTTCGCCATCGCGCACGCGCTGGATAGCGCAGCGCCGGCGGTGAACGATCTGGCCGACGGCCTGAACAAGAAAGTCGATATCATCGTGCAGGCGCTGACCGGCGCACGCAAACCGCTGATCGTGACCGGCAGCAACGCCGGCAGCGAAGCCATCATCGAAGCGGCGGCCAACATCGCCAAAGCGTTGAAGGGCCGCGGTTCCGATGTCGGCATCACCTTCGTGGCGGGCGCTGCCAACAGCATGGGCCTGGCGATGATCGGCGGCGGTTCGCTCGATCAGGCGCTGGAACAGCTGGCGAGCGGCGCAGCCGACACCGCCATCGTGATGGAAAACGATCTCTATCGTCATGCGCCGGCGGCGCAGGTGGACGCAGCGTTGGCCAAGGTCAACAACCTGATCGTCGCCGACCACCAGCGCACCGCGATCATGGACAAAGCCAACCTGATCCTCTCCTCGGCCAGCTTCGCCGAGAGCGACGGTACGCTGATCAACCAGGAAGGCCGCGCGCAGCGCTTCTTCCAGGTATACGATCCGGCTTACTACGACGACGCCAAGAAGAATCAGTTCACCGTGATGTTGGAAAGCTGGCGCTGGATGCACTCGCTGCACTCTACCTACACCAGCCGCCACGTGGACTGGACCCAGCTCGATGACGTGATCGCCGCTTGCGTTGCCGCGTTGCCGCAGCTGCAGGGCATCGTCGACGCCGCGCCGGACGCGACTTTCCGCATCCGCGGTCAGAAGCTGGCGCGTTCGCCGCACCGCTCCAGCGGCCGTACCGCCATGCGCGCCAACATCAGCGTGCACGAGCCGCGTCAGCCGCAGGATAAAGACACCATGTTTGCCTTCTCGATGGAAGGGAACAACAGCCCGCTGGCCGATCGTCAGCAGATCCCGTTCGCTTGGGCGCCAGGCTGGAACTCACCGCAGGCATGGAACAAGTTCCAGGCCGAAGTGGGCGGCAAACTGCGCCACGGCGATCCGGGTGTGCGCCTGATCGAAGCGGGGGAGGGCAGCCTCGGTTACTTCGACCGCGTGCCGGCCGCGTTCAACCCGGTCGACGGCTGGCGTGTCGCGCCGTACTACCACCTGTTCGGCAGCGATGAAATGTCGCAGCGCTCTCACGTGATCCAGCAGCGCATGCCGGAAGCTTACGTGATGGTCAACCCGGCCGACGCGGCGACGCTTGGCGTCAACGCGGGCAGCCTGGTGGAGTTCAGCTGTGCGGGCCAGACCCTGCGTCTGCCGGTGCGTCTGAGTGAAACCCTGACCCAGGGCCAGGTTGGTTTGCCGCTCGGCTTGCCAGGGATCCCGCCGATCTTGGTGGGTGCTAAGGTAGACAATCTGCGGGAGGCGGCACGATGAGCTGGTTTACCCCTGAGGTGATCGACATTCTGATCGCCATTCTTAAAGCGGTCGTGATCCTGTTGGTGGTCGTGGCGTGCGGGGCATTCATGAGCTTCGGCGAACGCCGCCTGCTCGGCCTGTTCCAGAACCGCTACGGACCGAACCGCGTAGGCTGGGGCGGCTCGCTGCAGCTGGTCGCCGACATGATCAAAATGTTCTTCAAGGAAGACTGGGTACCGAGATTCTCCGACCGGGTGATCTTCACTCTGGCGCCGATGATCGCCTTTACTTCCCTGTTGCTGGCATTTGCCATCGTTCCGGTCAGCCCGACCTGGGCGGTGTCCGATCTCAACATCGGTATTCTGTTCTTCCTGATGATGGCCGGCCTGGCGGTGTACGCCGTGCTGTTCGCCGGATGGTCGAGCAACAACAAATACTCGCTGTTGGGCGCGATGCGCGCCTCCGCGCAAACCCTGAGCTACGAAGTGTTCATCGGCCTGTCGCTGATGGGCGTGGTGATGCAGGCGGATTCGTTCAACATGCAGGCCATCGTTGAATCCCAGGCGCACGTCTGGAACGTCATCCCGCAGTTCTTCGGCTTCGTGACCTTCGCGATCGCCGGCGTGGCGGTGTGTCACCGTCACCCGTTTGACCAGCCGGAAGCCGAGCAGGAACTGGCCGACGGTTACCACATCGAATATTCCGGCATGAAGTTCGGTCTGTTCTTCGTGGGGGAATACATCGGTATCGTCACCGTGTCCGCCCTGATTGTGACGTTGTTCTTCGGCGGTTGGCAGGGTCCGTTCCTGCCGCCATTCATCTGGTTCGCGTTGAAAACGGCCTTCTTCATGATGATGTTCATCCTGATCCGTGCCGCGCTGCCGCGCCCGCGTTATGACCAGGTGATGTCCTTCGGCTGGAAAGTGTGCCTGCCGTTGACGCTGCTGAACCTGCTGGCAACCGCCGCGGTCATTTTGTACAACGCTCAATAAGGGGTGAATAAACCATGACATTGAAAGAGTTAGTGGTTGGTTTCGGCACCCAGGTGCGCAGCATTTGGATGATTGGCATGCATGCCTTCGCCAAGCGCGAAACCCAGATGTATCCGGAAGAACCGGTTTACCTGCCGCCGCGCTACCGTGGTCGCATCGTGCTGACGCGCGATCCGGACGGCGAAGAGCGCTGCGTCGCCTGTAACCTGTGTGCGGTTGCCTGCCCGGTCGGCTGTATCTCGCTGCAAAAAGCAGAGCAGAAAGACGGCCGTTGGTATCCGGAGTTCTTCCGCATCAACTTCTCGCGCTGCATTTTCTGTGGCCTGTGCGAAGAGGCTTGCCCGACTACCGCTATCCAGCTGACGCCGGATTTCGAACTGGGTGAGTACAAGCGTCAGGATCTGGTGTACGAAAAAGAAGATCTGTTGATCTCGGGGCCGGGTAAATATCCGGAATATAACTTCTACCGGATGGCCGGTATGGCGATTGACGGCAAAGCCAAAGGCGAAGCCGAAAACGAAGCCAAACCGATCGACGTCAAAGGTCTGTTGCCCTAAGGAGCCAGCAAGCATGGAAATTGCATTTTACCTGGCAGGTTTGATTGCGGTGGCCGCGACGATTCGCGTGATCACCCATACCAACCCTGTGCATGCGCTGCTGTATCTGATCGTCTCGTTATTGGCGATCTCGGCAGTCTTCTTCTCTCTCGGCGCCTACTTTGCCGCCGCGTTGGAAATCATCGTCTATGCGGGCGCCATTATGGTGCTGTTCGTGTTCGTGGTGATGATGCTGAACCTCGGCAACGTGCAGCAGCAAGAGCGCGACTGGATGAAGCCGACGGTGTGGATCGGACCTGGCCTGCTGTCGCTGGCGCTGCTGGTGGTGCTGATTATCGCTATTCGCAGCGTATCCGATCAGGGTATCAGCGGCGAGATGGTCGACGCGAAGGCGGTGGGCATCAGCCTGTTCGGGCCTTACGTACTGGCGGTTGAGCTGGCTTCAATGCTGCTGCTGGCAGGTTTGGTTGTCGCCTTCCATATCGGCCGCGAACACAAGCCTGGCGAGGTGCTGAGCAACGCGCCGGCGAGTGGCGAAATGGCGAGAAGAAAATCGGAGGAGCAAGCATGATCCCTCTTCAACACGGCCTGATCCTGGCGGCTATCCTGTTTGTGCTCGGGCTGACCGGGCTGCTGGTGCGCCGCAACCTGCTGTTTATGCTGATCAGCCTGGAAGTGATGATCAACGCTGCGGCGTTGGCGTTTATCGTGGCGGGAAGCTACTGGGGCCAGGCGGACGGGCAGGTGATGTACATCCTGGCGATCAGCCTGGCGGCAGCCGAGGCCAGTATCGGCCTGGCGCTGCTGCTGCAGCTCTACCGTCGTCGTCATACCCTGAATATTGATACTGTCAGTGAGATGCGCGGATGAACCTATTATATTTAACAATTCTGCTACCGCTGATCGGGTTCCTGCTGTTGGCATTTTCCCGCGGTCGTTGGTCTGAGAACACGGCGGCCACCGTCGGCGTGGGCTCTATCGGCCTGGCTGCGCTGGTCACGGTGTATGTGGCGATGGATTTCCTCGCCCAGAAAGCCGCCGGCGTGCAGCTGTTCGAGCAAAGCCTGTGGACCTGGATGGCCGTCGGCAACTTCAATATCGGCGTGACCCTGGTGCTGGACGGCCTGTCGCTGACCATGCTGTCGGTGGTCACCGGCGTCGGCTTCTTCATCCACATGTTCGCTTCCTGGTACATGCGCGGTGAAGAGGGCTATTCGCGCTTCTTCGCTTACACCAACCTGTTTATCGCCAGCATGGTGGTATTGGTGCTGGCGGACAACCTGCTGCTGATGTATCTGGGTTGGGAAGGCGTGGGCCTGTGCAGCTACCTGTTGATCGGTTTCTACTACAAAGATCCGGCCAACGGCGCGGCGGCGATGAAAGCCTTTATCGTGACCCGCGTGGGCGACGTGTTCCTGGCGTTCGCACTGTTCATCCTCTACAACGAGCTGGGCACGCTGAACATCCGCGAGCTGATGATCCTGGCGCCGCAGAAACTGGCGGTGGGCGACACGGCCATCACCTGGGCGACCCTGATGCTGCTGGGCGGCGCGGTCGGTAAATCGGCGCAGTTGCCGTTGCAAACCTGGTTGGCGGACGCGATGGCGGGCCCAACCCCGGTTTCCGCACTGATCCACGCGGCGACCATGGTGACCGCGGGCGTCTATCTGATCGCCCGTACGCACGGCCTGTTCTTGATGGCGCCGGAAGTGCTGCACCTGGTGGGCATCGTCGGTGCGGTCACTCTGCTGCTGGCCGGCTTCGCCGCGCTGGTGCAGACCGACATCAAGCGCGTGCTCGCTTACTCCACCATGAGCCAGATCGGTTACATGTTCCTGGCGCTGGGCGTGCAGGCATGGGACGCGGCGATCTTCCACCTGATGACCCACGCGTTCTTCAAGGCGCTATTGTTCCTGTCGTCTGGTTCGGTGATCCTGGCTTGCCACCACGAGCAAAACATCTTCAAGATGGGCGGCCTGCGCAAGAGCATCCCGCTGGTGTACGTCTGCTTCCTGGTGGGTGGCGCTGCGCTGTCTGCGTTGCCGCTGGTCACGGCCGGCTTCTTCAGTAAGGACGAGATCCTGGCGGGCGCGATGGCCAACGGCCACATCAACCTGATGGTGGCCGGCCTGGTCGGCGCGTTCATGACCTCGCTGTACACCTTCCGTATGATTTTCATCGTGTTCCATGGCGAAGAGAAAATCAAAGCGCATGCCGGTAAAGGCATCACTCACCACCTGCCGCTGCTGGTTCTGCTGGTGCTGTCCACCTTCGTCGGCGCGATGATCGTGCCGCCGTTGCAGGGCGTGCTGCCGGATACGACCGAGCTGGCGCACGGCAGCGTGCTGACGCTTGAAATCACCTCCGGCGTGGTGGCTATCGTCGGCATTCTGCTGGCGGCCGCGCTGTGGCTGGGCAAACGTAGCCTGGTCAACAGCATCGCCAACAGCGCGCCGGGGCGCTTCTTCTCGACCTGGTGGTTCCATGCCTGGGGCTTCGACTGGCTGTATGACAAAGTGTTCGTCAAGCCGTACCTGGGCATTGCGAAGCTGCTGCAGCGCGATCCGCTGAACTCGCTGATGAACCTGCCGGCCGTCTTCTCCCGCTGGGGGAACCGCGGTCTGACGGTGAGCGAGAACGGTCAGGTGCGTTGGTATATAGCGTCTATGGGTGTGGGTGCAGTGGTCGTATTGGCTCTGTTGATTTTGGTTTAATTGAATAATTTAAACAGACGCATTTTTCGGGCGTAGCGCCGGGCAGGCGCTACGTACAAAGTTTGAAATTATTCGTATAAGGGACACAAAACGCCATGCTATTACCTTGGCTAATTCTTATCCCCTTTATCGGCGGTCTGCTGTGCTGGCAGCTTGAGCGCTTCGGTACTAAGGTGCCGCGCTGGATAGCGCTGATCGCAATGGGGCTGACGTTGGCGCTCTCTCTGCAGCTGTGGATGCAGGGCGGCTATACATTGACCACGCCGAAAGGCATTCCGCAGTGGCAGAGCGAATTCCTGCTGCCGTGGATCCCGCGCTTCGGCATCTCCATCCACCTGGCGCTGGACGGTCTGTCGCTGCTGATGGTGGTGTTGACCGGTCTGCTGGGCGTGCTGGCGATCCTCTGTTCCTGGCGTGAAATCCAGAAGTATCAGGGCTTCTTCCACCTCAACCTGCTGTGGATCCTGGGCGGCGTTATCGGCGTGTTCCTCGCCATCGACATGTTCCTGTTCTTCTTCTTCTGGGAAATGATGTTGGTGCCGATGTACTTCCTGATCGCGCTGTGGGGGCACAAGGCGTCGGACGGTAAAACCCGTATCACCGCGGCGACCAAGTTCTTCATCTACACCCAGGCCAGCGGTCTGGTGATGCTGATTGCAATCCTGGGCCTGGTGTTCGTGCACTACAACGCCACCGGCGTGTGGACCTTCGATTACGAAGACCTGCTGCAAACGCCGATGTCCCACAACGTGCAATATCTGCTGATGCTGGGCTTCTTCATCGCCTTCGCGGTGAAAATGCCGGTGGTGCCGCTGCACGGCTGGTTGCCGGACGCGCACAGCCAGGCACCGACCGCAGGTTCCGTCGACCTGGCGGGCATCTTGCTGAAAACCGCGGCCTACGGCCTGCTGCGTTTCAGCCTGCCGCTGTTCCCTGAGGCTTCGCAGGAGTTTGCGCCAATCGCCATGTGGCTGGGCGTGATCGGCATCTTCTACGGCGCCTGGATGGCGTTCGCGCAGACCGACATCAAGCGTCTTATCGCCTACACCTCGGTATCGCACATGGGCTTCGTGCTGATCGCCATCTACACCGGCAGCCAGCTGGCTTACCAGGGTGCGGTTATCCAGATGATCGCGCACGGCCTGTCCGCCGCCGGTATGTTTATCATCTGCGGCCAGCTGTATGAGCGTCTGCATACCCGTGACATGCGTCAGATGGGCGGCCTGTGGGGGCGTATCAAGTTCATCCCTGCGCTGTCGCTGTTCTTCGCCGTGGCTACGCTGGGGATGCCGGGTACCGGTAACTTCGTCGGCGAATTCATGATTCTGTTCGGCAGCTACCAGGTGGTACCGGTGATCACCGTGATCTCCACCTTCGGTCTGGTGTTCGCTTCGGTTTACTCGCTGATCATGATGCAGCGCGCTTACTACGGTGCGCCTAAATCCGACCAGCCGCTGCAGGGCATGACCGCGCGCGAGCTGTTCATCATTCTGCTGCTGGTGGTGTTGCTGGTTCTGCTGGGGGTTTACCCGCAGCCGATTCTGGATACTTCCAACGCGGCGATGAGCAACGTGCAACACTGGTTTGGTTCGTCAGTTTCAGCAATTTCAACAACAAGGCCGTAATTCGCCATGACAATAACTCCTCAACAACTGATCGCACTGCTGCCGCTGTTGATCGTCGGATTGACGGTGGTGGTTGTGATGCTAGGCATTGCGTGGCGACGCGACCACTTTATCAACGCCACCCTGACCGTGATCGGTCTCAACCTGGCGCTGCTTTCGCTGTACTTTGTCGGCCAGGCAGGCCCAATGGACGTCACCCCGCTGTTGCGGGTTGACGGTTACTCGATGTTCTACACCGGGCTGGTGCTGCTGGCGAGCCTGGCGACCTGCACCTTCGCCTATCCGTGGCTGGTCGGCTATCCGGATAACCGCGAAGAGTTCTACCTGCTGGTGTTGATCGCCGCCATGGGGGGCATCCTGCTGGCGAGCGCCAACCATCTGGCTTCGCTGTTCATCGGTATCGAGCTGATCTCGCTGCCGCTGTTCGGCCTGGTGGGCTACGCCTACCGCCAGAAGCGCCCGCTGGAAGCCGCCATCAAGTACATGCTGCTGTCCGCCGCCGCGTCGTCGTTCCTGCTGTTCGGCATGGCGCTGCTGTACGCTGAATCCGGCGATCTGTCGCTGGCCGGCCTCGGCAAGAGCCTGCAGGAAAACATGATGCACCAGCCGCTGATCCTGGCCGGTATGGGCATGATGATCGTCGGTCTGGGCTTCAAGCTGTCGCTGGTGCCGTTCCAACTGTGGACGCCGGACGTGTATCAGGGCGCGCCTGCGCCGGTCTCGACCTTCCTGGCGACCGCCAGCAAGATTGCGATCTTCGCGGTCGTGATGCGTCTGTTCCTGTATGCCCCGGCCGCCGACAACGAAGCGCTGCGCATGGTGCTGTCGATCATCGCGTTCTGCTCTATCTTGTTCGGTAACCTGATGGCCATCAGCCAGACCAACATCAAGCGTCTGCTGGGCTACTCGTCGATCGCTCACCTGGGCTACCTGCTGGTGGCGCTGATTGCGGTGCAAACCCATCAGCTGTCGCTGGAAACCGCCGGCGTTTACCTGGCCGGTTACCTGTTCAGCAGCCTGGGCGCCTTCGGCGTGGTCAGCCTGATGTCCAGCCCGTACCGCGGCCCGGATGCGGATTCGCTGTTCTCTTACCGTGGTCTGTTCTGGCACAAGCCAATCTTGTCCGCGGTGATGACGGTGATGATGCTGTCGCTGGCCGGTATCCCGATGACGCTGGGCTTTATCGGTAAGTTCTTCGTGATCGCGATGGGCGTCAGCGCACACCTGTGGTGGCTGACCGGCGCAGTCGTGGTAGGCAGCGCCATCGGCCTGTACTACTACCTGCGCGTGACCGTCAGCCTGTTCCTCAGCGCGCCGGAATCGCTGCAGCGCGATACCCCGAACAACTGGGCGTTGACCGCCGGTGGCGTCGTGGTGCTGATTTCCGCCGCGCTGGTGCTGCTGTTGGGTGTCTATCCGCAGCCGCTGATTTCGCTGGTGCAGATGGCACAGCCGACGTTCTGATAATGCTTCAGACGGTAAAAAGGTCGCTTCGGCGACCTTTTTTTATGGGGAAGCGGCACTCAGCCGTAATGGGCGCTAAACGATGTTTCCAGCGCCTGCACCACCGCGCGCACGCGGGCGGCGCGTTGCAAATCGGGGTGCAACACCAGCCAGATATCCACCCAGTCTTTGTTCTCCGGGAACAGGCGCACCAGCTCCGGGTCTTTGTCCGCCAAAAAAACGGAGAGCAGGCCGATGCCCAGCCCGCTGCGGGTGGCGGAACGTAACAACAGCTGCGAATTGCATTGCAGCACGACATTGGGCTCGTGCAGAGTCTCGCCGCAGAAATTACTCCAGTGGCGCGGCACCAGTTCGCGCGGGAACATCAACAGATCGTGGCCGCGCAGCTGCTCGCCCCTGACCGGCATGCCGCGCCGCGCCAAATAGTGCCGGGTGGCGTACAGGCCCATTTCGATGGTGGCTAAGCGTTTGATGATCAGCTCATCGTCATCGGGGCGGGCGCCGCGGATCGCCAGATCCGCACTGTGGTAAGCGATATCGGTGATGTCCAGTGCCGTCAGCAGCGTGACGGTGATGGCCGGATAGCGTTCCCGCAGATCTTGCAGTGCGGGCATCACGAAGGCTTCAGCCAGGGTATCGGTGGTGGCGATGCGCACGTGGCCGTGCAGGCTGTCATCGCCGCTGGCGGCTTTACGGTTGATCGCCTGCACCGCATTTTCCATCCTCATCACGTCCGCCAGCATTTCTTCCCCCAACGTGCTGAGTGCGAAGGATTTCGGCGTGCGGATAAACAGCTTGGAGCCGAGCGCATCTTCGAAAGCGGAGAGCCGTCGACCGACGGTCGCCTGATCGACATTCAGCTGGCTGGCGGCTTTGCGTAGCGTGCCACAGCGCGCAACGGCCAAAAAGAAGCGCGCGTCGTCCCAATTCATCATGCCATTTCCTCTCTGCAGATTTGTCGGCGCCGTGGGGCACAGGCCGAGCCAGGCGAATAATAACGGCTTCTATCATAAAGCGTTGTTCTGCCCGGGGGGAGAGAAAGACGGCTAGCGGCCTGCACATCGGCGGTTATTTCTCCGGTGATGCAAGAATGCATCAGGGTGATTCATTCTTGACGATACTTCGCTCGTCGCCGTAACGCTATGATAAGCGCCGTTCCCGGTCCGCCGGGTGAGGAAAGATGTCGATGGCAGGCCACCGTCTGCCGACTTTGGGAGTTGAAACATGTCAGAAAATACCGGCAGCCAGATCGCGGCGCCGCAAAATGCTCAGGCGTCGCACAGGGCCATTTTATGGTTCCTGGCGCTGGCTTTGATGTCGGCATTGCTGAACAGCAGCGCGCCGACGCCGCTTTATCCGCTGTATCAGCAGCAGTTTGCGCTGAGCTCCGTCAGCCTGACCGTCGTTTACGGCGCCTACGCCGCCGGCGTGCTGATCTCTTTGTTCGGCGTCGGTAATCTGGTCGGCAAAGTGAAGGATTTGCGCAGCATGATCGTGCCGGCATTGCTGGTGGTGTTGAGCGGTGCGCTGCTGTTCGCGCGGGCCGATACCTTTGTCATGATGCTCATGGCGCGGCTGCTGGCCGGGGTAGGTACCGGGGCGCTGACCGGTGCGGCGAACATTGCGTTGGTGCGGTATGGGCCGCGGGACGGCGGCAAAAATGCGGCGTTGATCGCGACGCTGTCCTTTACCACAGGGTTGGCGCTGGGCCCGATCTTCAGCGGCATCGCCTTGCAGACCGGCTTCCATCCCACGACGCTGCCATTCGTTTTCATCATGGTCATTGCCGCCGTGGGTGCGTTGGGCGTGATGTTCTCGTGGCCGCGTGGCGTGGTTACGGCGCCGAGCCATGTTGCGTCGGTCGAGACAGAAAAAAGCTCGCTGCTCGATGGCTTGCGCACCACCGGCGGTAAATTCTTTGTGTGTGCAGGGGCTTTATTTATCTGTTGGGCCCTGGCCGCCAGCATTTTGGCTATCGGTCCCAGCGTGGCGGAAACGCTGTTAGGCCTGCACGCTCGTGGCGTCTTTGGCTATGCGATTGCGGTGTATCTGTTGATCGCCGGTATCAGCCAGATCCTTAGCCGCCGCCTTAACGCCCGCCATTCGCTGTTGTTCGGTTGCCTGGCGCAGGTGCTGGCGGCGGTGGTATTCGCCACAGCGATCCAATGGCATTCACTGTGGCTGGCGGCTGTGGGGCTGGTGGTGGCCGGCTATGCTTACGGCGCCATTTTCGTCGGCAGCGCGACCCTGGTAAACCTGATTTCACCGCCGGCCAGCCATGCGCGTTTGCTTTCGCTGTTTTACGTTATCGCTTATATCGCCAACTGGGTGCCTATCGTGCTGGGCGTGGTGGTCGATCGCGTCGATCTGCGTCAGGCAACCCATTTGCTGTTCCTGGGCAGCACCGTGGTGTGCCTGTTGTTGGCATGGAAGACGGCTCGTGTAGGGTTCCCACGTTAATGATTTTGTGATTGAAGTCTCTTTTATTTAATTAATTATTCTTTAATTGCATTTATATTGTGATTTTAATCACATGAAATGACCGTCTTTCGGGTAAACTGCGCGCTTTCTTTTTGCCGCGGGTCACTTTATGAACGTTCTTTTCGCCATTGCCGTTACTACCGGGATCCTCTCCGGCGTTTGGGGCTGGGTTGCCGTCAGCCTGGGGCTGATCGGTTGGGCCGGTTTTCTCGGCTGCACGGCGTATTTCGCCTGCCCGCAGGGCGGGCTGAAAGGGCTGCTGATCGGCGCGTTGACCTGCTGCAGCGGCGTCTTCTGGGCAATGGCGATCATCCACGGCAGCGAACTGGCGCCGCAGTGGAATCTGCTGGGGTATCTGCTGACCGGCATCGTGGCGTTCCTGATGTGCATTCAGGCTAAACAACGGTGGCTGGGGTTTGTGCCCGGCACCTTTATCGGCGCCTGTGCGACCTTCGCCGGCGGCGGCGATTGGCCGCTGGTGACGCTTTCCCTGCTGGTGGGCCTGCTGTTCGGCTATACGATGAAAAACAGCGGTCTATGGTGGGCGGCGCGCAGCGAAAAAGCCCGCGCTACGCCGCCGATGGGCCCGAATGCCGGCTCAAACGGTGCCGCCGAGTGAGAGGCGGTAATGCAGATCGTGGCGCTCGGCGCAAGGTTCGCCCGCGATCCGCAACAGCAGCATTTCGGCGGCGGTTTTCCCCATGTCAAAGCGCGGCGTGATCACGCTGGCGATGCTCGGCGTGGTCGCCTGGCCAATATCCAGGCCGTGAAATCCCGATAACGCAACCTCCTGCGGCACGCGCACGCCGAGACGCAGGCAGGCCTGCAACACGCCCACCGCCAGATCGTCGTTGGTGCACAGGATACCGTCGAGCTGCGGGTAGCGTTCGCGCGCCATCGCCAGCATGTCGGCGCCGATCGAAACCGAAGAGACCCGATGCGGCGCGATCTGACGCGGCGTTTGCCCCTGAGCCGCCATGGCGCGGCAGTACCCCCGATAGCGTTTATTGTCGCGGGCGTCCGACATGGCGCCAAAGTAAACAATATGCCGTTTGCCGCTGGCGAGCAGCGCTTCGGTCATGTCATATCCCGCCTGTTCATTATCGAACCCCACCGCAATCCGCCCCGGCGGCGCGTCGAGATCCATCACCTGCGCGAGGGGGATTTTGGCGGCGCCGAGGTAGGTCTCTGCGCGCAAGGTATGCGCAGAATCGGTGAGGATCAGCCCGGCGATCGGGTAGCTCAACAGCTGTGCGATCTGCTCTTCTTCCCGTTGTGGGCTGTAATCGTAGTTCATCACCAGCGTTTGGTAACCCCGCGCTTGGGTAACGGATTCGATGCCGGCCAGCAGATCGGCGAAGATCTGGTTGTTGAAGGAGGGGACCAGCACGCCGAGACGCGGTTTTCTGCCGGCCTGTGCGGCATCGGCGCCGGTGACGTTCAGCTCCCGCATGACCTGCGCAATGCGTTCGGCGGTACCGGCCGCCACTTTTTCCGGCGTGCGCAGGAAGCGGCTGACGGTCATTTTGGTCACGCCGGCCAATTGTGCGATGTCCTGTAGCGTAACGCGGGGGTGTTTCATTCGGTGGCCTTCACGGGCGGCGCGGCAAGGGCGGATAGCGGTATGTTAACAAATCGATTTGGCGATAACAATGAATGCACCTCTATTGAAAATAGCCATTTTTCAATCGGATAGCTGATTTTTACCCGCGTGCTGCCTGCGTGAGATCACGTTAAGGGTAACAGGGTTTCGTAACATGATTTTCAGTGATTTCCATCACGTTTTTACCGGTAACAATCGGCTGAGATAGAGGCCTGTCCGATTGGAGGCCTGATGGCCGGGAATCACCATGAACAATCTGTTTTCACTGGATAATAAAATCGTCTTGATCACCGGCGCCTCGCGCGGCATCGGTTTTCTGCTGGCACGCGGCCTGGCGCAGCAAGGCGCACATATTCTGGTCAACGCCACCACCGAAGAACATGCCCGGCACGCCGCCGAGCGCCTGCGCGAAGAGGGCCTGCGTGCCGATGCGGCGGCGTTCGACGTCACCGATTCCCAGGCGGTGCATGCCGCCATCGACCGTATCGAAGCGGATATCGGTGCGATTGACGTCTTGATCAACAACGCCGGCATCCAGCGCCGCCACCCGTTCACCGAGTTTCCGGAGCAAGACTGGGACGACATCATCGCCGTCAACCAGAAGGCGGTCTTCATTGTGTCGCAAACCGTGGCGCGTTACATGGTGCCGCGCCGGCGCGGCAAGATAGTCAACATCGGCTCGATGCAAAGCGAGCTGGGGCGGGACACCATCACCCCTTATGCGGCGTCCAAGGGGGCGGTGAAAATGCTGACGCGCGGCATGTGCGTGGAGCTGGCACGCTACAACATTCAGGTCAACGGCATTGCCCCCGGCTATTTCAAAACCGAGATGACGCAGGCGCTGGCCGACGATCCGGCCTTCACCGCCTGGCTGACCCAACGCACACCCGCCGCGCGCTGGGGCGATCCGCAGGAGCTGATCGGCGCGGCGGTGTTCCTGGCCGCCGACGCCTCCGCCTTCGTCAACGGGCAGCTGCTGTTTGTCGATGGCGGCATGTCGGCGGCGGTGTAACCTTTTTTCGTGGAGTCTTGAGATGAAAATTCAAACCCAGTCCTGCGTGGTCAATGGCAAACGAGACGTGGCGGTGATCGCGCAAAAAGTGGATTACCGGGGGCAGGGAACGCTGGTGAAAATCAGCCGTGGCGGTATCTGCGGCTCGGATCTGCATTACTTTCAGGAAGGCAAGGTCGGCAATTTTCAGGTGCGTCAGCCGATGGTGCTGGGCCATGAGGTGATCGGCGAGGTGGTCGCCAGCGATTCACCGCGGCTGCCGGTCGGGCAGAAGGTGGCGCTCAATCCCAGCAAACCCTGCGGGCAGTGCAAATACTGTCTGGCGCAGCAAAGCAATCAATGCGTCGAGATGCGTTTTTTCGGCAGCGCGATGTATTTTCCGCACGTTGACGGCGCTTTTACCCAATACAAAGTGGTGGATAGCGCGCAGTGTGTCCCTTACGGCGCCGATCGCGACGACAGGGTGATGGTGTTCGCCGAACCGCTGGCGGTAGCGATACACGCAGCGAAACAGCCCGGCGACGTGACGGGAAAAAAGGTCTTCGTGTCCGGCGTTGGCCCGATCGGCTGCCTGCTGGTGGCGGCGCTGAAAGCGCTGGGCGCCGCCGAGATTGTCTGTGCCGATCTCAGCCCGCGCTGCCTGGCGATCGCCAGGCAAATGGGGGCCGGTCGGTGCCTGTATGCCGCGGACGACGATGTTAGCGATTATCAGCAGGACAAGGGGTATTTCGACGTCGCCTTCGAAGTGGCGGGGCACCCGCAGTCGCTGCAGCGCTGCCTGGAGATCACCCGCGCCAAAGGCACCGTGGTGCAGGTGGGCATGGGCGGCAGCTTCCCCGATTTCCCGCTGATGTTGTTGATCGCCAAGGAGTTGAACCTGCTCGGATCCTTCCGCTTCGTGGCGGAGTTTGCGCTGGCGGTGGCGTGGCTGGCCGACGGCGTGGTCGATCCGCTGCCGTTGCTGTCGGCGGAGTTCGCCAGTGGGCAGCTGGCGCAGGCGCTGGAGTTTGCCGGCGATAAGCGCCAGGCCGCCAAGGTGCAATTGGTGTTTTAGGGTAAAAGTCCGATGGCCGCAGGCGGCGATCCTTGTCTATAGTGTAGGAACGCTTAATTTTTCAACCACGGAGATCTCACGATGGCAAGACATACGGATGCTGAGCAAACTACCCTGGATGACGATCTGAGAATGCTGACCGAGACGCTGGAAGAAGTGCTGCAATACACCGGCGACCGCGCAGATCAGGCTTACGTCGACATCAAGTCGCACGCCGAGCAGGCGCTGAGTGAGGTCAAGGCGCGCTGGGCGAACACCGGTGAATCCTACTACGCGCGCGCCAAAGAAGCGGTGCACCGCACCGACGACTACGTGCGGGATAAACCCTGGCACAGCGTAGGCATCGGCGCCACCGTCGGGCTGGTGCTGGGGCTGCTGCTGGCCCGCAAGTAAATCACGGCATCGGGGCGGCGCAGGCCGCCTCGTGCTTTTCTGCAGACTGTGTTGTTCCTCTCGCTGTTTCCCCGCTGGCTTTCCCTTATCCCGCCTATACTTCCCGCTAGCCGTCGTCGGAGCGCCTTTATTTCCCTTGTTTTTGTATGGACGGATTGAGCCGGCGTCGCCGCAAGTGTAAAGTATTTGTGTTTTTATTGTTTATTTTTTGTTCTAAATCAAATAATTATCTGGTGTAAACACTCAGGGATATACGGCGTTCTTGCGCTGGCGCAAAAGCCGTGAAAATAACACCTCATATAATACAGAGCGTAACTACAGGCGCGGCGTCCGTCGGCTGCGTCGGGGACGATCTCTGCTAACTGACTTGTGAGCGAACTATGTCGACAAGTGTTTTTAATCGCCGGTGGGCGGCTGTGCTGCTCGAGGCGCTGGCCCGCCATGGGGTGCGGCATGTTTGTATCGCTCCGGGATCGCGCTCCACGCCGCTGACGCTGGCCGCCGCGGCCAACCGATCGTTTATCTGCCATACCCATTTTGATGAGCGCGGGCTCGGCCATCTGGCACTCGGGCTGGCGAAGGCGGCGCGTGAGCCGGTGGCGGTGATCGTCACGTCCGGCACCGCGGCGGCGAACCTTTATCCCGCGTTGATTGAAGCCGGCCTGACCGGTGAGCGGCTGGTGTTTCTCACCGCCGATCGGCCGCCGGAATTGATCGACTGCGGCGCCAATCAGGCGATCCGTCAAAACGGCCTCTACAGTAGCCACCCGACGCTGGCGATCGATCTGCCGCGTCCTACGCCGGATATTCCGGCCGCGTGGCTGGCCTCCAGCGTCGACAGCGCGATGGCGCGCCTGCAGCACGGCGCTTTGCACATCAACTGCCCGTTCGCCGAACCGCTGTATGGCGGCGACGAACGTCACTATGCCGATTGGTCCGCCGCGCTGGGCGACTGGTGGCAGAGCGATCGTCCGTGGCTGCAGGAAAGCGAGGCGCATGCGGCGCCAGTGCCGCAGCCGGACTGGTTCTTCTGGCGGCAGAAACGCGGCGTGGTGCTGGCCGGGCGCATGAGCGCGCAAGAGGGCGCTCAGGTGGCTGAATGGGCCGCAATGCTGGGCTGGCCGTTGATCGGCGACGTGCTGTCGCAGACCGGGCAACCGCTGCCCTGCGCCGATTTGTGGCTCGCGCATCCGCAGGCGCAACGCGTATTGCAAGACGCGCAACTGGTGGTGCAGTTCGGCGGCAGTCTGACCGGCAAACGCCTGCTGCAGTGGCAGGCGCAGTGCCGGCCGGAAGAGTATTGGGTCATCGACGAGCTGCCGGGGCGGCTCGATCCGGCTCAGCACCGGGGGCGGCGCCTGCGCGCCGACGTGGCGCAGTGGTTGGCGCAGCACCCGGCGCAGCCGCGCGCGCCGTGGGCCGCCGGGCTGGCGGCGTTGGCGGATAAGGCGCTGACGGCGGCATCCACGCATCTGCACGATAACTTTGGCGAAGCGCAGCTGGCGCACCGTCTGCCGGAACTGCTGCCGGAGAACGGCCAGCTGTTTCTCGGCAACAGCCTGGTGGTGCGACTGATCGACGCGTTAACGCCATTGCCCGTCGCCTACCCGGTATTCAGCAACCGCGGCGCCAGCGGTATCGACGGCTTGATCTCCACTGCTGCCGGCGTACAGCGTGCCACCGCCAGGCCAACGTTGGCGGTGGTGGGCGACCTTTCCGCACTGTATGACCTCAATGCGCTGGCGCTGCTGCGCCAGAGCTCGGCGCCGACGGTGTTGATCGTCGTCAATAACAACGGCGGCCAAATTTTCTCGCTGTTGCCGACGCCGGAAGAAGATCGTCAGCGCTTTTACTGCATGCCGCAGAACGTCGAGTTCAGCCACGCGGCGGCGATGTTCCAACTGGGCTACGCGCGGCCGGAAAACTGGAGCCAGCTGCAACAGGCGGTTGAGCAAGGCTGGCGGCGCGGCGGCGCCACGCTGATAGAACTGCAGGTGCCGCCGAGCGCAGGAGCAGAGAGTCTGCAATTCCTGGTGCAACAGATGGCGGTGCAATGATGCTGGCGACGCGAATTTTGCAACAGGGCGAAGCGGGCCGCCCGTGGCTGGTGTGGCTGCACGGCCTGCTCGGCAACAACAATGAATGGCGGGTGATCGCCGCGCGCTGCCCGGAATGGCCATCGCTGGCCATCGATCTGCCCGGCCACGGCGACTCCGTGGCGGTGACCTGCCGCGGCTTCGACGACATCAGCGCGCAAATCGCCGCTACGCTGCAGCTGCGCAATATCGAACGTTATTGGCTGGTGGGCTACTCGCTTGGCGGGCGCATCGCCATGTATCACGCTTGCTACGGCCGCCATGCCGGACTGCAAGGGGTGATCGTCGAGGGTGGCAACCCGGGGCTGGAGGACGAAGAACAGCGCCGCCGACGCTGCGAGCAGGATGCGCTGTGGGCGGCGCGTTTTCGCAGTGAGCCGATCGCCGAAGTCCTGGCGGACTGGTATCAGCAGCCGGTATTCAAAGAACTCAGCCACGTGCACCGTCAGGCGCTGATCGCCGCGCGCTCGGTCAACAGCGGCCCGGCGATCGCCGACATGCTCGAAGCCACGTCGCTCGGGCGGCAGCCTTATCTGGCGCCGCAGCTGAGCCAACTGACTGTGCCGCTGCAGGTGCTGTGCGGTGAGAACGACCCCAAATTTCAACGGCTGGCGCGCGACGCCGGGTTGCCGTTGCGCATCGTGCCGCAGGCCGGTCATAACGCGCATCTGGCCAATCCGCAGGATTTCGTCGCCGAGCTGCAGACCTTTCTCGTTAACCCTGGTTAAAGGAACCGAACATGCTTTATCCGAATGAAGAACACCTGTATGCCGCCATTGCCTGGCAGGATTGCACCGGCGATTTCGAAGACATTCTGTATCACAAGTCCGCCGACGGCATCGCCAAAATCACCATTAACCGGCCGCAGGTGCGCAATGCGTTTCGCCCGCAAACGGTCAAAGAGATGATCGACGCGCTGGCCAACGCCCGTTACGACGACGGCATCGGCGTCATTATTCTGACCGGCGCCGGCGATAAGGCCTTTTGCTCCGGCGGCGATCAGAAAGTGCGCGGCGACTACGGCGGCTATCGCGACGACAGCGGCGTGCATCACCTCAACGTGCTGGACTTCCAGCGTCAGATCCGCACCTGCCCGAAACCGGTGGTGGCGATGGTGGCGGGCTATTCGATCGGCGGCGGCCACGTGTTGCACATGATGTGCGATCTGACCATCGCGGCGGATAACGCCATCTTCGGCCAGACCGGCCCGAAAGTAGGCTCGTTCGACGGCGGCTGGGGCGCGTCTTACATGGCGCGCATCGTTGGCCAGAAGAAGGCGCGCGAAATCTGGTTCCTGTGCCGCCAGTACGACGCAGCCGCCGCGCTGGACATGGGGCTGGTTAATACCGTGGTGCCGCTGGCCGATCTGGAAAAAGAGACGGTGCGCTGGTGCCGCGAAATGCTGCAGAACAGCCCGATGGCGCTGCGCTGCCTGAAGGCGGCGCTGAACGCCGACTGCGACGGCCAGGCCGGTTTGCAGGAGCTGGCGGGCAACGCCACCATGCTGTTCTGCATGACCGACGAAGGGCAGGAAGGGCGTAACGCGTTTAACGAGAAGCGCCAGCCGGACTTCAGCAAATTCAAGCGTAACCCGTAATGAGCGGGGTAAACCGCAGCGCGGCACTTTACCGTTACAGCCTGCCGATGGAGGCGGGCGTGGTGCTGCGCAATCAGCGGTTGAAAACGCGTGACGGATGGGTGGTGCAGCTGCGTCAGGGCGAGCGTGAAGGCTGGGGCGAGATCGCGCCGCTGCCGGAATTCAGCCGGGAAACGCTGGAGCAGGCCGAACAGGCCGCGCTGGCGTGGCTGCAGGCGTGGTTGACGGGCAACGAACCGGATGACAGCTCGCTGCCCTCGGTGGCCTTTGGGCTCAGCTGCGCGCAGGCCGAGTTGGATCAGCGCTTGCCGACGCAGGCGGATTTCCGCAAGGCGCCGCTGTGCACCGGCGATCCGGACGAGCTGTTCGAGATATTGAGCGCCTTGCCGGGCGAGAAAGTCGCGAAAGTGAAGGTGGGGCTGTATGAAGCGGTGCGCGACGGCATGATCGTCAACGTGCTGCTGGAGGCGCTGCCGGATCTGCGGCTGCGGCTGGATGCCAACCGCAGCTGGACCCGCGCCAAAGCCGACGGCTTCGCCAAATACGTCAACCCGGCTTGGCGCGATCGCATCGCCTTTTTGGAAGAGCCCTGCAAGACCCGTGATGAATCGCGCGATTTCGCCCGGGCGACCGGCATTGCTATCGCCTGGGATGAGAGCGTGCGTGAGGCGGACTTTGTGGTGCAGGCCGAGCCGGGCGTGGCGGCCATCGTGATCAAGCCGACGCTGGTCGGCAGCCTGGCGCGCTGCCGGGCGCTGGTGGCACAGGCGCACGCGGCGGGGCTGACGGCGGTGATCAGTTCCAGCATCGAGTCCAGCCTGGGGTTGACCCAGCTGGCGCGCATCGCCCGCTGGCTGACGCCGGACACCGTGCCGGGGCTGGATACGCTGGGGTTGATGCAGGCGCAGGTGCTGCGGCCTTGGCCGGGCAGCGCGTTGCCGCTGCTGGATGTTTCGGCGCTGGAGTGCCTGTGGCGCCGTTAAGCGATTGGCCGTGGCGACACTGGGCGCGCCTTCAGCCGCAGGCGACGGCGCTGCTGCTCGGCGAACGGCCGCTGAGCTGGCTGGCGTTGCAAGAGCAGGTGGATGAGCTGGCGGCGGATTTCCAGCACCAGGGCGTGGAGCCGGGCTGCGGTGTGGTGCTGTGCGGCAGAAACAGCTATCCGCTGTTGTTGGGCTATCTGGCGCTGCTGCAATGCGGCGCGCGCCTGTTGCCGCTCAATCCCGCCTTACCGACGCCGCTGCTGGCGCAGCTGGTGCCCGAATTGGACATCACTTTTGCCTTCGGCCCGGATCCTTTGCCGGCGCTGCCGGAAGAGGTGATTCGATTGACGCCGCCCTCGACCGAGCCGCGCTGGCCGAACCTGCCTACGTGGGATGTGCAGCGTCTGGCGACGCTGACGCTGACCTCGGGCTCCAGCGGCATGCCGAAGGCGGCCGCACACAGCTACGCCAACCATCTGGCCAGCGCCGCCGGGGTGTTGCGGCTGATGGATTTTCAGCGCGAAGATTGCTGGCTGCTGTCACTGCCGCTGTTTCACGTCTCCGGCCAGGGCATCGTCTGGCGCTGGCTGGCGGCGGGCGCCCGATTGGCGGTGCGCGAGATGCACCCGCTGGCCGAGGCATTGGCAGGCTGCACGCACGCCTCGCTGGTGCCGACGCAGCTCTGGCGGCTGTTGGCGCAACCGCTGACGGGCATGACGCTGAAAGAGGTGCTGCTCGGCGGCGCGATGATCCCGGTGGCGCTGACCGAACGGGCTGAAGCGGCGGGGATCCGCTGCTGGTGCGGCTACGGGCTGACCGAACTGGCCTCCACGGTCTGCGCCAAGCGCGCCGATGCGCGGCCGGGCGTCGGCCTGCCGCTCGGCGGCCGTGAGGTAAAACTGGTGGATGAAGAGGTCTGGATCCGCGCCGACAGCCTGGCACTCGGCTACTGGCGTCATGGTCATCTACAGCCGCTGGCCGATGAACAAGGCTGGTTTGCGACCCGCGATCGCGGCGCGATGGCCGAGGGAGAACTGCGTATTCTCGGCCGGCTGGACAATCTGTTTTTCAGCGGCGGTGAAGGGGTACAGCCGGAGGATATCGAACGCGTGCTGGCGGCGCACCCGCAGATATCGCAGGCGTTTGTGGTGCCGGTGGCGGACGCCGAGTTCGGCCAGCGGCCGGTGGCGGTAATCGACGGCGATCCTTCGCTGTCGCTGGCGGCGTTGCTTGCCTGGTCGCAGGATAAGCTGGCCAATTTCCAACGCCCGGCGGCATTGCTCCCGCTGCCTGACGAGCTGAAAAACGGCGGCATCAAGATTTCGCGCTGCCAGTTGCAGCAGTGGGTGGCGCAGCGTCTCTCTCAGGCATAAAAAAGCCGCCCGTAAGGGCGGCTGAGTGAATGATGGCAGGGGGATTATTTCAGCCCCAACGCCTTGGCGACGCCGGCGCCGTAGTCCGGGTGCACCTTGGCGAACAGCTCGACCTGACGGCGCTGAATGTGTTCCGGCACCTGCGACAGTTCGCCGGCGATGCGGGTGAACATGCGCTGGTGCTCTTCGGCGCTCAGCAGGTTGAACAGCGCGCGCGGCTGGCTGTAGTAATCGTCGTCTTCACGATGATTCCAGTGGTCGGCCGCGCCCTCAATGCTCAGCGGCGGCTCGCTGAAGTCCGGCTGCTCCTGGAACAGGCCGAAGCTGTTCGGTTCGTAGGTGGCGCCGTTGCCGCTGTTGCCGTCCACGCGCATCGCGCCGTCGCGATGGTAGTTGTGGAACGGGCATTTGGCGCCGTTAACCGGGATTTGGTGGTGGTTGACGCCCAGGCGGTAGCGGTGCGCATCGCCATAGGAGAACAGGCGGCCCTGCAGCATTTTATCCGGCGAGAAACTGATGCCCGGCACTACGTTGGCGGGGTTCATCGCCACCTGCTCAACCTCTGAGAAGTAGTTGTCGGGGTTGCGGTTCAGCTCGAAATAGCCGACGTCGATCAGCGGGTAGTCGCCGTGCGGCCACACCTTGGTCAGATCGAACGGGTTATACGGCGTCTGCGAGGCTTCGTGTTCCGGCATGATCTGAATTTGCAGCTTCCAGCGCGGGAAGTCGCCGCGTTTGATCGCGTCGAACAGATCGCGCTGTGAGCTTTCGCGATCCTTGGCGATGATCGCTTCCGCTTCTTCATCCATCAGGTTTTCAATGCCTTGTTCGCAGCGGAAGTGGAATTTCACCCAGAAACGTTCGTTGGCGGCATTGATAAAGCTGAAGGTGTGGCTGCCGAAACCGTGCATGTGACGGTAGGATTTCGGAATGCCGCGATCGCTGAAGTCGATGGTCAGCTGGTGCAGCGACTCCGGCAGGTGGGAGAAGAAGTCCCACTTGTAGACTGGGTTGCGCAGGTTGGTATGCGGATCGCGTTTCACCACGTGGTTGAGATCGGGGAATTTCAGCGGATCGCGCAGATAAAACACCGGCGTATCGTTACCCACCAAATCCCAGTTGCCTTCTTCGGTATAGAACTTCATGGCGAAGCCGCGAATATCGCGCTCGGCGTCGGCGGCGCCGCGCTCACCGGCGACGGTGGAGAAGCGGATAAACATGTCGGTCTGTTTGCCGACCTCGGAGAAGATTTTGGCGCGCGTGTAGCGGGTGATGTCGTGGGTAACGGTAAAGGTGCCGTAGGCGCCGGATCCTTTGGCATGCATGCGGCGTTCGGGGATAACTTCACGGTCGAAGTGGGCCAGTTTTTCCAGGAACCACACGTCCTGCAACAGCATTGGGCCGCGTTTGCCTGCGGTGATCACGTTATTGTTATCGACAACCGGGGCGCCGGCTGCGGTGGTCAGTCCTTTCTTGCTCATCACTTGCTCCTTATCGTAGTGCAGTTAAGTAAAGACTCGGGCGGTTTAAGCGTTCATCAGCATAGTCCTTTGGCGGGGCTTCTTCCCCTGACCTTGGTCAAAGCCACTACTAGTTGTAGCTCTATTGCCGAGCGGCGGCAAATAGGTCTCGGTTATCGTTGGCATCGCCTTGACGAATATAGAGCCTTGTTTGCAAACATTTACATTTATTTGATTATTGAAGAATTTTTTCGCTTTTATCCCTTAAATACTCATTGCGCTTTGGTATAGACTCGGGACGTTATTATTATGCGTTGATTCGATCATTCGGTACGGATGACAAACCAGAGGGAAAGATGATGAAAAAGACTTGGGTCGCGTGCGCGGCAGGATTGCTGTTTGTGACCGGCGCGGCGAACGCCATCAGCGTGTCGGGCGAAGCCGGGCAACACTACACCAACCTGGGCGTCGGCATGAGCACCGGCTCTTCAGGTCTGGGCCTGACCGGCAACTGGGCGCGCAGCGACCACGACGGCAACGTCGGTAGCGTGGGCCTGAACTTCGGCGTGCCGCTGGGTCCGTTGACGGCGACCGTCGGCGCCAAAGCGCTGTACCTCAGCCCGAAAGACGGGAAGAGCGGCGGGGCGGTCGCGCTGGGCGGCGGCCTGGAGTGGGAAATTAACCGTTACTTCAGCCTGCACGGCGAAGGGTACTTTGCGCCTGACTCTTTCACCAGCGGTGTGAAAGCCTATAACGAAGCCAGCGGCGGCCTGCGCTGGAAGTTCCGTCCGCTGAGCGTGGACGTGGGCTACCGTTACATGAAGATGGAAGGCAAAGATGGGCGCCGCGACAATACGCTGGCCGATGGCCCTTATGTCGGTGTCGGCCTGAGCTTCTAAGGCCGGCTGACGGGCTGCGGCCCATCGCGTTTTTCGAATCCCTCGGTCATTGGCCGGGGGATTTTTATTTGTGCCATCAACGGGAAATCCATCCGGACTCTGAATGGCAAAAGATTAAATAATTTAAAGACTCGACGATCGGCATCGCCATAAGGGGGCACATGCCGTAAAATACGTAATATAAATATTTATATAACGATATGGACGTCATGACTTACCGAAATCCACTGGCGGCGCTGATGCCGCTGCTTGCCTCACTCTTTCCTTATACCGCTGCGGCGCAGGCCGATCGTGACGAGGTGTTGACCGTCACCGGCCACGCGTTATCCCCCGCGACGGAAAGCGCATCCGGCGCCGGTTTTAAAACGCCGGAGATTGAACTCGGGCCGCTGGGTACCAGGGCCTGGATCGATACGCCTTATTCTTCCACCACCGTGACCCAACCGATGATCAATAATCAGCAGGCGAAAAGCGTCGCCGAATTGCTGAAATATTCACCGAGTACGCAGATGCAGGCTCGCGGCGGCATGGACGTCGGGCGGCCTCAAAGCCGCGGCATGCAGGGCAGTGTGGTGGCGAACAGCCGCCTGGATGGGTTGAACATTGTCTCCACCACGGCCTTTCCCGTTGAAATGCTGGAACGGCTGGACGTGCTCAACAGCCTGACCGGCGCGTTGTATGGCCCTGCGAGCCCGGCCGGGCAGTTCAACTTTGTGGCGAAACGCCCGACGCCGCAACCGTTACGCGAGGTGACACTCGGGTATCAGAGCCGCAGCGCCTTCAGCGGCCACGTCGATCTCGGCGGCCATCTCGACGACGACAATACGTTTGGCTATCGCATCAATGCCCTCAACGAAGAGGGCGAAGGCAGCGTTGACGACAGTACCTTGCGCCGACGGCTGTTGGCCGTGGCGTTCGATTGGAATATCAAGCCGGGCACGCAGTTGCAACTGGACGCCAGCCATTACGAGTTTCTGCAAAAGGGTTACCCCGGCGGCTTCAGCTATGGGCCGAATGTTCCGTTGCCCTCCGCCCCTAATCCGCAGAATAAACACCTGGCGCTCGAGACGGCGGGCAACGATTTAACCACCGACACCCTCAGTACGCGCCTGATTCATTACTTCAATGACGATTGGTCAGTCACGGGCGGCATAGGGTGGCAACAGGCAGATCGCGCCATGCGTTCGGTATCCAGCACTCTGATCAACGGCAGCGGCGATATCAAACGGTCGATGAGCGACTCCAGCGCCTCGGGGCGATTTCGGGTGTTGAGCAATACGCTGGCGTTGAACGGCCATGTCGATACCGGTTCGGTGGGGCATGAGTTGGCGCTCGCTACGACGGGCTACGTCTGGTCTATCTACAGCGGCAAGGGGGCCAGCCGGCGCTATGATTTGGGCATCGACAATATGTACCATCCGTCGGCGCTGCATGAGCCGGGCGACGGAAACATCCCCAAGAACGGCGCGCGCTATAAATCCAGCGAGAACAGCCAGCAGAGCGTGACGTTCGGCGATACGCTGACATTCAATCCGCAGTGGTCGGCGATGCTGTATTTAAGCGAAAGCTGGTTGCAGACGCGGAATTACAGCGCTGACGGCAAGAAAATCGAAGAAGACAATCAGCAGGGTTTGAGCCCGAATGCGGCGTTGATGTACAAAATCACCCCGACGCTGATGGCCTATGTCAGCTATGCCGACTCGTTGGAACAAGGCGGTACGGCCCCGTTGGGGGAAGGCGTGAAGAACGAAGGGCAGACGCTCAAACCCTACCGCAGCCGGCAGTATGAGGTGGGCCTGAAAGCCGACGTCGGGGAAATGAACCTCGGCGCCGCGTTGTTCCGCCTCAAGCGGCCATTCGCTTATGTTGACGCCGAAGACCGTGTGTACAAGGAGCAAGGCGAACAGGTGAACAATGGCCTGGAGCTGACGGCCGCTGGGCGCGTGGGTGACGGGCTGAGCCTTTTTGGCGGCGTCACTCTGCTCGATCCGCAACTGAAAGAGACGGTTTCCGACAGCACACGCGACAAACGCGTGGTCGGTGTGCCGAAGGTGCAGGCCAATATGCTGGTGGAGTACAGCTTGCCGTCGATGCCGCAATGGGTCTATAGCGCCAACGTGCACTATACCGGCAAGCGAGCGGCGAACGACACCAACAGCACCTGGGCTGACAGTTACACCACGCTGGACCTGGGGGCCCGCTACGTTACCCGGATTCATTCTGTGCCTGCGACCTGGCGGCTGGCGGTTAATAACGTCACTAACGAACATTACTGGGCCTCTATTTTCCCGTCGGGCACGGATGGCAATGGTGGTTCGTCGAGCGCCTTTCTCGGCAACGGCCGTGAAGTGCGCGCATCTGTCACGTTCGACTTCTGAGGGCGCTATGAGAATCGTATCGTTGCCCGTATGGGGGCTGTTGGCTGGCGTGTTGTTGCACGGCAGTTTGTGGGCTGCACCGCCTGCGAGCGAAATGCGCATTGCCTCGCCGTGGCCCGCGCAAAACGCCATCATCGCGATGCTGGGTTATGGCGATAACATCGTCGGCACCTCGAATGTTGCGAAACAGATCCCGCTGTTTCGCCAAAGCCTGCCGCGTATTGACGCCGTTCCGGTAGTGAGTGTGAATAGTGGGCAAGCGTTGAATCCGGAACAAATCATCGCGCTTGGCACTCGGCTGCTGTTTGTGCCTGACAGCATGAAAGTGCCGCAATTGGATTTACTCGAACGGGCTGGGGTGCGCGTATTGGCGTTTAAAGCCAATTCGATGGCGGCGCTGCGCGAGCGAGTGTTAAAAACGGGGGCCGCGCTGGGGCCGGATGCGCAGGAAAAAGCGTTGGCTTACGAGCGCTATTTTTCTCGTAATGTGGCGCGCGTCGCCGAGCGGCTGAAGGATTTGCCGCCAGGGCAGCGCATTCGCGTTTATCACAGCATGGGCAATCCGCTGACCACCTCAGGGCGGCCGTCGCTTAACCAGGATTGGATGGATCTGGCCGGCGCCGCCAACGTGGCGGAAACGTGGTTTGGCCTGAAAAAAGAGGGGGCGGGCGAAGTGGCGCTGGAGCAGATCGTGGCCGCCAATCCGCAGGTGATCGTGGCGATGAACAGGCGCGATGCCGAAGAGATACGCACGTCTGCGCAATGGCAGGGCATCGATGCCGTTTTGCGGCATCGGGTCGTGGTCAATCCCAAGGGGATGTTCTGGTGGTGTCGCGAGACCAGCGAAGAGGCGCTGCAGTTTTTATGGTTGGCGAAAACGCTGTACCCGGCGCGTTTTGCCGACATTGACATGCGGGAAGAGACGAGAGGTTTTTATCGGGACTTTTTCGGTCTGTCGCTCACTGCGGCGCAGATTGACGCTATTCTTAATCCACCCGCTTGAACAGATTCGGGGGCCGAAACGGCCCCCGAATCTGTTATCTGTTACCCCACCGCCGGCAGCATGCCGCTGGCGATGCCCAGTTGAATGGCGATCACCGTTACCCCGCAGACAAACACCAACGCCAGCGCCGGCGTACCGCCCCAGACACGGTACTGCGCCTGATGTTTTTGGCGGGTTTTCCACACCAGCAAGGAAGGCAGCAGCAGCGCCAGCACCGACAGGGCGATGGCGGCGAATCCCAGCGCCAGCACGAAGCCGCGCGGATAGAACAGCGCGAAGGCCAGCGGCGGCAGGAAGGTGATGGCGCCGGTTTGCAGGCGGCCACGCACGTTATCTTGACGCTTGAACAGGTCGGCCAGGAAATCGAACAGCCCGAGCGCGACGCCGAGGAACGAGGTCGCCAGCGCCAGATCGGCGAACAGGTGCACCGCCAGTTCAACGTGCGGTGAAGCTACTGCATCACGCACCGCCTGCAACAGGCCGTTTAGCCCGGCCTGCTGAGCCAGGATGCCGACGAAGGTGTCGGAGCTGATGCTGCCCAACGTCGCCAGCTGCCAGAAGATATAGGCGATCAGTGGGATCGCGCTGCCGATGATAAACACCCAACGCAGTTTGCGAATGTTGCCGCCCATGTAGTTGACGATGCTCGGCACGCTGCCGTGGAAGCCGAAAGAGGTGAAGATCACTGGAATGGCCGACAGCGCCAGGCCTTGCTCCAGCGGCAACGTCATCAGATTGGTCTGGTGGATATTCGGCAACATCAGGCCGAGCATCACCACCAGGAACACCACTTTGGCGCTGAACAGGATGCGGTTGAACAAGTCGACCGAGTGGGTGCCGATGCACACCACGCCGCCGGCCACCAGGGTGAACAGCAGGACGCCGAGCGACACCGGGAAGTCCTGCGACGTCCATTGGCTGATGCTGGTGGCGAGCAATTCGCCGGCGCCGCTGATATAGGCGGCGGTGAGGGCGTACATCAGGAACATCATGCTGAAGCTGGTCAGCCACTGGCCGCCGCCGCCGAGATAACGTTTGGCGAGCGTGCCCAGACCGGTATCCGCCTGCTCATGCTGGTAAACCTCCACCAGTAACAGCGCGGTGTAACACATCAACAGCCACAGCCCGACCAGTAAGGCCAGCGTGACGCCGAAACCGACGCCGGCTGCCGCCAGCGGCATCGCCAGCATTCCGGCGCCAATGGTGGTGCCCGCCACGATAAAAACACTGCCAAGAGTGCGATTCTTCACGTTTTTTCTCTACCAGCCGAAAGATTTTGAAAATTATAGGTAACGATTTATGAGGATGGCAGGATAGTGGAAGCCCTAATTTGTGTCAAACCGACGTTACGCACGCCGTACACTAATGTTTACATCTCGCGGGCCGGCATGGCACATGAGAAACGGAGCCATGGCTGAAATTATCCGCAGGCGGCTAGTGAAAAGTTATTTACGGGCTTCTATAGTGGAATGACCAAAAAATGTGGGAGAGATCAATGTTAAGGGTGGAGATGCTCAGCACCGGCGATGAGGTGCTGCACGGGCAAATTATTGATACCAACGCCGCCTGGCTGGCGGACTACCTGTTCCAGCAGGGGGTGCCGATGAGCGGGCGTGAAACGGTCGGGGACAGCCTCTCTGCGTTGATCGAGATCCTGCAGGAACGAAGCCATATTGCCGATGTGCTGATCGTCAACGGCGGCCTGGGGCCGACCAGTGACGATCTCAGCGCGCTGGCCGCCGCGAAAGCCTGTGGCGTAGAGCTGGTCGAACGGGCCGACTGGCTGGCGCGCATGGAAGCCTATTTCGCCGAGCGTGGGCGGCCGATGGCCCCTTCCAATCGCAAGCAGGCGCAGATCCCGGCCAACGCGGAAATGCTGGATAACCCGGTGGGTACCGCCTGCGGTTTCGCATTGCAACTGAACAAATGTCAGATGTTCTTCACCCCCGGCGTGCCGTCGGAATTCAAAGTGATGGTCGAACAGCAGATCGTGCCGCGCCTGCGCCAGCGCTTCACCTTACCGGCGCCGCCGCTGTGCCTGCGCCTGACGACGTTCGGCACCTCCGAGAGCGATCTGGCCGCCGAGCTGGATGGCATGCCGCTGCCGCCGGAAGTGGTGCTGGGTTACCGCTCGTCCAGCCCGATTATCGAACTGAAGCTGACCGGGCCGGAAAGCCGGCGTGCGGAAATGGAGCAGGCATGGCGGCGCGTGCGCGAAGTGGCGGGGGACAACTGCATTTTTGAAGGCACCGTCGGGTTGCCGGCGTTGTTAACGCAGCGGCTGAGTCAGCAAGGGCTGAAGCTGGCGTTGAGCGAGCAATTCAGCGGCGGGTTGATCAATCTGCAGCTGCAAAGCGAGGGCGCGCCACTGGCGGGGGGTGAGCTGCTGCCGGCGCACTGTATCGAAGCGCTGGAAACGACGCTGGCCCGCGCCCGCTCGCTGGCGGAGTTGACCGGTGCGCCGTTGGCGTTGGCGGTCAGCGCCATGCGCGATGAGCAGGTGAGCATTGCGCTGCACACGCCGCGCGGCGGTATTGGCCAGACCGTGCGTTATCGTGCGTCGCGCCACGGCCTGCGGCTGCGTCAGGAGTCGGTGGCGATGCTGGCGCTGGATATGCTGCGCCGCTGGCTGAATGGGGGCCAGGCGTGCGGTAAAAACGCCTGGCTGGAGGTAGTGGAAATTATCGAGTGACGGTCATGGCGCCGAGTTGCCGGCGTCACGGCTTTGCTGCAGCCGTTCGGACGCCAGCCGTGACAGGCGTATCGCCGCGGCGCCCCGTACGTGCAGTTCCAGACCGTAGTCCCTGAGCGCCTGCGCGGCGCTGCCGGCTTGCGCCAGATGCGTCGCCAGGCTGGCGGCGTCCGCCAAGGCGGTGTTGGCGCCAAGCCCGCCCGCCGGGCTCATGGCGTGCACGGCGTCGCCGAGAAAGGCGATGCGTTCGCTGTGCCACACCGGCATCGCCTTCGTGACCTGCACCGCCCGCACGCTGAGTGACTGGGGATCCGCCAGCGCTAACGCCGTTTGCAAGGCGGGCGCCCATCCCTGCGAGATATGCCGTACACGCGTCTGCAGCGCAGCGCTGCCCTCCGCCCGTGCCGGCCCGCCGAGCCGTTCAGCCGATCCGATACAGGCCCAATAGAGATAGTCGTCGACCGGGGTGAGGCGGCAATCGGGCGCGTAGTCGGCCGCCAACTGCGCCATGGGCGCCTGAAAGCGCATCGGTTCAATCACCAGCGACAAGCCGTCGGCGAAGACGACCGACACGCCGCGCAACAATTCGGGGGCCAATTGGGCCCGGGTCGCCGCGTCGAGCGGCGTTTTGCCGTAGAGGGTGACCGCGCCGCTGTCTTCGGGCCCCGCCTCGGGCAGGCAGCGCCGCCGGACCAGCGAGTTGACGCCGTCGGCGGCGATCAGCACATCGACCTGTACTTGCCCGCCGTTGGCGAACTGAAGTTCCACACCCTGTGACGTTTGTGCAAACTCACGCAGGGTATAGCCGAAGCGCACCCGATCTTGCAGACCGGCGAGCAGGATTTCGCGCAGCGTTTGCCGATGAACGCCGAGATCGCCGCTTGGTTCCTGTGCCTGCCGCTGGCTGGAGGGCAGCCAGTGCTCAGGGCGTCGGGCGTTGAGCAGGGCAAGCTGCGGATCCCAGAGATTGCTCTCGCCGCTGTTTTGCGCGCTGCCGGCGCAGAGCAACCGGAAGTGCGCCGGCGGCAGACAGGCGGCCAGCGCCTGCTGGCCCGTCGGATCGATGCGTAGCCGGTAGCCCTGCTCGCGCGCTTGCGGTGTGGTGTCACGTTCAAACACCGTGGCGTGGATGCCGAAGCGGCGCAGCCCCTGAGCCAGACACAGACCGCCGGGTCCGGCGCCGATAATGCCAATGCTGAGTGTTGTCATCATGTTCCCTCGTGAGTCAGTGGCCACAAACGGGAGCGGCCGGAAGCATTTCATTATGTCGGCGCAGGAAAAGGTTGATATAACGGTATCTGGACTAAAAATAGTGATAAGTGGCCAATATGAACGATAACCCTCACTTCGCCGACGCTGACTGCAGCGAATGGCAGGCGGGCCCCTGGCTGATCGCCCTTGGCGGCCGCGACGCGGCAGGCCGGGAGTATCGGTTGGGCACGCGCGAATACGACTGGCATCAGCATGTGCGCGGGCAGCTGCTGTGCGTCGAAAGCGGCTTGCTGCATGTACGCACGGCGCACGGCGATTGGGTGCTGCCGCCGCAGCGGGCGGGTTGGATCCCACCGGCGACGCAGCACCGGGTGCAGGTCTGCGGCGCGCTGAGCGGCTGGAGTTTGCTGCTGGCGCCGGAGGCCTGCAACGATCTGTCGAATGTACCCTGCGTCATCGGCATTAGCGCCGTGCTGCAGGCGCTGGCTCAGCGAGCAGAAGGCTGGGACAAGCGCAGCGCGCTCACCCTGGAGCAGGATCGCATGGCGCAGGTGATGCGGGACGAGATACGTTTGGCGCCGACGGAACCACTGCATTTGCCGATGTCGTCCCATCCGCGCCTGGCCGGCGTTCTGCAGGCCTTGCTGGCGCAGCCGGGGAGCGAGCGTTCGCTGGAAGCCTGGGCCGAATGGGGGGCGATGTCACCGCGTACCCTGCGCCGGCTGATGATAGGCGAAACGGGGCTGAGTTTTGCCCAGTGGCGCCAGCAGGCTCGGTTGTCATATGCATTGGCGAAGCTGGCCGAAGGTGAAACGGTGTTGCAGATTGCGGAAACGCTGGGGTATGCCTCGCCGAGCAATTTTATCGCCATGTTTCGCAAAGCCTTTGGCGATTCTCCGGCGCGTTATTTTTCCGCATCGGCAGGAAAGGGGCGCTAAGCGAAATACTTTGAGGATAGTTATATATCCCTGATTAATCATAATCTTATAGGGGATATTCGCGGCGAGGGAATGCTGTTACTCTTTTGGCGGGTGCTTGAGACTGTTCGTCTTGGGCATTGTGTGACAAGGCGGATAGATGAAAGCCCCAAACTGACTCTCAATCAGAATGGGGCTGCCCTAACGCCTAGACACCGTTATGGTAGCCCCTTCACAGCAAGGAGGCAAGCATGCGCTTAAGGCATGTGTTTCACTCGCTAACCGTTGTATGTATTACGGTTTTGTTATTTATCTGGATGATAAGAGACTCGCTGTGCGAGCTGAAAATCTACCAGGAAAATATCACTATCCTGATCAGGTTGGCGTGTGAGGTGAAGCGGTAATCATAGGGCGGGGGCAACCCCGCCTTCTGGTCTCCAGGCGCGGTTTCCGGCACCCGACTTTACATTTCCAGCTCGATATCCGTCAGCGGCATACAGCAGCAGGGCAGGATCTCGCCGGCGTTGATAAACGCCAGCGGCTGCTGGCGGTAGGTCACTTCACCTTTCACCAGCTTCAGGCGGCAGGCACCGCAATAGCCGGAGCGGCATTGGTACTCCACCTGCACGTCGTGCAGTTCCAGCACGTCGAGCAGGCAGTTTTCACTGTTGGGGCAGGAGAGCTGCGTGCCGGCGGCGCGCAGCGTTACGATTGGCGTCGCCATCGCTTACAGTTCGAAGTCGCTCAGGTCGTCGGCGTTGATCTCCGAGTCGATCTGGCCAACCAGGTAGGAGCTCACTTCCACTTCCTGCGGCGCCACCTGCACGTTGTCGGACACCAACCAGGCATTGATCCACGGGATCGGGTTGGAACGAGTTTCGAACGGCAGACCGAGGCCGACCGCCTGCATGCGGATATTGGTAATGTACTCCACATACTGGCACAGGATGTCTTTGTTCAGGCCGATCATCGAGCCGTCGCGGAACAGGTATTCCGCCCACTCTTTTTCCTGCTGGGCGGCCAGCACGAACAGATCGTAGCACTGCTGCTGACATTCTTCGGCGATCTCCGCCATTTCCGGATCGTCGGCGCCGGAACGCATCAGGTTCAGCATGTGCTGGGTGCCGGTCAGGTGCAGCGCTTCGTCGCGGGCGATCAGCTTGATGATTTTGGCGTTGCCTTCCATCAGTTCGCGCTCGGCGAACGCGAAGGAGCAGGCAAAGCTGACGTAGAAGCGGATCGCTTCCAGCGCGTTCACGCTCATCAGGCACAGGTACAGCTGCTTTTTCAGCGCACGCAGATTGACGGTGACGGTTTTACCGTTCACCTGGTGGGTGCCTTCACCCAGCAGGTGATAGTAGCTGGTCATCTCGATCAGATCGTCGTAGTAGCCGGAAATGTCTTTCGCGCGCTTCTTGATCTCTTCGTTGGTGACGATGTCGTCGAACACCAGCGCCGGATCGTTGACGATATTGCGGATGATGTGAGTGTAGGAACGGGAGTGGATGGTCTCGGAGAACGACCAGGTTTCCACCCAGGTTTCCAGCTCAGGGATCGAGATCAGCGGCAGCAGGGCGACGTTCGGGCTGCGACCCTGGATGGAATCCAGCAGCGTCTGATACTTCAGGTTGCTGATGAAGATGTGCTTCTCGTGCTCCGGCAGCGCCTGGTAATCGATGCGATCGCGGGAGACGTCAACTTCTTCCGGGCGCCAGAAGAAGGAGAGCTGTTTTTCGATCAGCTTTTCGAAGATTTCATGCTTTTGCTGGTCGAAACGCGCAACGTTTACCGACTGGCCGAAGAACATCGGCTCTTGCAGCTGGTCGTTTTTGGTCTGAGAAAAAGTGGTGTAAGCCATAAGCCTGAATCCATCGTAACGTGGCTAAATGAAGGGGCCGGAAAATTCCGGCCCGCTAGGTCAAACTTTAGATCTTGCAGGCGCCGCTTTCGCAGTCGTCATCGCCGGCCTTGGCAGGCTGCAAATCTTCCTGGGCGTCTTCCGCTCCGTCGCGGGTGTTTTGGTAGTACAGCGTTTTCACACCGAACTTGTAGGTGGTGAGCAGGTCTTTCAACAGCTGCTTCATCGGCACCTTGCCGCCCGGGAAGCGGGTCGGATCGTAGTTGGTGTTGGCCGAAATCGACTGGTCGATGAATTTCTGCATCAACCCCACCAGCTGCAGATAGCCGTCGTTGCTCGGCATTTCCCACAGCAGCTCGTAGTTGTCTTTCAGACGCTCATACTCCGGCACCACCTGGCGCAGGATGCCGTCTTTCGACGCCTTGATGCTGATGTGGCCGCGCGGCGGCTCAATGCCGTTGGTGGCGTTGGAAATCTGCGAAGAGGTTTCCGATGGCATCAGGGCAGACAGCGTCGAGTTGCGCAGGCCGGTTTCCTGGATCTCTTTACGCAGGGTTTCCCAGTCGTAGTGCAGCGGCTCGTTGCAGACAGCATCCAGGTCTTTCTTGTAGGTGTCGATCGGCAGGATACCCTGCGAATAAGTGGTCTCTTTGAACCACGGGCAAGCGCCTTGTTCCTGAGCCAGACGGTTGGAGGCTTTCAGCAGGTAGTACTGAATGGCTTCGAACGTTTTGTGCGTCAGGTTGTTGGCGCTGCCGTCGGAGTAGCGTACGCCGTTCTTCGCCAGGTAATAAGCGAAGTTGATGACGCCGATGCCCAGGGTGCGGCGGCCCATCGCGCCACGGTGCGCAGCCTTGATCGGATAATCCTGGTAATCCAGCAGGGCATCGAGTGAACGCACCGCCAGGGTTGCCAACTCTTCCAGATCGTCCAGGCTGTCGATCGCGCCCAGGTTGAAGGCGGACAGGGTGCACAGCGCAATCTCGCCGTTTTCGTCGTTGACGTCTTCCAGCGGCTTGGTCGGCAGGGCGATTTCCAGGCACAGGTTGGACTGACGCACCGGCGCGATCTGCGGATCGAACGGGCTGTGGGTGTTGCAGTGGTCGACGTTCTGGATGTAGATACGGCCGGTAGAGGCGCGCTCTTGCATCATCAGAGAGAACAGCTCAACCGCTTTCACGCGCTTCTGGCGAATGCTGTCGTCTTTCTCGTACTGGGTGTACAGACGCTCGAATTCGTCCTGATCGGCGAAGAACGCGTCATACAGCCCCGGCACGTCGGACGGGCTGAACAGGGTGATGTCTTCGCCCTTGATCAGACGCTGGTACATCAGACGGTTCAGCTGCACGCCGTAGTCCATGTGACGCACGCGGTTGCCTTCAACGCCACGGTTGTTTTTCAACACCAGCAGGCTTTCCACTTCCAGGTGCCACATCGGGTAGAACAGCGTTGCCGCGCCACCGCGTACGCCGCCCTGCGAGCAGGATTTGACGGCGGTCTGGAAGTGTTTGTAGAACGGGATACAGCCGGTATGGAAGGCTTCACCGCCACGGATCGGGCTGCCCAGCGCGCGGATGCGGCCGGCGTTGATGCCGATGCCGGCGCGTTGCGAAACGTATTTCACAATGGCGCTGGAGGTGGCGTTGATGGAGTCCAGGCTGTCACCGCACTCGATCAGCACGCAGGAGCTGAACTGGCGGGTTGGGGTGCGCACGCCGGACATGATCGGCGTAGGCAGCGAAATCTTGAAGGTGGAAATCGCGTCGTAGAAGCGTTTGACGTAGTCCAGACGGGTTTCACGCGGGTAGTTGGAAAACAGGCACGCGGACACCAGCATGTACAGAAACTGGGCGCTTTCGTAGATCTCGCCGCTGACGCGGTTCTGCACCAGATACTTGCCTTCCAGCTGCTTGACGGCGGCATAAGAGAAATTCATGTCGCGCCAATGATCGATAAAGGAATCCATCTGCTCGAACTCTTCAGCGCTGTAGTCTTCCAGCAGATGTTTATCGTATTTGCCCATCTCGACCATGCGGCTCACGTGCGCGAGCAGCTTCGGCGGCTCGAATTGGCCATAAGCCTTTTTACGCAGGTGGAAGATCGCCAGGCGAGCGGCCAGGTACTGATAGTCCGGCGCGTCGCGGGAGATCAGATCGGCTGCGGCTTTGATGATGGTTTCGTGAATGTCGGCGGTTTTGATGCCGTCATAAAACTGAATGTGTGAACGCAACTCTACTTGAGAAACCGAGACGTTGTGTAATCCCTCTGCGGCCCAATCGATGACCCGGTGGATTTTGTCGAGATTGATGCGCTCTTTACGGCCATCGCGTTTAGTTACAAGCAGACTTTGGTTCATGTGGTGTTTTACCTGTCCGTATGGTGCCCCTAAGCAGAAGTGTAGTCGCTCTGCTCAGTATGTAAACACTATATATAGGGGTTGTATGTCGGTGAGGTAACAAGATAGTGAGAAAAAACGGCGTTTGCAAGTGAACAAAACCGGCCTAATTTGTGGATAACTTGGGGGTGAAATGCCACTTGCCGTTCGCAGTGCGCGCCGTGACTGGTGCGACAAGCTTGTCAATAAGCGCGATCAGATTTTACTGAAAAACTGAAAAAACCGATCGTTTGGCGCTTTATTAAACGTTAGAAAAAAACGGCATATTGATCTGATTTAATATTCTAAAAAACTGTTTACAACGGCTATTTTGATCGAAGTCGCGGAAATTAGGTATTTTTCCTAATGCCGCGTGGGCGCCGCACCCCGATAATGCAGGGGCGGCGCGGTTTACAGCGCTTAGCCTTCGTGCTGGGTGTGTACCATGTAGTTCACGTCAACGTTGCGCCCAAGCTTGAAATGATCGGTGATCGGGTTGTAATGCAGGCCGATCATATGCTTTTCGCGCAGCGGCGTGCCGTCGACCCAGCCGATCAGTTCGGACGGGCGAATGAACTTCTTATGATCGTGGGTGCCCTGCGGCACCATCTTCAACACGTACTCGGCGCCGATCACCGCCATCAGCCAGGCTTTGGTGTTGCGGTTGATAGTGGAGAAGAACACGTGGCCGCCCGGTTTCACCAGATGGGCGCAGGCGCGCACCACCGAGGCCGGATCGGGCACGTGCTCCAGCATCTCCATACAGGTGACCACGTCGTAGCGCTGCGGATTGGCCTGAGCGTGGCTTTCCACCGTTTCCTGCACGTAAGTCACATTGACGCCGCTTTCCAGCGCGTGCAGCCGGGCGACCTGCAGCGGCTCCGCACCCATGTCGAGGCCGGTCACCTGCGCCCCTTCGCGCGCCATGCTTTCCGCCAGAATGCCGCCGCCGCAGCCCACGTCGAGCACCTGCTTGTCAAAAATGCCGCCGGCGCGCTGCATGATGTAGTTCAGGCGCAGCGGGTTGATGCGGTGCAGCGGTTTGAACTCGCCTTCCAGATCCCACCAGCGGGAGGCGACGGCCTCGAACTTGGCGATTTCCTGGTGGTCAACGTTTTGCACTCGGCTGGATGATTCTGCGTTCATGGGCGGGTCTGGCTCCTTGTTCTCGTTGCGCGGATTATACATGTTCCGGCGCGGCATCGTCTGCGCCGATGCGTTTTTAGCGCACTTATCTGCACAATTTCCGTGAAACAGCGGCGGTTATTTTCCCGTAAAGCGTGCTTTGTGATATAGTTTTACACCTTTGCCACTATGGCAGCGGGCAGATGAATCATTAGTAGAGGGATAGCAGCTCCATGAGCGACCTTGCCAGAGAAATCACACCGGTAAACATCGAAGACGAGTTGAAAAACTCGTATCTGGACTATGCGATGTCCGTTATTGTCGGACGTGCGCTGCCAGATGTTCGTGATGGACTGAAGCCGGTTCACCGCCGCGTTCTGTACGCGATGAGCGTATTGGGTAACGACTGGAATAAACCATACAAGAAATCGGCCCGTGTCGTCGGGGACGTGATCGGTAAATATCACCCGCACGGTGACAGCGCGGTTTACGACACTATCGTGCGTATGGCTCAGCCGTTTTCACTGCGCTACATGCTGGTGGACGGTCAGGGTAACTTCGGTTCCGTCGACGGCGACTCCGCCGCGGCGATGCGTTATACCGAAGTGCGCATGTCCAAGATTGCTCACGAACTGTTGGCGGATCTGGAAAAAGAAACCGTCGACTTCGTGCCTAACTACGATGGCACCGAGCAGATCCCGGCCGTCATGCCGACCAAGATCCCGAACCTGCTGGTTAACGGCGCATCGGGCATTGCCGTGGGCATGGCCACCAATATTCCGCCGCACAACCTGGCGGAAGTCGTCAACGGCTGCCTGGCCTATATCGACGATGAAAACATCAGCATCGAAGGGCTGATGGAACACATTCCGGGGCCAGATTTCCCGACGGCGGCGATCATCAACGGCCGCCGCGGTATTGAAGAGGCCTACCGCACCGGGCGCGGCAAAATCTACCTGCGCGCGCGCGCGGAAGTGGAAGCCGACGCCAAGACCGGGCGTGAAACCATCATCGTTCACGAGATCCCGTATCAGGTGAACAAGGCGCGTTTGATCGAGAAGATCGCCGAGCTGGTGAAAGAAAAACGCGTGGAAGGCATCAGCGCGCTGCGCGACGAGTCCGATAAAGACGGCATGCGCATCGTGATCGAAGTCAAACGCGACGCGGTCGGCGAAGTGGTGCTGAACAACCTGTATGCGCTGACGCAACTGCAGGTCACCTTCGGCATCAACATGGTCGCGCTGCATCAGGGGCAGCCTAAGCTGCTGAACCTGAAAGACATCCTCGTAGCCTTCGTGCGCCACCGCCGCGAAGTGGTTACCCGTCGCACCATCTTCGAACTGCGCAAGGCCCGCGATCGCGCCCATATCCTGGAAGCGCTGGCTATCGCGCTCGCCAACATCGACCCGATCATCGAGCTGATTCGCCGTGCGCCGACGCCGGCGGAAGCGAAAGTCGCGCTGGTGGCTCAGCCGTGGGATCTGGGCAACGTCAGCGCCATGCTGGAACGCGCCGGTGACGACGCCGCCCGCCCTGAGTGGCTGGAGCCGGAGTTCGGCATCCGCGACGGCAAGTACTACCTGACCGAGCAGCAGGCTCAGGCGATTCTGGATCTGCGTCTGCAGAAACTGACCGGCCTGGAGCACGAAAAGCTGCTGGAAGAATATAAAGAGCTGCTCAACTTCATCGCCGAGCTGATCTTTATTCTGGAAAGCCCAGAGCGCCTGATGGAAGTGATCCGCGAAGAGCTGGTGGCGGTCAAAGAGCTGTACAACGACGGCCGTCGCACCGAGATCACCGCCAACACTTCCGACATCAACATCGAAGACCTGATCAACCAGGAAGACGTGGTGGTGACCCTGTCTCACCAGGGCTACGTGAAGTACCAGCCGCTGTCCGACTATGAGGCGCAGCGCCGCGGCGGCAAAGGCAAGTCCGCCGCGCGTATTAAAGAAGAAGACTTTATCGATCGCCTGCTGGTGGCCAACACCCACGATACGATCCTGTGCTTCTCCAGCCGTGGCCGCCTGTACTGGATGAAGGTGTACCAACTGCCTGAAGCCAGCCGTGGCGCGCGCGGTCGCCCAATCGTCAATCTGTTGCCGCTGGAAGCCGATGAGCGTATCACCGCCATCCTGCCGGTACGCGAGTATGAAGAAGGGCGCCATGTGTTCATGGCCACCGCCAGCGGTACCGTGAAGAAAACCGCGTTGACCGAGTTCAGCCGTCCGCGCAGCGCCGGCATCATCGCCGTCAACCTCAACGAGGGCGACGAGCTGATCGGTGTCGATCTGACCGACGGCAGCAACGAAGTCATGCTGTTCTCGGCTAACGGTAAAGTGGTGCGATTCCCGGAAACGCAGGTGCGTTCGATGGGCCGTACCGCGACCGGCGTACGCGGCATCAACCTCGGCGAAGGCGACAGCGTGATCTCGCTGATCGTGCCGCGCGGCGAAGGCGACATTCTGACCGTCACGCAAAACGGCTTCGGTAAACGTACTGCAGTGACCGAGTACCCGACCAAGTCACGCGCCACCCAGGGGGTTATCTCCATCAAGGTGAGCGAGCGTAACGGCCAGGTGGTTGGTGCCGTGCAGGTGGAAACCAGCGACCAGATCATGATGATCACCGATGCCGGCACGCTGGTGCGTACCCGCGTTTCGGAAGTCAGCGTGGTGGGCCGTAACACCCAGGGCGTGACGTTGATCCGCACGGCGGAAGACGAAAACGTCGTCGGCCTGCAGCGGGTGGCTGAGCCGGTGGAAGACGAAGAGCTGGATAGCCTGGAACCGGGCGCGGAAGCGGTGGAAGAAGACACCACGCCGCTGGACGATGGCGACGACGCGGCTGAGCCGATGGACGACGACAACGTTTAAGCAAGGTGAGGGCGTCGGCATACCGACACCGTAATGCACTGAGACAAAAGGGCCTGGCAGCGATGCTAGGCCCTTTTTCAGTTATATGGTTTAATTGGCGCACCGAGCCGCCGGCCGTCGCGCCGGCGACAACGCGCGCAGTCACTGACTTTCGTATGGTATCCGATTGAAATACTTAGCCTCTTTTCGAACTACGCTGAAGATATCCCGCTATCTGTTCCGGGTGCTGGCGATTTTGCTGTGGTCGTTGGGAGCGCTGCTCACCACCTTTTATATTCTGAATATTCTGCATCAGAAAGAATCGGACATCCGGCAGGAGTACAACCTCAATTTTGATCAGGCGCAGGGCTATATCCGCCATTCGGCCGACATTATCCGCGATATCAAGTATATGGCGGAGAACCGCCTCAACGGGTCGGTCAGCAGCCTGGACATGTTCAGCGGCGTGTTTCCCGGCAAAGGCAGCCCACCGCAATTCTTCCCGCTGTACCCGGAGTCCAACTGTGCGCTGAGCACCACCTACCGCAGTTCGCTCGATTCGCTGAGTGGCCTGATCCAGTATTGGAAAGAGAACTTCGTGGCGGCCTACGATCTCAACCGGGTGTTCTTCATCGGCGGCGACAGCCTGTGTCTGGCGGAGTTCGGCGGCGGCAACGCGGTCGCCAATCGGGAAAACATGCTGAAGTTGCTGCACGAGCGCATTCTGAAATACCGCAATGCCAAGAGCCTGGACAAAGACAACAACCTGTATTGGATTAGTCCCAGCGCGCAGCGGCCGGACGTCGGTTATCTGTATGTGCTGGCGCCTATCTATATCGGTAACAAGCTGGAGGCGCTGTTGGGGATCGAGCAAACCGTCCGGCTGGAAGATTTCGTCACCGCCGGCAACCTGCCGATCGGCGTCACGCTGCTGGATGAAAACAACGAGCCGGTGCTGCGCCTGGCGGACGGCGATCGCTATGCCGCTTCGCTCAACAGCTACCCCGAAGAGCATGCCTACTTCGGTTATGTCGACAACTACCGCGATCTGATCCTGAAGAAAGCGCTGCCGCCGTCTTCGCTGAGCATCGTTTATGCGCTGCCGGTGAAAAGCGTGGTGGAACGCTTCAAGATGCTGATCCTCAATGCGCTGTTGCTGAATCTGCTGTCGGCTATCGTGCTGTTTACGCTGGCATGGCTGTTTGAGCGCAAGATGTTCCTGCCGGCGGAGGACAACGCTTTCCGCCTGGAAGAGCACGAGCAGTTCAACCGCAAGATTGTCGCCTCGGCGCCGGTGGGCATCTGTATTCTGCGCATCAGCGACGGCACCAATATTCTGAGTAACGAGCTGGCGCACAACTATATCAATTTGTTGACCCACGAAGATCGCGATCGCATTACGCGCATCATTTGCGAGCAGCAGGCAAATTTCGTCGATGTGATGACCAGCAATAACAACAACCTGCAGATCAGCTTTGTCCACTCGCGCTACCGTAACGAAGAGGTGGCGATTTGCGTGCTGGTGGACGTCAGCGCGCGCGTGAAGATGGAAGAGTCGCTGCAAGAGATGGCGGCGGCGGCGGAGCAGGCCAGCCAGTCCAAATCGATGTTCCTGGCCACCGTCAGCCATGAGCTGCGCACGCCGCTGTACGGCATTATCGGCAACCTCGATTTGCTGCAAACCAAGGCGCTGCCGCAAGGGGTCGATCGGTTGGTCAACGCGATGAACAACTCTTCCGGCCTGCTGCTGAAAATCATCAGCGATATTCTCGATTTCTCCAAAATCGAGTCCGAGCAGCTGAAGATAGAGCCGCGCGAGTTCTCCTGCCTGGAGGTAATCACCCATATCGCCGGCAACTATTTGCCGTTGGTGGTGAAGAAACGTCTGGGGCTGTACTGCTTTATCGAACAGAATGTGCCAGAGCGTATCTTTGGCGATCCGGTGCGGCTGCAACAGGTGCTCTCCAACCTGGTGAACAACGCCATCAAGTTCACCGATACCGGCTGTATCGTGCTGCAGGTCTGCACCCGCGGCAGCTATCTGGAGTTCAGCGTACGCGATACCGGCGTCGGTATTCCGGAGAAGGAAATTTCGCGCCTGTTCGATCCGTTCTTCCAGGTGGGCACCGGCGTGCAGCGTCATTTCCAGGGAACCGGACTGGGGTTGGCGATCTGTGAAAAACTGATCAACCTGATGGACGGTGATATCGCCGTCGAGTCTGAACCAGGGCTGGGTAGCTTGTTCAGCATCCGCATCCCGCTGTTCAACGCTCAGTTCCCCATCCCGCAGGCCAGCGATACCTGGCAGGGCCGTCGGCTGTGGCTGGATATTCGCAATCAGCGGCTGGAAAGTTACCTGATGGCGATTCTGGGGGGCTACGGCGCCGATATCCAGCGCTATGACGGCCAAGAGACTGCCGCCGGCGAGGTGATGCTCAGCGATCATCCGCTGATGCTGGACACGCCGCTGTTGGCTCAGATCCAATTGTCTACCGAGCATATCGGCCCATCGCTGGAAACCCGGCCGGGTTATTGGATGCACAGCACTTCCACGCCGCGAGAAACGCTGACCTTGCTCAACCGGTTGTTCGGCGTCGGCAACGGCGCGGCAGAGGCGCTGGTGCAACTGCCGGTGCCCGCCAAGGCCAGCGCGGCGGACAACGGCGATATTCATCTGCTGGTGGTTGACGATCATCCGATCAACCGTCGCCTGTTGTCCGATCAGCTGGGGTCGCTGGGGTATCAGGTGGTGACCGCCAACGACGGCGTCGACGCGCTCGGCGTACTGAAACAGCATCACGTCGATATTGTGCTGACCGACGTCAATATGCCGAACATGGACGGTTATCGCCTGACGCAGGAACTGCGACAGATGCAGTTCAGCGCGCCGGTAATCGGCGTGACGGCGAACGCGCTGGCGGAAGAGAAGCAGCGCTGTCTCGAGGCGGGTATGGATAACTGCCTGTCGAAACCGGTTACGCTGGAGACGCTGGAGCAGACGCTGGCTTATTACAGCCAACAGGTCCGCTACAACCGCAGCGAGGCCTGAAAAGCAAACAGGCACGGCGGATGCCGTGCCTGTTTGGCGTTAACCTGCCGTGAGGCGGGCTTTAGTCTTTGTCCAACGGCGTCATGCTGACGGACGAGAGATAGTTGAGCAGGGCGATGTCGTTCTCGACACCCAGCTTCATCATTGCCGATTTCTTCTGGCTGCTGATGGTTTTGATGCTACGGTTGAGTTTCTTGGCGATTTCGGTCACCAGGAAACCTTCGGCGAACAGACGCAGCACTTCGCTCTCTTTCGGCGACAGGCGTTTGTCGCCATAGCCGCTGGCGCTGATTTTTTCCAGCAGTTTAGAGACGCTTTCCGGCGTGAACTTCTTGCCTTTCTGCAGGGCGGCCAGCGCCTTCGGCAGATCGGTCGGCGCGCCTTGTTTCAGCACGATGCCTTCGATATCCAGATCCAATACCGCGCTCAGGATCGCCGGGTTGTTGTTCATGGTCAGCACGATGATCGACAACTGCGGATAGTGGCGCTTGATGTACTTAATCAGCGTGATGCCGTCGCCATACTTGTCACCCGGCATCGACAGATCGGTGATCAGCACGTTGGCGTCCAGCTTGGACAGATTGTTGATCAGTGCGGTTGAGTCTTCGAACTCCCCAACGACATTCACCCATTCAATTTGCTCAAGTGACTTCCGGATGCCAAACAGTACGATAGGATGGTCATCAGCAATAATTACGTTCAGGTTATTCATGTTGTTGGCTACCTTGCTTCAGCAGTCTGCTGACGAAAAAATCAATCTGACTGATGTTATTCTCGATCTCGGGCGCATCACCTTCTGCGATGCGCTGTTCTAACGATTCGCACAGCTGCTTGCCGGGAAGCAGATTTAACATGGCAAACACGCCTTTCAGGCGGTGTGCGGTTTGTGACAGCGCATTGAAATCACTGCTGCCCGCCTCAGTATACAGTTTTTTGACATCGTCGGGTACTGTATCGACAAACAGCCCATAGTAATCACTTGATTTCAATTGTTTTTCATAGAGTTGGATATCTTCTGAGCTCAATGAAAGCGGGCTTTCTTCCTGCTCCAGCGCGGCCATTTGCTGTTCGATCAGCATCAGCACGGCGTCGATTAATGCGCCGTTCAGGTTATAGTTCACCCGAATGTAGCGTTTATCCAGCGCTTGCCAGCCCGGCTCATCGGTCGCCAGCAACAGCGTGTAATCATCGGCGCGCTGCGGGTTATCGGTCAGCAGCACGTCATAATCGCGGTTGACCGCGCGATCTTCGGCGACGAGGCAGTCGGCGCCGTAGGCCTGCAACAGGCGGGTCACGATGCCGCGCACTTCATCTGACGTGACGTCCAACAGGGCGGTGACGCCGTCGAGCAACTTTTCCTGCTCCTGCGGCTCTTTTTTCTCCATCTCCATGGCGACGCGAATGGTATAGCGAGTGCCGATATCCACCTTGCTGCGAATGTCCAACTGGCCGTTCAGCTTCTTGCACAGCTGATTGCACAGGAAGAAGGTGAGGCCGGAACCGTGGTTGAAGCGATCCACCAACGTCTGGCTGAGGAACGGATAGTTGAGGTTGCTGATCTCTTCGTTGGAGATGCCGGAACCGGTGTCGTTGATTTGGAAAATCAGGCGGTCCGGATGTTCGGGCTCATGGTCGATGACCAGAGAAATTTTGCCGCAGGCGGTGGTGATAATGGCGTAATGCACCAGCAGCGCGATCACTTTGCGTAGCGCGTTGGCGTCGCCGATATAGTTCTGCTCGACGTCCAGCTGGAAATGCTTGAACAGCGCCAGCCCCTTCTGGTTAAGGGCAGGCAGGGCCTCCAGCAGCAACTCGTCGACCATCGCTGCCGGGTTGAACGGTTCGCGCGTAGGCTGCCAGTCCTGGGTTTCCAGCCGGGTCAGCAGGGTAATGTTATCGATCAAACCCAGCACCGAAGCCGACTCCGCGGTCAACTGGCCCAGCAGTGCCTGTTGCTGCTCCTCATCCGGCCGGTTGCGCAGGCGATCGACCAGATCGTGCATCTGACGCACCGGCTGATTGAGCTCGATGCCCAAATTGTGCAGCATCAGTTTGCGCGCCTGAACGTTCTTGTCGTATTCGCGCCGAGCCTGCTGCAACCGTTTGTTCACCATCACTTCTTTATCCTGATCGTGCATCAGGAACAGATAGGTGTCCGGCGACAGCTGGCTGCGGAAAATGCGAATTTCATACACCTCGTTGTTGACCGTTGCCTGGATGACACCGTGGTGCTGTTCGGCCATATGGGCGATCTTTTGCAGGCTGAGGTGCGGCAGCAGGTGCTCGGCGATTTTGTTGCTGGCGATCACCGTATTGTTGGCGAAGCTATAGACCAGCAGGCCGGAAGGCAGGCTGGAGACGATCTCCTGATTCAGCGCGCGCTCGGCTTCCAGCTCCACCGCCATGTTCTCGCTCGGGCGAATGTACTGGCGGCGGATAAAGTAGATGCTCAGCATCGACAGCGCCAGCAGCAGCAGGTTGATCGCGATCAGCCAGATGTTGTTGCGCAGCAGATCGATAGCCAGATTGATGGCCGAAACGCGATATACCACCTTCAGCGGCGCATTGGGCAGGGCGGCGCTGAACTCGACCCAACCGCCGCTCATCGTCGCATGGGTACCGAGAGCCGTTTCCGCCGGGATGGCGCTGTCGTCGAGATCGACATCGTCCGGCAGCAGCAGGAAATTGGCGCGGGCCAGATTGGCCGGAATGATGTCGTTGATCGGCAAGTCGAAGGCGATCACCGTCGCCAGATGCCCCGGTTGATTAAAGGTGGTGCGAATCGAGAACGAATAGGCGTTCTGGAAACGCTGCTTGCGCAGATCGGAAAAGCTTTCGCGCTCGTCGAGCATGTTGGCCTGTTGCAGCATCTCTGCGCGGCGTTCGTCCGCCGAGGTGGTCAGGTAGCTCTCTCGAAAGCGCGAAGCCAGCTCTTTGAGCGGCTGGGTGGTGATCAGACTGAGGCTGTTGTCCTGACCATTGAGGTAATACATGGCGTAGTTCTCGGTCTTGGCACCCCAGCGGGTGTCCAGATAATCCGAGATGTTGGCGATCATCGCCAGCGTGTTCTCGTCATGGCTGCCGAAGATCACCGCGTCGGTTTTCTTGTGCGGCTTCTCGACATAATAGACGTCGGGCCGCAGGCGGGTTTCCTGCAAGCTGGGATCGCCATTCTGCGCCGGCGCATTGCCGAATTTGTCATAGACCTGGTAGGTCATATAGCGGTAGGTATCGATACGCTTTTGCAGCGAACCGGCAATGCTGTTCAGCGTGTACTTCTTTTCCGCCAGCCAGGCGTTGGTGTAGTTGTAACCATACAGGCCAATGCCGATCGTCAGCAGCACGATAAACAGCAGGAAGCAGCGAGTAATGTTGCTGGAGCTGATGGTCAGTTGTTTATTTTGCATAGTGGCTGCACATTCCTGAATCAGCGAGTGACGGCCTTGGCGCTGGCGGTTACCGCCAACAGCAGAGCGGCTACGCAGGCGAAAGCCACCGTCAGGCTGGAAAACTGAGCGATAAAGCCGATCAGCGCCGGGCCGGCCAGAATACCGGCATAGCCGACGGTAGTGACGGAAGCAATCGCCAAATTGGCCGGCATATCGCGCTGGTTGCCCGCCGCGCTGAACAGGATCGGCACGACGTTCGAGGCGCCCAGGCCGACCAGCATGAAACCGACCAGCGACACGGTGGCGTGATTGAAGGCGATGGCCAGGCTCAGACCGAGTGCAGCGCACAGGCTGCCCAGCAGCAACACCCGGTAGCGGCCCAGCGAGTTCACCACCCGATCGCCATTGAGTCGGCCGAGCGTCATGGTGATGGAAAACAGCGCATAACCCAGGCCGGCCTGGCTATGCTCGACGCCGCGCAGCGTGGTGAGGAACAGCGCGCTCCAGTCCAGCATCGATCCTTCCGCCAGAAACATGATAAAGCACAGGATGCCGATGAACATCACCCAGCCGCGCGGCAAGACGAACATCGGCCCGCCATCGTCGGCGCCGCTCTCACGCAGCAGATGGCGGCTGGCGAGCGCCAGCAGCACTATCACCGCCAGTACGGTAAGCAGGGTGGATTGCAGCGGCGTCAGGCCCAGCCACAGCAGCGCGCTGACGCCACCGGCGCCGGCAATGCCGCCGATGCTGAAGAAACCGTGAAAACCGGACATCATCGCCTTGCCGCTGGCGCGTTCAACGATCACCGCCTGAACGTTCATCGCCACGTCGATCATGCCGATCGCCGCCCCGAACAGCAGCAGCGCCACGGCCATGCCGCCGAGGGAATCCATCAGCGCCAGCAGCGGCAGATCGATGCATAACCCGAGCCCCGCCATCAGGATCACCGCGCGGCAGCCCAATTTGCCGGTCAGGAAACCGGTCAGCGGCATCGCCAGCATGGAACCGGCGCCGATACAGAGCAGCAACAGGCCGAGCGAGCCGTCATCGATACCGATGCGCGTTTTGGCGAAGGGGACCAGCGGCGCCCAGGCGGCCATGCCGAGGCCGGCGACGAAAAAGGCCAGACGGGTGGCGATCTGTTGAGGAACGCCGGGCGTTTGCTGTTCATTGCACAAGGTGGCTGTCATGTAAGCGTCAGGATTCTTGGGTCAAAAGAGTGGTGAAAGTTACTGACAGTTTTTATCACAATCCGCGATCCGGGTCGAAAAGATTCGCGCCTGGCTCCTCCCTGGCACCGCCTCTGCGCACCAGCCACAGGGCGATCGCCTGGACTATATAGGCCTTTTGTTGCTGGTCGAGCGCGATACCCTGCGGTATGTCGTGCCATTTTTCCAGACAGCCGCGGCAGCAGGTGGCGGTGGCGTGCTGGGCGACGAACACCGGGTGGCCGCGCATCGGCGTTTGCTTGCCGTCATTCTTGGGATGGGCGGCGGCCAGGCGGCGGTCGATGAAATCGCGGGCATGGCTGAGGATCAGCGGCAGGCCTTTGTCATCGAGATAGGTTTGGTCTTTGGGATTCAAACGGAAGCGGGCGCGGAAGGGGGAGCTTTGCAGCCGCCGCCAGAGCGCGTCAGGGTGAAATGGCATCATGACTTTACTCGCTGAAGATGAGCTTTTTCTCAGGCTACCAGAAGTGAAACTCCACGGCTAATTATGCCTGCGGCAAGAAATAACGGATGGGATAAAGCACGAAATGAAAAACAAGCTCAATTTGTAGACTAAAATAAGGGAAAAGATTAGCAATTAGTGCGGAAGTGAATTAGTGAAACTATATCATGAGGTTATTTATTTGTGTGCTATTTGTACGAGTTGAAATTGTGAGGAGAGTGTGAAGAAAAATAAAAAACCGGCCATAAGCCGGTTAAAGGAATGCTGAAATTATCTTCGGGTAATGAAGGTAATAATGAAAATAATGATGATAGCGAGGTGATTATAGCGACTGAGTGCGGACAGCGTTTTGGCACAATGTGCTTATTGCCCGGTTCAATTGTATGGTTGCCTTTTTTTTCTTAAAGATATGTATAACTACATGATTTTTTATCAATTAATCTATTCTTTGTCTTTAAGTGCTTTATTTTGTTTGTCTGTAAGGTTTTGTGAAAGTTCGCGCGTAATTACATTTTGAAACCTTTATTAATTACAATGAAACACTATCGGATACTTGGTATCATTTTCTTTCTGGATTAATATAACCCTTGTTACCAGAATGGTAATGCACAGTCGTGCTAATAATGCTCGAAAAGGGCAGTGGCCGTAGCTCGACATAATTAACGAGGATAATAACGATGAAACTTCGAGTACTCTCTCTGATGGTACCCGCACTGCTGGTTGCAGGCACAGCAGGCGCGGCGGAAATCTACAACAAAGACGGTAATAAACTGGATTTGTACGGTAAAGTCGACGGTCTTCACTATTTCTCCAGCAATGATGGCGCGGACGGCGATCAGTCTTATATGCGTTTTGGCCTGCGCGGCGAAACGCAAATCAGCGATCAGCTGACCGGTTACGGCCAGTGGGAATATCAGGCCAACCTGAACCACGCTGAAAACCAGGACAACAAGAACTTCACCCGTTACGGCTTCGCCGGTCTGAAATTCGGCGACTACGGTTCCTTCGACTACGGTCGTAACACCGGCGTGCTGTACGACGTCGCGGCTTACACCGACTTGCAGCCTGAGTTCGACGGCTCGACCTACGGTGCTGACCAGTTCATGTTCCAGCGTTCCAGCGGCCTGGCGACCTACCGTAACAACGGCTTCTTCGGCCTGGTAGACGGCCTGAACTTTGCCCTGCAGTACCAGGGTAAGAACGGCAGCCCAGAAGAAACCAACAACGGCCGTGACGTTCTGGGTCAGAACGGCGAAGGCTATGGCATGTCGATGAGCTACGACCTGGGCTACGGTATCAGTGCCGCCGGTGCCTTCTTCAACTCTCGTCGTACCAGCGAGCAGAACGGCGGTGGCGGCTACCAGAACATTATGGGCCGCGGCGATAAAGCAGAAGGGTATTCCGGCGGCCTGAAATATGACGCCAACGACACCTATCTGGCCGTGATGTTCACCCAGTCATACAATGCGGCGCGCTTCGGTAGCTCTACCAGCGATGCTTTCGGTTACGCCAACAAGGCGCAGAGCTTCGAAGCCTACGCGCACTACCAGTTCGACTTCGGTCTGCGTCCGTTCGTGGGCTATAACCAGACCAAAGGTAAAGACCTGGGCCTCGCCGGTAACGGCAAGGACTACGGCGATGAAGATCTGGTCAAATTCGTCGACCTGGGTGCGACCTACTTCTTCAACAAAAACATGTCCACCTATGTTGACTACAAAATCAACCTGCTGGACAACAACGACTTCACCCAAGCTGCCGGTATCAACACCGACAACGTGGTTGCCGTGGGCCTGGTTTACCAGTTCTAAGCACCTCCGTGTGAACGTCATCGCGCGGCCTTCGGGCCGCGTTTTTTTTTGCCTGTAAAGCACGGATTGATCCGTTGTCGGCACGGGAAGCGCTTCGGCTCGCCCTTGCTCGGCCTACGCTGTCAGTACAGCAAACAGAACGGAGGTGATATGGAACTCAAGATCGACAAGGTGATCGAAACGGTGCTGTACGTCAGCGATATTGAACGCGCGGACGCCTTTTATCGAGAGGTGCTGCAACTGCCGGCGATGGTCGCCAACGAACGGTTTCGCGCCTATAACGTCGGCGATCGAAGCGTATTGTTGCTGTTTATTGAGGGCGATTCGCTGCGCGGGGCGCACTATCCGACCGGGTTTATTCCCGCGCACGATGGCGTGGGGCCGGCGCATATCGGGCTGGCGGTAGCGAAAGACCAACTGCCGTATTGGGAACGGCATCTGATGGCCAACGGCGTGGAGATAGAGGGGCGGATGCGCTGGGAACACGGTGGGGAGAGCATTTATTTTCGCGATCCCGACGCTCACCTGCTGGAGTTGGTGACGCCGGGCATCTGGGCCAATTACTGATCGAACCCGCCTTGCGCCAACATGCCCAACGCGGCATTCAGCACCTGCAGCGCGGCCTGCGGTTGCCGCTCTATCTGCACTCTGACGATGGCGCCGTCGATCAGCATCGCCAACATCGCTGCATGCTGTTCCCGCTGTGGGCCGGCGGGCAGGTGGCGCGCCAGCTCGTCCGCCATCTGCCGCTTATGCTGGCCGGCGATGTGCAGGCTTTCCGGCAGCAGGTCGGCAAGCTCCACCGCCGTATTGATAAACGCGCAGCCGCGAAAGCGCGGGTCGTCGAACCATTCCGCCAGGCAGGGCGCCAGCGCCGCCAGCAACCCGCCGGTTTGCGCCACATGCCTGGCCAACGCTGTGCTGAACCAGGCTAGCCACTGCTGGTGGCGATAGGCCAAAAACGCCGTAATCAGGTCGTTCTTGCTGGGAAAGTGGCGGTAAAACGTCACCTTGGTTACGCCAGATTCCTTGATGATGCGATCGATACCGGTGGCGCGGATCCCCTCCTGATAAAACAGATCGTGTGCCGTCAGCAGGATGCGCTGGCGGGCGGGCAAGGCGTTGAGATCGGCAGTCATCATTTTCTCCCGGGCTATTTTCGAGTGATTGTAGACAACTCTGTCTACATGCGCTAGCGTAATGATGTAGACAGAGTTGTCTACATGCCTTCACTCAGGAGATGAACATGAGCATTAAACCCCCATTGCCGCCTTTTACCCGCGAATCCGCCATCGAGAAGGTGCGGCTGGCGGAGGATGCCTGGAACAGCCGCGATCCCGAACGCGTATCGCAAGTGTATTCTCTTGATACCCACTGGCGTAACCGTGCGGAATTTGTCGACGGCCGTGCGGCGGTGGTCGGTTTTTTACAACGCAAATGGGCGAAAGAACTGGAGTATCGATTGATTAAGGAGCTGTGGGCGTTTGATGGGGCGCGCATCGCGGTGCGTTTTGCCTATGAATGGCGCGACGATTCCGGCAACTGGTATCGCAGTTTCGGCAACGAAAACTGGGAGTTCAATCAGGAGGGGCTGATGATCAATCGCCATGCTTGCATCAACGACATGCCGATCCGCGAACAGGATCGGCGTTTTCATTGGCCGCTCAGGGCCGGCGCCCGGACGATGTCCCGGCCCTGAGCGATTTCGGTTTCTGAATCTGACGTTGCACCCGCGATGGTCGCTCGTGAGAAAAAGCGCACCGATCGACAAAGGGGAATTTGTAGAAAAGCCTTTCCACTTCTAGACTTAGGGGACAACAAACGCACTCCAAGAGGACAAGCTATGACGAAGAAGTTGGTTTTGGCCGTCGGCACTGCGGCGGTATTTTCCATTCTTGCCGGCTGTACCACCTATGATCGTGCAGCCAGCTATGTCAATGAGCCGGTGGTCAGCGATGTCAAAGTAGGGATGACCAAGCAACAGGTGCGGGCTATCGCGGGTCCGCCGTCGACCACCGCCACGCTGGTTCATGCGCAGGGCACCTGCGACACCTATGCGGTGGCGCCGCGCGACGGCAAGGTGCAAACCTATTTTGTCAGTTACAACGACACGGGCCATGTCATGAACAAGGGCTATCAAACCTGTTCAGACTACGATTCTCAGCCGAAATAATCGCGTTTCGGCCGACCAAAAAGCCTCGCTTGCGCGGGGCTTTTCATTTTTTAAGCGTTTAAGGCCTGAAGTTTAGGCAACTGCACCGGTTGTGCCATTTTTTTGCATCAAAACGATAGACATTTCATAACGGTATCGCTAATATCAGCGCCCATTGGAAGGATGGCCGAGTGGTTTAAGGCAACGGTCTTGAAAACCGTCGAGTGTAACAGCTCCCAGAGTTCGAATCTCTGTCCTTCCGCCAAATTCAGCCGGCTTAGCTCAGTAGGTAGAGCAACTGACTTGTAATCAGTAGGTCACCAGTTCGATTCCGGTAGCCGGCACCATGATAAAGCAGTATCGGCACCCTGAGTGCCAAAGAAAACCGCCAGCCGCAAGGTTGGCGGTTTTTTGCTTTATGCCATTCCCAACGCGGCGTGTACGGGGCTAGGGCAGCCAGGCGCCAAGCACCACACCGATAATCACGTACTCATCGGCATTCAGCGCCGGGCAATCCGGCATGATCCCCTTAAGCCATCGATGCTCCGCCTCCTCAACGTATCTTCTAAAGGTGAGCTCAGCGTTGTCGTAGCGTTTTGCTATCACCTTGTCGCCGGACACGAGCTCGGTTATGCCGGCGGCAACGGGTTCGACGAGTATCAAGGCGCCCTGAGGGTAATTGGCGCCGGCAGAGCCGCTCATTGTGTCATCCCGTACGGGCAGCCAGTAGGCCTTAGCGCTGCACTGCACCATCGCCGGGTAGTGGACGGCCGTCCCTTTGTTCAGCTGTTCGTAAGACAACGGTAAGGTCCACGCCAGCAGCGGCAGCGTTTTACCCAGGGCCTGCGCGGCCTTCTTCCTGACGGGGCGCAGCCTGGTTTGCTCCAGGCCGTCCAGCCAGCCGATTTGCACGGCGAAGTACTGTTCAATCCTGCGCGCCATATCGCCACTGATGCCTTTTTTCCCTTTCTTGCCCGGCGGGTAGAGCAGGCGAGAGACATAGTCAGCGGCAATGCCGAGCGCCTCGGCAAGGCGCTTTTGGCCGCCGACGCCGAGGTTGTCGATCAGGGTGATCAGGCGCTCTCGCCGCATCTCCTGCAGGTGCAATTTTTGCTCGTTTTTCATGAGGCCATCGTACCTAAATTTAGCTGCAGGTAAATGGCTTTTCGCTATTGAAAAAAAGATACCTCTGGGTATACTTGACACTGTTTATTTATACAGTACTTGGTGCGGCATTCCTCGGCGAGCACGCCGAGCAGCACAACGGCTCGACCGACGTCGGTAAGCGACATGGAGCCCTGGCGATGTGGCAAACGCCCAAAGGAGGTGGAAGCATGAGAGATATGAATGAAGTGTTGGAGCGATGGGGCGTATGGGCCAGGGATAACAGCGGCATTGATTATTCCCCCATTGCCGCCGGGTTCAAAGGGCTGTTGTCCTATAAATCGAATGGCGAGCTCTCCTGCTGCGATGATGACGGCCTGGTGATCGACGGTTGCGTGGGCAGATTGAAGAAGTACAAACCCGAAGAGTTCGATCTCATCATTGCCCACCATGTTTGTGGCATATCTCTGCGCAAGATTGCCCTGAAGAGGAAATGTTCAGACGGTACGATACGTAAAGAGATGCAAACGGCGGAGGGATTTATCGGTGGGTGCCTGGCGATGCTGGATATAAAGCTGAGCATGGATCGCTGAAACGGCTGCCGTTGAAATTGAAGAGGGCTTATTTTTCGCCTCCTAATGACATCAGGAATAACTAGGGCGAGTAAAATATCTTGCGCGTCGCCATAATTAAAAAAAGCTCACGCGTACGCAAATAAGCCGGTAATATGATAAAACTGAGTCGTTGCCGGCGCCGCCGCACGATAGATAAACCTCGCTCCGGCGGGGTTTATTTTTTTTATAAAAGACTCACGCGTACGCAAATAAGCGAGTAATCTGATAAAACTGAATTGTTGCCGGCGCCGCCGCACGATAGGTAAACCTCACTTCTGCGGGGTTTTTCATTTTTTATCACAAAAGACTCACGCGTACGCAAATAAACCGGTAATCTGCTAAAACTGAGTCGTTGCCGGCGCCGCCGCACGATAGATAAACCTCGCTCCGGCGGGGTTTATTTTTTTTATAAAAGACTCACGCGTACGCAAATAAGACTGTAATCTGATAAAACTGAGTGGTTGCCGGCGCCGCCACATGATAGATAAATCTCGCTCCGGCGGGGTTTATTTTTTATAAAAGACTCACGCGTACGCAAA
>NZ_VOSN01000018.1:244409-323634 GCF_020858655.1 Serratia montpellierensis
CCGGCGTCGCCGCACAATAGATAAACCTCGCTCCGGCGGGGTTTTATTTTTTATCATAAAAGACTCACGCGTACGCAAATAGGCCGGTAATCTGATAAGACTGAATTGTTGCCGGCGCCGCCGCACGATAGATAAACCTCGCTCTGGTGGGTTTTTCATTTTTTATCACAAAAGACTCACGCGTACGCAAATAAACCGGTAATCTGCTAAAACTGAGTCGTTGCCGGCGCCGCCGCACGATAGATAAACCTCGCTCCGGCGGGGTTTATTTTTTTTATAAAAGACTCACGCGTACGCAAATAAGCGAGTAATCTGATAAAACTGAATTGTTGCCGGCGCCGCCGCACGATAGATAAACCTAGCTCTGGCGGGGTTTTTCATTTTTAGCCTCCTTGTCAAAACGGTCAATCACTCACTGAATAATGACTGTCGTTGAATGACCACGACGGGAGGCTAATTCCTCTTCTTTATGAAATAGCGCAATCTTTATTTATCTGCCCAGGTTAAGCAGAACGGATAAGTCATTTTCGACAGCGTAAATGGCCGCTTTTTCAATGGAAGAGGAATGACGGGGAGGTGCGCCGCATTTAGCCACTCTTTTCCATAACTCCCGAACATCGGGCTATGCCCCGGTAAGGGGAGGGTGATGATTATGCCTTGGAAAAATGAACCAAACATCCTTTCAATGCTGCTTGCTTTCGGCATGACGCTGCTGGGGGCGATCGCCAGCTATTCCTTCAAGGTCTTGAACGGCGAAACCTTTAGCTGGAGGACGCTGTTCTTGCAGCTGTTCGTCTCTATTTTCGCCGGTTTGACCATGGTGATGATTGCGCTGCATTACGACTGGCCTTCGGAGGTGATGGGCGGCGTATGCGGCATGGCGGGGTGGTCGGGAGCATCGCTGATCAAGGCATTGGAACGCCGATTTCTCAATAAAGCGTCAGGAGGAAACCATGAAGATAAGTGACGATGGCATGGCGCTGATCAAGCGTTTCGAAGGCCTGCGGTTGCAGGCTTATCAGGACTCGGTCGGCGTTTGGACCATCGGCTACGGTTGGACCCAGCGGGTAGCGGGACGAAAAATAGGGGCCGGTATGGCGATCAACACCGCAACGGCCGAGCGTTTGCTGGCGTGTGGTGTCGCTCAATTTGAACAGGGCGTCGAACGGCGGGTAACGGTGCCGATCACGCAGGGGCAATTCGATGCGCTGGTGAGCTTTACCTATAACCTGGGCCTGCGCGCGCTGGATAACTCGACGCTGCTGCGCCGGCTGAACGCCGGCGATCGGCAGGGGGCGGCCGATCAGTTCGGGCGTTGGGTGAATGCGGGCGGCGTGCGGCTCGATGGGTTGGTTGCTCGGCGCGCGGCTGAACGCGCGCTGTTCCTGTCCTGATGTCCGAATGCGTCTGCAGAACGATTCCCCCCTCAAAACGACGGAGACCTTGCCCAAATGATTGAAGATGAAATCCAACGCTCGCTGGCCGCGCTAACCCATCTGGCGGTTCATCCGCTGGTCTTGCCGGATCCGCAGCAAGAAGGCGTGACCTATCAGAAGATCAGCGATCTGAAAGTGAACACCGGTCTGGTTGACAGTTCGCTGGTACAGAGCCGTTTTCAGATCGTGCTGTACGTGATCGCCGATTACTCCCGGCTGATCGCTCTGGATAAGGCGGTTTTGAATGCCTGGGAAGGGGTTCGGCATGGCCATATCGGCCAATGGCCGGTACAGGCGGTCACGCGCAGCACCCTTTTGCAGAGCGCCACGCCCCTGGCGGATAACCGCGTTCAGTACCGGATGGCGCGCGATTATCTCATCACGCATTCCGAGGTGGCGGCGTGATCGCCATGAACGTTTCCGGCATGGCGGAATTGGCTCGTCGATTGGAAACGATTCGGCGCGAGGTCACCAGCCACATTCTGCCGGAGGCCGGCCACGCCGCGCTGGCGCCGCTACTCAGCACGATGCGGCAGTGTGCCGATCGGGGGGCGCCAAACAGCGAGCCATCGCTGAGCGCCGGCATCGCGATACGTCCGGCCGTTACCGGATGGAACGCGGTGACGTTGCGTGTCGGCCCCAGTAAACAGCATTACCACAGAGCCCTGGCGCAAGAGTACGGCACGGCAACGCAAGCCGCCGCCCCGTTTATTCGTCCTGCGCTGGATCACCATAAGCACCAAGTGTTACGCATCCTGGCGGCTAACGTCCGCTATGGCATCGAAAACCGGTAGCGACCGCTACCATCCTTCATCAAAAAAGAGAGAGAAAAACTATGGCTGATAAAACTTCGCCAGAATACGCCATGCTGCCTGCCGGCACTATCGTCAAATGGGGCACCGTTGGGGCTGCGCCCACGGCCATGAAGGCGCTGACCAACTGTAAAGCGGTAGGTGAAATGGGGCAAACCGGCGGTTTTGTCGATTGCACCACGCTGCTGGATACCGCCAAGCAGTTTATTTCCGACCTGCCGGAAGGCGCGGAGAAATCCATCGGTTTCATCGACGATCCGTCCAACGCCGATTTCGCGGCGCTGCTGAATGCGGCGGACAAGCGCGAAACGGTACAGTTTTACGTCGAGCTGCCGAACGGCCGCACTTCCACCTCCATCCTGTCGCTGTCCGGCTGGAAAATGAATGAGATCACCGCCCCGGCGAGTGAAGTCATTCAGATTACCGTTCAGGGCAAGCAAAACAGCAACACCTGGGGCTCGGTGACCCCGAAGGTGTGACGAACCGACGATCGCGCTGGCTTAACGCCTGAGGGCGCTCGACGCGATCGCTTCCGCCGCGGGCCATGTGGCCTGCGGCAATTTTCTTCATGCAGAGCACATTATATGAACAAGGAAAAACCGATGACTGAGAAATACGATCTGAAAGCGCTGAAAGCGGCGTTGCTGAAATCCGACGATCACGTGATTGAAACGCAGATCTTTGGCGCCAAAGCCTTTATTCGCCGCTTGAAAGCGGCGGAACTGCAGGAAAACGAAGACGGCATGAAGGCCGCCATCGACAGCGGTGACATGAACAAAGCCGCACAGCTCAACGTGCAGCTGCTGCTGTCTTGCCTGATGACGCCGGACGGCAAACGCATCCCGGCCGGCGCTTTGCCGAGCGTAGGCGATCTGCTGGCGGCGCACGACAACCCGACGCTGGTCGAAGCCATCGGCGCCGTTAAGCGCCATGCGGTCGGCAGCCTGGAGGAAGCGGAAAAAAACTGACTGACTCGCCCTGGCTGATGTTGGTGTTCCAACTGGCCGATCGCTGGGGTGAGTCGGATCCTCGCAAGATCGCCGCGATGCCGGCGCACATCCTGAATCACTGGCGGGCATACTTCAAACTGCAAGGCATGACGGCCGATGCGGCGGAAAGTGCCCCCGTTCATCAATCCGGTCAGCCTGCGCAAAGCAGTATTGATATGCAGTGTGCTGACGTTATGCGAGTGCTGGGAAATGGCTGATACCGCACAGTTGGTCGTCGGGTTGCAACTGAATGACACCAACTTTAAAAACAAACTGACGGCGGCTTACCGTACCGCCGGGGAACAATCCGCCAAATTTAACCGCCAGGCTCAGCAGGACGCGAAGAAGACCGACGAGTCGTATCAACGCATCGGCGGCACGCTTGGCGGCCTGGCGGGGAAACTGGCGGGGCTGGCCAGCGTCGAGCTGTCGCTGCAGGGCCTCGCCGCCACCTCGCGCCAGTATGGGCAGGTGCTCACCGAACTTGCGTCCATCACCGTCGCCGCGACGGCGCAGATGAAGCAGTTGGACGACGCGGCCCGCCAGGCGAGCAGTGCCTCCGGCGAAGGCGGCAGCCGCGCGGAGGAGATGCTGAAACTGGCCGGCGGCCTGAATGACAGCGCGGCGGCCTGGCGCGATCAGGCGGCGGCGGCGCGCGGGGCGGCTCAGGCGACGGCCGGCGTCGGTTCTGCCTCTCGCGTCGCGCTGGGGATGCTTGGTGGCCCGATCGGTGTCGCCATCCAGGCGGGATTGGGGATGGCATACTTTTATGAACAAACAATGCAAGCCAAAGAGGCGGCAGTGAGTCTGAAAGATGCTGCGATTCTAACTACGTCAGAGCTTATAAAACTGTCTAGTAAGCAACTTGCCCTGAGAAAATTAGATCTCAGTGAGAAGCTCGAAGAACAGCTTAGTGAGCGAGATAAACAGCAGAATTTGTTGAATTACGCAAACGAGAGAATAAAACGAGTCCAGAGTAACCCAGGTCGGCTGGGCGACATATTTGGTGTTGAAAAGCAACTGCGAGCTACGCGGGTGCGTGCAGAAGCGGCTCTCGAGTCAATAGACATCGGGATTCAAAATACTCGCACTAGTATGCAACATATTGACCAAGCTAACCTTCTTGTTTTGACAGGGGCGGCTCGTCACTTTAATCAGCCAGCAGGTAATATTTTGCCCGCTACTGCAACTGCGCAGGCGCAGTTGATGCCCTCTCCGCCCCCCGCTTATACATTGGATATTGTAAATACAGATAATCTTGGACGTGAGCGACAGCAGGCTCTTGATCAGTACCAACAGCTGCGTCAGGAAATCGAGCAGGCGCATCTGAGCAGCCTCGACAAAATCACCCAGGATGAACAAAGCGCACAGGCCAAGCTGGCGTCAGCGGCCAAGGCGGCCGGTGCCGGGCAGGCCGATGTGCAGCGTGCGATGGCGCTGAACGCCGAGAAGTATCAGCGGCAGCGGCAACAGCTCGCTGAACAATACGCGCCAGGGCAGGCGGCGGTGCGTAAAGAGCAAGAGGTCGGCAAGGAGCTGAAGGCGTTGTATGACGGGCGGCTGTTGACCGAACGCGAGTACCACAACGCCAGCCGGATGCAGCAGCAAGAAACGGCGCGCCAGCGGCTGAAGGCCGAAACCGACGCGCTCGCTGCGCCTCGCCTGAACATTGCCGGTGATGTGGATCCTGCCGTTCGCCTTAACAATCAACTGGTGCAGCAGCAGGCGCAGTACCAGGCCTACTACCAGCAAGGCATTCTGGATAAACAGCGCTATGAACAGCTGATGCAGGCGGCGACGCAAGAGTCGTCGGACGCTCAGTATCAGCAGGCGCTGAGTCTGTTCGGCGGGCAGAGCCGCGTGCACAAGATGGTGCTGGGGCTGGTGGATATGACGCGGGAACGGACCTCCGGCATGATGTTCGATCTGCTGACCGGGACGCAAAACTTTAAGCAAAGCATGCTCGGTTTGATGACCTCCATGACGCAGTCCATCATTCAGCAACTGATCGATCTGGCGATGCAGGCGCTGTTAACCAGAACTTTTCTCTCTACCTTTATGAACATCGGCGGCGGTTTGCTGGGCGGGGCGGCAAGCGCTGGCGCGGGCACGGCCGGTTCAGGCGCGATGGGCATGCCGACCGGTTGGCAAGGCTATGTCCCCAACGCCAAAGGCGGCGTGTACGCCTCGCCTTCGCTTAGCGCATTCAGCGGCCAGATCGTCAGCAATCCTACATTGTTCGCGTTCGCCAGAGGCGCCGGTTTGATGGGCGAGGCCGGGCCGGAGGCCATCATGCCGCTCAAACGCGGCGCGGACGGTTCGCTCGGCGTGCGGGCGATCGGCGGCGGCCAACAGTCTGCGGCGGCACCGAATGTCTACATCACCATCGAGAACGGCGGCAACGTCAGTTCGCAGGCCGATCCGGGATGGGGCGAGTTCGGTAAACAGATGGGGAATATCGCCGCGCAGGAAAGCCAGAAGGTGATCAACCGCAACCTGATGCCGGGCCAGCCGATTTGGAAAGCAATCAAGGGGATGTAATGGGCATTCAGACATTTGAATTTCCGGCGCGCGTCAATGCCGCCGGCGATATACGTTTTCGCGTCAGAAAGGCGCAGTTCGGCGACGGTTATGCGCAGGTCTCCGGCGACGGCATTAACCCGATCGTGCGCTCCTGGGATCTGACCTTTGTCGGCAAGTACGACTACATCACGCCGATCATCGTCTTTCTGGAAAACCATCACGGGGTGAAGTCCTTCCAATGGACGCCACCGACGCAAGTTCCCGGCCTGTACCGCTGCGAGGGCTATAAGCCGGTCGCCATGGGCGGGGACAACTATTCACTGACGGCCACGTTTACCGAGGCCTTCCACGTTTAACCGGGGGAGACGATGCTGAATTCAGATTTGCAAAAGCTGGAGCCGGGCAACCGCATCCGCCTGATTGAGGTAGACGGCACCCGGTTTGGCGCCGATATTCTGCGCTTTCATTGCGATACCCTGCCTTTTACGCCGCAAGAGCTGGCCGCCGCCGGCGGTGATGAAACCAAACTGCCAGCGAAATCGGTCTGGTGGCAGGGGCAGGAGTACGGCCCGTGGCCGTTTAGCGTCGAAGGGCTGGAGATCTCCGCCGACAGCCAGGGCAATGCGCCGAAGCTGTCAGTCGCCAATATCAATGGCCTGATCAGCGCGCTCTGCCTGCAGTTTGAGGACATGGCGCAGGCCAAGGTGCGGATCCACGACACGCTGGTGCACTACCTTGATGCCCGCAACTTCCCGCAGGGGAACCCTTCGGCCGATCCGCTGCAGGAAAAACTGCAGGTGTTTTATATCGATCGCAAGGCGACGGAAAGCGACGAAGCGGTGGAGTTCGAGCTCTCCAGCCCGGCGGACCTGCGGGGATTGCGCATCCCGACCCGGCAAATCCACAGCCTGTGCACCTGGTGCTCGCGCGGCGGCTATCGCACCGGCAAGGGCTGCGATTACGCCGGTAGCCGTTACTTTGACGACAAGGGCAACCCGGTGGATGACCCGAGCCTGGATCGCTGCGGCGGGCTGTTGAGCGACTGCCAGAAACGCTTTGGCGAGAACGAGCCGCTGCCGTTCGGCGGCTTCCCCGGCGCGGCGTTAATTCGGCAGTAGGGGGCGAGCATGAAAGAAAAAACCGCGGCGGCCATTATGGCGCACGCCAGGGCTGAGTATCCGCGCGAATGCTGCGGCGTGGTGGCGCAAAAATCCCGCGTGGAGCGCTATTTTCCGTGCCGCAACCTGGCGGACAACCCCACCGAGCAGTTTCATCTGGCGCCGGAAGACTACGTGGCCGCCGCCGAATGGGGCACCATCACCCTCATTGTGCACAGCCACCCGGACGCCACCACGCAGCCGAGTGAGCTGGACAAGGCGCAGTGCGACACGATGGAGTTGCCTTGGGCGATAGCCAGCTGGCCGGAGGGGGATTTACGCACCCTCTTGCCGCGCGGCGAACTGCCGCTGGTGGGCCGCCCGTTCGTGCTGGGGCATACCGATTGTTGGGGGCTGGTCATGAGCTACTACCGGCAGGAGCACGGCATAACGCTTCAGGATTACCGCGTTGATTATCCGTGGTGGGAACGGGGTGAAAACCGCTATCTGGATAACTGGCATGCGTGCGGCTTTCGCGAGTTTGATGGCCCGCCGCAGCTGGGGGATATGGCGATCATGCAGGTTTCGGCGCCGGTGGCCAACCACGCCGGTATCCTGCTGGCAGATGGTCTGTTGCTGCACCATATGTACGGCATGCTCAGCCAGCGGGTGCCTTACGGTGGGTATTGGAAAGAGCGAACGGTGAAGGTGTTGCGGCATAGAGAAATGATGTAATTCTCTGTTATGATGAAAAAAATAACAGAGGGAATACTGATGAAAAAACTCCTATTACCCATCACGTTGCTGATGCTGACAGGTTGCGCAAATCCAGAACTAACAAAAAAGGTTACTGCTGAGTTTACGTCTCAAAAAGATGCCAATAGTTTGGCTGTCTGCATTGCAGAAAAATCGGACAAGCGTACATTCAATGGATTGCGAATTGAAACCGTAAGTAAGCCCACACGAGAGAGTGGGATCGCATTGGTTTTGATTAATGGCAATGGTTATATCGATATTTTAGATAAAGGGTCTCAACAGCAAGTAGTATATAGAGGTGAGGCCGCAAATAGTAATTGGGGTAAACTGACCAATAGAAATGGTGAGGTTATTTCTGACATTAAATCATGCTTGTAAAAATTAAATTTCCAATTAGACCCACATTTGGTGGGTTTTTTTATGAGGAAAAATACATGTCGTTAATTGAAGCTCCACTCAGAACGGTAAGGTTTCACGGACCGTTGATCAAAGCTTTTGGGAGAGAGTTCAAATATCGGGCTACGACGGTACCCAAGGCTATTGATGCAATGAAGAACTTATTGCCAGGTTTCGAACGCTACATGCTTGAAGCGCACAAACGCGGCCTGACATTTTCTATTTTCGTTGGTAAACGCAATGTCGGACAGGATGAGCTGGCATTCACCAAAGGGTCGGAAGAGATTCATCTTGTTCCCGTCGTGATTGGGAGCAAGCGCGCAGGCTTATTCCAGACCGTGTTGGGCGTGGCGCTGGTTGCCGTGGCTATGTATGTTTCTGCGGGCGCAGGGACGGGGGCTCTGGGGGCATTTACGGCGGGTGGGGGAACTGGCATGGCGGCGATGGCCGGTGCTTCCATGGCCCTCGGCGGCATCCTCCAAATGCTTTCCCCGCAAATGGGCGGGCTGCGCATGCGGCAAGGCCCGGAAAATAAACCGAGCTATGCCTTTGGCGGGCCGGTCAATACCACGGCGCAGGGCAACCCCGTCGGCGTGCTGTACGGCACGCGTGAAATTGGCGGGGCGATTATCTCCGCAGGCATTTATACCGAAGACCAGCAATAACGACATCCGTTTGAACAGACAGCCGCAATAGCGGCTTTTTTTATGGGCGAAATATGGCACAGAAAATTATCCGTGGGCGAAAAGGCGGCGGCGGTGGCGGCCACACGCCGGTAGAATCGCCGGACAGCATTCAGTCGATCGCCAGAGCGAAGATGTTGTTCGCATTGGGCGAAGGGGAATTTGCCGGCGGGCTGGATGGCACAAACATTTTTATTGACGGTACGCCGGTGCTGGGCAGCGACGGAACGGAAAACTTTCCCGGTTTCCGCTGGGAATTCCGTCCTGGTTCGCAGGCGCAGGAATATATCCAGGGCATTCCCGCCGTTGAGAATGAGATCTCGGTTGGCAGCGAACTGAAAAGCGGCGCGTCGTGGGTGCGTTCCGTCTCGAACCTGCAGCTTTCCGCCGTTCGCCTGCGCCTGGGGTGGCCCATGCTGCAAAAGCAGGCGGACAACGGCGACGTCAACGGCTATCGCATCGAGTATGCCATCGACGTGGCGACCGACGGCGGCAGCTACCAGGAGGTGCTAACGGCGGCGATCGACGATAAAACCACCTCGCTGTATGAACGCTCGCACCGCATCAATTTGCCGAAGGCCACCACGGGATGGCAGCTGCGCGTGCGCCGGTTGACGCCTAACGCCAACAGCGCCCGGATCGCCGATCGCATGAACATCGAGGCGCTGACCGAGATCATCGACGCCAAGCTGCGCTACCCGAACACTGCGCTGCTTTACGTGGAGTTCGACTCAAAGCAGTTCCCCAACATCCCGAAGATCAGCTGTAAACCGCGCGGCCGCCTGATCCGCGTACCGGACAACTACGATCCGCAAACGCGCAGCTATACCGGCATCTGGAGCGGCGGCTTTAAGTGGGCCTACAGCGATAACCCGGCGTGGGTGTTTTACGACATTATTTTGGCTGAGCGTTTTGGCCTCGGCGATCGCCTCGATGCGTCTCAGGTCTCCGAGTCCGAACTGTACCGCATCGCGCAGTATTGCGACCAGCCTGTGCCGGACGGGCGTGGCGGCGAGGGCATGGAGCCGCGCTTTACCTGCAACGTTTATCTGCAGTCGCGGGAAGAGGCCTGGACGGTGCTGAGCGATTTGGCCGGCATTTTTCGCGGCATGACCTATTGGGGGCAAAACCAAATGGTCGCCCTGGCGGACATGCCGCGCGATATGGACTTCACCTACACCCGCGCCAACGTTATCGACGGCAAGTTTACCTACTCGTCCGCCAGCGAACGCACCCGCTACAGCACCGCGATGGTCAGCTGGTCCGATCCTGGCAACCATTACGCCGATGCGATAGAGGCGGTATTCGACAGCGATCTGGTGCGCCGCTACGACGTGAACCAGACCGAACTGACGGCCATCGGCTGCACCACGCCGAGCGAAGCGAACCGCCGCGGCCGCTGGGCGTTGTTGACCAACAGCAAGGATCGTACGGTCAGCTTCTCCGTGGGGCTGGACGGCATGATCCCCATGCCGGGGCATATCGTCGGCGTGGCGGACCAGATGCTGGCCGGGCGGGTGATTGGCGGGCGCCTCAGCGGCGTGGACGGCCGTAAACTGACGCTGGACAGGAAGCCGGGCGCCAAAGCCAGCGATCGCCTGATCGTCAACCTGCCTTCCGGCCGGGCGCAGGCGCGCACCGTTCAGGCGGTGAATGAACGCGTGGTGACCGTCACCACGGCCTACAGCGAGGCGCCGGCGCCGGAGGCGGCCTGGTCCATCGACGCGGACGACCTGGCGGTGCAGCTTTACCGCGTGGTGGGCATCGCCGATAACGGCGACAACACCTATACCGTCAACGCGGCGGAACACGATCCGAACAAGTACGCCCGTATCGATACCGGCGCGCGTATCGACGATCGGCCGATCTCCATCATTCCGCCCGGCGTGCAGTCGCCGCCGAAAAACATCACCATCGACAGTTACTCCTCGGTGAGCCAGGGTATCGCCATTACCACTCTGCGCGCCGCCTGGGGCGCGGTTGAAAATGCCATCGCCTATGAGGCCGAGTGGCGCAAAGATAACGGCAACTGGGTGTCGGTGCCGCGCACCTCGGCGCTCGGCTTTGAAGTGCCGGGCATTTACGCCGGTCGTTATCGGGTGCGCGTGCGGGCCATCAACGCCAGCAATGTGTCGTCTGTCTGGGCAACCTCGGTGGAAACCTACCTCAAGGGCAAAGAGGGTAAGCCGCCGATGCCGGTCGGCTTCAAGGCATCGCCTTTGCTGTGGGGCATCCAGCTCGACTGGGCGTTCCCCACCGGCGCTGAAGATACGCTCAAGACCGAAATTCAGTATGCGGACAACGCCGCCGGGAATAACGCGATGCTGCTGGCCGATATCCCGTATCCGCTGCACACCCACGCCATGACCGGGTTGAAGGCCGGTCAGGCCTTCTGGTTCCGCGCGCGGTTGCAAGACCGCACCGGCAATCAGGGCGACTGGATAGGCTGGGCCGCCGGGCAGGCGAACGCGGACGCCGGCGATTATCTCGAGAACATCGGCGACGATCTCCTGACCGCGAAAGACGGCGAGCGGCTGGTGGGCGATATCGACACCAACATCGACGCCATCTTGCAGAATGCGCTGGCCAACAACGCGACGGTGGATCACCAGTGGGCGCAGTACGGCACGGTGCGCGCCGATATCATGGTGGTGAAAACCACCATCTCGGAGGTCGATCGCGGGCTGGCCGAGATGAAAACTCAGGTGCAGGCGCAGATTGACGACGTAGCGGCGGTGCTGGAAGACAAGCTGACGGCGACGGTAGACGCCGACGGCGCCACGGCCATCCATACGCTGAAAGCGGGCGTGCGGGTGAACGGCACCTTCTACAATGCCGGCATGTCGATCGCGGTATTGGCGGAAAACGGCAGGCCAGTCACCACCCGCGTCGGCTTTAACGCCAACCAGTTTGTGCTGATGAGCGGCAACAACAGTAATCAGTATTCGCCGTTTGCCGTAGTGGATGGGCAGGTGTTTATGAATAATGCCTTTATTCAGGATGGAACAATCAGTAATGCCAAGATTGGTAACTATATACAATCTAACAACTTTGGGGTAAACGGTGGGTGGCGAATAAGCAAGCCTGATAATAATATGATATTTACGGATGAAAATAATGTCGTTCGCGTACGTATGGGGAGGCTTTATTAATGAGCGAACAGTATGGATGGCAGATATCAGACTCCAGAGGAAATATGGTGGCCGATCACACTGTTATTATGTCACGTTGGCTTGGCTCTTATGATATTGGAATGATTCAATGGTGGGGTAACCCTCCACATTACTGGAGCCACAGAATAGAAAATATACCATTCAATGGTGGGACACCATACAGTTACACTGTACCAACACCTGGCATCGTAATGCCAGAAGGTTGGGGAACAGCTTATGCTCCTCCTGATATTTATTGTGGCCCTAACTATATCGATCTCTCTTATAATGACACCATAAGGAGTTACCCTGATGACCTAGGTATAGGTCTTTTGTTGGGCATGCTTACAGTTCATTGGGGAGTTTATAATGCCTAATAGTTATGGGGTAGAGCTTTTTAATAATAGGAATTACGTTGTCGCTAATGCCAACGACGTAAATTATACCTTACGGAGCGCTGGTCAGATTCATAATTGGCAGTTCAACCCGCCTAATGTTCTCAGTGTTGCAGCGTTTTGCGGTGTCGACTTATCACCGTACAACTCTCCGCTCATGTTCTTTAAGCCAATGTGGAACGATCAGCGTATAGGATGCATGACGGGCGACGAAAGGGATTGGCACGCATCTCAGTTGGGGCCAACAAAAAAGATGTTCAAGGTCATGAAGTGGGGGAATAAGGATATTGGTAGTATTCAATATTACATCTTTGACAGATGGGTTCCGCCAGAGAGGTCTTCACATGGAATGCAGCTTTTTGATAGTTCTGGAAATATCATTTTTGATAGTGGTTGGAACTTCATGAAGATCCGAAATGTGATGTGGCTTGATCCAGGATATCCTAACCACGGACACGGAGATCCTAATGGAGGAAACCCAGAAAATGAACAAAACTGGACAATGATAGGCGCTGCTGGCTCAGGTAATCTGGCAATGGCGATGCCGAATCCGAGGGGCTGGGTTACCACAAACTGGAGAGGAGAAGGTTGGATGATGTATGAATGTTTCCACTTCTCAGACTGGGATAACAAAATTACGATCTCACTTATACCTCGTGGTGAGTACTTATGGACGCCGCCAAATGCCGGTTGGGCAAACCCAAACACTAGGTCTCAAGTCATGATTATTGATGTTGATGGATTTCCGACAAATTATTATGATGCCAAAATAGTACCAGGGTTTACCGCTTAACCCATCTTAGACATATTATTAGTGAATAATGAATTTCATTTACAGAGTTGACTTTCGCCTGATGAAGAAGTTTTCATATTCCTTGGTGGGAGCTATTACTAAAAATTCATGGGGTGTTTTACTTTTATTAATGCCACAGGGTTAAATTTAAATTGATAATATTGTTTTATATCTTTCGATGTAAGGTGATTATCATTTAATAATGAAAACTCCGGTCATCGTACCGGTTTTTTTGTTGCCAAAATTCAGGAGAACACTATGCCAGCAGGCACTCTTACCCTAACAAATAATTCAGCTATAGTAAAAGGTACCGGAACGGCCTTTAATACCGAGCTGAAGGCCGGTGATTTCATCGTAAGCGTTGTCGGTGGCGTTACCTATACGCTGCCGGTGAAAACCGTTGATAGCGCCACTCAGGCGACGCTGATTAAAGCCTACGACGGCCCAACGCAGGCAGGCGCAGCATGGTATGCCGTGCCGCGCGACGCGATGAGCGCCATCACCGCGCAGTTGGCTGCCGAGACGGCGAAAGCCCTGCGAGGGCTGAACCTCGATAAAGAGAACTGGCAACAGGTCTTCAGCAATACCGGGAATATTACCGTTAAGTTGCCGGATGGCAGCACCTATAGTGGCCCGGCTTGGAATAATATTTCAGCTTCTCTCAATAATAAGTTAGACAAGACGATTAGCACTGCTCAGGAAATTAAAGGCTCACTGTCTTTACAGGGATCTGTGGTGACAGGGCAAGCGGCAAATCTTGATGTGGGTGGGTATTCACGCTTCCGCAAGTCAACGACATTTGATGATACCATGATGGGGCGAAATGGCATTCATTTAAACTCTGGTGATACGGGGTCATCTAATGTCCGTGCTGAAAAGACTTTTACCAGATCTAGCGGAACTGTAGATGGCCCGACATTACTATCGGTCATGACAACTGCAGGTGGCGTTGTCACTGCCATGCAAATGTTTTGTCGTCGCGAAATTGGCGTAACTGATTATGGCGCGATTTCATTTAAGGATTACGCCAATGTCTGGCATGAGGTGCGTCTACAGAATAACGGAGACTTTAATAACTTAACCGGGAATTGGGTTACCGGCTCAGACCTTAGAATTAAAACTGAAGTAAAAGAAATTGAAGACCCTATAACACTCATTCGCGGTCTAAAACTCTATACCGGCAAGCGCGATGGCAAGCCCTTTATCGGTGGTATCGCACAAGAAATTGAAAAGAGCCTTCCTCAGGTTGTTGCTGAAGGCGGCTCCTTAGAATTGCAAAACGGTGAAATGGTTGAGCGAGTAAAATCCGTCGATTATTCAACGCTGGGATATGTGGCCCTGGCCGCACTGAATCAGGCTCTGGATAGAATCGATCGCCAGGATGAATTAATCAAAGAACTCATGGAGAAAGTACAATGACATTAATCAGCGGAATATTAAAAGGCCCTTACGGCGATCCTCGCTCCGGCGTAACCATTACTCTGCGCGCAGTCAGAACCTCGTCAACGGTCTTGAGCCTGGCTAAATCCCAGTCGGTGACGGATGATGGCGGTAAATACGCTTTGGCCGTAGAGCCGGGCGCTTACGAGGTCATCATCTCTGTGTATGGCGCGCAGCCGGAGCGGGTGGGGGCTATCGAGGTTTATAACGATTCACTGCCCGGCACGCTCAATGATTTCCTGCGTCGGCCAGGGGAAAGCGATATTACGCCTGAGATTGTGCAAACCGTCGATCGCCTGCGCGCAGAAGCGGCAGCGTCCGCCGGCAAGGCATCTTCCTCCGCTGCGGCGGCAAAAATCAGTGAGCAAAATGCGGCGAAGAGCGCCACTCAGGTGGTGACCGCATTTGACAATGTGCGGTTCAAGTTACCGGAAAATAACACCAATATCACCACCTGGTTCCTTTTGGGGCAGTTTAAAAATGCGGGGCAAAATGGCGTTGGGATCGCGCTCAATTTCTACGGTTCGAATGGCTATAGCGGGTTTGTTTATAACGCCGGCCTGTCACGCCTGATGCTGAGAACGGGTAATCTTGGCGCCAGCGATACGACCAATAAGGCCAACCGTATCGGCGGTACTTTTATTAATGATACCGGAACGCCGATCTTGGATATTCAGGTTATTGAATCCAGTCGCGATAATTATGATATCTATGTGAAAGTGAATAGCTTCACCATCAACTGCTGGTATACGGTTGAGCAAATCACCTACGCGAATGCCGCCGGTCTGCGCTGGGAGCATAAGGCGGTAAAACAATCGGTGGAACCGGTTGGGGTGATGAAAATTGACATGCGTACAGGCGTTTCGTTCTCGCAATCGCAGGCGCTGCCCGATTATGCGACTGTCGCCCAATCTGCTATCGGTGGTTTTGGTACCGGACCAATGCATACTGAGGATGCATTCGCGAAGGATAATAAATCTTCTATTCAGCGCTACACTGTCGTGACGGCCAACCGGCCGGGCAACGTGTCCGGGGGGCTATTAACGCTGCCGGTGGATGGCGGCCCTTCGTGCGCGTATTTTGCCACATCGATTTCGCGGCAGGCCTGGGTGGGGAGTTCATCTACCGCATTGCCTTCGACCATCACCTGGTCGCGGTTATTTAGCTCGTCCGATCAACCCACCGTCGCAGACATTCCAAATCTGAAGGACTGGGGATTGAGTAAAGGCGTGACTGCGGCGAATAAAGGCAATTTCAATGCGCAAATGCAAAGCCGGCGTGGTTATGTAGGCACGGACCCTATTGGCAACCCCTTTAAAGACGTTGGCACATATTTCCTCGATACGCGCTCATGGGCAGTGACGCAGACGGGAACCGACGACAGCTTTAGGACGGTACAAACCTGTTACGGCTATGGCGTGAATGCGGCTCAAGCAGGGAAAATCGCCGTGCGCAGCTGGAATGGCAGTGCGTTTACCCCCTGGGTTTGGATGTGGTCGGAAGCCAACACTACCGTTGATGCCAACGGCTTTATTAAGAAAGCCTCACCGATCGCCAGGTTGTCCGCGGCTTCTGAGCATATGCAGGCTGACTATCTGGACGGCGGCTTTGCTCTGGCCGGCTATGTCGCCGTTAACGGTGAGGCGACAGGGGTAAGTGCTGAGCGAATCTCCACCGGCGTTTATCAACTGAAAGGTTCGCTGGGGTTGGCAAAGGAGGGCTGGACCATCGAAGTACCGCAGGACGTGAACGGTAACCGCCTGTGCTTTGTGGAAACCGCCACTGACAGCGATGGCGTGATTACGGTGAAAATCAGCAAACGTCGTTTTGACATCGATACCGCGACGGTTGTGGCCGGCGAAGCGATGGATATCCCTGAAGGGCGCTGGATCGATCTGCGCCTCACCATGCCGGTGCGTGAAGTGGTGGAAGTGCTGCCGCCGGAGGCGCTGGTATCAAACGATGACGCGCCATCGGAAACCAACGCGGCTTCATAAATAAAGTGGATGCCAGGTAAATAATGCCGGTGCAGAAGGTTATTGGCCGCCTATTGCATCGGCGCCGGCATTATCACCGAGAGGCTCGGGCAAACACGCTGCCCGTTCCGCCCGGCAAGGTTCCCGCTGAGTGGGAGTCAATACCGTTACTGCCCGTCAAATATCAGTGACCAGCCACTGATCCGCTTCTTCGAACATCTCTTCCAACATTCGGTTCAGCTTCTCACGATCGCTTTTGCTAGCGTCGGAATTCAGGCCGTTGGCCTGCATCGGTTTTACGCGCACCTCCGCCTCCGGGAACAGCGCATGCACGCGTTTTTCCAGCTCGTTGCGAATAATCTCGGCGGCGTTGGGCAGCCCAGCGACGTTGCGCTTGTCGTACACTAATTCTACAAACATGACTCACCTGTAAACACTGATTTAATGTACAGTATTTTGGCCTGAGGAAGGCGGGTTGGCAAGAGGGGGGCACAATTTTGCATAAGGCGTTTATTCTTACTTGCGCAGCGGGCGGCCAAGCCTGCCACGGCATCATTTCTTTACGTCTGGCCAGTGGTCTGCATTTTCCCCGCTCACTTCGGGCGTGAATATTCAAAGGGCACGATTATCCCCCGCAGTCTACATTTTTCTCCCTTACAAATCAGTACGTAAGGCGGTGGCGTCGGGCTGGGGCTCCCTGGCGTTGGGGGCCCGGCGCCACCTTTCTGGTCGCCGTTCTTGGCATAATATCGATCAACGCAGGTACACGTCGGAACTCGGCGCTACGGGTGCTGACGCAGCTTCTTCGCGTTCTGACAGAGAAAAAATCCCGAGTGTTGGGCAATGGTCGCTCTATGAGCGCTGAATAAAGCATTCATCTTATTTCCTTTAAAATTATTAAACCGGGATGCGGTTTGCTCTCCAGGTTGGCTTCTGTACGTTAAATTGCTGCGGGGTTAATGATCAGCATTTTGGGTTTCTCCCGCGTCAGCTATGGCGTGAATGCGATGAAGTTATCCCGGACGTTGTAAAGCGCCTTTGATGTTTGATGAACGGGATATGAGTTAGCCTGCTCAGACAGCCATTTTATAAGTAAATTGAATCATTTAAAAAGCAACCAATCACGTTCGGTAATAACGGCGATTAACGATAAAATAATTATATTACAATGCATTATATTTATATTTCGTATACCAAAGGCCCCGAGCCATTGTCATGCCCACCCTGTAAGTGGTTTAATGTTTTTGATTCACTTTAATGACGCTAAAGTATAGGTTTAAAACATTATAATGCAACCAAACAACATTAAAATATCAGAAGAAAATGGTATGTCATTGAAAATGATAGGTGAAAACCTCACTTACCTCATGCGCATGCACGGGATTGACGCCAGTCGGTTGAGCAGCGAAACAGGGATAGGTATTGCCACGATCAATAATCTGAGGAAAGGCGTGGGGAATCCCACGATCGCCACGCTTGCGTCCATTGGTGAATTTTTCAGCGTAAAAGTAGGGGAGCTGACTGACAAGGATTTAAGCGTCACGGGAGAGGCTAAGCACAATGTGAGGTCGCTGCCGCTCATTAGCTACAGCGATGTAGAGCGTTTTCTGGCCAACACGATCAGAACGGCAGATACCTATACGACAGAAGTCGATGACATGACGGACGATTCGCTGTTTGTGGTAGAGATAACGAATAATTCACTGTCGCCTGAATTAGACCGTGGAACGTATTGTGTGATCTCCCTCAAGGAGCCATTTTGCGATGGCGATATCGTCCTGGTTAAGCTGAAAAATTACCCAATATGCTTAAGGCGAGTTTTTGTTTCCGACGACGACTTGTTGTTTACAAACATCTCATTAGATTCAGATAGCAGCGTGAAGTCCTATAGCGATTATGCGATCGTCGGTGTTCTATTGAAAACGATAAAGAGGCTGAAATAAATGGATCTATTTAACATAATGAGAAGGTTAAGAAAAATATACTCTCCCAGTTACCTCTATACGTTAGATCGCAGCGTGATCCGAACGGCGGATGGATATTGGCTTTTCAAAGAGTTTGGCACCCATACTTTCGTGAAAAAAAACTGGGGGCAACTCATCGAGGGCGATTTTCTCAGGCACGTTAACCCGAAAGACATCGCTTTTATCGCCGAGACCGAATCTAAAATAAAAATCGCCTCGGCCAAACTGTCGATTCATGAAGAAAAAAGAAACTGTATGTGGACGTTGAAAAACGACGTTGACTCGATATCAATATCAGGGGCGGATTTTCTAAGGGATCGCGATCTTGTCGACAAAACCGAGTCCTTGGATGCGACGAAAATAGCCTTTTATGCCGGGGTGAAAGAAGGCAGAGCACTCTCTGCCTCTTTGAAAAATGCAAAGAAAAGCGCCAGGTCTAAAAAAACAATACTGACGTTGATTAAATAAACCAGGGTTCGACGTGAATATGCTCATCGAACGTAATTACGCTGAAAGCCGAGTTGTCTATGGTGCTGACATCGCTTGTGCCGTTTTTCCATTGCGAACAAATTGCCGGGGAAACAGAGATTAAGGTTTCCCCCAGCTTTCTTTGGAATAACGTATGCGCATGGCCTGAGCCGATAAACTTAACGTTTAATCGTTGGCAGAGGCTCAAAAGCTCCTCAGCATTGTTTAACATACAGCTATCAACAATCGGGGTGCCTACCGGAATAGGGTGATGATGCAAGAAGACGGCGACCTTTTTATTGCCACTTGCGACGATGGCTTTTTCAAGCGTGTCGAGCGATTGCGTCGAGACCCTGCCGAAATCTTCGTTATCGACCACCGAGTCGATGCTGAGCATGCGCCATTCGTCATCTTCAAACGCGTTTATATCGTAGCTGCCACCCTGCTTACGGGCCGTATCGTCCAGGTTCTTTTTGTTGTCGTGGTTGCCTGGGAAAAAATAGAAAGGTAAGGAAGTGCGGTTCATTATCTTAAAGAAGCGCTCATAAGAGGGGATATCGCCATCATGAGAGATGTCACCCGTCACAATGATTAAGTCGGCATTGATTTTATCGGCATTGGCATTAATGAAGTCAATGGCCCTGTCGAAATTAGCAAGATGCTTCGAAGCCAGCGCGCTTTCATTAGGCATAATATGTATGTCGCTAATCTGAATTACTTTCATGCGAGACCCTGTTGATATTACTTAAATGGATTGTATGAGGTGCCCCAATCATAATGATCGGTGTTTTCTATCTTCTTCACCCACTCGACTAAGGCGATGGCGAGCGGCAGCAAGACAATAGAGACGACAACTTTATAAGACCACGTCGTGCTTATGATGTTAACCAACTCCATGAAGGTATATTTTCCTGAAAGACTGATCGGATAGGCTGTCAGCAACAGGGCGGCCTGTGTAGACATGGAGCCAACAATATATCGGATAAAGAAGTATTTGCCGGAGAAGATAATCTTCATCTTTGAAATAATAAAACCATTGACGAAATAAGCGACCGGAACAGACACCCAGGTGCCGATCATGACTCGCCAGAATTCATGGTATAAAGAATAATAGTGCGTGGCGATATCATTGTTTTCTGGCTGAATAACAGCTGAGAGATTAAGTATTATGACATATAAGCTTTGGCAGAACACCATGATCCATATTGCTCTTACCGACAATTTATAGCCGTAAACCTCAGTCAGCAATGTGGATATCAAGAAACATAGGGAGAATACAATGCCGCTGGCCGTTATTTTAAAACCATAGATATCAAAGACCTTATAAACCAACGTGTCGCAGGTGATCATAATGGTCACCGTCAGGCCAACAAAAAGGCCATAGAGCTTGAGATTTCCTTGCATTTTTATTCCTTATTTAGTCCGTGTTCTTCTGTTATTCATAATCCATACTTATTTAAAACGTCAAACGGGCGGCCAGATAGTGGCGTAATGATGCTCGAGCCATGTTGCATGGTCATCATTTCTCTTCATTCAAGGCAACGCCCCTTCTTTCCCACACGGGGTTCCTGAAGGCGAAAGCGCTACGCTGGGTTTTGCGGAGAATGCTGATGGCCTGTTGATTGAGAAAAGATGACTTTACCGTAATTCATTAATATTTCTAATGAATATATTACCTGGATCGCGCTGTGTCAATCATGGGAAGAGGAATACGGGACGTTAGCTTGATGAGGGCCTTATGTGTTCACTCCTGGGGCGTGGGCGGCAGAGCCTGCAGCTGAATCACCAATTCCGCCAGGCTGGCGGCCTGCATTTTCTCCATCACTTTCGCCCGGTGAACCTCCACGGTACGCAGGGCGATATTCAGCCGCTCCGCCATTTCCCGATTCATCATGCCTCGCACTACCAGCTGTGCGATGTCGCGTTCTTTCGGCGTGAGCGTGCGGTAACGGCCGAGGGTTTCATGGCGCTGCTGGGCTTTGGCCGAGACCTGCTGCGCCCGTTCGAGGGCGGCGATCAGCGGTTCAGCAGCGATCGGTTTTTGCAGGAAGTCCACCGCGCCGTACTTCATCTGCTCCACCGCCATCGGCACGTCGCCATGGCCGGACAGGAACACCACCGCCAGCGTGCTGCCGAGGCGGCGCAGCTCAGCGTAGGCCTGGTGCCCATCGAGTTTCGGCATCCGCATGTCCAGCAAGACGATCCCGGTCTGCAACAGGTCGGCCCGCGCCAAAAAGTCGGCGCTGTCATTCCAGCACTGCACGTCGTGGCCGAGGCTGGTCAGCAAAAAATGACAGGCGTCGGTGACGGCGGCGTCATCGTCCACCAGATGAATTAGCGACATGGTTTTCCTCATCGTTCAATATGAAATGCAGCGTTATGCACAGCCCATTGCGGCTGTCGGGGGCGGGGCGGTTCGCCAGGCGGATTTCGCCGCCGCCGTAGCGGGCCAGGCGCCGGCAAATGGCTAACCCCAGCCCCATGCCGCCGGCTTTGGTGGTGTTGAAGGGGCGAAAAGCCTGTTCCAGCCCGGCCGTTGTCATGCCGCCCGCGTTGTCCTGCAGATGCAACTCGATCGCCCGTTCGCTCTGGACCGCGGAAAGCCAGACGGCATTGGCCCCGGCCTGCGCCGCATTCAGCAGCAGGTTCGCCAGCAGCTGTTCCAGCAGCGCCGGCGGCAGGGTTAGCGTCAGCGAAGGCGCCACGTTGTTGAACAGTTTCAGGTCGGGATAGCGCTGCGTCAGGCGCAGCAGCGTCCACACCCGCTCGGCGGTTTCGCTTACCGCCGTGGGTCGCCAGCGCGTTTGGTCTATCGCCTCAGCGGTGGGCTGCACCCACTGGCGCAGGTTATGAATCGTCTCGCCGCCGCGCTGCGCCTGTCGGTCGATATTTTCCAACGGCCCCAGCAACGGATGCCCGGCGTCCGTTTTGCGCAGTTGGATCAGGCATCCTTGCGCATAGAGGCGAATCGCCGCCAACGGTTGATTGAGCTCGTGCGCGAAGCCGGAGGCCATTTCCCCCAGCACGTTCAGCTGCCTGGCGTTCTCCAGCGCCTGCTCCTGCCGCCGCAGTTGCTCTCCGGCATGGAGCAGCTGTCGCCCGCGCCGGCGTACCAGCAGCGCGATCCAGATATGGTTGACGATCAACAGCGCCAGTACCGCCAGCGACAGGCCGACGGCCGTCTGATGCTGGATCAGCCAGCTCTTGATATCCAGCCACAGCCGCCGCTGTTCCGGGTGCTGATTGACGGCGCGCAGCAGCGCTTCCACCTCGCTGGTCGAGGCCGGTGCGCCCCACAGGAAGGGCGACTGCGGCGGTGCGGTCAGCAAGGCTCTTGCCACCGCATCCACCAGTGAGTTCTCCAGGCCGGGTAGGGCGGCGAACGACCAGTTGGGGTAAAGCGGCGTGCTGGTGACGCAGGGTACCGACGTGGCCTGTTGCAGCAGCGGGCGAAAATCCGCCGAGTTGATCAGGCCTTCCCGATCCATTTTCTCCAGCAGACAGACGGGAACGATGGCGGCCTGAATGGCGCGCTCGCGCAACAGATAGAGCAGGGCATCGGCAGGAAAGCCGGTAAAGCGCAGGTGAAAATCGCGCTCGGGCCGTATGCCGGCGTCGCTGAGCGCCTTATAGCCGGTCAGATAGCCGCCGAAGGCCTGCGGATCGATGGCGCCCACCGTTTTGCCCATCAGCGCCTGCGGCGTCGTGATGCCGCTGTCGCGCCGCACCAGAATCACGCTGCCGATGATGTTGCCCGTTGCCCGATCGCCGTTGGCGGCGCGTAACGACGCCAGCCAGCGCAGATGATAGTGGCTGTTCAACTGCACGAACTGCGCCGGATTAGTGACCACGAACTGCACGCTGCCCCGATTGACCGCCTCGCGCATCTGCGCCAGATCGAGCGGCTGCAGGCGGAAGCGTTCACCGCTGAGGCTGCCGTTGAGACTGTCGATCAGCGGCTGCCAGTCACGCGCGGTCGCCGCATCGCCGCGCATCGCCAGCACGCCGACCGACCACTCGCCCGCCTGTGCCTCCATCCCCCAACCGAGACTGAACAGCAGTAATAACACGACCCTCACGGCCCCTCCTGATGGGCAATTTGCCTGTTGTCACTTGTTTTAGATCAACGTTAGGTCCGGTATGTGGTTAACCACAATAGAGCGCCATCGATGCCATTTTTACACTGTAAATCATCGACATTGTTTATTCATCTAACGGGCATCAATAGCGTGATCGGGGTGATGCCCAGGGCGTGGGAGAGGCGCATGGACTTCAGTAAACGGCAATTTTTGCAGCGGCTGGGCGTGTTGACGGCGGGGGCTTCACTGATCCCCGTGGCGGAAGCCGGGCTGACGTTAGCGCCGACGCGGCGCGAGGGGGATGCTCGCCGCCGCTACGCGATGCTGATCGATCTGCGGCGCTGCGTCGGGTGCCAGGCCTGTACCGTGAGCTGTGCCATTGAAAACCAGACGCCGCACGGCGAGTTTCGCACCACGGTAAACCAGTATCAGGTCAGCCTCGAAGGCGAAGCGATCGCGACCAACGTACTGCTGCCCAGGCTGTGCAACCACTGCGACAACCCACCCTGCGTGCCGGTGTGCCCGGTGCAGGCCACCTTCCAACGCGAGGACGGGATCGTAGTGGTCGACAACACGCGCTGCGTGGGATGTGCCTATTGCGTGCAAGCCTGCCCGTACGATGCCCGCTTTATCAATCACGCCACCCAAACGGCGGACAAATGCACCTTCTGCGTACACCGGCTGGAGGCGGGATTGTTGCCGGCGTGCGTGGAGTCGTGCGTGGGCGGGGCGCGGATCATTGGTGACATGCGCGATCCGCACAGCACGCTGAGCAAGCTGCTGCGGCGCCATGAGGCCGAGATCAAAGTCCTCAAGCCGGAGAACCAAACCGCGCCCCATGTGTTCTATCTGGGGCTGGATGACGCCTTCGTCACGCCGCTGCCGGGGCGGGCGCAGGTCGCCTTATGGGGGGAGGGACGATGAATCGCCAACTGATGATCGCAGAAGTGCTGAGCCAACCGCAGGCGGTGAGCTGGCTGCCGTGGGCCGTACAATATTTCTTCTTTATCGGCATCGCCGCCTGCGCCGCGCTGCTGGCCTGCGTGTGGCGCTGGCGCGGTGGAGACAACGCCGCGCATCTGGAGCGCATGGCGCTGTTTATCGGGCTGACGTGCGCCATCACCGCGCCGCTGGCGCTGACCGCCGACCTGCATCAAACCGCCCGCTTCTGGCATTTCTACGCCTACCCGACGCCCTGGTCGTGGATGCCGTGGGGCGCGCTGTTCTTGCCGCTGTTTACCCTGCTGATCGGCCTGTGGTTTCTCGCACTCGAATTTACGCGGCTGACGGGCAGATCGGTTGCGCTGCTGCGTGGGATTGCGCCCGCCTGCGCGCTGGTGGCTATCGGCCTGCTGTTGTACACCGGGCGTGAGGTTTCCGTGGTGCGCGCCCGCCCCATCTGGTTTAGCTACGCATTTCCGATCGTGATGTTCCTCAGCGCGCTGCAGGCGCTCTTGGCCTTGCTGCTGCTGACATTGCGCGAACGGCCCGGCCTGCAAGCGCCGCTGGCGCGCGGGATGCTGCTGACGTTACTGCTGCTCGGCGGGGCGATCCTGTTGTGGGTATGCGGCGATACGTTATCTGGCGCGGCGGTACGCCACTGGCTGCAGACGCAGGCGATGGCGCGCCGGTATGCCGCGGGATGGGTTGTGCTGTGGGGGCTGACGCTGGCGTGCGCCGCCTGGGCCGGCTATCGGCGCTTGCCGCGCGGCGGTGCACCGCTGTTGGTGGCCGGCGCACTGGGGCTGAGCTGGCTGATGCGCTGGACGCTGTTGATCGAGGTGCAAACCATCCCGAAATACAACGCGTCTTATTCCCCCTATAGCCTGCCGCTCGGCACCGATGGCTTGCTGGCGATCGTCGGCACTTTCGGGTTGTGGCTGGCGTTAATGATCATGGTGCGTGAAGCACAGGCGTTTTTACTGCGGAGAAAACAACATGGCTAAACTCACCCGGCGTCAGTGGTTGAAAGTGGGCCTGGCCTTCGGCGGATTGTCCGCCTTTGGCCTGAGCTATCGCGAGGTCGCCAAACGGGCGATCGACGGCTTGATTAACGGCACCTCAGGGCGGGTGACCCTGGATCGCATCAACGGCAACTCCCTGCCACCCGAAGGGCGGGCAATGCCGGAATGGCAAGGCAATCCGCAGCAGGCCATCTCGATGACCCAGTGTTTCGGCTGCTGGACGCAATGCGGCGTGCGGGTTCGGGTGGACAGGCAGACCGACCGGGTATTGCGCATTGCCGGCAACCCTTATCATCCGTTATCTCAGGAACGGCACGTCGACTCGGCCTTGCCGCTGCAGGAGGCGTTGGCGCAGCTGGGTGGCGAAAGCGGCCTCGATGCCCGTTCCACCGCCTGCGCCCGCGGCGCCACGCTGTTGGAGGGGCTTTACAGCCCGCTGCGCGTGCTGGAGCCGATGAAGCGCGTCGGCAAACGCGGCGAGGGCAAGTGGCAGCGCATCAGCTTTGAGCAGCTGATTGCCGAAGTGGTCGAGGGCGGCGATCTGTTCGGCGAGGGGCATGTGGAGGGCCTGCGGGCGATCCGCGATCTGGAGACGCCGATCGATGCCCGGCAGCCGGGGCTGGGGCCGAAAGCCAATCAGCTGTTGGTGACCAACGCCGGTGACGACGGGCGCGACGGCTTCCTGCGGCGCTTCGCCCAGAACAGTTTCGGCAGCAAAAACTTCGGCGCGCACGGCGCATACTGCGGGCTGGCCTACCGTGCCGGTTCCGGCGCGTTGATGAACGATCTGGACAAGAATCCGCACGTAAAACCCGACTGGGAACAGGTCGAATTCGCGCTGTTTATGGGGACCTCGCCGGCGCAGTCCGGCAACCCGTTCAAGCGGCAGGCCCGGCAGTTGGCCAGTGCCAGATTGCGCAGCGAGTTCCGCTACGCGGTAGTGGCGCCGGCGCTGCCGCTGACCACCACATTGGCGGACGATCATGGCCATTGGATCCCGATATTGCCGGGTACCGACTCGGCGCTGGCGATGGCGATGATCCGTTGGATCCTCGACCACCGGCGTTATCAGGCCGGTTATCTCGCCATCCCGTCGGAGGCTGCCATGCAACGCGCCGGCGAGAAGAGCTGGACCAACGCCACGCATCTGGTGATCGCCGAGAGCGAGCATCCGCGGGCGGGGCAGCATCTGACGCTGGCCGATCTGAACGGCGCCGAGTCGGCGTCGCCGCTGGTGGTCAACGGCGCGGGTGAGCTGGTGGCGGCCGAGACGTGCGACAGCGCCGAGCTGTGGGTAACCCGCACGGTGACGCTGCACGACGGTGCGCAGGTAACGGTGAAAAGCGGCTTCCAGTGTTTGAAAGAGGCCGCCGACAAGCTGTCGCCGGAGGCGTACAGCCGGCAATGCGGCGTGCCGGTGGCACGCATCGCGGCGCTGGCCGAGGCTTTTACCGCCCACGGGCGCAAGGCGGCGGTGATCGCCCATGGCGGGATGATGGCGGCGAACGGGTTTTACAATACCTGGTCGGTGATGATGCTCAACGTGTTGATCGGCAACCTGAGCCTGGCGGGGGGCGTGTTCGTCGGCGGCGGCAAATTCAACGGCTTCGCCGAGGGGCCGCGCTATAACCTGGTCGAGTTTCCCGGCCTGGTAAAACCGAAGGGGCTGAATATCGCGCGCAGCAAGGCCGCCTATGAAGCCTCCGACGAATACCGCGAAAAAGTGGCGGCGGGTGTTTCCCCCTGGCCGGCCAGGGCGCCCTGGTATCCGTTCGTCGCCGGGCAACTGACCGAACTGCTGACATCGGCACTGGCGGGGTATCCGTACGGGCTGAAAGCCTGGATCTCGAACATGACCAACCCCCTGTACGGTATCGCCGGGTTACGCGGCGTGGCGGAGGAACGATTGAAGGATCCGGCGCGTTTGCCGCTGTTTATCGCTATCGATGCGTTTATCAACGAAACGACGGCGTTGGCCGACTATATCGTCCCGGACACCCATAACTTTGAGAGTTGGGGATTCAGCGCCCCCTGGGGCGGCGTCGCCAGCAAGGCCACTACCGCGCGCTGGCCGATAGTGACGCCGGCGACCGCGCAAACGGCGCTAGGGCAGCCGATCTCCATGGAGGCATTTTGCATCGCCGTCGCCAAACGCCTGGCGCTGCCGGGGTTCGGCGATCGCGCTATCGGCGACGGCCAGGGCGGGCTACTGCCGCTCAACCGAGCTGAGGATTATTATCTACGCGCCGCCGCCAACGTGGCGTTTGCCGGCAAGGCGCCGGTGCCGGCTGTGAGGGCGGACGAACTGACGCTGAGCGGCGTCGATCGCTTGTTGCCGCAGCTTGCTCAGACGCTGCGCGCCGATGAAATCGACCGCGTGGCGTTTATCTACAGCCGCGGTGGCCGGTTCGCCGATCATGACAGCGGCCGCCGCGACGGCAGCGTGGGCAACCGTTGGGAGAAACCGCTGCAGATCTGGAATGCGGAAGTGGCGAAGCACCGGCATGCGATCACCGGCGAGCGTTTCAGCGGCTGCCCCACCTGCTACCCGGCGCGTTTGTCGGATGGCCGCGCGGTGGAAGAGCTCTACCCTGAGCGGCAGTGGCCGCTGCGGCTGATGTCCTTCAAATCCAATGTGATGAGCAGCTCCACCGCAGTGATTCGGCGCCTGCACGACGTGAAACCGGTGAACCTGGTGGCGCTAAACCCGGCAGACGGAGCGCGTTTCGGCATTCAACACGGCGACCGGGTGCGCATCAGCACGCCGGGCGGCAGCCGAGAGGTGCAGATCAGTTTACTGGCGGGCGTGATGCCCGGCGTGATCGCGGTGGAACACGGCTACGGCCACCGGGAGATGGGGGCCAGTCAGCACTACCTGGACGGCGAACCGTTGGCGATGGATGAGCGCATCGCTGCCGGCATCAACCTCAACGATTTGGGCTTTGCCGATCCGACGCGTGAAGTGCCGAATACCTGGCTGGATTGGGTGACCGGTGCGGCGGTGCGTCAGGGAATTCCGGCGACCATCGTCAAGCTTTCCGCGTCGGCGCAGGCGTAATGGCCTGCTGTGGCAGCAGGTTTACGGCGCGGGGGGTTAAGCCTGCGTCAGCAGGTGCAAAAAGCGGCTTAGCGCGGCAAAAGGCGGTTCGCTGTTGCGCCAGAAGACGCCCACGCTGCCTTTCTGCTCAATCTTCGGCAGATTCAGGATCGCCAACTGCCCCTGGCTGGCATAACGCTGCGCCAGCCGTAGGGAAAGAATGGAGATCATATCGCTGCTTTGCAGCAGGTTGGTACTGACGTTCATGGATGCCGATTCGATCGTGTTTTCAGGCAGCATCACGCCGTTATCTGCCAGCGCATTATCAATGCTGATGCGGATTGGCGTGCCGGTCGGCCAGACAATCCAGCGCCAGTGGGTGAGATCGTGCCAGGTGAGGGAGGCAGATTTTGCCAGCGGATGGTGAGGGCGGGCAACAAAGCACACCGGTTCGGTGTAGAGCACTTGATAGTTGAGCGGCAGTTGCAGCGCCCGCCCGCCAACGCGGCCCACGACGACATCCACGGAGCCCGCGAGCAGATCGTGCAGCAGCGGAGTCATCACTTTTTCCTCAATATTGAGATGCAGCGTCGGCATTTCCTGCAGCAGGCTCAATATGGCCTGCGAAACGCAGTCGGTCGCGACCGGCGAACAGCCGATTTTCAGGCTCCCCACCAGCCCACCTTGCTTAAAGCGGGCGATTTCAGACTGCGAACGTTCCAGATCATTGACCAAGCGCTGCGCATGCTGAAGCAGCAGTTTCCCCCCCTCGGAGGGGCGCAGCCCTTTGCTATGCCGCTCAAACAGCGTGATCCCAATCTCATCTTCGAGCTGTGACAACCATTTTGACAGAGCGGGTTGGGAGATGTTCATCATCCGGGCAACGTGGGTCAGATTTCCCTGTTCGCCCAGCGCCACCAACATTTGCAGATGGTGCAGCTTCATTTTCTGCGCCCAGTTCGCCATTTGTTATAACCCTCCGGTTATGTCTCTGCCTGAAAAGCCATTGTACATTTTATCGCTAAGGATACAAATTCGTAACATACCTAAAACAAGACAGACATCTCCCTACCTGCACCGAGGCGCTCACTATGACTCAACGGCGTGATTTACAAGCACTGATCGATGCTGCTCCCATCGGTAAGACGCAGTGGCGCGTTATCATCTGCTGCTTTTTGGTGGTGATGTTCGATGGTTTTGACACCGCTGCCATTGGTTTCATCGCACCCGACATCCGTACCCAATGGCAACTGACCGCCGGCGAACTGGCGCCGCTGTTTGGCGCGGGGTTGTTGGGATTGACGGCGGGCGCACTGCTTTGCGGCCCGCTTTCTGACCGCTTTGGCCGCAAGCGCGTCATCGAACTTTGCGTGGCGCTGTTTGGCACGCTGAGCCTGATTTCGGCCTTCTCCCCCGATATGCCAACGCTGGTCATTTTACGTTTTCTCACCGGCCTGGGGTTGGGGGGCGCGATGCCGAACACCATCACGATGACCTCTGAATATCTGCCTGCTCGCCGCCGTGGTGCGCTGGTCACGCTGATGTTCTGCGGTTTCACGCTCGGTTCAGCCCTGGGCGGGATCGTCAGCGCCCAACTGGTGCCGGTGATGGGGTGGCACGGCATTTTGGTGCTCGGAGGCGTTTTGCCGCTGATGCTCTTTGTGGTGCTGCTGTTTGCCCTGCCGGAATCCCCGCGCTGGCAGGTCCGCCGCCAACTGCCGCACAAGGTGATTGCCAAAACGGTCAGCGGCATTACCCGAGAGTGCGATGAAGAGACCCATTTTTACCTCAACGAAGCCGCTACGGCGGCCAAAGGGAGCATCAGCCCGCTGTTTGCCGGCCGCCAGCTGCGCATTACTCTCATGCTCTGGGCGGTTTTTTTTATGAGCCTGTTGATTATCTATCTGCTCTCCAGTTGGATGCCGACGCTGCTTAACCATCGCGGTATAGATCTGCAGCATGCCTCTTGGGTGACCGCCGCTTTCCAGATGGGCGGAACGCTGGGGGCGCTGGGGCTGGGCGCGTTGATGGACAAATACAATCCCTTCCGGGTGTTGGCGGCGAGTTACGCCCTGGGCGCCGCGTGTATCGTCATGATTGGTCTGAGCGAGAACGGCCTGTGGCTGATGGCGCTGGCCATCTTCGGCACCGGCATCGGCATCAGCGGTTCGCAGGTTGGGCTGAATGCCTTGACCGCCACGCTCTATCCGACGCAAAGCCGGGCGACCGGCGTCAGCTGGTCCAATGCCATTGGCCGCTGCGGCGCGATTGTCGGCTCGCTTGCCGGCGGCGTGATGATGGCGATGAATTTCTCATTCGATACGCTATTTTTCATTATTGCCGTGCCGGCGGCGATCAGTACGGTGATGTTAATTCTGCTGACGGCTGTCGTTCGCCAGTCTACTCCAGCCCCTGATACGTTGCCTCGCGCAGCGTCGTGAATGAAAAGGAGAATCCCTATGCCTGAACGCAATCAGGATGTTAATCCCAGCCGCCAGCAGTTCTACCGGCATATTTCCGGGCAGAACCTGACCCCATTGTGGGAGTCGCTGCACCATTTGGTGCCGCAAACGCCGAATGCAAACTGCGCTCCGGCTTACTGGAACTATCAGGCGATTCGCCCGCACCTGCTGGCCAGCGGCGAGTTGATTGGCGCCAAAGAGGCGGTTCGCCGCGTGCTGGTGCTGGAAAACCCGATGCTGCGCGGACACTCCTCCATCACCCCGACGCTGTATGCCGGATTGCAGTTGATCATGCCGGGCGAAGTTGCGCCGAGCCATCGCCATAATCAGTCGGCATTGCGTTTTATCGTCGAAGGGAAAGGGGCATTTACCGCCGTTGACGGTGAACGTACGCAAATGCATGAAGGCGACTTCATTTTGACGCCGCAGTGGCGCTGGCACGATCACGGTAATCCCGGCGAGGAGCCGGTGGTATGGCTGGACGGGCTGGATCTGCCGCTGGTGAACCTGCTGGGTTGCGGTTTCGCGGAAGACTATCCACAAGAGCAGCAGCCCGTGACGCGCCAGGAGGGGGATTATTTACCGCGCTATGCGGCCAATATGCTGCCGCTGCGCCATCAGAAAGGCAATTCATCGCCCATTTTCAACTACCGCTACGATCGCAGCCGGGAAGCGCTGCACGACCTCACCCGCATGGGGGACGCCGACGAGTGGGACGGCTACAAGATGCGCTACGCCAACCCGGTGACCGGCGGCTATCCCATGCCCTCGATGGGCGCCTTCCTGCAGCTGCTGCCGAAAGGCTTTTCCTCACGGAAGGCGCGCACCACGGACAGCACCATTTACCACGTGGTGGAAGGGCGCGGCCAGGTCAGCATCGGCAGCGAAACCATCCACTTTTCAGCAAAAGATATCTTCGTGGCGCCGACCTGGTTCGACGTGTCGTTTCAGGCGGACGAAGACACCGTGTTATTCAGTTTTTCGGACAGGCCGGTTCAGGAAGCCTTGGGACTGTTCCGCGAAGCACGTTATTAATTTGGGAGAGACAAAATGACGCAATACGTATTTGCACCGCAAGCCCCTGTGACGGTTCCTGTTGTGGGGAGTGATAAACAGTTTCCCGTGCGCCGTGTCTACTGCGTCGGGCGTAACTATGCTGCGCATGCCCGTGAAATGGGCTTTGACCCGGATCGTGAGCCACCGTTCTTCTTCTGCAAGCCTGCCGATGCGGTGGTGCCGGTGGCGGCCGGAGAAACGCTGGCGTTGCCGTATCCGTCGCAAACGGATAACTATCACTACGAAATCGAACTGGTGGTGGCGATTGGTAAACGGGGGAGCGATATTCCGTTGGACAAGGCGCATGAATACATCTGGGGATATGCCACGGGCCTGGACATGACCCGCCGCGATCGGCAGATGGACATGCGTCAGATGGGGCGCCCATGGGAAATCGGCAAGTCGTTCGATCTTTCTGCGCCCATCGCGCCATTGCATAAAGCCGGCGACAGCGCAGACGTGAACAACGCGCCTATCTGGCTGCAGGTCAACGGCAGCGATCGCCAGCGCAGCGACATCCGCCATCTGATCTGGTCGGTAAATGAAACCATCAGCTATCTGTCCGGCTTTTTTGAGCTGCAGCCCGGCGATCTGATTTTTACCGGGACGCCGGAAGGGGTGGGCGCGGTGGTGAAAGGCGATGTGATTACCGGCAATGTAGAGGGACTGACCCCTATCGCCGTGAAGATTGTCTGAGCCGATTCAGAGGTGAATGATGAAGCTGTACAGTTTCTTTAATAGCTCAGCATCCTACCGCGTGCGCATTGCGCTGGCGCTGAAAGGCATCCATTACCAGACGGTGGGGGTCAATATTCGTATCGGGCAGCAGAATGAGCTGGCATATCGGCGAATGAACCCGGTCGGGCTGGTGCCGACGCTGCTCACGGACGACGGTGAGTCTCTCAGCCAGTCGCTGGCGATTATCGACTGGCTGGATCGCCATTTTCCTCAGTCGCCGCTGTTACCGACGGCCGATCCGGCACGCAGCCGGATACTGGAAATCGTTTATGTTATTGCCTGCGATATTCATCCGGTAAATAACCTGCGGGTTTTACGCTACCTGAGTGAAGAGCTGAAGGTGAGTGAGGAAGAGAAAAAACGCTGGTATGCGCACTGGATCCGGCAAGGGCTGAGCGCCGTAGAACAGCTGTTGCTCCAGCGGCCGCCAGGACCCTTCTGCGTTGGCGATACCCCGACGTTGGCGGATTGCTGCCTGATCCCTCAGTGGGCGAATGCCCTGCGGATGGGGTGCGATCTGAGCGGGTACCCGCGCTGTAAAGCGGTTTACGACGCCTGTACTCGTCTCCCGGCGTTCATCGCCGCGGCGCCCGAAAACCAACAAGACAAAATTTCAGCCTGAGCCCGAAAGGAGGAAAACAATGGCTAAAGTGATGCGCGCAATTATCGTCGGGGGAGGCATTGGCGGCGCAGCGACTGCGCTCTCGCTGGCTCGCCAGGGCATTAAAGTGATGTTGTTGGAAAAGGCGCACGAGATTGGTGAGATTGGGGCGGGTATTCAGCTCGGCCCCAACGCCTTTTCCGCGCTGGATAGCCTGGGTGTGGGCGGCGTAGCGCGTCAGCGCGCCGTCTTTACCGATCACATTACCCTGATGGATGCGGTCAATGCCCAGGAGGTGGTGCATATTGAGACCGGGCAAGCATTTCGCGATCACTTTGGCGGTCCCTATGCGGTTATCCATCGGGCGGATATCCACGCCTCTGTTTGGGAAGCGGTATTGACCCATCCGGATGTGGAATACCGTACCTCAACGCAGGTGGCGCGTATCAGCCAAACGGTGGACGATGTGACGGTATTTGATGAGCAGGGTAATCGCTGGACGGCGGATATTCTTATCGGCTGCGATGGCGTGAGGTCGGTGGTGCGGCAGTACCTGCTGGGCGATGCGCCGCGGGTGACCGGACATGTGGTTTACCGCGCCGTGATTAATTGCGATGAGATGCCGGAGGATTTACGCATTAACGCGCCGGTACTGTGGGCGGGGCCGCACTGCCATCTGGTGCATTACCCGCTGCGCGGCGGGAAGCAGTATAACCTGGTGGTGACGTTCCATAGCCGTCAGCAGGAGGAATGGGGTGTGAAGGAGGGCAGTAAAGAGGAGGTGCTTTCCTATTTTTCCGGTATTCACCCGCGTCCGCGCCAGATGCTGGATAAGCCGACCTCGTGGCGCCGCTGGTCAACCGCCGATCGTGAACCGGTGGAGAAATGGGGCAACGACCGTATCACGCTGGTGGGAGACGCAGCGCACCCGGTGGCACAGTATATGGCGCAGGGAGCCTGCATGGCGCTGGAGGATGCGGTAACGCTGGGTAAAGCGCTGGAAGAGCATGGAGGGGATGCGGCAAAAGCGCTTGCCCTGTACGAGTCGGTACGTATTCCACGCACGGCGCGCATCGTCTGGTCAACCCGTGAGATGGGCCGCGTTTATCACGCCGCAGGCGTTGAGCGCCAGGTGCGTAATCTGTTATGGAAAGGCAAATCTCAGGCGGAATTTTATCGCGGAATGGAATGGCTGTACGGCTGGAAAGAAGAAAACTGCCTGCAGCCGCGCTGAGAGAGAGGCCCTGCCCAGGCCTCCGCTAGCGCATGGGCCAAACCGGTGCGGCCTAATCCTCTCAATATGCAGACGAAAAAAACCTGCTGTAACAGCAGGTTTTCTTAAATTTGGTCGGCATGAGAGGATTCGAACCTCCGACCCCCGACACCCCATGACGGTGCGCTACCAGGCTGCGCTACATGCCGACGCTATGAAAAATCATACTACCGATTCCCGATGTTAATGCAAGCGCCTCGCCACTTGATTGCTTTAGTTTTAAGCAGTTAGTTGGCGATAAAGCGTTTTACATCGGTCAGCACCTGCAGCAGCAGAGCAAGCTGCGGTTTCTCGTCTTTTATTTCATCGCCGTTCTGATCGTAGACGCGATAGTTACCGCTGTTGTCCAGCATCAGCGTTTGCGTTGGCGTGGTGATCACCAGCTGATTGCCATCGCCGGTGGCGATCCAGTCGTTGCGGCGCTGGGCGGTGAACAGATCTTCGCCCTGCGAATAGTCTTTCGGCGCGGTTTTCACGTGCAGCAACCGTTGCATCAAGGTGCGCATCACGTCGTTATGGCCGGTCAGCTTGCTGATGGTCTGCGCCGGGGTGCCCGGCCAGTGGATCACCAATGGCACCTGCAGTTGCGCCTGGTTGAAGGCAGTGCCGGCGCCCCATTGGCCTTTGCCGCTGTCGTTGAATTCGACGCCGTGTTCGGCGGTGATCACCACCACGGTTTTGTCCAGCAGACCGCGCTGTTTCAGGGTATCCAGTACCTGGGCTATCTGGGCATCCACGTCTTGCGCGCCGGTGCGATAGCGTTGGATAAAGTCGGCCGGCGCCGGGGTTTTGTCGCCTTCGGCCGACTCGGCGCCGCTGAAGTTGATATAGGAGAACCACGGCTCTTTGCCGCCCTGATCCGTCAGCCAGCGCTGCCATTGCTGCGTGGTTTGCGCGTCGCTTTGCGGCGCCGGCGTCGGCAGCGAGAAGTCGGTCAGCAGGGCCTGACGATACAGGCTGGCATTGAAGCCGTCGGAAGAGAACAGCCCCAATTGGTAGCCCTGATCGCTGAGCGCATTGATCAGCGCCGACGGCTTGCGCCCGGCGAGCACGCTGTCCAGATAGGTCGGGGAAATGCCGTAGAACAGGCCGAACAGCCCGGTATCGGCATGGTTGCCCGAGCTGTAGTGATCGTTGAAACGCACGTTTTCCTGGGCGAAGCGCGTCAGCGCCGGCATGTCCTGCGCCACGTCTTTGGCGCGAATGCCATCCACCACGATCATCAGCAGGTTATAGCCGCTGCCTTTGTCGCCGTAGCTGAGATCGCTGAGCGGATATTCCACCGCGACCGCTTCCGGATTGCCCTGTTGCACCAGGCGGCGCTCATACTCTTGCTGGTCGAGCAGGCCGTGTTTTTCGAGGAACTTGCGCGCGGTCATCGGGTACGAGAGCGGCAGGTTGGCCCGCTGCATGGTGATTGGGCGATAGAAGTTGGCGTCAGCCCAAATGTAAATCAGGTGCGACGCGAAAAAGGCGCTGATAAACAGCGCCGCCAGCGGTTTGCCGAAGCGGCGGCGGTTCAGGCTGCGCAGCTTCTGCCAGCTCCAGGTGCCGAACAGCATCTCCACCAGGAAGATCACCGGCACGCAGATAAACATCAGCTGCCAGTCGCGCGAAAGCTCGCTTTGGTCCGGGTTGACCACCAGATCCCACACCACCGGATTGAGGTGCAGGTGGAAATGAGAGAACACTTCGCTGTCGACCAGCAACAGCGTGAGCCCGGCGGTGGCCAGCGCGGCGGAAATAAATCGCAGCAGCCGCTGCGACATCACCACGAAGGTGAGCGGGAAGATCACCAGCAAATAGCCGGCGAACACGATAAAGCTGAAATGCCCAAGCAGGCTGACCAGGGCATAAACCCGGCCCAGCAGGGAAGCGGGCCAGTCGGTGACAAACAGGTAGCGGCTGCCCAGCCCAAGGGCGAGCAGAATGTTGAACAAGGCGAACCAGTGCCCCCAGCTGATCATCTGGGAGACTTTTTCACGATAACGCTGACGGTTTGTCACCATAAGTAAATATTAATGCGCTTTATCTTCACGGACAGAAGCCTGCAGGGCTTCCGCGAACGATCTTGCCAGGGTTTTCCGCTGCGCGGGGGCAACGCTGGTGTTGATCAAATTAGTGACCATGTTGCCCAGCACCATCAGGGAAAGATCGGTGGGGGTATGGTGTTTTTCCAGAACATTGACCAGCTCTGAGAGCAGTTGTTCAACGTGTTCGTCACTGTAACGGGATGATTGTGGCATAAAATTGCGCTTAGTAATCTGCAAAGTGCCCTATCTTACCGTATAGGGCAGTGATTTTCCGCTCTTTTATCACTTCCTGTCATTCGGGAAATTGTTCACCTGCGCCGGGGCAGGCCCTCGCTGCGCCTTTGCGGTTTCCCGCGGTTTTTTAGTATTGCAGGGCGGGGCCTTCAGTGTTTGAATACGCGCCTAAAGAACAGGAGGATTTACCATGAGTCTGGATATCGACCAGATTGCTCTGCACCAGTTGGTGAAACGCGACGAGCAAACGCTGGACGTGGTGCTGCGCGATTCCTTGCTTCCCACCAACTCGGCGGTGGAAGAAATGATGGCGGAACTGCATCGCGTCTACAGCGCCAAGAGCAAGGCCTTAGGCCTGTTCAACGAAGGCAGCGAACTGGCGGAAGCGCTGCGCACCTGCCGCAAGGACGATAAAGACTTTCTGGCCTTCAGCCGCGCGGCCACCGGTCGCCTGCGCGACGAACTGGCGAAGTATCCGTTCGCCGAAGGCGGCGTGGTACTGTTCGGCCAATACCGCTATCTGGCGGTGGAGTACCTGCTGATCGCGGTGTTGAACAGCCGTAACAGCATGCGCGTCAACGAAGAGCTGGATATCAACACCACGCACTATCTGGACATCAACAACGCCGATATCGTTGCGCGCATCGATCTGACCGAGTGGGAAACCAACCCGGAATCGACCCGCTACCTGACCTTCCTGCGCGGGCGCGTGGGCCGCAAGGTCGCCGACTTCTTCATGGACTTCCTGGCGGCGTCCGAAGGGTTGGACACCAAGGCGCAAAACCGCGGGCTGCTGCAGGCGGTAGACGACTATTGCGCCGATGCGCAGCTGGACAAGAACGAGCGCCAGTCGGTGCGCCAGCAGGTGTACAGCTACTGCAACGAACAGCTGCAGGCGGGCGAAGAGATTGAACTGCAGGCGCTGTCGCAGGAGCTGTCGCCGGTCGGCGAGAAAGACTTCATGCAGTTCTCCAGCGAGCAAGGGTATGAGCTGGAAGAGAGCTTCCCGGCGGATCGCGGCACGCTGCGTCAGCTGACCAAATTCGCCGGCAGCGGCGGCGGCATCAGCCTGAACTTCGACGCCATGCTGCTGGGCGAGCGCATTTTCTGGGATGCAGCCACCGACACGCTGACCATCAAAGGCACGCCGCCGAACTTGCGCGATCAGCTGCAGCGCCGGACCGGCAGCGGCAAGTAAGCGTGCCGAAGTGCAGACAATAAAAAACGCCGCAATTGCGGCGTTCTTTATTTCGGCGTCCCGAAAGGTTCGAAAACGTAGCGATTAAACGCGAACGAAGTCGATGTGAGCCAGTTTTGGCTTGAACGGGTGACGCTGTACAGCCTGAACCTTAACTTTGGTTTCTTTACCGTCGATAACCAGAGTTACTGCTTCGCTGTAGAATTCTGGTTTAGCTTCCATGTTCTTAACAGAATCATGGTCCAATTCGATGGAAACTGCAGCTTCTTTGCCACCGTAAACGATAGCTGGGAATTTGTTTGCTGCACGCAGGCGGCGGCTCGCACCTTTACCCTGATCTTTACGTACTTCTACATTGATAGTGAACATTGTTTTTTCTCTTAAAAGAAAATTTACCCTGCTACAGGCGACCCAAGTAGCAAGTTCGGAAACCCGCTTTAACGCTGGGCTGACCCAGGTAAAGCGCGCGGCATTTTAACGGAAAGCCGCCCGCAGGGCAACGAAAACCTGCCCAGATTGGGGGCCGCTCGCTCAGGCCAATTGATTGGCGCGGCGGAAACGGCCTTGATAATCGAACACTTTCTCGCGCACCTGCCAAAACTGCCCGCGTTTGCGTGCCACCACGAAATCCGGATGGCGTAGCGCCTGCTGTTGCGCCAGCACGTCGGCGGCGGTGTGCCAGGCGAACGGCACGCCTGGCGCGCGCTGATGCGGGCGCAGGAACAGCATTTCGAACGCTTTGCGCTGCGCCGGCGTCTGCAGGCGGAAGCGCTCGCTGGTGCTGGTGCCGTCCTCGTCGTAATAGGTGGCCTTCAGCCATTCGCCCTTGTCATCGCGGCCGCTCTGCAGTTCCATGCCGCCGCAGCGCAGCACCAGCGCGTCTTTCAGCTTCAGCGCCGCCTTCAGCATGTCGTCGGGATCGACCAGCACTTCCTGGCACTGATGGCAGCGGCGCGCGGCGATATCGTTCTCCGCGCCGCAGTGCGGGCAGCTCTTGAACCGGAAGCGGTAATCGCACTGCTCGCGGTGGCCGTCGTCGTCCTCCAGCCAGCCCTGACAGCGGCGGCCGTAGTGCTCGATGATGTCGCCATTTTCGGTGCACTTGCCCCAGAACAGGTTGGCGAAGCCGCAGGCCGGGCAGAACACCTGCACCGGCTGGCTGTCGCCGTGCGGCTTGCTGACGCCGACCTCCGGCGTAAACAGGTCGTGCGGGTTGCCGGCGTAGTCGAGGATCAGGCAATCCTCCTTGCCGGGCGCCAGCCGCAGCCCGCGCCCGACGATCTGCTGATACAGGCTGACGGACTCGGTCGGGCGCAGGATAGCGATCAGATCGACGTGCGGCGCATCGAAGCCGGTGGTCAATACCGCGACGTTGACCAGATAGCGCAGCCGCTGCTGTTTGAACGCGTCGATCAGCGCATCGCGCTCGGCGGGCGGCGTTTCGGCGCTGACCAGCGCGGCTTCGCCGTTCGGCAACAGGCCGTGGATCTCGCGGGCGTGCTCCACGGTGGCGGCGAAGATCATCACGCCTTTGCGATCCTCTGCGTATTCCACGATCTGGCTGATGATATGCGGCGTGACGCGGTTTTGCCGCTTCAGCTCACGGTTCAGATCCGCTTCGCTGAACAGGCCGTTGCTTCTGGCTTCCAGCCGGCTGAAATCGTACTGCACGATCGGCATATCCAGTCGCTCAGGCGGCACCAGGAAGCCGTTCTTAATCATATAGCGCAGCGGCAGCTCGTAGATGCAGTCGCGAAACAGGCTGGCGCCGTCGCCGCGGGTGAAGCCGTGGTAGTGATACTGATAAATCCAGCCCTTGCCCAGGCGATAGGGCGTGGCGGTCAGCCCCAGCAGCCGCAGCTGCGGGTTGGTTTTCTGCAAATGCTGGATGATTTGCTGGTACTGGCTGTCGTCGTCGTCGCTGATGCGGTGGCATTCATCGACGATCAGCAGCGAAAAGGCGCCGTCGAACAGCGGCAGGTTGCGCGCCACCGACTGCACGCTGCCGAACACCACCTTGCCGGCGCTCTCTTTCTGCTGCAGGCCGGCGGCGAAGATGTCCGCTTCCAGGCCGTAGGCGCAGTACTTGGCGTGGTTTTGCGCCACCAGTTCCTTGACGTGCGCCAACACCAGCACCCGCCCGCGGGCGCGCTTCGCCAGTTCGGCGATCACCAGGCTTTTGCCGGCGCCGGTCGGCAGCACGATCAGTGCCGGTTCGGGATGCCGCCGGAAATGGTTGATGGTGGCTTCGACCGCTTCCAGTTGGTAGGGGCGTAGGGTAAAGGCCATAAATGAACGCCGTGGGTTGAGATGGGCCGTCGGGAAGCGGTTGTGTCACCTCGGTTCCCACAGAAACCGTGACACTCTGCTCCTCGGACAGCCGAAAAATTTCTATTATTATGCCTTCTGCGCGCGCGCGGTGCGAGGAGCGTGAAAATTACCTCTGTCGGGCAACGCGTTGTGCCGCTATACTCGTGTGACAGCAATCGCTGTTCCCCCACGCGATTCCCCCCCTGAACCTGCCATTTGCACCCGGTGCAACGGCGGGCGTCATATTTTGGCAATACGATCAATGCGATCATAACAACGACAGGCAAAGCAGATCCCATGCGATTGGACAAGTTTTTATCTCAGCAGTTAGGCATTAGCCGTGCGTTGGTTGCGCGCGAACTTCGGGCTAAACGCGTCACCGTGGACGGTGAGGTAGTGAAGAGCGGGGCGATCAAACTGATCCCGGAGCAAGAAGTGGCGTTCGACGGCAATCCGCTGCAGCAGCAGAACGGCCCGCGCTATTTCATGCTCAACAAACCGCAGGGCTACGTTTGCTCTACCGATGACCCCGATCATCCGACGGTGCTGTATTTTCTCGATGAGCCGGTCGCGTACAAGCTGCACGCCGCCGGGCGGCTGGATATCGACACCACCGGGCTGGTGTTGATGACCGACGACGGCCAGTGGTCGCACCGCGTCACGTCGCCGCGCCACCACTGCGAGAAAACCTATCTGGTGACGCTGGAGCATCCGTTGGCGGAAGACACCGCGCAGCGTTTCGCCGAAGGGGTGCAACTGCACAACGAGAAAGACCTGACGCGCCCGGCGACACTGGAGCAGGTTGACGAGCGCCTGGTGCGCCTGACCCTCAGCGAAGGGCGCTACCACCAGGTGAAGCGGATGTTCGCTGCCGTCGGCAACCGGGTGATCGAGTTGCACCGTGAGCGCATCGGCGCCATCGTGCTGGATGACGATCTGGCGCCGGGCGAATACCGCCCATTGACCGAAGAAGAGATCGCCAGCGTGGGCGCGCCGCACCTGCAGGACTGAAAACCGATCATTGATTGCGGCCGATTAAGGAGTCGTGGAACGTGCAACAGAACCGAACCTCTCATCTCGGTTTGATTTTCATTCTGGGCCTGCTGTCCATGTTGATGCCGTTGGCCATCGACATGTACCTGCCCAGCATGCCGGTGATCGCCGCCCAGTTTGGCGTCGAGTCCGGCAGCGTGCAGATGACCCTCAGCGCCTATATGCTCGGCTTTGCCTTCGGGCAGCTGTTCTATGGGCCGATGTCGGACAGCATCGGCCGCAAGCCGGTGATCCTGTGGGGAACGCTGATCTTCGCCATCGCCGGCTGCGCCTGCGCCATGGCGCAATCGATCGATCAGCTGATCGGACTGCGTTTCCTGCACGGCCTGGCGGCGGCGGCCGCCAGCGTGGTGATCAATGCCCTGATGCGCGATATGTTCACCAAGGATGAGTTCTCGCGCATGATGTCGTTCGTCATTCTGGTGATGACCATCGCGCCGCTGCTGGCGCCGATGATCGGCGGTGCGTTGCTGCTGTGGTTCAGCTGGCACGCCATCTTTTGGACCATGGGCGCCGCGGCGCTGATCGGTTCACTGCTGGTGGCCCTGTTCATCAAGGAGACGCTGCCGAAAGAGCGGCGACAGCGGTTCCACCTGCGCACCACGCTGGGCAACTTCGGTTCGCTGTTCCGCCACAAACGGGTGCTGAGCTACATGCTGGCCAGCGCCTTCTCGTTTGCGGGCATGTTTTCGTTCCTCAGCGCCGGGCCGTTCGTCTACATCGAACTGAACCACGTTTCGCCGCAGCACTTCGGCTACTATTTTGCGCTGAACATCGTCTTTCTGTTCCTGACGACGCTGATCAACAGCCGCAACGTGCGGCGGTTCGGTGCGGTCAAGATGTTCAAACTGGGGCTGCTGGTGCAGCTGGCAATGGGGCTGTGGCTGGTGGCGGTGAGCGCCGTCGGCCTGGGCTTCTGGGCGCTGGTGATCGGTGTTGCGGTCTATTTGGGGTGCATCGCGATGATCTCCTCCAACGCCATGGCGGTGATCCTGGATGATTTCCCACATATGGCGGGCACTGCGTCTTCCCTGGCCGGCACGTTGCGCTTCAGCATCGGCGCGCTGGTGGGGGCGGTCCTGTCGATGGCGCCGGGCAAAAGCGCGTGGCCCATGGTCACCTCAATGGCGCTGTGCAGCATCGTGGCGGTGCTATTTTATTTTTACGCCAGCCGGCCGCGCAATCGCGCGGCCTGACGTTCTCCCGATTCGGGGCGTGTCGCCCCGCATCGTCATGGGGTTGCGCCTTGCCATTTCAGGGTGCAACTGGCAATAGAAATTTTGTTGCTAAATATACGCAAGCTAATCAACTGGCCGTTTTCCCCTCTGTGTGTTTTTTGTTAAAAAATTCCACCGCCGCATCGCCTAATATTCCTCGGGAGGCGCAGCGTTCTGCCGGCTGAGCGCTGCGGAGGGTTTGGATTAGGATTGATGTAAATCAAGGCATTAGCAGGGGAGGCTGCGCTAACGTGGTGGGCTAAATGTTTCTTCATTGTAAAAATATGGCGACGGAAAAGTAGTCGCATTGCAAGAAAAAAGAGTTGAGATCGCTGCGGGAAAGGGTTACATATAACGCAAAAATGCGAGCTGAGTCGCAAAATGCCGTGAAATAACACCGCACGGCGCGCCAAAAAATGGCACGGCATCGGCAAGCACGGGGTCAAGTTAATGGCTAGCGGCAAAATTTACATTTAAATAACATTTGTGCGCGGCAGAGTCGGGAGTCAGCGGCTATAACTTAGTAACCCTGTCAGGTAAAAGTGTTTCACCTTTTCAATCTAGGGATTTCATGTGGAGAGTATCCAACTTTCGGTAGTGCATCGCTTGCCGCAAAGTTATCGTTGGCTATCTGGTTTCACCGGCGTGAAGGTTGAACCGATTCCGTTTAACGGAATAGACGAAGATAACAACCTGATTGGGCTGAAGTTACTCAGCCATGAAGGGGCCGAGGCCTGGCAGGTAATGCAACAGCTCAATCTGTCGCTGCAGGAGATTCAGGTCGATTGCGCGATCGTCGAATGGGAAGGCGAGCCTTGCCTGTTCGTGCAGCGCAGCGACGAGAGCGCCACCATGTGCCGCCTGAAAAACGTCGGCGCCGCAATCGCCGAACCGCTCAGCGCGCAGTACCCCTTCTAGAATTCGCCGCTAATCCGCCAACTGCAGCAGTTGACGGGTATAGTCGGCGGCGGGCGCCGCGAAGATCGCCCGGCAGTCTCCCTGTTCAACCACTTCTCCCTGTCGCAACACGATGACCTGGTGGCATAGCGAACGCACCACCTGCAGGTCATGGCTGATGAACAGATAAGCCAGCCGGTGGCGTTGCTGCAGCGATTTCAGCAGCGTCAGGATCTGCGCCTGCACCGATTTATCCAGCGAAGAGGTCGGCTCGTCGAGGATCAGCAGCTGCGGCTGCAGGATCAGCGCGCGCGCGATGGCGATACGCTGGCGTTGCCCGCCGGAAAACTCGGTGGGATAGCGGTGGCGCAGCTGCGGATCCAGGCCGACTTCCTGCAACACCGCGATCACGCGCTGTTCCCGTTGCTCGGCGCTAAGCCGCTGGTGCACTTCCAGCCCTTCGGCGATGATTTGCTGTACGTTCAGGCGCGGGTTCAGGGCGGAATAGGGATCCTGGAAGACGATTTGCATCCGGCTGCGGTAGGGCAGCATCTGCTTCATCGTGAGCGGGTGCAGCGGTTCGCCGTCGAACCAGATGGCGCCCTGTGAGGCCAGCAGGCGCAGGAGCGCCAGCCCGGTGGTGCTTTTGCCCGAGCCGGATTCCCCCACCAGCCCCACGCTTTCCCCGGCGCGCAGCTCGAAACTCAATGATTTCAAGGCATAGTGATAATCCACCGTGCGGCGCAGCAGGCCGCGGCGAATGGGGAAGCGCACCTGCAGATTTTCCACCTTGAGCAGCGGCCGCTCGTCGCCGGGGCGCCCGTTGGCTGCGGCAGGCAGCGGCAGCGGTTCACCGACGTCCTCGGCGGCCAGCAGCTGCTGCGTGTAAGGATGTTGCGGCCGACTGAACAGCTGCGCGCGGGCGTTTTGCTCTACGCAGCGCCCCTGACGCATTACCGCCACGTTATCCGCCAGGCGGCGCACGATATTCAGGTTATGGGTGATAAACAGCAGCCCCATGCCCATCTCTTGCTTCAGTTCTTGCAGCAGCGTCAAGATCTGCGCCTGGATAGTGACGTCGAGCGCGGTGGTGGGCTCGTCGGCGATCAGCAGTTTCGGGCGGGTCAGCACCGCCATGGCGATCATCACCCGCTGGCGTTCGCCGCCGGACAGCTGATGCGGGTAATCCTGCAGCCGGCTCTTGGCCTGACGGATGCCGACGCGCTCCAGGCATTCGACGATCTCTGCGCGCGCGGCATCGCGCCGCAGGCCGCGGTGCAGCATCAGCACTTCCGCCAGCTGTTTTTCGATGGTGTGCAGCGGGTTAAGCGACACCATCGGTTCCTGAAAGATCATCGCGATCTGATTGCCGCGCACCTTGCGCAGCGCCGCTTCCGGCGCATGCAGCAACGAGTCGCCGTTGAACAGGATATCGCCGGCAGGGTAAACCACCGGCGGCGCGGGCAGCAGGCGCAGTATCGACAGGGCGGTGACGCTTTTGCCGGAGCCGGATTCTCCTACCAGCGCCAGCGTTTCCGCCGGCGCGATTTGCAGCGAGAGTGCGTTGACCACCGGCGTGACGGTGTCGCCCTGGCGGAAGGCGATGCTGAGATCCTGAATAGCGAGCAAAGGAGTGGCCATATCAATGCGCCTTGCTGGGGTCAAAGGCGTCGCGCACCGCTTCGCCGATAAAGATTAATAACGACAGCAGCACCGCCAAGACCAGGAAGGCGGTGATGCCGAGCCACGGCGCCTGCAGATTGTTTTTGCCCTGCAGCAGTAATTCGCCGAGCGATGGCGAACCGATCGGCAGACCGAAACCGAGGAAGTCGAGCGACGTCAGGGTGGTGATCGAGCCGCAGAGGATAAACGGCAGGAAGGTCAGCGTCGCCACCATGGCGTTGGGCAGCATATGGCGGGACATGATCACCCGATCCGGCACGCCCATGGCGCGCGCGGCGCGGATGTAGTCAAAATTGCGGGTGCGCAGGAATTCGGCGCGCACCACGCCGACCAGGCTCATCCAGCCGAACAGGATGGTGATGCCGAGCAGCCACCAGAAATTGGGTTGGACGATGCTCGACAGCAGAATGATCAGAAACAGCGTCGGCATGCCCGACCACACTTCGATAAAGCGCTGCCCCCACAGATCGAAACGCCCGCCGTAATACCCCTGGGTCGCGCCGACGCACACGCCGATCAGGCTGGAAAACAGCGTCAACGCCAGGCCGAACAGCATCGAGATGCGAAAACCGTACAGAACACGAGCGAGCACGTCGCCGCCGTTGCTGTCGGTGCCGAGCAGGTTGTGGCGCGAAGGCGGCGAGGGGAAGGGCACCTCGGTGGCGAAGTTGATGGTGTCGTAGCTGAAACGGATCGGTGCCCAAACCGCCCAGCCGTGCCGTTCGATCTGCCGTTGGACGAACGGATCCTGATAGTCGGCTTCGGTGTTCAGCTCGCCGCCGAAGGCGGTTTCGCTGTAGTTAATCATAAACGGCAGGTACAAGCGGCCTTCATAACGCACCAACAGCGGTTTGTCGTTGGCGATCAGATCGGCGGCCAGGCTCAGCGTGAACAGCACCAAAAAGATCCACAACGACCAGTAGCCGCGGCGATTGCGGCGAAAACGCGCCCAGCGCGCCTGGTTGATCGGGCTAAGGCAGCTCATTGGCGGGCCTCGAAGTCAATGCGCGGATCGACCAGGGTGTAAGTGATATCGCTGAGGATATTCAACAGCAGGCCGATCAGGGTGAAGATATACAGCGTGCCGAACATCACCGGGTAGTCGCGCTGCAGCGTGGCGTCGTAGCCCAGCAGCCCCAGGCCGTTGAGCGAGAACATCACCTCAATCAGCAGCGAGCCGGTGAAGAACATGCTGATAAAGGTGGCCGGAAAACCGGCGATCACCAACAGCATGGCGTTGCGGAACACGTGGCGGTACAGGATCTTTTTCTCATCCAACCCCTTGGCGCGGGCGGTGGTGACGTACTGCTTGCGGATCTCGTCGAGGAACGAGTTCTTGGTCAGCATGGTCAGGGTAGCGAAGCCGCCGATCACCGTCGCCAGCACCGGTAGAGTGATGTGCCACAGATAGTCGGCGATCTTCGCCGGCCACGAGAGGGTGTCGAAGTTGCTGGACACCAGGCCGCGCAGCGGGAACCAGTCGAGGTAGCTGCCGCCGGCGAACAGCACGATCATCAGGATGGCGAACAGGAAAGCCGGAATGGCGTAGCCGATGATGATCAGCGTGCTGCTCCAGGTATCGAACGCGCTGCCGTTGTGGACGGCCTTGCGGATGCCGAGCGGGATCGACACCAGGTAGATGATCAGCGTGCTCCAAAGGCCCAGCGTGATGGAGACCGGCAGGCTCTGGCCGATCAGCTGCATCACCGAAGCGCCGCGAAACAGGCTGTCGCCGAAGTCGAAGCGCATATAGTTCCACAGCATGGTGAAGTAGCGTTCGTGCAGCGGTTTGTCGAAGCCGTAACGTTGGGTGATCTCGGCGATCACCTCCGGATCCAGGCCGCGCGAACCGCGATATTGGCCGTCGCCTGCCGCGATGCCCGCCCGGGCATGGCCCAGGCCTTCGCCGACACCACCGCTGCCAAACCCGCTGCCGTGCCCGAGCTCAATGGCGGCGATGGCCTGATCGACCGGGCCGCCAGGGGCGATTTGCACGATAAAAAAGTTGATGGTGATGATCGCCCACAGCGTGGGGATCACCAGTAACAGTCTGCGTATCAGATAGGCTGCCATTCCGACTCCTTATTGCCGCTGAGCCGGTAAACGCGCCGCCTTGTTGACGTCGTACCACCAGTTGTCGAAGCCAATCGCATAGGCCGGGCGGATTGGCGGCGTGGAGAATTTGTCCCAATAGGCGTAGCGATCGTGGTTGGAGTACCACATCGGCAGCATGTAGTTGTTCCAGGTCAGCACCCGGTCCAGCGCGCGGCCGAGCGGCAGCAGGGCTTTTTCGTCGCCTTGATGGGCGGCGATTTGTCTCACCAGGCTGTCGACCGCCGGGTCTTTGACGCCGGCCGTGTTGTAACTGGAATCGATGTACTGCGAATCCCACAGGATTTGCAGATCGGCGCTGGGGAACGGCATCGCCATGTACACCGTCGACATCATGTCGAAATCGCGCTCGCGCATGCGGCGCGTATATTGCGAGGCGTCGACCTCGCGGATTTGCATCTCGATGCCCAACCGCTGCAGGTTGTGGCGGAACGGCAGCACATATTGGAAGTTGCTGCCGCTCAGCAGCATCAATTCAAAGGTGAACGGCTGGCCGGTTTTGGCGTTGACTAACTTTTGATTTTTGACCACCCAACCGGCTTCTTTCAGCAGTTGGGTCGCTTTCAGCAGATTTTGCCGATCGTTGCCGCTGCCGTCGGAGGAGGGCGGCTGGTAGATGCTGGTGAACACCTCCGGCGGCACCTGGCCTTTGAGCGGTGCCAGCAAGGCCAGTTCGGCGGCGTCCGGGTAGCTACGGGCGGCGTAGGCGGTGTTTTGGAAATAGCTGTCGGCGCGCTGATAGGCGTTGTAATACAACGCCTTGTTCATCCAGTTGAAGTCGAAAGCCAGGCCGATCGCTTCCCGTACCCGACGATCGGCGAACAGCGGTTTTTGCAGGTTGAACGCCAGCCAACGGGTATTCTGCGCCGCCTGGTTGGTCTCGTCCTGCTTGATGATGTAGTTGCGCGCGAAGTTGCCGCCCTGATACTGGGTGGCCCAGCTCTTGGGCGACGGCTCGATGCGGAAATCGTAAGCCCCGGCCTTGAAGGCTTCCAGCGCCACTTTATCGTCCAGGTAATAATCGTAGCGAATGCTGTCGAAGTTATAACGGCCGCGATTCACCGGCAGGTTGGCGGCCCAGTAGTCGCGTACTCGCTGATAGGTGATGTACTGACCGAGGCGGTAATCGCTGATTTTATACGGGCCGCTGGCGAGTGGCGGCGTGTTGAGCGGTTCATTGAGCTTATGGTTCTTCCAGAAGCTTTCCGGCAATACGCGCAGGCTGAGCAGGCTGAGGATTTGATCCCGATTCGCCTTAGGCAGTTCGATGCGCACGGTCAACCGGGAAATGGCCTTGACCGTGACGCCTTTGTAATAGGAGCGAAACTGCGGCACGCCTTCGGTCATGAATTTATTGAAGGTGAAGGCCACGTCGGCGGCGGTGATCGGGCTGCCGTCCTGGAAGCGAGCGCGGGCGTTGATATCCAATTCCATCCAGCGCATGTCGGCCGGGAAACGGGCCGATTCGGCAATCAACGGGTAATAGCTGCCGGGTTCGTCGTCGGAGTTGGTGAACAGCGTATCGTACAGCTCCATCGTGCGCTCGCCGGGCACGCCGCGGGTGGCGAAGCGGTTGAAGTTGTCGTAGGTGCCGATGGCCGCCAACCGTACGTCTCCGCCCTTGGGCGCCGCCGGGTTGACGTAGTCGAAATGGCTGAAGTCGGTGGCGTATTTCGGTTCACCGAGAAGGGCGAAAGCGTAGCTTTCGTTGAGGGCTTCGGCCTGCAGACCGAAGCTCAGTGCCGAGAGCACCAGAGCAGCGAAAATGCGCACGGACATCGGACGGTAAGCTCCTGCTGTGGAATAAAGTACAACCTGCGCCCAGCATAACATTCTTCGGGCGGGCGCAGGGTAAAGATGCTTAAAGATTAACTATTTTTTTGCCTGATAATCAAAGACCTGATGAGCATTGCAGTAGGCGACGAAATCATCGATGCTCAGCGGCTTGCTGAAGTAGTACCCCTGCATGAAGTTGACGCCGTGTTCTTGCAGGAACTGCATCTGCTCGGCGGTTTCGACGCCTTCGGCCACCGTCAGCATTTTCAGCTTTTTCGCCAGCGAGATCACCGCATCCAGCACCGGCGCGGTGACCGTGTCCTGGCCGATGGTATTGACGAAGCCGCGATCGATCTTCAGATAATCCATGGTGAAGCGTTCAAGATAGATCAATGCGCTGTGGCCGGTGCCAAAATCGTCTACCGCGATCTCGATGCCCTGTTTGTGCAGCCAGTCAAACTCCGCCAGCGCGCTCTCTTCTTCCACCATGCCGCGCTCGGTGATTTCAAACACCAGCGTAAAGTAATCGCCCGGCAGCTGCGCCAACAGTTCATACACGTCCTGATGGAACGACGGCGCGCTAAGGTGGGCGGGGGAAATATTGAGACCGACTTTGCCTCCCCGTGGCAGCGCTTTGGCGAGCTGCGGTGCATCTTCGGCGATCAGCCTGAACAGATGGCGGGTAAGCGGCACGATCAGCCCGTTGCTTTCGGCGTAGGGGATAAAAACATCGGGCGGGATGCGGCCCTCGAGCGGATGCTGCCAGCGGATCAGCGCTTCCAGCCCGCCGATGCTGTTGCTGTCGGTATGGAATACCGGCTGGTATTCGATAAAGAACTCGTTGCGCTTGATGCCGCGCAGCAGCGCGCGCTCCGGGCTTTGCCGCAGCAACAGCATGTAGTAGCAGAGTACGCCGATCATCAATGACAGCACCAGGCTGCCCAGCAGCGTCAGGCGAATATCGTTGGGCGTCAGCTTCTCGTTGTAGAACAGGATGGACAGCGGCAGATTGGGCAGCGTCAGGGTATCCGCTTTGCCTTTCGGTAGCTGATCGACCGGCATCAGGTTCGGGCTAAAGGTGGTCAGGGCGCGGTTGCCCATCACGATGGCGATGCCCGGCGCCTGTTCGTCATGCGAGGTGAACAGTAAATAGGGCATCAGATCGATGTCCAGCGTAGCGAGGATGCCGGTCGCCTGCTTGCCGGGATGCCGCAGCCAAACCGCAACCGCCGGCTTGTTTGGCACGATCGGCGTGCCCTGCTGCAGCTTCAGGTCCAGGGGCAGATTCCAGTCGATTTCCTGATAAAGGCTTTTCATCGGCAACATCATGTCGCCGGTGGCGGAGGAGCAATAGGCATAGCCCTCCTTCACTAACAGGAAGGTGCGCACGCCGCTGGTAAAGGCCGCCTGGTAGGTAATGTCCGACTGGCTGGAGAGGCAAGGCTTATCCAGCAGCGGCATCATTTGCTGCATCACTGCAGTCAGGTGTGAGATATAACCCAGCGTGAACTTTTGCGTACGCGCTTCGACTTTATGTTGATATTGCGTGCGCTGGTGGTTGATCAAAGAAAGCGTGACCGCGGTGAATAGCGTAAAAAATACCAGAGCGGCGACGCCGCTTTTAGCCAGGCTGCGCTGTCGGTGAGATACGCTGCGGGCGAAAGCCCGTTTCAAGCCCATAACCGAGTCCTCTGCAACAGGGCGTCAGGGGGGGCGCACTGCCAGTTAATGGATTGTACCAAGGGCTTTTTTTTCATTTTTGCCTTTTTATCCCGTACCAACCGGCGGCGCCGTTTAAATACGCGGCGTCGCCGACATAAATAGAGTGCGCTTATTTTAAGCGGAAACGTTTTAAATAACGCCGGGGTGCCGTTACCGTCATCTGACGATAATAGGCGAGTTTTTCCTCGACGGCGCGATTTCCTGCCAACAGTTTATCAAAATAATGGCGTGCGGCGGAGTTAAGGGGGAGAGGTGACGATAACCCAGGGATCAATTTCGATGGCACCTGTTTGACCGCCAAAAAAAACGCCGCCCGTAGGCGGCGCTTATCGCTCGTTTGGTATTCAGAATCTTCAAGGCGATGCGCCGTCAGCCGCTGGTCAGCACCCGGCGCGCTTCTCGATAACGTTTGTCCCAATAGTTATCGGTCAGCTTGGAAATCATGACACCACTGCTGGTGGAGGCGTGAACGAACTGATCGTTGCCTAAATAGATGCCGACATGGCGCCCGGTAGAGCCGGCGCGGAACAGCACCAAATCGCCGGCACGCAGCTTAGTGCGCTGGATTTTCTTGCCGAGATCTTCCTGTTCATAGGTAGAGCGCGGTAAATCCATACCGAATTGTTCGCGGAAGGTGCGCTGCACAAACGCCGAGCAATCGATGCCGCGCTTGGTGTCACCGCCTAAGCGGTAGCGAACGCCTTTCCAGTCCGCGTACTGATCCATAATCTTTGACTTGACGTCAACGTTGCGGACCATCGCTTCGAATTCATCCTGAGAGGCTTGCAGTAAAAGACCGTCTTTGTCATTAACTGCACGCATCTCAGTTTGTGCGTTATTCAAGTTCGAAGTGTGAGTCGAGCTGCACGCTGACAGCATAACCGCAGCGGCAATTGCAGGGACTACCCGCAAAAAATATCTCAGAAACGGTTGAGATTTGACCATTGTTGTTGTTTTCCCTTGAAGTCCTTAACGACGAAAGTCGCTACCTGAAAAATGCCAAACGGAACGAGCCTAGTCCGCACCTGCTGCATCGACAATCAGTTACCGCTGAAAACGTGCGGGAACGCACATTTTTATCGGATTCCATACTGATTCGACTTAAACCAGGCACAAACGCATCTGAGATTACCGGAACAAATAGGGGATTGCGAGCCTTTTTCCCGTCTTTTTTATATGAATTTGTGATGTAACATAATGTAAATCTTCATATAAAAAACGCCAATTGTCCGATGTATGAATCTGGCGTGAAATCAGGTTGCAAACCGTTAACGGACGGCGGAGACATTTTGCGCGCTGCGCGGGGGGAGAGCACGGGAGACGCGGGCCTCCCGGTATGAGTCATAGATACAAGTTATGGTTGGCTGGCGCGGTGCTTGCCGGGCAACAGGCGATTCAACCGTTCAATAATCCAGTCGCTGCATGGCGTCATCAGCACCCAACTGGCGCCAACCAGCACCACGGACAGCGAGCCGACGGCGATATCGGTAAACCAGTGGGCGCCAATCATCACGCGTGGCAATGAGAAGACCAGCGTAATCAGTAGGGCGATGGCGAAGGCGCCGCGGCCGAAATAGCGCAGCATAAAGCAGGAAAAAATAATCAGCATCATGCCGTGGTCGCCGGGGAAGCTGTCGCCGGAGGCGTCCTTGGTGGGGATGCCGGTCAATGCGCTGACGCGATTGATATTGTCGAAGGTCAGGGTTGGGCTCGGATGTTTCACCGGCAGCAGGTGACCAAACTGGTTCAGCACCACGGCGGTCAGCAGCATCACCACGCCGGTGATCACCAGGCGGCGTCGGCCGGCGGCGTCCTGCTTCAGGTAGAAGTACAGATACAGCAGACCCATGGCGAGCAGCGAAATGACATCAAACGCGCGGTTATTGGTGATGGCGACCAGATGCAAAAATGCCGGGTCGGTGGCCAGATGGCGATTAAAGAAAAAGAAGATCGCCGAATCCAGGGTAAACCAGCCGCCGTGATTGGCCGGCAAGAACCAGGACAGAAACAGCGCAACGCCCAGTAAGTTAAAGAAGAGAATGAAGGGTAAATTGCGGCGTGTCATGACATAAACCTGTTGGAAAAATGAAAACGAAACCAAACCCGGCCGCCCTGCGGAAACCGGGGGGGCAACGGTACGGGGTTTAACTTAAACGAATCTTAAACAAGGCGGATTGCAGGGCGTTCCAGTCGGTATTTTCGCTGTGGATCAGTTCAATCCGGCTATCGAGCGGCGCGAACGGGCGGGTTTCGATGTTGAGATCCTGCCCCTGACGATTGATCAGCAATGTGCCTTCAGGGATGCGTACCACGCCTTTGGCGCGTTCGACCGGCGCCAGCCGCACCCACTCCATAAAGCCGACGGTGTCGAACTGGGTGTCGGCGTCAAAAATCCAGCCGCAGCTGGTGAAACCTTGTCCCTCGTTCAACGCTCGCCGCCAGCGGGCGTGCTCCGGCAATCGCAGCGCCGCCAGCCCCTGCGTTTTCGCCTGACCATGATGATGCTGCGCGTCCGGTAATTCTGCACGATTCGTGCGAGGAAGTGACAACAACGCGACATCCGCCTCGCCTTGCTCGATGGCGTAGCAGGGCCGCTGCAGCGGATCTTGTGCCCTCCAGGCTTCCAGCGCCAATCGATCTTCCGGCTGATAGGTATCGCTTTTGCTGGCCAGAATAACGTCGGCCGCGGCCAGCTGATCGCGGAAGTTTTCGTTGTCGCGGTAGCGGGGTTGGCTGAGCTGGCGGGCATCCAGCAGGCACAGCGTGGCCTGCAGATCGATCCAGCCGGCATAGCTCTCCTGGGTCAGCAGCGACAGGATTTGCTTCGGGTGTCCGAGCCCGGTCGGCTCAATCAGCAGCCGATCCGGTTTGGCCTGCTGCAGCAGCATATTCAAGCCCACCTGCATCGGCAGGCCGTTGACGCAGCACATGCAGCCGCCGGGGATCTCTTTGAGCACCGCGCCGCTGTCCGCCAGCAGCGCGCCGTCGATGCCTATTTCGCCGAATTCATTGACCAATACCGCCCAGCGTTCCTGTTCGGGCTTATGAGCCAGCAAATGGCGGATGGTGGTGGTTTTACCGCTGCCGAGAAAGCCGGTAATCAAATTGGTTTTGGTCATTAATCATTCCTGGTGCAAAAATTAACTTGCTTAATAAATGAGTTAGGCTGCCGGGGCGGCGATTTAATTTGTGCTCTATCTCGCAAATTTTGCACGTCACCCTGCGCTTTTCAACCGGTAAAATCCACCTTTCTTTGCAAGAAAATTCTTAGATAAAACCCTGTATTAGATGCGGTTAACTTTTGTTAGTAGCTTGTTTTTACATTGTTAATGACGCGATTAACGATCAAATCCTGTCCCTTTCCTTGCGATTATTCCTAACAAGATCCTCTATGGTTAAATTGGCTTAACTAAAAATGAGGTTGCCATGAATACCTTTCGGTTATTTTTGATCGTAGGAATGTTGTTTTCATGGACGGCAGTGAGTCATGCAGGAGTGGCCGGCGGGGTAATTCGCTTCGTCGGTTCTATCGTTGAAAGTCCTTGCACGGTCAAGATTGCAGATTCTAAGGCGAATACGCAATGTTACCGCAACGGCCAGCGTTATCAGGCCCAGCAAGCGTTGTCAGGTTTTGATGCTACACGCAAAGAACTTCCGCTAAATCTAGGCACAACCGAAATGAAGTGGGTAGACCAACAGAAAAAACTTGCTGTTATGACGGTCGTTTATCGTTAAGTCGTTCCGCCATGCCGGCGTAACGTTACGCCGGCATGGTTATTCTCACTCCTGCAGGCTCCTCACCGCATCACCCACTCCTTCACCGTTTCACGCGCCCCGCGATCGCGCAGCGACAAATAGGCTTGCGTCACCGTTTCTATAAACGCCGCATGCGCCGCCAGCGTTTCGCCGAACACCGATTTCAGCGCCAACAGCGCCGTTACGCGCCGCCGATCGTCCGGCGTGGCGGCGATAGTCTGTTGCAGCACGTCTGCCAGCGGATCGCGAATGTCGATCGGCTGACCGGCGTCATCGACGCCGCCGACGTAACGCATCCAGCCCGCCACGCCCAGCGCCAGCCCGCTATAGTCGCCGCCGTGCCGCAGATGCCAGCGAACGGCGTCCAGCAGGCGCTGCGGCAGCTTCTGCGAGCCGTCCATGGCGATCTGCCAGGTGAGGTGTTGCAGCGCGGGGTTGCTGAAGCGTGCGATAAGCTGTGTGGCGTAGTCGGGCAGGCTGATGCCGGTGACGCTCAGCGTCGGGGCCTGTTCGTCCAGCATCAACCGCAGGGCTGCGCGGCGGTAGTGCTCATCCGCCATGCACTCGTTGATGTAACGGTAGCCGCCCAGGTAGCCGAGATAAGCCAGGAATGAGTGGCTGCCGTTCAGCATGCGCAGCTTCATGTGTTCAAACGGCAGCACATCGCTGACCAGTTGGACGCCGGCCTGCTCCCACGCTGGGCGTCCGGCGGCGAAGTTGTCTTCCACCACCCATTGGATGAAGGGTTCGCAGGCGATGGCGCATTCGTCGCGCACGCCGCCCAGCGCGGCGGCAATCTCATCCAGCGTGGCCGGCGTGGCGGCCGGCACGATGCGATCCACCATGGTGCAGGGGAAGGTGGCGGCGGTGGCGATCCAGTCGGCGAGCGCTGGATCCCGCACCTGCGCCAGATCGAGCACCGCCCGGCGTAGCACGTGGCCGTTCTCCGGAATATTGTCGCAAGAGAGCAGGGAGAAGGCGGGCAGGCCGCGTTCGCGCCGCAGCCGCAGCGCTTCCACCAAAATGCCGGGCACGGTCTGCGGCTGGTGCGGCCACGCCAGATCGGCGACGATCCCCGAATGCTGTCGATCCAGCCGTCCGCTGCCGGGCTCGATGCAATAGCCTTTTTCGGTGATGGTCATCGAGACGATCGCCACCTGCGGCTCGGCCAGTTTCTCCAGCACCGCGGCAATGCCTTCGAGCTTGCGATGCAGGCTTTCATGCACCGCACCGACCACGATGGCCTGATGGCCGTCTGCGCCTTTCTCCAGCACGCTGTACAGATGATCCTGCTGCCGTAGCGCCTCAAACAGCGGCACGCCGCCGGAAAGACTGATTTCGCAAATGCCCCAATCGCCGCCGTGGGCGTTCAGCACCCGATCGGTCAGCAGCGCCTGATGCGCGCGGTGAAACGCGCCGAAGCCAAGGTGCACGATGCGGCTGCGCAGGGCCCGGCGGTCATAGTCCGGCTGCCGGACGGTGCTCGGCAGCGGGGTGTTGGCGATCGTTTTCATCTCATCTCCAAAACGGGTAAGACAGCTGGCGGGCCACTTGCGCCAAGTTAGCAGACCAGTTTTCCGCCGCGCAGGCAGGGTGGCACCGGTGATAAAAAACTGCGACCAGTGTAAGGATGTCGGCCAGCCAAAGGAATTGGTCAGTCCAAAATAAGCCAGAATCGTGAAGTGGATCAACCAATGAGGGGTTCGGTTTTGACAGCGCAGGGCGAAAGAGTACCTTAAAGATAACTGACATCTAAATTAAACTGGTATAACAGCATCGCGGTGCGAGACAGGCATAAGGACAAAACATGGAACAAACATGGCGTTGGTATGGCCCGAACGATCCGGTTTCTTTGGATGATGTGCGTCAGGCTGGGGCGACCGGAGTCGTGACGGCGCTGCATCATATCGCGAACGGCGAAGTCTGGCCGATCGACGAAATCCGCGCGCGGCAGGCGCTATTGGCGGAAAAGGGGCTGGTGTGGTCGGTGGTGGAGAGCGTGCCGGTGCATGAGGAGATCAAAACCCACAGCGGGGACTGGCAGCGGCATATCGCCCATTACCAGCAGACGCTGCGCAACCTGGCGGCCTGCGGCATCGATACCGTCTGCTACAACTTCATGCCGATCCTCGACTGGACGCGTACCGATCTGGCCTATTTGCTGCCGGACGGCGCCAAGGCGCTGCGTTTCGATCAGATCGCCTTCGCCGCGTTCGAGCTGCATATCCTGCAGCGCGCCGGCGCTGAGGCGGACTATACGCCGCAAGAGCGCAGCCAGGCGGCGGCCTATTTCGCCGCCATGAGCGAGGAGGAGAAGGCCACGCTGACCGGCAATATCATCGCCGGGCTGCCGGGAGCGGAAGAGGGCTACACGCTGGAGCAGTTCCGCCGCCGCTTGGCGGAATATGACGGCATCGATAAGGCGCAACTGCGCGAAAACATGGCGGTCTTTCTGCGTGCCATCGTGCCGGTGGCGGAAGAGGCCGGCATCCGGCTGGCGGTGCACCCGGACGATCCGCCGCGGCCGATCCTCGGCCTGCCGCGCATCGTCTCCACGATTGAAGACATGCAGTGGCTGAAGCAGACCGTCGACAGCATTTATAACGGTTTCACCCTGTGCACCGGTTCATACGGCGTGCGCGCCGACAACGATCTGGTGCGGATGATTGAAACCTTCGGCGATCGCATTCACTTTACCCACCTGCGCGCCACCTGCCGCGAGGAGAACCCGAAAAGCTTCCACGAGGGGGCGCACCTGCAGGGCGATGTGGACATGGTGGCGGTGATCGAAGCGATCCTGACCGAAGAGCTGCGTCGGCAGCGGGCCGGCGATCGGCGGCCGATCCCGATGCGCCCCGATCATGGGCATCAGATGCTGGACGACTTGAAAAAGAAAACCAATCCGGGCTATTCGGCCATCGGGCGGTTGAAAGGGCTGGCGGAGTTGCGCGGCGTCGAGCTGGCGCTCAAGCGGCGCTTTTTCCCGGCGTTGCCGTAGCGGAAAATGAAACGGGGCCGAGCATCGGCCCCGTTGGCGTCGACTAGTCGGCGCGGCTCATGTAGCGGCGTTCGGCGATATGAATGCGAATTTTGTCGCCGGCGCTGAGGTATTCCGGCACGTGGATCACCAGACCGGTCGCCATGGTGGCCGGTTTGTTGCGGGCGCTGGCGGAGGCGCCTTTGATGCCCGGCGCGGTCTCGACGATTTCCATATCTACGGTCTGCGGCAGCTCCAGCGCCAGCACCTGACCATCCAGCGTCAGCACCTGCATGCCCGGCAGGCCGCCTTCCGGAATGAACAGCAGCTCGTCTTCGATCTGGTCTTTCTTGAAGATGTACGGCGTGTAATCCTCGTCATCCATGAACACGTATTCTTCGCCGTCGATATAGGAGAAGTTCACCTTGCGGCGCGACAGGGAAATGGTGTCCAGGATATCGTCGCCCTTGAAGCGTTCTTCCACTTTCAGGCCGGTGCGCACGTCGGAGAAGCGCATTTTGTACAGGGTGCTGGCGCCGCGGGCGCTCGGGCTCTGCACGTCGATATCTTTTACCAGCAGCAGCTTGCCGTTGTAGCTGATCGCCATGCCGCGCTTAATTTCGTTAGCTCTTGCCATTTCAATTCATCCGCAATGAAGAGTATTAGAGAAGTTGCGACAAGGTACTCGCGCCGCCGATTTCAGGCAATAGCCCGGCGTAAAAACAGTGCGGGAAAGGGAGAGCAGGCGCTCTCCCTTCGAGGATTAGTGGAAGACCGGCAGCAGACCGAACAGCGACAGAATATGTGCGGCGGCGTTGATCAAGCCGAACAGGATGACGAACAGGATCACGCCGTTGCCGCCCGGTGCGCGGTAACCCGCCTGCGGATAGCGGCGGCGGCTGGCGCGCGCCATCAGCGCCGGCACGATCACTGCCCAAATGGTGGCCGCCAGCCCGGCGAAGCCGATGGCGTACAGGAAACCGTTCGGGAACAGCAGCGCGGCCAGGGTCGGCGGCACAAAGGTCACCAGTGCGGTCTTGCTGCGCCCGACGGCGTCGTCCTTGAACTTGCAGAAGTCCGCCAGGTAGTCGAACAGGCCCAGCGACACGCCGAGGAACGAGCTGGCCAGCGCCATATAGGAGAAGGCGTTCAGCAGTTGGCTGACGGTCTGGCTGCTGGAGACGTTGCCCATTTGCTTGAGCAGGCTGCCGATATTGCCGCCTTCGGCGATCACCTGCTTAAAGGCGTCGCGCGCGATATTGCCCTGAATCACATACTGCCACAGGATGTAGATAGCCAATGCCAGCAGGGTGCCGTACACCAGGCTGCGCACCACGGAGCTGCTGTCCTTGTGGTAGTACTTCACCAGCCCGGGAATGTTGCCGTGGTAGCCGAACGAGGTCAGCAGGTAAGGCAGCGCCGCTAGGGCGTAAGGCAGATAGCTGGCCTGGTCATCGCCGGTGTTGAACAGCACCGCGGGCTGCACGTGGGTGAACATGTCGCCCACGGACATCACGAAGGTGATCACCATGCCGCCGATCAGAATGGTGCTCAGGCGGTCGACCGCGCGGGTGGAGAGCCAGACGATAAACGCCACGACCAGAGCGAAGACCAGGCCGGCGGTGGTCTGGCCGACGCCGACGATGCCCTCCAGCGTATGCGCGATAATCGAGCCGCCGGCGGAAATATAGGCGTAGGTCAGGATGTAGAGTACGAACGCCACCGACAGGCCGTTCACGGCGTTCCAGCCCTTACCCAGCAGATCCTTGACCATGGTGTTGAAGCTGGCGCCGCTCGGGTAGTGCAGCGTGGCTTCGAGGATCATCAAGCCAGAAAGCAACATGCAGGCCCAGGTATACACCAGCAGCGCGACGGAGCCGCTGAACCAGACACCGGAAGTGACGATCGGAATGGAAAACATGCCGGCGCCAACGGCGGTTCCGGCAATGATCATCGCGCCGCCGAGGACGGAAGGGCGGGCCAGCTTCTGGATGGTGTCCGTAGACATGCGTGCTCCTGATGGAAGAGGTTCTTTTGTACTAGCTCAATGGTACATGGGTGCATGGCGCATGTAAAGCGGGGTAATTGCACGTTTCACGCATTTTCGCGTTTAAATAAAGGTTTGTTGAGCGTTTATTCGCCATGGGATGAGCCGGCCGGCGCAGGGCGATGAGTGTAAAGATCGCAGGGGCGCAGGGATTCTGCTGGCGGCCACCGCGCGCGGCTGCTATTGTCGCGCTTCTTTTCCCCAGCCCACCAGGAGTAGCGCTGATGGACTGTCGCAGCGACTGCGGCGCCTGCTGTATCGCGCCGTCAATATCCAGCCCGATCCCCGGCATGCCGAACGGCAAGCCCGCCAATACCCGCTGCATTCATCTGGATGAACAACTGCGCTGCGGCCTGTTTCATTCGCCGCTGCGGCCGAAAGTGTGCGGCAGCCTGCAGCCGAGCCGCGATATGTGCCACGATCACCGCGATCAGGCGCTGATCTACCTCGCCAGACTGGAAGCGGACACCGCGCCCTAAACTTCCCTCAGCTTCCACAGACACAGCGTCGCACCTGCCGCCATCGCCAGCGCGGCGTAAAATACCGCATGGTAGTTCCAGATTTCCGCCACCGCACCGGCGATGGCGCCGGCAATGACCCAGCCGACCCGAATGGTGTTGGTGAACAGCGTGGTGGCCGTGCCGGCCTGGCCGGGCATCAAATCCTGAAAGTAGAGCATGCCGATCCCCGCCAGCACGCCGATAAACGCCGCATTCAGCAGCTGCAGGGCGATGAGTTGCCAACTGCCGGTGATAAACAGCAGGCCGCAATAGAACAATACGCCGGCGACGGCGGCGCCGCGCATCAAACAACGCTTGCCGCAGCGTTTCGCCACCAGACCGGCGATCAGCATGATCGGGATTTCCAGCCCGGCGGCGGTGCCCATCAGCACGCCGACCAGCCGCTCCGGCAGCCGCAGTTCGTGCACCATATACAGCGGCATGTTGATCAGGTACATGCTGTTGGCGGTCCACATCAAGGTGCTGGCGCCAAACAGCAGCAGCGCATCGCGGCGATGCTGGCGCGGTGCGGCCAGGGGCGCACTCGCCGCGGCAGTTTTCGGCATGGAAGGCAGCCGTTTCCACACCAGCAGGCCGCACAGCACAAAGGCCGCCGCGCCCGCCAGATACATGGCCTTGAAGCCGAAGCCCAGCGCCAGCGCGAAGGCGATCGGCGGGCCAATGACCCAGGCGAGCGAGACCTGGGCGCGCATGATGGAGGTGAACATGACCGCCTCGCGGCCGGTGCGATCGGCGTGTTCGCGCGCCAGAGCGAACATTTGCGGGTTAGCGGTGGAACCGAAGCTGGTGAGCAGTACGCCGACGAGCAGCAGCAGGTAATAGTTGCGGCTCCAGGCGAACAGCGTGAACCCCAGCGCCCCCAGCATACAGCAGAGGAAGATCAGTGATTTGCGGTCGCCTTTTTTATCCGAGCGGCCGGCGAGAAACTGGCTGACCAGAATGCCGATCACCGCGCTGCCGGTAAAGAACAGCCCAACCAGCGCCGGCCGCACCTTGACTTCGGTTTCCAAAAACAGGCTCAGCGTCGGGGTTTGCAACGCACCGGCGATGCCGGTCAGGAACGCCACCGCCAAAAAGGCCAGCGAAGTGAGATCGGGCGTGCGTCGCGTTACTGCGGATGAAGTCGGCATGGCGGTTGAGAATTCGTCGAAAAAGGGAGGTCGCGCGCATCATACGCCCGTTGAAAAGAAACGCAAACCGCTATCCATTGGCGCAGGGTAAGCGAATATGTCGCGCGGCGACGTGAAAAAAGGGGCGCGTTGCGCCTAATGCCGGTCACTTAAGCCTGACTGGTATTTTTTATCCAGTCTCTTTACGTGACGTGCAGGATGAATTGCCGTAAATCCCCCGAATTTCTCTGTTACTACAATGAACGGCAATTGGAGGGGCCGAAGGCGCGGCCCCTCCACCCGCGCCCTTGCTTAACACCGTCTGTCCGCTGTGCGGATGCCCTCGCCGCGTCTGCATTGTCGGGCGGGTCGGCTGCGACAAACATCCCTGTTAGTCTCGCCTCAACCGGCCTTCCCTGGCCGGTTGCCCCTGACAACGCCGTCTTGCTCGGCAGCCGGTGATGCGCGCCTAAGGTCAACACCCGAGCTGGCAGCTACCGGGCAACCTGTCCCTTATGAGGTTATGGCAGAGAAGAGAAATCGGAGATGAGCACGGTATTGGACGCCCTTGAAGACGCCGAACGCAGGCATGGCGCATTAGGAGAAACCGCCATGGACGGCGGTTTCAGGTGAGACAGGCAGGGACGCCTGTCGCAACCGGCCTCAATGCGGTATGGCGGAGGGAGGGGAGTTGGCAAAGCCAACCGTCTGATAGGGCAAAGGCGCGGGTTGCCAGGGGCCGCGCCTTCGGCCCCTGGCTCGGTCGAGGTGCTGGAGCCTCATGATGCACCTCTCATTTATCGACCGAAAACGACTCGAGTACTTCAAAAAAACGCTAACTGACCAGCATTACGCGTTGCGCCCCCCTTGCTTGCCGGTAAATCAGGCGCCTTGCGGCACCGCGTGCGCGGTATTTTTCAGCGCCGGCCCCTGATATTTCTCGATCTGCAGCTGCGCCATCTGCCCGCAGTTGCCCTGCGCCAGGCTGGAAGAGCCGATATCAAAGGTCAGGCAGTTGACGTTGCCGTTCTTGCACAGCGAGCCGGGCTGCGCCGGATCGGCCGGATCGAACCAGGCGCCTTCGCTGATGCGCACCACGCCAGGCCGCACGTCTTCGCTGACCACCGCGCCCACCAGGATCTGGCCGCGATCGTTGAACGCCCGCACCAGATCGCCGCCGCTGATGCCGCGCGGCTGCGCGTCCTGCGGGTGGATCAGGATCGCTTCACGATCCGCTACCGCGTATTTCTCGCGCAGCGGCGTGTTGTCGAGCTGAGAATGCAGCCGGTTGGTCGGGTGGGCGGTATTGAGCGACAGCGGATATTTGGCCGCTTCCGGTCCGCGGTACCACTCGTGCGGTGGCATCCAGGTCGGGATGCCGGGGCAATCCGCATAATGCATTTTGGCAATCGCATCGGAGTAGATTTCAATCTTGCCCGACGGCGTGCCCAGCGGGTTCAGCAGCGGGTTGTCACGATAATCGGCGAAGCGCACCCACTGCGTGTTGGCCTCCGGCACCGGGAAGCGCACGTAGTTGTTGGATTGCCAGAACATGTCGAACGGCGGCAGCGCCACCCGCGCGGCGCGAGCCTGGTTCTTCATGTCGTCGTACATGCCTTTCAGCCACTGGGTTTCGTCCTTGCCCTCGGTAAAGGCTTCCTGTACGCCCAGCCTGGCCGCCATCGCCGAGAAGATGTCGAAGTCGCTGCGCGACTCGTGCTGCGGCGGCACGCATTGATGCATCGGGAACACGTAGAGCTGCGAATAGTCGCCCCCCATCTCCAGATCGTTGCGCTCGTAGCTGGTGGTGGCCGGCAGCACGATGTCGGCATGCTTGGCGGTGGCGGTCCAGTAAGGCTCGTTGACCACGATGGTGTCCGGCCGCTGCCAGGCTTTGACCAGGTTATTGGTGTCCTGATGCTGGTGGAAGGTGTTGCCGCCCGCCACATACACCATTTTCACCTCAGGGTAGGTGACCTTGGCACCGTTGAAGTCGATGGTTTTGCCCGGGTTGCTCAGGCATTCGGCGATGCGCGCCACCGGGATCGGCGCCGGGGAGTTCTTCGGCGCGTTGCCGGCGGAGATGCCGGCGATGATGCCGCCCTTGGCGGTCGGGCTGCCGCCGGAGGAATAGTGGTAGCTGAAGCCGAAGCCGCCGCCCGGCAGGCCGATCTGGCCGAGCATCGCCGCCACCGTCACCAGCAGCCAGTGCTGCTGTTCGCCGTGGTGCTGGCGCTGAATGCCCCAGCCGCCCATGATCATGGTGCGATGCTTCGCCATCTCGCGCGCCAGACCGCGCAGCGTGTCGGCATCGACGCCGCTGATGTCGGCCGCCCATTCGGCGGTTTTCGCCACGCCGTCGCTCTCGCCCAGCAGGTAGGCCTGGAACTTGTCGAAGCCGACGGTGTAGGTTTTCAGGAAGTCTGGGTTATGCAGCCTCTCGGTCAGCAGCGTGTGGGCGATGCCGATCAGCATGGCGCCGTCGGTATAAGGACGCGGGGCGATCCACTGCGCATTGACGAACTTGGCGCTGTCGCTGTGCACCGGATCGATGCTGATCACCCGGGTGCCTTTCTTCTTCAACGCCTCGAAGCCGGTCTGGCCGACGTGATCCGGCACGTTCCAGCTGTTTTTCAGCGTGACCATCGGGTTGCAGCCCCACAGGATCACCAGCTCGCTGTTCTCGATCACGTTCGGCCAGGCGGTCTGCTGTTCGTAGACCTCCATTGAGCCGACCACGTGCGACATGATCACCTGTGCCGCGCCGGTGGAGTAGTCGCCGGCGTAGCCGAGGAAACCGCCGGTCAGGTTCATCAGGCGCTGCAGCAGCGTGCGGCTGTTGTGCAGCATGCCGACGCTTTTCCAGCCGTAGGAACCGGCGTAGATCGACTGCGGCCCGTAATCTTTTTGCAGGCGAGTGATCTCATTGCACACCAGCTCGGTCGCTTTGTCCCAGCTGACGCGCACCCACTCGTCACGGCCGCGCAGCTCGGTGCGGCTGCCGGGGCCGCCTTCCAGCCAGCTTTTACGCACCATCGGGTATTTGATGCGGTTCTCGGCGTGCACCTGATAAGGCGCCATGGTGATCAGCTCATTGGGATACGGATCGTCCTGCACCGGCTGCACGCCGACCATCTTGCCGTCCTGCACGATGGCCTCAAACGCGCCCCAGTGGGCGCCGGTCAGGATGCCTTTTTGCGCCTGACGCAAGACGATGAACTGCGGCAGCGCTTCGCTGATGGCCTGCGCCAGCGCCGCTTTGGGCCATAAGCCTGCCAGCAGCGGGGCGGTGGCCAGCGCGGCGGCGCCGGTCAGGAAGCGGCGGCGGCTCATTGTTAACGGTTGTTGGTTGCTCATTGCGCTTCTCCCTTAAAGCTTGGCCGGTGCGGCAGGTGGCATGTCGCTGGCGTGTTTTTGTACGTATTGTGTCAGCACGCGCAGCTGTTCCTGCGTCAGCGAGGTGCGCGGCGCCATGCCTTTGATGACGCCGATCCATTGGTTGGCGTTGAAGCGATCGAGCGCGGTCAGCCCGTGGCAGCCGGTACAGTTGGCCGACATCATGTCCGCGGCGTAACGCCAGATTTTTTGCTGGTCGTCGATCAACTGTTTACGCGGCAACCACACTTGCAAAGAGACCTGATGCCAGACCAGACCGGTTTCCGCATCGGTCTGGGTGGATGCGGTCTTCAGCTGTTTGCGCGCGTCTTCACCCAGCAGCACGCTGAGGATGCGTTTGCCCTGCGCGGCGTAGAACACTTCGCTGACCCCGTCCTGCTGCCAGCCGCTCACGGTGGCCAGCACCTTGTCGCCCTCCTGCTTCACCACCTGCACTTCGGTGGATGGCATCAGGTTGCCGGCGTTATGGCTGTCGTCCGCGCTGAGGAAGAACGGCTCGGTGGCGATGGTGTAGAGGGTGGTGGCGTCCGGGGCGGTCAACGCCGCGGCCTTCGCCAGCTCGGCGGCGCCGGCCTGGGTTTCGCCGCTCATGTCCGGCAGGATGTGGGCCACGCCCTTATGGCAGTCGATGCAGGTCTCGCCCTGTTTGATCGCCACCGGGTGCTGCAGGCGCGCCTCAGGGCGCTGGGCGGTGATCTCCATGGCGTCGTAGCTGTGGCAGGAGCGGCAGGTGGCCGAGTCGTTCTCTTTCAGCGTCTTCCAGACCGACTGCGCCATCGCCAGCTTGTGCGCTTCGTATTTTTCCGGAGTGTCGATGGTGCCGACCATTTCGCCGTAAATGTCTTTCACCGCGCGGATTTTGGTCCACAGGTAATCGATCGGCTGATGGGGGACGTGGCAGTCGGCGCACTCGGCGCGGATGCCTTTGGTGTTCTGGAAGTGGACGCTGCCCTGATATTCGGCCAGCGGTTGTTGCATGGTGTGGCAGGAAACGCAGAAGGCGGTATCGCTGGTTTTATGGAATACGGTGGCGGTCCCGGCCAACAGCGCCGCGCCGAGGATAATCCCCAGCAGCAAAAGCCATAGCCATCCCCACCGGCGCTTTTTTTCAAAGCCAGTCAGTTTTTTGCTCATGGTAAACCCGCTTATAATTATGAATTTAAAATAAAATCTTGCCAAAAGGCCACCGACCGAAGGTCAGAATGCCACGTCGATTGCAGGGGTAATAATAGAAGAGGGTTAACCCCATAGGGTTATCCGTAGTCAAAAAAATGGCGTATATCGCAAAAAATAGCGTTATGTTCTAAATTATATAGCGGTGGGGCGGTGCAGCAGGGAAAGCGAGCGCAGCACGCGCTCGCGATGGGTCAGGCCGTGGGCAGATAGGCCTGGCCGCTCAACCACAGGTGGATGGCGGTGAGGCTGGCTTCGAAATGCGGTTCCGGCAGGGCGTCCGGCGCGCACCAGCGCCACTCGGCGCATTTTTCGGGTTCTTTCAGCTCGGCGTTGCCACCGGGGTGATCCACCTGCAGGCAGATGGACACCGTGTGTTTGCCTTCGGCGCGCCAGGTTTGCAGATTGTTGCTGACGCCAACGAAGCGCGGCGGAGCGATGAGCAACCCGGTTTCTTCGGCGATTTCGCGCTGGGCGCACTGCTCGAAGGTTTCGCCGGCATCCAGATGCCCGCCGGGGATAGACCAAAAGGGCGCATGGGAGCCGCAGCGTTTGCCCAACAAAATCTCACCTTGTGGGTTGACGATGATCACCCCGACGCCCGTCACTACGTTCATGCTTTTCTCCGTCAGCAAAGTTTCAGCACAGTATGTCATTTTGCCCTGGCGCTGACCAATGCGCCGGCAAAAGTGTGCGTAAGCTCAAAAATCTGCAATGGCGAAAGGGAGAAAACTTGCTTTCACCTTGCGCTGCTTACACACTCCTTGAAACGTTTCAGCGTTATCCGGCCGCTTGTGGCCAGCGGGTAGCGCTCCTTTTTCCCAATGAGGCTGAAACGATTCAATTCAGCAGGAGAGGAGAATCATGTTCCAGTTGTCACCGCAAGACATTCATCTGGGCGCCGCTGCCGCCGGTAAGCAGGAGGCCATCCGTCAGGTGGCCGCCGCCCTGACCGACGCCGGCTGCGGCGCCCAGGGTTACGTGGACGGCATGTTGCAGCGCGAACTGCAGACGTCCACCTACCTGGGCAACGGCATCGCCATTCCGCACGGCACCACCGATACCCGCGATCTGGTGTTGAAAACCGGCGTGCAGGTGTTCCAGTTCCCGCAGGGCATTGCGTGGGGCGAAGGCCAAACCGCCTATGTGGCGATCGGCATCGCCGCCCGTTCCGACGAGCATTTGGCGCTGCTGCGCCAGCTCACGCACGTGCTGAGTGATGACAGCGTGGCGGAGCGGCTGGCGAAAACCACCTCCGCGGAAGAGCTGCGCAGCTTGCTGATGGGCGAACAGCAGAGCGCCGAATTCCAGTTCGACGTTTCGCTGATTACGCTCGATGTCGCGGCCGACAGCCTGATGACGCTGCAGGCGCTGAACGCCGGCCGGTTGCAAAAGGCCGGCGCGGTCAACGCGCAGTTCGTCAGCGATGTCATCACCCGCAAGCCGCTGAACCTGGGGCAAGGCATCTGGCTGAGCGACAGCGTCGAAGGCAACCTGGCCAGCGCGGCTACCGTCAGCCGCCCGGCGCAGGCTTTCGTGGAAGACGGCGAGCCGGTGGCGCTGCTGCTGACGGTGTCGGTTGCCGACGCGCAGCCGCTGGCGGTGCTCAACTACCTCAGCGACCTGCTGCTGACCAACAAAGCTGAACGCTTGCTGAAAGCGGATGCCGCCGGGGTGCTGGCGCTGCTGACCAGCGAAGTGGCCGAGGAGAGCAGCGTGCTGAGCGCCGAATTCGTGATCCGCAACGAGCATGGTCTGCACGCGCGGCCGGGCACGGCGTTGGTCAACGTGATCAAAAGTTTCAACAGCGACATCACCGTCACTAACCTGGACGGCAGCGGCAAGCCGGCCAACGGGCGCAGCCTGATGAAGGTGGTGGCGCTGGGCGTGAAGAAAGGGCATCACCTGCGCTTTACCGCCAATGGAGAAGATGCTGAAGCCGCGCTGAAGGCGATTGGCGAAGCGATTAATGAAGGACTGGGCGAGGGCGCAGCATGAGCAGAAGAGTAGCAACAATCACCCTGAACCCGGCGTACGATCTGGTGGGTTTCTGCCCGCAGATCGAGCGCCGGGAAGTCAACCGGGTAAAAACCGCCGGCCTGCACGCCGCCGGTAAGGGCATCAACGTCGCCAAAGTGTTGAAGGATTTGGGCATCGACGTCACCGTCGGCGGTTTCCTGGGCAAAGACAATCAGGACGGTTTCCAGCTGCTGTTCAGCGATCTGGGGATCGCCAACCGCTTCCAGGTGGTGCCGGGCCGCACCCGCATCAACGTCAAGCTGACGGAAAAAGACGGTGAAGTGACCGACTTCAACTTCTCCGGTTTTGAAGTGACGCCGCAGGACTGGGATCGCTTCGTCAGCGACTCGCTGAGCTGGCTGGGCCAGTTCGACATGGTGGCAGTGAGCGGCAGCCTGCCGGCCGGCGTCGATCCCGATGCCTTTACCGACTGGATGACCCAGCTGCGCGCCAAGTGCCCGTGCATCATTTTCGACAGCAGCCGCGAAGCGCTGGTCGCCGGGCTGAAGGCCTCGCCGTGGCTGGTGAAGCCGAACCGCCGCGAGCTGGAAATCTGGGCCGGCCGCCCGCTGCCGACGCTGGCGGACGTGGTCGACGCAGCGCATGCGCTGCGCGAACAGGGCATCGCCCACGTGGTGATCTCCCTCGGCGCGGAAGGCGCGCTGTGGGTTAACGCGTCCGGCGCCTGGATCGCCAAACCGCCGTCCTGTGAGGTGGTCAGCACCGTGGGCGCCGGCGATTCGATGGTCGGGGGCCTGATTTACGGCCTGCTGATGCGCGAATCCAGTGAACATACCCTGCGTCTGGCCACGGCGGTCGCGGCGCTGGCGGTCAGCCAGAGCAACGTCGGCGTGACCGATCGTCCCCAGTTGGCCGCGATGATGGCGCGCGTCGATCTGAAACCTTTCAATCAATAGCAGGAGGCAGAATGAAAACGCTGCTGATGGTAGACAGTTCGCTGGGGCAGGCCCGTGGCCACCTGGCGAAACGCATGCTGGAGGCTGCCGCGGCCAAAACCGGCCTGACGCTGGTCGAGTCGCTGCAGGACGCCGAACTGGTGGCGGTGGCGGGGCAGTCTGCCCCTGCTGACGCCGGGCTGAACGGCAAATTGGTGTATGTGGGCGACGTAGAGCAGGCGGTGCGGGAACCGGACGCTTTTCTGGCGCGTGCCAAGGCCGAAGCTGAAACCTATCAGGCGCCGCAGGCGGCGGCACCGGTGAAAGCCGATGGGCAAAAACGCATCGTGGCGATCACCGCTTGCCCAACCGGCGTGGCGCACACCTTTATGGCGGCCGAAGCCATTGAAAGCGAAGCCAAAAAACGCGGCTGGTGGGTGAAAGTGGAAACACGCGGCTCCGTCGGCGCCGGCAATGCCATCACCCCGGAAGAAGTGGCGGCGGCGGATCTGGTGATCGTCGCGGCGGACATCGAGGTGGATCTGGACAAGTTTGCCGGTAAGCCGATGTATCGTACTTCCACCGGTCTGGCGCTGAAGAAAACCGCCCAGGAACTGGACAAGGCGCTGGCCGAGGCGGAGGTGTTCCAGCCGCAGCAGCGCGGTAGCGCGGCGCCGGCGGCGAAAAAGAAAGAGGGCAGCGGCCCGTATCGCCACCTGCTGACCGGCGTGTCCTACATGCTACCGATGGTGGTGGCCGGCGGTCTGTGCATCGCGCTGTCGTTCGTGTTCGGCATCAAGGCGTTTGAAGTCAAAGGTACGTTGGCGGCGGCGCTGATGCAGATCGGCGGCGGCTCCGCCTTTGCGCTGATGGTGCCGGTGTTGGCCGGTTTCATCGCCTTCTCCATCGCGGATCGTCCGGGCCTGACGCCGGGCCTGATCGGCGGCATGTTGGCGGTGAGCACCGGCGCCGGGTTCCTCGGCGGCATCATCGCCGGCTTCCTGGCGGGTTATGTCGCCAAGGCGATCAGCGGCAAGCTGCGCCTGCCGCAAAGTATGGAAGCGCTGAAGCCAATCCTGATCATTCCGCTGGTCGCCAGCTTGATCACCGGCCTCATCATGATTTACGTGGTCGGCACGCCGGTGGCGAAAATCATGGAAGGTCTGACCCATTGGCTGCAATCGCTGGGCACCGCCAACGCCGTACTGCTGGGGGCAATCCTCGGCGGCATGATGTGTACCGACATGGGCGGCCCGGTGAACAAAGCGGCCTACGCGTTCGGCGTCGCGCTGCTCAGTTCCTCGGTGTATGCGCCGATGGCGGCGATCATGGCGGCGGGCATGGTGCCACCGCTGGCGATGGGTCTGGCGACGCTGCTGGCGCGCCGCAAGTTCCCGAAATCCGAACAGGAAGGCGGCAAGGCGGCGTTGGTGCTGGGGCTGTGCTTCATCACCGAAGGGGCGATTCCGTTCGCCGCCCGCGACCCGATGCGCGTGCTGCCGTGCTGCATTGCCGGCGGGGCGCTGACCGGCGCGCTGTCGATGGCCTTCGGCGCCAAACTGATGGCACCGCACGGCGGGCTGTTCGTGCTGCTGATCCCGGGCGCGATTTCGCCGGTGTTGCTGTACCTGGTGGCGATCGCCGCCGGTACGCTGCTGGCGGGCGTAGCTTATGCCCTGCTGAAACGTGCTGAGGTACCGGTTACCGCCGCGGCGTAAGGCTCGTCGATAACGCAAAACGCGCAGCCTCGAGCTGCGCGTTTTTGTTTGTGCCTTAGGCAGTTAGCACGATTTACCCCTAGCCAAAAGTCACAACGCTTTCTAAGCTGATGGCGCGACTTTGTTCATGCGAACAAGAAATGACTCAAGGAGATTCATCCGTGGCTAAAAAAGTGGCGATCGTACTGGCATCCGGTTTCGCCGATTGGGAATACGCGCTGATTGCCGGCGTTGGCGGCCCGTTTTATGGGCTGGAGGTGGCGTTTTTTGCGCCGCAGGCCGGAACGTTTCGCTCACAGGGCGGGCTGACGGTAGAGGTTGAAAAAGGCGTGGCCGAATTGGCGGATTGGCGCCCCGAGGTACTGGTGGTGGTCGGCGGCACCCTTTGGGAAACCGAACGGGCACCGGATATCAGCGCGTTGCTCAACGAGCAGTTTCAACGCGGCGCAACCCTGGCGGGCATTTGCGGCGGGACATTGGCGTTGGCGCGGGCCGGCCTGTTGAACGGTAGGGCACATACTTCCAACGCTGCCGAGTTCTTGACGCGCCATGTTGAGGGCTACACCGGGCAGCGCCATTTCGCGACGAGCGCCGCCGCCGTCGTGGATGACCGTGTCATTACGGCACCGGGCTCGGCGCCGGTCAGCTTTACCACCGCGGTGTTTAGGGCGGCGGGCCTGGATGAAGAGACGCTGCGTCCGTTCAGCGCCATGCTGGCGGCGGAGCACACGGTGGGGGAAACCGCTCGCGCATAGGCGAGCGGCCAAGGGAGGGTTACTGCTGTGCTTTCAGCCAGGCGATCTCTTCCGCCCAGATATCCGGGTTTACCGTTTCCAGAATCAGCGGAATATTGTCGAAGCGCGGATCGCGCATGATGTAGCTGAACACCGTTTTGCCGATGTTGCCTTCCCCCAGGCTGTGGTGGCGGTCGACGCGGCTGTTGAACTCGCTCTTGGCGTCGTTCAGGTGCATGCCGCGCAGGTAGTTGAAGCCGACGATGTCGCCCAACTGCTTGAAAGTGCGCTCGCATTCTTCTTCGGTACGCAGATCGTACCCGGCGGCGAAGGCGTGGCAGGTGTCGATGCAAACGCCGACGCGGCTCTTATCTTCCACGCCGTCGATGATCGCCGCCAGGTGTTCGAATTTGAAGCCCAGGTTGCTGCCCTGGCCGGCGGTGTTCTCGATCACCGCCGTCACGCCGGCGGTTTTATCCAGCGCGATGTTGATCGATTCGGCGATGCGCGCCAGGCACTTGTTTTCATCGATTTGCAGCAGGTGGCTGCCGGGATGGAAGTTCAGCAGCGTCAGCCCCAGCTGTTCGCAGCGCTGCAGCTCGTCGATAAACGCCTCGCGCGATTTTTCCAATGCTTCGGCCACCGGGTGGCCCAGATTGATCAGGTAGCTGTCGTGCGGCAGGATCTGCCCCGGCCCGAAGCCGTACTGGGCACATGCGCTCTTGAACTTATCGATCACGTCGGCGGCCAGCGGTGCGGCCTTCCATTGACGCTGATTTTTGGTGAACAGGGCGAACGCGGTCGCCTCCAATTCGTGCGCGCGGGTAACCGCCTGATCCACGCCGCCTGACGCGCTGACATGTGCACCGACAAACTTCATCTTCATTCTCCTGTGTTATCGGTGACATTATGGCATTGATGGCGGGCGGATTGAATGGCGAAAAGCGGCGGCCCGCCGAAGCGGGCCGCCGAGGGGGATTACAGCAGGTGTTGCACCAGTTGGTTTATCGCGCCGCCGCCGACCAGCAGCCAGACGAACAGCAGCGTGGCCAACAGAATCGGTTTCATCCCGGCCTGGCGCACGGCGCTGATGTGAGTGGTCAGCCCCAGTGCCGCCATCGCCATCGCCAGCATCCAGGTGTCGGCGGTGATCAGATGGCGCACCAGCGTGGCCGGCAGCAGGTTGAAAGAGTTCAGCCCGGCGACGGCGATAAACAGCACGGCAAACCACGGAATGGTGATGGCAGATTTTTCCGCCTTGCCTGCGCTGCCGCGGCTGATGTAGCCCGACAGCAGCAGCAGGAACGGCGCCAGCATCATCACGCGGATCATCTTGGCGATCACTGCCGCATTTTCGGCGTCAGGCCCGATGGCGTGCCCGGCGGCGACCACCTGAGCCACTTCGTGGATGGTGGAACCGGCGTAGATGCCGAAGGTTTCCTGGCTGAACGGCAGCCACTGGAAGTGTTCATTCAACTGATACAGCCAGGGGTAAACGAAGATAGCCAGGGTGCCGAATACCACCACGGTCGAGACCGCTACCGCCACTTTGCTGGAATCGGCCTTGAGCACCGGCTCGGTGGCCATTACCGCCGCCGCGCCGCAAATGCTGCTGCCGGCGCCGATCAGTATCGCGGTCTGGCTGTCGATGCCGAACACTTTCTTGCCGAGCCAACAGGCCAGCAGGAAGGTGGTGATCAGGGTCAGCGCGTCGATGATGATGCCGCTGGCGCCCACGTCGGCGATCTGCTGAAAGGTCAGCCGGAAGCCGTAAAGGATAATCCCCAAACGCAGCAGGCGCTGTTTGGCTAACTGCACGCCGCTGTGACAAACGGTTTGCCAGCGGGGGTACAGCGTGTTGCCCACCAGAATGCCGAGCAGGATCGCCAGCGTCAGCGCTCCCAGCCCCAGCTCCGCCACCCAGGGAATGTCGCCGGCCCAGACGGCCAGCGCAGTGAGCGCGCCGGTCAGTACCAGCCCCGGCACCAGGCGCGGCAGGCCGAACAGCGGAAAGCGTCGCTCGGGATAAGTGTGAGTGGTATCAGTCGCCATAAAAGTCAGTCCTTCAGTCTGTTTCTTGCTGCTAAGAGTACGTTTGGGCTGAATAAAAGAGAAATTGATTATATATTTATAACCTATCTGAATAAGTGGTATTGAGCCAGGCATTGGCATAAAGCCGCATTGCGGCTAGGGTGAGGAGGAGCGGCAAGCCGCCGTCAACTTTCCAACTGAACAGGAGCAGGCGATGGATACCGACGATCAACGCAGAGAGCAGATAGATCAAGAAGTGGGGCGCGCGGTGCGGCGTTTGATTGAAGAAAACAAGGCGGTCGATCGCGATCACCTGGTGGCGATGCTGCAATTAATACAGCGGGACGAAACCGGCACGCCGCGCGAGGCGGTGCTGGCCGCGGCGGCGCAGCTGGTCGCCTTGGGCAGGTAGCGCGCCGAATTGGCCGCAAACAGGGTAGCCTCGCCGGGCTACCCACTTCATTTTGTGGTTCTCTTGCAGAACCCTTTTTCAATACCGGGACGGCTATGCATATCACGTTGCGTCAACTGGAAGTCTTCACCGAAGTGCTGAAAAGCGGTTCGACCACTCAGGCCTCGGTGGTGCTGGCGCTGTCGCAGTCGGCGGTCAGCGCGGCGCTGGCGGATCTGGAGGGGCAGCTGGGCGTGCAGCTGTTTGACCGCGTCGGCAAACGGCTGGTGATCAACGAGCACGGCCGATTGTTGTATCCCAAGGCGCTGGCGCTGCTGGAGCAGGCGGGGGAGATCGAGCAGCTGTTTCGTCATGACGGCGGGGCGTTGCGCATCGCCGCCAGCAGCACCATCGGCAACTACATGCTGCCGGAGATGATCGCCCGTTACCGCCGTGACTTTCCGGCCACGCCGCTGGAGCTGAACGTTGGCAACAGCCAGGACGTGATCGTGGCGGTGGCGGATTTCCGCGTCGATCTGGGGCTGATCGAAGGGCCTTGCCATATGCCGGAGCTGGTGACGCAGCCGTGGCTGGAGGATGAGCTGGTGGTGTTCGCCGCGCCGAACAATCCTTTGACCCGCCAGCCGCCGACGCTGGAGGCGTTGGCCAATGCCTCGTGGATCCTGCGCGAGCGCGGTTCGGGCACCCGCGAGGTGCTGGATCATCTGCTGTTGGCGCACCTGCCGCACTTCCAGCTGGTGATGGAGCTCGGCAACTCGGAGGCTATCAAGCACGCGGTGCGGCACGGTATCGGCATCAGCTGCCTGTCGCGGCGGGTGGTAGCGGAACAGTTGGCCAGCGGCGCACTGGTGGAACTGCCGGTACCGCTGCCGCCGCTGCGGCGCACCCTGTACCTGATCCGCCATCGGCAAAAGCACATTTCCAACGCATTGCAGCGTTTTCTCAGCTATTGCGCGCTGTAATCGACAGCGCGTCACACCCTCTGCTGCCGCGCAGGCCCGAAAAAGCATAAAAACCTGCGCGCGCTCACATTAATGAGAGTAAGTAAGGCCATAAGGGCCGCGGCTAATAATTGCCTCTGAATTATGAAGCTATCTTATATCAGTGCAATGTTGCTAGTTCACCGGCGGGTATTTGTTACAATCCGCCCTCATTTTTTCAAAGAGCAGATAGGGTACGAATGGCTCAGCAGGATATAAAAACATCGGGGCAGCAAGCACCCGGATTGCGCCGCGAGCTGAAAGCCCGGCATTTGACCATGATCGCCATCGGCGGCTCCATCGGCACCGGCCTGTTCGTGGCCTCGGGGGCCACGGTTTCTCAGGCAGGCCCCGGCGGGGCGCTGTTGTCTTACGCTCTGATCGGTTTGATGGTGTACTTCCTGATGACCAGCCTGGGCGAGCTGGCGGCCTTTATGCCGGTCTCCGGTTCATTCTCCACTTACGGCGCCAAATACGTGGAAGAAGGCTTCGGCTTCGCGCTGGGCTGGAACTACTGGTACAACTGGGCGGTGACCATCGCCGTTGACCTGGTGGCCTCGCAGTTGGTGATGAACTATTGGTTCCCGGACACCCCAGGTTGGATCTGGAGCGCCCTGTTCCTCGGCCTGATGTTCCTGCTGAACTACATTTCGGTGAAAGGGTTCGGCGAGGCGGAATACTGGTTCGCGTTGATCAAGGTCAGCACCGTGATTATCTTCATCGCCGTCGGCGTGTTGATGATCGTCGGCATTCTGAAGGGCGGCGAGCACGCCGGCTGGCAGAACTGGACGGTAGGAGACGCACCGTTTGCCGGAGGCTTCTCGGCGATGATCGGCGTGGCCATGATCGTCGGCTTCTCGTTCCAGGGCACTGAGCTCATCGGCATCGCGGCCGGCGAATCGGAGAATCCGGGTAAAAACATCCCGCGCGCAGTGCGTCAGGTGTTCTGGCGTATCCTGCTGTTCTATATCTTCGCCATTCTGATCATCAGCCTGATCATTCCGTACACCGATCCGAGCCTGCTGCGCAACGACGTGAAAGACATCAGCGTCAGCCCGTTCACCCTGGTGTTCCAGCACGCCGGGCTGTTGTCGGCGGCGGCGGTCATGAACGCGGTGATCCTGACGGCGGTGCTGTCGGCCGGTAACTCGGGCATGTACGCATCGACCCGCATGTTGTACACCCTGGCGTCGGAAGGCAAGGCGCCGCGGATTTTCGCCAAGCTGTCGAAAGGCGGCGTGCCGCGTAACGCGCTGTATGCGACCTGCGTGGTGGCCGGCCTGTGCTTCCTGACGTCGATGTTCGGCAACCAGTCGGTTTACCTGTGGCTGCTGAATACCTCGGGCATGACCGGTTTCATCGCCTGGTTGGGCATCGCCATCAGCCACTATCGCTTCCGTCGCGGTTACATGCTGCAGGGGCGCGATCTGAACGACTTGCCGTACCGTTCCGGGTTCTTCCCGCTGGGGCCGATCTTCGCCTTCGTGCTGTGCCTGATCATTACCCTGGGCCAGAACTACCAGGCCTTCCTGCAAGACAAGATCGACTGGTACGGCGTGACCGCGACCTACATCGGCATTCCGCTGTTCCTGCTGATCTGGTTTGGTTACAAGCTGTCGCGCGGCACCCGCGTCGTGAAGTACAGCGAAATGGAATTCCCGAAGATGGACGTGAAGTAATTTTCGGAGAGTGAGACGCGGCGGGGGTTCCCGCCGCGTGTAGTTTACTTTTTCCCGCCTTTGGCTTCCGCCAGCGCCTGCTGCGCCGAGCTCATCAAATCTTCCACCGTCGCATAGTCCTGCGTCAGCGCCAAAATGCCGGCGTTGAGCTGCATGTTCACCTCGCCGAACGCGCCAAAATCGTAGGGCGCCTCCAGCGGCGGCACGATGCGCGCCAGGAACTCGCTTTCCGCGCCGTAGGGCAGATCGTGCACCAGAATCAAAAACAGGCCGCCGGTGTAGCGGCAGACGTAGTCGCTGGGGCGGATCAGCGTCTTGAGGCGTTCGCCGACGGTGCGCAGCACGTCATCGCCAATCTGGACGCCGTGGCTTTGGTAGAGCGCTGCCAACGGACCGAACTCAAGAATGAACAGGTGCGAGATCGTCTGCGCCGCTGCGGGGCGGCAGATGCTGCGCATCACCACCTCGCCGCCCGCTCGGTTGAGGAAGCCGGTCAGGCGATCGCGGTGCGACGCCTGCTGCTTCTCCCAAGCCAGCGTGACGTGCTGTACCCGCTGACGGTGGTAGCGCGCGATCATGCCATGGGCCAGCACCAGCCACAGCGGCGCGAGGTCCGCCAGGACAAACAGATTTTGCACGCGCGACAGCGGTGCCGCCAGCAGGTAAGGCAGCGTCAGCGCGATCACCTCAAGCAGCGCGAAGCGCGGCGCGGCGGCGTGGCGCTGCATCAACCAGCAGGCCAGGGCGGTGATGGTGAGGCCGGCGAACAGGATTAAAACGAAGCGGCCCGACAGCATCGCCAGCGCGGCGCTGGCGCCGACCAGCAGCATCCACAGCAACACCGCCACCAGCATGGCGTCCGGCCAGGCGGGTTGACGCCGGCGCGCCAGCCAGGCTCGCCCGGCGGTCAACAGCAGCAGGAGCAACAACAGACCGATGCCGAGCGGCCGCTGGCCCAGCCAGGCGTACCCCACCAACAGCGCGGCCGGCCCTGCGGCATTCAGCCAGGGGGTGAGAGGAGAGGGCGTCAGCGTGAGACGCAGCTGGCGTTGAAACGGCTCGTCATCGGCCTGCAGCGGGCTGTATAACAGCCAGTTCAGCAGCGCCGGGCGTTTGGGCGTTACCGCCGGAGATGGACTTCTCATTACTGCCTCGTCAATAAGGCCGCTCTTGCGGCGGCCTGAAGTTTTTTTGCACGCGCGGTGCTGTGATTTTGGATTCTATGTGGTTTTGCCGTTATTTGTCAGAGTCTGGTCGGATCAGGAATAATTTTCAGAATAATTAACCTAATGGCCGTTGGCGGGGGGGAACGCGGCGGTTTGAAAAATGGCGATAAAAAACAAATTATTACATTTAGACAACGCCGTTTTCACCTATTGATATGATTGATAAGTATTATCGTTTGTTTTATTGTTAACGGCTGTGCGCAGGCTGCTGCCGCACACTTTCCGGTTCACGGCGGCCGCTTTCGCGCCGCTGTCATGATGGTTGCAACAGGTATCTTAACTAATGAGCGTATCCACCGATCCCATGACTGACGCCAAGGGGAAACCCGACGCCGGCGTGATGGGGCGCTATCAGCATATTCTTCGCCATCGCCTGTTGATGATGGGCGTGTTGGCACTGGCAATCCTGGGCTCGCTGCTGCTGGATTTCACCATGGGGCCGTCCGGCCTGTCGTTGTCATCCTTATGGCAAACGCTGCTTGACCCCGCCGCGGCCGATGCCGGCACGCGGGTGATCGTCTGGGACATCCGCTTGCCTTACGCGCTGATGGCGGTGGTGGTGGGCTTTGCGCTCGGCCTGGCCGGGGCAGAAATGCAGACCATCCTGAATAATCCGCTGGCCAGCCCCTTTACTCTCGGGGTGTCTTCCGCCGCGGCCTTTGGCGCCGCGCTGGCTATTGTGCTCGGCATCGGCATTCCGGGCATTCCCGATCAGTGGTTCATCTCCGCCAACGCTTTTATCTTCGCGCTGTTCGCCGCGCTGATGCTCGACGGCATCACGCGCTGGACGCGGGTCGCCACCTCCGGCGTGGTGCTGTTCGGCATCGCGCTGGTGTTTACCTTCAATGCGCTGGTATCGATGATGCAGTTCATCGCCAGCGAGGACACGCTGCAGGGGTTGGTGTTCTGGACCATGGGCAGCCTGGCGCGCGCCTCGTGGGACAAGCTGGGCATTCTGTTCGGGGTGTTCGCCGTGCTGCTGCCGCTGTCGATGATGAGCTCGTGGAAACTGACCGCGCTGCGCCTGGGCGAAGACCGGGCGGTGAGCTTCGGCATCGACGTGCGCCGCCTGCGGCTGACCACGCTGCTGCGCATCAGCATACTCTCGGCGCTGGCGGTGGCGTTCGTCGGGCCGATCGGCTTTATCGGCCTGGTGGCGCCGCACATCGCCCGCATGATCTTCGGCGAAGATCACCGTTTCTATCTGCCGGCCAGTGCGCTGATCGGCGCGCTGGTGCTGTCGATGGCCTCGGTGGCCTCGAAAAACCTGGTGCCTGGGGTGATTATTCCGGTGGGCATCGTCACGTCGCTGGTCGGGGTGCCGTTCTTCCTGAGCATTATTCTGCGCCATCGGGGGAACGTATGACCCAGGGATTACGGATAGAAAACTTCTCGGCGGGCTACCCGAAGCGCCAGGTGATCGACGATCTCTCGGTGCCGATGTTGCCGCGCGGGCAAATTACCGTACTGCTGGGGCCGAACGGCAGCGGCAAATCGACGCTGCTGCGCTCGCTGGCCGGGCTGAACCCGGCGCAGGGCAAGCTGTGGCTGGACGACGGCGATCTGATGCAGATGCCGTTCGCCCGTCGGGCGGAGAAAGTGGTGTATCTGCCGCAGTCGCTGCCCGCCGGGGTGCATCTGCACGTGCTGGAGTCGATTATCGTGGCGCAGCGCGCTTCGGGCGGCCGCAGTAACGCCGGCAGCGAAGCGGAAGTGATGGCCTTGCTGGAACAGCTGGGCATCGCCCACCTGGCGCTGAGCTACCTCGATCAACTGTCCGGCGGCCAGAAACAGCTGGTGGGATTGGCGCAGTCGCTGATCCGTCAGCCGTCGCTGCTGCTGCTGGATGAACCGCTGAGCGCGCTCGATCTCAACTATCAGTTCCACGTGATGGATTTGGTGCGCCGCGAAACCCGCAAGCGCAATATCGTGACGGTGGTGGTGGTGCATGACATCAACATCGCACTGCGCCACGGCGACCACGTGCTGATGCTGCAGGATGGCGATCTGATCGCCGACGGCGCGCCGGATCAGGTGATTACGCCGCAGAGCCTGGCGCGGGTCTACGGCGTGCGCGGGCGCATCGAACGCTGCTCGCAGGGCACGCCGCAGGTGCTGATAGACGGCCTGGTAAACCAGCCGACGATTTAACCCAAGAAAAAGCCCGGCATCGCCGCAATGCCGCTCACTTAAGCCTGAGTGGCATTTTTTTATCCAGCCTCTGGG
>NZ_VOSN01000019.1:0-68724 GCF_020858655.1 Serratia montpellierensis
GACGTTCAGGGCTTTTTGCTGTGCGTAAAATGAAAAATCCCCGTTGTAATCCACTTCAGCTTTCATCGTACTGTTTAATATTCATCACAAAACCAACGCATTGTTTCTCTGAATGTCAGATATTCTTCGTCCGCTATTAAGTTTGGCTGTTAACTTATAAGTAACAATAAAGTAACAACCAGGGCGGCAGGAAGCCGAACTTCATCATTGCTATGGCTCGGAGAAAACATCATGACAGAAACAACCTCGGCTCTTGGGGATGAGCACGGCGCCGAACAGGGAGCGCTGGATAATAAGAAACGCATTTTTGCTATCGTCGGGGCTTCGTCAGGCAATCTGGTGGAGTGGTTTGATTTTTACGTTTACTCCTTCTGCTCCATTTACTTTGCCGCCTCGTTCTTCCCGGCGGGCAACAGCACGACACAGCTGCTGCAAACCGCCGGAGTATTCGCCGCCGGCTTCTTCATGCGGCCGATCGGCGGTTGGTTATTCGGATACATCGCTGACAAGCATGGTCGGAAAAACTCAATGCTGATTTCGGTCTGCATGATGTGCGCCGGATCGCTGGTGATTGCCTGCCTGCCGACTTATGAATCGATCGGCAGCTGGGCGCCGGCGCTGCTGTTGATCGCCCGCCTGTTCCAGGGGCTGTCGGTAGGGGGGGAGTATGGCACCAGCGCGACCTATATGAGCGAGGTGGCGATCAAGGGCCGACGTGGCTTTTATGCCTCGTTCCAGTATGTCACGCTGATCGGCGGGCAACTGCTGGCGCTGCTGGTTTTGGTGATCCTGCAGCAAATATTGTCCGGCGAAGAACTGAAGGCCTGGGGATGGCGTATTCCGTTTGCCTTGGGGGCGGTGTTGGCGGTGGTGGCGCTGTACCTGCGCCGTTCGCTGAATGAAACCTCCGATGCGAAGACGCGTAACCACAAAGATGCCGGTTCGCTGACGGGACTGTGGAAGAACCGCAAAGCTTTCCTGATGGTGCTGGGCTTTACCGCCGCCGGTTCGCTGACCTTCTACACCTTCACTACCTACATGCAGAAATATCTGGTGAACACCGCCGGTATGGACGCCAAGCTGGCCAGCGCCATCATGACCGTCGCGCTGTTCGTCTTCATGCTGCTGCAGCCGGCGGTCGGCGCGTTCTCGGATAAAATCGGCCGTCGCAGCTCGATGCTGATCTTCTCGGCATTGGCCACCGTGCTGACGGTGCCGATCCTGTTCGCCCTGAAAGAGGTGACCAACCCCTTTATGGCGTTCGGCCTGATCGTGCTGGCGTTGTTCGTCGTCAGCTTTTACACCGCGATCAGCGGGCTGCTTAAAGCCGAGATGTTCCCGCCGGAGGTGCGTGCGCTAGGGGTGGGTTTGTCTTATGCGGTAGCGAATGCCATGTTCGGCGGTTCAGCGGAATATGTCGCGTTGTCGCTTAAATCGTTTGGCGTGGAAAACGCTTTCTTCTGGTACGTTTCCGGCATGTGCCTGCTGGCGTTGCTGGTCTCGCTCCGGTTGCATCGCAAAGGCAAGGAGATACAGCTGTAATAAAAACCCCGGCCTTGGCCGGGGTCAGAGTGCATCTTACAGGATACGGCTAATCAGCCGGTCGATGCGGATACGCCGCAGACGGCGAATCAGCTTACGCACCTTGATCGGATACTGCTGAATGCTTTGCAGCTCCTGATAGTGGCCGACCACGGTGGTGTGAGTGCGGATGCATTCCAGCTCTTTTTGCCGCTGCTCGCGCATTTCCTGCTTGGGATCGTGGATCAGAATGGCGTTTTCCAGATCCAACCGCCAGGCGCGTGGGTTGAGGTTATTGCCGGTGACCAGCTGCCACTCTTCGTCTACCCACATGCCTTTCAGGTGATAGCTGTTATCGCCATCCTTCCACAGACGCACGATCAGCTGGCCGGTGTCGACGTAACGCTGCAATCGGCTCAGGAAGCGGCGCAGGTTGATCTCGTACAGGTAGGGCAGCGCGCCGATGATTTTGAACGGTTGGTCTTCCGGAATATAGAAGTCGTTGGCGGTCTTGTCGCCGACGATGATCTCCACCTGTTTGCCCTGGCGCAGCAGATAAATGATGTTGCGCACCAGCAGCGCCGGCAGGTTGAAATAAGGGGTACACAGCGTCAGTTTCTGGTCGGTGCACGACATCAGGTGATGAATGGTTTTATTCAGCACGCTTTGCTTGCCAAGCCCAACCAGCGGCGTCACCGCCAGCTCATCGTTGCCGGCCTTGCCGCGGAAGTGGTAACCGGCGCGGCGCAGGGCGAAACGAAACAGACGGGTCTCGTTTTTGATCTCCGGGCTTTTCGGTCGATCGCTGCGATCGAGGCGCTGTACGGCGCCGGCGGTGAGCAGATGCTGCTTGATGTAATCGATCAGGGTATCGGCCAACACCTCATTGGTGATCAGCTGGTAGCGATCGTAACGATATTTCTCATGCTGATGCAGATAGACGTCATTGATGCTGGCGCCGCTGTAGATCACGGTATCGTCGACCACAAAGCCCTTCAGATGCAATACGCCCAGCGCTTCGCGGGTATTGACCGGCACGCCGTAGATAGGCACCGATTGCTCCGGATGCTGGCTGGCCATGGCGCAGTACCAGTCGGCGTTGGTATTGGCGGCGGCGGCGCCGATGCGCCCGCGCTGTGCGCGGTGCCAGTCAACCAGCACGCAGATTTCCAGCTCGGGGTGCCGCTGTTTGGCTTGATACAGCGCGTTGAGGACCTCACGCCCGGCGTCGTCATGCTCCAGATACAGGGCCACCAGATAGATGCGTTGGGTGGCGTTGGCGATGGAATCCAGCAGCGTGGTGCGAAAGTCGGACGGCGCGTACAGCGTACGAACATCAGCAACCGTCTGGGGGAGTTTGGGCAGTTGTGCAAGGTGTTGTTGATGTTTGCTACGTTTAAATTTTGACAACATCACAGTGCGCTTCTTCTCTCATGATTGATGGCCGGAACGCCACAGGCTTAAAAACAATAAACCGAATAATCGGGCGATAATACCATTAGTTGCCTCGATTGTGCGTATGTTTTGGCGTTAAGTGGTGGATTCGTAGCGCATTGCGACGCAGGTCACTGCGCGTCGGCGGCCTGCAGCGGCAGCGTCAGATTGACGATGCCGTCCTCAAGCTGCACCTCGATGCCAAAGCCCAGCCGCTGCGCCAGTGCGATCATGCCGCGGTTATTCGGCATGGTAATGCCGCTCAGGCGGGTCAGGCCATGAGCGCGCGCATAGGCGATCATTTTCTCCAGCAGCTGACGGCCCAAGCCCACGCCTTTGAGGTCGGAACGCACCAGCACGGCGAACTCGGCGTCGGTGTTGTCCGGATCGGACAGCGCGCGGGTCACGCCGATGATCTCGTCTGCGCGCACCGCCACAAAGGCCATTTCTCGATCGTAGTCGATCTGCGTCATGTTGGCCAAATCGTCATGGGTAAACTCGTTGATCTCGCTGAAGTAGCGATAATAGAGGTCTTCCTTGGTCACTCGGTCGATGAAATGCTTCAGCGCCGGCTCGTCTTCCGGCAGGATCGGGCGGAACAGGCATTGGCTGCCGTCTTTCAGCGCGATGGTCTCTTCCAACTCGTGCGGATAAGGGCGGATCGCCAGCCGCGCCTGAGGATCGCCGCTGAACGGCGCGAGCTGCATCGAAACGTCCAGCAGGGTAAATTCGCTGCCGGAGGCCAACACCGGGTGAATATCCAGCCGGGCGATCTCCGGGCAGTCGAGGATCAGGTTGGAGACCTGCACCAGCAGGCGGCTTAGTCCAGGGATATCCAAAGGCCGCAGCGCGCTGCGCCCGCGGATCTTGCCGCCTTTCACCGCCTGCAGCACCAGATAACGCGCCAGCGCCATGTTCAGCGGCGGCAGCGCGACCGCCACCTGATTTTCTTGGCGCCACTCTACGCCGCCTTCGCCCAACATGATCAGCGGGCCGAAAATCGCATCCTGCTCTACCGCGATGCGTAGTTCCTGGGCGCCGGCGCGGTTGGCCATGCTCTGCACCAACAGGCCATGGATGCGTGCCTGAGGGTAGGTGCGCTTCACGCGATCGAGGATTGCTTCCGCCGCGCGCTGTACTTCGGTCGCGGTGCGCAGGTAGAGCATGACGCCCTGAACTTCCGATTTGTGCGGGATATCCGGCGAACGCAGCTTCAGCGCCACCGGGTAGCCGATCTGTTCGGCGATATGTACCGCTTCGGCGCTGTCTTCAGCGATCCAGGTCGGCAGGGTGCTCAGGTCATAGGCCTGCAGAATGGATTGCACCTCGTGGGTATCCAACTGGGTGGCGCCTTCGGCCAGCGCCTGATGGATCAACCGGTGGGCATCGGCGGTGTTGGCGGTCAGGCCGATCGGCAGCGCCGGCGTCTCCTTCAGCTGCTTCTGGTTACGGCGGTATTCCACCATATGCATAAAGGCGGTCACCGCGCCTTCCGGCGTGCGGTAGGTGGGAATGGCGGCCTCGGTAAACAGCCGGCGCGCCTCTTGCGAAGAGTATTCGCCGCACCAGTTGGTCAGCAGCGTGATGCGCTTGCCGCGCGCATGGCGGTGCAGCGCGTCGATCAGCCGTTCCGCCGTGGCGGTGCCCGGCGCCGCCGCGCTCGGCGCATGGATCAGCAGCAGCGCGTCATAGTCGTGGCTGTCGAGCAGCGCTTCGATAGCCGCCAGGAAACGTTGCGGCGTGGCGTCATCGCGCAGGTCGAGCGGGTTGCCGGCGCGGATGAAATCCGGCAGCGCATCGCTCAGTTTCGCCAGGCTCTCATCGCTCAGCGTCGCCAGTTTGCCGTTGCGCCCGAGCAGTTCGTCCAGCGCCATCGCCGCCGGCGCCGCCCCGTTGCTGACGATCATCAACCGTTCCCCTCGCAGCGGATGCATATGGCTGAGGGTTTCCACCGCCGAGAACAGTTCATGGGTATCCTGCACGCGCAGCAGGCCGGCGCGCTGGATGGCGGCGTCATAGGCGGCGTCCAGCCCCAGCTGGCTATTGAGCAAGAGTTGCGCCTGTTGGCTGCGGCCGCTTTTGATCACCAGAATGGGCTTGTTGCGTGAGGCGCTGCGCGAGGCGGAGAGAAAGCGCCGTGCGTCGCTGATGTTTTCCAGATACAGCAGGATGGCGCTGGTCTTGCTGTCGCGCGCCAAAAAGTCGAGCAGGTCGTCGACGTCGATGTCCAGGCTGTCGCCCAGCGCGATGAAGTAGGAGAAGCCGACTTCGCGCTGCTGCGCCCAGTCGAGAATGGTGTTGGCCACGGCGGCGGACTGCGAGATAAACGCCAGCTTGCCCTTTTGGATCGGCACCGGCGAGAAGCTGGCGTTGATGCCCTGCCACGGTGCCAGCAGCCCCAGGCTGTTGGGGCCCAACAGCCGCATGGCGTAGCGCTGCGCGCAGGCCTTCAGCTCGGCGAACTGTTCCGGCGGCGAAGAGAGTACGATGGCGGCTTTGCAGCCGCGTTGGCCCAGCGCTTCAATCAGCGCCAAATTGCGTTTGGCGTGGGTGCAGATGATCGCCAGATCTGGCGTCAGCGGCAGGCTGGCGACGTCGGGGTAGGCCATCACGCCGCATACCGCCTTGTAGCGCGGCGTGACCGGCAAGATGGGCCCGCCGAAACCGCCTGCCAGCAGGTTGCTCATCATCAGGTTGCCGGCGCGGCCGGGCTGCTGCGAAGCACCCAGCACGGCGATCGATTTTGGACGTAGTAGCGCTTCTAACCCTCGCTGGCTCATGCACGGCTCCTTTATATCCGTCATCCTTCAAAAGACAGGGGTGTTGGCTGCCCTCTCTCACCCAGGTCACTTAGTTAACTAAGCTCCCAGGGATTCGTTCAGTTGCCGCCTACCTGTCTTTTGAATGCTATTGGCTATAGGCAACGTTACGCCTGATTTTAGGCGCTTTATGGCTACATTGCTGTGACCGGTGCCTCCGGCCGGGTCGGTTTTCCCGCCAGATACTGTTGACGGAAATAGCGGAAATGCTGATTCAATCCGTCGGCGGCCGGCAGATCGCCCGCCTGTTGCAGCAGAGCGGCGGCCACTTCCGCCGTGCAGTGTTGCTCGGCGCGGCTGGCTTCACGCAGCTGGTAGTCCGATGCGGCGTCGACGTTGAGGGAAAACACCGGGAATTGATTGAGATACGGGCTTTTACGGAACATTTTGCGCGCCTCCGCCCAGGTGCCGTCCAGCATGATGAACAGCGGCGGTTTACCGCCGACGGGCAGTTCGCTGAACACCGGCCGTTCGGCGTCGGCGTAGGACGCGGGGAACACCACATAAGGCTGCCGCGTCGGATCGTTGATGGCCGCCAGCAGGGCGGGATCGACCTCGGTACGCGACCAGAGGAACGCCTGGGTGTCCGGCAGGATATCGGCGATCAGGCGGCCGGTGTTGCTGGGCTTGAGCGGCTCGGCGCCGAACATGATCAGGCAGAAACGGCTGCCGGCCTGCTGCGGGCGAATGGTGTCGCACAGGCAGTTTTTATGCGGCAGCAGGCAACCCTGACAACGCGCCACCCGGCAACCGCGCGCCAGAAAGGGGCGGGTGGCGCGGTCTAAACGGAACTGGCGCAGGCGAAGTACGGCGTTGTCGGTCATAACGATCCTGGGGAAAAACCGCCATTGTAACGCAGAAAAAAGCCCGCCGGGAGGGGCGGGCTCGATCGGGGCGCGTTCGCGCGCGATGGCGGGATACGGCCTATACTTGCCGAATCACACTAACTCGTTGAGCCAGTTGTCAAACGGCGCTTTTGGCATCGCGCCGTTGAGCATGTCGACCATCTTGCCCTGACGGAACACCATGATGGTCGGGATGCTGCGGATGCGGAAACGGGCGCTCAGCTCCGGCTCGGCTTCGGTATTTACTTTCACGAAGCGCACTTTGCCGGCGCGCTCTTCGGCCACGTCTTCAAAGATCGGCGCAAAGCTGCGGCATGGGCCGCACCACGGCGCCCAGAAATCGACCACGACCGGCAGATCGTCCTGCAGCAACTGGTCCAGCGTGGCGGCGGTGGCGTTGATCACTTCACCGTCGAAGAGCTCATGGCCGCAGCGGCCGCATTTCGCGTTGTCCGCCAGACGTTCTTCCGGTACGCGGTTGGTGGCATTGCAAGCTGCACAAACTGTATTCATGTTGACCTCGGGTACAGAGAAAGCATGGTCCCCGCAACGCGGTTGCGGAGATGTTTCTTTAATGCTGACAATTATCGGCAAAACCCGGCGCGTGAACAATGAGGTTTGTTCAATGGATGTGATAGTTGGGAGCTTTTAGCGCAAGTTGGTGGCTTCGTGCACCAACATCAGGTAATCTTCGCGCCCTGCGCGTTGGTGGAGAAGACAATGAACGATTCATTTAGTGGCAAGAACGGTAAAGTCAAAGTGATGTACGTCCGCAATGACGACGACAATGGCGATGACCGCAACAAGAATAAACGTCCGGCCGGCAAAGGCCGTCCGGCTGACGGTGCGCGCTCGGGCCGCGCTGGTCAAGACAAGGCGCGCGGCGGCAACGATCGCCGCAGCGCCGACTCCCGCCGCAGTGAAAGCGATCGTCCTCGCCGTCCGGCGCGCACTGAAGATCGCGGTGGCAACGAGTCGCCGTGGAGAACCGTTTCGCGCGCGCCGAATGAAGAGCCGGCGTTCGATCACGGTGGTATCAGCGGCAAAAGCTTTATCGATCCGGAACAGCTGCGCCGCCAGCGCGCGGAAGAAACCCGCGTTTACGGTGAAAACGCCTGTCAGGCGCTGTTCGCCAGCCGCCCGGAAGCGATCGTGCGCGCCTGGTTCGTGCAGTCGGTCACCCCGCGTTTCCGCGAAGCGCTGCGCTGGATGGCGGCTAACCGCAAGGCTTACCACGTGGTGGATGAGGAAGAGCTGGCCAAGGCTTCCGGCACCGAGCACCACGGCGGCGTCTGCTTCCTGATCAAAAAGCGTCAGGGCCTGGATGCGCAGACCTACCTGAAAAGCGCACCGGCGACCGACTGCGTGCTGGCGCTGGAAGAAGTGGGTAACCCGCATAACCTGGGTGCCATCGTCCGTTCGTGCGCCCACTTCGGCGTCAACGGCGTGCTGCTGCAGGATCCGGCGCTGCTGGAGTCCGGCGCGGCGGTGCGCACCGCAGAAGGCGGCGCGGAGCATATCAAGGCGATCAACGCCGATGATTTCCTGTCGGTGCTGGATACCTTCCGCAAGGCGGGTTACACCATCGTCACGACCTCGAGCCACAAAGGCACCGTGCTGGCGCAGGCCAAGCTGCCGGCCAAGATGGTGCTGGTGCTGGGCCAGGAACGCGACGGTCTGAGCGACAGCGCCTGGCAGCAGGGCGACATGAGCGTCTCGATCGGCGGCACCGGTAAAGTGGAAAGCCTGAACGTTTCCGTGGCGACCGGCATTCTGCTGGCGGACTGGTGGCGTCAGAATCAGGTGTAATCAGTTCTACGTCGGATAAAAAAACGGGCGCCTCAGGGCGCCCGTTTCGTTTATTGAAGCTTAGTGGGCGCCGCCGCCCCCACCGCCGCCGGAGCTGAACGGCGGTTTCGCCACCCATACCAGCACCAGCAGCACCAGGAACACCCCGGCCGACAGCCAGAAGATCTCGTTGGCGGAGATGATCAGGCCCTGCGCGGTGATCTCGTTGGCGATATACGCCGACGCCTGCTGCTTGCTCATGCCAAGCTGCTCCAACTGCCGGTACATCTCCTGCGACTGCGGGTTGTACGGATTGACGAACTCCGTGAGTTGCGAATGGTGCTGTGATTCGCGCTGCGTCCACAGGGTGGTGGTGATCGAGGTACCGATCGAACCCGCCAGCGTTCGCGTAAAGTTCGACAGGCTCGATGCCGCCGCCATGCGTTCCGGCGGCAGGCCGGACAGCGTGATGGTGGTCAACGGCATGAAGAAGCAGGCGATGGCGAACCCCTGGACGAACTGCGGCCAGGCCGAAGCGCCGAAGTCCATGCCTGGCTCAAACGTATAGGCGCGCCAGTAGAAGCACACGGCATACATGATGAAGCTGAAGGTCACCAGCTTGCGCATGTCGAGCCGGTTGCCGAACTTACCGATGATCGGCGACAGCAGCACCGGGATCAGCCCGACCGGCGCCGACGCCAGCCCCGCCCAGGTGGCGGTATAGCCGTACACCTCTTGCAGCAGCTGCGGCAACAGCACGATGGCGCCGAAGTACAGCATGTAGGCCAGGCTGATGCACAGGCAGCCGATGGTGAAGTTGCGCGACTTGAACAGCGACAGATCCACCACCGGGTGGTCGTCCGTCAGCTCCCAGACCACCAGGAACAGCAGCGCCACGACCGCCACGACGGTCAGGGTGATGATCTCGGTCGAGTTGAACCAGTCCAGCTCCTTGCCCTGATCGAGCATCACCTGCAGCGAACCGATGCCGACGATCAGCAGCACCAGGCCGACCGTATCGATCGGTTTGATCTCGGTTTTGGTTTCTCGCCCCTTCAGCGTCGCCATCGCCGCCATAATAACAAAGGCGCCGATTGGGATGTTGATGAAGAAGATCCAACCCCAATGGTAGTTGTCGCTGATGTAACCGCCGAGGATCGGCCCGAAGATCGGCGCGACGATAACGGTCATCGACCAGAGCGCCAGGGCCATCGCTCGCTTGGCGGGCGGGTAGTTGTTCAGCAACAGGCTCTGCGACAGCGGGATCAGCGGCCCGGCCACCACGCCCTGGATCACGCGGAAGAAGATCAGCATGCCGAGGCTGTTGGAGATGCCGCACAGCCAGGAGGCAATGACGAACAGCGCGGTGGACCAGAGGAACAGCCGCACTTCACCGATGCGCTTCGCCAGCCAGCCGGTGATCGGGATCGAGATGGCGTTCGCCACGCCGAACGAGGTGATCACCCAGGTGCCCTGCGAGTTGGAAGACCCGAGGTTACCGGCAATGGTGGGGATCGCCACGTTGGCGATGGTAGAGTCCAGCACCTGCATGAAGGTCGCCATGGCGAGCGCGACCGTCATCCAGGCGAGCTGGGCGCCTTCAAGCGGTTTCTGTGGCAAGATGGCCTCCCGCGCGCTTAGCCGGCGTTCGCATGGATCACGTCGGCGATCAGCTGGTTAACCGGCGCCAGATTCAACGCCAGCGCGTCGCTCTGGTACAGCGGTTTGTCGCGCACCACGTCGGCCAGCACGCGGCCGTCCAGGTTGGCGGTGTCGACGGTCACCAGCGTAGAAAGACCGATGCGCAGCGGATGATCGGCCACCTGCTTGGCGTCGAGCTCAATACGCACCGGCAGACGTTGCACCACTTTGATCCAGTTACCGGTGGCGTTCTGGGCCGGCAGCAGCGAGAAGGCGCTGCCGGTGCCCATGTCGATACCGGCCACTTTGCCCTGATACACCACGTCGTCGCCGTAGACGTCGCTGACCACCGTCGCCGACTGGCCGATACGCATGTTGGCGATCTGGGTTTCCTTGAAGTTGGCGTCAACCCAGATGTGATCGGCCGGCACCACCGCCATCAGCGGCGAACCGGCGGCGATCTGCGCGCCGACCTGCACGCTGCGGCGTGAGACATAACCGGTAATGGGGCTGATCACTTTGGTTCGTTGCAGCGCCAGCCAGGCATCGCGCATCTGCGCGGCGGCCTGTTGGATCGCCGGCTGCTGTTCCAGCGGGGTATTCAGTACCATCGCCTGGTTGGCGTTGTATTGCTGCACCGCCACTTCCAGCGCGGCCTTGGCGCTGTCGACCGCATCGCGAGCGTGTTGCAGCTCTTCGCGGCCGATGGCGTCAACGCTGCCCAGCACCACGCGGCGTTTCAGATCGTTCTCGGCCTTGCTCAGATCGGTCTTGCGCAGGGCGATGTTGGCCTGATACTGCTTGCTGTTGATGATCAGCTGGTGGGTCTGACGCACGCTGTTGGCCAGGCCGGTTTTGGCGCGTTCAAACGCCTGCTCGGCATCGGTCGGATCGAGCGTCAGCAGCACGTCGCCCTGCTTGACGTAGTCGGTGTTGTCAAAATTGACGCTGTTCACGCTGCCGGACACCTGAGCCATGATCTGCACCTGGTTGCCGGAGACGTAGGCGTCGTCGGTTTCCTGGTGATGACGCAGCACCAGGAACCAATACACTAAGTAAGCCACCCCTATAACAATGAAAATAACCGTCAGCAACAGCAGCCAAAATTTACGCTGCTTCTTTTTGCCGCTCGGCTGCTGCGGGTTTTGGATTTCCGCGCTTGCGCTCATGGTGTTCTCCAAGCCTTATATTATTATGCTTTCGAATCCGCTGCGGCCGGGGCCTGATAGCCACCCCCCAGCGCGCGGATCAGTCCTATCTTCGCCTGCAGTAAATTGCTGCTGGCATTCAACTCCGCCTGTTGCTGCTGCAATAGCTGCGTCTGGCTGGTCAACAGATCGTCGCGCCCGATAATCCCTGCCTGGTAACGGGCGTTGGCGACCTGATACACCTGTTGCATCGACTGGGCCGCGGACGCCGCCTGCAGCTGCTGTTGCGCAGAACTCTGCTGGATGGTGATGGCGTCGGCGGTTTCCTGTACCGCATTCAGGATGGTTTGGTTATAGGATTCCACCGCTTCGTCATACAGCGCGGATTCCTCGCCCAGCTTGCTGCGCAGCGCCCCGGCGTGGAAGATCGGCAGCGAAATCGCCGGCATCACGTTCCAGGCCTGGCTGGCCGCTTCAAACAGGTTCGGGTTGGTGCCACCGACATTGGTGGTCATCAGACCGGCGAAGGCTGAAATGGTCAGGCTGGGGTAAAACTCTTTGCGTGCGGCGCTGACGCGCTGGCTGTAGGACTCCACCAGCTGGCGTTGCGCGGCGATGTCCGGGCGTTTGCCCAGCAGATCCGCCGTCAGCTCGCCCTGCGGCGCCATCAGGTTGTCTGCGGGCAGCGGCACCTGACGCAGGTGCTGCATGGTGTTTGGCCCCTGGCCCGCCAGCGCGGCGAGCTGGTGTCTGAGCTGCTCGATCTGCGATTGCAGCTGCAGGATCTGCTGCTTGGCGACGTCGGACTGCGCCTGAGTTTGTTGCGGCACGTCGACGCCGGTCAGGCCGGCCTGGTAGCGCTGTTGGCGCAGCGCGGTCAGGCGCTCATTGTTGTTCACTTCCTGCTGCAGCAGCTTCTCGAGCGCCAGATTGCTCTGCAGCTGGTAGTAGGCGGACGCCACAGAACTGGTCAGCGTCAGCGCCGCCTGTTCCTGCTCGGCGCGCGCGGCGTTGACCTGCGCCTTGGCGGCGTTCACCTGGTTGCGGTATTTACCCCACCAGTCGAATTCATACGCCAAATTTAACCCCAGTGAGTTGGAGCTTTCATAGATAGGTTTTTGTGGATACCCCAGCCCCATATTGACGTTTTGCGGTATGCGCTGGCGCTGGGTGCTGGCGTTCAGATCCAGGTTCGGCCCATTGGCGGCGTTGGCTTCGCCCACCACGCTCTGCGCTTCGCGCACGCGGGCGGCGGCCTGACGCAGGGTCGGCGAGCTTTGCAGCGTCTGCGTCATCAACGTGTCCAACTGCGGATCCTTGAGGGCGCGCCACCACTGCGGGCTGACGGCCAGCGAACTGACCTTCGGCTGAGCCAACTGCAGGCTCTGCGGATCCATCAGCGTGGATTGCGGGGCAATATTATCGGTCGAAGCACACCCGGCCAGCAGCAACACGGCGAACAGCGGGGTGAATCTCCAGTTGAATGGGGATCGCATAAGTAGGTACCTGAACAGAAATTGTGAATTAGGATAACTGTTCTGTGATTTCCATTTGATCCAGACGTGCCAGCAATTTGCGCGTCAGCTGTTCCAGCTGTTTTTGCTCATCGTCGGTCAGCGTGGACCACAGGAAATGCAGACATTGGTGCTGCGGCGGCAGCAGTTGACTGAGAAATTCTTCCCCCTGCGGCGTCAGATGCAGATGCAGGCAGCGGCGATCGTTGTCGCTTTCCCGGCGCTCGATCCAACCGCGTTTCTCCAGCTCGTCGGCGATGCGGGTTGCATTGGTGCGCGAGGAGCCTAAGGCAGAGCTTAGCTCAGAAGGTTGGATGCTGTGGCTCTCCTGCGCATCCAGGGTGATCAGCGCCATAAACAGTGTTTCGTTAATCCCCTGCGCCTTCAACATCTTGTTGCGGTTTTCCAGCAGCTTGCCTTGCATGTGCATGCACAGGCGGGTCAGCAGGATTTCCTGATACGGGAAATCTTTCTGCCGGGTGGCGCGGAAATTCAGCATTTGTTCTATGGGGGCAAACGAGCTTTCCATAATTTAGGGCCTCATTAATTTCGTTCGAGATAGTAACGACGGTGACTAATAATGTAAATGTTCAGCCGTGCGGATAATTTAGCAATTCGTGTCATTTGTCAGTGTTTGTAAAGATGTGACGCATGAAAACGCCAAAGTGAAGCCAAACGATCGGGAGCGGCGTCAGCCCGGACCGAAAAGCATTAACAGCTTTAATGTGACGCCAAAGGCCGTCGCGCCGAGCAGCGTCGACAGAATGATGCTTTTGCTACGGTAGAAGCACAGCGCCAGCGCGGCGAAGCCCGCCAACGTCGGCAGCAGCTTATCCGGTTCGCGCATCACCACCGGCGTGCTGGAGACCACCAGCAGGGCGCAGATCGAGGCGATGCCGATGCTGTCGAGCAATAGGGCGGCTCTACCGCGTTTGAGGCCGGGCTGGGCGCGCGCCGGCGCCAGCCGCAGCGGCAGATAACGGAACAGGTAATTGGCGCACCCCACCACCAGACCGATCACCAGCACATCAGTGTTCATGGTTGGCCTCCGCAGGCGCGGGCTGGAACAGGGCGGCGACGCAACCGGCGCCGATGCCGGCCAAAATGGCGACCGGGATGGAGAACAGCACCACACCGAGCAGCGCGCCGGCCAATGAGGCAGCAATGGTCAGGCTCTGCGGACGCCGGAAGGCGGCCAACAGGAAGCTGAGAAACAGCGCCGGCAGCATGAAGGCCAGCGAGGCCTCGATCACCGGGAACTGCTCCAGCGGGCCGTTGCCGAACAGCGCGCCGAGCGCGGTGCCGGCTACCCAGGAAAGCCAGGAACAGAGCGCGATGCCCAGCATCCAGTTTTCGCTCCAGCTGCGGTTATTGCGCATCAGCTTGGCGGTCGCGGCGGCGAAGACCTCATCGGTCAGGCCAAAGGCCCATATCGCCGTTTTGCCGGGCGACATGCGCGAGACGATACGGTGACGCAGCGCCGGGCCGTACAGCAGGTGGCGCACGTCCATCGCCATCACCGTCAGCGCGGAGACCCACAGCGACATGCCGGCACTCAGCAGGGCGGTGATCACGAATTGGCTGGCGCCGGCGTAGATGATGCAGGAGAAGAAAATGCTTTCCAGCGGGGAAAAGCCCAGCTTGACGGCGCTGAGGCCGAAGGCGAACGCCACCGGGACATACCCGATGACGATTGGCAAACTGTCGACGACGCCGTTGGCGAAGGTGGCGCTGACGGCGGGCGGATTGAGGCTGTCTGCAGCTTGGCTTTGCATGGTTGTGGGTCGCAGGGTAGATAGGACTTCAATAGTTTATGCCCAGAACATTACCAGAGAGTAAGTAATGTTTATACCCTGCACCGCTAATAAATTTCTTAAGTGACTATTTGCACGATAATCAGATTGTCGCCGGCCCCTGCGGATCGTGGTGCTTGCCGAGCCACCAGGTCAGCAGGTTGAGCAGGCATAGCACCCCGCCGGCGGTGGCCACGCCGTACCAGCCGGCATGCTGATAGGCCGAGGCGGAGAGCAGTGAACCGAGGGCGCCGCCGATAAAGTAGCTGGTCATGTAGCCGGCGGTCAGGCGGTTGCGCGCGTCCGGCATGATGCGGTACATCACGCTCTGGTTGGTGACGTGCACCGCCTGCACCGCCAGATCGAGGATCAGAATGCCGGCGATCAGCGCCCACAGCGATTGTTTGGCCAATGCGATAGGGATCCAGGACAGCAGCAGCAGCACCAGGCCGACGGTGGTGGTCAACCCGGCCTTGCCTTTGTCCGCCAGATGACCGGCGCGCGAAGCGGCCAGCGCACCGGCGGCGCCCACCAGGCCGAACAGCCCGATCACCCCCTCGGAATAGTTGAATGGCGGCGCGGCGAGCAGGAAGGCCATTGAGGTCCAGAGCACGCTGAAGTTGGCGAACGACAGGGCCCCGAGGATGGCGCGGGTGCGCAGCAGCGGCGTGCGGCAGAACAGGCTGAAGATCGAGGCCAGCAGCTGCGGATAGTTCAGCCCGGAGTGTTGCTTATAGCGCGGCAGTGCGCGCCACAGGATCAGCGCCATCAGGATCATCAGCACGCTGGCGACCCAGTAGATGGTGCGCCAGCCGCCGAACGATGCCAGCGCGCCCGCGACGGTTCGCGCCAGCAGGATGCCGAGCAGCAGGCCACTCATAATGATGCCGACGGTCTTGCCGCGCTTTTCCGGGTGGGCCAGCGTGGCGGCCAGCGGCACCAGGATCTGCGCCACCACCGAGAACAGCCCGGTGAGCGCGGTGCCGAGGATCATCATCGGCAGCGTGGCGGAAGTGGCGGTGATCAGCATGCCCCCGGCGGCCAGCAGCGTCATGAAAACGATCAGGCCGCGGCGTTCGAACATGTCGCCAAGCGGCACCAGCAGCAGCAGGCCGGTGGCGTAACCGAGCTGCGCGGCGGTGACGATAAAGCCGGCCTGGTTGACCGACAGGTTGAAACCGGTGGCGATGGTTTCCAGCAGCGGTTGCGCGTAATAGTTGCTGGCGACCGCCAGACCGGTTGCGATGGCAATCAGCACGGTCAGCGCCGGACTGAGGCCCGGATGGGCGTTTTGTTGGTTCATGTTTTTTTCATCACGGGAAGAAGATAGCGCGCAGTATCCGGCAACGCGTCTGCGGAAACCAATGTATAATTTTCATTTGATTTATCTCATTTCAAGATAGATGCCATGAACCTGAAACAGATCCGCTATGCGCTGGCGGTGGCGGAAGAACAGAGTTTCACCCGGGCGGCGCAGCGTTGCCATACGGTGCAGTCGGCGCTCAGCCACCAGATCGCCAAACTGGAAGAAGAGCTGGGCTGTACGCTGTTTGAGCGCACCTCGCGCCGGGTGCGGTTGACCCCCGCCGGCCAGGCTTTCATTCCGTCGGCGCAGCGCCTGTTGGCGGCGCAGCAGGCGCTGGTGGAAGAGGTGACCGCCGCCGGCGATGCGGTGTCCGGCACCCTGACCATCGGCACGATTTCAACCATAAACGCGATTGATCTGACCGAAAAGCTCGACAAGTTTCATCGCCACTATCCGGCGGTGAACATCCGCCTGTACGTTGGCATGAGCGAAGCCCTGCTGGAGGATGTGCGTCAGCAGAAGTGCGATATGGCGTTCGTCGGCATCTGGCCCGGCGATGTCGATCTGCTGCCGATGTCGCACCGGCAGTTGACCGATGAGCCACTGGTGGCGCTGGTGGCGCCGCAGCACCCGCTGGCCAACCGCGAGCGGGTTAACCTGCAGGCGCTGGCGGCAGTGCCGCTGGTGGATTTCTACAGCGGCACCGGTGCGCGACGCCAAACCGATCGCGCCTTCCAGGCGGCGGGTATCCGCCGGCACGTCAGTTTTGAAATCGATCATATCGAATGGCTGGAGAATCTGGTGCGGCGCGGATTGGCGGCGGGTATCGTACCTGTTTCGACCGCGCAACGCTTAAGCGCGCTGGTGTCGATTCCGATTGAAGACGGGCCGCGGCGCCAGGTGTACTGTATCTGGCCGCAGCCCTTGTCAAATGCCGCCGCACGTTTTTTACAGTTCAGCGGCATCGATATGGCGGGGTAGGGGCGCGGCAAAGGCGGCGCCCCGAACGATTACGACTTCGCCGCTTCGGCGGCGGTTTTCACCCAGCCGTCGAAGGTCGCCTGGTGCGCCTTGATCCAGCCGTTAACGTGGTTCTGGATATCGGCTTCCGAAGCCTGGCCTTCATGCATGCGCAGGTTTTGCGCGTTGATGTCGGCGATCGGCAGCTTCATGATGGCGAACAGCTTGGCGGCCGCCGGATTGGCTTCGGCCCACTGCTTGTTGGCGGCGATGCGCATGGTGTTGACCGGGAAGCCGTAGTTGGCGCCGTTAGGCAGCTTGGTGTCGACGTTCTTCTGCTCGCCCGGCAGCGAAGAGAATGGCACCTGCAGCCAGACCACGTCGCGGCCCGGCACCATCACATCACTGACCCAGTACGGTGTCCAGGTGTAATACAGCACCGGTTTGCCCTCTTTGTAGCGGGTGATGGTGTCGGCGATCATCGCCGCGTAGTTGCCCTGGTTGTGCTCGACGGTATTGCTCAGGCCATAGGCCTTGATGTGGTGGTTGATCACCGCTTCGCAGCCCCAACCCGGGGTGCAGCCAGTCAGATCGGCCTTGCCGTCGCCGTTGGTGTCGAACAGCTTGGCGATCTTGGGATCCTTGAGCTGTTCGACGTTGGTGATGTGATACTGCTCGGCGGTTTTCTTGTCGATCAGGTAACCCTGCGCGGCGCCGTTGACGTAGACGCCTTCGCGGTAGAACTTGGCGTCGCCGCCGGCGGCCTTGTACTGATCGGCGTGCAGCGGGTCCCAGTTGACCGCGATAAAGGTCGCGTCGCCGGAGGCGATCGAGGTGTAGGCAACGTTGTAATCCACTTCACGCGGTTCCTTCACGTCGTAACCCAATTTCTCCAGCGCCTTGCTGACCAGCAGCGTCTGGAAAGTCTCTTCGGAAATGGTGCTTTGCACCGGCTGAACCGTGATCCCCTTGCCGGGTAAATCTGCTGCGCTCACGCTCTGTGAGCCAATCAGCGTCGTCAGGGCGAGAGCCCAGATGCCCGTAGTGCGCATAGTGTTTCCCCTTTTTTCGATGTGGTGGTGTCATAGCCCGCCGGGGCCGCAGCCGCCGGCGGGAAAAGCGTCAGGCTTGTTTGATGAACGGGCGAGTCAGCAACCCGATGGGGCCGCGGCGATACCAGCGGCCGATGCCCTTGCTGCGGCGATCGCGCCCCAGCGATTGGGTGAGGCGATCGAGAATGATCGCCAGGATCACGATGCCGACCCCGCCGACGGCGGCCAGGCCCATGTCCAGCCGACCGATGCCGCGCAGCACCATCTGGCCCAGACCGCCGACGGCGATCATCGAGGCAATGACGACCATCGACAGCGCCAACATCAGGGTCTGGTTCACGCCGGCCATGATGGTCGGCATCGCCAGCGGCAGCTGCACCTTGAACAGCAGCTGACGCGGGCTGGCGCCGAAGGATTCGGCGGCCTCTATCAGATCTTCCGGCACCTGTTTGATGCCCAGAATGGTCAGGCGCACGATCGGCGGCAGCGCGAAGATAATGGTCACCACCACGCCCGGCACGTTGCCGATGCCGAACAGCATGACGATCGGCACCAGATAGACGAAGGCCGGGGTGGTTTGCATCGCGTCGAGCAGCGGCCTTATCACCTTGGCGGCATGTTTGCTGCGCGCCAGCCAGATGCCGAGCGGCAGGCCGATAAGGATGCAGAAGAACAGCGCGGTCAGCACCAGCGCCAGCGTGACCATGGCCTGCGACCAGGCACCGATGGCGCCGATGGCGACCAGGGAGAGCAGCGTCGCGGCGCCCATGCCGAGGCCCGAGACCTGCCAGGCGAGCAGCGAGAACACCAAAATGGCGATCGGGGCCGGCATGCCCAGCAGCAATTGCTGGAAGCCGCTCAGGATCATGTCGACCGGCACGCGGATGCCCTGGAACAGTGGGCGGAAGTGCAGCACCAGCCAGTCGATGCCTTGCGTGACCCAGGTATCGAACGGCACCCAGGCTTTGTGGAACGGATCGAGCAGGCTGAAGTGCTCCGGCTGCGCCGGGGCACTGCTGAGCCAATCTGCGCCTGACGCGGCGGCGTCATGGGCGGCCGGCGGCGGCGCGCTGGACCAGGCGTCGCCGGCGTTGGCGGCGGCATCGTGAGCGGGTGCGGCGCCGGTATCGGCCGGTGCGGTAGCCCAGGGATCTTGGGTTTGCGTGGTATCACTCATTGGCGGAGCCCTCCTTGTCCAACGCCTGCAGCAGCATGGCCTTGGAGATGATGCCGAGATAGTTATGTTCTTCGCATACCACCGGCACCGCGCACGGAGCCTGGGCGACTAGGGAGATCAGATCGCTGAGCGGCGTGTCGGCCGGCACGGCGGCGGGGGCCTCGAGCAGGGCATCGTCCAGCGTTTGATTGGCGGACAGCGCCTTTTTCAGCGACTCTATCGACACCACGCCGATAAATTTCTTCCCGCGTTCAACCACATAACCATAATCACGGTCCTCATCGCGCAGCAGCTGCAGCGCCGATCGGGGGCCAAAACCGGGGGTTTTGCGGATCAGCGTTACCGGGCGCCGTTGGGCGATATCCTTGGCGCTGAACACATGGCTGATGTCCACGCCGCGGAAGAAGGTGCGCACATAGTCATTGGCCGGGTTGTTCAGGATCTCGTCCGGCGTGCCGACCTGGATCACCTCACCGCCCTGCATGATGGCAATGCGATCGCCGATGCGCATCGCCTCGTCCAGATCGTGGGAAATAAATACGATGGTGCGCTGATGCTGGGCCTGTAATTTCACCAGCTCATCCTGCATTTCGGTGCGAATTAACGGATCGAGCGCCGAGAAGGCTTCGTCCATCAATAATATATCCGGATCGTTGGCCATCGCGCGGGCTAATCCTACGCGCTGACGCATGCCGCCGGATAATTCATCCGGATAAGACAGCGCGTAATTCTCCAGTCCGACCTGACGCAGGGCATCCAGCGCTTTTTCCTGGCGCTCCTGCAGCGGTGTGCCGGCTAATTCCATACCGAAAGCGGTATTATTCAGGACATTCATGTGCGGCATTAGCGCGAATGACTGAAATACCATGCTGATCTTATTTCGCCGCACGGTGCGCAGCGCGGCGTCGGATATTTTGGCGATGTCCTCACCGTCGATCAGTACCTGACCGCGAGTGGGTTCTATCAGACGATTGAGAAGGCGTACCAGGGTGGACTTGCCGGAACCGGAGAGCCCCATGATGACAAATATCTCGCCTTCTTCAATGGCCAGAGTGGCGTCTTTTACGCCGAGCGATAAGCCGGTTTTTTCAAACAGCCGATCTTTTGTCAGGCCTTTATCCAGCAGTTTGAATGCGCGTTCCGGGTGTTCGCCAAATATCTTATACAGGTTCTTTACTTCGAGTTTAATTGCCATGCAATTTGCTGTTTCCTCTGGTTTAATTAACGCGATATGAGCTGTCCTTAGCAAAATAAAAGAGCTTTTTACCCTAACACAGTGAATATCTGAGACAACCCTGAATGTCGTTTAAATGGGATATTAGTGGTTTACATCAAGGTTTTAATTGGTTATGGTAATTTGGCCCGTGACTCAAAATTGACGACCGTTATTCGCCGTCATGAGTGGGTTTTCGGTGAAAATAATGTGGCATAAAGCAGTGGGATATTTCGACTCTGCATCTGCCGTTCGGATAATAAAAAACCCGACCAGAGGCCGGGTAAAAGTCATCAGTATTTCATCAGTTTTAACGACAGGTGCCGATATCGAGGGGATATCGTCGGGCGTTATATTATCGCCGTAATATGACAGCCAGATGGCAGCCTCAGGCTTTGCGATACAGCCTGCGCGGATGGCCGATATTGCCGTACAACATCTCTACCCGCACGAACTGGGTGGCGACGCAATATTCCAGATAACGGCGGGCGGTGGTCTTGCTGATGCCGACCTGTTCAACCACGTCTTCCACCGCATGCGCCACCGTCGGCTGGGCGATAAACAGCGCCTGCACCAGCTCGAGGGTGTTGGTTTCGATACCCTTGGCGCTCGGCTCGCTGGAAAACTGCTTCGACTGCAGGTTATACAGCGCATCGACGTTGTCCTGATCGATGATCTTGAAGGTGCGCTGGGTCTGCACGAACTGCATGAAGCGCTCGAGCGAATTGCGCAGCCGCTTGTAGGACACCGGCTTGATGATGTAATCGAAGGCGCCGTTGCGGATCGCCTGGCTGCAGGTATGCATGTCGCTGGCGGCGGTGATGAAGATCACCGAACAGGCGGGGTTCTTCACCGCCGGTTCTTCCATCAGCTCGATGCCCTGGCCGTCCGGCAGGAAGTTATCCAGCAGGATCAGCCGCGGCTGATGCGCGTTGGCTTTGGCCCGCGCTTCGGCCAGCGTGGCGGCGTAAGCCACCACCCGCAGGTTGAAATTTTTCTCGATGAACTCCGCGTGCAGCGTCGCCAGTTGCGGCTCGTCTTCCACGATCAGAACGTCCAGTGCTTGGTGTGACATAATCGGGTGCTCAAAAAATCGGGTTATGGGTTTTATTTAGGGATAAATATAGAGAATATCGCGCCGTGCGGCTCGTTGTCCGACACTTCTATGCTGCCGTGCGCCTGCGCCACGTGGCTGGCGACCAGATGCAGGCCGATGCCGTGGTCGCTTTTATCCGCTTTGGTGGTGACGCCCTGTTCAAACAGCGTATCACGAATCTCCTCGGCGATGCCGGTGCCGCGATCCGCCACCTCGATCACCAGCTCGTCGCTGCCGTCGCTGATATAAAGCTCGATCGCTTCGTGCGGGGCCGGGTAGTGCAGCGTCGCCTCCACCGCATTATCCAGCAGGTTGCCGACGATCGACATCAGTTCGGTCTCATTCAGCGCCGCCGGGATCTGCCGCAGCTGGCAGGCCGGATCGAAGCGCAGCTCAATGCCTTTTTCTCTGGCGCTGGAGTATTTGCCCAGCAGCAGGCCGCACAGCGCCGCCGAACTGAAGCGCTGCGAGATGAAATCGAGGATCTCCTGCGCCCCCTCCGACTGAGCCTCCACGTAGCGGATGGCCTCGTCGTAGCGCTGCATATGCAGCAGCCCGGCCAGCGTGGCGGTCCAGTTCAGCTGCTCGTGGCGCATGATACGCAGGTTGTCGGCATAGCGTTTCACCTGGCTGAGCTGGCTGCTCAGGGTATTGATATCGTTCTTGTCGCGGAAGCTGATCACCCAGCCTTGCAGCTCCTGTTCCTGCATGATGCGCACCCGGCTGGCGATCACCCGCACGTGGTTGAAGCGGCACACCTCGTCATGCGTATCCTGGCCCAGCTGCGCGGCGACGAAGAAGTTCGGCTGCGCCTGGATCACGTCGCCGATCGGCCGGCCCAGCAAGCCGGCGGCGGGCTGGTGCAGATCCAGCAGCTCGCGCGCCGCATGGTTGATGGTGATGATCCGCAGCTGCGGATCGATGGCGATCACCCCTTCATAGATGGCTTCCAGCAGCGCTTTTTGCTGGCGCACCAGCAGAGCGATCTCTTTCGGCTCCAGCCAGAACATCTGGCGTTTGAGGTTTTTCGACAGCAGCCAGGAAAACACGAACAGGGCGATCAGCAGCAGGACGATGGAGCCGATAATTTGCGTCAACGTCCTGGCATTTAAATTATCGATGTGCGATTTCAAGTAGCCGACGGAAACGATGCCGATCACGCGATTATTTTCATCCAGGATCGGCGCCTTGCTGCGCAATGAAACACCGATGCCGCCCTTGCGAATGGAAATAATGCTTTTTCCTTCCAGCACCTCTTTATTATCGCCGCCGATCATCGGCGTGCCCAGGCGGCCTTCGTATTCGGAATGATAAAGATGGCGGGCATGATTATCGCCGATGACAATATAGCTGGCGTCGCTGCTGGCGCGGATTTTTTTCATCAGTGCGGCAATTCTGGCGGCATCGTTGTTTTCGACCGCGTCCACCAGCGAAGGGATGAGGGCGATTTCCCGCGCCTGCACCTGGGCGCGGGCACCAAGATCGCGGTGCAGCTGCGCATCCAACTGGTAATAGGTATAGGCGCCGATGCAGGTCAGCAACAGGCAGGAGAAGGCTACCAGGCACAGAAACAGCTTGATTTGAAATGAAAGTTTGAGGCGCATGGCGGTGCTTCACCGTAAAGAGATCCTGAAACCTTACCCTATCACGAGAAGCGGGGTCTGTAATATTGCGCCCGATCAACTTGTGATCCCTCACACGGGATTAGAGTGAACCGGACGAGAATTGTTCGCCTGCGATAAAGTTGATAAGCTTTAAAATAAAAGCGGTATTAACACCATTAAAACCACGCCGGGTTTTACATAATCTTAATTAACCCCATAGAAACCATAACCACCATTAAAAACCCTTTTTAACTTTGAACATAATCACAGCAGATAATCCGTGCGCTTCTCTATGATGGCTGAACAAACTAATAAGAGGCCAGATTATGAGCACAACAGATGATTCTTACCTCGTAGCCAAAGACAAGGCCGCCGATATTCCTCTGCGTGAGAAATGGTGGCGGATACTGGACAATTATAAAGTAGGGATTATTCCGTTACCGTTCTTTATTCTGGCCGGCGTATTGATTCTGCTCGACTGCCTGGAAGGCAAATTGCCGAGCGATATCGTGGTGATGGTGGCTACCCTGGCGTTCTTCGGTTTCGCCTGCGGCGAATTCGGCAAGCGCCTGCCGCTGATCGGCAAAATGGGCGCGGCGGCGATCTGCGCCACCTTCATTCCTTCCGCGCTGGTGCACTATGGCCTGCTGCCGGACGTGGTGGTGGAGTCGACCACCAAGTTCTACAAATCGACCAACATTCTTTATCTCTACATCTGCTGCATTATCGTCGGCAGCATCATGAGCATGAACCGCCAGGTGCTGATCCAGGGCTTCCTGCGCATCTTCATTCCGATGCTATGCGGCGAGATCGTCGGCATGCTGGTGGGGATGGGTGTCGGCATGGCGCTGGGCCTGGAGCCGTTCCAGATCTTCTTCTTCCTGATCCTGCCGATCATGGCCGGCGGCGTGGGTGAAGGGGCGATCCCGCTGTCGATGGGCTACGCGGCGATCCTGCACATGGAGCAGGGCGTGGCGTTGGGGCGCATTCTGCCGATCGTGATGCTCGGCAGCCTGACCGCCATCGTCATCGCCGGCCTGCTCAACCAGCTGGGCAAGCGTTATCCGCACCTGACCGGTGAAGGCAGCCTGATGCCGAGCAAGCAGGGCGACAGCGACATGAACGCCGTGGAAAAAATCAGCGGCAAGGTGGACGTCAGCACCATCGCCTGCGGCGCGTTGCTGGCCATCCTGCTGTATATGGTGGGTATGCTGCTGCACCGCCTGATCGGCCTGCCGGCGCCGGTGGGCATGCTGTTCGCCGCCGTAGCGGTGAAGCTGGCGCACGGGGTGTCGCCGCGCATTCAGGAAGGCTCGCAGGTGGTGTACAAATTCTTCCGCACCGCCGTGACTTATCCGATCCTGTTCGCGGTCGGGGTGGCCATCACGCCGTGGCAGGAGCTGGTGGACGCGTTCACCGTACAGAATCTGATCGTGATCGTCACAACCGTCAGCGCGCTGGTGGCGACCGGTTTCTTCGTCGGCAAGAAAATCGGCATGCATCCTATCGACGTGGCAATTGTCTCCTGCTGCCAGAGCGGACAGGGCGGCACCGGCGACGTCGCGATCCTCACCGCCGGCAACCGCATGTCGCTGATGCCGTTCGCCCAGATCGCGACGCGTATCGGGGGCGCTATCAACGTCTCGCTGTCGCTGCTGGTATTAGCCAAGTTCTTCGTATAACTCCTATAAATCCTTAGCGTTACTTTGCCTTTCCCCGCCCCCGCGGGGATTTTTTTTGCCCGCGCGCCGGCCGTACGCGCGGGCAGGGATAATACCGGTTACGCGGCCTGTTTCATGGCGGCATCGTACCAGGCGAAGTAGCGCTCTACGCCGCGGCGGCCGGATTCGATCAGCGCGCGTTTCTTCTCCTCGCTGATGCCGAACTCCAGCGTGCCGACGTCGAGCGTATCGACATACACGGTGCGCTTCCAATCGTCGCTGTCCAGATGCACCTTGGTTTGGATGTCCAGCATCACGTTGGCCACCGCCAGGGTGAAATCAAACAGGTTGTTGACCGGCGTGCGCGGGCCGGCCTGCCCGGCGGCCTGGGCGATTTCGCCGGCGGAGTCCAGGCGAAGCCCCAGGGTGCGGGTGTTGATGCGCTGGCTGGAACTGTCGATGTAAGGCGGCGTGGCGGAGAAGTCATAGTCGAACAGCCGCACCGGGTAGTTGTCGATCATGCCGCCGTCGATGCACAGGTCGCCCAGGGTATTGTTCTTCGCCACGAAGGCGAAGGGGAACGACATCGAAATGCGCAGGCCGTCCGCCACTTTCATGCGTGGCGTAGTGCGATGCGAATAGACCTCGCGCTGGCCACTGTTGAGGTTGGCGCCGATAAAGTAAATCGACTTGAACCCTTTCGCCGCCTTCATCGCTTCGAACTGCTCGAAGGTAATATCCGGCTTGCCGGTATACTGCTTGATAATATCGCGCGACCATTGATAGAAATAATCGCCGGGTGCGATGCCGTATTGATTGAACAGGCGATAGGCGTCCTGAAGCGTACCGAAAAAGCCGCCGTTATAATCGAGGAATTTTTTAAAGTCCATCGCCGACAGGATTTTGGTGACGTCTGCCGAGCTGCAGCCCAGGCCGACCAGCAGCGCGGCAATGGCACCCGCCGAGGCGCCGGAGGTTTGCTTGATCTGCGGCATGATGCCTTTGGCTTCCAGCAATTCCAGCGCGCCGCCATAGGCGATGCCTTTTACGCCGCCGCCTTCAAAGACCAGGTTTTCGAATTGGTAGTTCATGATATTTCCTTACTCGTGGTTTAGGGAGTAAGAAAAATAACCAAGTGGCGAGCGAGAAAATATGGATTGGGGTTGTGTGGCTCGGCAAACAAAATCATTCATAATAAATATATTATTTATATATTTATCAAAGGCATTTATTAAACAGGCGCATTGGGCTTTTTGCGTCAATACTTAGCGCTGTTCAATTCTCGCAAGGAGTCATCATGTTCTGGAAACGTTGTCTGCTGGGCGCGGCGCTGGCCGTTATGTCATTACAGGCCGGGGCCGCCGCGCCGCAGGCCAAAACCCCGACGCCGGGATTTTACCGCATCATGCTGGGCAATTTTGAAGTGACCGCGTTGTCCGACGGCATCATTCGTTTGCCGGCGGACAAGCTGTTGCTGAACACCACGCCGCAGCAGATCGCCGCCGGGTTGGCCGAGCGGCATCAAAGCCTGCCGGTGGTCACCTCGGTCAATGCCTATCTGATCAATACCGGCGATAAGCTGGTGATGATCGACAGCGGCGCCGGCCAACTGCTGGGCGACGGCCTGGGCAAGCTGGTGGATAACCTGCGTGCGGCGGGCTACCAGCCGGAGCAGGTGGATGAGATCTACCTGACCCACATGCACCCGGACCACCTCGGCGGCCTGACGCACGACGGCAAGGCGGTATTCCCCAATGCGGTGGTGCGCGCCGCCAGTCAGGACGCGGACTTCTGGCTAAGCGCGGACAAACTGAAACAGGCCAGCGCGGGCAGTAAAAGCAACTTCGAACGGGCCCAGGCGGTGATCAAGCCGTACCAGGCGCTGGGCCACTTTAAGCCGTTCAGCGGCGACGGTGAACTGTCGCCGGGTATTGCCGCCTTCGCCGCCCACGGCCATACGCCGGGGCACAGCGTGTATCAGGTGACCAGCCAGGGCAAGAAGCTGTTGCTGTTGGGGGATCTTATCCACGTGGCAGCGGTGCAGTTGCCGCATCCGAAGGTGGCGATTAGCTTTGACAGCGACGCCAAGGCGGCGGTCGCTCAACGGCTGCGGATATTTGGCGACAGCGCGCGACAGAACGAACTGGTCGGCGGCGCACACCTGTCGTTCCCGGGATTGGGGTATTTGAATCGCCAGGGCGACGGTTACACCTGGGTGCCGTTGAACTACGGCGCGCTGTAATAGTGATGGCCGCCCGTTGGGCGGCCATCGAACGAGCCCAGACGCATTGTTCGATAATTTGGGATTATGATGCCAGAGAATCGGGGCTTATTCGCCGTGATAAAGAGTGCATGATTAACGTCATGCCTGTCGTTTTCTTTAAGGAGCTCCCGATGAACCAGAAAACTCACTCCGTCGCCATCGTCACTGGCGCCTCGCGCGGTATCGGCGCCGCCATCGCTGAGCGTCTGGCCGCCGACGGCTTTGCCGTCATCATCAACTATTCGGGCAACCCGGCGCCGGCCGATGAGCTGGTGGGCAAGATAGAACAGCGCGGCGGCCGCGCCTTGAGCATCAAGGCCGACGTCAGCGATGCGGCTGCGGTCGCCCAGCTGTTCGACAGCGCCGAACAGGCGTTTGGCGGCGTCGACGTTCTGGTCAATAACGCCGGGGTGATCGCGCTGGCGCCGGTGGCGGACATGCGTGATGAAGACGTGGATCGCCTGCTCGATATCAACCTGAAAGGCAGCTTCAATGCGATGCGCGAGGCGGCGAAGCGCCTGCGCGACAACGGCCGCATCATCAACTTCTCTTCCAGCGTGGTGGGGTTGCTGCAGCCGGGTTACGGTATGTATGCCGCCAGTAAGGCGGCGATCGAGGCGCTGACCAGCGTGCTGGCGAAAGAACTGCGCGGCCGCAATATCACGGTGAACGCCGTCGCGCCGGGGCCAACCGCCACCGGCTTGTTCCTCGACGGTAAAACCCCGGAGCTTATTGAGCGGCTGGCGAAGATGGCGCCGCTGGAGCGCCTGGGCACGCCGGAAGATATTGCCGCGGCGGTGGCGTTCCTTGCCGGGGCTGACGGCGGCTGGATCAACGGACAAACCCTGCGCGCCAACGGCGGCATCGTCTGATTGACGACGCGCCGCCGCAGGATCGGGTATCCTGTGGCGGTACACATCACATCAAGGGCGGTTTATGGCGGGCGACAATCAGCAATTCCAGCACGGCGTGAGATCGCCCTGCGTCAGCCTGTGCCGCATCGACGACGAAACCCAGCGGTGCCGGGGATGCCGGCGCACGCGGGCGGAGATCGCCGCCTGGCCGACCGCCAGCGACGCGGAGAAACGCGCCATCTGGCGGCGGCTTGAGCTGCGTGCGGACTTCAAGCAAAACACATAGTCGCGGGAGCACGACACGTCACACTCCCGCGAAAGCCTTTTCCTGATACGGCCAGCCAGTCCTCAGAAATCCCAGTCCTCATCCTCGGTGTTGACCGCCTTGCCGATGACGTAAGACGAACCTGAACCGGAGAAGAAGTCGTGGTTTTCATCGGCGTTCGGCGACAGCGCCGACAGGATCGCCGGGTTGACCTCCGCCATCGCCGGTGGGAACAGCGCTTCATACCCCAGGTTCATCAGCGCTTTGTTGGCGTTGTAGTGCAGGAAGGTCTTCACGTCTTCCGTCCAGCCGACGCCGTCGTACAGCTCCTCGGTGTAACGCACCTCGTTGTCGTACAGATCCTGCATCAGGTCGAAGGCAAAGTTTTTCACCTGCTGGCGCCGTGCGGCGTCCACTTTCTCCAGCCCTTTCTGGAACTTATAGCCGATATAGTAGCCGTGCACCGCCTCGTCGCGAATGATCAGGCGGATCAGATCGGCGGTGTTGGTCAGCTTGGCGCGGCTGGACCAATACATCGGCAGATAAAAGCCCGAATAGAACAGGAACGACTCGAGAAACACGCTGGCGACCTTTTTCAGCAGCGGATCGTCGCTGCGGTAGTGCGCCAGAATGATGCCGGCTTTCTTCTGCAGCGCGCGGTTTTCCTCACTCCAGCGATAGGCGTCATCCACGTCCGGCGTTTGGCACAGGGTGGAGAAGATTGAGCTGTAAGAGCGGGCGTGCACCGCCTCCATAAAGCTGATGTTGGAGTACACCGCCTCTTCGTGCGGCGTCAGCGCATCGGCGATCAGGGCCGGCGCGCCGACGGTGTTCTGGATGGTGTCCAGCAGCGTCAGCCCGGTAAACACCCGAATGGTCAGCTGCTGCTCCTTCGGCGTCAGCGTGGCCCAGGACGGGATATCGTTGGACAGCGGTACCTTCTCCGGCAGCCAGAAGTTGGAGGTCAGGCGGTTCCACACCTCCAGATCCTTGTCGTCTTCGATGATGTTCCAGTTGATGGCGCGCACCAGCGGCGCCGATGTTACGGTCGTCATAAGTTGCCTCACAGCGCGCAGGACACGCAGCCCTGCACCTCGGTGCCTTCCAGCGCCATCTGGCGCAGGCGGATGTAGTAAATGGTCTTGATGCCTTTGCGCCAGGCGTAGATCTGCGCGCGGTTGATGTCGCGGGTGGTGGCGGTATCGCGGAAGAACAACGTCAGCGACAGCCCCTGATCGACGTGTTGCGTCGCGGCGGCATAGGTATCGATGATTTTTTCCGGGCCAATCTCGTAGGCATCCTGGTAATACGCCAGGTTGTCGTTGGTCATGTACGGCGCCGGGTAGTAAACGCGGCCGATCTTGCCTTCCTTGCGGATCTCGATACGCGAGACGATCGGATGGATGCTGGAGGTGGCGTTGTTGATGTACGAGATGGAACCGGTCGGCGGCACCGCCTGCAGGTTCTGATTGTACAGCCCGTGCATCATCACCGACTGGCGCAGCGCGCGCCACTCGTCGCGGCCCGGAATGGCGATGCCGGCGGCGGCGAACAGCTCGCGCACCCGCTCGGTCTGAGGCAGCCAGTCGCGCTCGGTGTACTTGTCGAAGTACTCGCCGCTGGCATAGCGAGAGTGCTCAAAGCCGTCGAACGTGCCGCCGCGTTCGATCGCCAGCCGGTTCGAGGCGCGGATGGCGTGATAGGCCACGGTATAGAAATAGAGATTGGTGAAGTCGATGCCTTCTTCCGAGCCGTAGAAAATGCGCTCGCGCGCCAGGTAACCGTGCAGGTTCATCTGGCCGAGGCCGATGGCGCGGGCGCTGCGGTTGCCCTCGGCGATCGACGGCACCGAGCGGATATCGCTCATGTCGGCCACCGCGGTCAGCGCGCGGATCGCGGTCTCGATCGCCTTGCCGAAGTCCGGCGCATCCATGGTTTTGGCGATGTTCAGCGAGCCGAGGTTGCAGGAGATGTCCTTGCCGATGCGATCGTAGCTCAGATCTTCGTGATACGTACTGGCGCGGTTGACCTGCAGGATCTCCGAACACAGGTTGCTCATGTTGATGCGCCCGGCGATCGGATTCTCCCGGTTGACCGTGTCCTCGAACATCACGTAGGGATAGCCGGATTCGAACTGGATCTCCGCCAGCACCTGGAAGAACTCGCGTGCGTTGATGCGCGACTTGCGGATACGCTTGTCGTCCACCATCTCGCGGTATTTTTCACTGACGCTGATTTCAGACAGCGGCGTGCCATACACCCGTTCGACGTCGTAGGGCGAGAACAGGTACATCTCTTCGTTGTTCTTCGCCAGCTCGAAGGTAATATCCGGGATCACTACCCCCAGCGACAGCGTCTTGATGCGGATCTTCTCGTCGGCGTTTTCCCGCTTGGTGTCGAGAAAACGCAGGATATCCGGGTGGTGGGCGTTGAGATACACCGCGCCGGCCCCCTGGCGCGCGCCGAGCTGGTTGGCGTAGGAGAAGGCGTCTTCGAGCATTTTCATGATCGGAATGACGCCGGAGGACTGGTTCTCGATGCGCTTGATCGGCGCGCCCACTTCGCGAATATTGCTCAGCATGAAAGCCACGCCGCCGCCGCGTTTCGACAGCTGCAGCGCGGAGTTCACCGCCCGGCCGATCGACTCCATATTGTCTTCGATGCGCAGCAGGAAGCAGGAGACCAGCTCACCGCGCTGGCGTTTGCCGCAGTTGAGGAAAGTCGGCGTGGCCGGCTGGAAGCGGCCCGAAATCATCTCCTCCACCAGATCCTGCGCCAACCCGGTGTCGCCCGCCGCCAGCGTCAGCGCCACCATGCACACCCGATCTTCGTAACGCTCCAGATAGCGCTTGCCGTCGAAGGTTTTGAGCGTATAGCTGGTGTAGTACTTGAAGGCGCCGAGGAAGGTCTCGAAGCGGAATTTCTTGGCGTAGGCCTGCTGGAACAGTTGCTTGATAAACGGGAATTCATACTGCGCCAGCACCTGCGGCTCGTAGTAGCCTTCCTCCACCAGATAGCGCAGCTTTTCCTCCAGGTTATGGAAGAACACGGTGTTTTGGTTGACGTGCTGCAGGAAGTAGTGCCGCGCCGCCAGCCGATCTTTATCGAACTGGATCCGGCCTTCCGCATCGTAAAGATTGAGCATCGCGTTGAGCGAATGGTAATCCAGCGCGCCCGTCTCGGGCCTGGTCAGTTCTGTCGTTGCCAAAATGCGGTTACTCCCTGTCTAACGTTTTCAACGTCTTGCGTCGTGCCGAGCAGCTCGAAGCGGTACAAAAAAGGCACCTGGCATTTTTTGGCGATGATGTCGCCGGCGATGCCGTACGCTGCGCCGAAGTTGGTGTTCCCGGCGGCGATGACGCCGCGCAGGTATGAACGGTTTTGCGGAACGTTGAGAAAGCGGATCACCTGGATCGGCACCGCGCCGACGGCGCTGCCGCCGCCATAGCTGGGTACGATCAAGATATAGGGTTGTTCCATCAGCAATTTGCTGCGGGCGCCGGCGATCGGAATGCGGATCGCCGGCAGGCCCAGTTTCTCAACGAATCGATGGGTGTTCTCCGAACTGCTGGAGAAATAGACCAGCGGATTCATCGTCGAGCCTCAGCAGGTGAGCGCCAGCGCGCCGATTTTGTCCGGCCGGAAACCGGACCAGTGGTCGTCACCGGCGATAATGACCGGAACCTGCTGATAACCTAAGGATTTAACGTGGTTCAGCGCCTGCTGATCCTGGGTGAGGTCGATCACCTGATAATCAATCCCCTGTTTATCAAATGCGCGATAAGTGGCGTTGCACTGGACACAGTCCGGCTTACTGTAAATAATAATGCTCATGATTCGCATTTACCTTTAGGCTGAAGGAAAGGCGGGCAAGTCAGATAACGGAGCATCGTTCCTGGCGTTTCTGACGGCGTTATCAACCGAACGACATTCCCTGCGGCTGACCCATAAAATACTATATGTAGATATTTGTTTTATCAACCACGCTATATATGGTGTTTTGTGGGGTTGGGTGCGCAGGCCGCGCCGGGGCTGGGAAAGGCGAGGGAAAAATTTTTTGCGGGTGAGAAATTCCCCCTCTCAGTCAAGAGGGGGAGTCGAGCGCATTACTGACGCATGCTGACGGCCAGACGATTGAAGGCGTTCATGATGCTGATGGCGAAAGTCAGATCGGCGATCTCGGTATCGCTGAAGTGCGCTTTCAGCGCCTCGAAAGCGCTGTCCGGCGCGCCGGTGGCGGCGATCAGCGTCACCGACTCGGCCCATTCCAGCGCGACGCGCTCGCGCTCGCTGAATTCATGGCTGACGCGCCAGCCCGCCAGCGTATCCAGCTTGGCATGACTGAAGCCGCTTTCACGCAGCGCTTTGCCGTGCATGTCCAGGCAGTAGGCGCAGCCGTTGATCTGCGAAACGCGCATAAACATCAACTCGATGGTCGCCTTGTCCAGGGCACCTTTCTCCAGCGCCATCAGCGCGCTCACCATATTTTTGTACGGGGCGGGCGCCAGCTCGGCATAGTTCAAACGTTGCTTAATCATGGTCAACCTCAATCGGTAGTAACGAAATCATGCCGCTACTTTAGCGGCCTTATGGTCTATGCTATAGGGCCATAAAATGATTATTTAACCGGGCCATGATGCCAACTTTCCTGACCTCGCTGCGGCTGGACAGCCGGCTTGCCGAGCCGCTGTACCGGCAGATTTACCAGCGGATTAAAGACGCCATTACCCAGGGCAGCCTGGCGGCAGGCAGCCGGTTGCCCTCAGTGCGCGGGTTGGCGAGCGATTTGGGCGTGGCGCGCGCTACGGTGGAAAGCGCCTACGCGCAACTTATTGCCGAAGGTTTCTTGCAGAGCCGCGGGCAGGCGGGCACCTACGTCTCGCCGCAGCTGCCACACATGCCGCCGGGCGCGGTCTCCGCTGTGCCACCGCTGGTGGCAATGGCGCCCGATCCGCTGCAGCCGCAGGGCATGCTGCAGCCTTTCCAGCTGGGGGTACCGGCGCTGGACGCGTTTCCACGGGCGCTGTGGCAGCGCATTGTCGCCCGCCAGCTGCGCGGTTCCACGGTGGCTTCTCTGGCGCTGCCGCCGGCCGGCGGCCTGTCTGAGCTGCGTGAGGCGATCGCCCATTACCTGCATTTGTCGCGCGGCATCAGCTGCCGGCCGGAGCAGATTTTCCTCTGCGCCGGTTATCCGGCGTTGTTGGACTGGGTGACGGAGACGCTGTTACATGCCGGCGACGCGGTATGGATCGAAGATCCTGGCTATCCGGTCACGCGTCCGCTGCTGCTGGCCGCCGGCGTCAGGCCGATCGCCGTGCCGGTGGATGAACAGGGCATGGACGTGGCCGCGGGTATGCTGACGGCGCCTGAGGCGCGGCTGGCGGTGGTGACGCCAACCCATCAAAGCCCGCTCGGCGTCTCGCTCAGCCTGGCGCGGCGCATGGCGCTGCTCGACTGGGCGCAGCAGCGCAGGGCCTGGATCCTCGAGGATGACTACGACAGCGAGTTTCGCTATCACGGGCGGCCATTGCCGCCGCTGAAAAGCCTCGATGTTCAGGGGCGGGTGTTGTACGCCGGCACCTTCAGCAAAACGCTGTTCCCGGCGCTGCGCATGGCTTATCTGGTGGTGCCCGCCGGTCTGACGGAGACATTCGCACGCAGCAGTCGGCTGCGTGGCTGCGGTTGCCCACCGCTGCTGCAGGCCGGCGTGGCGGACTTTATCCGGCAAGGGCATTTCTACCGCCACCTGAAACGCATGCGGCCGTTGTACCGCCAGCGGCGCGAGTGGCTGACGCAGGCGTTGGAACGGCAACTGGGGGCGTGGCTGACGGTGGTGCCGCAGCAGGGCGGCATTCAGCTGTTGGCTCGGCTGCACGACGGCTTGGCGGATGCGCCGTTGGCGGCGCAGGCATGGCAACAGGGGCTGGCGGCGCAGGCGTTGTCGGACTGGCGAATCGACCATCCGGCGGGGCAAGGTTTACTGCTGGGGTTCGCCAATTTCAGCCGGCGAGAGGAAACGGAGCGGGCGGTGCAGGGGCTGGCGCAGCTGTTCAAGCGCGCAAATTAAACGGCCCGCGATTTCCGCGGGCCAGACGCACATCTGTTTTATCTTTATGACTGCAGGGGTGTTAACGCCGGGCCAGCAGCACGCCGAGCACGATACCGACGGCGGCACCGATCCCTACGCCCTGCCAAGGTTTGTCACGCACATAGCTGTCGGCTTGATCGACCGCGTCGCGCGCATGCTGTGTCAGACTGGTGGAGCCATTGAACCGAGCTCGCGCGTCGCGCAGCACGCCTTTCGCCTTGCTGTGCAGCTCTTTCAGTTCCTCTTTGGTCTTGTCACCGGACTCGCGTAACACTTCATCCAGCGTATCGGCCAACAGAGTCACATCCTGATCGATATCGCGTTCTGTTCTTTCCGCTTTCTTAAACATTCAGCTCTCCATTTCGACACATGTCTTCTAAGTGTAGACCATGCCGAGATTTGTGTGGCCGATCACGAAAAAAAACGACGATTTACCGGCGTTAGTTAGCAGCCGGCGGCGATAAAATCGCCGTTGGCGCTGACCGGGATCACCGAATTGAACAGCACCAGCGCGAACAGGATCAGGATCACGCCGCCGAGCATCACGGCGATGCGCGACGCCTGTGCCAGATAATAGCCCGTCAGGCCGGGTTGATGAGCCAGAAAGCGCTCGCGGGCGTGGTGCACCAGCGTGGCGAGGATCATGATCGACAGCCCGGTGCCCAGTGCCATGCTCATGGCGGAGATCACCCCCCAGGTGAACATGCCGATGGCGTTGGCGAACACCAGAATCAGGATGGCGCCGCTGCATGGACGAACACCGATGGAGACGATCAGCCACAGCGCGTTACGCCAGCCGCCGGTCAGTTCGGTCGCGCCGGGCTGATGCCGGTGGCCGCACTCGCACGCCGCGCTATGCGCGTGGTCCGCCGGGTGCAGCGCCTGAATGACCGGTGAGCGACGTCGACGCCAGCGCCAGCCACCGGCGCGCAGGATCACCACCAGGCCGAAGGCGGCGATGAATACCGCGCTGCCTTTTTCCACCCAGTAACGGCTGAGGCTGAGATCGCCCATCGACAGGTTGAGCACCACCGCCAGCACCACCACGAACACAATGGCGACCACGCCTTGCATCAGGCTGCCCAGCAGGGTGATCGCCCGGCTGGCGTTCAGCCGTTCGCGGTGGGTGGCCAGATAAGTGGTGATGACGAACTTGCCGTGGCCGGGGCCGATGGAGTGCAGGAAGCCGTAAGCGAAACTGGCCAGCGTCAGCATCAGCCCGCCGCTGTATTGCTGGTTGCGCTGCTGCAGCAGATAGAGCACCAGATAGCGGTGCATGTAAATCTGGAAGTTGATGCAGTACTGTACAAACTCGGCCCAGTGCCGCACGAACAGATAGAGCAGCGTCAGCAGCAGCAGACCGGCGAGGGCCAGGCCGGCGTAGCGGCCCGGCGCGTGTTTCAGCGAGACGGTTTTCATAGCGTGAGCGAGCCTGTACCGAGGGGCGTCTTCCTTCAGCATATACCCGCCGATGCGGTTCACAAGCGCCGTTCACAAACGTTGTACATTTGGTTACTCGGCGAAACCAATCACTCACGGAAACGGCAGTTTGATTCCACTAGTATCTGTTTCAACGGCTCCACCGGAGCTTACCGAAACAACACTCTGAGGATTTAAAGATGAAAAAAGTATTAGCGCTGATCGTTGCTGCCACTATGGGTCTGTCTTCTGTTGCTTTCGCTGCTGATACTGCAGCTACTGCTCCGGCTACCACCACCGCGCCAGCTGCGACCACCACTACCGCTGCGCCAGCGGCTGCTGCTGAAAAAGCGCCAGCTAAAGCAACGCACCACAAGAAAGCTAAGCACCACAAAAAAGCGCCAGCCCAGAAAGCTCAGGCCGCTAAAAAGCACCACAAAAAAGCGCCAGCTCAGAAAGCCCAGGCTGCTAAAAAACACCACAAAAAAGCGCCAGTGCAGAAAGCTCAGGCCGCTAAAAAACACCACAAAAAAGCCGGTAAAAAAGCTTAATTAAGTGATGTTTGCGGAACCGAAAGGTTCCGCACTCTCCAGCCCGTACTCCAGACACCCGGTTCTTCCGGGTGTCTTCTTTTGAGGCGACGAACGATGATCAATCGCTATCTGTTTGAAGTCATTTTCAGTGCGGTAACCCTGTGCGGGGTGATCGTCGGTTGGGAACTGTTTTTGGCCGGCAGCTTTTTGTAATTATTGCGCCGCGGCGGTTTCGTGCAAATGCCGCCAACTGAGTAAGTTGGGCTGACGTTCAAAGACCACCGTGGAATAGCGCAGCGTAGCGCTTTGTCCCGGCAGGCTCTGTTTTTCCCGGTAGCTGACTACCGCGCCCGTCGGCCATTCGGCCACCAGCTTCATCTCTTCTATCTCGATTTCCAATCCCGGTTTGGCGGCGCGATGCGCGCGGAAAAAGGCGCACAGCGCGGCAAAATCCAGCGGAGCGCCGCTCAGCGCGATCATGCTGAAATCCGGCGTAAAGCGCGCCAGCAGCGCCTGCTCTTCTCCGGCGCCTTTGCCTAACCAGCGTTCAATGGCGATGTGGGCGTCGATCACTTCGGTAAAATATGGGTTCATAAAGCATCCTGTTGAGCGTTAAGTTGGCGCACGATGGCGCGGTTGGCGAGGCGCAGACACAGCAGCAGCGGGATAAATACGCTGGCGCCCGCCAGAATGAAGCAGGTACGGTAGGCCGCCGCGGGTGGCAACACGGTCAGCAGCAAATTCAGCAGCAGGCTGAGCAGCGCCACGCCGAGGCAAAAACTGAGCTGGCGGTTGATGTTCCACAGCGCGCTGGCATCCGCTAACTGAGCGTCGGGGATCTGCAGGAACGCGCTGCTCTGCGCGGTGCTGCTGCACAGGCTGCCGCCAAACCCCATCAGGGCGAAGGCGGCGATCTGCAATGCGTGCTGCCCGGCCTGATCGATTTGTGCCAGCGTCAGCATGCCGGCGCCTTGTAACAGGCAGCCGGCGATCAGCAGCGGCCGTGGGCCGAGCCGGTTAAAGGTTTTGCCGGTCAGCGTGATGGCCAGGAACGACGCCAGTGCCCAGGGCAGCATCAGGCCGCCGACCTGGGCGGCGGGCATCCCCAGCTGGTTTTGCAGATACAGCATCGCCACCAGGCTGACGCCGATGAACAGGCCGGGAATGCACAAATAAACCGCCATGGCGTTGCGCAGCAGCGGATCGGAGACCAGTCGCAGGTTCAGTAGCGGCTGCGGGGTGCGCAGGCTATGGCGCAGATAATAGGCCAGCACCAGCAGACCGGCGGCCAGCAGCGCCGCGCCGGAAGCCTGATGACCGGCCTCGCTCAGCCGGGTCAGGCCGAGCAGCAGCAGCGTCAACGCCGTGCAGGCGCTCAGCAGTCCTTTGCCGTCGAGCGGTTTTCGCACCGCCGTCGAGGTTTCCGCGCGCAGCCACAGCGCCGCCAGCGCCAGGGCCAGGGCCGCCAGCGGCAGGTTAGCGAAAAACACCCAGCGCCAGTCCAGCCGATCGACGAGCCAGCCGCCCAGCGCCGGTGACAGCGCCGGCGCCAGCAGGCCCACCAGCATGATGGCCGCAGACAGCCCGGCGCGTTCATGGCTGCGGTACAGCTGGTAGGTCAGCGTCTGGCCGATAGGGATCAGCAAGCCGCCGCCCATGCCCTGCAGGGTGCGCCAGCCGATCAGCGCGCCGATGCTGTCGGCGTTGCCCGCGCCCAGGGTAGCCAGCATGAACAGCGCCAGCGACAGCAGGAACACTCGCCGCCCGCCGATGCGCTGCGCCAGCCAGGCGCTGAGCGGGATCACCAGCGTCAGGCCGAGAATATAGCCGTTGCTGACCCACGCCAGTTGGCTGACCGACGCCTGCATCGCCTGGCCGATGGCGGGGTAGGCGACGTTGGCGATAAACATATTGATCAGATCGACGAAAAAGCCGAGCAGATAGACGATTGCCACTTTGCTGCGATAAGACATGGTGCCTCCGGTTGAAGGCGAGCAGTGTATCGGGGGGAAAAGTGCGGATAAATCGGCGGCGGGCGATTACACTGTCAAAATGATTTTGACAATAAGGGCGGCGAAATGCTGAATTTGCAGCGCCTGGCGATCTTCGCGGCGGTGGTGGAAGCGGGCAGCTTTACCGCGGCGGCGGCGGCGCTGGGGCAAACCAAGGCGGTGGTGAGCTTTAACGTCAAGCAGTTGGAGAACGAGCTGGGGGTGTCACTGCTGGCGCGCAGCACCCGACGGCTGTCGCTGACCGATGCCGGCGAACGCTTTTACCAGCGCAGCCTGCAGCTGCTGCAGGAGGCGGAAAACGTGCTGGACGACGTGCGTCGCGATCATCACGGGCTGAGCGGCGTGCTGCGCATCACCAGCACGCCGGAGTACGGCGCGCAGGTGGTGGTGCCGGCGCTGGCGGCATTTTCGCGACAGCATCCGCGGCTGCGCATCCAGCATGTCTCTTCTTCTTATCATGCCGATCTGATCTCTGAGCGCTTCGACGTGGCGATCCGTCTGGGCCAACTGGCGGATTCCAGCCACCGCGCGGCGCTGATCGACAGCTTTGCCATTTTTCCGGTGGCGTCGCCGGATTATCTGGCCGACCGGCCGATTCATTCGCTGACGGATCTGGCGCAGGCGCAGTGGATCGCCCACAGCCGGCTCAGTTCGCCGCTGAGCTGGCAGGTGGTCACGCCGCAGCGCGAAGCGGTGCTGTTCAAGGTCGCGGACGCCGCTACGCTCACCGGCGACAGCGCCGCGGCATTGCTGGCGTTCACCCTGCATGGCGCCGGGGTGGCGCTGCTGCCGGCGTGGCTGGCGCAGCCCGACATCGACGCCGGCCGGCTGCAGCGGTTGCTGCCGGATCACCGTTTCCCTGAGCAGAGCATCTATGCGCTCTACCCGAACACCCGCCATGTGCCGGAGAAGGTACGAGCCTTTATCGATTTTCTGCGTGCGCGGGTAGCCAGGGGCGAATGAACGGCAATATGGCCGCCACCGTTTGCTGATGTACCCATTCCCGTTGGGCAGGCGTGGTTGCGCACAGGACTTCCGCGTCTTTTTCTTCGGACGCCAAAATGTGGCGGCCGTTGGGTTGGCAAATGGGCAAAAAATCGAAATGATTGCCGTGGGTTAATCGCTGCGCATGGATAGGCTGTTCACCGCCATTAGCTGCCAGAGACGCGCCACCCAAACGGGTGCCTTTCTCGTCTGGCAGATAGTTTTGCGGTTCAATAATCAATAACGGGGCATTTAGGTGACGCAGACTCTCCGGCTGCAGATAGGGCACCATGCCGGGATCGAGGGCGACGGCAAAGCGGATGCGCGGGTCGGTATAATCGGCATCGAACCGATCGGCGGCGACCTGCGTCAGGTCAACCCTGGCCTGGGTATAGAACCGGCAGTTGGGTGACTGCGGCCGTTGCCGGCAACCGGCGATGAAATCTGCCAGCCTGACTCTGCCGCCGATGGCCGCGATGGCGCTGTAACCGCCCTTGGAGTGGCCGACAACGCCGATGGCATCGGGGTTAACGAGCGCAGCCCAGCGAGGAGAGGCGCGGATAGCGTCAATCAGCGTGGAGATATCTTCGGTTTGCCGCCAAAGATTGACGGACTGCGCCGGGATAGAGTCGCCGGTGGTGCTGCCGGGTGAGTTGGCGGCGATCACCACCACGCCATGGCGAACCAGCGCTGCCGCCAGCCAGGCCTGGCTGGCATGGTTCCCTCCGCTGCCGTGACTGAACACCACCAACGGAAAGGTGCCCTTGGCCGGTGGTGCGTCAACTTGGCCGGCAATACCGGTGAATACCGGATTGGCTCCGACACTTTGTCGTGGGCCTTCGGCATCCGTGGGATAATAAATACGGCTGGCGAGCGTGCGTGAATCCCTGGAGAACGCTTCATCATGTATGGCGATCTGATAAGGCGATGCGCTGACCGTCGTGCACAGCAGCAGCCACAGAGACAGTAATTTTTTCATCCTCACATCCTCATTACGACAAAAGCGCAAAGGTGACATCGGCGGTGCCTCTCGGCGACCTCGATCGCGATCAAGGTCGTTAAATTATTGTTTTAATAGACTTCACACCCTACACTTTTCCGCTTCGTCTCTTTGGATAAGGCGTAATGCATGCCGCTCATTCCCGTTACCTTTTTGTTCAGCTTGCTGTGCTGCGGGCTGTTGCTTCGCCTTGGCCGGCCCAGCGCCCGGCGTTGGGTTTTCCAGCTGTTGCTGCTGCTGTGCGCATGGCAAAGCCTGCTGGTGGGGTTGCGTTACGGTTACGACTTAACGCAGTTCAACCGATTGCAGCCGATTGGCGCCGTCATGATCCCGGTGCTGGTCTGGCTGACTTTCCGGATGAGCACACAGGGGCGCTTGCGGCTGGCTGATGTTTGGCATCTGACGCCCTTGTGCCTGACGTTGTTGGCCAGTCGGTATGCGCCAGTTTGGTTGGATGCGTTGATTATTGTCGCCGATGCGGGTTACGGCGTGGCCTTGTGGTATGCACTGCGTGGCGGTGAGAATAGTTTGAAGCAGGTGGCGTTGGCGGAAAGCTGGCTCTGCTGCCGGCTGTGGCGTGGGTTAGCCATTTTATTGTTCACCGTCGCGATAGCGGAGCTGATCATTACCCTCGATTTTGCCTGGTTTGGCGGGCGACATGCCGGCCTGTTGGTGACGGTCGACACTTTCCTGCTTACGTTGGGCGTGTACCTGGTCTTGTCCCGCACCCGGCCGGCGGAGCAACCGGTCGAGGAAACGCCGGAGCCTGTTAAAGCCGGCGTGGTGAACGATGACCTGATCCACCACTGGTTTGTTCAGGTGCAACAGCGATTGCTGAAAGACGATCTTTATTTGCAACCGGAGCTGAATTTGGCGCTGTTGGCGCGCAAAAGCGGATTACCGGCACGCCGGGTGTCGCAGGCCATCAATCAGTATGCCGGGATGAATGTCTCGCAATACGTGAACCAATTGCGTATCCGTGAGGCGGCGCGAAGGCTGCTTGTCGGCGACCGCCCGATAACCGAAATCATGCATGAGTCGGGATTTACCACCAAATCGAATTTTAATCGCGAATTCTTGCGCGTATACGGTGCCAACCCCAGCGAATGGCGCAGGCAGCAAACGCTTAGTTAAATAATAATTCGTTATCACTCTCTCATTTATCATCAAATCTCATCGGGGTATGCTGGAACGCTTCGTCTACCCCGTCCGATGCGAGCCACCTTCGATGACCGCAGAAAATAACCTCCAGCTGAACCGACGCATTCTGTCCGTGGTGATGTTCACCTTCGTTTGCTACCTGACCATCGGCCTGCCGCTGGCGGTGCTGCCGGGATTTGTGCATGAGCATCTGGGCTACAACTCGGTGCTGGCGGGCCTTATCATCAGCGCGCAGTACTTCGCCACGCTGTTCAGCCGCCCGCACGCTGGGCGCTATGCCGATCAGCTGGGGCCGAAGAAGGTGGTGCTGTTCGGCCTGGCGTGCTGCGGCACCAGCGGCCTGTTTTACGCGCTGGCATTCGGCGTTGACGGTTACCCGTGGCTCAGCCTGCTGTTGCTGTGCGTGGGGCGGGTGTTTCTCGGCGTCGGCGAAAGCTTCGCCAGCACCGGTTCCACGCTGTGGGGTATCGGCCGGGTCGGAGCGATGCATACCGCGCGGGTGATTTCCTGGAACGGCGTTGCCACCTACGGGGCGATGGCGGCCGGGGCGCCGCTCGGCGTGTACCTGAATCAACAGTGGGGATTGGCCGGGGTGGCGGCGCTGATCGTGCTGGCGGTCGCGGTGGCGCTGCTGTTGGCGAGCGGCAAGCCGGACGTCTCGATCGCCGCCGGGCAGCGCATCGCCTTTCGCGCGGTGTTCGGTCGCATTTGGGCCTATGGTCTCGGGCTGGCGATGGGCACCGTCGGCTTCGGCGTGATCGCCACGTTCATCACGCTTTACTATGCCGACAAAGATTGGAGCGGCGCGGCGTTTTCGCTGACGCTGTTCAGCTGCGCCTTCGTCGGCATCCGCCTGATCTTCAGCAACGTCATCAACCGCCACGGCGGTCTGAAGGTGACGCTGGCGTCGTTTCTGGTCGAGATCGTCGGGCTGCTGTTGATCTGGCAGGCCGGCGAGCCCTGGATGGTGCAAACCGGCGCGTTGCTGGCCGGCGCCGGTTTCTCGCTGGTGTTCCCGGCGCTGGGCGTCGAGGCAGTGAAACAGGTGCCGCCGCAGAATCAGGGCACGGCGCTCGGCACCTATTCGGCGTTCCTCGACCTGGCGCTGGGCATCACCGGCCCGCTGGCCGGGCTGCTGATTGGGCAAGCGGGCGTGCCGTCGATCTATCTGGCGGCGGCGCTGCTGGTGGCGCTCGGGGTGTTGCTCACTCTGCGCCTGCTGCAGCGCAGCCGGAGCTGATTCAGGAATAGTCCGAAACCCGGATTCCTCCCCAGAAAATCATTGTTTCGGTGAATGATTACGGTAAGGTCGCTCAGCGGTCCAGAATGAGAGGAGGAATCGATGTATTTACGGCCGGATGAAGTGGCTAAAGTGTTGGAGAATACCGGCTTTGAGCGTGATTATGTCACCGATCAGGCCTATGGCTACCGCAAGGGTGCACACTACGTGTATGTGAATCGCGAAGCGCGGATGGGCAGAACCGCGTTGGTGATCCACCCGGCGTTGAAAGAGAGAAGCGTGCATTTCGCCACGCCAACCTCCCCGGTGCGCACCAGCGAGCAGTATCTGGAGTTTCCCCTGGATTTAAGCGGCGACGCCCCGAACCTGCGTTACGGCATCGCACACGGCTTCAGCTCGCGCGAAGCGCTGTCGCGCTACCTCTTCAGCATGTTCCTGTAATCGGTCCCCCGCCTTGGGGGACGCGATCAGCCGTGGGCCAACGCTTCGCGGTTGAAACGCTCGTTGTAGGCGCGACGGAACTGCGCCAGTTCAAACGCATCGATATCCAGTTCGGCGAAGTAAAACAGCGCCGCTTCGGTGTGCTCGGCGTGCAGCTCCGGCGATAGCCCGGCGCGCAGCAGCACGTCGCGCCACAGGGCAATCTGTTCGTCGTCCGCCTGTTTGATGAACGTCAGGTAGATGAACAGCAGATAAGCCGCCTGGTGCATCTCTTCGGTGTAGCCGTTGTTCAGCATGCGAATAAAGGTCTGGCTTTGGCGGCCGCCCATTTCCTGGATCATCGATTCGATCAGCATTGGTTTGACCCTCAGCAGATGGGCCAGCGAATCGATGGCTTTGCGGGTGTCGGACGTCAGGATGCGGTAACCGATAATGAATACGACGATCAGGGCGGCGAGGATGATCCAGGTCATTTAGGCTTTATTACACTCTCAATACGCCAGAAGAGGGGCGGGAGGCGCTGTGCGACAGCGCCCGCTATCAATGCTGTTCGCCGCTGAAATTACCGACCGCGCTCTGTTGGCGCAGGTGGTGATTGAAGGTGGCCGCGTCTTTGGCCAGCGCGTCCAGATGGGCGCCGAGCATTTTGATCTGCTTCACCAGCGCATGCTGTTCCGGTACCGAACTGGCGGTGCTCAGCTTGCGCGCCAGTTGTTCATTCTGCGCCCGCAGTGCGGCTTCGCGCTGTTTGGCTTCTTCCAGCAGTTGCTGCAGCGCCTGGTAGCTCTGCTGCCATTCGCGGTGTTGCCGTTCGAAGCTGCTCTGCAACTCATTCATCGCATTTTGAAACTGGATTTCCAGCTCGCGCATTGTCATGGGCTCGATCCTTTGCGGCACTCAATGATGGCTTAGCAGTATAGCGAAAACTGTTCGCAAGCTCACCCGTTGACGACAAATGAGACAAATGCCGCTGACAATTCCCGGCTTGCAACCGCGCCAAGGCGTCTTACAATCGACCCCATTCCCGGCCGTAAAGGCTGCCGTTCAAGAGAGGTGGAAGATGAGCGAGCAGGAAAAAGACTTTTTTGAACAGGCGATGGCGGACGTGGTGCCGCTGGCGAGCGGACGGCAGACGCTGTACCTCAAGCCGCAGGAGGCGATGGACAAAAGCGCGCGGCGCGAAGCGCAGCGGCTGATGCAGGAAAACTTCCTCAGTACCGATTTTCTCGAGGTGATCCCCTGCGAACAGCCGCTGGAGTTTAAAGGGGAAGGCATTCAACAGGGCGTGTTGGACAAGCTGCGCAACGGGCGTTATCCGCCGCAGGCGTCGCTGAACCTGCTGCGTCAGTCGGTCGAAGCCAGCCGGCAGGCGCTGTTTCGCTTTATCGTGCAGGCGGAGGCGCAAAACCTGCGTTCGCTGCTGATCGTGCACGGCCGCGGGCGGCAGAACGAAAGCCATCCGAATATCGTGCGCAGTTACATCGCCAAATGGCTGGCGCAGTTTGAACAGGTACAGGCGTTTTGCCGCGCCTTACCGCGCGACGGCGGCGAGGGCGCCTGCTATGTCACGCTGCGTAAATCGGCGCAGGCCAAGGCGGAAAACTTTGAGCGCCACGCCAAGCGCAGCCGTTGAAGGGATAGCCGAAATAAAATGGCCGGCGAATATCGCCGGCCATCGATGAATTATTTATTAAATATTTTATAGTCCAGCGAATAACGGCCGGCGCCGGTTACCGCCAGCAACAGTAAGCCGCCAATGATGCTGATGTTTTTAAAGAAGTTGATTTCATTACCCATCATTTCCATGCCGGTCATTTTCCAGAACGGATGGCCGATAAACGCGGTGCCCAACACGTACAGGGCGAAAATGACCGCGATAGGGCGAGTAAACAGACCGAGAATAAGCGCGATGCCGAAAATAAACTCCACCACCACGGCAACGATCGCCGCCAAATAAGGCATCGGCGTGCCATAGCCTTCCATCGCCGTGACGGTCGCACCGAAGTTGACCAGTTTCATCCAGCCGAAAATGATAAACAGAACCATCAGTAATATGCGGGACAGCAGAATTACGCCGTCTTTTGAGCTATCACCCATTTCGAACTCCTTAGCCACTGTCGGAATGATGTTGTCTTGCTGATTAAAGATTAGAACAATTTACGGTTTTTTCTAGCGGTGACGGGCGGTTGCGCCACTTTTTTCGGTGAGCGAGACGCGTGGTGAAGCCGGTGGCATTGCCTATACTTGAGCCTGGAGCAAAAACAATAAAACAGGCAATGTGAGGCCAAGATGGACGAGGAATTGACTGCCGCCGGTTACCGCCGTTATTCCGGCGACAAGATTGACGTTTATTTTAACAGCGCGCTATGCCGCCATTCCGCCAACTGCGTGCGCGGCAACGCGGCTATATTCACCCTGAACCGCCGCCCGTGGATTATGCCGGACAATGCCGAGCCAGCCGAGGTGAAACGCGTTATCGACACCTGCCCCAGCGGCGCACTTAAATATAGGGAGAAATAATATGGAACATAAAATACTGGCAGACGAGAAGCGTTTTTATATCAATGATGAGCAAGGCAAGCTGATCGCCGAGATCTCTTTCGTGCCGAGCGGCGACAAACTGACCATTATCGATCACACCTGGGTGGATGAGTCATTGAAGGGGCAGGGCATCGGCAAAAAGTTGGTGGCGTTGGTGGTGGAGAAAATGCGTGCGGAGCAGCGTAAAATCATTCCGCTATGCCCGTTCGCCAAGCATGAGTTCGATACCACCCCAGCCTATCAGGACATTCGCGCCTGAGGCGATAACGGGGCGCGGCGCGCCCCGGTCATTCAGCAGACGCCGAAATCGCCGTCTTCGTGGTACAGCGCCACGTCGCTGGCCTGCACTTCCGTGCGCTGCTCTTTGCCCAGTTCATTCCAGCTGCAAACCAGGGTTTCGCCGTCGATCGCTACCACGGTCATCTTTGGGCCGCCGGTGGTGCGTTGAACAAAATCACCGATATTGAATGCCATGCGTTCCTCCACAACAGATTAAACCTCATCTATTGATAACACAGAATGCCGCCGCCGTTGGCAGGAGTTTCGTTATGTATTAATTTATACAGCGATTATCACTAAGGAGAGCAGACTAACATGCCGGGATTATTGATGTTTTATGTGGGCGGTACGGCGCCGGGCGCCAATATTGAGTTGCACGACGTGCAGTTCGCGGCGGCGGATCGGCCGGAAGAGGCGTATCCGCTGCTGCGTGAAAAGTGGTTCGGCGATAAACGCAAGGTGCATGTCGACGGCTATGCGCGCATCGACTGGGCGGACGGTTACGACGTGAGCCTGGAGCCTGCGCCATTCGCCGGTGAAGAGAAGCTGTTTTTCGTCAACGTGGGCGGTTATCGCAGCGATGAGCTGGCGGAGTTGCACCAGTTCGGCCTGTTTGTGGCGCGTTCCGCCGACGAGGCGAAGGAGAAAGCCAAACGGGTGCTGCTAACGGACAGTGCGCAGCAGCACAAGGATGACCTGGCCGAGGTGGACGACTGCCTGCTGCTGCAGGCGCTGCAGGGCTACCACGTGCATCTGCGGGCCAACCCGCACGGCAAACCGGCCCGGCCGCTGTGGCAGGGGTATCTGCCGATCGGCGAACCCGCGTTATAACGTCGCCAGCGCTTGCAGCTGTTGCCGCAACCAGCGGCAGGCCTCCGGCCGGCCGTTCTTGCGGTGCAGGTAGATTTTGATCTGATACGGCGGCACCGGAAACGGCAGGGGGTGGATATCCAGCGCCACCGCCTGCCGTAATTTTTGCGCGGCGTAACGCGGCATACTCATCACCAGTTCGCTGTCGGCGACGATGAACGGTGCCCCCAGCAGCGAAGGCGTGCGGATGGCGATATCGCGCTGCAGCCCCAGCTTATCGAGCTGGTAGTCAATGACGCCGCGCTGTTCGTTCCACGGCGTCACCACCAGATGGCGCGCCCGCAGGTAGTTTTCCAGCGTCAGTTCGCCGTATTTTATGCTGAAGGCGGGTGAACAAATCGCCACATACTCATCCTCCAGCCAGTTCACCTCGTCGATCTCCGGGTAGCTTTCGCCGTCAGTTTCGGTAAAGCCCAGCGCGAAGTCGATGCGCCCCGCCAGCAGATCGTTCAGCGCCACCTTGCGCTCGGAATAGCGCAGCTGAAACGACAGCCCGGGCGCCAGGCGCTGCATCTGCGCCATCAGCGCGGGAAACACCGCGAAGGCGGTGTAATCGGTAATGGCGAAGGTGAAGCTCTCCCGGCTTTCGGCGGGGACGAAGCGCGGGCGCGGATGCAGCCCTTTGGCCAGCAGCGCCAGACTTTCGCTGACGGTCGGGGCCAGGCTGTCGGCATACACCGTCGGGTGCATGTCGTTGCCGACCCGGTAGAACAGCTCGTCCGCCAGCGCCTTGCGCAGCCGAATCAACGCGTGGCTCAGCGCCGACGCGCTGAGGGCCAGCTCTGCCGCGGCGCGCGTCACCGACCGCAGCCGATACACTGCTTCGAACACCAGCAGCAGGTTGAGATCGAGGCGTTTCAAATCCAGATGCATAATATTCATTACCTGTTGATGAAAATGCAGTTCATACAGTATTGGAGGCGCGATATGCTGGCAAGCACAGTCATTAACACACTCAGGATTTGCCATGACCATTGAGATTTACCCGGCGCAAAAAAGCGACGCCAAACTGATTCTGGATATGATTATCGAGCTGGCAGTGTACGAAAAGGCGCGCGAGCAGGTGCTGGCCAGCGTGGAAGATATCGAACGCAGCCTGTTTGGGCCGGGCGCCTGTTCCGAAGCGCTGATTTGTACGGTGAACGGCGAGCCGGCGGGTTATGCGGTGTTCTTTATGAGTTACTCCACCTGGTTGGGTAAAAACGGCATCTATCTGGAAGACCTGTACGTGGCGCCGAAGCATCGCGGCGCGGGCGCAGGTAAAAAGCTGCTGCGGCACATCGCCCAGCTGGCGTGCGAACGGCAGTGCGGCCGCCTGGAGTGGAGCGTGCTGGACTGGAACCAACCGGCCATCGATTTCTACCTCAGCATCGGCGCGCAGCCGCAGGGCGAGTGGGTGCGCTATCGTATGGAAGGCGAGGCGCTGACGCACTTCGCGGCGCACGGGGTGGCGTTGCCGGCATAATAGCCGTTGGGGGGAGGCGGCCTCCCCAACTGTGGTGGTGTGAACGGTTTACTGCGGATCAATCAGGCGGGTTTGCGGGCGGCGAGAATGAAGATCATCGGGCGCTCCTGCTCTTCGTCCAGCGCCGGATTAGCGGCGATTTGCTGCGCGCTGGGGCCCCATTCGTTCAAATGCTGGATGATAAACCCTTGCTGCGCCAGCGGGTTGATATAGCCGCCGAGCGTGCGGTGCTGCTTGATGACGCCTTCCGCCAGCCAGTTGGAAACGCGCTGGCCTTCTCGCTGGTAACCGTTGACCGGCCAGGATTTCTGCCCGTTGCCGTCGGTCAGCCAGCCCTGCTGCGCCGGGGCGGTGTAGATCGGGTGCTCGGCGGTGAAGATGAACTGCCCGCCAGGTTTCAGCGCGGCATACACCGTGGCGAACAGGGTGGACAAATCCTCGAGGTAGTGCAGCGTCAGCGAGCTGTAGACCAGATCGTAACGGTTTACAGGCAGCTGCAGCTGCGCCAAATCCTGCCGACGGTATTCGATGTCCGCGTCGGCGGTCATCTCCCGCGCCTTGGCCAGCATCTTTTCCGAGACGTCCAATCCCAGCACGTCGGCGGCGCCCTGTTCGCGCGCGCTGCGGCAAAACCAGCCGTAGCCGCAGCCGAGATCGACCACGCTTTTGCCCTGCAAATCCGGCAGGATGCGGCGGATGGCGGCCCATTCCGGCGCGCCGTCCAGGCCGTGCTGCGAGCGGCTGAGCTGCGCATAGCCGTCGAAGAAAGCCTGATTGTCATAGATGTTTTGCGTCATGATGACTCTTTAGTGAATGACGGCGGCGGAATGCTGCTGCCATACCCTGCATATTGCTGCATAATTCTACGCTGACAACATGGATAACGGGAATGACGATGGACATGATTTCGGTGCGGCAAGCGCCCGAGCTGGCGCCGCGCGCCATTGCGTATTTTCAGCGGCACTGGGCCACGGCAGAGACGCTGATGATGTATGAAGACGCCATCAACCGCAGCCTCGGCGCCGCCAACCCGCTGCCGCAGTGGTACCTGCTGATGGAAAATGACCAGATCCTCGGCTGTGCGGGGCTCATCACCAACGACTTTATCAGCCGTGGCGAGCTGTATCCCTGGCTGTGTGCGCTCTACGTAGAGGAAACGCAGCGCGGCCGGGGCTACGGCGCCAAACTGATTGAGCATGTGGCGGCGGAAACCCGCCGGTTGGGCTTCCCGCAGCTGCACCTGTGCACCGATCTGGAGGGCTACTACGAGCGCAACGGCTTCGTTTATAACGGGCTCGGGTATCACCCCTGGGGCGAAGCCTCGCGGGTCTATTCGCGGGTGCTGTGATCGCCGCCGTCGGGGGCGCGTAAGACAAACCTGACTTTTCTTTCACCTCATCGCGCATCGCGGGTTACACTGGCCGCTTGTTCGCCACCGACCGGGTTAATTCGCCGCCGCGATGAGAGTGCCACGTCAGCTACAGCAACGCTTTACCGCCTGCATCGCCATTATGGCGGTGCTGTTGCTGTTTGTGGCGCCGGTGGTGTCGAAATCGCTGATGCACCACCCGATGATGGGCGGCATGACGCAGCCGGCAGCCGCCATGCCGCACGACATGCACGCGATGGCGATGCCCGCCGCCGAGCATGCCGGCCACCACGGCATGGATCCTGCGGAGATGATTTTCTGCGGCTATTGCGAGCTGCTGATCCACGTGCCGCTGCTGCTGTGGGCATTCGTCCCGCTGCTGTGGCTGATGGCGCGCATCGCGCGCCTGCCTTGCGCGCCGCGCATCGTTTCTCCGCCCCTTCGGCGCCTGACTCTGCGGCCGAGCCCGCGCGGGCCGCCCGGCCAACCGTTTTTCCCTATTGCTTGATCATGGGTAACGCCGTCCGTATCGCTGCGGACGGTTTGCCTGCGCGCACAGTTTGAAAAACGAGAAAGGCCATGTCTTCAATAACTAAAACTCCACCTGCCGCATCGCCGCGTGGCGCGATGCTGAACCTGATCAGACGGCTGCATTTTTATATCGGCCTGCTGGTCGCTCCTTTTATTTTTGTCGCAGCACTGACCGGCACGCTGTATGTGCTGACGCCGCAGCTTGAAGAGGCGCTGTATCGCGATGCGCTTTTCACTGAACCGCACGGGCAGGCGAGATCGCTGGCTGACCAGATCGCCGCCGCCCGCCGCGCGGTGGGTGACGAGGCACGCATTTACGCCGTGCGCTCGGCACCCGGCGTAATGGACACCACGCGAGTGCAGTTCGCGGGCGCCGATCTGGGTGCTTCCGAGTCGCGCGCGCTGTTTGTCGACCCTTACACCCTGGCGATCAAGGGCGATATGACGGTATACGGCACCTCCGGCGTGCTGCCGTTGCGCACCTGGCTGGATAAGTTGCACAGCAGCCTGCTGCTTGGCGATCTGGGGCGCAACTACAGCGAGCTGGCGGCCTCCTGGCTGTGGGTGGCCGCGCTGGGCGGCGTGGCGCTGTGGCTGGCGACGCGGCCGAAGCGCAGGCTGAAAAGAGCAAAAGGGGGCTTCGCCGCCAGCCGCCATTGGCATATCACGCTGGGCGTGGCGTTGCTGGCCGGGCTGCTGTTTTTCTCGGCTACCGGGCTGACCTGGTCGCAGTGGGCCGGTGGCAACATCGACGCGCTGCGGGCCAACCTGGGCTGGCTGACGCCGCAGGTCAACACTAGCCTGCAGGCCGATGCGCCGCAGATGCCGGCCGATCCGCACGCCGAGCACCGCGGGATGATGCCGGGCATGAAGATGAACCCTGCCGTGCAGGCCAATGCGCTGAACGGCGACTGGGAGCGGGCGCTGCACGCTGCGCGCGCCGCCGGGATCGACGCCGCCAAGGTCGAGCTGCGCCAGCCGAAAGGCGAGGGCAAAGCCTGGACGGTAACCGAAGTGGATCGCAGCTGGCCGACGCAGGTGGACGCGGTTGCCATCGCGCCGCAAAGCTTCGCCGTCATCGATCAGGTGCGGTTCGACACCTTCCCGCTCATCGCCAAGCTGACCCGCTGGGGCATCGACGCCCACATGGGCATTCTGTTCGGCTTGCCGAATCAGCTGCTGCTGGCGGCGTTTGGCCTTGGGCTGTGCTTGATGATCGTGCTGGGTTACCGCATGTGGTGGAGTCGCCGCCCGGCGGCGGGGGCGCAGCATCCGGTGCATACGCTGGTCGCCGCCTGGCTGGCGCTTTCCCTGCCGGCGCGCGCCGGCACGCTGCTGGTAGCAGCGGCGCTGGGTTATTGCCTGCCGGTAATGGGCGTGAGCCTCGCGGCGTTGCTGCTGGTGGACGTATGGCGCTGGCGCGGCCAACGGCAAAGCCACCGGGACGAAACGCCGGAAGCGGCCGCCCGCCGCGCCGAGGTGCGCAAGTTCCGCGCGGCGGTGGCGACCGTGGCGGTGGCGGTTGGCTGCGTGATGGGCCGGGCGATCCTCGGTGGCACCGTCGAGCAATTCCAGCTGCCAATCGGCGCCTGGAGCCCCCAGATGGTGATCATGCAGAGCCTGATGGTGCTGCTGTATACGCTGGTGTTCACCCTGCTGCTTTCCATTCCGCTGTGGTATTTCTTCCTGGGAGAGAAAGAGGGGCGGTGAGGTAGCGTCCGGCATGCCTGCGGGCATGCCGGATATTTGGGAATGTGGCTTAAGCACGTATCAGCTCACCAAAGGGTAATCGCCACTGAAAGGAAGCGAACGATGACGTTTGAATAACGAAGGGACAAGGCGATAACCGCGAGGAAATTGCACAACAAAGAAACCTAATACCAGAAAATGTAAGCATACTCGTTTTATTTCCTCCTTAAAATATTTTATTTATTTAATATCATAGGGTGAATTCCCGCCGCGCTTTGCTTTTCAGTTGTAGTACGAGGCCTCAGATATTCCTGCTTCGCGGCAAACATTTTTGACGGTCCAATCTGCTTCGACGGAGTTCAGTACGAGGATGATCTGATGCTCAGTAAAATGGGCTTTGCGCATGATGATCTCTTTAAAGGACACATTCTATATGCCGAAAGATCTCTAAAATTGAATAATTCGATTTACTGGATGCTTACACTTGCACAGGAGCTTTGAGATTTTCACTTCAGCCACTTCCACACCACACAATCTTTTTGTGCTCAGTATATGAGATAAATAGAAGAACGTATTAGCGGATCACCCAGGTCGCAGTGTATTAGCCAACGACGCGAACAGGTCAATGCTGATGTGAAATACATTCTTAGTCGGGTTTAATAGACGGGAGAGTGATAAGTAGTATGTATAGTCATTTTTATTGACATGATGAAATCAGATGTTTCCATATTGGAATGTGATTCGTTTTTTATTTAAAAGTTATTATGCATGGAAAAGATAGCTTGAAAAATAGATGGTGTCCGCAATTAAGTTATGTCGTTCAATAAATAGGCTGTGATATTAATACACGGATTAAACTATCTTGATTTATACCTTAATTATATTGCCTAACTATGTTTCACTTGAGATAATACTATTGATATCAAGAAGCTTGAAAATCGACGGTAATTTTTCACACGGCCTAAAATATGGAGGTGTTTCTGTGAAGAAAAGAAAATATCTTACACAAAATGAAATAGATCGCTTGCTTGAGGCATCTCGTAAAGGAAGTTTCCCTAAGCGAGATGAGTGTTTTATTCAAATGTGTTTTATTCATGGTTTCAGGGTTAGTGAGCTCTGCCACTTAAAATTTTCGGATATCAATCTCATTGATAAAGTCGTGCACGTAAACAGGCTAAAAAGCGGCTTAAAAACAACGCATCCACTTTTGGCTTCAGAGATAAAGCTTCTAAAAGCTTGGCTAGAGGAAAGAGTAACATGGCGTGGCTGCGAATCACCTTGGATATTTCTCTCGCAAAAAGGCGGTCCTCTTTCTCGCCAACAAGTTTATAACATGATGAAGAAGTTCGGTTCCTTGGCAAGTATCGCCGTCTCTCTTAATCCACATATGTTGAGGCATTCATGCGGATATGCTTTGGCTAACAGGGGGACAGATACGCGGCTGATACAGGACTATTTGGGACATAGAAACATTCAACACACAGTGTTATATACCTCGAGCAATCATCGTCGGTTTGCAGAGGTTTGGCAAAAGGAATTGTAGAGGAATTAGTCAAAATGAACCAAATTGTAATTAGTTTCGTCTATAATTTGCGCCAAGTCAATTCTTCTTGGATTCTTTTTTTTAACAGAATATCCGCTTTTATTAGTTACCTAACTAGCCAACCGCAGCAGAAACATCTGAGAGTGCAAAATTCTTTGCAGTCGCAATCCATACTTTATCCATTCTTATATTATCCCATCAATCGCCTCTCCAGCTTGTTTGACTGCAATACATATTTATTTCGAAACATTTAACTGTAATTATGCCAAAAACGATATTTAACTCCAAATGATACAATTTGGTTCATTTTGACTACTTTTTTTGTCTTGCCGTGTTCGATTTGGCGCGAGACAAACAGAAAAAATGCTCATTTGAATCAAGTTGTTATGCCAATTATTGGCCTTTTACCAAGACATGGAGTTTTGAACTTATGCGTAAGATCCGTCTTATCAACACCTTGATTGCCGCCTCTCTGATGACTGCTGGCCTGGCTCATGCAGCAACTACTACCGTTAACGGTGGTACCGTTCACTTTAAAGGTGAAGTAGTTAACGCTGCTTGCGCCGTTGATGCCGGTTCTGTAGACCAAACCGTCCAGCTGGGCCAGGTCAAAACTGCCACGCTGAGCGAGGCGGGTAAAACCAGCTCTGCTGTAGGCTTCAACATTCAGCTGAACGATTGCGATACCACCGTTGCTACCAAAGCGGCCATTGCATTCTCTGGTGTTGCTGTCAATGCTGAGAACCCAACTGCTCTGGCACTGGAAAGCTCCTCTGCGGGTGGTGCTACCAACGTGGGTGTGCAGGTGCTGGACAGTGCAGGCAAAGCGCTGGCATTCGACGGTGCAACCTTCAGTACTGCTGCCACTCTGACTGACGGTACCAACACTCTGCCATTCCAGGCGCGTTACATCGCCACCGGTGCTGCCACTCCTGGTACTGCCAACGCGAACGCCAACTTTAAAGTTCAGTACCAGTAATACCGGTCTGCAAGGATGCTTAATCAGGCCAGGACGGCCTGTTTTCAGCTATCGAAGAGGGAATAAGCGATGCTCAAAACCAGACTGGGACTCTGCCTGCTTTTCATTGCTCCTCTGTCTATCGCCGGCAACAAGTGGAACGTCACGCTTCCTGGAGGACAGATGCGCTTTCAGGGGGAGCTCATCGCTGAAGCCTGTACGGTTGAGGCGGGTGACAGGCAACTGGTTGTTCGCATGGGACAGGTTAGCAGTAACCGTTTCAAGGATGCAGGGGATGACGCCGATCCGGTGCCGTTCAGTTTGCATCTCCAGGATTGTAATCCCAATGTCAGCGATCGCGTCGGTATCGTCTTTCACGGCGTAGCCGATGGCAAAAACCCTGATGTTCTGTCGGTTGGCGAAGGCGAGGGAATTGCGTCTGGCGTCGGCATCGCCCTGTTCGATGAACAGGGGCAACTCATACCCATTAATTCAGAACCTCAGTCTTGGAAACCGCTGACTAAAGGAACGCGTATCTTGCAATTTGTTGCCAAATATCGGGCAACCGGCAATACGGTTATCGGTGGTGCTGCAAATGCCCAGGCTTGGTTCTCTTTGACATACCAATAAAACATTCGTTTTCGCGTATGAAACTTTTATCTCGGATGAGATAAGCGCGCGCAAAAGGTTAAAACGGCGGTTATCCGCCCAAGAGGTTAACGTGATTAAAATGAAAGCGACCGGAAATGTCATGGGTTCACTGCTGGCTTTGGCAGTCGTATTTTGTACTCCGCATGCTGAAGCGGGCGTGGCTCTTGGGGCAACACGCGTTATTTATCCGGCAGAACAGAAACAGGTCACTCTGGGTGTGAGCAACAATAATGATAAAGACACCTTTCTTATTCAATCCTGGGTCGAGAACGATGATGGTCAAAAAGAAGGCCGGTTCGTTATTACTCCGCCGTTGTTCCTCATGCAGGGGAAAAAAGAAAATACGCTGCGTATTATTGATGCAACCAATAACGCCTTGCCTAAAGACCGCGAAAGTCTTTTCTGGGTCAACGTCAAAGCCATTCCCTCTCTGGACAAGGCAAAACAGAAAGAAAATACGCTTCAACTGGCGATAACGAGCCGAATCAAATTGTTGTATCGCCCACAAAATCTCAGTATGGCGCCTGATCAGGCCCCCGGAAAACTGACGTTTAAACGCGATGCGAACACACTGGTACTGAATAATCCAACACCCTATTTTCTGACCGTCACGGAATTGAATGCCGGCACACGTTCATTAGCCAATGTCATGGTCCCGCCTATGGGGGCGGCAACGGTGAAACTGCCGGGCGATGCCGGCAGTGCAATTACATATCGCACGATTAATGATTACGGTGCGCTCACGTCTGTGATGAAAGGCACCTTGCAGTAACGATCTGAGTCATTCACTAAAACAATGGATTCAATAACGCAGGTAACGCAGCACCGGCATTGATGACGGCGTGCGGTAGCGACAAGTCACCTGGTTTATGGAGCAGGCACGGATAACATGAAAAAATACCACATCCGGGAACGGGCGCTAAACAAAGCAATGCTTACGCCGCTGGCATTGCTCTTGGTGGCTTCGACATTTTCCGCGCGCGCAGACAACTACTTCAATCCCCGGTTCCTGGCTGACGACCCGGCATCGGTTGCCGATCTCTCCAGTTTCGAAAAGGGGCTTGATGCGCCGCCGGGTACCTATCGTGTCGACATTTACATGAACGAGGGTTACGTGACGACGCGAGACATCACCTTTGATAAAAGTGATGACGGTAGCAAGCTGGAACCGTGTCTCACTCGCTCTCAGCTGGCTTCACTTGGCGTCAATACCTTGACTATTCCAGATATTGCCGTAATGAAGAGCACGGCCTGCGTGCCTTTCACACGGCTTATTGCTGATGCTGCAAGCTCATTCGATGTCGGTCGCCAGCGTCTTTCCATCAGCATTCCTCAGGCTTTCATGGGAAATCAGGCGAGAGGGTACATAGCTCCCGAGCTTTGGGATAATGGTATTACGGCCGGTTTGCTCAATTACAACTATACCGGCAGTGAAGTGCGCAGTCACAATGGCGGCACCCGCAATTACGCCTATCTCAATCTGCAAACGGGTCTCAACCTGGGGGCATGGCGCCTGCGGGATAACTCAACCTGGAGTTACAGCAGCGGCACGGGATATAACGAAAATCGCTGGCAACATGTCAATACCTGGCTTGAACGTGACATTGTATCCTGGCGCAGCCGGCTGACGATGGGTGATGGCTATACTGCGGGTGATATCTTTGAAGGTATCAACTTCCGCGGCCTTCAGGTTGCCACAGACGATAATATGCTACCCGACAGTCAACGCGGCTTTGCGCCCGTTATACATGGAATAGCACGTGGTACCGCACGCGTATCGGTCAAGCAGAACGGATATGAAATATATCAGACCACGGTACCCGCCGGCGCCTTCACTATCGGTGATCTGTATGCGGCAGGTAACAGTGGCGATCTGCAGGTGACGGTGAAAGAGGCGGATGGCTCCGTTCAGGTCTTTACCGTTCCCTTCTCATCCGTTCCAATGTTGCAGCGTGAAGGACAGGTGAAGTACGCGGTGACTGCAGGGCAGTTCCGCAGTGGTAATGAACAACAAGACAAGCCGAAGTTTTTCCAGGGAACGGCGCTTTGGGGATTACCCGATGGCTGGACGGTCTATGGCGGCACACGTGCCTCAAACGACTATCGTGCCTTTAACCTCGGGGTGGGGAAAAACCTGGGCTACCTCGGGGCGGTATCTTCAGATATTACGCAGGCGAATGCCACCTTGCCTGACGGCAGCAAGCATCAGGGACAATCTCTGCGTTTTCTCTATAACAAATCACTCAATGAGTTAGGGACCAATTTCCAACTGGTCGGATACCGTTATTCTACCCGGGGCTTCTATTCTCTGGCCGACACCGCGTGGCGACGCATGAGCGGTTACTCCGTGATTAGTGAAGACGGGATCGTGAATATCAAACCAAAGCTGACGGATTATTACAATCTGAACTACAGCAAGCGCGGTCGTTTGCAGGCGACGGTGACGCAACAGGTTGGACGGACATCGACGATATACCTGACTGGCAGTCATCAAAGCTACTGGAATACCAGCCGTTCAGATGAACAGCTGCAGATTGGCTATAACAGCACCATTCAGGATATCAGCTGGAGCCTGAGTTATAGTCTGTCCAAAAATGCCTGGTCCGACGATAAAGACCAACTGCTTGCTTTCAACATTAATATTCCGTTCAGCCACTGGATGCGCTCGGATACCCGGTCAGTATTCCGAAATGCCAATGCCAGTTACAACACGTCGACAGACTTCAAGGGACGTACGACAAATACGGCCGGCCTTTACGGGACGCTGCTGGAAGATAACAACCTGAGTTATAGCGTGCAATCGGGCTATAACAGCGGTGGTAATGGTAATAGCGGCGCAACGGGTAACGCCGCGCTGAATTACCGCGGCGCTTACGGCAACGCCAACGTCGGTTATAGCCACAGCGGTGACTATAAGCAGATTTACTATGGTGCCAGTGGTGGCGTACTTGCCCACGAAAATGGCATCACCTTCAGCCAGCCACTCAATGACACCATGGTGCTTATCAAGGCGCCGGGGGCGAAACACGTTTCTGTCGAGAATCAAACAGGGGTGCGTACAGATTGGCGTGGTTATGCCGTGCTCCCTTATGCGATGGACTACCGCGAGAATCGGATATCCTTGAACACGAATACACTGGCGAACAACGTCGAACTGGAGGAACCGGTATTAAGCGTCGTTCCTACACGGGGAGCCGTCGTGCGTGCGGACTTCAAGGCCAAAGTCGGGCTGAAGGTTCTTATGACATTGACAAACAACGGCAAGCCAGTCCCGTTCGGCTCTGTAGCCTCTTACGGAGATGGTCAGTCAGGCAGCATCGTGGCAGATGGCGGGCAAGTTTACCTTACCGGCCTTGCGCCAAAAGGTACCGTCAACGTGAGGTGGGGCAATAGCGAAAATGAACGCTGCACGGCGACGTACAGTTTGCCGGCTGACAGTCAAAACCAGGCTTTGAGCTATGCCTCTGCCATTTGCCGGTGATAAGCAGGAGATGATGACGCAATGAGAAAATACCTTCCAATCCTGTGTTTGTTGCCGTTGGTTGCGGGATATGCCCATGCGGCTGACAGTACTATCACCATCACAGGTTATCTAAAAGACAATGCCTGCTCGGTCTCTGTTGACTCTCAGGATTTTACGGTGGATTTGTTGAGCAATGCGGCCAAGCAATTCAACCGGGTTGGGGCCGTCACGCCATCCATACCTTTCAAGATTGTCTTCGACAAGTGCGGCAGTTCCGCGACGGCAGTTCGCGTGGGGTATGTCGGAACCTCTGACAACGACAACACTACCCTGTTAAAGATTGATGCTGGAACAAACGCCGCAAGCGGTATTGGGGTGCAAATACTGGATCGCGACAAGACTCCGATTCCATTAAATGCGGCTCAGGACTCCCTGAAGTGGACGACATTGACGGCGGGCCAGCCCAATACGTTGGGCTTTTATGCACGCTTAATGGCAACGCGCGCGCCCGTGATGGCAGGAACAGTGACAGCGACGGCCAATTTCACCTTAGAGTTTCAGTAAGGAAGTCTGAAGATGATCATTATCAAGAACATTATGCTGGCGGGGGCGTTGCTTTTTACTACAACATTCGCCGCGCATGCAGCTGACGTGACCATTACGGTCAACGGACGCGTAGTGGCCAAGCCCTGCACCGTATCATCGCCATCGGCGACGGTAGACTTGGGCGACTTGTTTACATTTAATTATATACAGGCCGGCTCGGGCTCAGCCTGGCATCCGGTAACGCTGAATTTGACCAATTGTCCAATAGGCACTTCGAGAGTCACGGCAACATTCACGGGGACAACGGACAGCACGGGATATTACAAAAATCAAGGTGGGGCAACCAATCTTCAATTGGAGCTGCAGGACACCAGTGGCAATAACCTAAACAACGGAAAAACCAAGGCGGTTCAGGTTGATGATTCCACACAGTCAGCGAGTCTGCCATTACAGGTTCGTGCGTTATCAGTTAATGGCAACGCCAAGCAAGGCAGTATTCAGGCCGTAATTAATGTCACATACACTTACGCCTAAATTGAGGAGTCACGTCATGACACTGGTTTCAAAACTAAAGAAAGTGTTGAAGAAAAAAGAAGTTGCTGCCCTCGTGGCTTCTGTATGCCTAATGGCATATTCATCCGGCGTTAATGCTTTTGCTTGTAAGGATGCTACAGGAAATGTAATTAATTCTAGCTCTGGAGGAGGGGCAGGAACTTTCACTGTTTATGCTAACTTAACGCCTAGCGTACAGGCTGGTCAGAACCTCGTTGTAGACCTAAACTCAAGCATAAGTTGTCGAAATGAACTTCCACAATCCTATATTGACTGGGTGGCTTTAAATGACGGCAGCGCCTATGGTGGGGCTCTGGAAAATTTCACAGGAACGGTGAAGTATTATAATTCAAGCTATCCACTGCCAGTTACTAATAGAACCAAAGAGACCGCATTTACAACCAGTTCATATCAGCCATGGAATGTTATGCTATTCCTGAAACCTATTTCAGCGGCGTCAGGAGTATTAATTAATAAGGGTAGTTTGATTGCCAGATTAAATATGTATAAATATTCAACAAACCCTCAAACCGGTCAACAAAATGGCACAATAGACCGTTTCACATGGAATATTTATGCTAATAACACAGTGGTGGTTCCCACTGGTGGTTGCGACGTGTCATCGCGCAATGTGACGGTTACCTTGCCGGATTACCCCGGCACGGCTGCTGTACCGCTAACTGTCCATTGTGGACAAAACCAACAGCTGGCTTATTATCTGACCGGCACAACTGCTGATACGGCAAGCACCATATTTACCAATACGTCATCTTCAAATCCGGCTACTGGCGTTGGCGTACAACTGTCTAACCGTAATGGCATTATAGCTACCAATAAGAATGTTTCTCTCGGTACGGTCGGTACCAGCCCCCAAAGTTTGGGACTAACGGCTTCCTATGCACGAATCAATGGGCAAGTGGTAGCAGGCAATGTTCAGTCCATTATTGGCGTGACGTTCGTTTACGAGTAACATTATCTATATCTTATACCTCGATAAAAACGCTTTAGCAGATAAAAATTCGCGACATGATTATCATGTAGGGCTCGTTTAATCTCGAAACTACTTGCGCTCGGGGTCATAAGTATATGGTTATTACATGGGCATCGCAATCTTGAAGAAAAACAACAGAAAGATAAATATTGTAGTGATGGATCCGGTGGTTTTTTATCGGGAGAGTATGGTTCAGGTATTAAGTAAATATTTTGTTGAAAGAATAAATGTTACCGATGTGGTATCCAGTCTATCCGCACTAATGTGTTTGGCGCTGAGGAAAGGGCCTGCCGATGTCTATTTGATGGAGGCCTTCGGGCAGAATGAGAGTTATAATAACTGGGGTGAGTTCACTCATTTCATGGCCACTTATCATCCGTCAGTAAAGTGTCTGCTCTGGTCTTCAAAACCGACCATGTTTATAAATAAATTCAATAATTTTGAGCGGGGGGAGGCTGGCTGGCAGATACCAAAAAAAATTGACATAAGTTGCTTTGTTAGTTTTTTGACACGATTTTTTGATGGAGAGAATTTTGCCTCATATAATTCCCAGTTTTACATAGGTCCTCCCATGTCAAACCTCACACCTAGTGAAATAGCTATAATTACAGGTATCATTGAAGGGGATAGTATCAAGTGTTTGGCCAAGAAATTTAATGTTGCATATAAAACTATAAGCACGCACAAACGGAACGCCATGATAAAAATGCGCATATCGTCGACAGCTCAGCTACGTAGCCTTTTTCTGGACGGGCATATCTTGCGAGGCGATAAGGAACGATATCTTCCAATTGAAACTAGCTCTAACCAACCTTTTATGTTGTAACCTTAGGTAGTTGAGTGGCTTACTGAATTCGTCCATCTGAACAGAAGTGATATGCTTACCTAAGCACAGCGCAGCTGTAGAGATTACATTCTAAACGTCTGTTAGGGTGGCTTTTTTTCGAAAATAATGATCGTCATCTGCTTAATGGGCATTATTTTATAAGTGAAAGGGTATGGTTTATCGAGGTATTTATTCTCCATAATCAAGGTTGTCTGCCTCAGAAGCGTATCGCTAAACGGTTAGGACTCCCCAGGTTAACTGTAAACAGTAGTTTCTTGCGAGCTACCCAAACTGGGGTGCGTTGACCCGTCAACTAACTGAAACTGGAATGCACTCTTTATAGCAGCAAAAACGGTCCTGATATCCAGCACCCAAGCGCTGCAAACACCGGTAAGGACGGAACTAGCTGTTACCCCGTGCTATCAAAGAAAACAGCAGATGATGCAGACCTAATTTCCCGCTGGCATTCAAATTGGCACTAGTTAAATAATCGATGCAGTTTGGCGCCACTATTGCCATACTAATGCTTCAATCACCATTCTTGCCTTAATTTCATGAATTAGGATAACTACAGACCTCGGGAAACAACTTTCTTAAGATCGCCAGATATCCTTGGCTAGTCCGCAGTTATCCTTGTTCGCTTAAGGGCAAACCAATTGGCCTCGACGGCTGAGTAAATGCTCTCTAAAGCAATTTGCTGCTATTCTGCCATTTGCTGGACTCTGGTTTTTATACTTATGTAGTCCACGCTATGCACGGAGTCTTCCATCTATTGGTTGTACGTAATTGGTATCAATTTAGCGTATACCTAACCGCATACCAACAGTCTCCAGATTTAGCCGGATAAACTCGGACGATTACGGATACAAAAAAGCCCGCAACCGAAGTTGCGGGCTTTTTTTCGCTATTATCGCCGGGTCTATCTGGTTCACTGGCGACGTATTTGGTGGAGCTGGGGGGATTTGAACCCCCGTCCGAAATTACTACACCGTCGGCACTACATGCTTAGTCCAATCTTTACATTCGCCGGCCAGCTGCGGATGGACACGCTACTGACAGACTAGCCTGATTGAGTTTAACGCTTCAGCCCCAGGCAGGACATCCACGCGATCTCTTTTGGGTTTGACCTCTCTTGATCCCCGTCCTAAGAGCGGAGGCTAGGGAGAGAGGGCTCTAAGCAGGGTATTAAGCTGCTAAAGCGTAGTTTTCGTCGTTTGCGACTATTTTTTTGCGGCTTTTTACGAGGCCAACCGCCCCTCGGCATGCTCCTAGGGCTTCGCAAATCCCGTCGAATCCAGAATCAGCCCCAAGTAACTTTGTGCAGTATACCAGAAGTTTACCTCGATAAGCCAGCGGCTTAACGATTGGCGTGCTTCATGATACGGGCTTTCGCCGTCTGCCATTCGCGATCTTTGATGTCATCGCGTTTGTCGTGCTCTTTCTTGCCTTTGGCTACGCCGATCTTGATCTTGCTCCAGGCATTTTTCCAATACAGGGACAAGGCCACCACGGTGTAACCGTCGCGGTTGACGCGGCCGAGCAGGGTGTCCAGCTCGCGTCGGTTCAGCAGCAGTTTACGGGTACGCGTCGGATCGCACACCACATGCGACGAAGCCACGTTGAGCGGGGTGATGGTGGCGCCAAACAGATAGGCTTCACCGTCACGGAACGTCACGTAGCTGTCGCTGAGGTTGGCTTTGCCTGCACGCAGCGATTTAACTTCCCACCCTTGCAGCGACAGGCCCGCCTCGAACTCTTCTTCAATGAAGTATTCGAAACGCGCGCGCTTGTTTTGAGCAATGGTGGCGGAACCGGGTTTGTGTGCTTTTTTCTTTGTCATAGTGCGTTCATTATACTGGATGCTTCAGCGAAAGAAATCCTTTCCCGTTCAGCACCTGCGCAATTTTTCGCATTTTTGGTGCCCTCATCCCTTAGCAGATTTTTTGTTTGCCGCCAGATAAATGGTATTATCTGTACGTTTTATGTCTTACAGGAAATGATATGCCCCAGATCAGTCGGTCTGCATTAGTGCCGTTCAGCGCCGAGCAGATGTATCAGTTGGTTAACGATGTTCATTCTTACCCCGATTTTCTGCCAGGCTGCACCGGCAGCCGGGTGCTTAACGCTACCTCCAACGAAATGACCGCCGCGGTGGACGTCGCCAAGGCCGGTATCAGTAAGACTTTCACCACGCGCAATACGCTGCTGGATAACCAGAGCATCAATATGCAACTGGTCGATGGCCCGTTCCGCAAGCTGATGGGCGGCTGGCACTTCACGCCGCTGAGCGAAGAGGCCTGCAAGGTGGAGCTGCACCTGGACTTCGAGTTCACCAACAAACTAATTGAGCTGGCGTTCGGCAAGGTGTTCAAAGAGCTGGCGGGCAACATGGTGCAGGCATTCACCCAGCGGGCGAAAGAGGTCTACAGTGTCTGATATCCAGGTCGAGGTGGTGTACGCCTTGCCGGAGCGTCAGTACCTGCGCAAGGTGAAGCTGGCCGAGGGTAGCAGCGTCGAGCAGGCGCTCCAAGCTTCCGGCCTGCTGGAGCTGCGACAGGATATCGATCTCAAGAGCAACAAAATCGGCATCTACAGCCGCCCGGCCAAGCTGGGCGATACGCTGAACGACGGCGACCGGGTGGAGATCTACCGGCCGTTGCTCGCCGATCCAAAAGAGCTGCGCCGGCAACGGGCAGAAAAGGCAAAAAAATAAGGCGCTTATAGCGCCTTATTTTTTATCTGGAACCGATTTTCTCTTCCGCGTTGCAGCCTGCGACTGTCATGAGGAACACCATGCCCCCTCATGGGCCGGAAGAGCGGGCGGCGCCGATTACTTGGTCAGCGCCGGTTTGTTTTGGATATCGGTCAACACGCCTGCGCTGTCGAAGGTCAGCGTCAGCGTCTGCTGGGTGATGTCTTCATGGCCAGGCTGCTGGCGGAACACATAGAACCACGTCTGAGTTCCGAACGGGTCTTGCAGCATTGGGGTGCCCAATGTGTAAGCGACCTGTTGTTGGGTCATCCCTTTCTGAATTTTCGCCACGTCGGTCGACGTCAGGTAGTTCCCCTGGTTGATGTCAGGACGATAAACCACCTTTTCAAAAGTAGAACAGCCTGCAGTCAGCATCACAAGAACTACAGCGGCGGCAGTCAGCGTTTTACAGCGCATAGTAATCACATTCCTTTAGGGCATAGGATGCCGATGATAATAGACCTTGCGGCAGTTGGAAACCTTTATACCCTTCATCTTTCACGTTGCGACGCGTTGGCTTTCTTTCAGCACCTCAAGCGCTTGGCCTGTTTCAGGCCGTTGAGGGGGCTTAAGATCACCGCCGCGCCGCACTTTAGATATCTTTCGGGTCAACAGCGTCACTGTCAGACCGCAGGAAAGTGAAAAAGTTGAGCTTTTTTATGCCGCCAGCAGTTCTTTGGCGTTCGCCAGCGTATTGCGGGTGACTTCGCTGCCGCCGAGCAGGCGCGCCAGCTCCTGCAGCCGGGCGCGCTTATCCAGCGGCGCCATCTGGGTTTCGGTGACCGTGCCGTCGGTCTGCTTGCTGACGAACAGGTGCTGATGCCCGCATCCGGCCACCTGCGGCAGGTGGGTCACGCACATCACCTGGGTGGATTCGCCGAGCTGGCGCAGCAGGCGGCCGACGATGGCGGCGGTCGGGCCGCTGATGCCCACGTCCACTTCATCGAAGATCAGCGCTGGGGTTTCCATCTTGCGGGCGGTGATCACCTGAATGGCCAGCGCGATGCGCGACAGCTCACCGCCGGAGGCGACCTTCGCCAGCGGCTGCAGCGGCTGCCCCGGGTTGGTGGAGACGCAGAACTCGGTGCGGCTGGCCCCTTCGGCGCTCAGATGCTGCGGTTCGAAACGCACGTCGATGTAGAACTTGCCGTGCGGCATGGAGAGCGCCTGCATGCTGTCGGTAATGAGCGTGGTCAGCTCGGCCGCGTAGTGCAGGCGTTTCTGATGCAGCTGCTCCGCCAGCGCCAGCGCCTGCTGGTGATGCAGGGTGACCGCCTCGTTCAGATGTTCATGGTCGCTTTCCTGCTGTGAAAGCAGCTGCTGTTCATCCAGCAACTGCTGATGCAGCTGCGGCAGCTCTTCCGGCGTGACCTGATGTTTGCGCGCCAGGCTGATTTGGCGCGACAGGCGCTGTTCCAGCTCGTGCAGGCGGTTGGGATCGAGATCCATGCGATCGGCGTAGTGGCGCAGCTCGTCGCTGGCTTCGCTGATCTGGATAGAAGCCTCTTCCAGCATGTCCAGCAGGCCGCCGAGCTTGTCGTCCAGCCCGGCTAGTTCAAGCAGCAGGTGCTTGGCGCTGTAGAGCTGGCTGAGCATGTTGTTCTCGTCGCTGTCGGCGAGCAGCTGCAGCGTCTGCTGGCTGAGGGTCAGCAGCTGGCCGCTGTTGGCCAGGCGCTTGTACTCGGCGTCAGTCTGCTCGAACTCGCCGGCCTGCGGCGCGAATTCGTTCAGCTCTTTCAACTGGTATTGCAGCAGCTGCTTGCGGGCTTCGCGCTCGATGGACTGCTGCTGATGATGCGCCAGCTCGCGGCAGCTCTGGTGCCAGCGTTGGTAGGCCTGGCTCATCGCCGCCAGCAGGGCGGGTTCGTCGGCGTAGGCGTCTAGCAGCGCTTTTTGGTGCTCCGGCTTGAGCAGCAGCTGATGGGCGTGTTGACCGTGGATTTGGATCAGGCGTTGCCCCAGCTCGCGCAGCTGCGACAGCGGCACGGCGGTGCCGTTGATAAAGCCGCGCGAACGGCCGTCGGCGTTGATCACCCGGCGCAGCAGGCATTCGTTGCTGTCGTCCAGCTGGTTCTGTTCCAGCCACTCGCGCGCGGACGGGGTGTCCGCCAGCGAGAAGCGGGCGCAGAGGTCGGCGCGGGCGGCTCCCAGGCGCACCACGTTGCCGTCGGCGCGGTTGCCGAGGCACAGCCCCAGCGCATCGATGGCGATGGATTTGCCGGCGCCGGTTTCACCGGTGATCGCCGTCATACCCGGTTGAAAATCGATTTCCAACTCACGAACGATAGCAAAGTTGCTGATGGTTAATTGCGCCAGCATGGGAACCTTCCTGTGTATAAACACATAACTGTAGTTTCATACAGTATAAACTGGTTTTATATACAGTAAAGTGGCCGGCGCAGATTTTAGAACAATTTTTTCGACCAGCCCAGCTTGGTGCTTAACGTGTTGAAATAGCTGTAGTCCTTCGGGTGAATCAAATTCAGGTGGAAATCGCTGCGGCGGATCAGCACTTCTTCGCCTTCCTGGATAGGCAGCGCGATCTGGCTGTCGCAGCTGATCTCCAGATCGCTGCCGATCTGCGAAAACTTCAGGCGGATGGTGCTGTCGCCGTTGATCACCAGCGGCCGGGCGGAAAGGGTGTGCGGGAACATCGGCACCAGCGCGATCGCCTCCAGCGACGGGGTGAGGATCGGCCCACCGGCAGAGAGCGAGTAGGCGGTGGAGCCGGTCGGCGTGGCGATGATCAGGCCGTCGGAGCGCTGTGAGAAGGCGAAGCGATCGTCGATGTACACTTCGAATTCGATCATGTGCGCCACTTTGCCGGGGTGCAGCACCACTTCGTTGATGGCGGTGCTGATGCGGCACTGCTGGTGCTCTTTATGCACGATGGTTTCCAGCAGGAAACGCTGTTCGTCGATGTACTCGCCTTCCAGCACGTCCGCCAGCTGCTGCAGGGCGTTGTCGGGATCGAGATCGGTGAGGAAGCCGAGGTTGCCGCGGTTGACCCCGATCACCTTGATGTCGTAGCGCGCCAGCACGCGCGCGGCGCCGAGCATGTTGCCGTCGCCGCCGACCACCACCGCCAGATCGGCGCGCTGGCCGATATCCGCCAGGCTGCCGGTCACGGCGTCTTTCAGCCCCAAATCATGGGCGATCTGGCGTTCGACCATCACTGAATAGCCGCGGGCGACCAGCCAGTGGAACAGCATCTCGTGGGTTGCCAGCGCTGAAGGGTGACGCGGGTGGCCAACAATGCCAATACAGGCGAATTTTTTATTCATTTGTTGTGATTTTCCTCACCGGGACCCGTTTATGCCCCACATTGTGACCGGTTGACTTGAAACCCCGGTTTTGATCCCCATAATAAGCCAAGTTGCGAGATTAATGCTAAAACGCGGAGATATTCATGAGTAGTAAAGAACAGAAGACGCCAAACGAGCAAGTCTCGGAAGAAATGGAACAACACGCTCATCACGATGATACGCTGCCGGAAGCGGCGGAAGGCGTCGATCTGCGCGATGCGCGTATCGCCGAACTGGAAGCCCAACTGGCGGAAGCGCAGCAGCACGAGCGCGACAGCCTGCTGCGCGCCAAAGCGGAAGCGGAAAACATCCGCCGCCGCGCTGAACTGGACGTCGAGAAAGCGCACAAGTTCGCCCTGGAGAAATTCTCCGGCGATCTGCTGCCGGTGATCGACAACCTGGAGCGCGCGCTGGATCTGGCGGATAAAAACAATCCTGAACTGGCCGCGATGATCGAAGGCATCGAGCTGACGCTGAAATCGCTGCTGGACGTGGTGCGCAAGTATGGCATCGAAATCGTCGGCGACGTCAACGTGCCGTTCAACCCGGAAGTGCATCAGGCGATGAGCATGATGGAATCCGCCGATCACCAGCCGAACCACGTGATGATGGTGATGCAGAAAGGTTATACGCTGAACGGCCGCCTGCTGCGTCCGGCGATGGTCGCGGTCTCCAAAGCCAAGGCGTAATCGCCCCGGCAACGGCATAAAGAAAGGCACCCGAGGGTGCCTTTTTTGTCTCTGGACTATGCCTGCGGCAGGCGCGGCATCCAATCGATCGGCGTGAGTCCTTGCTGCTCCAGCAGCTGATTGGCCTGCGAGAAGTGGCGGCAGCCGAGGAAACCGCGGTGCGCGGAGAGCGGCGACGGGTGCGGCGCCTTCAGCACATGGTGGCGGTTGCGGTCGATAAAGTTGCCTTTCTTCTGCGCGTGCGAGCCCCACAGCAGGAACACCACGCCTTCGCGGTTCTCATTCAGGGCGGCGATCACCTTATCGGTAAAGGTTTCCCAGCCCAGGTTGGCGTGCGAGTGCGCGCGGCCGCCTTCCACCGTCAGCACGGTGTTGAGCAGCAGCACCCCCTGTTCAGCCCAGCTTTGCAGGTAGCCGTGATCCGGGCGTTCGAAGCCGGGAATGTCGGTCGTCAGCTCTTTATACATGTTCACCAGCGACGGCGGCGCCGGCACGCCGGGGCGCACCGAGAAAGAGAGGCCGTGTGCCTGATTGGGGCCGTGGTAGGGATCCTGGCCGAGGATGACGACCTTGACGTCCGCCAGCTCGATAAAGCGGAAAGCGTTGAACACGTCCTTCTGCGGTGGATAAATGGTCTTACCGGCTTGACGCTCAGCGGCAACAAAGGCGAGCGTTTCAACAAAATAGGGCTGCTCTTTCTCTTTGCCGATCACGTCATGCCAGGTGAGGGAGGTGGCCATAAACGCTCTCCTTTGTTTTCTTTAGCAATTCATGGGCTATAGCTTACCGTTTCGGCACGCGCAGTGAAACCCGCTTTTCATTTCTCGCCGCCGTGTCGTGTGCAATTATTTTTGAAAATTTACAAAAATAAT
>NZ_VOSN01000019.1:68734-168528 GCF_020858655.1 Serratia montpellierensis
GTTTTTGCCGCAGCGGGAAAATTGATATAAAACATAAATTTGCCCCTTCACGCCCTGTGCCTACCCGGTAAAAATTGACTTTAATCAAGGAACTGGCCCGGTCAGGCTGGTATACAGAACAACAAGACAACAATGGTTTTACCAAATGGCCGAAACCAGAATTGGGTTTTCTCACGACGTGAATTTTTACGCCCTTGTACGGAGGCAACATAATGATTACCGGTATTCAAATTACCAAAGCGAACGACCAGGCGCTGGTGAATTCTTTCTGGCTGCTGGATGATGAAAAAGCGGAAGCTCGCTGCGTGTGCGCCAAGGCCAACTACGCGGAAGATCAGGTTGTCGCGGTGAGCGACCTGGGCCAGATCGAATACCGTGAAGTGCCGCTGGAAATGCAGCCGACCGTGCGCGTGGAAGGCGGTCAGCACCTGAACGTTAACGTGCTGCGTCGCGAAACTCTGGAAGACGCGGTCAAGCACCCGGAAAAATACCCGCAGCTGACCATCCGCGTGTCCGGTTATGCGGTGCGCTTCAACTCTCTGACGCCGGAACAGCAGCGCGACGTTATCGCCCGCACCTTTACCGAAAGCCTGTAATTTGCGGCGCAGTCAATCAGGGAGCTTCGGCTCCCTTTTCTGCGTTTGGCGGCCGAAAACCGAACGCGGATCACATTCTGTACAAAGATAAGCATTTCTAATACAGAACTCATCCGACCTGCCGATAGCTAAATCAGCACCTATTCAGGTGCTCAATAAAAAGTCTATCGACAAGGAGTCGGCATGAGTATGCCTTTAAGTTTTACCTCTGCAGTATCCCCGGTGGCCGCGATCCCTACACCTCGCGCCGCTGCCGAGACGGCGACGGCGGCGCAGCCTGCGGCAGCGCCGGCAAATCCGGCGCCGGTGGCCACCCCTTCTCAGAACACGCTCAATGCGCAGAATCTGTTGAATACGCTGGTCGGCGATATTTCAGCGGCGGCCCCGACGGCGGCGGCAGCGCCGGGCGTGACCCGGGGGCAACAATCGCAGGAAGGTGATTATGCGTTGGCGCTGTTGGCCAAGGACGTTTATTCACTGAACGGCCAGGGCGCTGCCGGGTTCAACCGCCTGAGCGACAGCGCGCTGCTCGGTTTCGGCATCGATCCCGCCAGCCTGCACGACGCGGGCAGCGGTTTCCAGGCCGGGGTTTACAGCAACGACAAGCAGTATGTGTTGGCGTTCGCCGGCACCAACGACTGGCGCGACTGGCTGAGCAACGTGCGGCAGGCGACGGGCTATGACGATGTGCAGTACAATCAGGCGGTTGCCGCTGCCAAAAGCGCCAAGGCGGCCTTCGGCGATGCGCTGGTGATCGCCGGCCATTCGCTTGGCGGTGGTCTGGCGGCCACGGCTGCGCTGGCGACCGGTACCGTCGCGGTCACCTTCAACGCGGCTGGGGTCTCGGATTACACCCTGAATCGCCTGGGTATCGATCCGGCGGCGGCGAAGAAAGATGCCGAAGCCGGCGGCATTCGCCGCTACAGCGAGCAATATGACATGCTGACCAGCACCCAGGAGTCGACCTCGCTGATCCCGGACGCCATCGGCCACAACATCACCCTGGCCAACAACGATACCCTGACCGGTATCGATGACTGGCGGCCGAGCAAGCATCTGGATCGCAGCCTGACGGCGCACGGCATCGACAAGGTGATAAGCTCGATGGCGGAACAAAAGCCGTGGGAGGCGAAGGCCAATGCCTGAAGGGCGTCGCTTGCGGCGGGCGCTGGCGATAGCCTTACTGGCGCTGGTCGCGGTGACCGGTTTACTGATGATGGCTAAGGAGCAACAGATGGGGCAGGAGATTTCGCCGTTTGACGGCCGCAGCAATCTGGCGCTGGCTCAGGCGGTGGCGCGTGGCGATACGCAGGGTATCCGTGCACAGGCCACGCAGGATCGCTTGCGCGAACGGGGCGATCGACAGGTCACGATGTTGCAGTGGGCGGTGCTTTCGCTGCAGCCGGGTAGCGTGCAGGCGTTGCTGGATCTCGGCGCCGACCCGGCGGCGGCGGGGCTGGACGGCAACAGTGCGCTGCACACCGCGGCGATGCTGCAAGACGCGCAGTACCTGCGGCTGTTGCTGGCCGAAGGGGCGCAGGTGAACGTGCGTAATGCCGTTACCGGCGCCACGCCGCTTGCGGCGGCGGTGCTGGCCGGGCGCGAAGAGCAACTGCGGCTGTTGCTGGCGGCCGGGGCGGACACCACCTTGAGCGACCGGCTGGGGGATACCCCGCTGCATCTGGCGGCGAAGATTAACGCGCCGCACCTGGCGCTGCTGCTGGTTGCAGGCCGGGGCCGATGCCCGGGCACGCAACCAGCAGGGCGTCGTGTTCCAGTTTTATTTCTCGCAAACGCCGGCGCATTTGCAGAATGACGAGCTGAAGGTGCAGTTCCGCGAGCTGGACAAATGGCTGCAGGGGCATCGCCTGGCCACGCACTACGCGCAGCAGTAAACGCCCATAAAAAAACCGCCTGTAAAGGCGGTTTTTCTTAGGCAGCGGTGGTTATTCCGCGTCGCCGGCCGGTTTGGCCTTCGCCTGACGGCGTTTGCCGACGTTTTTGGCGTCGCGATGGCGCACTTTCACCTTGGCCTTTTCTTTGTTCTTCGCTTTATCTTCCGCGCGTTTGGCCAGCACTTTCTTCGAGGGCTTGCCGTTGCTCTTCTCGTTCGGCACCTTGGTTTTCGGCCGCAGCTCGTCGATCACGCGTGCTTTCAGCGGCTCGTTCAGGTAACGGCCCACTTTGCCCAGCAGCAGATGGTCGTGCGCTTCCACCAGTGAAATGGCGGTGCCTTTGCGCCCGGCGCGGCCGGTACGGCCGATGCGGTGCAGGTAGGTGTCCGCCGTGCGCGGCATGTCGAAGTTGAACACGTGGGTGATATCGAGGATATCCAGGCCGCGTGCGGCAACGTCGGTGGCGACCAGCACGTTAACCCGGCCATCCATCATGCGTTTGACCGCCTCGTTGCGTTTGGCCTGCACCATTTCGCCTTCGAGATAGCAGGTGTTGATGCCCGCTTCGCGCAGCCAGGTGGCCAGCTCGTGCACGCGCTCGCGTTTGCGCACGAAGATCACCGATTTCTGCACGTCCGGCTGCTGCAGCAGGTGGATCAGCAGCGCGGTTTTGTGCTGCACGTCATCGGCGCGGTAGTACCACTGCAGGATCTTTTTGCGTTCGCGGCGCGACGGATCGGCTTCCACTTCCACCGGCTCTTTCAGGATGCGCTCGGCGAATTCGCGGATCGCTTCGCCTTCCAGCGTGGCGGAGAACAGCAGCGTCTGGTTGCGCCAGCGGGTTTCGGCGGAGATGGTTTCGATGTCCTGCGCGAAGCCCATGTCGAGCATGCGGTCGGCTTCGTCGAGGATCAGGGTTTCCACCGCGCGGCAGTCGAAGTTCTCTTCTTTAATGTATTGCAGCAAACGGCCGGTGGTGGCGACCACCACGTCCTGGTTTTCGCTGAACACTTCCGCGTGGTTCATGTAAGCGACGCCGCCGGTGATGGTGGCGATATCCAGCGAGGTATGAGCAGCCAGTTCACGCGCCTGGTCGGCGACCTGCATCGCCAGTTCCCGCGTTGGCGTCAGGATCAGTACGCGCGGCGGGCCGGATTTTTTGCGTGGAAAGTCCAGCAGGTGCTGCAACACGGGCAGCAGGAAGGCGGCGGTTTTGCCGGTGCCGGTCGGAGCCGAACCTAAGACGTCGCGCCCGTCCATTGCCGGCGGGATCGCTTCGGCCTGAATAGCGGTGGGGCGATCGTAGCCTTTGTCGCGCAGCGCGTCGATCAGGCGATCATCGAGTTCGAGTTCGGAAAAAGTGGTTGCTGTCATGGTCTACCTCTACTTGGGGCGCCGATTATAGACGGGTTGGCCGCGATCTTCACCTATTTAAGCGGAAAGCCGCTCTTTTCCCGTCGATCAGATTGCCTTATGCTACGCCAGTTTTATAGCCAGGTGGTGAGTGTGAGCAAGCGATCGAAAGCCGATTTTACCCCGCGTCGCGGGGGTTTTACCTTTAAACAATTCTTTGTCGCCCACGATCGTTGCGCCATGAAAGTGGGCACCGACGGGGTGTTGCTCGGCGCCTGGGCGCCGCTGGGGCAGGGGCGCCGGGTGCTGGACATCGGCAGCGGCAGCGGGCTGATCGCGCTGATGCTGGCGCAGCGCAGCGGCGACGAGGTGACGGTCGACGCGGTGGAGCTGGACGAGGCCGCCGCCGGCCAGGCGCGCGAAAACGCGGCGGAATCGCCGTGGCCGCAGCGCATCCGCGTGCATGCGCAGGATATTCATCATTATGCGCAGCAACATGCCGCTGAGTATGATCTGATCGTCAGTAATCCGCCTTATTTCGAGCCGGCGGTGGCCTGCCGTGACCAGGCGCGCCACAACGCGCGCTACACCGAAACCCTGACGCACGATGCGCTGTTGGCCTGCGCGGCGCAGCTGCTGGCGGAACAGGGGACGTTCTGCGTGGTGCTGCCGCACGACGTTGGCGCCGAATTCGAACGCCTGGCGCTGCAAAGCGGCTGGCATACGGCGGCGAAAGTGAACGTCAGCGACCGGGCCGATACGCCGCTGCACCGGGTGCTGCTGGCGCTGACGCGGCGGGAAACGCCGCTGCAGGAGCAGGCGCTGGCGATCAAACAGGCCGATGGCAGCTATACCGACGATTTCCGCCGATTGATCACCGACTTCTACCTGTTTTACTGAAAAGAAAAGGGCGCCGATAAGGCGCCCTGTCGCAGAATTTAAGGCTGCAAAATGGTCGGCAGCGCTTCCGGCAGCAAATCCGGGTAGTCCAGCGTGTAGTGCAGGCCGCGGCTCTCTTTGCGCGCCATGGCGCTGCGCACGATAAGCTCGGCCACCTGCACCAGATTGCGCAGCTCCAGCAGGTTGTTGGAGATGCGGAAGTGCGCGTAGTACTCGTCGATTTCCGCCTGCAGCGTGTTGATGCGGCGCAGGGCGCGCTCCAGCCGCTTGGTGGTGCGCACGATGCCGACGTAATCCCACATGAACAGCCGCAGCTCGTGCCAGTTGTGCTGAATCACCACCCGTTCGTCCGCATCATCCACCCGGCTTTCATCCCAGTGCGGCACCTGTTTGGCCTGCTGGATGAATGGCAGGCGCTGCAGAATGTCTTCCGCTGCCGACCAACCGTACACCAGGCACTCCAGCAGCGAATTCGACGCCATGCGGTTGGCGCCGTGCAGGCCGGTATAGCTGACTTCGCCGATGGCGTACAGCCCGTCGAGATCGGTGCGGCCGTGCTGATCGACCATCACGCCGCCGCAGGTGTAGTGCGCCGCCGGGACGATCGGGATCGGCTGCCGGGTCAGATCGAAGCCCAGCGTCAGCAGCTTCTCGTGGATCATCGGGAAGTGCTGGGTGATGAATTCCGCCGGCTTGTGGCTGATATCCAGATACATGCAGTCGGCACCCAGGCGCTTCATTTCATGGTCGATGGCGCGGGCGACGATATCGCGCGGGGCCAGTTCGCCGCGCGGGTCGACATCCGGCATAAAGCGGCTGCCGTCCGGGCGCTTCAGGTAAGCCCCTTCGCCGCGCAGCGCTTCGGTCAGCAAAAAGTTGCGCGCCTGCGGATGGAACAGGCAGGTCGGGTGGAACTGGTTGAACTCCAGGTTGGCGACCCGGCAGCCGGCGCGCCAGGCCATGGCGATGCCGTCGCCGGAGGAGATATCGGGGTTGGTGGTGTATTGATACACCTTGGCCGCGCCGCCGGTCGCCAGCACCACCGTTTTGGCGCGGTAGGTTTCCACCCGCTCCAGCTCGCGGTTCCAGACGTAAACGCCCACTACTCGGCGGGTGCCCGGCAGGCCGATTTTATTCGAGGTGATAAGGTCAACCGCGTTGCGGCGCTCCATCACGCAAATATTGGGGTGAGCGCTTGCTTTCCCCACCAGCGTGGTCTCTACTTCCTTACCGGTCGCGTCCGCGGCGTGCAGGATGCGGCGATGGCTGTGGCCGCCTTCGCGCGTGAGGTGATAATGCGCCTCGCCCTGCGCGTTGATCTCGGTGTCGAACAGCACGCCCTGATCGATCAGCCACTGCACGCAGTGGCGCGCGTTGCCGGCGATGAATTCGACGGCCTCTTTGTCACACAGGCCGGCACCGGCAATCAAAGTGTCATCAACGTGTGAGGCAATGCTGTCCGTCTCATCGAACACCGCGGCGATCCCGCCCTGGGCGTAAAAGGTGGCGCCCTCGCTGAGCGGCCCCTTGCTGAGAACGGTAACCTTGCAATGCTGCGCCAGGCGCAGCGCCAGTGACAGGCCCGCAGCGCCGCTGCCGACGATCAGTACATCGCTAACATGTTCAGATGATGGTTGCATAACGTATGATGTGTGCAGAAGAAGAGTGAATTTCATGTTAGCCTAACTGTCCGGGCAAAAGCCACGGATAGGGTGACATCAACAGAAAAAACAATGGCGATATGGAACTTCGTGTTCTATATGAACTCCAAGCGAGTGCTTGCTCAGGAAAATAATGTATGGCTGGCAGTACAATTTTACGCGTGGAGACGGATTTGGGGAGAGTTTACCTCGGATGAGCGAGCAGTTAACGGATCAAGTTCTGGTCGAGCGGGTCCAAAAGGGCGATCAGAAATCGTTTAACCTACTGGTAGTGCGCTATCAGCATAAGGTGGCGAGTCTCGTTTCCCGCTATGTGCCGCAGGGCGATGTGCCCGATGTGGTGCAGGAGTCGTTTATCAAGGCCTATCGCGCACTGGAATCGTTCCGTGGCGACAGCGCTTTTTATACCTGGTTGTATCGAATCGCCGTGAACACGGCAAAGAATTATCTGGTTGCTCAGGGGCGCCGTCCGCCATCCAGTGATGTGGACGCCAACGATGCGGAAAATTACGAAAGTGCGGGCGCACTGAAAGAAATTTCGAACCCTGAGAACTTAATGTTGTCAGAAGAGCTGAGACAGATAGTTTTCCGTACCATTGAGTCGCTCCCTGAGGATCTTCGCATGGCGATTACTCTGCGGGAGTTGGATGGGCTAAGCTACGAAGAGATAGCCGCCATCATGGATTGCCCGGTCGGAACCGTACGTTCGCGTATTTTCCGCGCCCGGGAAGCTATCGATAATAAAGTTCAACCGCTGATCCAGCGTTAGCAATGGCGGGCACAGGAAGGGTACTTAGGCATGCAGAAAGAAAAGCTTTCCGCTCTGATGGATGGTGAATCGTTCGACAGCGAGCTGTTGAGTTCTCTGTCGCAAGATCGAACGCTTCAACAAAGCTGGCAGAGCTATCACCTGATACGTGACACACTGCGAGGTGATGTCGGGCAAGTGATGCATCTCGACATCACCGATCGCGTAGCCGCTGCACTTGAGAAAGAACCTGCCCGGCTGGTGCCTTCTGCCGTTCAGGAATCTCAGCCGCAGCCTCACACCTGGCAGAAAATGCCGTTCTGGGACAAAGTGCGTCCTTGGGCGAGCCAGATTACGCAAATCGGTATGGCGGCCTGCGTGTCGCTGGCGGTGATCGTCGGCGTACAGCACTACAACCAGCCCGCTGCGCAATTGAATGCCTCCGAATCGCCGGCCTTTACCACGCTGCCGATCATGGGCCAGGCCTCACCGGTCAGCCTGGGCGTTCCGGCCGACAGCTTCTCCACCGGCAGCGGCCAACAGCAGCAGGTACAGGAACAGCGCAAGCGTATCAACGCCATGCTGCAGGACTATGAACTGCAACGTCGCCTGCATTCGGATCAGCTGCAGCTTGAGCAAAGCAACCCGCAACAGGCTGCCATTCAGGTTCCCGGAACTCAGTCTTTAGGAATGCAACAGCAGTAATGAAGCCAATCTGGTTCTCCGTTTGTTTATTGACGGGCAGCCTGCTCTATTCCAGCATCGCCCCGGCGCAGCCAACTGCGTCCGGGGCGTTATTGCAACAGATGAGCAGCGCCAGCCGTTCTCTCAATTACGAGCTCGCCTACATCAGCATCAGCAAGCAGGGAATCGAGTCGTTGCGCTATCGCCATGCGGTGATCGGCAACGTGCCGCTCGGCCAGCTGTTGCATATGGACGGCCCGCGCCGCGAAGTGTTGCAGCGCGGCGGCGGGATCAGCTACTTCGAGCCTGGCCTGGAGCCGTTCACGCTTACCGGCGATCACATCGTCGATGCGCTGCCGGCGATCGTCTATGCCGATTTCACCCGTCTGGCCAAGTATTACGACTTCATCTCCGTGGGCAGCACCCGCATTGCCGATCGGCCGTGTGAAGTGCTGCGCGTGGTGGCGCGCGACGGTTCACGCTACAGCTACATCGTCTGGATGGACGAGGACACCAAGCTGCCGCTGCGGGTGGATCTGCTCGATCGCGACGGTGAAACGCTGGAGCAGTATCGGGTGATCTCCTTCGCGGTCGGTGCTGACGTGCAGGGCGCGATGCAGGGGCTGCTCAAAGCCAACTTGCCACCGCTGCTGTCGCTGCCGGCGGTGGAAAACGTCCAACTGAGCTGGAGCACCGGCTGGCTGCCGGCCGGGGTGGACGAGGTGGCGCGCAATCGCCGCAAATTACCAAACGTTGCCGTGCCGGTCGAATCCCGGCTCTACAGCGACGGCCTGTTCAGCTTCTCGGTCAACGTTAGCCCGGCGGGCAGCGGAGCCGGGCAGCAGTACTACCGTCAGGGGCGCCGCACCATTCAGACCGAAGTGCGCGCGGGCAACGAAATCACTATTGTGGGCGAATTGCCGCCGGCTACGGCCAAGCGCATCGCCGACAGCATTTCTTTCAAGGTATCGCCGTAATGATGAAAGAGTGGGCCACGGTGGTTTCGTGGCAACAGGGCGTAGCGCTGCTGCGCTGTGAACCCAAGGCCGGCTGCGGCAGCTGCACCGCACGCTCCGGCTGCGGCGCACGCGCGTTGAACGAACTGGTGCCGGAAACCGAGCATCAGCTGCAGGTGCATATCGATCAGCCGCTCGAACCGGGGCAGCGCGTCGAGGTCGGCATCGCGGAAGGCAGCCTGCTGCGCTCCGCCATGCTGGTTTACCTGACGCCGCTGCTGGGCATGATGTTGGGCGGCACCTTGCTGCAATATTGTTTCGGCAGCGACGCCTCGGCGGCGATCGGCGCCGTGCTGGGCGGCGGGGTGGCCTTTATGCTGGCGCGCCGGTTGGCCCGGCATTTGGGCGAGCAGGCCGATTACCAGCCGGTGGTGCTGCAGATTGGGTTGCCGCCTACCGCGATGCGCATGCAGGCGGAAAACTCCCCGCTGATTTAAACCGACGGCCGCGTCATCGCCGGGTTGTGATAGGCGGGGATGCGGTTGTGGATCATATGCTCCAACAGCGCGATGAACAGATCGGCGCTGAGCAGCGAATCGTCGCTGATGGCGAACAGCACATTTCCCTGGCCGTCGAGCAAGCGGATGCCGCGCTGTGGATGATTTTCCAATGCGCGGATCTGTTCGATGGGTACGTTTCCCCGTTCAGTGGTCAGCAAGGTGGCGCTCAGCCGCAGCGTTTCCGTCGGCGTGCCTTGCCGCTTGCCCAGCAGCAGCTGCCAGAGCCAGCGTGCATTGCCCTCAACGGTGTGAAACGACACCGTTTCCCCTTGATAGAGTGCATTCAACGCCAATGGCCCGCGTTGCTGCAGCTGTTGATCGACGATCACGTCCGCCAGCCGCCAGGAATGGGCGACATTGCTGAAAACCGTGCACCAGGGCTGATCTGCGCCGGCGCGGAACGCCGTAACGTCAAACAGCCCGCCAAAAGCCTTACCGCCACGAAAGCGATAGATATCGCCAATTTTCTCAAACGGGATGAAACGCTCTTTGTGATGATGGTCGTCAAAGACCCGCACGCCGTGCTCGTACAGGCGATAGGTTAGCGTCGGGCGCAGATAATGCCGCAGCGCCAGTAGCGTACAGCCGAGTAAAATCGTGCCTGCGCCGGCCTGCAACAGCGTGATGACCTCGCTCTCGTCAATGCTGCTCAGCAGCGGCAGCACCAACAGCGCGGCCCCCACGCTAAACAGCAGCGCCGCCGCCGCCAGAATGCCCCAGTTGACCTTCGAAAAATCGTGCCGGCTCAGCATTTGCCCTTTATCGATCATAATGCACCTTCCAATCAACGTACGCAGATATGCTGGTGAACCCCGGTGGGCTGCCGATGTTGTGCCCTGAATAATGTTTTGTCGCGGAGTTCATGTCCTTTCTATCCGAGGCGAGGTGGTGGCGTATATGGGGTTTTTCCTAAAGGAAGTGAGGCAAAATGGAATTCTAAGAGGTTGATCCAAATATTCTTTTTCGATAATTTCAGAAGGGGTTTATTGCGCTGCGGCCGGTTATGTATTAGCACCGGAGTTTGATGGCCACGGAGCACCGGCAAGCCTCGGGTTCAGGCTGTATTGTCCGCGTTAACATCTGTTTTCACCCGCCGGGGCGACCTGTAACATTTAGCGGCGCATAATAGAATGCCTTCACTGCACCGATCGCTAGGTTTTCAGTGGTGTGGCATGTAGAATGCAGCGATTCAGGTGCAAGACGGCCTCACCCATTCACTGTCGCTTTAGGTCCATGCGGGTTTCTATAGGCGAGTAATTCAGAAATACCAAGGCAGAAAAACTTTTATAATGAAGCATATACGAAATTTCTCCATTATTGCCCATATTGACCACGGTAAGTCGACGCTGTCTGACCGCATTATCCAAATCTGCGGTGGCTTGTCCGACCGTGAAATGGCTGCGCAGGTGCTCGATTCCATGGATCTGGAGCGCGAGCGCGGCATCACCATCAAGGCGCAGAGCGTAACGCTGGATTATAAAGCGCTGGATGGGCAGACCTATCAGCTTAACTTTATCGACACCCCTGGCCACGTTGACTTCTCCTATGAAGTCTCCCGCTCGCTGGCGGCCTGCGAAGGCGCGCTGCTGGTGGTGGACGCCGGTCAGGGCGTAGAAGCCCAGACGCTGGCCAACTGCTACACCGCGATCGAAATGGATCTGGAAGTGGTGCCGGTGTTGAACAAAATCGACCTGCCGGCCGCCGATCCGGATCGCGCCGCGCAGGAAATTGAAGACATCGTCGGCATCGACGCTACCGATGCGGTGCGCTGCTCGGCCAAAACCGGCGTCGGCGTGCCCGAGGTACTGGAGCGTCTGGTGCGCGACATTCCTGCGCCGCAGGGCGATCCGGATGCGCCGCTGCAGGCGCTGATCATCGACTCCTGGTTCGATAACTACCTGGGCGTCGTGTCTCTGGTGCGCGTCAAGAACGGCACGCTGCGCAAGGGCGAAAAGATCAAGGTCATGAGCACCGGCCAGGTGTATAACGCCGATCGTTTGGGTATCTTCACGCCGAAGCAGGTCGATCGCGACGTGCTGAACTGCGGCGAAGTGGGCTGGCTGGTCTGTGCGATCAAAGACATCCTCGGCGCGCCGGTGGGCGATACCCTGACGCAGGCGCGTCAGCCGGCGGATAAAGCGCTGCCGGGCTTTAAGAAAGTGAAGCCGCAGGTGTACGCCGGTCTGTTCCCAATCAGCTCCGACGACTATGAATCTTTCCGTGATGCGCTGGGCAAGCTGAGCCTTAACGACGCGTCCCTGTTCTACGAGCCGGAAAGCTCCACCGCGTTGGGCTTCGGCTTCCGCTGCGGCTTCCTCGGTCTGCTGCACATGGAGATCATTCAGGAACGTCTGGAGCGTGAATACGATCTGGATCTGATCACCACCGCGCCGACGGTAGTCTACGAAGTGGAAACCACCGGCAAAGAAGTGATCTACGTCGACAGCCCGTCCAAGCTGCCGCCGCTGAACAACATCCAGGAACTGCGCGAGCCGATCGCCGAATGTCACATGCTGATGCCGCAGGAATACCTGGGCAACGTCATCACCCTGTGCGTTGAGAAACGCGGCGTGCAGACCAACATGGTTTACCACGGCAACCAGGTGGCGTTGACCTATGAAATCCCGATGGCGGAAGTGGTGCTCGACTTCTTCGACCGCCTGAAGTCCACGTCGCGCGGCTATGCGTCGCTGGATTACAACTTCAAGCGCTTCCAGGCTTCCGACATGGTGCGCGTGGACGTGCTGATCAACAACGAGCGCGTGGATGCGCTGGCGCTGATCACCCACCGCGATAATTCGCAGTACCGCGGCCGTGAGCTGGTGGAGAAGATGAAAGAGCTGATCCCGCGTCAGCAGTTCGACATCGCGATTCAGGCGGCGATCGGCACGCACATCATCGCGCGTTCCACCGTGAAGCAATTGCGTAAAAACGTGCTGGCGAAATGCTACGGCGGTGACGTCAGCCGTAAGAAAAAGCTGCTGCAGAAACAGAAAGACGGTAAGAAACGCATGAAGCAGGTCGGCAACGTCGAGCTGCCGCAGGAAGCGTTCCTGGCCATTCTGCACGTCGGTAAAGACGGCAAGTAACCGCGACGAGTTCGCGAAACGAGGGAGTTTGCATGGCGAATATGTTTGCCCTGATCCTGGCGTTGGCCACCCTGGTCACCGGGATCATCTGGTGCTTCGAGCGCTTTAAATGGGCGCCGGCCCGCCGCGCGAAGATCGCGGCGGTCAACGAACAGACCGCGGGCGCCGTAGACGATAAAACGCTGGCGAAAGTGGCAAAGCAGCCTGGTTGGGTAGAGACTGGCGCATCGGTGTTCCCGGTGCTGTTGCTGGTCTTTGTGGTGCGTTCGTTTATTTACGAACCGTTCCAGATCCCGTCCGGATCAATGATGCCGACGCTGTTGATTGGCGATTTCATTCTGGTGGAGAAATATGCCTACGGCATTAAAGATCCGATTACCCAGACCACGCTCATTGAAACCGGCCATCCGAAGCGCGGCGATATTGCGGTATTTAAATATCCGCTGGATCCGAAACTGGATTATATCAAGCGCGTGATTGGCCTACCGGGCGATCGTATTACTTACGATCCAGTGAATAAGCGCGTTACGGTGCAGCCGTCCTGCAACAGCGGGCAGTCCTGCGATACCGCGTTGGCGGTGACCTACGCGGACGCGCAGCCGAGCGACTTCGTGCAGTTGTTCAGCCGTAGCGGCATGGGCGAGGCCAGCAACGGCTTCTACCAGATCCCGCTGAACGACAACGTGCCTCAAGGCGGCATTCGTCTGCGTGAGCGTCAGGAGAGCCTGGGCAACGTGACGCACCGTATCCTGACCGTGCCGGGTACGCAGGATCAGGTGGGCGCTTACTACCAACAGCCGGGCAAACCGCTGGCGGAGTGGGTGGTGCCGGCCGGGCATTACTTCATGATGGGCGACAACCGCGACAACAGCGCGGACAGCCGTTACTGGGGCTTTGTGCCGGAGAAGAATCTGGTGGGTAAAGCCACGGCCATCTGGATGAGCTTTGAAAAGCAGGAAGGTGAGTGGCCTACCGGCGTACGTTTCAGCCGGATCGGCGGCATTCATTAATCGCTGACTTATTCTCTGTCTATTTCACGCCGCAGCCTACTGCGGCGTGAAAGATTAAGGGGATATAAACACAGCATTATGTTTCCACTCGTTGTAGAATACTTTCTCGAGCGATAAAAAGTTGGCTCCTGCTGGGAGCCACTGCAAACGAAACAGCTTTGGATCGGCTTTCGGCGAAGCAGGCCTGTTCCGTATGCTGCAAGTTTTTGACGCATTCTTGATCTATTGGTAACTCATGAACCCCATCGTAATAAACAGGCTGCAGCGGAAGCTGGGCTACACTTTTCAACAGCAGGAGCTTTTACTGCAGGCTTTGACTCACCGCAGCGCCAGCAGTAAACACAATGAACGTCTTGAGTTTCTGGGTGACTCGATTCTGAGCTTTGTCATCGCCAATGCGCTCTATCATCGCTTTCCTCGCGTAGACGAGGGCGATATGAGCCGCATGCGCGCCACGCTGGTGCGCGGCAACACGCTGGCGGAGATGGCGCGCGAGTTTGACCTGGGCGAATGTCTGCGGCTTGGGCCAGGCGAATTGAAAAGTGGTGGGTTCCGCCGCGAGTCAATCCTGGCGGATACGGTGGAGGCATTGATCGGCGGCGTGTTCCTGGATAGCGACATCCAGACCGTCGAGCGGCTGATTTTGGACTGGTATCGAAGCCGGTTGGACGAAATCAGCCCCGGTGATAAGCAGAAAGACCCGAAAACCCGTTTGCAGGAATTTTTGCAGGGGCGTCATCTGCCGTTGCCTTCTTATTTGGTGGTGCAGGTTCGCGGTGAAGCGCACGACCAAGAGTTTACCATCCACTGCCAGGTGAGTGGTTTGAGCGAGCCCGTGGTGGGCACCGGCTCGAGCCGCCGTAAAGCCGAGCAGGCGGCAGCGGAACAAGCGCTGAAAAAGCTGGAGCTTGAATGAGTGAAGTAAAACAACACTGCGGTTTTATCGCCATCGTCGGCCGCCCGAACGTGGGCAAATCGACGTTGCTGAACCAACTGCTGGGGCAGAAGGTTTCCATTACGTCGCGTAAGCCGCAGACGACCCGTCACCGCATCATGGGCATCGACACCGATGGCGCTTATCAGGCGATCTACGTCGACACCCCTGGGCTGCACATCGAAGAAAAACGCGCCATCAACCGTTTGATGAACCGCGCGGCCAGCAGCTCGATCGGCGACGTCGAACTGGTGATCTTCGTGGTCGAAGGCACCAACTGGACCGCCGACGACGAAATGGTGGTCAACAAGCTGCGCAGCCTGCGCTGCCCGGTATTGCTGGCGATCAACAAGGTCGATAACGTCACCGACAAATCCAAGCTGTTGCCGCACATCGCGTTCCTCAGCCAGCAGATGAATTTCCTCGACGTGGTGCCTATCTCCGCCGAGAAAGGGATGAACGTTGACACCATCGCCGGCATCGTGCGCAAGCTGCTGCCGGAAGCTGAGCACCACTTCCCGGAAGACTACATCACCGATCGCTCCCAGCGCTTTATGGCCTCCGAGATCATCCGTGAGAAGCTGATGCGTTTCCTGGGTGAAGAGCTGCCCTATTCGGTGACGGTAGAAATCGAACAGTTCGTGGCTAACGATCGCGGTGGCTACGATGTGCACGGCCTGATCCTGGTCGAACGCGAAGGCCAGAAGAAAATGGTCATCGGCAACAAAGGCGCCAAGATCAAAACCATCGGCATTGAAGCGCGCCAGGACATGGAAAAAATGTTCGACGCCAAAGTGCATCTGGAGCTGTGGGTGAAAGTGAAATCCGGTTGGGCGGACGACGAACGTGCGCTGCGCAGCCTGGGCTATGTTGACGATCTGAAGTAACGATCCGTGGACGGCTGGGAGCGCGCTTTCGTCCTGCATGGGCGGCCGTACAGTGAAACCAGTCTGATGCTGGATCTGTTTACCGAAGGTCATGGGCGGGTGCGCTTGCTGGCGAAAGGCGCGCGCAGCCGCCGCTCCAATCTGAAGGGTTGCCTGCAGCCCTTTACCCCCCTGTTAGTGCGCTGGGGCGGCCGCGGCGAAGTGAAAACGCTGCGCAACGCCGAAGCGGTCTCTCTCGGTTTACCCCTCAGCGGCATGATGCTTTACAGCGGCCTGTACGTGAACGAACTGCTGGCGCGCGTGCTGGAGCAGGAAACCAACTACTCGGTGCTGTTCTTCGACTATCTGCAATGCCTGCAGGCGCTGGCGGCGGAAGACAGCTCGCCGGAACAGGCGCTGCGTCAGTTCGAGCTGGCCTTGCTGCACCACCTGGGTTACGGCCTCGATTTCCTGCACTGCGCCGGCAGCGGCCTGCCGGTGGATGATGCCATGACCTATCGTTACCGCGAAGAGAAAGGCTTTATCGCCAGCCTGGTGGTGGATCACTACAGCTTCACCGGGCGCGAACTGCGCGCGCTGGCGGAGCGGCAGTTTCCCGATGCCGAGACGCTGCGCGCCGCCAAGCGTTTCACCCGCATGGCGCTGAAACCCTACCTCGGCGGCAAGCCGTTGAAGAGCCGCGAACTGTTCCGCCAGTTCGTGCGCAAACAGCCGAATACGCCGGTCGACGACGCCTGACCTTTTCCCCTTTTGCCGCCCTGCGCCCGCGTGTAAACTGCTGGCACTGAAAATCGTATTTAGAGGTTGTCATGGCTGATTTGCTGCTGGGCGTCAATATCGATCACATCGCCACGTTACGTAACGCGCGCGGAACCCAATACCCGGATCCGGTTCAGGCGGCATTCATTGCCGAACAGGCGGGGGCCGACGGCATTACCGTGCATCTGCGCGAAGACCGCCGCCACATCACCGACCGCGACGTGCGCCTGCTGCGCCAGACCATCCAGACGCGTATGAATCTGGAGATGGCGGTGACCGACGAGATGCTGGATATCGCCATTGAGCTGAAGCCGCATTTCTGCTGCCTGGTGCCGGAAAAGCGCGAAGAAGTGACCACCGAAGGCGGCCTGGACGTCGCCGGCCAGCTGGACAAAATGAGCGTGGCGGTTGAGCGCCTGGCGCAGGCGGGCATTCTGGTCTCGCTGTTCATCGATCCCGATCATCGCCAGATCGACGCGGCGGTGGCGGTGGGCGCCCCTTATATCGAGATCCACACCGGTGCCTACGCCGAAGCGCAGGGCGAGCTGGCGGTACAGGCCGAGCTGCGCCGCATCGCGGTAGCCGCCGCCTACGCGGCCGAGAAGGGGCTGAAGGTCAACGCCGGCCACGGCCTGACCTACCACAACGTGCAGCCGATTGCCGCGCTGCCGGAAATGCACGAGCTGAACATCGGCCATGCGATTATCGGCCAGGCGGTGATGAGCGGGCTGCCGGCCGCGGTTGCCGACATGAAAGTGCTGATGCGGGAAGCGCGCCGGTAATGGCGGTGCTCGGGCTGGGTACCGACATCGTCGAGATGGCGCGTATCGAAGCGGTGGTTGAGCGCAGCGGCGATCGTCTGGCGCGCCGCGTGCTGAGCGACGCCGAGTGGGCGCTGTATCAGCAGCACCAGCAGCCGATTCGCTTTCTGGCCAAACGTTTCGCCGTGAAAGAGGCCGCCGCCAAGGCGTTCGGCACCGGCATTCGCAACGGCCTGGCGTTCAATCAGTTCGAAGTGTTCAACGATGCGTTGGGCAAGCCGAATATTCGTTTGCACGGCCGCGCCGCCGAGCTGGCCGGGGAGATGGGGGTCGCCGCGATCCACGTTTCGCTGGCCGACGAACGGCGCTACGCCTGCGCGACGGTGATCGTCGAAAGCTGAAAATAGAAAGGGCGCCTGTGGCGCCCTTGTCAGTCCTGCGGCGGATTAAATACGATCGGCGTGGTGCAGCACCACGAACTTGTCCCACAGCTGTTCGTTGCTCTCGCGATGCTGCGGATCGGTGATGATGGTATTGTCGATCGGGCAAACCTGCTGACAGGTCGGCGTATCATAATGGCCGATGCACTCGGTACAGCGATCGGTATCGATCTGATAAATCTCATCGCCCATCGAAATCGCCTGGTTCGGGCATTCCGGCTCGCACATGTCGCAGTTGATGCATTTCTTGGTAATCAGCAGTGCCATTGTCAGTTATCTTTCCATCGGTGTGCTCGGGCTGGCGCGCAATCTATCATAGAATCGCCGCGCAACGGGCGTTTTTTCGTCATCTTACCGCTTAGGGTAACTCAGGCGGGTCGTCAGCCAACTGATCGAAATCAACCATTCTTTGCCCATCAAACACCCAGCGCTTGTCTGTATCCGCCATGCGCAGGGTGGGCATCATATCCGGATAGGCAACCCGTATTCCCGCCTCTTGAGCAAACAGCCCGATAAAATCGAACGCGCTCAAGGGATCATCAATGATCTGGTGCTGTTGGTCGCGATCGCTCAGTACCAGCAACGGCACCTGGTAATTCTGCCGGGTATCGCCGCTGTGGCGCAGAGAACGTATGCCGCCGATATCCTTATGGGAAAGACCGTGATCGGAGAAATAGAACAGTTTAAACGGCGCGCCGGTCTGTTTCAGACTGTGATAAACCTGCTCGATAAAACGGTCAGTCTTGCGATAGGTAGAGAGGTAGCAGGCCAGCTCCTTATTCGGCGACTCGACGCTCGGCGGTTCGCCGTTAAGCCGCTCGCAAAAGTCGGCGTGCGAGCCCATCAGATGCAGCACATACAGGTTGCCTTGCCCCTGGCGGCTCAATAGTTGGTCAAATATCGGCAGCAGCGCATCATCATCGGTGTTGCGCGATTGATAGTCGCCTTTCTTCAGGAAGTAATAGCTATCGCTGAACATGGCGATTTTTGATACCGGCGTATCGAATTGCCCGAACATGCCCTGATTGGACAGCCAGTGGGTATTGAGGCCGGCGGCTTTTGCCAGCGTGATGAGATTATCCCCGAGGGCAATGCTGTGGCCGTTGCTTAAAGCCAGCGTGCGGGGGAGCGATTCGAACGTATTCGGCGCGGTGGAAATATAATTGCTGTAAAACCGCCCTTTGGCATTATCCAAAAACGGTGTAGTGGACACCGGATAACCAAATAAGGACATATGATCCCTGCGCATACTTTCGCCGACGATAATGACATAGTTTTCATTCGTCGGTGCGCTTGCGGTTATTGACCAAGTGTCCGGTGCTGAAGCGCCGGCACTTAATTCATCAACCTGCTGTTGGTATTGATGGTAAGCTGAGTAGATGGATAAAAAGAAGTCAGGCAATTTAAGATTCGCCACGCCGCCATTGAAGGTTCTGACGATAATGATAACCATGAGCAGGGCTAGCATGGGAAGTATGGTTTGTTTTGAAATGGCTTGCCGCCAAATAAATAGGCTGAGAATGGCCAGCATAACCAGAATGGCGGCAGGCAGCAGATAACAACTGGTCGGCAGGGTCTGCAAGAACTCCGTCGCTTCTATGAGGTTGGTTTGCAACAGGGCGGACATCACGGCAGCGGAAGGGGTGCCGTAAATAGCTCCGACCGGCGCATACAACGCACACAGCAGAATAAACGGAATAATCAGGCCGTATCGGGTAACCGAATGGATAGATAATAATAGTAAAATAAGTGCAATAAAAAGAATATCAATGCCTTTTCCACCGCTGTATCCCATCGCCTTGATTAGAATCAATGCAGTAATGACATAGAGCAAAAAGGCACGCAAAGTCGGATGAGTCACGGAATATCGCAACTTATCTAAAATAACAGTGTGTGTATTCATAATGGTATCGTTAAATAATGCTGTCCATGCACGCTCAATTGTTGATCGATAATTGAGCAGGTCACCACCCGTACATTACTTTTCGAATGCAAAGAAGGGAAATAATTGAACTGGCGGCGTTTTATCGGCCGCCATTATACGCCTCAAACCAACTTTTTCATTAACTGTTCGCTGTGCTTGATGCGGTCGCGGGCATGATCGAGATCGTGTTGGATCAGCGCCATAAACAGCAGATCGGTGAGAGCGTACTGGGCCGTGCTGGAAGAGATGGCCGCGCTGCGGGTGTGGGGCTCTTCGGCGATGGTATAGAGGCAGTGGTCCGCGCGCTGCTGCAGGCCGTTGGGAGAGAAGCTGGTCAGCGCCAGCACTCTGGCGCCGGCCTGGCGCGCCTCTTCCGCCGCCAGATTGATTTCACGCCGTTCGCCGCTGAAGGAGATAGCCAGCAGCAGATCGCGCTTATCCAGCGCCTGCACCGCCGCCAGCTGAACGTGCATGTCCGCTTCGGCCACCGCCATCACGCCGATTTTCAGCAGTTTGAAGGAAAAATCCTTGGCCACCAACCCGGAAGCGCCGATGCCGATCAGCATCACCCGGCGCGCCTGACGCAGCATGTCCAGCGCCTGATGCAGCCGCTCTTCGCTGTTGATGTCCAGCGTCGCGCGCAGCGCCGCCTGCTTTTCCGCCAGCAGTTTTTCACCGACGATTTTCAGCGTGTCGCTGCTGAGGATGTGGTTGTGAACGGTCACTACCGGTTCGGCCTGCGGCTGGGCCAGCGTCTCGCTCAGCGCCAGCTTCAGCGCCGGGAAACCTTTATAGCCCAGCTTTTGGGCGAACTTGACCACGCTCGACTGGCTGATGCCGGCCAGCTGGGCCAGCTTTTGTGAGCTGAGATGGCGCGCCTGCTCGGCGTTATTCAGCAGAAAATCCGCCAGTTTGCGGTCGTTTTGCGCCAGTGTCGGATACATCTGGCGAATGCGCAGAAGGGTACTCATTGTTCTTTCCCTGGAAACCAGCGGCTATTTTGCCACGCAGAGGGCGAAAACGCGCGGTGAAAATTTTTGTGAGCTCGTCGTTAAAATAACAAATAGCGCTCGCTTTGTTGAATAAAATATTCAAATATTGATTTAATTTTGTGAATTAAAAATTCAAAGGTGAACAGATGAACTTAGGCGCACTGGTATCGGAAACCCGCAACCCGGCCACCATGGGGCTGGATGAGATGTCGACGCTGGACATGGTCCGCTGCTTTAACCAGGAAGACCGCAAGGTGCCGGAGGCGATTGAAAAGGTGCTGCCGGCGATTGCGCAGGCGGTCGATTTGGCTGCGGCGGCGTTGAAGGCCGGTGGGCGGCTGATTTATCTGGGCGCCGGTACCAGCGGCCGCCTGGGCGTGCTGGATGCTTCCGAGTGCCCGCCGACCTTCGGCGTGCCGCACGGCGTGGTGGTGGGGCTGATCGCCGGCGGGCCGGGCGCGCTGCTCAAAGCGGTGGAGGGGGCGGAAGACGACGATGCCCTGGGCGAAGCCGATCTCCGGGCGCTGAACCTCACCGCCGTCGATATGGTGGTGGGGCTGGCGGCCTCCGGGCGCACGCCTTATGTGATTGGCGCACTGCGCTATGCGCGCGGGCTGGGCTGCCCGACGGCGGCCATCTCCTGCAACCCGGATTCGCCGATCGCGCATGAAGCGCAGGTGGCGATCTCGCCGGTGGTGGGGCCGGAGGCCCTGACCGGCTCGACGCGCCTGAAATCCGGCACCGCACAGAAACTGGTGCTCAACATGCTGTCGACCGGCGCGATGGTCAAGCTGGGCAAGGTCTACCAGAACCTGATGGTGGATGTGAAGGCCACCAACGTCAAACTGGTGGATCGCGCCTGCCGCATCGTGGTGGAGGCCACCGGTGCCGAACGCGCTCAGGCGGAGGCGGCGCTGGCGCAGACCGACTTTGAGGTTAAACCGGCGATCCTGATGATTTTGGCCGGCGTCAGCGCCGAAGAGGCGCAGCAGCGGCTGCAGCGGCACGATGGCTACCTGCGCGCGGCGCTGGCGCGTTAATTCACGGTGGGGGCGGCGATGGACAAGACAACGGCATTGGCGACACAGATCCTGGCGGGTGTGGGGGGCGAGGGCAATATCCTCAAACTGGAGAACTGCATGACGCGGGTGCGCGTCGAGGTCAGCGACGAGCAGCGTCTGGATCTGACCGCCCTCAAGCAGCTGCCCGGCGTGAAAGGCTATATCAAACAGGGTGAGCAGCATCAGTTTATCGTCGGCCCAGGCGCCGCCGCCAAGGTGGTGGACGCCATGCGCGCCTTGCTGAGCGGCAGCGCGCAGCCCGTCGTCGCCGTCGGTGATGCGGCGCGCACCAAGGCGCAGGCCAAGCAAAAATACGCTGCGCCGATGAGCGGCGCGCTGAAAAAGCTGGCCGATGTCTTTATTCCGCTGATCCCGGCGTTTATCGCCTCGGGGCTGATCACCGGCATCATTAACCTGCTGAAACGGCCTGACATCGCCGGCCAGCTGGCGGTGGACTACCCGAACGTGCTGGGGCTGTTGGCAATCTTCGGCAGCGCGGTGTTCGCCATCATGAACATTTTGGTCGGGGTCAACGCCGCGCGGGTATTCGGCGGTTCTCAGGCGATGGGCGGCGTGATGGCCGGCATTCTCTCCAGCCCGGCGCTGGCGCAGATTACCTTGTTCGGCGAGGCGTTGCAGCCGGGGCGCGGCGGAGTGATCGCCGTGCTGCTGGTGGTGGCGTTGATGTGCTGGGTGGAGAAACGCCTGCGCACGCTGCTGCCGGAGTCGGTCGAACTGATCCTTAACCCTCTGCTGACCACGCTGGTCACCGCCTCGCTGGCGATCCTGATTCTGCAGCCGATCGGGGGGATTATTTCCGACGCCATCGCCCACGGCGCCAATCTGGCGATCGACAAGGGCGGGCTGCTGGTGGGAGCGCTGCTCTCGGGGCTGTTCCTGCCGCTGGTGCTCTCCGGCCTGCATCAGGGGCTGGTGCCGATCCACGTCGAGCTGGTGCAGGCGCACGGTTCCAACCCGCTGCTGCCGATCCTGGCGATGGCCGGCGTCGGTCAAGTGGGGGCGGCGCTGGCGGTGCTGTTGAAAACCCGCAACGCGCGGCTGAAGAAGGTGATCAAAGGGGCGTTGCCGGTCGGCATTCTCGGCATCGGCGAGCCGCTGATCTTCGGGGTGACGCTGCCGCTGGGCCGGCCGTTTATCGGCGCCTGCCTCGGCGGTGCGGTCGGCGGTGCGCTCATCAGCTACTGGAAGGTGGCGACGGTCATCACCTTCGGCATTTCGGGACTGCCTTTGGCGTTGACCATCGTCTCAGGTAAGGTGATGTTGTATCTGGCGGGGATGCTGATTACGATTATCGCCGGTTTTCTCTTCACCTGGATGATGGGGTTCAACGATCCCGAGGAGTAGCGTTTGAGCGACAAGCAGCAACCATCGGCCGCAGAGGGGCGCCGCGTGGTCTTTTTCGATCTGGACGGCACCCTGCATCAGGAGGATATGTTCGGCAGTTTCTTGCGCTTTCTGCTGCGCCGTTTGCCGCTGAACCTGTTGCTGGTGATACCGCTGCTGCTGCCGATCGGCCTGGCGCTGCTGCTGCTGGGGCGCGCCGCGCGTTGGCCGATGAGCCTGCTGCTGTGGGCGATCACTTTCGGGCGTTCCGAAGCGACGCTGAAGGCGTTGGAGCGGCAGTTTATCGAGGCCTTTCGCCAGAAGGTGACCGCATTTCCGGTGGTGCAAATGCGGTTGCGGCAGTACCTGGAGGAGCACGATGCCGAAGTGTGGCTGATTACCGGCTCGCCGGAACGGCTGGTGGAGCAGGTGTATCGCGATTCGGCGTTTCTGCCGCGGGTGCGGTTGATCGGCAGTCGCATCACGCGCCGCTGCGGCGGTTGGGTCTTGACCCTGCGTTGCCTGGGGGAGCAGAAAGTGGTGCAGCTGGAGCAACGGCTCGGTGCGCCGCTGAAGCTATACAGCGGTTACAGCGACAGTAAGCAGGATAATCCGCTGCTGTTCTTTTGCGAGCACCGCTGGCGGGTAAGCAAGCAGGGCGAGCTGCAACAGCTGGAATAAATCAAGGGCGGGGGATCCCGCCCTTATTGCTTTTTGTCGGTACCGCGATCAGTCGTCGGTCACGTCGTGCGGCTTGCGCCCCAGCTGCCAAATCTTCTCCGCATAATGCCCCAGCGCCCACAGGCTCAGGCCGAGCAGCACGAAGAAAACCGCCTTCGGCATGCTGTCCCAGAAAAACTCGAACAGACGGGTATACAGGTTAATGCCGAGGAAGGTCAGCCCGAAGCCGCGCAGCATGGTGTCGTCATGCTTCAACCCCAGCCAGATGGCGGCGAGGGCAGCCAGCCCGAACAGCAGGCTCCAGTGGAACAGCTCGATCTGGCGCGCGCTGTACCAGCTGTCGAGATCGCCGTAGTTGCCGAAGATAGACAGCAGCCACAGGGCGATAAACAGGTACAGCAGGCCCATCGCCAGCGACACCCGCTGCAGACCGCGCTGCGCCAACAGCGGCCGCAGCAGCAACGCGGCGGCGATCAGCACTGCACCAAAGGCGATAAAGCGAATCGGGTAGCTCATGCCGAGCCAGTAGGCCCCCCAACCGGACAGGTAACCGGTCTCGGCGCCGAAGGCGTTGCCGAGCGACAGCAGGGCGAACCACCACACCAGCCCGGAGCGGCTGAACCAGCCGATCGCGCCGTACAGCAGCGCGGCGAACAGCAGCAGCACGGAAACCCGGCCGCTGCCGTTATCCAGCCAGACCCCCAACTGCCATAAGGCGCAGGCGGTAAGCAACACGGCGACAAACAGCGCCGCCTCGTTGCCGTAGCGTTTTTCCGGGTGGCGCCGGCGGCGACGCAGCGCCCAGACGTAGGCCAGCGCCGCCAGTACGCCGGCGATCGCCATGCGCACCGGCGCGTCGAAGCGGAACAGTCCGCTGAGCCATGCAAGCAGTTCGCTGTCGGCGAACAGGCTGGTGACGGCGATCAGCAGCGAGGCCAGCGCGGCGAGAAACGCATAGCGCGCCAGCCGCCGCCAGTCGAAAGGCTGCACGTCCACATGCTGCAGCAGTTGCTGCCGTTGTTCGGGCGTCAAGGCGCCTTCCCCAACCCAGCCGTCCAGCGCCTTGCGCACCACGGTGGCGTTCTTTTTACTGAGTTTCATGCTTCTTGTCCCTGAATCACACGCTGATTTGGCCAGTATAGCCATTGGCGGGCGGCTACGACAAAGGGAGGCTAGTGTGTATAATGCCCGCCGCAAAAGCGCACGAGGAATTATGCGATGACTGAATATAATGATGAGTACTGGATGCGTCAGGCATTGCAGCTGGCCCTGCGCGCGCAGGAAGAGGGCGAGGTGCCGGTGGGTGCGCTGCTGGTGCTGGACAATCAGGTCATCGGCGAGGGCTGGAACCGCCCGATTGGCCGACACGATCCTACCGCACACGCCGAGATCATGGCGCTGCGCCAGGGCGGCGCGGTGCTGCAAAACTACCGCCTGCTGAATGCCACGCTGTACGTCACGCTGGAGCCCTGCGTGATGTGCGCCGGTGCGATGGTGCACAGCCGTATCCGTCGGTTGGTGTATGGCGCCGCCGACGAGAAAACCGGCGCGGCCGGTTCGCTGGTGGACATTCTGCGCCATCCGGGCATGAACCATCAGGTGGAGATCGTCTCGGGCGTGCTGGCGGACGAATGCGCCGCCACCCTGAGCAATTTCTTCCGCCTGCGCCGCGAACAAAAAAAAGCGCTCAGGCTGGCGCAGCGGGCGGCGGATAAGCCGGAATAATCAGTAGTTGAGCGCCAGTTCCGGCATCACCGTCGGATAGCCTTTCCCCAACGCCTCCTGCTCGGCGGCCGCTTGCGTCGCCTTTCTCTCTTTTTCCTGCAGATAGCCCACCAGGCTGACCTGGTAGCGGCGGATATTTTCTACATAGTTGTAGGCTTCACGCCCGCGCGCATAGCCGTAGGTCAACTGCGGGTAGTAGCGTTTTTGGCTGAGCATCGGCAGGCGCTGTTTGACGTCGACCCAACTGTCCGGATTGCCTTTTTGCGTCTTGGTCAGCTTGCGCGCGTCCAGCATGTGGCCCCAGCCCATGTTGTAGGCCGCCAGCGAGAACCAGATGCGCTCGTCTTCCGGCACGCTGTCCGGCACCTTGGCCATCAGCCGCTGCAGGTAAAGGGCGCCGCCCTGAACGCTCTCTTCCGGATCGAGGCGGTCGTTGACCCCCAGGCCGTCGGCGGTGGCGCGGGTCAGCATCATCAGGCCGCGCACGCCGGTGGGCGAGGTGGCCTGCGGATTCCAGTGCGATTCCTGATAGGCGATGGCCGCCAGCAGCTTCCAGTCGATCTCGTTGGCGTGCTTCTCGAACAGCGGGCGGAAGTTGGGCAGCACCGAATCGATGGCCGACAGGAAGGTTTTGGTGTCCACATAGTCGAAGCTGCCGACGTGGCCAAGGTACTTCTCTTCCAGCCGCGCCAGGGTGCCGTCGTCTACCATCTGGCTGTAGAAGTCCAGCATCGCCGCGTACAGGCTGTCGTCGCCGTCGCGTTTCAGATACCAGGTGACCGGCTCTTCGTCGGTGACGTCGAACGCCACCGCCAACTGCGGATGGATGCGCTGCAGCAGCGCGATGGTCACCGAATCGCCGAGGGTGTAGTCCAGCTTGCCGTCGGCAACCCGCTCCAGCAGCTCTTTGGAGGTGAGATCGCTGGAGGCTTCCCAGGCGAGATCCGGGTATTTATCCTGTTTGAGCTGCTTTAGCGTGCTGACGTGCGCAGAACCGGAGGCGACCGCCAGCTTGCCTTTAATGTCGGCGAAGCCTTTTGGCCGCGGGGTGCCCAGCCGGTACACCAGCTGTTGGGAAACGGAGTAGTAGGCGGGGCCGGTGCGTGCGCGGCTGAGGCGCTCCTGGTTGTAGATAAGGCCTGCCGCCAGCAGGTCGGCGTCATCGTCGTCCAGATCGTCGAACAGGTCATTGATGTTCTGATGGGGGATCACCACCAGCTTTACCCCGAGGTAGTTGGCGAAGCGCTTGGCCAGTTCGTAGTCGAGCCCACCCGGCCCTTGCTTGGTGTTGAAATAGGTCAGCGGTGAATTCAGCGTGCTGATACGCAACTCGCCGCGGGAGATGATCTCCTGGAGTTGCCCGCCCTGGCCGCTGCGCCAGGTAATATTGGGCCACAGCGCGAGAGCCAGAAGCAGGGTGACAACGCCGATGAGGATGTAGTTTATTTTAAGACGTTTCAAATAGTTATCCAGTGGTGGCACAGGTACACCGGCGACGACAACCGCGACTTTTCTCATGGTTAAATCACCAGTGCGGGGGGCATTTTGCGCAACAAAACGCCAGTGTGCAACTTTATTGACACGTTATGACAATTCGACGGTGCGGCACGCTTTTATCAATAATCCCTACGCAAACGGTTTCGTCGGCGGCGAGGATTCTCTATAATGACGCGCGTTTTCCCCTGTTGCGCCCAATGAAGCGTCTTATCCGTCGCTTCGAAGACGAGAGAACTTTGATTATGGAAATTCTGCGTGGTTCGCCCGCTTTATCGGCTTTTCGCATTACCAAACTGCTGTCCCGCTGCCAGGACGCTCACCTGCCCGTCAGTGATATCTACGCCGAGTACGTCCACTTTGCCGATGTCAGCGCACCGCTGAGTGCCGAAGAACACGCCAAACTTCAGCGGCTGCTCAAGTACGGTCCTTCTCTCGCCGAACACGCTCCCGAAGGTCGGTTGTTGCTGGTCACGCCGCGTCCGGGCACCATTTCTCCCTGGTCTTCCAAAGCCACCGACATCGCCCACAACTGCGGTCTGCAGCAGGTGGTGCGCCTGGAGCGCGGCCTGGCGTTCTACGTCAAGGCACCCGAGCTGACGGAAACCCAGTGGCGCCAGCTTGCCGCGCTGCTGCACGATCGCATGATGGAAACCGTCTTTAGCGAGCTGCAACAGGCCGAACAGCTGTTCGCGCACCATCAGCCGGCGCCGTATCAGTCGGTCGACGTGCTGGGTGCAGGGCGCACCGCGCTGGAGCAGGCCAACCTCCGGCTCGGCCTGGCGCTGGCGCAGGACGAGATCGACTACCTGCTGAATGCCTTTACCGGTTTGGGGCGCAACCCGACGGATATCGAACTTTATATGTTCGCGCAGGCCAACTCTGAGCACTGCCGCCACAAGATTTTCAATGCCGATTGGATCATCGACGGCGAACAGCAGCCTAAATCGTTGTTCAAGATGATCAAGAACACCTATGAGCAGACGCCGGACTATGTGCTGTCGGCGTATAAAGACAACGCCGCCGTGATGGAAGGTTCGCAGGTCGGTCGCTTCTTCGCCGCGCCGGACAACGGCACGTATGATTACCATCAGGAAGACGCGCACATCCTGATGAAAGTGGAAACCCACAACCACCCGACGGCGATCTCACCGTGGCCGGGCGCCGCGACCGGCTCCGGCGGCGAGATCCGCGACGAGGGGGCTACCGGCCGCGGCGCCAAGCCGAAGGCCGGCCTGGTCGGCTTCTCGGTGTCCAACCTGCGCATTCCCGGCTTTGAACAGCCGTGGGAGCAGGATTTCGGCAAGCCGGAACGCATCGTCACCGCGCTGGATATCATGACCGAAGGCCCGCTGGGCGGCGCGGCGTTCAACAACGAATTCGGTCGTCCGGCGCTGCTGGGCTACTTCCGTACCTATGAAGAGCGCGTCAACAGCCACAACGGCGTTGAGCTGCGCGGCTACCACAAACCGATCATGCTGGCGGGCGGCATCGGCAACATCCGTGCCGATCACGTGCAGAAAGGGGAAATCACCGTCGGCGCCAAGCTGGTGGTGCTGGGCGGCCCGGCGATGAATATCGGCCTGGGCGGCGGCGCGGCCTCGTCGATGGCGTCAGGTCAGTCCGATGCCGATCTGGACTTCGCTTCGGTGCAGCGCGACAACCCGGAAATGGAGCGCCGCTGTCAGGAAGTGATCGACCGCTGCTGGCAGTTGGGTGACCAGAACCCGATCCTGTTTATCCATGACGTCGGCGCTGGCGGCCTGTCCAACGCCATGCCGGAGCTGGTGAGCGACGGCGGCCGCGGCGGCCGCTTCGAGCTGCGCGATATCCTCAACGACGAGCCGGGCATGAGCCCGCTGGAAGTGTGGTGCAACGAATCGCAGGAACGTTACGTGATGGCGATTGCCCCGGCGCAGATGGCGCAGTTCGACGAGATCTGCCGCCGCGAGCGCGCACCTTATGCGGTGATCGGCGAAGCGACCGAAGAACAGCACCTGACGCTGAACGACCGCCACTTCGACAACCAGCCGATCGACATGCCGCTGGACGTGCTGCTCGGCAAGACGCCGAAAATGACCCGCGACGTTACCCGCCTGCAGGCGCATGGCGAGGCGGTGCAGCGTGAGAACATCACGCTGGCCGACGCGGTGAAACGCGTGCTGCATCTGCCGGCCGTTGCGGAGAAAACCTTCCTGATCACCATCGGCGATCGCACCGTTACCGGCATGGTGGCGCGTGACCAGATGGTCGGCCCGTGGCAGATCCCGGTAGCCGACTGCGCGGTGACCACCGCCAGCCTGGACAGCTACTACGGCGAAGCGATGTCGCTCGGCGAACGTGCGCCGGTGGCGCTGCTGGACTTCGCCGCCTCCGGCCGCCTGGCGGTCGGGGAAGCGCTGACCAACCTGGCCGCCACGGAAATCGGCAGCCTGAAGCGCGTGAAGCTGTCCGCCAACTGGATGGCCGCCGCCGGCCACCCGGGCGAAGACGCCGGCCTGTACGAAGCGGTGAAAGCGGTGGGCGAAGAGCTGTGCCCGGCGCTGGGCATCACCATTCCGGTGGGCAAAGACTCCATGTCGATGAAAACCCGCTGGCAGGAAGGCAATGAACAGCGCGAAATGACATCGCCGCTGTCGCTGGTCATCACCGCCTTCGCCCGCGTGGAGGATGTGCGCCACACCGTGACGCCGCAGCTGCGCACCGATAAGGGCGACAGCGCGCTGCTGTTGATCGACCTGGGCAACGGCCATAACGCGCTGGGCGCCACCGCGTTGGCGCAGGTTTATCGCCAGCTGGGCGACAAACCGGCCGACGTGCGCAACGTTGCGCAGCTGGCGGGCTTCTTCAACGCCATGCAGCAGCTGGTGGCCGATCAAGCGCTGCTGGCTTACCACGACCGCGCCGACGGTGGTCTGCTGGTGACGCTGGCGGAGATGGCCTTCGCCGGTCACTGCGGCGTAGACGTCAATCTCGACGGCCTCGGCGACGATGCGCTGGCGGTACTGTTCAACGAAGAGCTGGGCGCGGTGATCCAGGTGAGCGCTGAACGTCTCGACGACGTGAAGCAGGCGTTCGCGCAGCACGGTCTGACCGACAACGTGCATCACATCGGCAGCGTGCAGGCCGGCGATCGTTTCGTCATCACCCAACACGGCAAGGCGCTGTACAGCGAAAGCCGCAATACGCTGCGCACCTGGTGGGCGGAAACCACCTGGCAGATGCAGCGGCTGCGCGACAACCCGGCGTGTGCCGATCAGGAACATCAGGCCAAACAGGATGAACAAGATCCCGGCCTGAACGTGAAGCTGACCTTCGCACCGGAGGAAGACATCGCCGCGCCGTACATCGCCAAGGGCGCTCGCCCGAAAGTGGCGGTGCTGCGCGAGCAGGGGGTGAACTCCCACGTTGAAATGGCGGCGGCGTTCCACCGTGCCGGCTTTGACGCGGTGGACGTGCACATGAGCGATCTGCTGGCAGGGCGCCGCGATCTGCAGGATTTCCATACGCTGGTGGCCTGCGGCGGTTTCTCTTACGGTGACGTACTGGGCGCCGGCGAAGGCTGGGCGAAGTCTATCCTGTTCAACGAGCGGGTGCGCGACGAGTTCGAAGCGTTCTTCCACCGTCCACAGACGCTGGCGCTGGGCGTATGCAACGGCTGCCAGATGATGTCCAACCTGCGCGAGCTGATCCCGGGCGCCGAACACTGGCCGCGCTTTGTGCGCAATCTGTCGGATCGCTTCGAGGCGCGCTTCAGCCTGGTGGAAGTGGCGGCCAGCCCGTCGCTGTTCCTGCAGGGTATGACCGGTTCGCGCATGCCGATCGCCGTTTCCCACGGTGAAGGGCATGTCGAAGTGCGCGATGCGGCGCATCTGGCGGCGCTGGAAAGCCACGGTTTGGTGGCGCTGCGTTTCGTCAACAACGCCGGTCAGGTGACGGAAGCTTACCCGGCTAACCCGAACGGTTCGCCGAACGGCATTACCGCCGTGACCAGCGCCAACGGACGTGCCACGGTGATGATGCCGCACCCGGAACGCGTGTTCCGCACGGTGAGCAACTCCTGGCACCCGGAAGAGTGGGGCGAGGACAGCCCGTGGATGCGCATGTTCCGCAACGCCCGTAAGCAGCTGGGCTAAAAACGGCCACCACCGTACAGAGGGCGCAAGCAATTGCGCCCTTTTTTATGGCCGGCGCTCGCCGACTGGCGGCAGTGTCTGCATTTTGCGACAGGCGCTATTTTCCCTGTCGCTAAATGGAGACATTTAACCGTTTGATTTTATTGGTGGTAAGCGGGTTTGGCTTTAGTTGTCTGCATTTGGCGACAGCGCGGCGTTTTTTTCATCGCTCATCGGGGCGTGATGCGCAAAGAAATTTGCTGATATAATTTTATTTTTTAATAAAATCATCAATTTATAATTTTAATTGCAAAGTTGGCACGCAACGTGCATTATTCTCGTCAGTTGCTCATTCAACTTTTTATGACGGCGCCGTAATTAGACGGCAAATCGCCTCATAAGCCTCCGAATGATGCCAAAGAAATGGTGCCTATCGTCCAACCAAACCGATAACAGACCGTGCAAACGGCTTTATCAAGCATCGGGCGACACGTGGAGTGAGGCACCGCCTGTATCCAACTGTGATGAAGGGTTCATCAATCCTGGATACTTACGGATGCTATTCGTCCTGTTCGATGCCAGCCGCTGCGCTACATCACCCTGGGGACGAGGTTCAAGGGCATCCACACTTTCCTTGCGTTGGGGCAAGTTTCTTGCCCCGATGTCAATTCTCAACGCTGCGCTTATCCCTGTTTCGTTGCCTATGCCCTCGAACGCAGACGTTCTCCCTATACTCTCGCTTTCGCACCGGTTGATGCTGCCGGGGCCGCATGTCGTCGGCAGGCCAGGCCTATGGGCGCGGTTCACCGATCCCACGGTTTTTTCCTGGCGCGTTCAGGATTATCCCTTGCCGGGCTTTTCTCTTTCCGGCGAGTCAGTTAGCATCGTGACAGAGCTGAGAGAATGAGATGATTTCGTTGAAAAAATGGCGTTTATTCCCCCGTTCGCTGCGGCAATTGGTGCTGCTGGCCTTTCTGTTGGTGCTGCTGCCGCTGCTGGTACTGGCCTATCAGGCCTACCAGAGTCTGGATCACCTCAGCGCGCAGGCGGCGGACATCAACCGCACCACGCTGGTGGACGCGCGGCGCAGCGAGGCGATGACCAGCGTGGCGCTGGAGATGGAGCGCAGCTACCGTCAGTACTGCGTGCTGGTCGATCCTACGCTGCAGAAGCTGTACCAGAACCAGCGCAAGCAGTATTCGCAGATGCTGGACGCCCACGCGCCGATCCTGCCGGACGAGCGCTACTACCAAACGCTGCGCCAGTTGCTGACCCAGCTGGCCGCGATCAAATGCCATAACAGCGGGCCGGACCAAGAGGCTTCCGCCTTGCTCGAGTCGTTCTCCCGTTCCAACGCCGAAATGGTGCAGGCCACGCGCGCGGTGGTGTTCTCACGCGGTCAGCAGCTGCAGCAGGCCATTGCCGAGCGGGGCCAGTTCTTCGGCTGGCAGGCGCTGCTGCTGTTCCTGGTCAGCGTGCTGCTGGTGGTGCTGTTCACCCGCATGATCATCGGGCCGGTCAAGGCCGTAGAGCGAATGATCAACCGCCTGGGAGAAGGGCGTGCGCTGGGCAGCACCGCGTCGTTCAAGGGGCCGCGCGAGCTGCGTTCGCTGGCGCAGCGCATCATCTGGCTGAGCGAGCGGCTGGCGTGGCTGGAGTCGCAGCGCCACGAGTTCCTGCGCCATATTTCGCACGAGCTGAAAACGCCGCTGGCCAGCATGCGTGAAGGCACCGAACTGCTGGCCGACGAGGTGGCGGGGCCGCTGACTTCCGATCAGAAAGAGGTGGTGGCGATCCTCGACAACAGCAGCCGCCATCTGCAGCAGCTGATTGAACAGCTGTTGGATTACAACCGCAAACTGGCCGATGGCCCGGCGGAACACGAGAACGTCGAGCTGCGCGAAATGGTCGATTTGGTGGTCGCCGCGCACAGTTTGCCGGCGCGGGCGAAGATGATTTCCACCGAAATTACGCTGGAGGCGGAAATCTGCTGGGCAGAGCCTACGCTATTAATGCGCGTGCTGGATAATCTCTACTCCAATGCGGTGCACTACGGCAAGGAATCCGGTAACATTTGGATCCGCAGCCGTCAGGTTGGACAACGGGTGCAAATCGACGTCGCCAATACCGGCACGCCGATCCCCGAGGCTGAAAGAGCCATGATTTTCGAGCCTTTTTTCCAGGGTAGTCACCAGCGAAAAGGGGCGGTAAAAGGAAGCGGACTGGGGTTGAGCATCGCTCAGGACTGTATCCGTCGCATGCGCGGTGAGCTGCAACTGGCGACGGTCGCCGGTGCAGACGTCTGCTTCCGCATTGAACTGCCGTTAACCGCCGAGAATGAATAAATAATGTACACATGGTCTAAACGCCTTCGTCTTTCACAGACCGAACGTTCACCGCGTGCCACGCACAGAGCGCCGCTCGGCAAACGCCCGATCAGCTGGTTGGGCGCCGTCTTCTTTATGCCGCTGTTGCTGGCGGGCTGCGTCGATCGCGCCGTCAGCGGTGGCCTGAACCCTCAGCAGCAAGAGGCGATCCCGGATACCAAGGTGATTGATTACCGCACCGCGGCTTGCGATACCCTGTGGCAGTTGGACGACAAGGACGCGCTGGATAACTCGCTCTACTGGCTGCGCGCGATGGACTGCGCCGATCGCATCGGGTCGACCCAGGCGCGCGCGCTGGCGAAAACGGTGCCTGGCGACAGCTGGTCCGGCGTTTTCAAACAGAGCATCCTGCTGGGCAGCGCACAGCCGACCTCCGGCGAACGCCGCCAGATCATCGACAGGATCAACAGCTATCGGATGGAATTCCCCGGCTCGCTGCGTCCGCTGACGCAGCTGTGGCGCCAGCAGCAATTGCTGCAGATCACGCTGTTCGATGAGAAAGCGCGCTATCAGCATCTGCAGGAGAGCAGCGACAGCCAGATCGATTCGCTGCGCCAGAGCCAGGCGCGGCTGCAATCGCAGCTGCAGGACACCTCGCGCAAGCTGGAAAACTTGACCGATATCGAGCGCCAGCTCTCTTCGCGCAAGCAGCTGCAAGGGGAAATCCCGGACAACGGCGCAGGCTCGCAAAAGGGCGAATCCGCCGGTAAAAACGGTGTGGCCACCAAAGGGGCTGAGTCCCAGGACGAACCGGAAAAGGGCACCGCGCTGCCGGTTGAACCGGAAGACACCTATACGCCGCACCCTGCCAATAAGGAGTCCCACGCGCAATGACTGCACGCAAACCGGCCAACCTGTTATTGGTTGATGACGATCCCAGCCTGCTGAAGCTGTTGGGCATGCGCCTGACCAGCGAAGGTTTTCACGTCACCACCGCCGAAAGCGGCCAGGAAGCGCTGCGCCTGCTGGCGCGCGAGCAGATCGATCTGGTGATCAGCGATCTGCGAATGGACGAGATGGACGGCATGGCGCTGTTTGCCGAGATCCAAAAGCATCAGCCGGGCATGCCGGTGATCATCCTCACCGCGCACGGTTCGATTCCCGATGCGGTGGCCGCCACCCAGCAAGGGGTATTCAGCTTCCTCACCAAACCGGTGGATCGCGATGCGCTGTACAAGGCCATCGACGAGGCGCTTGCGCTGTCGGCCACCCCGGCCGGCGACGAGGCCTGGCGCGAAGACATCGTTACCCGCAGCCCGCTGATGCTGCGCCTGCTGGAGCAGGTGAAAATGGTGGCGCAGTCCGACGTCAGCGTCTTGATCAACGGCCAGAGCGGCACCGGTAAAGAGGTGGTGGCGCAGGCGATCCACGCCGCCAGCCCGCGCGCCGGCAAGGCGTTCATCGCCATCAACTGCGGCGCGCTGCCGGAGCAGCTGCTGGAGTCCGAACTGTTCGGCCACGCCAAGGGCGCCTTTACCGGCGCGGTCAGCAGCCGCGAAGGGCTGTTCCAGGCGGCGGCGGGCGGCACGCTGTTCCTCGACGAAATCGGCGATATGCCGCTGTCGCTGCAGGTGAAGTTGCTGCGCGTGCTGCAGGAGCGCAAAGTGCGGCCGCTGGGCAGCAACCGCGATCTGGACATTGACGTGCGCATCATCTCCGCCACCCACCGCGATCTGCAAAAGGCGATGGCGAAGAACGAGTTCCGCGAAGACCTTTACTACCGCCTCAACGTGGTGAACCTGAAGATCCCGGCGCTCAACGAGCGGGCCGAAGACATCCCGCTTCTGGCCAACCACCTGTTGCGCGAGGCGGCTCAGCGGCACAAGCCGTTCGTGCGCAGCTTCTCGACCGACGCCATGAAGCGGCTGATGACCGCCAGCTGGCCGGGCAACGTGCGTCAGCTGGTCAACGTCATCGAGCAGTGCGTGGCGCTGACCTCGGCGCCGGTGATCAGCGAAGCGCTGGTGGAGCAGGCGCTGGAAGGGGAAAACACCGCGCTGCCGACCTTTGCCGAAGCGCGCAACCAGTTCGAGTTGCACTACCTGCGCAAGCTGCTGCAGATCACCAAGGGCAACGTGACCCAGGCCGCGCGCATGGCGGGCCGCAACCGCACCGAGTTTTACAAATTGCTGTCGCGCCATGAGCTGGACGCCAACGATTTTAAAGAATGACAGTTTGCCGCCGGGCGCCCTGCCACGCAGGTTCTCAACAAATCCGGCGGAATGATTTACACTCCGTTCTCTTTGCCGCGGCGCGCCCCGGCGTAGAGCACCATGGAACGTATTAAGCGGGATCGTACACAAATGAGCAGATCACTTTCCATCGCCCTGGCCCAGTTGAACCTGCTGGTCGGCGACATTGAAGGCAACACCGAACGCATGTTGCAAATCGTGCAGGAGCAGCAGAAGGCGGGAGCCGATCTGGTCATGTTCAGCGAACTGGCGCTGTCCGGCTACCCGCCGGAAGATCTGCTGTATCGCAATGACTTCTATCAGCGCTGCGACGCGCAGCTGCTGCGCCTGCAGCAGGCCTCCGCCGAGACGGCGATCCTGGTCGGCCACCCGTGGCGCGAAGGCGACAAGCTGTACAACGCGCTGTCGCTGTTTGCCGAAGGTCGCCTGCTGACCCGCTACTTCAAGCAGCAGCTGCCGAACTACGGCGTGTTTGATGAGAAGCGCTATTTCCACGCCGGCAACGACACCTGCGTGGTGGAGCTGAAAGGCTACCGTCTGGGGCTGCTGATTTGCGAAGATCTGTGGTTCCCTGAGCCGATCGACGCCGCCAAGGCGGCCGGCGCGGAAATTATCCTGTCGATCAACGCCTCGCCGTATAACCGCGAAAAGCCGTATATCCGCAAAACGCTGATGGCCGGCCACTGCCAGCGTACCCAGCTGCCGCTGGTGTATCTCAATCAGGTCGGCGGCCAGGATGAGCTGATCTTCGACGGCTGCTCCAAGGTATTCGATGCCGCCGGCACCATGACCCACCGTCTGGCGGCCTTCGACGAGCAGGTGACTCGTCTGGAATTCAACGAGCTGGCCGTGGTGCCGATGGCCGATCCGGCCGCTGAACTGCCGCAGCTGGCGCAGGTGTATCAGGCGCTGGTGCTGGCGGTGCGCGACTACGTGACCAAAAACGGCTTTAAAGGCGCGGTGCTGGGGCTGTCCGGCGGCATCGACTCGGCGCTGACGCTGGCGATCGCCGTGGATGCGTTGGGTAAAGACAAGGTGCAGGCGCTGATGATGCCGTTCCGCTATACCGCGGATATCAGCATCGCCGACGCCAAGGAAGAGGCGGAAATCCTCGGCGTGGAGTTCGATATCGTCTCCATCGAACCGATGTTCGACGCCTTTATGGGCCAGCTGTCGCCGATGTTCGCCGGCACCGAGCGTGACACCACCGAAGAAAACCTGCAGGCGCGTTGCCGCGGGGTGGTGCTGATGGCGCTGTCCAACAAACGCCGCAGCATCGTGCTGACCACCGGTAACAAGAGCGAAATGGCGGTGGGTTACGCCACGCTGTACGGCGATATGGCCGGCGGTTTCGACGTGCTGAAGGACGTGCCGAAAACGCTGGTGTTCAAGCTGTCCGAATACCGTAACACCGTCTCCTACGTGATCCCGCAGCGGGTGATCGATCGTCCGCCGTCCGCCGAGCTGGCGCCGGATCAGGTCGATCAGGACAGCCTGCCGCCGTACGATATCCTGGATGCGATCCTGGAAGGCTACGTTGAGCGCGACAAGTCGGTTGCCGATCTGGTGGCCGACGGGTTCGACGAAGCGATCGTGCGCAAGGTGATCCGCCTGGTGGACATCAACGAATACAAGCGGCGTCAGGCCGCCGTCGGGCCGCGCATCACCGCCCGTAACTTCGGCAAAGACCGCCGCTACCCCATCACATCCGGTTTTGGCCGCAAAAATTGGTAAAAGGAAAGAAGATGAAAAAGATCGACGCGATTATCAAGCCGTTCAAACTGGATGACGTCCGCGAAGCGCTGGCCGAAGTGGGCATCACCGGCATGACGGTCACCGAAGTGAAAGGCTTCGGCCGCCAGAAGGGCCACACCGAGCTGTACCGCGGTGCCGAGTACATGGTCGACTTTTTGCCTAAGGTGAAGATCGAGATCGTGGTTGCCGACGATATCGTCGACACCTGCGTGGAAACCATCATGCAGACCGCGCAGACCGGCAAGATCGGCGACGGAAAAATCTTCGTCTTCGACGTGGCGCGCGTGGTGCGCATCCGTACCGGCGAGCAGGACGAAGAAGCGATCTGATCCTCCGCAGGATCATCGGCCATCAGGGCGCAGCGTGCTGCGCCCTTGTCATTTCTGTCCTCCGCGCATCATGCTTCTTCGCCTCGCCGTTTCCCCCTTTTTGCCCGTCGGCATTCTAAAAAAGCGAACGCTATCGCGTTTTTGATACTTTTCCCGATCGCTTTTCTCGCGGGATCTACAATCAATCTAACTATCTTGATTGAGGTGATCCCCAATGAATTTCAAGTTGCGGCTAGGCGGCAAGGGCGTGCATCCCCAGGAGCTTACTCAAGTAAGTGACTGGGGGGACAAATCTGCCGGGAGCAGATTTGAACGCTGCTCGCAGCGGCCCGTTAGGGCGTGGCCTACGGATGGGCCACGTAATAGCACGCAGACAACAACGCAGCGGCTTGAAAGGCGATGGGGATGATGACGTTACGCCAAATCCGCCACTTCATCGCGGTGGCGGAAACCGGGTCGATCTCCGCCGGCGCCCAGGCGGTGTTTGTCTCCCAGTCTTCACTGACGCTCGCGATCCAGCAGCTGGAAACCGAGATCGGCGTGCGGCTGTTTGATCGCCACGCCAAGGGTATGACGCTGACCCATCAGGGGCATCAGTTTCTGCGCCAGTCGTATCTGATCCTGGCGACGGTGGACAACGCCAAGCGCAGCCTGCAGATCGGCACCGAAAGCCTGACCGGCAAGCTGACCATCGGCGTCACCAGTCTGGTGGCCGGCTACTTCCTGGTGGAGCTGCTCACGCGCTTTAAATCGGCCTATCCCAACGTCACCGTGCAGGTGGTTGAAGACGAACGCCCGTATATCGAGCATTTGCTGGTCAGCGGCGAGATCGACATCGGCGTGCTGATCCTGTCGAACATCGAAGACCGCGACGCGCTGCAGACCGAGGTGCTGATGCACTCGCCGTATCGCCTGTGGCTGCCGCCGCTGCACCCGCTGCTGGAGCACGAGAGCATCAGCCTGGCGGACGTGGCCAAACAGCCGCTGATCCAGCTCAACGCCGATGAAATGGACGTGCACGCGCGGCGCATTTGGTCGCGCGCCGGGCTGAAACCAGAAATCGCCATGAAGACCGCCTCGACTGAGGCGGTGCGCAGCCTGGTGGCGGCGGGGATGGGGGTGTCTATCCAGCCGGACATGGCGTACCGCGCCTGGTCGCTGGAGGGCAACATGATCGAGGCGCGCAAGCTGGACGATCTGCTGGAGCCGCTGGACATCGGGTTGGCGTGGCGGCGCGGCAGCGCACGGCCGGAGCTGGTGACGCCGTTCCTTACCATCGCGCGCGAGAACGGCAGCAAACACGCCGCCGGGCTTAAGCATTCGATTTAATCGAACGCGGCGTTCAGTATTTAGAATTTGTTGCCCGCCAGAGGCTCGCTTAGGCTGATTAAAACTAACTTATTCACATTTGGTTAACGTTTTTGTCACTTAGGGGCGTCAGGCGATGGCAGATGTGCAGTTTCTCTCGGGTTTGTCCTGTCAGCAGTTCATTAACGGTCAGCTTATCGACGGCGAAGGCCAGCAGGAATGCATCGTCAATCCGGCCAACGGCGAGACGCTGATCGCCCTGACCGAAGCCTCTTCGGCGCAGGTCGGCGGCGCGGTGAAAGCCGCGCAGCAGGCGTTCGGCCACTGGTCGCGCACCACGCCGGCCCAGCGCGCCGCTCTGTTGCTGCGCATCGCCGACGCCATCGAGCGGCAGGCGCCGCAGCTGGCGCAGCTGGAAGCCCTCAACTGCGGTAAACCGCTGCATCAGGCGCTCAATGACGATCTGCCGGCGGCGGTTGACGTGTTCCGCTTCTTCGCCGGCGCGGTGCGCACGCAGCAAGGGCAGCTGGCCGGCGAGTATGTGCCCGGCCACACCTCGATGATCCGCCGCGATCCCATTGGCGTGGTGGCCTCGATCGCCCCCTGGAACTATCCGCTGATGATGGCGGCGTGGAAAATCGCGCCGGCGCTGGCGGCGGGCAATACCGTGGTGTTCAAACCGTCCGAACATACGCCGCTGACCATTTTGGCGCTGGTGCCGGCGCTGCAGGAGATCCTGCCGCCGGGCGTGCTGAATATCGTCTACGGCGGCGGGGAGGGGGTCGGCAGCCAGCTGGTGGGGCACCCGCAGGTGCGGCTGGTGTCGGTCACCGGCGATATCGTCACCGGGCAAAAAATTCTTCAGGCAGCGGCCAAAAGCGTCAAGCGCACCCACCTGGAACTGGGGGGCAAGGCGCCGGTGATCGTCTGCGACGACGCCGATCTCGACGAGGTGGTCAACGGCATTCGTACCTACGGCTATTACAACGCCGGCCAGGACTGCACCGCCGCCTGCCGCATCTACGCGCAGGCGGGCATCTATCCCAAACTGGTGGACGCGCTGGGCGAGGCGGTCGCCAGCCTGCGCTTCGCCCGCAAGCGCGATCAGGACAACGAGATCGGCCCGTTGATAAGTAGCCGCCAGCGCGATCGCGTCGCCAGCTTCGTCGAGCGCGCGCTCAGCCAACCGCATATCGAATTGATCACCGGCGCCGCGGCCCACTCCGGGCCGGGGTTCTACTACCAGCCGACCCTGCTGGCGGGCTGCCTGCAAAGCGACGAAATCGTGCAGCGCGAGGTGTTTGGCCCGGTGGTCAGCGTCACGCGCTTCGAGCATCTGGAGCAGGCGGTCGAGTGGGCCAACGACTCGGAATACGGGCTGGCTTCGTCGGTGTGGACGCAAAATATCGATCGGGCGCTGCACATTGCCGCCCATCTGCAGTACGGCAGCACCTGGATCAACACCCATTTCACCTTGGCGAGCGAGATGCCGCACGGCGGCCTGAAACGCTCCGGCTACGGCAAGGATCTGTCCAGCGATTCGCTGCAGGATTACAGCGTTGTCAGGCACGTAATGGCGAAGTTCAAAGCCAGCTTCTAGCGGTTCTATAAAGCAAAATCAGGCGGCAGCCGTTCCCTGCCGCACACAGATACGCAACACAGGGGTAATTACGATGAGAAAAACTACCGCAGTCACCACCACCGTCTCCGCGCTCTGTCTCACCGTGCTGTGCGGCCTGGGCCAGGCGGCCGATCTGCCGCAGTCGCTGGGCAAAGGCGAAGGCCGGCTGGATATCATCGCCTGGCCCGGCTACATCGAACGCGGCCAGTCCGACAAAAACTACGACTGGGTCACCCAGTTTGAAAAGCAAACCGGCTGCGCGGTGAACGTGAAGACCGCCGCCACCTCCGATGAAATGGTCAGCCTGATGGCCAAGGGCGGCTACGATCTGGTGACCGCCTCCGGCGACGCCTCGCTGCGCCTGATCTTCGGCAAGCGGGTGCAACCGATCAACACCGCGCTGATCCCGAACTGGAAGAACATCGATCCGCGCCTGCTGAACGGCGCCTGGTACACCGTGGACGGCAAAACCTACGGCACGCCGTACCAGTGGGGGCCGAACCTGCTGATGTACAACACCAAAACCTTCCCGACGCCGCCGGACAGCTGGGCGGTGATCTTCCAGCAGCAGAACCTGCCGGACGGCAAGAGCAACCAAGGGCGGGTGCAGGCTTACGACGGCCCGATCTACATCGCCGATGCGGCGCTGTTCCTGAAGGCCACCCAGCCGCAGCTCGGCATCAGCGATCCTTATCAGCTCAACGAAGAGCAGTATCAGGCGGCGCTGAAGCTGCTGCGCAGCCAGCACGCGCTGATCCACCGTTACTGGCACGACACCTCGGTGCAGATGAGCGACTTTAAAAACGAAGGTGTGGTGGCCTCCAGCGCCTGGCCGTATCAGGCCAACGCCCTGAAGGGCGAGGGGCAGCCGATCGCCACCGTATTCCCGAAAGAGGGCGTGACCGGCTGGGCAGACACCACCATGCTGCATGCTGACGCCAAGCACCCGAGCTGCGCCTACCAGTGGATGAACTGGTCGCTGGAGCCGAAGGTGCAGGGCGACGTGGCGGCCTGGTTCGGGTCGGTGCCGGCTTCACCGGCGGGCTGCAAGGCCAGCGCACTGCTGGGTGAGAAGGGCTGCGAAACCAACGGCTTCAACCAGTTCGACAAAATCGCCTTCTGGAAAACGCCGCAGGCGCAGGGTGGCAAGTTCGTGCCGTACAGCCGCTGGACCCAGGATTACATCGCCATCATGGGCGGCCGCTAAGCCGCGGGGCGCAGCCCGCTGCGCCCGAATTACATCAGTATGGAGCACAGAAAATGACCATTGCCGTGCAATTCATCGATGTTTCGCGGACTTTCGGCGATGTTCGCGCCGTGGATCGGGTATCCATCGACATTCAGGACGGGGAATTCTTCTCCATGCTCGGGCCGTCCGGCTCGGGCAAAACCACCTGCCTGCGCCTGATCGCCGGCTTTGAACAGCTCACTTCCGGCTCGATTCGCATCCACGGCCAGGAAGCCGCCAACCTGCCGCCGTATCAGCGCGACGTGAACACCGTGTTTCAGGATTACGCGCTGTTCCCGCACATGTCGGTGCTGGAAAACGTCGCCTACGGCCTGATGGTGAAGGGCGTCGCCAAACGCGAGCGGCTGGCGCGGGCGCAAGAGGCGCTGGAGAGCGTGGCGCTCGGTTTCGTCGCCGAACGCAAGCCGGCGCACCTGTCGGGTGGCCAGCGGCAGCGCGTGGCGTTGGCGCGCGCGCTGGTCAATCGGCCGCGGGTGCTGCTGCTGGACGAACCGCTCGGCGCGCTGGATCTCAAGCTGCGCGAGCAGATGCAGGGTGAGCTGAAGAAGCTGCAGCGCCAGTTGGGCATCACCTTTATCTTCGTCACCCACGATCAAAGCGAAGCGCTGTCGATGTCCGATCGGGTGGCGGTGTTCAATAACGGCCGCATCGAACAGGTGGATACGCCGCGCGAGCTTTACATGCGGCCGAAGACGCCGTTCGTCGCCGAGTTCGTCGGCACCTCCAACGTGGTGCGTAGCGAACTGGCGCAGCGCCTGCTCGGCGAAAGCCGAACCTTCTCGATCCGGCCGGAGCATATTCGCCTGCTGGAGCAAGGCGGCCCGGCGCAGGACGAGATCCAGGTGCAGGGCACGCTGCAGGAAATCCATTACCAGGGTGCGGCCACGCGGTATGAAATCGCGCTGAGCGGCGGCGAAAAGCTGCTGGTCAGCCAGGCTAATCCGCAGTGGATCGCCGCAGGGCAACAGCGGCAGATCGGCCAGCCGATCGTCGCCTGCTGGCCGCGCACGGCGATGGTGCCGCTGCTGGAGGAGAGGTGAGATGGACATGAGCATCGATTCCCCCTCGGCGCGCGGCGGTACCGTGCGCGCGCTGTCGACCTGGCTTTATCGCCGGCCGACGCTGTATCTGCTTTTGCTGCTGGTGCCGCCGCTGCTGTGGTTCGGCGCGGTGTACCTCGGTTCGCTGCTGACGCTGCTGTGGCAAGGTTTTTACACCTTCGACGACTTCACCATGGCGGTGACGCCGGATCTGACCTTCGCCAACCTCGCGGCGCTGTTCAACCCGGCCAACTACGACATCATCCTGCGCACGCTGACCATGGCGGTGCTGGTGTCGCTGGCCAGCGCGGCGCTGGCGTTCCCGATCGCCTATTACATGGCGCGTTACACCAGCGGCCGCGTCAAGGCGTTCTTTTATATCGCGGTGATGATGCCGATGTGGGCCAGCTATATCGTTAAAGCCTATGCCTGGACCCTGCTGCTGGCGAAAGACGGCGTGGCGCAGTGGTTCCTGCAGCACCTGGGGCTGGAACCGCTGTTGGCTTCGCTGCTGACGGTGCCCGGCGTCGGCGGCAACACGCTGTCGACCTCGGGGCTGGGGCGTTTTCTGGTGTTCGTCTATATCTGGCTGCCGTTCATGATCCTGCCGATCCAGGCGGCGCTGGAGCGCCTGCCGCCCTCGCTGCTGCATGCCTCGGCGGATCTGGGCGCGCGACCGGCGCAGACCTTCCGCCACGTCATTTTGCCGCTGGCGGTGCCGGGCATCGCCGCCGGATCGATCTTCACCTTCTCGCTGACGCTGGGCGACTTTATCGTGCCGCAGCTGGTGGGGCCGCCGGGCTATTTCATCGGCAGCATGGTGTACGCCCAGCAGGGTGCGATCGGCAATATGCCGATGGCCGCGGCCTTTACGCTGGTGCCGATCGTCCTGATCGCCATCTACCTTTCCATTGTCAAACGTCTGGGGGCTTTCGATGCACTCTGAACGCGCGCCCTTAGGGCTGAAGCTGGCCGCCTGGGGCGGACTTGTCTTCCTGCATTTCCCGTTGGCGATCATCGCCATCTACGCCTTCAACACCGAGGATGCGGCCTTCAGCTTCCCGCCGAAGGGCTTCACGCTGCACTGGTTCAACGTTGCCGCCGGGCGGCAGGACATCATCGATGCGGTGCTGCTGTCGGCGCAGATCGCCTGTCTGGCGACCGCCATTGCGCTGGTGCTCGGCACGCTGGCGGCGGCGGCGCTGTATCGGCGCGATTTCTTCGGCAAGGACAGCATTTCGCTGCTGCTGCTGCTGCCGATCGCGCTGCCGGGGATCGTCACCGGTCTGGCGCTGCTGGCGGCGTTCAAGGCGCTGAACATCGAACCGGGCATCCTGACTATCGTCGTCGGCCATGCGACGTTCTGCGTGGTGATCGTGTTCAACAACGTTATCGCCCGGTTCCGCCGAACCTCGTACAGCCTGATCGAAGCGTCGATGGATCTCGGCGCCGACGGCTGGCAAACCTTCCGTTACGTGATCCTGCCGAACCTCGGCTCGGCGCTGCTGGCCGGGGGCATGCTGGCGTTCGCGCTGTCGTTCGATGAAATCATCGTGACCACCTTTACCGCCGGCCACGAGCGCACGCTGCCGCTGTGGCTGCTGAACCAGCTCGGTCGCCCACGCGACGTGCCGATCACCAACGTGGTGGCGCTGTCGGTGATGCTGTTGACCATGCTGCCGATCCTCGGCGCTTACTACCTGACCAAAGGTGGAGAAAGCGTCGCCGGCAGCGGCAAATAATTTCCTTACCCGACCTCTGATAAAAGGATAACCCTATGCAAAGCCAACTGTTGATTGACGGCCAACTGGTGAACGGCCAGGGCGCGACCCAGCCGGTGTATAACCCGGCGACCGGCGAAGTGATTGCGCAGGTGGCGGAGGCCAGCCCGGAGCAGGTCGATCGCGCGGTGCTGGCGGCGGATGCCGCGTTCACCGCCTGGGGGCAGACCACGCCGAAGGAGCGCGCCGAGCATCTGCTCAAGCTGGCGGATCTGATCGATGAGCATGCCGAGACCTTCGCCAAGCTGGAGTCGCTCAACTGCGGCAAGCCTTATCACTGCGTGTTGAACGACGAGCTGCCGGCGGTGGCCGACGTGTTTCGCTTCTTCGCCGGAGCCAGCCGCTGCCTGACCGGCATGGCGGCCGGCGAGTATCTGGCCGGGCATACCTCGATGATCCGTCGCGATCCGCTCGGGGTGGTGGCCTCGATCGCGCCGTGGAACTACCCGCTGATGATGGCGGCCTGGAAACTGGCGCCGGCGTTGGCGGCGGGCAACTGCGTGGTGATTAAGCCCTCGGAGCAAACGCCGCTGACCACTTTCAAACTGGCCGAACTGGCCGCCGGGCTGTTCCCGCCGGGCGTGCTCAACGTGCTGTTCGGCCGCGGCGCCGGCGTCGGCGATCGGCTGACCGGGCATGACAAGGTGCGAATGGTGTCGCTGACCGGCTCGATCGCCACCGGCGAGCACATCATCGCCCACACCGCCGCCGGCATTAAGCGTACCCATATGGAGCTGGGCGGCAAGGCGCCGGTGCTGGTGTTCGACGACGCCGATCTGCAGCAGGTGGTGGACGGCATTCGCGGCTTCGGTTTCTACAACGCCGGGCAGGATTGCACCGCCGCCTGCCGCATCTACGCGCAGAAAAGCATTTATCCCGAGCTGGTAAAGCGGCTGGGCGAGGCGGTGGCCAGCCTGAAGATCGGTGCGCCGGACGACGAGAGCACCGAACTGGGGCCGTTGATTACCGCCCAGCATCTGGAGCGGGTCGCCGGTTTTGTCGAGCGCGCCAAAGCGTTGCCGCACGTGCAGGTGGTGACCGGCGGCGAGAAGGTGAAAGGGCCGGGTTACTACTTCCAGCCGACGCTGCTGGCCGGCGCGCGCCAGGAGGATGAGATCGTGCAGCGCGAGGTGTTCGGCCCGGTGGTGACGGTGACGCCGTTCGACGACGAAGAGCAGGTGCTGGCCTGGGCGAACGAATCCAACTACGGGCTGGCGTCTTCCGTGTGGACCCGCGACGTGGGGCGCGCGCATCGCTTAAGCGCCCGCCTGCAATACGGCTGCACCTGGGTGAACACCCACTTCATGTTGGTGAGTGAAATGCCGCACGGCGGCCAGAAACTGTCCGGCTACGGCAAGGACATGTCGATGTACGGGCTGGAGGATTACACCGCCATTCGTCATGTGATGTTCAAACATTGATTTTACAATAATTATCCGCACAATAGCGCGGCCTTCGGGCCGGCCCCGGCCGGCCGATGATAATAAAAATTGAAAGGAAGCCTATATGGGTATCACCCGACGTGATTTTCTCAACGGGGTGGCGATCACCATCGCCGCCGGGTTGACGCCGCTGCAAATCTTGCGCGCGTCGCCGCAAACCGCCAATCAAACCCTGTACTACCCGCCGGCGCTGACCGGGCTGCGGGGTAACCATCCGGGCTCGTTCGAGCATGCGCACCAGCTGGGGCGCGACGGTAAAACCTTTGATTTCGGCAGCGTACCCGCCGTTGAAGAGTTCGATCTGGTGGTGGTCGGTGCCGGCATCAGCGGGTTGGCAGCCGCCTGTTTCTGGCAGCAGCTGAAAGGCGAGCAGCAGCGCATTCTGCTGATCGACAACCATGACGACTTCGGCGGCCACGCCAAGCGCAACGAATTCAACACCGACGACGGCATGCTGCTCGGCTACGGCGGCAGTGAATCGCTGCAGTCGCCGCGCTCCAACTTCAGCCCGGTGGCGATGGGGCTGCTGCACAAGCTCGGCGTCGATATCGACCAACTGGAGCAGGCGTTTGACACCACCTTCTACCCGGATCTTAACCTGAGCCGAGGGGTTTACTTCGATCGCAAGAACTTCGGCGTCGACAAGGTGGTGAGCGGCGATCCGGGCCGCACAGTGGCGGACGACATTCCGCGCGATCGCCTCAACGGCCGCTCTTATGAAGCGTTCATCGGCGATTTCCCGCTGCCGGAAAGCGATCGCCAGGCGCTGATCGCACTGCATACGGTGGAGAAAGATTATCTGCCGGAGATGACGCTGGAGCAGAAGGTCGAGTGGCTCGATACCCACAGCTACACCCAGTTCCTGCGTGAAAAAGTGGGCCTGAGCGAGCTGGCGATCCGTTATTTCCAACAGACCACCAACGACTTCCAGGCGGTGGGCATCGACGGCACGTCGTGCAGCGATGCGCGCATCTGCGATCTGCCGGGCCTCGGCGGCATGAATCTGCCGCCGCTGGACGAAGAGTCGCAGGCGGATCTCGACGATCCTTACGTGTTCCACTTCCCGGACGGCAATGCCACGCTGACGCGCCTGATGGTGCGCAAGCTGATCCCGGCGGTGGCGCCGGCCGGCAAAGACATGAATGACGTGGTGCTGGCCAAATTCGACTACAGCCAGCTCGATCGGCCGGAGTCGCCGGTGAAGCTGCGTTTGAACAGCACCGGGCTGCACGCGGCCAACGTTGGCGACAAGGTGGAAGTCACCTATATGACCGGCGAGAAGATGACCAAGGTGCGCGCCGGGCAGGTAGTGATGGCCGGCTACAACATGATGATCCCGTACCTGGTGCCGGAGATGTCGCACGAGCAGCAGGAGGCGCTGAAGCAGAACGTCAAGGCACCGCTGGTGTACAGCAAGGTGGTGATCCGCAACTGGCAGCCGTTCATCAAGCTGGGCGTGCACGAAATTTATTCGCCGGCCGCACCGTACAGCCGCGTGAAGCTGGACTACCCGGTGAGCATGGGTGGATACCAGCACCCGCGCGATCCGGATCGGCCAATCGGCCTGCATATGGTCTACGTGCCGACGCTGCCGGGCAGCGGCCTCAGCCCGCGCGAGCAGTCGCGCAAAGGGCGCGCGCTGCTGCTGGGCACGCCGTTCGAGGTGCACGAGCAGATGATCCGCGAGCAGCTGCAGGGCATGCTGGGCGCGGCCGGTTTCGACCATCAGCGCGACATTCAGGCGATCACCGTCAACCGCTGGTCGCACGGTTACTCCTACTTCCTCAACGGACTGTTCGACGACGAAGACGAAGCCAAGAAAATCATCGAAACGGCGCGGCAGCCGATCGGCAAGATCGTTATCGCCAACTCCGATGCCGACTGGAGCCCGTACGCCAACTCGGCGATCGATCAGGCGTGGCGCGCGGTGAACGAACTGGCCTACGGCAAGGTTGCCGCCAAGGAGGGAGCATGAGTCTGCGTTCGCTGTACCTGTTGAGCCTGCTGGCGGCCGGCGGCTCGGCCCAGGCGATGTCGGCCGGGGAATACGTCGCCAAAGCCGGCGACTGCACCGCCTGCCACACCGCGCCGGGCGGCGCTGAACTGGCGGGCGGCATGAAGTTTCCGACGCCGCTCGGGGCTATCTACGCCACCAACATCACGCCGGACAAGCTGCACGGCATCGGCGCCTATTCGTTCGAGGAGTTCGATCGCGCCATGCGCCAGGGGGTAGCCAAAGACGGCCACCGGCTCTACCCGGCGATGCCGTACACCTCCTACGCCAAAATGAGCGCGGAAGACATGCGCGCGCTGTATGACTACCTGATGAATGAGGTGCCGGCGCAAAACGTCGCCAACCGGGACAGCGACATCAGCTGGCCGCTGTCGATGCGCTGGCCGCTGGCGGTGTGGAACTCGCTGTTCCACGACGACCAGCCGTATCAGGCAGATCCGCAGCAAAGTGCCGAGTGGAACCGCGGCGCCTATCTGGTGCAGGGCGCGGGCCATTGCGGCAGCTGCCATACGCCGCGCGGCTGGGCGATGCAGGAGAAGGGCCTGGACGGTAAGGAGCCGGTATTCCTGAGCGGCGCCGAGCTGGACGGCTGGTACGCCTCCAATCTGCGCGGCCTGCCGCCGGAAGAGGTGACGGCGCTGCTGAAAACCGGCCGCAGCCGCCATGCGGCAGTCGCCGGGCCGATGAGCGAGGTGGTGACCCACAGCACGCAGTATCTCAGCGACGGCGATCTGAACGCCATCGCGGTGTACCTGCGCAGCCTGGCGCCGGAAACCGCCGCCAAAGCCGCTGCGCCAGCCTCGCAGGCGGATAACCCGGGCGGCAAGGCGACCTATGCGATGTACTGCTCGACCTGCCACGGCAATAAGGGGGAGGGCACTGACTTCGCCATTCCGGCGCTGGCGGGCAATGCCACGGTAACGGCGGACAATCCGCTGACCGCGCTGCGGGTGGTGCTGGAGGGGGCGCATACGCCGATCACGCAGCAGGCGATGGCGTTTGACATGCCGGCTTATGGCTGGGCGTTGAACGATCGGCAGGCGGCCGATCTGATGAGCTACCTGCGGGGAAGCTGGGGCAACCAGGCGGCGCCGGTGACGGTGCAGCAGGTGCAGGACGCGCGCCAACTGCAGGCGAAATAAAGAGGGAGCGCGGTCTGACGGCCGCGCTCCGCAAGCATTACAGCACCTTATGCGGGCCGAAGCATTCGTAGTGAATGCGTTCGGCCTCTACGCCCATCTCCAGCAGCTGTTTGCCCACGAACTGCATGAAGGCCACCGGGCCGCAGAAGTAATAGTGCATCTGCGGATCGGCCAGGCTGCCTTGCAGCGCGCTCAAATCCATCAATCCGCGGCTGTGGTAGTCGCGGCCTTCCACGTCATCGGCACCCGGCTCGCGGTACCATACATGGCGGCTCAGATTCGGCATACGCCCGGCAATATCCGCTACCTCATCGGCAAAGGCGTGCACGCTGCCGTTTTCCGCCGCGTGCAGCCAGTGGATCTGCGCCTGATGTTGGTTGTCGTGCAGGGTGTTGAGCATGCCGAGCATCGGGGTTTGGCCGACGCCGGCGGAGATCAGCGCCACCGGCGTGGTCGGCGCCACGTCGAGGAAGAAGTCGCCGTGCGGCGGGGCGATGTAGATCACGTCGCCTTCCTGCGCCTGCTGGTGCAGGTAGTTGGAGACTTTCCCCTGATCTTCGCGCTTCACCGCGATGCGGTAGAACTCGCCGTTTGGCGAGGTGGTCAGCGAGTACTGGCGAATTTCCTGATGCTCCAGGCTGTCGTGCTTGATGTAGACCGCCAGGTATTGCCCCGGTTTGAAGTCCGCCACCCGGCCGCCGTCCACCGGCGCCAGCACGAAACTGCAGATCACGTCGCTCTGCGGCTGTTTCTTCAGGATGCGGAATGCGCGCAGATCGCGCCAGCCGCCGTTGTCGGTTTCGCTCTGCTGATAAATCTGCTCTTCACGCTGGATAAATACGTTGGCCAGCACGCCGTAGGCCTTGCCCCAGGCGTCCAGGACTTCCTGGCCCGGGCTGAACATTTCGTCCAGGGTCGCCAGCAGGTGACCGCCGACGATGTTGTACTGCTCCGGCTGGATATTGAAGCTGGTGTGCTTCTGCGCGATGCGCTCCACCGCCGGCAGCAGCGCCGCCAGGTTCTCGATGTTGGCAGCATAGGCGCAGATGGCGTCGAACAGCGCCTGACGCTGATCGCCGTTGCGCTGGTTGCTCATGTTGAAAATGTCTTTCAATTCCGGGTTGTGCGCGAACATGCGATCGTAAAAGTGGGCGGTCAGCTTCGGCCCGGTCGCAGCCAGCAGGGGAATGGTGGATTTCACGGTGGCGATGGTTTGGCTATCCAGCATGGAAGCGCTCCTTGGGTTGGGATCTTGACGATAATTGTAATGATGTATTTTAAATGCATCTTATTGGGTTCCGCGTCGCTTGTAAATACCCTTGTTTTCGTTGCGGTGTTCTTCGGGCGTCGATCGCGCTCACAGAACATGAAAAAAGCGCATCGTTCGCATGAGGAAATGTCCGTTGATAAACGACGGCATTTAGCGGATCAAAGCCTTGCGCCACCTTATGCCAATCGTTTGCGTAAAAACCTCTGTCAAGACCTATCTTCGGTGGGGCGAAACGGTTTACACTGTGGCCCAGAACCCAAACGGGTAGTTATTTGGTGATTTTTTAGTTAGCTGATTTAAGTCAGGAGATGCCGGATGTTAAAGCGTGAAATGAACATTGCCGATTACGATGCGGAACTGTGGCGTGCCATGGAGCAGGAAGTGGTGCGTCAGGAAGAGCACATCGAGCTGATCGCGTCTGAGAACTACACCAGCCCGCGCGTGATGCAGGCTCAGGGTTCCCAGCTGACCAACAAATACGCTGAAGGCTATCCGGGCAAGCGTTACTACGGCGGCTGCGAATACGTGGATATCGTTGAGCAGCTGGCTATCGATCGTGCCAAAGAATTGTTCGGTGCCGATTACGCCAACGTGCAGCCGCACTCCGGTTCCCAGGCTAACTTCGCCGTGTACACCGCGCTGCTGCAGCCGGGCGACACCATTCTGGGCATGAACCTGGCGCACGGCGGCCACCTGACCCACGGTTCCCCGGTTAACCTGTCCGGCAAACTGTATAACGTGGTGCCTTACGGCATCGATGACAAAGGTCAAATCGACTATGACGATCTGGCCAAACAGGCGCAAACCCACAAGCCGAAAATGATCATCGGCGGCTTCTCCGCATACTCCGGCGTGGTTGACTGGGCCAAAATGCGCGAAATCGCCGACAGCATCGGCGCTTACCTGTTCGTCGACATGGCGCACGTGGCGGGCCTGATCGCCGCCGGCGTGTACCCGAACCCGGTACCGCACGCACACATCGTCACCACCACCACCCACAAAACCCTGGCGGGTCCGCGCGGCGGCCTGATCCTGGCGAAGGGCGGCGACGAAGATCTGTACAAGAAGCTGAACTCCGCCGTGTTCCCTGGCGGCCAGGGCGGCCCGCTGATGCACGTGATCGCCGGAAAGGCGGTGGCGTTGAAAGAAGCGATGGAGCCTGAGTTCAAGGTTTACCAGCAGCAAGTGGCGGTCAACGCCAAGGCGATGGTGGATGTGTTCCTGCAGCGCGGCTACAAAGTGGTCTCCGGCGGCACCCATAACCACCTGTTCCTGCTGGATCTGGTCGATAAAAACCTGACCGGTAAAGAAGCGGACGCCGCCCTGGGCCGCGCCAACATCACCGTCAACAAAAACAGCGTGCCGAACGATCCGAAGAGCCCGTTCGTCACCTCCGGCGTGCGTATCGGCACCCCGGCCGTGACCCGTCGCGGCTTCAAAGAGGCCGACGTGCGCGAACTGGCCGGTTGGATCTGCGATGTGCTGGACAACATCAACGATGAAGCCACCATCGAACGCACCAAGAAGAAAGTGCTGGATATCTGCGCCCGCCTGCCGGTTTACGCATAATCCCGCTTTTGCCTGATAAAACCCGCTGCGGCGGGTTTTTTTGTGGCCGCTCGCGGTAAACTGTGAGCTGTTTGGCACTCTAACGCATTGAAGCGGAATGAAGATTGCGGGGCGGTGTGAGCTCTGTCAAAGTATTGCCCTCACTCCGGAGGGATCATGGTTCTGCAATCCACGCGTTGGCTCGCGCTCAGCTATTTCACCTACTTCTTTTCCTATGGCATCTTCTTACCGTTCTGGGGCGTGTGGCTGAAAGGCGAAGGCATCGCGCCGGAAACCATCGGCATATTGCTCGGCGCCGGTTTGGTGGCCCGCTTCCTCGGCAGTTTACTGATTGCACCCCGCGTTAAAGATCCCTCTCATTTAGTCTCCGCCCTGCGCCTGCTGGCGCTGCTGACACTGGCTTTCGCGGTTGGCTTCTGTTTCGGCAACGGTTGGGGCTGGCTGATGCTGGTGATAGCGGGGTTCAACCTGTTCTTCTCGCCGCTGGTGCCGCTGACCGACGCGCTGGCCGGCACCTGGCAAAAGCAGATCCGTATGGACTACGGCCGGGTAAGGTTGTGGGGCTCGCTGGCGTTCGTCATCGGCTCGGCGCTGACCGGGCAGCTGGTGGCGGTGTGGGGCCATAACGCCATTCTCTACAGCCTGATCTTCAGCGTGCTGGCGATGCTGCTGGGCATGTTGCTGAAGCCGAGCGTCATGCCGCAGGGCGAAGCACGCACCCACAGCGATACCGAACGTTCGCTGTGGGCACTGCTGAAAGAAGGGCCGGTCTGGCGCTTCCTGCTGTGCGTCACGCTGCTGCAGGGGGCGCACGCCGGCTACTACAGCTTCGGCTCCATTTACTGGCAGGAGGCGGGCTATTCGGCCTCGACCATCGGCTATCTGTGGTCGCTGGGCGTGGTGGCGGAGGTGATTATTTTCGCCAGCAGCAACGTGCTGTTCCGCCGCTGGAATGCGCGCAACCTGCTGTTGCTCTCCGCCTGCTGCGGCGTGTTGCGCTGGAGCCTGATGGCCTACAGCACCGAGTTGGGCTGGCTGCTGCTGATCCAGATCCTGCATTGCGGCACCTTCACCGTCTGCCATCTGGCGGCGATGCGCTTTATCGCCGCGCGCCAGGGGCAAGAGGTGATCCGGCTGCAGGCGGTGTATTCGGCGTTGGCGATGGGCGGCGGTATCGCCGTCATGACGGTCATTGCCGGGTTCCTGTTCGAACATTGGCAGGGCGGGGTATTCTGGGTGATGGCGGCGGTCGCGGTGCCGGCCTTGTTCATCCGGCCGCCGGCGGTCAGCGTCAGCCGCTGATTAAGGCGCTTCCAGCAGCGCGCGGATGGCCTGGCGCTGCCGAGTTTCCAGCGGCAATTCGGTATAGATCAGCGGCGGGTGCGGATCGCTGTGCACCGCCGCATAAGGGGTGATCACCAGCATGACGCCCTGCGGCGCCCCGCCGCGCAGATAGTCGCTCAGCGGCAGGTACTTGATGTTCAGCGGCAGCAGCGTGAGCTCGCGGATCTGGTATTCCACTTCCTCTTCCAACTGCGGGTTATCCAGCGTCAGCAGCAGCACCTGTTTTTCCTGCAGCGCGTTGTCCTGCATCAGCCAGGCGCCGAAGCTGATGGCCACCAGGCCCGCCTCCTCGTTGGAAAAATGCACGCCGTATTCCTGTTCCAGCGGTATCAGCGCTTCCTGCGTGGTGCGCATTAGCCGCGGGTATTTGCGCACCACTTCTTCCAGCAGCATATTGTCGATGCCGATGGCGAAACGGCAGCGCTCCAGCGCCGGCGCCAGGTGGGCGAACAGTTGGCTGACCAGCTCCGTCTTGCTGCTGAAGGCCATGCCGGAAAGCTGCTGGAAACGCTCGACCATGCTGTCGATGGCCGCCATCAATCTCTGCTCTTGCGCCGAGTCATTGCTGTGGTAGCTGTGATTTTTCAACATGGTGAAGGTCAGCGCCAAAAAATCGCGCTCGTCTGCCTGCGGCGGCTGGTTAAACAGCCGGTTGCAGGCCTGATGCAGCCAGGCGGCGGCTTGCTGCTCCGGCTTTTGCCGCAGCCAGTCGCGTTGAACGGCGTCGAAATGCGGATGGCGCTGCAGGCGATTTTGCCAAGCGCAGTAGAGCAGATAATGCTGCAGGAATTAGCGGTCGCGCGCATCGAAGCGGCGGTTGAGCAGCGGCTCGCAGGCGTCGATCGCCTCTGTCAGTGCAGACGCAGGGGCGGCGTCGGCCGCCAGCGCGTGCCGCAGGCGCGGGGCGAAATCACCTTCAACAAACTGCGGGCTGCAGCGCAGTGCCCGCCGCAGCCAATGGATCAGGCACAGACGCTGGTTGAGCGCGCTGCCCCGCAGGTGGTAGCCATGGTCGGGATCGACGGCGATCTCCAGGTGATGGAAACGCTGGATTTCACTGGCCACCTCGGCTATATCTTGCCGGGTTATCGGGGGGGCAACGCCGTTGATTCGGCTTAGGGTCTCCAGCTGTAACTCGGGCTCCGGCGTGTACAGCATCAGCAGCAGATGGCAGCGCCGTTGTTGTCCGGAGAGCGCGGGCACGGGAGAGGTGTCCAGGCTCATTATCACCTTCCGGCATAAAAGGTTGCGATTATGCCTAAGCATAGCAAAAGGCTTTGTGACGGCAGGGTTACCGCGCAGCTTTTACTTCGGCTTACAACTTTCGTCACAAATATCGCCGGGAGAGGCGGGCCGTTCGGTATTTATTTGTGTTACGTTATAACAAATACAGGTAAGGCAGGATAATGATGAAGTTACGTCGTCTTTTGGCTGCTTTCGGCGCCGTGTTCAGCGCCGGTGCGATCGCGCATCCGCACAGCTTTATCGACATGAATACCACCTTCGTCGCCAAAGACCAGCGGCTGGTCGGCCTGAAAATGGTGTGGGTGATGGATGAAATCACCTCGGCGGATCTGCTTTACGATGCGAAAAACGCCAAGAGCGATTCGGAAGTGTGGAAAAAGCTGGCGGCGGAAGTGATGGCCAACGTGCTGGGGCAGCACTATTTCACCGATCTTTACCGCGACGGCAAGCCGGTGAAATATCTGAACTTGCCAAGCGAATATCACCTGTCGCGCCAGGGCAATCAGGCGGTGCTGGAGTTCGTGCTGCCGTTGGCCGAACCGCAGCCGCTGGCGGGCAAGCCGTTCGAACTTTCTACTTACGATCCGACTTATTTCGTGGATATGACCTATAAAGACCAAAATGCACTGCATCTGCCGCCGGAGATGGCGCCGCTGTGCAGTTACAAGCTGATGACGCCGAAGCCGAATGCGTCGCTGCAGGCCTATGCGCTGTCGCTCGACAAGAACGACTCGCCCGGCGAAGACCTGGCGCTGGGGCAACAGTTCGCCCAGCGGGTGACGCTGCAATGTCGTTAAATCTCTCGCAACCGACGACGAGCCGGCGTCACTGGGCCTTCGGCCTGTGGCCGCTGCTGCCGTTCACACTGGTGCTGGCGGCCGCCGCGCTGCTGGCGTGGCACTATTGGCCGCAGCTGCTGATGCAGAGCGTGGTGTGGCAAAAAGCGCTGCACCAGCAGATGGCGGGGCTGTTGCAGCAGGTGAAGGCCGCGCCGCAGCAGGCCGGGCTGGCGCTGATGCTGTTCAGCCTCGGCTATGGCGTCTTGCATGCGCTCGGCCCCGGCCACGGCAAAGTGGTGATCGCCACCTATCTGGCTACCCATCCGGCGCGGCTGAAAAGCAGCCTGAAGCTGACCTTCGCGGCTTCGCTGGTGCAGGGGGGGGTGGCGATCGCGCTGGTCACGCTGATGCTGGTGGTGTTACAGCTCTCTTCGCGCCAGCTGCACCAAAGCAGTTTCTGGCTGGAGAAGGGCAGCTTTATTCTGGTGATGCTGCTTGGCGTGCTGCTGAGTTGGCGCGCGCTGAAACGCCTGTTTGCGGCGATCAAGGCGATGCGCCCGGCGCCGGCGCTGCGCATCAACAGCCTGACGCCATTGGCGGCGGATCATGTGCACAGCGCCAATTGCGGCTGCGGCCACCGGCATCTGCCGAGCGACAGCGAGCTGCAGGCGGGAAGCGACTGGCGCACTCAGGCCGCCATCGTGCTGGCGATGGGCATGCGTCCCTGTTCGGGGGCGATTTTAGTGCTGCTGTTCTCCAAGGTGATCGGCGTGTTCGGCTGGGGCGTGATCTCCGCGCTGGCGATGGCGTTCGGCACCTCGTTGACCATCTCCATGCTGGCGCTGCTGGTGCATTACAGCCGCCGGCTGGCGGTGCGCCTCAGCCGTTCGCGCGCGCCCGCCGCCTGGAGCGCGGTGGCCTGGGGCTCGCTGGCGCTGGCCGGCGGTCTGATCCTGTTGGCCGCCGGGCTGTTGCTGTACGTCAGCGCGCAGCCGGAATTCGGCGGCGGTATCCGCCCCTTCTCCCGCTAACGGGCATAAAAAAAGCGCTGCATCGGCAGCGCTTTTTTTCGATTCGCTTCTGGCGATTAACGCTTCAGCGCTTCGCTCAGTTCTTCACGCATGGTGGCCAGCATGGCTTTCACCACGCGCGGGTTACCTGCGACCAGGTTACCTGAGCTGAAGTGGTTGTGGCCGCCGACGAAGTCGGTCACCAGGCCGCCGGCTTCACGCACCAGCAGTTCGCCCGCGGCGAAGTCCCACGGCTTCAGGCCGATCTCGAAGAAACCGTCTACGCGGCCGGCGGCCACATAGGCCAGATCCAGCGCGGCGGAACCGGTGCGACGGAAGTCTGCGCACTGGGTGAACAGCTTGCCGACGATGTTGATGTAAGGCGTTGCGTGCTGTTTGACTTTGAACGGGAAGCCGGTCGCCAGGATGGTGCCATCCAGATCTTTGGCGTTGGTACCGCGCAGGCGGTAGCCGTTGAGCTGTGCGCCCTGACCGCGAGTGGCGGTGAACAGTTCGTTGCGCATCGGATCGTAAACCACGGCCACTTCAGTACGGCCTTTGATGCGTACGGCGATGGAAACGGAGAAATGAGGGAAACGTTTGATGAAGTTTGCAGTGCCATCCAGTGGATCGATCACCCATTGCACATCGCGATCTTCGCCGATCAGCTCACCGCGTTCTTCGCTCACGATACTGTGTTGCGGATAAGACTTGCGGATGACGTCGATGATCAGATGCTCTGCATCGCGATCGACGTTGGTGACGAAGTCATTGGTCCCTTTCTGGCTCGCTTCTACAGCGTCCGGGGTTTCGTAGTTTTTGGCAATCAGGTTACCGGCCTTGCGCGCAGCGCGCACGGCGATAGTCAGCATCGGATGCATGGGTATCTTCCAACTAGGATGTTAAAGAACAGGAAACGGCGCGAAGTATAGCAGCTGTTCGGCAAATTGCCTACGGCTGTGTTAAGATGCTGCGATTTTCCGCCACGCTCAGAGTTTGTATGCTGCACAATATCCGCATTGTTCTGGTAGAGACTTCACATACCGGCAACATGGGCTCGACCGCCAGAGCCATGAAAACCATGGGTTTAACCAACCTTTATCTGGTTAATCCGCTGATCAAACCCGATTCTCAGGCCATCGCCCTGGCCGCCGGCGCCAGCGACGTGATCGGCAACGCCACTATCGTCGATACCCTCGATGACGCCATCGCCGGCTGTAGCCTGGTGGTGGGCACCAGCGCACGTTCTCGCACCTTGCCGTGGCCGATGCTGGAGCCGCGTGAATGCGGCGTGCGCGCGGTACACGAAGGCGAACACGCGCCGGTGGCGCTGGTGTTCGGCCGCGAACGCGTCGGGCTGACCAACGATGAATTGCAGAAGTGTCACTACCACGTCGCCATTCCGGCCAACCCGGACTACAGCTCGCTGAACCTGGCGATGGCGGTGCAGATCCTGGCGTATGAAGTGCGCGTGGCTTACCTCGATCGCCAACAGGCGGGCGCGCCGCAGCTGGAAGAGACGCCGTATCCGCTGGTGGATGACCTCGAGCGTTTCTATCAGCACCTGGAGCAGACGCTGCAGCGCACCGGCTTTATTCGCCCGTCCCATCCGGGCCAGGTGATGAGCCGCCTGCGCCGGCTGTTCACCCGCGCGCGCCCGGAAGGGCAGGAGCTGAATATCCTGCGCGGCATGCTGACGTCGATCGAGAAACAGGATAAACATCAAGGTAATTAATTGATGTGGCATAACGGTGGGCGACAATAGTATTAGTTATCCAAAGGTTATAACATGTATTTTATATACCTTTGTTCTTGCTAAGTTCAAAACGTGCTAATACTTGAGTCAATTACTAGGTTAAATAGTTGACTGTTTTACTCAGGAATGTCAGACTTTCGGCCATATTTGACCAACAGGTAACCATTGAGCTATGAGACTGACATCCAAAGGCCGTTATGCCGTAACCGCTATGCTTGACGTAGCGCTGCATTCCCAGGAAGGGCCGGTACCACTGGCGGACATTTCCGAACGCCAGGGTATTTCGCTCTCTTATCTGGAACAATTATTCTCCCGTCTGCGCAAGAATGGCCTGGTGGCCAGCGTGCGCGGTCCGGGCGGTGGTTATCTGCTGGGTAAAGACGCGGGTGAGATCGCCGTTGGCGCTGTCATCACTGCCGTCGATGAATCGGTAGATGCAACCCGTTGCCAGGGCAAAGAAGGCTGTCAGGGCGGCGATCGCTGCTTGACCCACGCCCTGTGGCGCGATCTGAGCGAGCGCATCAGCGGGTTCCTGAACAACATTACGCTGGCAGAACTGGTCAACAACCAGGAAGTGCTGGTGGTGGCGGATCGTCAAAACAACGATACGCGCCGCACGGCCAACGGTCGTCCGCAAGAAACTATCAACGTTAATCTGCGCGCATAAGCAGCTGGCGAAATTATTTTAGTTTTTGGAAGTGATGTACGGAGCACAAGAGCAATGAAATTACCGATTTATCTGGATTACTCAGCAACGACGCCGGTTGACCCGCGCGTTGCTGAGAAGATGATGCAGTTTTTGACCCTGGACGGCACTTTTGGCAACCCGGCTTCCCGTTCCCACCGTTTCGGTTGGCAGGCGGAAGAGGCGGTAGACATCGCCCGTAACCAAATCGCCGAACTGGTGGGCGCCGACCCACGCGAAATCGTCTTCACCTCCGGGGCGACCGAATCCGACAACCTGGCGATTAAAGGTGCTGCCAATTTCTACCAGAAAAAAGGCAAGCACATCATCACCAGCAAAACCGAACACAAAGCCGTGCTGGACACCTGCCGTCAGCTGGAGCGCGAAGGGTTTGAAGTGACCTACCTGGCGCCGCAGAGCAACGGCATCATCAGCCTGCAGGACCTCGAAGCGGCGATGCGCGATGACACCATCCTGGTCTCCATCATGCACGTCAACAACGAGATCGGCGTGGTGCAGGACATCGAAGCGATCGGTGAAATGTGCCGTGCGCGCGGTATCATCTACCACGTTGACGCTACCCAGAGCGTGGGCAAACTGCCTATCGATCTGAGCAAGCTGAAAGTCGACCTGATGTCGTTCTCCGGCCACAAAATCTATGGCCCGAAAGGCATCGGCGCGCTGTACGTGCGTCGCAAGCCGCGCATCCGCATCGAAGCGCAGGTACACGGCGGCGGTCACGAGCGCGGCATGCGTTCCGGCACCCTGCCTGTCCACCAGATCGTCGGCATGGGCGAAGCTTACCGCATCGCCAAAGAAGAGATGACCGAAGAGATGGCGCGTCTGCGCACCCTGCGCGATCGTCTGTGGAACGGCGTGAAAGATATGGAAGAAGTGTATCTGAACGGCGATCTGGAGCACGGCGCACCGAACATCCTGAACGTCAGCTTCAACTACGTTGAAGGCGAGTCGCTGATCATGGCGCTGAAAGACCTGGCCGTTTCTTCCGGTTCAGCCTGTACCTCCGCCAGCCTCGAGCCGTCCTACGTGCTGCGCGCGCTGGGCATGAGCGATGAATTGGCGCACAGCTCGATCCGTTTCTCCCTGGGGCGTTTCACCACGGAAGAAGAGATCGACTACACCATTCAACTGGTGCGTAAATCCATCGGCCGTCTGCGCGATCTGTCCCCACTGTGGGAGATGTTCAAGCAGGGCGTGGACATCAACAGCATCGAATGGGCGCATCATTAATTCTCAGGTTTCAGGAGCAAGGTCATGGCTTACAGCGAAAAAGTAATCGATCATTATGAAAACCCGCGTAACGTGGGTTCTTTCGACAACGAAGATCCTACCGTCGGCAGCGGCATGGTAGGGGCACCGGCTTGCGGCGACGTGATGAAGCTGCAAATCAAGGTTAACGATGAAGGCATCATCGAAGACGCGCGCTTTAAAACTTACGGCTGCGGTTCCGCCATCGCCTCCAGCTCGCTGGTGACCGAATGGATGAAAGGCAAGTCGCTCGATCAGGCTGAAGCGATCAAAAACACCCAGATCGCCGAAGAGCTGGAATTGCCGCCGGTCAAAATTCACTGCTCGATCCTGGCTGAAGACGCCATCAAAGCAGCGATTGCCGACTATAAGAGCAAGCATAGCGCCGAGTAATTTGTCTGAGTCGGCCCGGCCGTGCCGGGCTTTGATTTGAAGTGTGAGGTTGTGATGTCTATTACCATGAGCGACAGCGCTGCGCAGCGTGTTCAGGCGTTTTTGACGAACCGCGGCAAGGGTCTCGGCCTGCGTCTGGGAGTGCGAACTTCCGGCTGCTCCGGGATGGCCTACGTGCTGGAATTTGTTGACGAAGCCAACGATGACGACATCGTGTTTGAAGACAAAGGCATCAAGGTGATCATCGACGGCAAGAGCCTGGTCTACCTTGACGGCACCGAGCTTGATTTCGTTAAGGAAGGCCTGAACGAAGGCTTCAAGTTCAACAACCCGAACGTCTCAAGCGAATGCGGCTGCGGCGAGAGTTTCAACGTCTGACAGTCCATCGTGCTCCCCCGTTTCGGCGGGGGAACTTCATCCGCTAACGCCCAGAGCACGCTATGGATTACTTTACTTTATTCGGGCTGCCAGTTCGCTACACCGTGGACGGCAGCCTGCTTGCGTCCCGCTTCCAGGATCTGCAGCGCCAATTTCACCCCGATCGTTTCGCCAACCAGCCGGAGCGCGAACGCCTGATGGCGTTGCAGCAGGCGGCGACCATCAATGAAGCCTACCAGTCGCTGAAGCACCCGTTAAAACGCGCGGAGTATATGCTATCTTTGCACGGCTTCGATCTGGGCAACGAACAGCATACGATGCGCGACACCGCCTTTCTGATGGAACAGCTGGAGCTGCGCGAAGAGCTCGATGCCATTGAGCGCAAGCCGGAAGCGGAAAGTCTGCTGGCCGATTTCGGCGCGCGGCTGGCCACCTCCATCAAGCAGCGCAGCGCGCTGATGCTGCAGCAGTTGGACAGTGAACAGTGGGCGGATGCCGCCGACACCGTGCGCAAGCTGCGCTTTTTGGACAAACTCCAGCAACAGGTTGAACAACTCGAAGAAAAACTGCTGGGTTTTGAGTAACACCTTCTGATTCTGATTGTGGAAGCTTCAACATGGCCTTATTACAAATTAGTGAGCCTGGCCTCAGCGCCGCGCCGCACCAGCGACGTCTGGCCGCCGGCATCGACTTAGGCACCACCAACTCGCTGGTCGCCACGGTGCGCAGTGGGCAAGCGGAAACGCTGGCCGACGATCAGGGACGCCATTTGCTGCCTTCGGTGGTGCATTATCAGGCGGACGCGCAGCGCGTCGGCTGGGATGCGCGCCAACAGGCGGCGCAGGATCCGGCCAATACCGTCAGCTCCATCAAACGCATGATGGGCCGTTCGTTGGCGGACGTGCAGCAACGTTACCCGAACCTGCCGTATCAATTTCAGGCCAGCGACAACGGCCTGCCGCTGATCGTCACCGCCGCCGGCCCGGTTAACCCGGTTGGCGTCTCCGCCGATATCCTGCGGGCTCTGTCCGCGCGCGCGCAAGCGGCGCTGGAAGGCGAGCTGGATGGCGTCGTGATTACCGTTCCCGCTTACTTCGACGACGCGCAGCGCCAGGGCACCAAAGACGCGGCGCGTCTGGCCGGCCTGCACGTCCTGCGCCTGCTGAATGAGCCGACCGCGGCGGCGATTGCCTACGGGCTGGATTCCGGCCAGGAAGGGGTGATCGCGGTTTACGATCTGGGCGGCGGCACCTTTGATATCTCCATTCTGCGCCTCAGCCGCGGCGTGTTCGAAGTGCTGGCCACCGGCGGCGATTCCGCGCTGGGCGGCGACGATTTCGATCACCTGCTGGCCGACTGGTTGCGCGAGCAGGCCGGCGTGGCCGATCGCAGCGATCACGGTGTGCAGCGCCAACTGCTGGACGCCGCCATCGCCGCCAAAATCGCGTTGAGCGATGCCGACAGCGTGTGCGTTGAGGTAGCCGGCTGGCAGGGCGAGGTGACCCGCGCCCAGTTCGAAGCGCTGATCGCTCCGCTGGTGAAACGTACGCTGATGGCCTGCCGCCGCGCGCTGAAAGATGCCGGCGTCGCCGCCGACGAGGTGCTGGAAGCGGTGATGGTCGGCGGTTCCACCCGCGTGCCGCTGGTGCGTGAGCAGGTGGGCGCCTTCTTCGGCCGCACGCCGCTGACGTCGATCGACCCGGATAAAGTGGTCGCCATCGGCGCCGCGATCCAGGCCGACATTCTGGTGGGCAACAAGCCGGACAGCGACATGCTGCTGCTGGACGTGATCCCGCTGTCGCTGGGCCTCGAAACCATGGGCGGTCTGGTGGAGAAAGTGATCCCGCGCAACACCACCATTCCGGTGGCGCGCGCGCAGGAGTTCACCACCTTTAAAGATGGCCAGAGCGCGATGATGATCCACGTGCTGCAGGGCGAGCGCGAGCTGGTGCAGGATTGCCGTTCGCTGGCGCGCTTCACGCTGCGCGGCCTGCCGCCATTGCCTGCCGGGGGCGCGCACATTCGCGTCACCTTCCAGGTGGATGCCGATGGTCTGCTGAGCGTCACCGCGATGGAGAAATCCACCGGCGTTGAGGCCTCGATCCAGGTCAAGCCGTCATACGGCCTGTCGGACAGCGAAATCGCCGGCATGATCAAGGATTCGATGGCCAACGCGCAAAGCGACGTGGGCGCGCGCAAGCTGGCGGAGCAACGCGTGGAAGCCGCGCGGGTGCTGGAAAGCCTGCAGGGCGCGCTGGCCACCGACGCCGCGCTGCTGAGCGAGGCGGAAAGCCAGGCGATCGCCGCCGCGACCCAGGCGTTGCAGCAGGCGGCGCAGGGTGAAGACCCCGCCGCTATCGAAGACGCCATCAAAACATTAGATGCACAAACGCAAGATTTTGCCGCGCGCCGCATGGACGCTTCCATTCGCCGCGCGCTGGCTGGCCATTCTGTGGATGAGGTTTAACCATGCCTAAAATTGTTTTCCTGCCCCATCAAGACCTTTGCCCGGAAGGGGCGGTTCTGGAAGCCGAAAAAGGGGAGTCGATCCTCAACGTTGCGCTGCGCAACGGCATTGAAATCGAGCATGCCTGCGAGAAATCCTGTGCCTGCACCACCTGCCACTGCATCGTGCGTGAAGGCTTCGATTCGCTGGAAGAGAGCAGCGAGCTGGAAGACGACATGCTGGACAAAGCCTGGGGGCTGGAGCCGGAAAGCCGTCTGAGCTGCCAGGCGCTGGTCGCCGACGAAGATCTGGTGGTCGAAATGCCGCGCTACACCGTCAACCACGCGCGTGAGCATTAATTGTTAGCCGCAGCGTCAACCCGGAGATCATAATGGGACTGAAGTGGACCGACAGCCGTGAAATCGGCGAAGCCCTGTACGACCAATACCCGGATACCGATCCGAAAACCGTGCGTTTTACCGACCTGCATCAGTGGATCTGCGATCTGGAAGAGTTCGATGACGATCCGCAGGCTTCCAACGAAAAAATACTGGAAGCGATCCTGCTGGTCTGGTTAGATGAAGCGGAGTAAATAGCGTAACGGGCTGCCATGGGCGGCCCGTTTATTTTGTATCCGACAAGATTAATAAAAGAATAATCCGGAGTAAGAAGGCTATGACAACAGAATTCATGCAGGTTACGCTGTCGCAACAACCTGCCGACGCCCGCTGGGGCGAAAAAGCGCTGCTCAGCACCAACGGCGAAGGGATGACCATCCACCTGACCGGCGCCGACAAGCTGGGCGCGATCCAGCGTGCGGGCCGCAAAATTGACGGTCAGGGCATCAAAAACGTCAGGCTGGCCGGCGACGGTTGGGATTTGGAAAACAGCTGGGCGTTTTGGCAGGGTTACCGCGGGCCGAAAGGGCAACGCAACGTCGAATGGGCCGAACTGCCGGAAGCCGCGCGTCAGGAGCTGGATCAGCGCCTGAAGATCGTCGACTGGGTGCGTGACACCATCAACATGCCGGCGGAAGAGCTGGGGCCGGAGCAATTGGCGACCCGCGCCGTCGATCTGATGTGCGACGTCGGCTGCGATGCCGTCAGCTACCGCATCACCAAGGGCGAAGATCTGCGTGAGCAGAACTATGCCGGCATCCACACCGTCGGCCGCGGCTCCGAGCGCCCGCCGGTGCTGCTGGCGCTGGACTTCAACCCGACCGGTAACCCGGACGCGCCGGTGTTCGCTTGCCTGGTCGGCAAGGGCATCACCTTCGATACCGGCGGTTATAGCCTGAAACAGAGCGCCTTTATGGATTCGATGAAGGCTGACATGGGCGGTGCGGCCACCATCACCGGCGCCCTGGCGCTGGCGGCGGCGCGTGGTCTGAAGCAGCGCGTGAAGCTGTACCTGTGCTGCGCCGACAACATGGTCAGCGGCAACGCCTTCAAACTGGGTGACATCATTCGCTACCGCAACGGCAAAACCGTCGAGGTGATGAACACCGATGCGGAAGGGCGCCTGGTACTGGCCGACGGCCTGATCGACGCTTCTGAGCAGAATCCGCAGCTGATTATCGACTGCGCGACCCTGACCGGCGCGGCCAAAACCGCGGTAGGCAACGACTACCACGCCCTGTTCAGCTTCGACGATGCGCTGGCACAGGAACTGCTGAGCAGCGCCGCCGCCGAGCAAGAGCCGTTCTGGCGTCTGCCGTTGGCCGAGTTCCACCGCAGCCAGCTGCCGTCCAACTTTGCCGAGCTGAACAACGTGGCCGGCCCGGCTTACACCGCTGGCGCCAGCACCGCGGCGGCCTTCCTGTCGCACTTCGTCAAGAACTACCAGCAAGGCTGGCTGCACATCGACTGTTCCGCCACCTACCGCAAAGGCGCGGTGGATCAGTGGTCGGCCGGCGCGACCGGTCTGGGCGTGCGTACCCTGGCCAATCTGCTGCTGAGCAAAGCCAAATAATTGAACGCCCGCCGCGTCGGGCGCTAGAATGCGCATTATCTTCGGGGCCCAGCATGCTGGGCCTCGCTATTTGATCCTGGAGTTTGCCATGAGTTCCCATCATCACGATGCCGCCCCGAGCGAGAACGAACTTGAACGCCTGCTGAAGCTGGCGGTGACGGAGCCGGCCCACCGCCCGGCGTTCTTCCGTGAACTGCTCGAGGCCACGGTGCTGATCCTCGGCGACAGCGAACAGGTGCAGCAGGACGGCGACATCACGCTGAACGCGGATACGCCGGTCAATATCCAGCATTGGGAGAAGCAGGACGGCGGCAGCATCATTCCGTTCTTCACCTCGCTGGAAGCACTGCAGAAGGCCGTTGAGGACGAACAGCCGTTCATCGCCATGCCGGCGCGGGTGCTGTTCGAAATCACCCAGGGCGCGGATCTGTTCCTCAACCCGAAGGCGGAGTACGGCAAAGAGTTCTATCCGGAAGAGGTGGCGATGCTGCTGGCGACCGGCGGCGTCGTCAAACCGGTGGAGCATTACGTCGATAAAGAGACCCAGATCCTGCTGGGGCAGCCCGAGGAATATCCGTCGGCGATGGTGGATGCGTTGACCACGCTGTTCAGCCAGCGCAAACCGGTGCGCCGCGCGTTTCTGGCGCTGATGCATGACCAGGCGGCGGACGAGAAGCCGAATCTGCTGGTCGGACTGGAAGTGGACGCCGAGCCGGCGGAGATCGAGGCGCTGATCAACGAGGCCGGCAGCGTCGCCAGCGAAACGGCGCCGAACGACGAACCGGTGGATTTCTGCCTGGTGTCGGAGAACGAGCGCGGCATCAGCCACTATCTGATCTCCCATACGCAGCCGTTTTATCAGCGCCGCTGGGGCAGTTGGCTACGCAATTTGATCCCGTCTACCGACAAGACCCAGTAGCGCCGCCGCGTGGTCGAAAATGACCCATGAAGATCATATTTTTTTAATGAAATGTTGATTTTCCCGTAGGCAAGCGTTAACGGCGCACATATAATCTGCGCCACTTGAGAAGGCCGGCAACATTGCAGACCGGCCTGTTTTGGAAGTCATACAGAGGCCATCATGACCGTAGAACGTACCTTTTCCATCGTTAAACCAAACGCTGTAGCCAACAACGACATCGGCGCTATCTACGCGCGTTTCGAGCGCGCCGGTTTCAAAATCATCGCCGCTAAAATGCTGCGTCTGACTCGCGAACAAGCTGAAGGCTTCTACGCTGAGCACAAAGGCCGCCCATTCTTCGACGGTCTGGTTGAGTTCATGACCTCCGGCCCAATCATGGTGCAGGTTCTGGAATCTGAAAACGCCGTGCAGCGCAACCGTGACATCATGGGCGCAACCAACCCGGACAACGCACTGGCCGGTACCCTGCGTGCCGACTACGCGGACAGCTTCACCGCTAACGCCGTTCACGGTTCCGACTCCGTTGAATCCGCACAGCGCGAAATCGCTTACTTCTTCAACGAAAGCGAAATCTGCGCACGTTAATCGTGCCGTTTCTTGGCTGAGAACCCAGCATTCACCGGCTGAAACAATAAAAATGCCCTGAATGCCTTTCAGCCGTAGCCACCCGCTACTAAAATTTGTACAATGCCGCGCCCCTGATAAGACGACTTGTCAGGGGCGTGTTTTTAGTGCCGCCACCCGAATCATGCGGGCTGAAATGCACAACTTACTGTCCATTCTTTAGCGCCATAACGTGTAATAACGAGGCCAGAGATCATTATGTTAGAACCCATCACGTCCGAGCACACCGTGTCTGAAAATAATTCGCTGACTACCCCCTCCGTTAACGTGGAGCAACCGGCTGCGGCCAAAATCAACCTGCTGGATCTGAACCGCCAGCAAATGCGCGAGTTCTTCGCCGAAATGGGCGAGAAACCGTTTCGCGCCGATCAGGTGATGAAGTGGATTTACCACTACTGCTGCGACGATTTCGAGCAGATGACCGACATCAACAAAGTCCTGCGCGGCAAGCTGCAGCGCGTGGCTGAAATCCGCGCGCCGGAAGTGGCGGAAGAACAGCGTTCGGCCGACGGCACCATCAAGTGGGCGATTAAAGTCGGCGATCAGCAGGTTGAAACCGTGTACATCCCGGAAGCCGACCGTGCGACGCTGTGCGTCTCCTCGCAGGTAGGCTGCGCGCTGGAGTGCAAATTCTGTTCGACGGCGCAGCAGGGCTTCAACCGCAACCTGCGCGTGTCGGAAATCATTGGCCAGGTGTGGCGCGCGGCGAAAATCATCGGTGCGCTGAAGGTGACCGGCCAACGCCCGATCACCAACGTGGTGATGATGGGCATGGGCGAGCCGCTGCTCAACCTGAACAACGTGGTGCCGGCGATGGAAATCATGCTGGACGACTTCGGCTTTGGCCTGTCCAAACGCCGCGTGACCCTGTCTACCTCCGGCGTGGTGCCGGCGCTGGACAAGCTGGGCGACATGATTGACGTGGCGCTGGCGATTTCGCTGCACGCGCCGAACGACACCATCCGCGATGAGATCGTGCCGATCAACCGCAAGTACAACATCGAGACCTTCCTGTCTGCGGTGCGTCGCTATCTGGAGAAATCCAACGCCAACCAGGGCCGCGTGACCGTCGAGTACGTGATGCTGGATCATATCAACGACAGCACCGACGATGCGCATCAGCTGGCGGAAGTGCTGAAAGACACGCCGTGCAAGATCAACCTGATCCCATGGAACCCGTTCCCGGGCGCTCCGTACGGCCGCAGCTCCAACAGCCGGGTGGATCGTTTCTCCAAGGTGTTGATGGAATACGGCTTTACGACTATTGTTCGTAAAACCCGTGGTGACGATATCGACGCCGCCTGCGGGCAACTGGCGGGTGAAGTGATCGACCGTACCAAGCGTACCCTGAAAAAGAAAATGGCCGGGGAACCTATCAACGTACGGGCGGTCTGAACCCTATAGCACCATTTTTTTGTTATCTAACAGCCTGTTATGCGAAAAATTGACGCTAATGGGCGTTAGCTGACGGCCGATAAGGAAATGAATGCGGGCATGAAGCTGAAACTGTGGGGAGTGTGGCTGGCGGCCGGGTTGTTGGCCGGGTGTTCCGGTTCAGCGCCGGAAAAGGAAGCACAAGTCTCTGAGGCGGGCCAGACGCGCTTGCAACTGGGCCTGGAGTACCTGCAGCAAGGCGACATGGACGCCGCGCGCCAGAACCTGGAAAAGGCGCTGGACGCGGCCCCACAGGATTACCGCACGCAGTTGGGCATGGCGCTCTACGCGCAGCGTATCGGTGAAAATGCCGCGGCCGAACAGCGTTATCGGCAAGCGCTCAAACTTGCGCCAGGCAATGGCACCGTGTTGAATAATTACGGTGCGTTTCTTTGCGGTTTAGGGCAGTATGTACCGGCGCAACAGCAGTTTAGCGCTGCGGCGCTGGCGCCCGATTTTGGCCAGGTCGCCGACAGCCTGGAAAACGCAGGTTACTGTTTTCTCAAGGCCGGACAAAACGATGAGGCGCGCACGCTGTTGAGCCGCGCGCTGAAGGTTGATCCGGACAAAGGCACTCCGCTGTTGGCGGAGGCCGAAAAGCAATTTGGAGAAGGGAAGCGCGCCCAGTCGCAACTTTTATTGGATGTTTATCAGCATGTTCTGCCGGCTAGCGCCAGCAGCTTATGGTTACAGATTCGTTTCGCCGCGTTAGCCGGCCGCCAGGATAGCGTTCAACGCTATGGCAAGCAGCTAGCGCGAAGTTTTCCACAATCCAAACAGTACCAGCAGTTCTTAGCTAATGAATACTGAAGCCTCCCAAGATAAAACCGTATCCATGACGACGGGCCAGCGCCTGCGTCAGGCCCGTGAGCAACTCGGGCTGAGCCAACAGACCGTTGCAGAACGCCTGTGTCTCAAAATGTCCACCGTGCGCGATATCGAGGAAGACAGCGTGTCTGCTGACCTCGCGTCCACCTTCGTGCGCGGCTACATCCGTTCCTACGCCAAGCTGGTGCATTTGCCGGAAGACGAACTGCTGCCGATGCTGGCCAAGCAGGCGCCGTTGAAGATGGCGAAAGTGGCGCCGATGCAAAGCTTCTCGCTGGGCAAGCGCCGCAAGAAACGCGACGGCTGGCTGATGAGCTTCACCTGGCTTATCGTGTTCGTGGTGATCGGCCTGACCGGCGCTTGGTGGTGGCAAAACCACAAGGCGCAGCAGGAAGAGATCGCCACCATGGCCGATCAATCCTCGGCGCAGCTTTCACAGAATAACGAAGGGCAGTCCGTGCCGCTGACCGACGGCAATGCCGACGCCGGCACCAACGTGCCGTTGGTCGACAACAGCGCTACGCCGGCCGATACCGGCGCAGCGGCTCAGGCACCGGCGGCTACCGCCCAGGCGCCGAGCGCGGCTCAGCAGCAGCCTGCCGTGGTGTCGCCAAGCCAGACTACCCTGCCGGAAACCGCGCCGGCGGCACAAGCGCCGTTGCCGACCGCCGATGCGGGCGTGGCTGCGCCGGCGGCCGATCCTAACGCGCTGGTGATGGATTTCTCCGCCGACTGCTGGCTGCAGGTGAGCGACGCGAGCGGTAAAACGCTGTTCAGCGGCACTCAGAAGAAGGGCGGCAAGCTGAACCTGACCGGCACTGCACCGTATAAACTGACCATCGGCGCGCCGGCGGCAGTACAGATCCAGTATCAGGGTAAGCCGGTTGATTTAAGCCGGTTCGTTAAGTCAAACCGTGTTGCTCGCCTGACCGTCGCCGCGCAGTAATCGCGCGGCTGGTCGTGATGTCAGAGCAGCAATGGAGAGTAAGTAATGCATAACCAAGCGCCCATCAACCGTCGAAAATCTACACGCATTTACGTCGGCAAGGTGCCTATTGGTGATGGCGCGCCGATTGCCGTGCAGTCGATGACCAACACCCGTACCACCGATGTTGAAGCAACGGTTAATCAGATCAAAGCGCTGGAGCGCGTGGGCGTCGACATCGTCCGCGTTTCGGTTCCTACCATGGACGCCGCCGAGGCGTTCAAGCTGATCAAGCAGCAGGTTAACGTGCCGCTGGTCGCCGATATCCATTTCGATTATCGCATCGCGCTGCAGGTTGCCGAATACGGCGTAGACTGCCTGCGTATCAACCCGGGCAACATCGGCAACGAATCGCGCATTCGTTCGGTGGTGGACTGCGCCCGGGACAAGAACATCCCGATTCGCATCGGCGTCAACGGCGGCTCGCTGGAGAAAGACCTGCAGGAAAAGTACGGCGAACCTACGCCGGAAGCGCTGCTGGAATCCGCCATGCGCCACGTGGACATTCTCGATCGCCTCAACTTCGACCAGTTCAAGGTCAGCGTCAAGGCGTCGGACGTGTTCCTGGCGGTGCAATCCTACCGTCTGCTGGCGTCGCGCATCGATCAGCCGCTGCATCTGGGCATCACCGAAGCCGGCGGCGCACGCAGCGGGTCGGTCAAATCGGCCATCGGCCTGGGCATGCTGCTGTCTGAAGGCATCGGCGATACCCTGCGCATCTCGCTGGCGGCGGACCCGGTTGAAGAGGTGAAGGTCGGTTTCGATATCCTGAAGTCGTTGCGCATTCGCGCGCGCGGCATCAACTTCATCGCCTGCCCGACCTGTTCGCGTCAGGAATTCGACGTGATCGGCACGGTGAACGCGCTGGAGCAGCGCCTGGAAGACATCATCACGCCGATGGATGTTTCGATCATCGGCTGCGTGGTGAACGGCCCGGGGGAAGCGCTGGTGTCCACCATGGGTGTGACCGGCGGCCATAAAAAGAGCGGCTTCTATGAAGACGGCGTGCGCCAGAAAGAGCGTTTCGACAACGAACAGATGATCGACCAGCTGGAAGCGAAAATTCGCGCCAAGGCCGCGATGATGGACGAAAGCAACCGCATCACGGTCAACCTGCTGGAAAAATAAGCGTTATTGCTACACGGCGGGCCTGTTGGCCCGCTTGTTTATGAACCTGAAGGGCAGAAAACCGTATCCGCGTTGAATAGCGGGCGGCAAAGTCCCTATAATCAGGTTCATTTTTACAGACAACGGACAGAGAACTCACGTGGCAAAGAACATTCAAGCCATTCGCGGCATGAACGACTACCTGCCGGAAGAAACGGCATTATGGCAGCGTATTGAAGGCACCCTCAAGCAGGTGCTGGGCAGCTACGGTTACAGCGAAATCCGGTTGCCGATTGTAGAGCAGACCCCGTTATTCAAACGCGCGATCGGCGAAGTGACCGACGTCGTGGAAAAAGAGATGTATACCTTCGAAGACCGCAACGGCGAAAGCCTGACGCTGCGTCCGGAAGGGACGGCCGGCTGCGTGCGCGCCGGTATCGAGCATGGTCTGCTGTACAATCAGGAACAGCGTCTGTGGTACATCGGCCCGATGTTCCGCTACGAGCGCCCGCAGAAGGGCCGCTACCGTCAGTTCCATCAGCTGGGCGCGGAAGTGTTCGGTCTGCAAGGCCCGGACATCGACGCCGAGCTGATCCTGCTGACCGCCCGCTGGTGGAAAGCGCTGGGCATCGCCGAGCACGTCAAGCTGGAGCTGAACTCCATCGGTTCGCTGGAGGCGCGCGCCAATTACCGCGACGCGCTGGTGGCGTTCCTGGAGCAGCACGTCGAGGTGCTGGACGAAGACTGTAAACGCCGCATGTACAGCAATCCGCTGCGCGTGCTGGACTCCAAGAATCCTGAGGTGCAGGCGCTGTTGAACGACGCGCCGCGCCTGTCCGAGTACCTGGACGAAGAATCCCGTGCTCACTTCGCCGGTCTGTGTGAACTTTTGGCGCAGGCAGGTATCCCATATACCGTTAACGAGCGCCTGGTGCGCGGTCTGGATTACTACAACCGCACCGTGTTTGAGTGGGTGACCACCAGCCTGGGCGCGCAGGGCACCGTCTGTGCGGGCGGCCGTTACGACGGCTTGGTCGAGCAATTGGGCGGCCGTGCTACCCCGGCGGTCGGTTTCGCCATGGGCCTCGAGCGCCTGGTGTTGCTGGTGCAGGCGGTTAACCCGGAATTCAAGGCGCCGTCGGCTATCGACGTGTACGTCATCTCTTCCGGCGCGGGCACCCAGAGCGCGGCGATGCAGCTGGCTGAACAGGTGCGCGATGCGGCGCCGCAGCTGAAGCTGATGACCAATTACGGCGGCGGCAACTTCAAGAAGCAGATCACCCGCGCGGACAAATGGGGCGCGCGTATCGCGCTGATCCTGGGTGAGAGCGAAGTGGCGGCGCAGCAGGTGGTGGTGAAAGACCTGCGCAGTGGTGAACAAGAAACGCTGGCGCAAAGCGAAGTCGCTGCGCGTCTGGCTTTGATGTTAGGTTAAGGAGAAGGACACCGTGGAAGTCTATACCACTGAAAACGAACAAGTCGACGCACTGCGTCGGTTCTTTGCCGAGAACGGCAAAGCGCTGGCGGTGGGCGTGGTGCTCGGAATTGGTGCCCTGGTTGGCTGGCGTTACTGGCAGAGCCATGAAAACTCCAACATGATGGCGGCATCGCAATCCTATCAGGAAGCCAGCGATCGGCTGGCGGCCGGCAAGCCCGATGACGTGGCTGCCGCGGAGAAATTTGTCCAGGCTAACAGCAACAGCTACGGCGTATTGGCCGCACTGCAGTTGGCCAAGCACTTTGTCGAACAGAATGATTTCGCCAAGGCGGAACAACAACTGGCGCTGGCGCAGGGCCAGACCAAAGACGACAACCTGTTGGCGATGATCGACCTGCGTCTGGCGCGCGTCCAGCTGCAGGAGAAAAAGCTGGATGAAGCGCTGAAAACGCTGGATGGCGTGAAAGGCGAAGGCTGGGCGGCGATGATGCAGGATGTGCGCGGCGATGTGCTGCTGGCGGAGGGCGACGCCAAGGGCGCGCGCGAGGCTTACAGCAAAGGCATTGAGTCCAACGCTTCTCAGGCGCTGCAGGTTCTGCTGCGCATGAAATTGAATAACTTGTCCAGCTAAGGGGAATTCCCATGCAATTGCGTAAAACACTCTTGGTCGGACTGGTTTCCGCTGCCTTGCTGAGTGGTTGCTCGCTGTTTAACAGCGAAGAAGACGTGGTTACCATGTCGCCGTTGCCGAAAGTTGAAAATCAGTTTACGCCGAACAAGGCGTGGAGCACTTCTGTGGGCGACGGCATCGGTGAGTATTACTCCCACCTGCGCCCGGCCTATCAGGACAGCACCATTTACGCCGCCGATCGCTTCGGCATCGTGAAAGCGATGGATGCCGACAGCGGCAACGAAAAGTGGAAGGTCAATCTCTCCGAGAAGACCGGCTTCTTCTCCAGCAATCTGTCTGCGCTGCTGTCGGGCGGCCTGACGGTCGCGGGTGACAAGGTTTACGTCGGCAGCGAAAAAGCGGTGGTTTACGCATTGAATACCGCCGACGGCGCCATCGCCTGGCAGACCAAAGTGGCCGGCGAAGCGATTTCACGTCCGGTTATCAGCGACGGCATGGTGTTGGTGCATACCTCCAACGGCATGCTGCAGGCGCTGAACGAGGCCGACGGCGCGGTAAAATGGACGGTTAACCTGGACATGCCTTCGCTGTCGCTGCGTGGTGAATCCGCGCCGGCCGTCGCCTTTGGCGCTGCCATCGTCGGCGGTGACAACGGCCGCGTCAGCGCCGTGCTGATGCAGCAGGGCCAGATTATCTGGCAACAGCGCATCTCTCAGCCGAGCGGCGCGACCGAAATCGATCGCCTGAACGACGTGGACACAACGCCGGTGATCGTTGACGGCGTGGTGTACGCGCTGGGTTACAACGGCAACCTGACGGCGCTGGATCTGCGTTCCGGCCAGATTATCTGGAAACGCGAGCTGGGGTCGGTGAATGATTTCATCGTCGACGCGGGCCGCATCTACCTGATCGACCAGAACGATCGCGTAGTCGCGCTCAGCACCGAAGGCGGCGTGACCGTGTGGACGCAGAGCGATCTGCTGCACCGCAACCTGACGCCGCCGGTGATGTATAATGGTTATCTGGTGACCGGTGACGCCGAAGGCTATCTGCACTGGATCAACACCACCGATGGCCGTTTTGTCGCCCAGCAGGAAGTGGACAGCTCCGGCTTCCTGTCTGCGCCGATGGTGGCCAGTGACAAGCTGGTCATCCAGGCTCGCGGCGGGAAAGTTTACGCTTTCACCCGCTAACGCCGCTCGTCGTGACCCTTCTTGCGCCCGAAAGATTTCGGGTTGCAGCCAGGCGGCAAGTGCATGAGTCCTCGGGAGCTTAGTGAGCTAAGTGACCGAGGCGAAGGTGCGCAGACAACGCCGCTGTGGCGCGAAAGATGAAGGGGAAAACGGCTCCTGAATGTTCAGGGGCCGTTTCGTATTTTATAAGCTGCACCGCTGGTGTCTATCCACAGTGCAGTAACGCATTGATTATTAAGTAATGAGGCTTCAACAATGATACCTGTCGTCGCGCTGGTCGGGCGCCCGAATGTGGGTAAATCCACCTTATTCAACCGTTTAACCCATACGCGTGATGCGCTGGTGGCGGATTTCCCGGGGCTGACGCGTGACCGCAAGTATGGTCGTGCTGAAATCGAAGGCAATGAATTCATCATCGTCGATACCGGCGGTATTGACGGTACCGAAGACGGCGTTGAAACGCGCATGGCCGGTCAGTCGCTGCTGGCGATCGAAGAAGCGGACATCGTGCTGTTCATGGTCGACGCCCGCGCAGGCCTGATGCCGGCGGATCAGGGCATCGCCCAGCACCTGCGTAGCCGCCAGAAGGCGACCTTCCTGGTGGCCAACAAGACCGACGGCCTGGATCCGGACACCGCCACCGCCGATTTCTACTCGCTCGGCCTGGGTGAAGTGTTCGCTATCGCCGCTTCTCACGGCCGCGGTGTGACCCAGCTGATTGAACACGTGCTGGTGCCGTTCGTGCCGGAAAAACCGGAAGACGTCGAGCTGACCGAGGAAGAGGCCAATGCCGCTTACTGGGCCGAGCAAAACGGTGAAACGCTGGAAGGCGATGAAGACGAAGAGCCGGAAGAAGAGTTCAACCCGCAGGACCTGCCGATCAAGCTGGCGATCGTCGGCCGCCCGAACGTTGGTAAGTCTACGCTGACTAACCGCATCCTCGGCGAGGAGCGCGTGGTGGTGTATGACATGCCGGGCACCACCCGCGACAGCATCTACATTCCGATGGTGCGCGACGAACGCGAGTATGTGCTGATCGACACCGCCGGGGTGCGTAAACGCGGCAAGGTGACCGAAACCGTCGAGAAGTTCTCGGTGATCAAGACCCTGCAGGCGATTGAAGACGCCAACGTGGTGCTGCTGGTGATCGACGCGCGTGAAGGCATCTCCGATCAGGATCTCTCGCTGCTCGGCTTTATCCTCAATAGTGGGCGCTCACTGGTGATTGCGGTCAACAAGTGGGACGGCATGAGCGAAGAAGATCGCGAGCACGTGAAAGAGATGCTCGACCTGCGTCTGGGCTTCGTCGACTTCGCGCGCGTGCACTTCATTTCCGCGCTGCACGGCAGCGGCGTCGGCAACCTGTTCGAATCGGTGCAGGAAGCCTACGAGTGCGCAACCCGTCGCGTAAACACCTCGATGCTGACCAAAATCATGCAGATGGCGGTTGACGATCACCAGCCGCCGTTGGTGCGCGGCCGCCGCGTGAAGCTGAAATACGCCCACGCCGGCGGTTACAACCCGCCGGTCGTGGTGATCCACGGCAACCAGGTCAGCGATCTGGCCGATTCGTACAAGCGCTACCTGATGAACTACTTCCGCCGCTCGCTGAACGTGATGGGGACGCCGATCCGTATCCAGTTCAAAGAAGGCGACAACCCGTTCGCCGGCAAACGCAACCTGCTGACGCCGACCCAGATGCGTAAGCGCAAGCGCTTGATGAGCCACCTGAAAAAGAGCAAGTAATTGCTCATGAGGGGCGCGGCAGTGATGCCGCGCCCTTTTTTATTGGCCCGAAATCGTTTTATTATCTGAAGATTACCTCGCCTGTCTGAAGGAACACCATGTCCTGGGAAAACTGGAGTTTTGCGTTCAACGTCACCGTGCCGAATCTGCTGATGATGCTGCTGGGGATCCTGCTGCGCCATTGGCGCCTGATGGATGACCGCTTTGTCGACGGCGCGACCCGCCTGGTGTTCAATCTGGCGCTGCCGTGCCTGCTGTTTTTCAGCATCGCCACCAACCACCCGCAGCTGCTCGGCAACCTGCCGCTGGTGCTGTTCGGCGCGGTAGGCACGCTGGCGACCTTCCTGCTCTTGGAGCTGGCGGCCAAGTGGCTGGTGAAAGAACCGCGTGAGCGCGGGGTGTTCGTGCAGGGCGGTTTCCGCGCCAATACCGCCATCGTCGGCTTGGCCTACGCCATGACCGCCTATGGCAGCGAAGGCATTGCGCTCGCCTCGCTGTACCTGACGGTGACGGTGATCCTGTTCAACATACTGTCGGTTATCACCCTCACGCGCAGCCTGCAGGGTGGGCAGGGCAAGAAAATCAGCCACCTGTCGCTGCTGCGCAGCATCGTCACCAACCCGCTGATCATCGGCCTGGTGTGCGGGCTGCTGTATGCGCAAACCGGGCTGGGCATCCCGACCGTGATCCGCCAGACCGGCAGCTATATCTCCGCGCTGTCGCTGCCGCTGGCGCTGCTGTGCACCGGCGCCAGCCTGGATTTCCGCGCCATGTTCCGTTCGTCCAACGTGGCGGCGCTGTCGTCGGCGGCCAAGCTGTTTCTGGTGCCGTGTCTGATGACGCTGGCCGGCTGGCTGTGCGGGTTTCAGGGGGCGGCGCTGGGCATTATTTTCCTGTTTTCCGCCACGCCGACCGCTTCAGGCAGCTATGTGATGACGCGCGCTATGGGCGGCAACGCCACGCTGGCGGCCAACATTATCGCCATCACCACCGTCGGTTCGTTTTTCACCACCGCGTTGGGGATCTATTTCTTGCGCTCATGGGGCGCGATTTAACCAGGAGTCGTTATGGAAGCGCACTGTCCGCAATGCAGTCAGACCATGAAGTGGGTAGCGGGTTACTACTATTGTGAAGCCTGTCAGCGCGATTACCAGCAGCTGGCGAGCTGCCCGGAGTGCGGGCAGCCGCTGCAAGAATTGAAAGCCTGCGGGGCGGTGGATTACCTGTGCCAGAACGGGCACGGGCTGATCTCCAAAAAACGGGTTCATTTCAGCTATCAGCCGCTGTAAGCCCTCACTCATCCACCTGGCCGGTTTTCCACAGATCCACCAGCGCCTGCGGCGCGCTGCTTTCCGGGATTAACAGCACGATCTCAGTGCTCAGGGTGGGGCTGGTGTAGTTGATTTGCACGCGGTAGTAGCGCTGGTCGCCGCAGCCGGGGGAGGAGGGCTGGCCTTCTTCCTGCGCATAGGGCAGCGTCTGGTTCAGCAACTGATTCAGGCGTTGCCGCTGCTCCGGCGTGATATCGGCCAGCGCGATGCGGCGCTGGCCCGCCAGTTTGGGAATGTAGGCGAAGCCTCCCTCGCGCGCCAGCTCAATGACCGTATCCTGATTGAGCGTCGGCAGCGGTTTCATTATTCCACCCCCACCTGATGCCAGGCTTGCTGCACCTTGTCCGCCACGCTCTGGTCGAAACGCGCTAGCGCATGTTTCACCGTGGTGCGGGCGAAGGTGGCGAAGTCGGCGTTTTGCGGCAGCGCTTTGTCGCACACCGTGTCATACCAGACGTAGCCGGCTTTCTCCCAGGCGAAGCCGCCCAGCGCCGTCGCCGCCAGGTAGAAGGCGCGGTTGGGGATGCCGGAATTGAGGTGTACGCCGCCGTTGTCTTCCTTGGTCTGGATATAATCCTTCATGCTGGCGGGCTGCGGGTCTTTGCCCAGCAGCGGATCGTCATAGGCGGTGCCGGGTGCCGACATCGAGCGCAGCCCGTTGCCTTTGATGCCCTTGGCGAGCAGCCCGGCGCCGATCAGCCAGTCGGCTTTATCCGCGGTTTGCTGCAGGTGGAACTGCTTGACCAACGAGCCGAATACGTCAGACAGCGACTCATTGAGCGCCCCGGACTGCTGGTAGTAGATCAGCCCGGCTTCACTCTCGGTCACGCCGTGCGCCAGCTCGTGGCCGACCACGTCGATGGCGATGGTGAAACGGTTGAAGATCTCGCCGTCGCCGTCGCCGAACACCATCTGCTGGCCGTTCCAGAAGGCGTTTTGGTACTCCTTGCCGTAATGTACGCTGCCGACCAGCGGCAGCCCCTGGTTATCCAGTGAGTTGCGGCGGTAGGCCTGCCAGAAGAAATCGTAGGTGACGCCGAGGTAGTCGTAGGCTTCGTCCACCGCCACGTCGTGGCTGCTGGGCTGGCCCTCGTTACGCACCTGTTTGCCGGGCAGTTGGGTGCCGTTCTGCGCGTCGTAGATATCGCGGAGCGCTTCGCCGGCTCGGGCGTTTTTCTCGGTCGGCGAACGCAGCGGCTTATTGCCGAGCAGGCTTTGCACGTGGTTCAGGGTGTGCAGCGCGCAGTCGCGCTGCGGGGCGTTGCCGTGTTCAATGATGCGGCGCAGCATGTAGGGAGGAATGACGGAACGCATGCGCTGGACTGGCATAGTGGCTCTCCTTAGGCAAAAATTTTACCTCATCGAATGAATGCACTGTGCCTAAGTGTAGCCTACTCGTCATAAAGCCTGTGGTCATGCGTGCTCACCGCCGGCGCGGTCTTGTGCGGGCTGATGCGCCGCACCGAGGCGCGCACTGCCAGCCGGCCGTGCAGCAGCAGATTGCACGGCGGCGCGTCGGCACGCAGCATGCGCCGCTGCAGCAGTTGGATCGCCTCGTAGCCCAGCTCATCGCGCGGAACCTGTACCGAGGTCAGCGGCACATCGTGAATTTCCGCCAGATTGAAGCCGTCGGTGCTCATCACCGAGACCTCGCCCGGCACGCTCAGGCCCCGTTTGTTGAGCACCTTGACCGCCCCGACCGCCATGTAGTCGCCGCCGGCCAGGATCGCCGTCGGCAGCGGGGAGTGGCCGTGGATGCCGTCGAGATAGGTGGTCAGCGCCTGCTCGGCCTCTTCGCTGCCGAAGCCGGAGGTGGTGACCAGATGGCGGCCGTCATCGAACGGCAGATGATGCCGGGCGTAGGCCTGCCGAATGCCCGCCAGCCGCAGCTCCATGGTGTGGCGGCGCAGACACTGCAGATTGAGGATATGGCTGTGCCCCTGCTGGAGCAGGTAGCTGGCGGAGTAGTCGCCGATCAGCTGATGATCCGGCGAGACGCTGTCCAGCCGCATTTGCCGATCGCTGCAGTTGATCAGCACACAGGGCTTGTGCAGATCGGCGGCCAGAGTGTGGATATGTTCGTCGTCGATGCCGATGATCAGCGCCGCTTCGGTGTGCGGGTCGCTCATCTTTTCCAGAAACAGCGCGCCGTCGCTGTGCTGCTCTTCCAGCCCGCAGTAGCGGATGCGCACCTCGTGCTCCATCAGCGCGGCGGCGATACCCTGAATGACCTTGTAGTAGAAGATGTCGGTGCGCACGTCGAATGCGCGCTGCGGCGCGAACACCATCACGTTGTTCAGCATCAGCCGGCCGCTGGAAATGCCCTGCAGAATGCCGTTTTGCTGCGCACAGTCCAGCACCTTGCGGCGCGCCTCGGCGCTGGTGTTGGCCTTACCCGCCAGCACGCGGGAAACGGTGCTGATCGACAACCCGGTTTGGCGAGCGATCTCCTGAATTTTCAGCTTTCCGTTCATTCTGTGATCTCCTTCAAATTCGTCCATGAGAATATTTTCACCGCGGTTTTTCAGCGTCTTGACCGACTTTTCTGCCCATTATGACTATTTTTTCACCCGCCCGTGAAAATCTTTGCAAAAAACCCCGTTTCGCTGCGCGCTATCGCTGAGTAGTCTGCATTGGTACACCAATTTTAGCGACCTGTCAGTCCAATTTTAACGGTGTGCGAAAAAGAAAACAAAAAATAAATCATGGGGTTGTGACTGTCTGTCGGCCAATGCTACGGCGCCGACCCGTTTTCACCCTCCCGTGTTTGATGGCACAACGTACCCTACCAAAACGCGCGCGCCGTAGCCGGCGGCTGCGGGGAGAGAACCGATGAGTGTGGAGATCAATCAGGCGGTCGCGCAGAGCGGCCGGCGCAAGTTCAAATCGCTGCGCTGGTGGATGCTGGCGCTGTTCTTGCTGGGCGTCACGGTCAACTACATCACCCGCAACTCGCTGGGCATTCTGGCGCCGGAGCTGAAAACCAGCTTGAACATGAGCACCGAGCAATATGCCTGGGTGGTGGCGTCGTTCCAGCTGGCCTACACGGTGTTTCAGCCGATCTGCGGCTGGCTGATCGACGTTATCGGCCTGAAGATGGGCTTTCTGATCTGCGCCGGCATTTGGGCGGTGGTATGCATGCTGCACGCTGGCGCCGGCAGCTGGCTGCAACTGGCCATTCTGCGCTTCTTCATGGGGGGCGCGGAGGCGGCGGCCACCCCGGCCAACGCCAAGGCGATCTCCGACTGGTTCCCGAAGAAGGAACGGCCGATCGCTGCCGGCTGGGCGGGCGTCGGTTTCTCCATCGGCGCCATGCTGGCGCCGCCAATCATCGTCATCGCTCACGTCTCCTTCGGCTGGCAGGGGGCCTTCCTGTTCTCCGGCGGGTTGGCGCTGATCTGGGTGGTGCTGTGGTGGCTGTTCTACCACTCGCCGCAGCAGCACCCGAACCTCAGCCAGCAAGAGCTGGATCTGATCCGCGAAGACAACGAGCCGGTGCTGCCGAAGCTGCCGTTCCTCACCTCGCTGGCCAGCCTGTGCAAGAACAAGAAGTTTTACGGCATCGCCATCCCGGCCTTTCTCGCCGAGCCGGCCTGGGCGGTCTTCAGTTTCTGGGTGCCGCTGTACCTGGCCACCGAACGCGGTATGGATCTGAAACAGATCGCGATGTTTGCCTGGCTGCCGTTCCTGGCGGCGGATATCGGCAGCGTCGCCAGCGGCTATCTCACCACCCTGTACCGCAAATGGTTCGGCTGCAGCCGCGTTAACTCGGTGGTCGCCAGCTCGGTGACCGGCGCTTTCCTGATGGTGTCGCTGGCGTTTGTCGCGATCACCCAGGATCCCTATGTGGCGATCGCGCTGATCTCGATCGGCGGCTTCGGCCATCAGGTGATCTCCTGCATGCTCAGCGCGCTGGTGGTGGAGTCGTTCGATAAAAACCAGATGGCGACGGTGAACGGCATGCGCGGCTCCAGCGCCTGGATCGCCAGCTTCCTGTTCACGCTCCTGATCGGCGCAGTGTCCGACACCCTCGGCTTCAACCCGCTGTTTATCGCCATGGGCTTCTTCGACCTGATCGGCGCTGTGTTCCTGATTGCCCTGATCGCCGAGCGCGGCGGTAAGAAAACACCTTCACACAGCTAAGTGGGATATTTATGAAAACCTTGAAAAATTGGACGTTGGCGGCGCAGCATGCGGACCACATCGAGCTGCTGGTCGATGAACGCCACCGTTTCTGCCTGTACGTGCTGGAAAACGAGCTGTTCCGCGTGCTGATCAAACGTGAGGGCGAGCTGGCGCTGGAGCGCACCTGGAGCATCGCGCCGCAGGAGGATGTGCCCTGGGAGGGGCGCGATCGGCTCAGCGTTGCCGGTTTCAGCCTGCCGGGCTATCAGCTGCGCCAGGAGGGCGATCGGCTGGTGGTCAGCACGCCGCGGCTGCGCGTGACGGTGCATCAGCCGCTGTGGTTGGCGTGGGAGTATTGCAATGCCGCCGGCGAGTGGCGGCCGCTGGCGGCGGATCGGCCGACCAGCGCCTACCTGCTCAATGCACACGGCGACGGCGTGGCGCACTACCAGCGGCGTTTTGCCGATGAGCGCTATTACGGCCTGGGGGAGAAAGCCGGCGATCTGGAACGCAACGGCCGCCGCTTTGAGATGCGCAATCTGGACGCCATGGGCTACAACGCCGCCAGCACCGATCCGCTGTACAAACACATTCCGTTCACCATTACCCGTGGGCCGGAGGTGAGTTTCGGCCTGTTCTACGATAACCTGAGCAGCTGCTGGCTGGATCTGGGCAACGAGATCGACAACTACCACGTGGCCTATCGCCGCTATCAGGCCGAAGCGGGCGATCTGGATTACTACCTGTTCCTCGGGCCGAAGGTTTTGGACGTCACCAAGGCCTTCGTGCGCCTGACCGGCCGCACCCACTTCGGGCCGAAGTGGAGCCTGGGCTACAGCGGTTCGACCATGCACTACACCGACGCGCCGGACGCCCAGCAGCAGCTGCAGCAGTTCATTGCGCTGTGCCGTCAACACGCCATTCCCTGCGACTCTTTCCAGCTGTCGTCGGGCTACACCTCGATCAACAACAAGCGCTACGTGTTCAACTGGAACTACGACAAGGTGCCGCAGCCCAAGCTGCTCAGCCAGGCGTTTCACGACGCCGGCCTCAGGCTGGCGGCCAACATCAAGCCGTGCCTGCTGCAGGATCACCCGCAGTATCAGGCGGTGGCGGCACAGGGGCTGTTTATCCGCGATTCGCAAAGCGACGCGCCCGAGCGCTCCAGCTTCTGGGACGACGAAGGATCGCACCTCGACTTCACTAACCCGGCGGCGGTGCGCTGGTGGCAGCAGGGCGTCACACAGCAGCTGCTGGAGATGGGCATCGACTCGACCTGGAACGACAACAACGAGTACGAAGTGTGGGACGGCGAAGCGCGCTGCCACGGCTTCGGGCGGCCGATCGCCATCAAGCACATCCGCCCGGTGATGCCGCTGCTGATGATGCGCGCCTCGATGGAGGCCCAGCAGCGCTTCGCGCCGCAGAAGCGGCCGTACCTGATCTCGCGCTCCGGCTGCGCCGGCATGCAGCGCTACGTGCAGACCTGGAGCGGCGACAACCGCACCAGCTGGCAGACGCTGCGCTATAACATCCGCATGGGGCTGGGCATGAGCCTGTCCGGGCTGTATAACCTCGGCCACGACGTCGGCGGCTTCTCCGGCGACAAACCGGACGCGGAGCTGCTGGTGCGCTGGGTGCAAAACGGCGTGATGCATCCGCGTTTCACTATCCACTCCTGGAACGACGACGCCACGGTCAACGAGCCCTGGATGTACCCGGCCGCCACCCCGGCGGTGCGCGAGGCGATCAACCTGCGTTACCGGCTGCTGCCGTATTTCTACACCCTGCTGTGGCAGGCCTGCGCGGACGACGAGCCGATGCTGCGCCCGACCTTCCTCGACCATGAACTGGATGCGCGCACCTTCGGCGAGAACGACGATTTTCTGATTGGCCGCGATCTGCTGGTGGCCAGCGTGGTGGAACCGGGGCAGCGCCGGCGTTCGGTGTATCTGCCGGACAACGGCGAAGGCTGGTACTGCTTCTACAGCGGCCAGTGGTTTGGCGGCGGCCAGACGGTAACGCTGGCAGCGCCGCTGGAGCGTCTGCCGCTGCTGGTGCGCGCCGGGGCGGCGCTGCCGCTGTCGCAGCGGCTGGCGCATGTGGACGTGGCCGCCGACGATCGGCGCGAGCTGCGGCTGTTTCCGCTCAAGGGCTGCGGCGCAAGCAGTGGGTTGTTGTTTGAGGACGACGGTGAAAGCGACAGCTGGCGTCAGGGCGATGCGCTGTGGCTGCGTTGGGAAATGTGCTGCGACAATCAGCGCATCATGCTGGATATCACGACGGAAGGGCGTTTCCGCCCGGCCTGGCGCACGTTGGCGCTCAGCCTGCCGGAAGGCGAAACGCGCGCGCTGTGGGTAAACGGTGAACCGGGCGAGCGTTTTACGCTGGAGTAGGAGGGTTACTCGGCCGCGCGCTTCTTGCGCGGTTTTTTGGCGACGGTGATGGTTTTCACCTCGCTTTCCACCCAGCCATCCTGCAGGCGGGTTTTCAGCAGTTCGCCGACCTGCGCCTGCTTGGTGGTTTTCAGCAGCTCGCCGCGCGGGGTTTGCGTCACGCTGTAGCCGCGCGCCAGCGTCGCCAGCGGGCTGACGGTTTCCAGCTGGCTGCAGGCCACGCCGAAGCGCTGGCGGTAGGCGTTGAGCTGCCGCTCCATCGCCTGCTGCAGGCGGTATTCCTGCTGCTGCACGCGCTGTTGGTAGCGGTGAATGCGGCCCTGTGGCTGCACCTGTGCCAGCCGCTGCTGGGCGCGTTCGCTGCGGCGGGCGGCCAGGCGCAGCTGTTGCTGCATGCCGTCTTCCATCCGGCGCTGCAGCTTGAACAGCAGCGTCTGCTGGCGCGCCAGGCGCAGATGCGGATGCTGCTGCTGTAAACGGTGGTGAATGCGGGTGAACTGCTGCTGGCGCTGCGCCAGGTAGTAATCCATCGCCATCTCCAGCCGCTGCTGCTGCGACTGCAGCTGGCGCAACAGCTCAAGCTGATTGCGGCTGACCAGTTCGGCGGCGGCGGAAGGAGTCGGCGCGCGCAGATCGGCGACGAAGTCGGCGATGGTGACGTCGGTTTCATGGCCGACGGCGCTGACGATCGGAATACGGCTGGCGAAGATCGCCCGCGCCACGCGTTCGTCGTTGAAGCTCCACAGATCTTCCAGCGAACCGCCGCCGCGGCCGACGATCAGCACGTCGCATTCATCGCGGCGGTTGGCGGTCTCGATGGCGCGCACGATCTGCATCGACGCTTCCGCGCCCTGCACCGAGGTGGGGTAGATGACGATCGGCAGCGACGGATCGCGCCGCTGCAATACCTGCAGAATATCGTGCAGCGCCGCGCCGCTGGCGGAGGTGATCACCCCGACGCGTTTGGCCGGGGCGGGCAGCGGCTGCTTGAATTGCTGATCGAACAGTCCTTCGGCGCTCAGGCGCTGTTTCAGCTGCTCGAACTGTTGCTGTAGCAGGCCGTCGCCGGCGGGCTGCATGCTCTCGGCGATCAGCTGGTAGTCGCCGCGCGGTTCATACAGCGTGATGCTGGCGCGCACCAAGACCTGCTGGCCGTTTTGCGGCCGGAAGGTGACGCGGCGGTTGCTGTTGCGGAACATCGCGCAGCGCACCTGGGCGCGGTCGTCTTTCAGCGTGAAATACCAGTGGCCGGAGGCGGGCTGGGAGAGGTTGGAGATCTCGGCGGAGAGCCAAATCTGCCCCATTTCCATTTCCAGCAGTTGGCGAACCGTCTGATTCAGGCGGCTTACGGTAAAAATGGAAGGCGAAACAGGTAGCGACATGTGACCCAGATCAAATTTCAAAACAATCACTTAATTGGTCGATACTACATGGCTGAAAAAGGTAATCAAGACTTTTTGTAAGAAAGTGCTGGAGGCAACCGATTCCGCTCTGTATAATGCCGCGGCAATATTTTATCTTTTTCACAGCCCACCCTGGTGAGATATTGCCCATGCTACGTATCGCTAAAGAAGCTCTGACGTTTGACGACGTCCTCCTGGTTCCAGCCCACTCCACGGTTCTGCCTAACACCGCAGAGCTCGGCACTCAACTGACCAAAACCATCCGCCTGAACATCCCTATGCTGTCCGCAGCCATGGATACCGTTACCGAATCCGGCCTGGCCATCGCGCTGGCGCAGGAAGGCGGCCTGGGCTTCATCCACAAAAACATGTCTATCGAACGCCAGGCTGAAGAAGTCAGCCGCGTGAAGAAGCATGAAAGCGGCGTAGTTACCGACCCGCAGACCGTTACCCCGTCCACCACGCTGCAGGAAGTGAAAGAGCTGACCGCGCGCAACGGCTTCGCCGGTTACCCGGTCGTTACCGAAGACAACGAGCTGGTCGGCATCATCACCGGCCGCGACGTGCGCTTCGTGACCGATCTGACCCAGCCGGTCACCGCGGTCATGACGCCGAAAGATCGCCTGGTCACCGTGAAAGAAGGTGAAGCGCGCGACGTGGTGCTGCAGAAGATGCACGAAAAGCGCGTAGAAAAAGCGCTGGTGGTGGACGACAGCTTCCACCTGCTGGGCATGATCACCGTTAAAGACTTCCAGAAAGCGGAACGTAAGCCGAACGCCTGTAAAGACGAGCACGGCCGTCTGCGCGTGGGTGCGGCGGTCGGCGCCGGCGCCGGCAACGAAGAGCGCGTTGACGCGCTGGTGGCGGCAGGCGTTGACGTTCTGCTGATCGACTCCTCGCACGGCCACTCCGAAGGCGTGTTGCAGCGCATCCGCGAAACCCGCGCCAAATACCCGGATCTGCAGATCGTCGGCGGCAACGTCGCGACCGCAGCGGGCGCCAAAGCGCTGGCTGAAGCCGGCGTGAGCGCGGTGAAAGTGGGTATCGGCCCTGGCTCTATCTGTACCACCCGCATCGTGACCGGCGTGGGCGTACCGCAGATCACCGCCATCGCCGACGCGGTGGAAGCGCTGGAAGGCACTGGCATCCCGGTTATCGCCGACGGCGGCATCCGCTTCTCCGGCGACATCGCCAAAGCGATCGCCGCGGGCGCATCCTGCGTGATGGTCGGCTCCATGCTGGCGGGCACCGAAGAATCCCCGGGCGAAATCGAGCTGTATCAGGGCCGTTCGTTCAAATCTTACCGCGGCATGGGCTCGCTGGGCGCGATGTCCAAAGGCTCTTCCGACCGTTACTTCCAGACCGATAACGCCGCCGACAAACTGGTGCCGGAAGGTATCGAAGGCCGCGTGGCCTATAAAGGCATGCTGAAAGCCATCGTGCACCAGCAGATGGGCGGCTTGCGCTCCTGCATGGGCCTGACCGGCTGCGCCACCATCGACGATCTGCGCACCAAGGCGGAGTTCGTGCGCATCAGCGGCGCCGGCATTCAGGAAAGCCACGTGCACGACGTGACCATCACCAAAGAGTCGCCGAACTACCGCATGGGCTGATGCCTTAACCTCTCCTGAGTGAGAGGCCGGGGTGGGGCGCCAAGCCCCATCCCGAAACACACATTTTCGCTCTTTTTCTCTTGTTGCTGGAATTCGCCTCAATGACACAAAATATCCATAAGCATCGCATCCTGATACTGGACTTCGGTTCGCAATACACCCAACTGGTCGCCCGCCGCGTGCGCGAAATCGGCGTTTACTGCGAACTGTGGGCCTGGGACGTTAGCGAAGAGCAGATCCGCGAATTCAACCCAAGCGGCATCATCCTGTCCGGCGGCCCGGAAAGCACCACCGAAGCCGGCAGCCCGCGCGCCCCTGACTACGTGTTCAATGCCGGTGTGCCGGTGCTGGGTGTGTGCTACGGCATGCAGACCATGGCGATGCAGCTGGGTGGCCATGTGCAGGGTTCCAACGAACGCGAGTTCGGCTACGCGCAGGTGGAAATCGTCAAAGAGAGCGCGCTGCTGCGCGACATCGAAGACGCCATCAGCCCGGCCGGCAAACCGCTGCTGGACGTGTGGATGAGCCACGGCGACAAAGTGACCGCAATCCCGTCCGACTTCGTGACCATCGCCAGCACCGACACCTGCCCGTTCGCCATTATGGCCAACGAAGAAAAACGCTTCTACGGCGTGCAGTTCCACCCGGAAGTGACCCACACCCGTCAGGGCCAGCGCATGCTGGAGCGTTTCGTACTGGACATCTGCCAGTGTGAAGCCCTGTGGACCCCGGCCACCATCATCGAAGATGCGGTCGAGCGCATCCGCGAGCAGGTGGGTGAAGACCACGTGATCCTCGGCCTGTCCGGCGGCGTCGACTCCTCCGTGACCGCGATGCTGCTGCACCGCGCCATCGGCAAACGCCTGACCTGCGTGTTCGTCGACAACGGCCTGCTGCGCCTGAACGAAGCCAAGCAGGTGATGGAAATGTTCGGCGACCACTTCGGCCTGAACATCGTGCACGTTGAGGCGGAAAACCGCTTCCTGACCGCACTGGCGGGCGTGGACGAGCCGGAAGCCAAGCGCAAGATCATCGGCCGCGTGTTCGTTGAAGTGTTCGATGAAGAAGCCTGCAAGCAAGAGCAGGTGAAATGGCTGGCGCAGGGCACCATCTACCCGGACGTGATCGAATCCGCCGCTTCCGCCACCGGCAAAGCGCACGTGATCAAGTCGCACCACAACGTGGGCGGCCTGCCGAAAGAGATGAAGCTGGGCCTGGTCGAGCCGCTGAAAGAGCTGTTCAAAGACGAAGTGCGCAAGATCGGCCTGGAGCTGGGCCTGCCGTACGACATGCTGTTCCGTCACCCGTTCCCGGGCCCGGGGCTGGGCGTGCGCGTGCTGGGCGAAGTGAAGAAAGAGTACTGCGATCTGCTGCGCCGCGCCGACGCCATCTTCATCGAAGAGCTGCACAAAGCCGACCTGTACAACAAAGTCAGCCAGGCGTTCACCGTGTTCCTGCCGGTGCGTTCGGTCGGCGTGATGGGCGACGGCCGCAAATACGACTGGGTGGTCTCCCTGCGTGCGGTAGAAACCATCGACTTCATGACCGCGCACTGGGCGCACCTGCCGTATGACTTCCTCGGCCGCGTCTCTAACCGCATCATCAACGAAGTGAACGGCATCTCCCGCGTGGTGTACGACATCAGCGGCAAGCCGCCAGCGACGATTGAGTGGGAATGATTTGACACTTCCCGCAGCCTGTTGGTAAACAGGCCGAAGTGACTGAAACCCTCTGTTTTTACAGAGGGTTTTTCTTTATATGGCCATATCTTTTCTGCCTGTTGTCAGTCATTGAGGTAAGTTATAGGTAAAGCAGATTATTGTTTGTGGTCGAAATATAGCCTATGTTCAGACCTTGGTATGATTGATAGCGCCAGGGGATACGATGAAAGTAGAGACCATCAACTACGTGATAGAATCCTATGAGCAGCAGAAGCGAGAGAACGCCATTGCTCTGCTGAAATTGCTGATGCTGTCAGAGAAGGATAAAGCGGAAGGGCGTGTGTTCTCGAAGGAACCGCTGTTGGATGGGCTTACGGATTGAACGCAGGACACTCAACGTTAAGGGGATTCCTTTTTCAATTATAGATTTTTTAATTAAAACCCCCTAAGCGTCTTTATAGTGAAAATTTAAATTGTGGGTGCTGAGTTATTAAAGTACTCCTCCCAGGACTCACTCCATTTTTCATTTAGAGAGAATAGTGGTTGCCTACCATTCTCATGATAATTAAGCCAGGATAACTTCAGGATACTACTCTTTCTTAATTCTCTAGACATATTGTTTGCAGATATCTTTGGCCTGTTAATATTAATTGACATATGCTCATTAATTATTTTTGTTAATTCTGATGCATTGCTTTTCTTGAATCCTTTTGCTTTTCTTAGAACTAAAGAAACCAATATTATTGGTATATATATAGTTCCATAGATCTTTAGTGTGCCAATATTTTCTGGTATTGCATTTATAAGATTTTTATTAATAGATCTTTCAACTGATTTTTTTGTTTTGTTTTGATGGTTTGGCAATTGAAGATGTTCCGTTGATGTAAAAAGATTTAGCCTAAGTTGACCATTATCTTCTTCCAAGTCTAATATCGAATTTCTTACTGATCTATAATCAGATTTTGGGACTTCTATATACTGTAACTCATCATTTTCATCTGATTCAATAATAAGTCCCAGAGGTGCATTCTTAGAGGACATTAGCTCAACATAACAACCATAGTCGAGTGTGTATAAAGTATACTTTTTGCCGACTGCATTTTTTGCGGAAACACCTTGCCTAAGAACGTGAATTACTCTCATGTCATATAGATAATCTATCAGTTTATGATTCTTCTCATGGCTAATTAGGAAGCCCCTAGATTTTCTATGTCCAATAACTTCGTTTATTATTCTGTCAAGTAGTGACACGGCTTCTGGCCTGCTGTTAAGGGCTGCATGCTTGTTGACCTGAAACCATTTTTGAGCGGAGTTACGGATATGAAAAATAGATATTTTGTTTGCTAAAGCAGTCTGCGCAGCTAATGAAATAATATTTATGGCATCTCTTGGAACACCCTCAACTGCTCTTACATATTCGTCAAAAGCCGAAGTTTGAGTAAATACATCATTTATAAATAGGTTAGGCTCTCGATCGCAGATTGAGTTTTTATCAATAGCACAAACATGGCGATGAAGTAGGTTTTTAAAGAAGTTTTTGGCAGCATCGCTATCATTATCAAACACCATGTATTCATCTAAATTTATCACAGATGAAGCATCTGAACCTAATTCTATACCAATGCTGGCACCAGTATTCATGTCCACTTCCATAAAGTTGCATCTATGAGCAATAGCTGCAATTTTTACAGTAATGTTAGGAATTGGGTATAATATTCTTCTTAAAAGTTCTGCAAGATAAGGTTGAAGGTCTAAAGGAATCTCTGACCATTCATCAATTAATATCCAAAGCTCCTTATGAGGTAGCATTGAAACAATGTCGTTAAGTTTTTTTGTTATTGAGTTAAAATGAATTCTTAAAGTTCTTTTTCCTGTGGTTTTTATTCTTTCTGAGCTCCCAATGGCAGTGCCTTTTGTGAGTTCCATTCCTGCGGAAATACTTTTCAATGATGCATTTGATTTGATTGAGAAATTATTGGATATGTTATTGGATGAACCAATTTCCTCTTCAGATGTACCCTCTATGTTTAATGCGGTTGCTTGTTCAAGAAAATTGTTCAATAATTCCGTTATCTCTGTTGTTTTATCTATTTCGTTTTCAAATATATAATCTAGAATAACCTCGTGAATATTGCATAAAGTATCTGAAAGCAGTCTTGTTGCCCTTTCACTTAGGGGGATGTTTTGATCTGAAAATATCCCTCCTGTTGAGCCTATTAATCGCATGTCAATAGGTACACTGATAATCCCTCGATTAGATATTTCATTGTTGAGCACTGCTAAGAAGTGTGTCTTTCCCGTCCCTCTCCGTCCAAACATTATTTGATTATCTGTGCTTGAAAGTAATGTATATGTAGGGCCAACATCAACGAAGGATTTGATCAGATGCTCAGTTTGTAATTTTTCAGCTCGTTTAGCTAGTCTCATTATTATTGAGTTGATATTTCTCATAATTTTCCGCCATTTTAATCTGATAGTCTTTCCGTAGCTCAGTCAGAGATTGCAAGTAGAATGATTATTTGATCTAAGCTATCATTTTTCTCCCTACTTACAAATATCAATGATTATAGTGTTAGAGTGTTATTGTTTTTTTTGAAACTATATCTTGTTTTTTTATTTAACATCAAAATAATCTATTGACAGGGTGGGTATTAAATAAAGTTTTTATATTATTAGTACGCAAACAGTGTTTCAGGAGGTGCCAAACCACCCTTAACCGGCCCCCACTGCGTCAGCAGCGCATGTAGCCTGGCCGGCTCCAGCGGCTTACGCAGCACCTGATAACCTTCCTGCTCGGCCTCTTGCAGGATCGGCGAGTTGAATTCACCGCTGACCATCGCGCCACTCACGTCCGACAGGCGTTCGATGCTCTTGCCCCGTGCCGTGTTTTTAAGGCGCTTTAGACGGAATTAAGGGATTACAATGGAATTTGAGTACACGACGACTCAATAGCGAACCCTCTCCGTCGCGTTGACGTCGAATCCTGCCCGGTGATCACGGAAATACTCCCTCAGTTTGAGAATACCGTTAGCTTGTTCCCGCAGGGATGCTAGATTTGCCCTGAGCTGCTGAAGATTGGCTGTGCAAAGTACCGGGAGTTTAATCACGCAGAAGGTTACCGGGTTTTGTATTCCGTAGAAGCAGCCACTTTGACTGCCCATGCTATCTTGTCACACCGGCAGGACATCTAATTGCTGTTGTTTAAGCGTCTGATCACGGCCTGATAACCCGATCGGTTCCTAATCCTCGTTTTCCGGCAATGATACGACCTGCAAGAGAAGGTCGCTTCACTCGCCCTGCTCATCATACTTGCGTTGGCACTCCTGAATCGCCTCGATATTCCCTAACGTCCAGTCGAACAGTATCGAGAACGGCCCCTGCAGGGATTTGCCGAGCGGCGTCAGCGAATACTCGACGCCAAGCACCCGCCCGTCCAACACTTTGCGATGCACCATGCCGTTGCGTTCCAGCTTGCGCAGGGTCTGGGTCAGCACGCGTTGTGTGACGCCATCCAAACGGCGCTTGATGGCGTTGAAGCGCTGCGGTTCACGCAGCACTTCCAGCACCATCATGGACCATTTATCGGCAATCTGATCGAGGACGATGCGGCTTGGGCAGTCGGCGCGGTAAACAAGGTCGGTCTTATCCATCGGTATCCTCCTGCATCCCTGGGATGCTTAAGGTGCGTAATTGACGCCAGGTATGCAAAGTATACCATTCGACACACGGCGTGAAAAACCCGCACTTGTACCCCAGGTAAAAGGACATTGAGATGACAGATACAGATTTCAGCAAGCTCAGGCTGTCTCATGCGCACGGCGTGATGACGATCGCTATCGATAACCCACCGGTAAACGTGCTTGATGTGGCGCTGATGTCGGAAATCAGCCGTTTATTGCTCGCGGTGCGTGACGATCCGGATACGCGGGTGTTGGTATTCCAGAGCGCGAACCCAGCGTTCTTTATTGCTCACGTCGATATGACCTTGATCGATGATCCGCACGCTTTCGACGAACTGGCGAGCAACGCGCCGGAGGGGCTAAATCCGTTCCAGGCGTTTGGCGAGCTGCTGCGCAGCCAGCCGCAGGTCACTCTCGTTAAGCTGGCCGGACTGGCGCGCGGCGGCGGCGCCGAGTTTGTGGCGGCGGCCGATATGGCTTTCGCTGCACGGGAAGCTGCGGGACTGGCCCAGTGCGAGGCCTTGATGGGCATTACGCCCGGCGGCGGTGCGACGCAGTATCTGACCAGCCGAATGACGCGTGGCCGCGCTCTGGAGGTGATCCTGGGCGCCGATCTCATCGATGCCGCTACCGCAGAACGTTATGGCTGGATTAACCGCGCCTTGCCTGCTGCCGAGCTGGATGATTTCGTCGATCGGTTAGCACGCAATATCGCGGCATTGCCTGTGGGCGTGATTGCGGCGGCCAAGCAGGCGATGCCTGCACCGGATCTGCAGGCCGGTTTTTATCGCGAGCACGACGCCTGGGCGGGATTGTTCGCACGCCCGGCCGCGGAGCGGTTGATCCGCGGTGGGCTGAAGGCCGGTGCGCAAACCCCGGAAGGGGAGCGCAACCTTGAAGGCCTGCTGCGGCATCTTGCCCGCTAAGGCACCGCCTCGCGCTAGCCGGCCCCCCACTGCGTCAGCAGCGCGTGCAGCCTGGCCGGCTCCAGCGGCTTGCGCAGCACCAGATAGCCTTCCTGCTCGGCCTCTTGCAATATCTGCGAGTTGAACTCGCCGCTGACCATCGCGCCGCTCACGTCCGGCAGGCGTTCGAACAGCGCTTTCAGGATGTCGAAACCGCTCTCGCCGGAGCGCAGGCGCTGGTCGCACAGCACGGCGAACGGCGTAAAACCGTCCTCGACAATGGCGAAGGCTTCCTCGGCGGAGGCCGCGCAGCGCACGGTGATGCCCCAGGTGCTCATCAGGCTCTCCCAGGCGGAGGTCACCAAGGGATCGTCGTCCACCACCAGGCAGGCGCCGCGCAGCGGCGCATAGCGGATAGGCGTGGCGGTGTTGTCGTAGGCGGCCGCGGTGTCCGGCGCTTTGTCTTCGCCGATGTATTGTGTGAAGCGCATCCAGAAGCGCGAACCTTTGCCTTCGACGGAGTGCATGCCGTACTTCACCTTCATCAGTTTGGCGCAGCGCGCCACCACCGCCAGCCCCAGCCCGTGGCCGGCGCTGTCGATTTTCCACGCCAGTTCGGGGCGGTAGTAAGGGGAGAAGATTTTGCTTTTCTCTTCATCGGCGATGCCCACGCCGGTATCCCACACTTCCACCAGGCACTCGGCGCCGCGTGGGCGGATGGCGATCAGCACGCCGCCCCGTTGCGTGTAGCGCAGAGCGTTTTGGATCAGGTTGATCAGCGATTGCCGCACCAGCAGTGGATCGCCCATCACGCTGATACGCCGTCTGGGCCGCCAGGTGCGCAGCGCCAGGGCGCGGCTGTTGGCCTCTTCGCGGAACAGGGTAACAACCGAGTCGAGCAGGGCGCCGATATCCACATGGGTGGCGGCGGTGCGCACGTTGCCGGATTCGATCTTGCTGAGATCGAGCAGCGAATTGAACATCAAATGCACCGAACGCACGCTTTGTTGCAGATCCAGCAACTGCGGCATCAGGCTGTCGTCCCGGTTTTTGTGGATGATGGCTTCGATCAGAAAGCCCATGGCGTGCACTGGCTGGCGCAGATCGTGGCTGGCGGTGGTCAGGAACTGGTTCTTGTCCAGCAGCGCCTGTTCCGCCTCCTCTTTAGCCTGGCGGAACTGCTCCGCCAGGCGCGAGCTTTGTTCTTCGAGCAGCGCCTGCTGAATAAAGAACGCATGCGAGGTTAATGCGTGGCGATAAATGGCGAAGCCGTACAGCAAGTTCAGCATCAGCACGATGAACATCACGTCTTCCAGCCGCCAGATGATGCCGATGTTCAGCAGCCCCCAGGAGGCGAAGAAAAAGCGGGTAAAGGTGCTGATTACGGGCGTCAGGTGCGTTGCGTTGGCGGCGACGATCGCGGCGATGCTGATATTGAGCAGCAGAAAAAAGTCAAAGTTATGGGTCTGTGGGGTAATTAAATAGAGTGATGAGATCCCCAGCCCGTGAATAAAGGCCACCTTATTAATGCGCGGCAGCCAGCGGCGCAGCACGGTGTCTTCATCATTTTCCTTGGCCTCATGCAGGTAGCGACGGTGCCATATTCGGATCGCCACGGCGCATAGCAGGTAAACGATGATCCAGGTAATGGTTGGGCCGAGTTCATCACCCAGCAAATAAATCCAGATGGCGAACGGGATGCCGACGAAAGGCACGGCGGTGAAGCTGAACACCAGCCGCATGAAGGTGTTGTCCAGCAGGCGGATCTGCGCGCGTGGAGAGATGCCATCATTTTGTAAATGCTGGAAAAACCTCATGATGATGGATCCCGTTTACCGTGCAACAGCGTGATGGCTTCCACCCGGCTGTTGACGCCGATCTTTTTCAATATATTGCTGATATGCTCTTTGACGGTGGGTTCGGAAATAGACAGTTGCGTCGCAATTCTTTTATTTGGCAGGCCGCGCAGCATCATGGTTAATACGTCTAATTGCCTTGGCGTTAAATTAAATTTATTTAAATGTTCATGGTTGTTTTTTATGACAGATTCATTCCCTTCAGGGAACCATTCCTGATTATTATTCAGCGCAAAAACCGCCCTGGCGAATAATTCTGGCGGTTCATTTTTCAAAACGAACCCATGCCCTCCGGCATTGTTCACTTTCTGCCAGATATCGTTATTCTCGTCGCCGCTGACCACCAAAAGGCGCACCTGCGGATAACGTTGTTTTACTTCTTTGAGTAATTTCAACGCCGTACCGGAAGAGAGCCAAAAATCAATCACCAGTAAACGCGGTGGGCCATTTTCCCTAATATGGCGGTAGCAATTCTCTTCATTGGTCACCACATGCGCCTGTTTGAATCGGCAATGCGTGCTGAGAAAATTGGCGATGCCGCTAGCTACCAATGGATGGTCATCAACGACCAACGCATAATCCTGCCCCAAAGGATTCTCCTTTCGCCTTCAAATATCAGATAGGTCTGATGAATTATTATCAACCCTCCCTACTTTAGGAGGGTTTTTTCGTTTAGGAAAGGGAAATATATTATTCGAGGATTTGGATAAGAGAAAACATAAAGCCAATCGGTAATTTTAACTGATTGGTTATAAAGGATAATTTATGAAGAAACCACTTATCGCTTTAACCGTTACGATGATGATAGCCGGTTGTTCCACCCTGAAAACCGATCAGGCCATTCCATTACTGCAGGCGGAAACCGCCAAAATGTTGGGCCTGGGTTCATCGGACGAAATTACCGTGACCAATGTGAATGGTGCACAGCCGGATGCGCTGGGCGGCCAAAAACTTTCTTATCGCGCCACCACGGAAAAAGGCCGTATTTTCGATTGCTCGTCGCTGATGATGCCGGGAATTTTAGGTTCCTCACCGTCGCTGAGTGCGCCGACCTGTACGCCGGTAGTCACGCATAAATAATTCGCTTTGGGGGCGGTATTACCGCTTCCTGGTTTTCCATCGTCGGAGCGCCAGCGCCGGGGGGCAATAAGCTTTTGCTTCGACGATCACTAAACCGGCGTGCGCGGAATAACGCCTCACACCTCCTCTAGCCCAGTGAGTTTCCCTATAACAAGACATTCCGCGACATCACGCTAACGAGTACGGAGATAGCCCGTGAATGACAAGACATCGCACCCTTTAGCGGTTAAAACACCGCTTTCCAAACTTTACCTCGCTCTATTTTCTGCGCCGCTGTTGATGCTGGCGCCCGCCGATATTGCTCGTGCAGACGATGCCATTTTTGACGGCGACTCAAAAATTACCGAATCATTGGCCTACACCGGGGACGTTTACGTCGGCCGCAATCAAAGCGGCAACCTGCTGATCGAGAATGGCAAGATCAGCGCCTATAACATCAATATCGGCCGGATGTTCAACGGCCAAATTCATGAGAGCGTAGTCACGGTCCGCGGGCCGAACGCCGAGCTGAACGCGGTGAACGATCAGTTCGTGCTGCGTGGCGGCCTGAATCTGGGGCGGGGCACCTTGCGGGTTGAAGACGGCGCGCTGGCCAGCGCGAAAGAGATCGTGGTCGGCACCACCCGCGGCTACGACAGCCACCTGATCGCCACCGGCGCCGGTTCTCGCGTCACCAGCAATTTTCTCAGCGTCGGCACCGACTTAGGGGCACGATCCACGCTGGCGATTGAAGACGGCGCGGTGCTGAACACCGCCTTTGACGCGCGCATCGGTAATGGCAGCGGGCCGGGCGAGACCGATACGCTGAGCCCGAAAGCCACGGTCACGGGGGCCAATTCCCAATGGAACGTTGGCCGCGCGCTCACGCTTTACGGCGATCTGGACGTGCTGAACGGCGGCGCGGTCAACGTCGGTAATATTCAGGTGGCGGGCGTCTCCGGCGCGCGTAAAACCGCCGAGCTGACGATCGCCGGCAACGGCTCACGGTTTACCAGCGGCAGCAGCGTCAACGTCGGCGATTACGGCAATGGTGTGTTGGCGGTCATGGACGGCGGGACATTCTCCGCCGGCGGCAACGACGTGGTGCTGGGCGAGACCGGTTCCGGTTCTAACCGCGGCGCGCTGATTATCGGCAGCCGCGGCAACATGGATACCGGCACCGGGTTGACCGAGCCGACGCTCGGCGCGGCGGGCGCTGCAGGCACTATCGATGCCCAGACGGCGATCGCCCTGCGGGGCGGATTGTTCCGCAGCTATGTGTACTTTAACCATACCGACGGCAATTACGTCTTCAGCAACAAGATGAGCGGCGAAGGCGAGGTGATCAACACCGCCGGGCACACGACGCTGAACGGCGATCTCACTGGGCTGCAGGCAAACGTCACCGCGCGCGGCGGTAAGCTCATCATCGCCAGCGACATCAATACCCAGAAAGAAGACGATATCTTCGAGATCCAAACCCTCAGCGCCGAGAACGGCGGCACGCTGATCCTCAATGCGACGGCGGGTGCCGACGTCAATAACGGGCAGGGCTACAGCAGCGCCGCATCGATCAAGGCCGGCGGCACGCTGGGCGGCAACGGCACGCTGGGCCAGACCGAGATCCAGTCCGGCGGCCATATCTCGCCCGGCGACGGTAATATCGGCACGCTGACGCTGAAACGCTACCTGAATTTTATCGGCGAATCCTTCTATGACGTCGATATCGCCGGCGATGGCCGCAGCGACCAACTGCTGGTGGCGGGCAAAACCACCATCAGCGATCGGGCCAAGGTGCAGGTGACGGCGCTGGATCCGCAAACCAGCTATAAAACTGGCCAAAGCTACCGCATTCTGACCTCGGACGGCGGCATTGACGGCCAGTTCGCGGCGGCGGTCTCCAAGTCTGCCTTCCTCGATGTGGCGTTGAACCACAGCGCCAACGCCGTGGATCTGACCATTGCGCAGAAAGACACGGGCGGTGAAAACCCTGGCGGCGAGAATCCGGGTGGAGAAAATCCAGGCGGTGAAAACCCGGGCGGCGAGAATCCGGGTGGGGAAAACCCAGGCGGTGAGAATCCAGGGGGCGAGAATCCAGGGGGCGAGAATCCGGGTGGGGAAAACCCAGGCGGTGAAAATCCGGGCGGAGAGAACCCGGGCAGCGGCAAGCCGGGCATTTTCCAAACGGTGGCCGAGAGCAGCAACCAGTGGAATACCGCCGGTGCGCTCTCGACTCTGGTGCAGAGCGGCCCTTCGCTGGCTCTGTATAACTCGCTGCTGCTGCTGAGTGCGCCGGAAGCGCGCGAGGCGTTCAATCAGCTGTCCGGCGAAGTCTATCCGTCGATGCAGTCTAACCTGATCGCCGGCAGCACCCAGCTGTTCAACGTGCTGAACCAGCGCATGCTGCGCCTGTTCGACAATGACAGCCTGCCGATACCGCCGTTGGCGATGTCGCTGGTGCAACCGGCGCAGGCGCAAAACAGCGGTGTCTGGGGGCAGACCTTCAGTTCCTGGGGCAAAAACAGCGGCAACGGCAACGTGGGCAAGCTGGATGGCAACACCACCGGCTTCCTGTTGGGGGCGGATCGAAAGCTGGCGGATCATAACGTGCGCATCGGCGGCTACTTCGGTTACAGCCGCGGCGACTACGACGTCGACAGCCGCCGTTCCAAGGCCGATACCGACAACTACCACCTCGGCCTGTATGCGGCGGGGCAGCAGGATGCGTTCTCGCTGCGCGGCGCGCTGGGTTACACCTGGCACAAGATTGAAGGCAAGCGCAACGTCGATTTCAGCGGCTTCTCGGATCGGCTGAAGTCGGACTACGACGCCAACTCGCTGCTGGCGTTCACTGAAGCGGGTTACCGTTTTGGCCAGCCGGAGATGAACGTCGAACCGTTCATCAACCTGAGCTATATCCGCCTGCATACCGACAGCTTCCAGGAGTCGGGTGGCGCGGCGGCGCTGAGCGTGCGCAATGAAACGATGAATACCTTCTACTCTACGCTCGGGGTGCGCGGCGTGACCGAGCTGCCGAAGAATGTCAGCCTTTACGGCTCGCTCGGCTGGCAGCACGCCTACGGCGATAAGAACACCTCATCGCGCATGGCGTTTGCCGGCAGCGACGCGTTCGTCACTCAGGGCCAGGCCGTGGATGACAACGTAATGGTGGGCGATATCGGCGTGAGCGTGAAGCTGTCGCGCGCCGCGACGCTGGATGTCGGCTATCAGGGGCAATTCGGCGCCGATACCCGCGTCAATTCGGTCAACGCCAACCTGCGCTGGTCGTTCTGATTTTTCCTCTAGACTTCTCTGGTACTTGCAGGCCCGCTTGATGCGGGCCTTTTTTATGGTGAGAACTCAGTGGCGGCCTGCGACTGAGTTTTATGATAAAAAAGCCCGCGCAACGGCGCAATGCCGCTCACTTAAGCCTGAGTGGCATTTTTTTATCCAGCCTCTGGGGGGTCTGTGCAGGGGAATTGCCGTAAATGTCCCGCATTTCTCTGCAGCCAATATGAACGGCAATTGGAGGGGCCGATGGCGCGGCCCCTCCACCCGCGCCTTCGCTTAACACCATCTGTCCGCTACGCGGAAATTACTCGGCCCATCCTGGGCCTCGCCCCTTCGGGGCCGCTGCAAGCAGCGTTCAAATCTGCTCCCGGCAGATTTGTCCTCGCCGCGTCTGCGTTGTCGGGCGGGTCGGCTGCGACAAACGTCCCTGTTAGTCTCGCCTCAACCGGCCTTCCCTGGCCGGTTGCCCCTGACAACGCCGTCTTGCTCGGCAGCCGGTGATGCGCGCCCAAGGTCAACACCTGAGCTGGCTGCTACCGGGAAATCTGTCGCTTATGAGGTTGTGGTAGATAAGTTGGAGATGAGCGCGGTGTTGGGCGCCCTTGAAGACGCCGAACGCAGG
>NZ_VOSN01000002.1:0-72806 GCF_020858655.1 Serratia montpellierensis
GACGTTCAGGGCTTTTTGCTGTGCGTAAAACGCAAAAAAGCGCAGCTAGGCTGCGCTGCTTTTCCCTGCTTCTCTCCGATAAACAGCCAGAGAAAAGGCCCCGAAGGGCCTTTGATTAGGGTGTGTTTGCTTTTTTTCACTTATTATTCGGTTAATGCGAGCTGCCCTGAGAGATGCCCAGCCCGGTTTGCGAACGGACAAACTGAGCCCGGAAGCGTTCCCGCTCCTGCTGCCCGGCCAGCGAGCTGTCGGTGATCGAGAACAACCAGGTGCCGACAAAGGCCACGATCATTGAGAACAGCGCCGGATATTCATACGGGTAAATCGGTTTTTCATGGCCGAGGATCTGCACCCAGATCGTCGGGCCGAGGATCATCAGAATCACCGCCGTTAACAGACCCAGCCAGCCGCCAATCATCGCGCCGCGGGTCGTCAAACGCGACCAGTACATCGACAGGATGATGATAGGGAAGTTACAGCTGGCGGCGATAGAGAACGCCAACCCGACCATAAAGGCGATATTCTGCTTCTCGAACAAAATCCCCAGAGCAATAGCGACCAGGCCCAATACCACGACGGTGATCTTGGAGACCTTCAGCTCGTCGCGCTCGGTCGCCTTGCCGTTTTTCATCACGCTGGCGTACAGATCGTGGGAAACCGCCGAGGCACCGGCCAGCGTCAGGCCTGCAACGACCGCCAGAATGGTGGCGAAGGCCACCGCCGAGATAAAGCCGAGGAAGAAGTTGCCGCCAACGGCATTGGCCAGATGCACCGCCGCCATATTGGTGCCGCCCAGTAGCGCGCCGGTGGCGTCTTTGAACGCCGGATTGGCGCTGACCAACAAGATGGCGCCGAAGCCGATGATAAAGGTCAGAATATAGAAGTAACCGATAAAACCGGTGGCGTAGAACACGCTCTTGCGTGCTTCTTTGGCGTCACTGACGGTAAAGAAGCGCATCAGGATGTGCGGCAGACCGGCGGTGCCGAACATCAGCGCCAGGCCGAGCGACAACGCGGAAATCGGATCGGAGACCAGACCACCGGGGCTCATGATGGCGATGCCTTTCGGGTGCACCTTCACCGCTTCGGCGAACAGGGTATTGAAGTCGAAGTTGACCGACTTCATCACCATCAGCGCCATAAAGCTGGCCCCTGCCAGCAGCAGCACTGCTTTGATGATCTGCACCCAGGTGGTGGCCAGCATGCCGCCGAACAGCACGTACAACACCATCAGGATGCCGACCAGGATCACCGCCACATGGTAGTTGAGTCCGAACAGCAGCTGGATTAGCTTGCCGGCACCGACCATCTGCGCGATCAAATACAGCGCCACCACCACCAACGAGCCGCAGGCCGACAGGGTACGAATCGGTTTCTGCTGCAGACGGTAAGAGGCGACATCGGCAAAGGTATAACGGCCGAGGTTGCGCAAGCGCTCCGCGATCAGGAACAGAATGATCGGCCAGCCAATGAGGAAGCCGATAGAGTAGATCAGGCCGTCATAGCCCGAGGTGTAGACCAGGGCGGAGATACCGAGGAACGAGGCCGCAGACATGAAGTCACCGGCGATCGCCAGCCCGTTTTGCAGGCTGGTGATGCGCCCGCCCGCGGTGTAGTAGTCCTGACGGGAACGGGTGCGTTTGGAAGCCCAGTAGGTGATGTACAGGGTGGCGCCGACAAATAGGATAAACATCACGATCGCCTGGATGTTCAGCGGCTGACGCTGTACTTCACCGCCAATGGCGTCGGCCCAGGCCAGACCTGGCAGCAACAGCAGCGCGGCGGCGGACAATAAGCGCTTCATTGTTTCACCTCACGCAGAATTTCTGCGGTGAGACGATCGAACTCGCCGTTGGCGCGAAACACGTAGATCCCGGTCAAGACGAAAGAGATCACGATCAGCCCGACGCCGACCGGGATCCCGCGGGTGATGGTTGATCCGGCGGCGATCGGCGTGCCGAGCCATTGCGGATCGAAGGCGATCAATAGAATAAAGCCGACGTACAGCGCCAGCGTAATCAGTGAAAGCAGCCAGGCGAACCGGCCGCGTTTTCTCACCAGCTCTTTAAAGCGCGGGTTTTCTTCAATCCCTTGATAAATGGTGTCATTCATCAGAGTGTCTCCAGTCGGTATTGAGAGAGTACGCCGCGCCAGGGCCGCTCAACGGCGCGTTATCCGAATGAGCGGCCTGAAGCGGCGTAAATTATGACGGCACTTTCATTGATTGTTTTTCTTCCAACAGCTTGTCGACTACGGCCGGATCCGCCAGCGTGGAGGTATCCCCCAGATTGCTGGTGTCGCCGGCGGCAATTTTGCGCAGGATACGCCGCATGATCTTGCCGGAGCGCGTTTTGGGCAGCGAATCTGTCCAGTGCAGCACGTCCGGCGTGGCGATCGGCCCTATCTCTTTGCGCACCCAGTTGCGCACTTCGGTATAGAGCTCCGGCGTCGGTTCTTCGCCGTGGTTCAGCGTGATGTAGGCGTAGATCGCCTGGCCTTTGATGTTGTGAGGAATGCCGACCACCGCCGCTTCGGCGATTTTCGGGTGCGATACCAGCGCAGACTCGATCTCGGCGGTGCCCAGACGGTGGCCGGAGACGTTCAGCACGTCATCGACGCGGCCGGTGATCCAGTAGTAACCGTCTTCGTCGCGGCGGGCGCCGTCACCGCTGAAGTACATGCCTTTGAAGGTCGAGAAGTAGGTTTGCTCGAAGCGGTCATGATCGCCGAACAGGGTACGCGCCTGCCCCGGCCAGGAGTCGACGATCACCAGGTTGCCTTCGCAGGCGCCTTCCTGTGGCGTGCCGACGTTATCGACCAATGCCGGCTGTACGCCGAAGAAAGGTCGCGTGGCGGAACCGGCTTTCAGCTCGGTGGCGCCCGGCAGCGGGGTAATCATGAAGCCGCCGGTCTCGGTCTGCCACCAGGTATCGACGATCGGGCACTTCGCGTTGCCTATCTTGTTGTAATACCACTCCCAGGCTTCTGGGTTGATCGGTTCGCCGACCGAGCCCATGATGCGCAGCGAATCGCGTCGGGTGCCCTCGATCGCCTTGTCGCCTTCGGCCATCAGGGCGCGAATGGCGGTCGGTGCGGTGTACAGAATGTTGACCTGGTGCTTGTCGATCACCTGCGACAGGCGATTGACGCCCGGATAGTTAGGCACGCCTTCGAACATCAGCGTGGTGGCGCCGCAGGCCAGCGGGCCGTACAGCAGATAGCTGTGGCCGGTGACCCAGCCCACGTCGGCGGTGCACCAATAAATATCGCCGTCGTGGTAGTCGAACACATACTTAAAGGTCATCGCGGCGTAGACCAGGTAGCCGCCGGTGGTGTGCAGCACGCCTTTCGGCTTGCCGGTCGAACCGGAGGTATACAGGATAAACAGCGGATCTTCGGCGTTCACTTCTGTCGGTGGGCAGTCGGCGGAGACGCCCTGGGTCAGCTCATGCCACCACAGATCGCGCCCTTCCTGCCAGTAGCCCGGTTTCCCGGTGCGTTGGAACACCACCACGTTAGCCACGCTGACTACGCCGGGATTTTTCAGCGCATCATCGACGTTCTTTTTCAGCGGCACGGCGCGGCCGGCGCGCAGGCCTTCATCGGCGGTAATCACCAGCCTGGCGTTGGAGTCGATAATGCGTCCGGCGACCGCTTCCGGTGAGAAGCCGCCGAAGATCACCGAATGTACGGCGCCGATACGCGCGCAGGCCAGCATTGCGACCGCCGCTTCCGGCACCATTGGCATATAGATAGCCACCACGTCGCCTTTTTTCACGCCGAGCTTTTTCAGCACGTTGGCGAACTGGCAGACGTCATGGTGCAGCTGTTTGTAAGTCACGTTCTTGGATTGGGTCGGGTCATCGCCTTCCCAGATAATGGCGGTCTGGTCGCCGCGCTCAGCAAGATGGCGGTCCAAACAGTTGGCAGACAGGTTCAGCGTGCCGTCTTCAAACCAACGAATGCTGACGTGGCCGGGATCGAACGACGTGTTTTTAACTTTGGTATAGGGTTTGATCCAGTCCAGGATTTTGCCATGCTCACCCCAGAAAGCCTCTGGGTCTTGAACCGACTGTTGATAATACTGTTGGTATTGTGCCGGATTAATCAGGGCGTGCTCTGCAATTGCAGAAGGAATAGCGTGTTTATGCAGTTGGCTCATAGCTTTTCTCCTTGAAGTTGTTAATGATATGTCAACTGAAGGTTAAGTATAGTTTGCTACGATTCTTTGTTTCTTTTTTGCGCGGCAGATCACGCAACAAAGATATTGATTTGTAATAGTTCTGTCGCATTTGCAGGGCGTATCTATCTCTTTGGCGTTTAAATCATCATAAACCCGCTTTTTTAGCCAAAAACACTTATCTAAAGAACAAAAAAGAATAAACAAAGGTGAAGTTATTTGCCTCGTGCCAAATAAATCGGTGGAAAGGCCTGCGTTATTTCGCGCTATAAATCTTTTTGGATTATTTTTCGCTATTAATATTCGAAGTTGGTATTAACGCGATATAACGATGGACGGCATATCGTGAAATAACGTTTTATTAACCTTTAATTCCTGATGAAAGGTCGTGAGATACCCGAGGGTATTCAGCCTGCGATATCGTTCGCTTTTTAATCGAAATATAAAGTAGCCCTGCATTTATAGAGGGGTATGTCACTCGGCTAATTCTCATTTATTTTACTTTTGAGTAACAAAATATAAACATTTGATGCGGACTAAATATGCAGAATGGGCGAAAAATAACGCATTTCAATTGCGTTCAAAAAAACATCGTCGACGCGGTTATGTACTTCATTGTATGAAAAATTATGTTTTTAATAACAACCAATTATGCCGTTTGAAATAGTTACGCGAATTTTTTGTGATTCGATTCAGCGCTCAACCCTGACAAATCAAGGCTTGCAGAGCATGCCACCCGGATGATACAGATTTATACTGCGTCGCACTCAGGGCAGGTGAACGCTTCCACTGAATTAACATAAGCCTGTAATAAATGATTAAGTATTCTTTTCTCCGTGTTGCGACTTTGTGCGGCGAAAAGAGTCTTTGAGGACTTTTTGGGTATGAAAAGTGTAAAAATTAGCCTGGCTTGGCAAATCCTGATCGCGTTGGTACTGGGTATTATTGTTGGCGCGGTATTGCACAACCAGACAGAATCTCGTGAGTGGCTGGTCAGCAATATTCTCAGCCCGGCGGGTGATATATTTATTCGCCTGATCAAGATGATTGTGGTGCCGATTGTTATTTCCACGCTGATCGTCGGTATTGCCGGCGTAGGCGATGCGAAAAAGCTGGGCCGCATCGGATTGAAAACCATTATTTACTTCGAAGTGATCACCACCATCGCCATCGTGGTGGGGTTGACGCTGGCCAACGTATTCCAACCCGGCCACGGCATCGACATGTCGACGCTGACCACGGTGGACATTTCGCAGTATGAGAAAACCACCGAACAGGTGCAAAGCGGTTCGCACAGTCTGGTGGCGACCATTCTGTCGCTGATCCCATCGAACGTCTTCTCGTCGATGGCCAAGGGCGACATGCTGCCGATTATCTTCTTCTCGGTGCTGTTCGGTCTGGGGTTGTCGTCGTTGCCGAAAGAGACCAAAGAGCCGTTGCTGAAGGTGTTCAAGGCGGTGTCCGAGAGCATGTTCAAAGTCACCCATATGATCATGCGCTATGCGCCGATCGGGGTGTTTGGTCTGATTTCGGTTACGGTAGCCAACTTCGGTTTCGCTTCGCTGCTGCCGCTGGCCAAGTTGGTGGTGCTGGTATACTTCGCCATCGCGTTCTTCGCCCTGGTGGTGCTGGGGGCGGTCGCCCGGCTGTGCAACCTGCGCATCTGGACGCTGATCCGCATCCTGAAAGACGAACTGATCCTGGCTTATTCCACCGCCAGCTCGGAAACGGTGCTGCCGCGCATCATCGAAAAGATGGAGGCTTACGGCGCGCCCAAGTCGATCACCAGCTTCGTGGTGCCGACCGGCTACTCCTTTAACCTGGATGGCTCGACGCTGTACCAGAGCATCGCCGCTATCTTTATCGCCCAGCTGTACGGCATCGAGCTGTCGTTGGGGCAGGAGATCGTGCTGGTGCTGACGCTGATGGTGACCTCGAAAGGGATCGCCGGCGTGCCGGGGGTCTCGTTCGTGGTGCTGCTGGCTACGTTGGGCAGCGTCGGCATCCCGCTGGAAGGCCTGGCGTTCATCGCCGGCGTGGACCGTATCCTGGATATGGCGCGTACCGCGCTGAACGTGGTGGGCAACGCGCTGGCGGTACTGGTGATCGCCAAGTGGGAGCACCAGTTCGATCGCAAGAAGGCGCTGGCTTACGAAACGGAGTTCCTGGCGCAGAAGGTGAAGCCGGCCAACCAGGCCTAATCACCGAGTATTACCGCCTTTAAAAACGCCCCGGCCAATTGTGCCGGGGCGTTTTGTTTTTATGCCCCTGCAACCTGCCGCTTTCTTTTCTCTGCCCTACAGTGCGACTTGCATCCCCGCTTAACAAAATCTAAAGTGTTACCAAATTAATAGAAATGATAATGGATGTTATTATCATTTTCATTTGATGATGTATGGAGACACGCAAAAGCCGTTGAACGGTGGGGTTACGCCCGTTCTGCGTCTTTATTCGGGCTTATCAAAGGTAGGTAACATGTCGGACACCGCTTTGGCCTCTGAATGGTTGCCGCTGGCGCCAGCGCAGCTTGATTTCTGGGAAGAACACACCTTGCACCCCGGGCAGACCTTATCCACCGTCGCACACTGCACCGAACTGTGCGGCGCGGTAGAGGAAGAGGCGCTCTGTCAGGCGATCGCCGTCACCCTCGCCGAAACGCAGGCGTTTGCCCTGCGCTTTGGTGAGCGGCACGGCGACTCTCCTCCGCCGTTACGGCACGATCCACAGCGCATACCGTCATTGCAACGTATCGATCTGCAAACGCACGGCGACCCTTGGCAGGCGGCGCAGGGCCTGATGCGCGAGGATATTGCGCAGCACCGGGCGCTGCACAGCGAGCCGCTAGCCGCCGCGTGGTTGCTGAAGCTGGGGCCGGAGCGCTACCTCTGGTACGTGCGGGCGCACCATATTCTGGTCGACGGTTTCGGCATGGCGCTGATCGAACACCGCTGCGCCGCGTTGTATGCACACTATCGGGGTGAAGGCAGCGCGGGTATTCCCCTGGGCGCCTTCGACGTCTTTCAACAGGCTGAGCTGGCCTACGCTGATTCTGAGCGATGCGAGCGCGATCGGCGCTTTTGGCAGACCTATCTGTCGCCGTCGCAGGCGCTGCCGACGGTACGCAAGGGCGGTGAGGCCTATGGCGTGCGGCGTCTGAGCGTCCACCACCGGCTGCCGGCGGCGGTATCGCAACGACTGGCGCAGCTGGCGGAGCGCAGCGGCATCAATTGGCCCGATTTGCTGGTGGCGCTGTCGGCGGCCTGGCTGTTTCAGGTGATGCCGCGCTGTACTTGGCAGGGCGATACGCTGCCGATGTGGATGCCAGCGATGAATCGCCGCGGGCAGGCCGCCACCAACGTGCCTTCGCTGGCGGTGAATACGTTGCCGCTGCTGGTGTCACCGCAGCAAGCGGAGACGCTGGGGGGCTTTCTCACCACGCTGACGCAGCAACTGCGTGAGCTGCGCAGCCACGCCGGCTACCGTCTGCGCCAATTGGCCGCCGATCGCGGTGTGGATCCGGGCTCGCGCTTCTTTATTTCCCCCTTCATCAACGTGCAACCCTTCGATGCGCCTCGTTTTACTGGCTGTCGCGGTACCCGCAGCGTATTGGCCGGCGGCTCGGGCGACGGTTTTAACCTGACTTATCGCGGCCGCACCGACGCCCGCGATCTGCAGGTGGATATCGATATTTATCTGGAACAGTTCCCGGCGGAGGATGCGCTGGACTATGGCGAGGCGCTGCAAGAATTCCTGTTGCGTGCGCTGCAGCGGGAAGCGTGGGAACAGCCGCTGGCGGCCCTGACGGCGTTGCCCGCCTGAGAAAGCGCGGGCGGGGGATGTCCCCGCCCGAGTGGTATGGCTTCAGCTGGCCAGCAACGCCGCCACTTCGCGTGCGTTCTTGCACGGCAGGAGCGAACTGCTCACCAGCCGGGTGCCGAAAGCGTCATTGAGGCGTGCCGCCACCTGTTTGATATGCGGCAGTTTCAGTCCCATGGCGATAAACGCCGTCTCTTCTCCCCATTCCGGGCGCGGCGTTACGCCAATCGCCTGCCAGTAAATGGTCAGGATCTCTGCGCTGCGCGCCAACGGTGCGTTCGGCGGCGGGGCCGCACAGGCGTTCAGCGCCGGCGCGGTTTGCTGGTGGCTCAGGTCGGCGCGGATGCGATGGCGATCGGTTTTACCGTTGGCGGACAGCGGCAGCGCCTCGGCATGGATAAAGCGCGTGGGAATATGGGTACAGGGCAGATAGCCGGTGGAGAAGGCGCGGATCTCGGACAGCGGCAGCGGTTTGCCGTCGCGGGTCAGATACAGGGCGCCGAGCGCTGCCTCGTTGTTCTCTCCGCTGGGATAATCCACCACCACCATATCCAGGATCGCCGGATGGCGGCGCAGCACGTCTTCGATTTCCGGCAGCGAGACGCGCACGCCGCGGATCTTCACATAGCCGTTCACCCGGGTGGCGAACATGATGTTGCCGTCCGCCCGGTAGTAACCCTGATCCCCGGTGCGAAAAGCGCGCAGCGGTTGCCCGTCCGGTCCTTCGAGGGTGACGAAATCATGCTGCTTCACCTCCCCCTGTTCCAGATAGCCCAACGCCAGGTTAATCCCGGCGGTATGAATGCGGCCGACCACGCCGGCCGGGCAGTGGCTGCCGTCGTCATGGCAGATGAAGTAGCGGTTGGCCGGCAGCGGGCGGCCGTAAGGCACGGTGCCGCTCTCCTGTGGGGCGATCGGGTGCCAGATGCTCCAGATGGTGGTTTCGGTCGGCCCGCCGAGTGAGAACAGCGTGAGATCCGGGCGCAGGGTACGCAGGGTTTGCACCGTCGCCGGCTTGATATAGTCGCCGCCTTGCGCCACCAGGCGCAGCGAGCGCAGGCTGTCGGCCGTTTTGCAGGTGAGCAGCATCTCCAGAATGGCGGGCACCGAACACCACAGGGTGACCCGATGTTTTTCCACCAGTTGGTTCCAACTGATGGCATCCTTTTCCTGATGCGGCGCCGGCAGCACCAGCGTGGCGCCGGCGCACAGCGAGCCGAACAGATCGAACATCGACATGTCATGGTGCGGCGGCGTGACGGAAATGAAGACGTCGTCGGCGGTGACTGCCCAGCGTTGTTGAGTGTGGTGGATAACGTTGGCGGTGGCGCGGTTGTTAAGCACCACGCATTTGGGCTTGCCGGTGGTACCGGAGGTATACAGGTAGTAGCTCGCGGCCTGGCTGGCGCTGCGTTCAACCAGCGTCCGTTCATCCGGCAGCGCGGGCGCGCGATCCGCCTGCGCCAGCAGGGTCGCCGGCGTCACGCCGTTCGGCGTCTCCAGATCGCCGCCGTGCACCACCAGCGTCGGCCGGCAATTCTCCAGCAGGTAGGCGGTGCGTTCCGGCGGCGAGTTGATATCGATAGGCACCCAGATCACGCCCTGCAGGGCGCAGGCGAGGCTGAAGATGATCAGTTCCGGGCTGCGCGGCAGGTACAGCGCCACCACGTTGCCCGGCTGCACGCCGCGGCTCTGCAGGTTGACGATCGCCGTGGCGATCCGCTGGCCCAGCTCACGATAGGTCAGCGTCTGTTCGCCGCAGATCAGCGCATTGCCGCCGTCTTGCGCGCCGAACAGCCGCTCGGCCAGCTGCGCCAGATAAGGATAAGGCGCGTAATTCGCTTCGCTGTCGTTGTGGCAGTAATGCGCCAGATCGATGAAGTCGCGCGGTGCGATCGCCAGGTCGGCCCGTTGGCAACTGTGCAGGATGCGTCGCTGCAACGCGGCCAGCATCGCTTCTACCTGTTCACCCTGCAGCGCCTGCTCGGCGTAGTCCACGCACAGCTGCAGGGTTTTTTCACTGTCCAGCGTCAGGCGGATATCGATGGCGACCTGCGGCGTTTGGGTCAGGCCGTCGTGGAAGCGCACCGGCGCCTCGGCCGGCAGCGTCTCCCAGCCCAGGCAGTTGGTCAGGATCACCGGCAGCGCCGGGCCGCCCTGGCTTTGGCCGAGCAATTGCCGCGCCAGATCGACGCCGGAAAATGCCAGGTGATCGAGCGCGCCGAGCACGTCGTCCTGCAAGGCTTGCGCGCGCTGGATAAAGTCTTCGCCGTAGCGCGAATAGCGCACCGCCACGAAGCTGGAGGCGTTGCCCAGGGCGCCGTCGGCGGCGGGGAACGCCACCGGTACCCCGACGCACAGCTCGCCGTCGGTGGTCCAGTGGGCCAGCGTATCGAGGATCAGCGCCGAGAGCAGGCTGTTGCGCAGCAGCGCATGTGGCGATCCCAGGCGGCCGAGCTGTTTTATCGTATCGCGCGGCAGCGTCAGGGTGGCGCGGCGATAGCGTGATGAGGTGAGATTGGCGAGCGGGGCGCGCCACGGCAACGCCGACGGGGTGGTGACATCCTGCAGCTTTTCGCGCCAGTAGGCGGCATCGGCCTGGCGCTGCGCCGCCGATGCGGCGGGGGGCGGCAGCGCGGCGGTGGTCGGCGTCAGAGGGCGATCGTCGAACAGGCGCGCGATCACGGTGGAGATCCCCTGGCCGTCGAGGGTCAAGGCATCGAAGCTGGTAAAGATCAGCGTATCGTACGGCGATCCCGTCGGATCCTGCCGTTCGGCTAGTTGGATCACGGCGATGCGCCACAGCGGCTGGCTCGGATCGTGGCGCTGGTGGGAGTAACGCGCGCGCAGCTGTTCGACCTGGCGCTGCGCCGCTTCGCCATCAAGGGTGCGCAGATCGTGGCGATCCAGATGCAGCGTGGTTTCCGGGCGTACGTGCTGCGTGCCGCGCGGCACATCGATGCAGGTGCGCAGTGCCGGGTAGTGTTGAACCAGCTCGGTCAGGCGCGCTTCAAGGCGCGGTACATCCAGCTGCCGGGCGCGGTATTCGCGAAAGTCGTGCATCGCCACGCCGCCCAGCGGCCATCGATCGCTGCGGCCCAGAAGATAGGCCTGCTGCAGTGCGGTTAATGGTGTCTCCATGGTACTTCCCTATAGTCGCTAACCGATTAAAACGAGCCGGGCGCCGCGCGCCCGGAAACCGATCTCAGTGCTGCGGCGCCAACGCGGCGAGCAGCGTTTTCGCATTCCGTCCAGCCTCGGGCGAGCGTTGGCAGATCAATGCCGCCAGCGCCGCAGGGGAGGAGTGCGCCGCCAGATCCTGTGCCGTCAGCGCCGCCGCCAGATACTTGTTGAGCACCGTCAGCAGCGCGTTCACCCCGGCATCCGGCAGGGCCAAGCGGTGGATATCGTCGTGGTCGTGCAAGCCGGCCTCGGGGGCCACCCGCGTCAGCAGCCGGTGCAGCACCTGGCGCACCGGCGCCTGCTGCGCCAGCGCGTCGGGCGTACATTGCGCCAACAGCTGCGACAGCGGGCGATCGAACGCCTCCGTTTGCCGTGCGGCCAGGTGCAGCAGCGCCCGGTAACAGGCCAGCAGGCGCGGCAGCACCTGCTCGGGGAACGCGTCCTGCCGTACGTCCCAGTTGATCAGAATGCCGTCGTCGACGTGGGCGACCTGCGCATCCAGCGCAACCTGCGGTCCTTGAGAGATGACCCAGCCGAGACGGCCGAAGGTGTCGGTGACCCGTTCGGAAAACAGCGTCTTGCCGCGGATGCCGAAACCGGCGGTAAACACCACCGGCGAAGGCTGCAGGCTGCCGTGCAGACGCGACAGATCGCGCATTACGCTCACGCCGGGGTAATCCGCATGCTCGATAAGCTCCGCCAGCTGCGCCATCAGGCGCCGGCAGAAGGCGCTTAGATTTTCCGTCGGGTTCAGCTCCACGCCGAGCAGCACCAGGTTAGAGAAATCGCCGATGAGGCGATGCGCGTCCTCCCGTTCGCTCTCGCGGTGGAACAGCGGCACGTTGAGCCGGAAGCGCGTCATATTCCAACCTTGGCCGACGGCCAGGGCGAACAGCGCGAGAAACAGCGTCGAGAGGGAGGTGTGGTGCCGTTTGGCGACGCTTTCCAACGCGCGGCTTTCTTCCGCATTCAGCTGTACGGCCAGGCGATCGCTGCGGCAGCGGTCCGGCGTGCGCAGCAGGCGCGGCGCTGGCGGCACCTGCGCCAGGCGTTCACGCCACCAACGCTGGCCGCGTTCGCGCCGTTGGCGTAGCCCGTCGTCGGCGTCGCGTCGTTCGAGGTGTTCGAAGTAGGCCGGTGGCGCGTCATCGGAGGGGGGCGGCGGACACCGGTGATAAAACGCCGTCAGATCCTCCATCAACAGGCGAAAGCTCATGGCATCGCCGGCGATCATGTCGAGATCGACATGCAGGCGGCTGCGCCCTTCCGGCAACAGGCTCAGGCTGATATCGCAGGGCACGCCCTGTTCCAGCGGCAGCAGCTGGGTGCTTTTTGCCTGGCGTTTGGCGGCAAGTGCGGCTGCCAGCGTTGCTTCATCGGCGTGCTGCCAATCGTCGAGATGCAAGGCGTGCCGAGGGCCGGGAGGCGCGATCGTCTGCCGGCCATCATCGGTAATGCGCAGGCGTAACAGCGGATGGTGCAGGTACAGCGCCTCGACGGCCTGGCGCAGCCGGGCGAGATCCAGCTCGCCGCCGTCGAATTCCGCATACAGGTGGGCGGCCATGCCGCCGAGGGGAGGAGCGGACTGTCGGCCTACCCAATAGGCGGCCTGCATCGTGGTCAAAGCTTTCATCGGGTATCCATTTTGATTCAGCCAACGAGACTGCAAGAATATATCCAAATGTTAATGGGAATGAAAATTATTATTATTTGATCCATTTGGCGCGAGGGTGCTATCTATAAGGGGTTTTAGCGAGAACGGACGGGCATGCCGTTGGGTTTGAATAATTTATCTATATTATTCTTAGCATTGTAATGATTGCTTGTTATTGCAGCGCCTGTTTTACCTGCGAAAGCATAAGGTTTTCTGGCGGCTATCGCGGCCTGCCTCACACCTTTATTGATAATGATTTGCATTAGAAAATGCAAAATATTATCATTCTTAACATTATTTTACGTTTTTATACAAGCTGCCGGCCGCTCCGCCGGCGGCTTGGCCGTGGACGGGGCCGCGCCCGTTTGGCCGCGAAAGACATGGGTTTGCCGCAGGGATAAGCAACAAAAAGGTCGGGAAGGCCGTAGCGTCATGGTCTGTGTGAGTGTCGATGTAGGTTGTGTAAAAAAAAATCAAATTTTGTGCACCTCTGGGATGAAAGGAGAAGACATCTATGGGCAAGCATTTTGCGGCTCAACGGCATGAAAGCGTAGGAAACGGGGAAAAAGCGGGGTTGAAAGCCATTGGGGCGTTTTCCTCCGTATTTTTAGGGGTTTGTTCACTGGCGATCGGTAACGTCAACGCTGCGGAAACCAAGAGCAACGAAACCTACCAGGACGCGGAAACGCTGCTGGTCACCGGTGAGAAGATCAAACGTTCCATTTTCGACACCGGCTCCAGCGTGCAGGTGTTCGACAGCAACCGCATCGCCTCGATGCCTGACGCAGTGCAGATCCCCGATCTGCTGCGCATGACCCCCAACGTGGTGGATCTGGGCATCGGCAACGAACTGCCGACCGTGCGCGGCATCGACGGTTCCGGTCCGAACGTCGGCGCCAATGCCTTCCTCAGCGGCACCCGCCCGCGCCTCAATCTGTCGTTGGACGGCCGCTCGCTGACCTATAACGAACAGGCGTTCGGCCCGCAGTCGCTGTGGGATTTGGATCGCGTCGAAGTGTTCCTCGGCCCGCAAAGCTACATCCAGGGGCGCAACGCCATCGCCGGCGCCATCGTCATGGCCAGTAAAGATCCGACCTTCGAGTGGGAAAGCGCCTTCAAGGGTGGGGCCGGTAACCAGCATTCTTCACAGCTGGCCGCCATGGCGTCCGGCCCGCTGGTGGAGGATCAGCTGGCGTTCCGCGTCAGCGTCGATCGCCAGCGGCGCCGCAGCGAAGCCGATCTGCCGGCCTATGCGCCGGTGGGCGATCCGCGCGAAGTGGAAGCCACCACCGCCCGTGCCAAGCTGTTGTTCAATCCGGCCGGCCTGCGCGATCTGACCACCAAGCTGACCTTTAACCACTTCGGCAGCACCGCGCCACAGAACGAAAGCCTCAACCCGCAGCCGCATCCGACCAACCCGCGTCACGATCCGCGCCGCGCCGTGTTCAAAAGCAATATGAACAGCAGCATCTGGGATCTGGCCTGGGAGGCCTCCGATGCGCTGACGTTTGAAAACCGCGTTATCTATACCGATTTCAACATCAACCGTCCGACCGCTTACAACATCCAATACGCCGAGATCGACGGCCAGGAAGTTCACGTAGAGCCGGTGGTACGCTTCGGCGGTGCGGACAGCCGTCTGCACGGGCTGGCGGGGCTGCGTTACTTCCACGGTACGCAGGATGAGTTCGTCAATATCTTCGGCGGATCGACCTTCAAAGATAAAACCGATACCCATTCGGCGTTCGCCGAGCTGACCTATGCGCTGACGCCGCAGGTGGACGTGACCGCCGCCAGCCGCCTGGAACGCGAACACCGTCGCCGCGACGGCGGCAGCCAGGCGGTGCGTATCGACTTCGATGAAACTTACACCGTGTTTTTGCCGAAGCTGGACGTGGCCTGGAAACCGACGGATACCCAAACCTACGGCGCCAAGATCGCCCGCGGCTATAACGCCGGCGGCGGCGGCATCACGATCGGTACGCCGGTGGTCAGCTATACCTACGGTTCCGAGTATGTCTGGAACTATGAGCTGTACACCCGCCATCACCTGAAAGACGCCAACGTGGTGCTGACGGGTAACATTTTCTTCAACGATTACAAAGACATGCAGCTGCCGTACTCGTTGGGTGAGAACTCCAGCGTGATCCGTAACGCCGACAAGGTGGAAACCTACGGTGCGGAAATCGGCGCCACCTGGCAGCCGCGTTGGGACTTCGAACTGTTCGGCAACCTCGGCCTGCTGAAAACCGACATCAAGAAGTTCTCGGGCAGTGGCGTGGAAGGGCATGAGCTTGCGCGCGCACCGGCTTACACCGCCAACATGGGTGCCAAATATCAGTTCCTGAAAGGATGGGAGCTGAGCAGCAACGTGGCGTTTACCGACTCCTACTATTCGCAATACGACAACGACTCGCGCGGGCGCATCGGCTCCTATTGGACGGCCAACGCTCAGCTGGCTTACACCTTCGACTACGGTCGCGCCACGCTGTATGCGAAAAACCTGTTTGATTCAGACCGCCGTGAGATGGTCAGAAGCAACGACATCTACACGGCGACTCTCCAGCGAGGCCGTCTGGTCGGCGCGGCGGTTGAGCTGAATTTCTAACGCTATCGCGATGACGGGGGACGAATGTCCCCCGTTTTATGCGCTATCCCGGCACGGCCGGGCAAGGAGATAACGCAGTGATCGGTGATTTTGACAGCATTCTGAGCGATGAAGAGGCCCAGCGGCTGGAGAGCGCTTTTCAGGCGCTGGGCGCGGCGTCGGCGAACGGCGAGCGGCCGGTAAGCGAAGCCGAAGAGCGGGCATGGTTTGCCCATCTGCAGCAGGGTGACGCACGCGGGCAGCGGGCGCTGGCTTGGCGCCTGACGGGGGGCGTGGATGTCGCCCAACTGACGGCGGCGCTGCAGGCGTTGGTGCGGGAGACGCCGGGCGTGGACGTGCATTACGTTTTTGATGACGAAAACGGTCTGGTGAAACGGCCCGCCGGCTCGGCGCCGCTGCCGGTGAGCCTCCGTCAGGTGGCGGACGAACCACACGCCATTTGTTGCCTGCTGCAGGCGCAGGCGGCGCCGTTTGAACTGGAAAGCGAAGCGCCGCTGCGCTGCCTGCTGTTGCTCACGCCGGGCGATGACGTGATTTTGGGCGTGGTATTGCATAACATCCTGGCGGAAACGCTGCCGTGGCGCCACCTGCCGGCGATGCTGTCCGCCCGTTATAACGGGGATGCGATGCCTCTGCCATTCGCGGCGGAGCCGGTCGAGCTGCCGGAAATCCCGGAGCCGCAGCTGCCCTGGGCGCGCCAGGCGGTCTCGCTGCAGGATTACCGCAGCCCGGCGCAGCGTGCTGAAGCCTTGCCGCCGGTGGGCGCGCGCGTGGTCACGCGCATTGCGCGCGCGCTGTTGCCCGCCAACGACACGCCGCGGGCCTTGCTGGCGGCGGTGGCGGCGCGGTTTGCCGAGTTCGTCGCCGCGCAGGCCGGTGGCCAAACGGTGCAGCTGTGCGTGCCGGCCGCAGAAACGGCGGAGTGCGTCGGTCTGGAGCTGGGCCTGACGGCGGCGCCGCTGATGCGCCTGACCGTGCAGCATGGCGAGGGCGACATCGGGCAGCGGCTGCTGGCGCAGGCCGTGGCTGAACAGCTGGATCCGCAACGGGCGCAGCTGCTGGTGGCCTGGCGCGACGATCTGGCCGCAGAGTGGCGGCTGGAAGGCGTTCACGCCGAACGCCTGTTGCTGCCGCCGCTGCATACGCCGTTTGAACTGGCGCTGCTGTTGGGCTTGCCGGAGGCAGAAACGCTGACGCTGGAGCTGGTCACCGACCCGCGCCTGTCTCCGCACGCGGCGCCTTTCCTGCTGGAGCAGTTCAGCGCGTTCCTGGCCGGGCAGCGAATTGCCGTCGCCTTGCCGGTGGCTGAGGCCGTTTCCCCGGCGATGGCCGCGCCGGTGGCGAACGGCGACGCCGACGAAAGCGTTGCGCCGCTGATTTTGCAGGAGTTCCGTGAGGCGCTGGTAGCGCCGGAAATGACCCTCGATGAAGACTTCTTCGATCGCGGCGGCCATTCGCTGGTCGCTACCCGGGTGATTGGCCGCTTGCTGAGCCTGCATCAGATCGAAATCAACATTAACGATCTGTTCAGCCATCCGACGGCGCGCGGGCTGGCGGGCTACGCCAAACGCCTGAACGTCGCGCAGCCGAATGCCTCGGTAGCCATCGCCGACGATCATGATCGGGCGCAGGCGCCGCTGTCGCTGGCGCAGGAATCGCTGTGGAAGGTGTATGAAGCCTTCGGCCATGACGAGATTTTCAACCTGCCGTTCTCTCTGCGCTTCTTCGATGCGGTGGACGAAACGGCGCTGCACCAGGCGTTTATCGACGTCATGACTCGCCATACCGTGCTGCGTTCACGCTTTGTCGAGCAGCAGGGGGAGGTGGTGCAGGTGGTGGTGCCGGCCGCAGAACTGCCGGATTATCAGTGGTTCCGCTTCTCTCACGAGACGCCAGCGGGTAATGCCGCGGCCCTGTTGGCCGACGCCGGCCAGCACCGGTTCGATCTGGCCGCCGAGCTGCCGCTGCGCGCCACGCTGCTGCGCGATGCGGACAACGGCCAACAGCTGCTGTCGCTGCTGTTCCACCATGTGGTGCTGGATGAATGGTCGCTCAACCTGATGATGGATGAGCTGGGCGTCGCCTATCGCCATCGCGTCGTCGGCCAGGCGCCGCAGTGGAGCGGGCAGCCGCCGCAGTTCCACACCTTCGCCCGGCAGCAGCGGGCCTCCGGGGTGCAGCAGCAACATCTGGACTACTGGCTCGATGCGCTGCGCGGCGCGCCGGTCGGCCAGCCGATCTTCCGGCAAGAAGCGTCCACCCATCCGGCGGTGCCGGCACCGGCGGACGTCAACGGCGGCTGGCTGGAGTTCGAGGTCGATCCTGCCGTGGCGGAAGGCTTGTATCAGCTTGCCCGCCGCAACAACGCGTCGCTGTTTAACGTGGTGTATGCCGGGATTACCTCGGCGCTGCGTCTGCTGGGCGGCCCGGCGGATCTGCTGGTGGGCACCTCAACCTCCGGCCGTAACGACGCCGAGTTCTTCGATACCGTCGGCTATTTCACCACCGTGGTGGTGCACCGCGTGCGCTTTGACGAAGGGCTGACGGTGGCCGGGTTGGTCAGCCAGGTGAAAAACACCATCAATGGCTCGCTGCCGTACACCGACATTCCGATCGATCTGGTGGAAGAAGGGCTATTCGGCGTGGACGCCGACCGCAAGAATCACATGTTCGAAGTGTTCATCCAGATCCACAGCCGCATCAAGCTGAACGGCGAGTTCCGGCTGCAGGACGGCAGTGCGATCGCCTACCGTCAGGTGGAACCGGAGAAAGCCGAATCGCTGCTCGGCCTGCAGTTTGAGGTGATGGAAGACGATCTGGCCGGGAAGAAATCCCTGCGGGTGATGATGACCTACCGTCAGGACCACTACAGCCGGGAGCAGGCCAATCTGATCGCCGATGGCGTTCAGCACGTCTTTACCCAGTTTGCGCAGCACATCGCTGGCGATATCGCTCTGGCGGCGCTGCCGCCCGGGCCGCAGGCATGACGTTGTTTCACTCTAACCGAAAGCATGATTTTCAAGGAGATAAAAGGATGTCTGGAACCCTAGCAACCCCGCGCGCGCTACTGTCGCTGCTGGTGGCGGCCTCTCTGGTGGTCGCCGGCGCCGCGCAGGCGGACGATGTCGGCATCAAACCGCAGGACATCAAGCGCGAGGCGCTGTCATCGACGGTGGTGGAGATGGCCTACAGCACCTCGCAACAGGCGCTGTTCGTCAGCGCGCCGGACTGGAAAGAAGAGGCGCGCTCCCGCGTGCTGCGGCTGGATCCCAACACCCTGGCGATCAAGGCAGAGATCCCGCTGCAGGTGAAAGGCTTCGGCGTGGCGCTGAACGACGCGGGCAATCGCCTGTACCTGACGCAGGCTTTCAACGGCGAAGTTGGGGTGGTGGACACTACCACCAACCACGCGCTGGGCAGCATCAAGCTGCTGGACAAAGCGGTGCTGGAGCAGGCTTACAAGCAGGCGGGCATCAGCGGCAAGCGCCTGGACTTCCTGTTGGCGGAGCTGAAGAAATTCAAAATCACCGAGGACTACCTGTACCGCCTCCGCGAGCTCAAGTATGACGCGCAAAGCGGCCGTCTGTTCCTGCCGGGCCTGGGCTTCGGCGTCGACAGCGTGCTGTACGTGGTCGATACCAAAGCCGGCAAGCTGGAGAAAGTGATCCCGGGCTTCGGCTACAACGCGGTGGGCATCACGCTGGATGAGAAGGGCCGCCGGGTGTTCGTCTCCAACATGCAGGGGCAGGTGATCACCCTGAACGCCGACACGCTGGCGATCACCGCCACGCACGAAGTGCAGGCCGATCAGCTGCTGAACCTGGTGTATGACCCGGCGAGCAATCGCCTGCTGGGCGTCGATCAGGGTATCGATCGCGACGACTACCGCAACCATCATCTGGGGCACGACTACGTGAAGCGCAGCAGCGGCCACCGGGTGTTTGCGCTGGATGCGGACAGCGGCAAAGTGCTGGCCAGCGAGCTGACGGATGAGGTGCCGATCGGCCTGCTGCTCGACGAACGCAGCCAGCGGCTGTATGTCGCCAACCGCAAAGGCGTGCGCGTGGATCACGGCGCCGGGACGCTGACGGTGTTCGACGCCAAAACGCTCAAGCGCCTGCAAACCGTAGACCTGCCGCCTCACCCTAACAGCCTGGCGTTGGATCCGAAAGGCGACGCGCTGTTCGTGACGGTGAAAAACGACGGCGCTTCCACCAAGGCCGGCAAGCCGGAAAGCGTGGTGCGCATTCAGCTGCACACCAGGTAACTAAATATTAAATATAAAGATAAAAAAAGGGGCGCCGCGGCGCCCCTTTTTCGTTGGGTCATGTCATCAGAAGTGGGTGTTGATGCTCATGTAGTAGGTACGCCCCGATTCGTTATAGGTGGCTGCGCCTGCACCATACATGTAGGAGTTGGTTTTCGCGTTGCCAACAGTTTGTGCATTGCCGGCGCGGAACTGGCGTTTGTCGAACAGGTTGTCGATGCCGGCGGTGACGCTGACGTTTTTGGTCAAGTCATAGGTCGCGCTGGCGCCGACGATGGCGTAAGGGCTGACCTCGCGGGCTTCTGAGCCGACAGCGCTCTCTCCTTTATAGTTATACTTCTTCGGTTTCTGCCGGCCGTACCAGGTTAAAGTGGACTGCATCGACAGATCCTGCGTAGCCTGCCAGCTGAGGGTCGAGTTGACGGTGAACTTCGGGATCACCGACAGGTAATCGCCGGTGGTCTTGTTCTTGTTCTCGATCATGTAGGTGGCGTTGTTGCTCCAGGTGACGGTCTCGCTGACCGGCACGTTCAATGAGCCTTCCAGCCCCTGCACCACCGCCTTCGGCACGTTTTCCCACTGATAGATATCGGTTTTAAGACTGTTTGAGGAAATTGGCGCGTAGCCAGCCTCAATTTTGTTGCGGTAATCGTTGCGGAAGTAGGTCACGCCGGCCAGCCAGCCTTCGTTATGGAACTCCAGCCCGATCTCTTTGTTAACGCTGGTTTCCGCTTTCAAATCGTCGTTGCCCATCAGATAGCAAGCGCCAGCACTGGCTGCACAACCTTGACCACGGCTATACAGGATATAGTTACCGTTGTTCTGGAACAGATTGGGCGCTTTGTAGGAGCGTGCGATACCCATCTTCAGCGTGAAGTAGTCGCCCAGTTCCTGCGACAGGTTCAGCGCCGGGCTCCAGTTGTTGCCGGATTCGGAGTGCAAATCGTAGCGCAGGCCCGGCGTCAGCATGGTGGTGTCGGTCAGCTCGATATTGTCTTCGGCGAACAGCGAGAAGATATGTGCGGAGGAATAAGGACTACGGTTAGTGCTGTCCACTCCAGGGATCACTCCACCTTCGGTGAGAGACTGGCTAGTGGAGGTGCCGTCTTTCATCCGCTGCTGAGACCACTCGGTGCCCAGCGTAGCGGTCTGTGAAACGCCCAGTTCAAACGGCACGCTGACTTCGCTGTGCGCCAAGAAGTCGTCCAGCTTGATGGTGCCGAAACCGGTGTTATTGGTGTCGAAAATGCCTTCCAAGCCGCCTGACAGGCCTTCATTCAGGCGGGTGTTGCGGGTGCGCTCGAACTGCACGTAGTTGTTGGTGCTCACGCCGTTGTCCCAGGCGCCGCGGTGGGTCAGGCCGAAGGTTTCACGGTAGATGCGGTTGGTCTCTTTGCCGTAGTTGCTCTGCACCAGGGCGTTGGTGTTGGTGTTCTGGGTATCGCCGGCGTACAGGTTGCCCTGGCGGCCGTAGGCGTACTCGAACTCCAATGACTGCAGATGGGCGAAATCCCAATGCAGCAGGGCGTCGATGTTTTTATCGACCACTCCTTCACGTCCGGCAGGTAATGTATTGGAATAGCTGCCAGTGCGCTCGGATTGATGACCTTGGTTAATGTCCCAGGCGTCGGCCTGCGTTTTGCTGTAGCCGCCGAACAGGCGGAAGCTCAGGGAATCGCTCAGCGGGCCGGACAGGCTGAAGTCGGTGCGCTTGGTGGCGCCTTCCTGCTTGTGCTGCGGCACGTTGAAGTAGCCGTTCAGCGAGCCGTGCAGCGCATCGCCGGCCTTCTTGGTGATGATGTTGACCACGCCGCCCGCGGCGCCGTTGCCGTAGCGCGCGGCGGCAGGGCCGCGCAGCACTTCGATGCGCTCGATCATTTCCGGCGGCACCCAGGCGGTATCGCCGCGCGAGTCGCGCTCGCCGCGCCAGCCCTGACGCACTGAGTTGCGGCTGGAGGCCGGTTTGCCGTCGATCAGAATCAGGGTGTTTTCCGGGCCCATGCCGCGGATATCGATCTGGCGATTGTTGCCGCGCTGGCCGCTGGTGGAGTTGCCGGTCAGGTTAACCCCGGGCATGGTGCGGATCAGTTCGCTGATGTCGCGTGCCGGCGGGCGTTTTTTGATCTCTTCGGCGGTGATGGTGGACACCCCCGGCGCCTGCAGGTTCTGCCGGGCGGCGGTCACGACGATGGTGTCTTCGCCGCGCGGCTTTTTATCCGCTGTGCCGCTGTTTTCTTCCGTGGTGGGGGTGTCGGTCTGCTGCGCGGCGTTGGCGAACGCGGACGCGCCCAATCCCAAGCCGATAAGAGTGGCTAAAGAATAACGTGATAGCTTGCTTTTCATTTGAGTGTCCTACCTTGCTGCCATCCCTCGCCGAACGGGGGGAAGGGCGGTTGTAGTTTTTGTGTAGTCGGAAATAGAAAATCGGCTGCGGCAAGGGATGCCATTGATGTATCCCCGATCCCTGTCCGTTGCGCGCAATACCAGCACGATCTCCAAGCCTTACACACTATTGCAAATGCAAATTATTATCAATAGTATTTGGCGTACAGTGCGTTCGGGCGGTGGCCGGCGATAGGGAAAAGTCGACGTTCCCGGTGCCGCCAACTACAAAATGGGTAGGCGTTGTGAATACAGAACTACAGTCAGAAAGCAGCAGATTATTGGCCAGCAGCAATGCGGGCAGTCCAGGGTGGTGGTTGACGGTGGCACGGCGCGGTACGCCATGGGTAGAACCGGCGGGTAACGGCCGGTGGCGAACCACCTTTTTCTGGCGCGATCCTCAGGGATGCGAATTGACCTCCGCCTACCGTCGCGTGTGGATCAACATTAACTGCCTGACCGACCATCACCAGCCGAATCCGCCGCAAAGCCTGCAGCGTTTGGCCGGTACCGACGTGTGGTACTGGCAGACCGAGCTGAGCGGCGCCTGGCGCGGCAGCTACTGCTTTATCCCCTGCTTTGACGAGCGGCCGCCGGCGTTCAGCGGCGACGATGCGCACGCCAACATGCACAACCTGCGCCACTGGTGGCACCAGGTGTTCGCCAGCGCCACCCCCGATCTGCTCAACCCGTACCGCTCCTGGCAAAGCGCCAGCGGCCACAGCGTATCCGGCCTGCACATGCCGGATGCACCGCCGCAGCCGGTATGGCGCTCGTTCGACGAGTACGAGATCGCCAGCGGGCGCTGTACGCCACCGCTGCCGGCGCGTTTGCAGCGCCATACCTGGCAAAGCGAGCGCCTGGGCAATAGCCGCGACGTCTGGATCTACACCACCGGTGACAGCAAGCCGGCCGAGCGCCCGCTCGCGATCCTGCTCGACGGCCAGTTCTGGGCGAAGCAGATGCCGGTTTGGGAGCCGCTGATGCAGCTGACCCGCGAAGGGGCATTGCCGGAAGCGGTGTATGTGCTGATCGACATCATCGATCTGCCGCATCGGTCGCGCGAACTGACCTGCAAGGACGACTTCTGGCTGGCGGTGCAGGAAGAACTGATGCCACAGCTGGCCGACTGGGCGCCGCACAGCGACAAACCGGCTGACACGGTGGTGGCGGGGCAAAGCTTTGGCGGCCTGGCCTCCCTGTATGCCGGGCTGCGCTGGCCGCAGCGCTTCGGCGCGGTGATCACCCAGTCCGGTTCCTACTGGTGGCCGCGGCGCGACATGCTGCAGCTGCCGAGCATTCCCGATGACGCCTGCTGGTTGCTGCAACAGGTAGAACTGCACGGCTTGGGCAATCACGGCGCGCTGAAGGTATTTATGGAAGCCGGTTCGCAGGAAAAATTGGTGCATCGGGTCAGCGGCGAAATGGCGGCACGCCTGAGCGACGCCGGCCATCGGGTGCACTACCGGGTGGTGGAAGGCGGGCACGACGCGCTGTGTTGGCGCAGCGGCCTGACCGATGGGCTGCAGGCGGTCTGGGCTTCCGCTTTCGCCACCGCTTATCCGGCATCGGCGACGGCAACGGCACGAGGAACACATGGTGGAAAGCCTGAATCCGTTCGATGATCAACAGCAGCGCAGCCTGGTGCTGCGCAACGTACAACAACAATACAGTTTGTGGCCGGATTTCCGCGCCATTCCGTCCGAATGGACGATCGTCTTCGGCCCGGCGGCGCGCACCGCGTGCGCCGAATGGCTGGAGCAGCATTGGCAAGACATTCTGCCGGTCGCAGCACGCGAGGCGTGACCGGCGCCAGGTAATCACGGGAGCAATAAGCAGTGTCACACACCCCTAACTCTCTCAGCGGCCCGGCGCTTGCGGGCGAATGGCCGCTGGTCGCGGCGCAACCCGGCATCTGGGTCGCCGATCAAATCTCCCCGCATCGCAATGCCTACGCGGTCGCACATGCCATCGAACTCAACGGCCCTGTCGCCGTGGAGCCTCTGCTGCGGGCCATCATCCAGGGCCTGGGCGAGGTGGACATGCTACGCCTGCGTTTTGCGGAACGCGACGGCGTGCCGGTGCAATGGCTGGACGATGCGCTGGCGGTGCACGAGCCGGAACTTGTCGATCTGACGACGTCGCCGGATCCCGACGCCGCCGCGCGCGCGCTGATGGACATCGATCTGGCAAGCGATCTGCGCGCCGGCAGCGGCGCACCGCTGTATCGCCATGTGGTGATGCGTTTGGCTGATGATCGCTGGTTCTGGTATCAGCGCTATCACCATTTGCTGGTGGACGGTTTCAGCTTCACCGCCATCGCTCGCCGCGTGGCGGCGATTTACTCCCATCTTTGCCACGGCGACGCGCTGGAACCGACGCCTTTCACGGCGTTCAGCGACGTGGTGGCGGAATACCAGGCTTACCGGCAGGCGCCGGCCTGGCAACGCGACGCCGATTTCTGGCTTGAAAAAGCGCGGCAGCTGCCACCGCCGGCCACGCTCTGCCCGCAGCCGCTGGCCGGGCAAACGCCCACGCCGCGTATCCATCGATTGGAACAGCGCTGCGATCCGCAGGCCTTCGCCGAATTGGTACAGCGTGGCGCGCAGCAGAAGCTGAACGCCGCCGATATGGCGGTGGCGCTGGTGGCGCTGTGGGTATCGCGCCTGAGCGGCCAACCGAGCTTCAGCGCCGGTTTTATCTTCATGCGCCGCACCGGATCGGCCGCCTTGTGCGCCGCCGGCCCGGTGATCAACGTGTTGCCGATGGAGATGCACCTCGAGCCGCAGGCCACGCTGTATGAGGCCGCCACCCGCATCAGTCGCGAGCTGAAAACGGTGCGTCGCCATCAGCGCTACGACGCCGAACAGGTGCAGCGCGATCTGGGGCGCATCGGCGACGGCGAACCGCTGTACGGCACGGTCTTCAACTTCAAAATGTTCGATTACCAGCTGGATTTCGCCGGTATCGAAGGCATTACCCACGATCTGGCCTCCGGGCCGGTGCGCGATCTGGAGATTGCGCTGTTTATTGACGAACACCATCAGCTGAAGGTTGAACTGCTGGCCAACGCCGAGCGTTACAGCCGCCAGGAATTGCAGGCGCACCTGCAACGATTGCCGCTGCTGCTGGCGCAGTTCGCCGCGCAGGCAACGTTGCCGATCGGCGAAGCCGATATGCTGACTGCAGACGATCACGCGCTGCTGGCGCGGGTCAACGACACGGCGCACCCGGTGCCGGCGACCACGCTGAGCCAGTTGCTGGCGCAGCAGGCGCAAACCACGCCGGACGCACCGGCGCTGGCGGATGCGCATTTCAATTTCACCTACCGCGAAACGCGCGAGCAGGTTACGGCGCTGGCGCGCGAGCTGGTGGCGCAGGGCGTGCGGCCGGGCGACATCGTGGCGGTGGCGCTGCCGCGTTCGGTGTTTCTGTCGCTGGCGTTGATGGCGATCGTGGAAGCGGGCGCCGCCTATCTGCCGCTGGACACCGGTTATCCGGACGAGCGGCTGGCGATAATGCTGGAAGACGCCGCGCCCCGGCTGGTCATCACCAACCCGGCGCAGCAGGCGCGTTTCGCCGACAAGGGCGAAATTTTGCTGTATGACGCGCCGCTGGCGGCCGATCACGCCGCCGGGGTGGCGATCGCGGGCCCGACGCCGGACCATGCGGCCTATATCATCTTTACCTCCGGCTCCACCGGGCGCCCGAAAGGCGTGCTGGTCGGCCATCAGGCGATCGTCAACCGCCTACTGTGGATGCAACACCAGTATCCGCTGGGGGCGGACGACGCGGTGCTGCAGAAAACGCCGTGCAGTTTCGACGTCTCGGTGTGGGAATTCTTCTGGCCGCTAATGGTCGGCGCCCGGCTGGTGATGGCGCCGCCGGAGGCGCACCGCGATCCGCAGCAGCTGCAACAGCTGATCGCACAACACCGCATTACCACGCTGCACTTCGTGCCGTCGATGCTGGCGGCTTTCGTGGCCGCCCTGGACGACGACGCGGCGGTGGCGAACTGCGCTGCGCTGCGCCAGGTGTTCTGCAGCGGCGAAGCGCTGCCGGCGGAGCTGTGCCGCCTGTGGCAAAGCCGCACGGCGGTGCCGTTGCACAACCTCTACGGCCCGACCGAAGCGGCGGTGGACGTGACCTGGCATCCGGCTTACGGCGACGCGCTAGCGAAAGTGACCGGCGCCAACGTGCCGATCGGTCTGCCGGTATGGAACACCGGGCTGCGTATTCTTGACGCGCGCCTGCGGCCGGTGCCGCCGGGCGTGGCGGGCGATCTGTATCTGACCGGCGTGCAGCTGGCGCACGGCTACCTTGGCCGGCCGGATCTGACCGCCAGCCGCTTTGTCGCCGATCCGTTCGGCGAGGGCGGGCGCATGTACCGCACCGGCGACGTGGCGCGCTGGCTGCCGGACGGCACGGTGGAATATTTGGGCCGCAGTGACGACCAGCTGAAGATCCGCGGGCAGCGTATCGAGCTGAGTGAAATCGACCACGCCTTGCTGTCGCTGCCGGGCGTGCGCCAGGCGGTGACGCACGCGCTGGTGCTGCAGGGCACGCCGGTGGATGCCGGCGGCGATGCGCGCCAACTGGTGGGTTATCTGGTGATGCAGCCCGGCGCGAACTGGGATGCGGAAGCCCTGCGTGCGGCGCTGGCCGACCGTCTGCCACCGCACATGGTGCCGGTGGCGCTGGTGGAAATGAGTGATTTGCCGCTGAGCGCCAACGGCAAGCTGGATCGCAAGGCCTTGCCGCAGCCGCAGGGCGGTGAGCGCAAGGCAGGACGGCCGCCGCAGGCCGGGCTGGAAAGCGAGATCGCGGCGGTGTTCGCCCGTTTGCTGCAGCGCGAGCAGGTGTTCGCCGATGACGACTTCTTCGCGCTCGGTGGCCATTCGCTGCTGGCGATGCGGCTGGCGGCGGAGCTGCGCCGCGATCTGGGCAAGGCGGTGTCCGTCGGCCAGGTGATGGTGGCGTCGCGCGTCGAGCAACTGGCTGTCTTGCTGGCGGAAGAACGCACGCAGGAAGAGGCCGATCGTAGCGGCTTCGACAGCGTATTGCCGCTGCGCGTCACCGAGGGGCCGACGCTGTTCTGTCTGCACCCGGCGTCCGGTTTCTCCTGGCAGTTCAGCGTATTGCCACGCTATCTCGATCAGCACTGGTCGCTGGTCGGTATCCAGTCGCCGCGGCCGGACGGCCCGCTGGCGCTGAGCGAAGATATGGATCAGGTGGTGGATGCCCACCTGCAGACGGTGTTGCAGGTCCAGCCGCACGGGCCGTACCACTTCATCGGCTACTCGCTGGGCGGCACGCTGGCCCAGGGCATCGCCGCCCGGCTGCAGGCGCGCGGCGAGCAGGTGGCGTTCCTCGGCCTGCTGGATACCTATCCGCCGGAGACCCAAAACTGGGACGTGATGCTGGACGACAACGTGTTGAAGGAAGTGCAGCGCGAGCGCGAGCAGTTCCTGGCGGTGTCGCAGGATACGCTCGATCCGGCGCTGGGCGAGACGCGCACGGCGATGTTCGACAACATCGAAGCCAACTACGCCGATTCGGTGCGGTTGCTGTCGCACACGCGTACCGCCCGTTTCCATGGCCAGGCGACGCTGTTCGTCGCCAAACGTACGCTGCAGGAAGGGATGGACGTGCAGCAGACCTGGTCGCAGTACGTCGATGCGCTGCAGGCGCACGAGCTGGACTGCGCGCATGTCGATATCGTTTCGCCGGCGTCGTTCAAAGTGCTGGGGCCGCTGCTGAACCGGATCTTGCGCACGCTGTAATCGCGCTCGTCATCTCGCCGCCAGGCTCGGGGATTACCCCGCGTGTGGCGGCGTTTCTTGCGGTTGCTCACAATTGAATATCAATGATTTTTATTATCATTATTGATTTCGTCATCTGTGCTAGCATAGCGCTCCGCAACTGCAGAATCCCCGTTTAAAGATGTGGTGAACAACCGATGAGTAGCAAACCCTCCATCCTGCTTGATTTCAGCCTGTTGAAAACCAACCGGGCTTTCCGCGCGGTGTTCTGCGCGCGCTTTATCTCCATTGTAGCGCTGGGGTTGATGGCGATCGCCATCCCGGTGCAAATCCAGGCGCTGACCGGTTCCACCCTGCAGGTCGGGCTGGCGGTGACGCTGGCCGGCGGCGGCATGTTCGCCGGGCTGCTGATGGGGGGCGTATTGGCCGATCGCTATGAGCGGCGCCGGCTGATCCTGTTCGCGCGCTCCACCTGCGGCATCGGCTTCGTCGGCCTGTGTCTCAATGCCCTGTTGCCATCGCCTTCGCTGGCGGCCATTTATCTGTTGGCGGTGTGGGACGGTTTCTTCGGTGCGGTGGGGGTGACGGCGCTGCTGGCGGCCACGCCGGCGCTGGTGGGCCGCGAAAACATCGTGCAGGCGGGCGCCATCAGCATGCTGACGGTGCGCTTCGGCTCGATTCTTTCCCCGGCGATTGGCGGCCTGGTGATCGCCCACATGGGCATTGCCTGGAACTACGGCCTGGCGGCGTTCGGCACCCTGCTGACGCTGTTGCCGCTGCTGAGCCTGCCGCAGCTAATGCCGCCACCGCAGCCGCGTGAACACCCGCTGCGCGCGCTGGCGGGCGGCTTCGCCTTCCTGTTCCAGAACAAGGTGATCGGCATGGTGGCGCTGATCGGCGCGCTGCTGACCATGGCCAGCGCGGTGCGCGTGCTGTACCCGGCGATGGCGGAAAGCTGGCACATCGACGCTGCCCACCTCGGTTATATGTACGCCGCCGTGCCGCTCGGCGCGGCCATCGGCGCGTTCACCAGCGGGCGCGTGGCGCACGTGGCGCGCCCCGGCTGGGTGATGCTGCTGACGGCGATCGCGGCGTTCGCCGCCATTGGCCTGTTCGGCCTGATGCCGTGGTACAGCCTGGCGTTGCTGTGCCTGGTGGCGTTCGGCTACCTGAGCGCGCTGAACTCGCTGCTGCAATACGGCCTGATCCAGAGCCTGACGCCGGACAATTTCCTCGGCCGTATCAACGGCCTGTGGACGGCGCAAAACGTGGTGGGCGATGCGCTGGGCGCGTTGCTGTTGGGGGCGATGGGCGCCTTCATGCTGCCGGCGATGAGCGCCAGCGGTTTCGGCTTCGGCGCCGCGCTGCTCGGCATCCTGTTGCTGTTCGCCATGACCGGTTTGCGCCAGGTGACGTTGCACAAACCGGAGCCGCAGCCCGCCACAGAAAAGTAGTCGAACGCGTTAAGACAACGCTGTGGGATCAAATAGCAATGCTTATCATCGGCATGCGTAAAACCCACAGCGTTTATGTCATGATTTCGAAATGAAAGAAGTGCTTACGTTTATTGACATAGCAAATATCGGCGAGTAATTTAGCGCGGAATTAACTCAAATGATAATCATTATTATATTGGTTATCACTTCAAATCCTTGAGGGCGAAGCGATGGATACTGCCGTGAACGACATCAATCGAAAGGAAATGCAGGAGTGCGAAGAACACCGGTTCGCCGCTGATTTTTCTCCGGCGTCGGGCTTCTTCTTTACCTCTCCTTTCCGCAGCTTGACCACTACCGGTTGTTTCAGCCGCATTCGCCTGCCGGCCGCAGACGGCGCCGATCTGAACGGCGAGTTCCAGCGCAGCGTACGGCAGGCGTTTGCCGAGGCCCGTCAGGCCGGTATCAAAAAACCGCTGCTGTGCGGTGCCATCCCGTTCGATACCCGGCAGCCTTCGGCGCTGTTTATTCCGCAGCAGAGCCGCTGGTTCGATCGCGCCGCCTTTATGGCCGGCGTTCGGCCGCCGGCGAACGGCCCTGAACTGGCCGGCGTGACGGAGCTACCGCCGCAGCAGCCGTTTATGAAGATGGTCAGCGACGCCGTTGACGCGATGAAGGCCGGTGAGCTGGATAAAGTAGTCTTGTCGCGCCTGCTGGAGATCGAAACGCGCCAGCCGGTGGATCGCCATGCGCTGATGGCACGCGTAATTGCCCAGAACCCGCATGGTTTCCATTTCCATGTGCCGCTGGAGCAGGGTGCGCTGTTGGGCGCCAGCCCAGAGCTGCTGCTGCGCCAGGACAACGGCCGTTTCTATTCTAACCCGCTGGCCGGTTCCGCCCGGCGCGAGGCCGACCCGCAGCGCGATCGCGAAGTGGGGGAGTGGCTGATGACCTCGGCGAAAGATCGCCACGAGCATCGCATCGTCACCGAAAGCATACGTGACGTGCTGGCCGGCCGCTGCCGCTACCTGAACGTGCCGCAAACCCCTGAACTGCTGACCACCACGACGCTGTGGCATCTCTCCACGCCGATCGACGGCGAGGCGGCGTCTCCAGACGAAAATGCCCTGTCGCTGGCCTGCCTGCTGCACCCGACGCCGGCGCTGTGCGGCATGCCGACGGCCGAGGCGCACGCCCTGATCGGCAAGCTGGAGCCGTTCGATCGCGGCCTGTTCGGCGGCATCGTCGGCTGGTGCGACGACGAAGGCAACGGCGAGTGGGTTGTGACTATCCGCTGCGGCACCGTTGACGGCAACCGGGTACGGCTGTTCGCCGGCGCCGGCATCGTGGAAGACTCTTCACCCGAATCTGAATGGCATGAAACAGGCACCAAACTCAGCACCATTCTGCGTGCCTTTGGTATGAATCAAGGATAACGACAAGATGAGCATTGCCTTTACCCCCTGGCCGGCGGAGTTCGCCAGCCGCTATCGCGAGCGCGGCTACTGGACTGACAAGCCGCTGACCGAGATCCTCGACCGCCAGGCCAACAACGACGCCCCGGCGATTATCGATGCCCAGGGCAGCCTGACCTACCGCGAGCTGCAGCAGCGCTCCGATCGCCTGGCGGCCGCTCTGCTGCGCCGCGGCGTGAAATCCGGCGATACCGCGTTGGTCCAACTGGGCAACGTGGCGGAGTTCTATATCGTGTTCTTCGCGCTGCTGAAGATTGGCGTGGCGCCGGTCAACGCGCTGTTCAGCCATCAGCGCAGCGAACTGAATGCCTATGCCGAGCAGATCAAGCCGGCGCTGCTGATCGCCGACCGCCAGCACGCGCTGTTTGCCGACGACCAATTCCTGAACGCCTTCCGCGATGCGCATCCTTCGCTGCGTGTCGTGGCGCTGCGCAGCCAGCCCGAGGGTGAGCTGGCGCTGGCCGCCTGGCTGGACGAAGCCAGCGACGGTTTCGTCGCGCAGCCTTCTGCGGCCGATCAGGTGGCGTTCTTCCAGCTTTCCGGCGGCAGCACCGGTACGCCGAAGCTGATCCCGCGTACCCACAATGACTACTACTACAGCATTCGCCGCAGCGTGGAGATCTGCCGTTTCGACGCGCAGACCCGCTATCTGTGCGCGCTGCCGGTGGCGCACAACTACCCGATGAGCTCGCCGGGCGTGTTGGGCGTGTTTTATGGCGCGGGGCTGGTGGTGTTCGCCGCCGATCCGGACGCCGGGCAGTGCTTCCGCCTGATCGAACAGCACCAAATCAACGTGACGGCGCTGGTGCCGCCGGCGGTCACGCTGTGGCTGCAGGCGATCGAAGAGTGGGGCGGCAATGCCCAGCTCGCCAGCCTGAAACTGCTGCAGGTGGGCGGCGCCAAGCTGGGCGAAACGCTGGCGGCGCGTATTCAGAACGAAATCGGCTGCCAACTGCAGCAGGTGTTCGGCATGGCTGAAGGGCTGGTGAACTACACCCGGCTCGACGACGACGAGCGCCACATCCTGACGACGCAAGGGCGGCCGATGTCGCCGGATGACGAAGTGTGGGTGGCGGACGACGACGGCAATTCATTGCCGGCGGGCGAGGTCGGTCGGTTGATGACGCGCGGGCCTTATACCTTCCGCGGTTACTACCAGAGCCCGGCGCACAACGCCGATGCCTTCGACGCCGACGGTTTCTACTGCTCCGGCGATCTGATCAGCATCAGCGAAGACGGCTACATCACCGTGCAGGGGCGGCAGAAAGACCAGATCAACCGCGGCGGGGAGAAGATCGCCGCCGAGGAAATCGAGAACCTGCTGCTGCGTCATCCGGACGTGATCAACGCCGCGCTGGTGTCGATGCCGGACGCGCTGATGGGGGAGAAGAGCTGCGCTTATATCATCGCCAACGCGCCGCTGAAGCCGGTGGTACTGCGCCGCCACCTGCGCGAACAGGGCGTGGCGGACTTCAAACTGCCGGATCGTTTTATTCAGGTGGACAGCCTGCCGCTGACTCCGGTCGGCAAAGTGGACAAAAAACGGCTGCGTCAGCAGCTCGACGAGCAACTACAGACTCAGGCTCAGGGAGATTAATCGATGGCCATTCCAAAACTTAATGACTACGCGCTGCCGACGGCGGACGAACTGCCGCAAAATAAAGTCACCTGGCAGGTAGAACCGCAGCGCGCCGCGCTGCTGATCCACGATATGCAGCAGTATTTCCTCAATTTCTGGGATGAAGACAGCGCGCTGATCAAACAGGTGGTGGAGAACATCGCCAACCTGCGCCGCTACTGCAAACAGCAGGGCATTCCGGTGTTCTATACCGCGCAGCCGAACCAGCAGAGCGATGAAGACCGCGCGCTGTTGAACGACATGTGGGGGCCGGGCCTGAACAAACACCCCGAGCAGCAGGCGGTGACCGCCGCGCTGGCGCCGGACGAAGACGACACGGTGCTGGTGAAATGGCGCTACAGCGCCTTCCACCGCTCGCCGCTGCAGGAGATCCTGCAGGAGTCCGGCCGCGATCAGCTGATCATCTGCGGCGTGTATGCGCACATCGGCTGCCTGACCACCGCCATCGACGCCTTCATGCGCAACATCCAGCCGTTCATGGTGGCCGACGGCCTGGCGGACTTCTCGCGCGACGAACACCTGATGGCGCTGCGCTATACCGCCGGCCGCTGCGGCCGGGTGGTGACCACCGCGTCTCTGCTGCCGGCGGCCGGCATCGCCAGCATCGACGCGCTGCGTCAGCAGATCCTGCCGCTGCTGGACGAAGACAGCGAAGACATGGGCAACGATGAGAACCTGATCGATTACGGTCTGGATTCGGTGCGCATCATGGAGCTGGCGACCCGCTGGCGCAAGATCCGCGGCGACATCGACTTTATCGCGCTGGCGCGCAACCCGACCATCGACAGCTGGTGGGCGCTGCTTTCCGAAGAGAAAGCCTGATTTTAATAACGATGAGAGGGCGGCCGCTCGGCTGCCCCGTTGGCTCTATAAGGAGATTTCGATGAATGCTTTGATCACCAAGGGAAAACGTGCGGCATTTCCGCTGATGCTGCTGTCCACGCTGCTGTTCTCCAACTCGTTGCTGGCGCAGACCGCGCCGGAAGTGCTGCGCAAACCGGTCGGCAAGGGTGCCTATGAAATGGCCTACAGCCCGAGCGAGAACGCGCTCTACCTGGCGACGTCGCAGAGCCGCAAGCTGGACAAGGGTGGCATCGTTTACCGCCTGGACCCGACCACGCTGGACGTGACCCAGATTATTCATAACGACATCAAGCCGTTTGGCGCTGCCGTTAATGCTAAAACCGGCACGCTGTTCTTCGGTAACACGGTCAATAACTCGGTGACCGCCATCGACGCCAAGACCGGCGACGTGAAAGGCCGCCTGGTGCTGGACGCGCGCCAGCGTTCCGAGACCGTCAAGCCGCTGGCGCCGCGCGAACTGGTGGCGGATGCCGACAGCGATACGCTGTACATCACCGGGCTGGGTGAATCCAGCGTGGTGTGGGTGGTGGACGGCAAGGATCTGACCCTGCGTGCCACCGTGACGGATACCGGTAAGTATGGCACCGGCCTGGCGCTGGATGCCGCCGCCAAACGCCTGTACGTCACTAACGCCGACGGCGAACTGGTGACCATCGATACCCAGAGCAACAAGGTGCTGTCGCGCAAGAAGCTGGATGAGTCCAAAGAGCACTTCTTCCTGAACATCAGCCTGGATACCGCTACCCATCGCGCGTTCATCACCGATTCCAAGCAGCCGCAGGTGCTGGTGGTGGATACCCGCAGCGGCAACATCCTGAGCAAGATCGACGTGCCGGAATCGCTGGCGGTGCTGTTCAACCCGGCGCGCAATGAAGTTTACGTGACCCATCGCCAGGCGGGTGAAGTGAGCGTGATCGACGCCAAGAGCTACAAGGTGCTGAACACCATCAAGACGCCGACCCACCCGAACAGCCTGGCGCTGTCGCCGGACGGCCAGACGCTGTACGTCAGCGTCAAGCAGGCTTCCAGCCGCGAGAAAGAAGCGACCGCGCCGGACGACGTGATCCGCGTAGCGCTGAAGTAATCCCTCTCAGGGTAAGCACCCCTCGAACAGGCGAAGCGGCGACGCTCCGCCTGTTTTTTTTCGCCGTGCGATCTGCGGTATAAAGAGGGCATTGATCCGTTAACCCGAAGGAACGTTGGTTATGCCCGTCTCACGCACGCCGTTGTTGTTGTCCGTTATTACCCTGTTGCTGCTGGCCGCGCTGATCCACAGCGGCATCAGCCCTTACGATCGCGCGACCTGGCTGATGGAGGTGGCGCCGGTATTGATCGTTTTGCCGCTGCTGTGGCTGACCCATCGCCGTTATCCGCTGACGCCGCTGCTCTACACGCTGATTTTCTTCCATGCGCTGATCCTGATTTTCGGCGGCATGTACAGCTACGCTCGCGTGCCGCTGGGCTTTGAGGTGCAGCAGTGGCTGGATCTTGGCCGCAACCCGTACGACAAACTGGGGCATTTCTTCCAGGGATTGGTGCCGGCGCTGGCGGCGCGTGAGATCCTGCTGCGCGGCGGTTATGTGCAGGGCCGCAAGATGTTGGGCTTCGTGGTGTGCTGTATCGCGCTGGCCATCAGCGCGGTGTACGAACTGATCGAGTGGTGGGCGGCGCTGGCGCTGGGCCAGGGCGCCGATGAGTTTCTCGGCACCCAGGGCGACCCGTGGGACACGCAGTCCGATATGTTCTGCGCCTTGCTCGGCGCGATAGCCGGCCAGTGGCTATTCGGTGGCTGGCAGGATCGGCAACTGCGGCGTTTAAAAGAGTAAGCCCTGCGGCGGTTGAGTCGGGTAAAAGTGACAGTTTCTCGTGCTGCCTGGTATTTGCCGGGCGGCATTTTTAATGTCCACATTATAAAAAATCGACAATCATCAGTTAAATATTTGTCACCCTGTGATACAGCACAATGTTATTTCCTATATTTATGTTTATTTAGCTTTTTATGTGTTTTTCTAGGAATTTTCTTAACTCATGCCGTGTGCTACTATTCTCATGTTTAATAAGGGCTAATTATTATTAATTAGTTTTTTGAGCGGGGAATAATGAGATACATAATTAATAATAAGATTAAATATCATGAAGATAGATCAGAGTTGGTGGATCTCAACGCTGAGCTACCCCCTCAAACGCTCACCGCCACGCTGAACCGCCTGCTGTCCACGTTGGTCAGAAACAATAATCTGGTGGTCTCCCGCGATACCCTGCTGACGCAGGTATGGGAAGCGCACGGCCAGGTGGCCTCCGGCAATAACCTCAATAACACTATTTCCATCCTGCGCAAGATGTTCGCCGCCTTGGGCGAGGACGACATTATCGTCACGCTGCCGCGCCAGGGATTCATGTTTACCGCCGCTTCGTTGAAGACGACGGACAGCCTGGCGGAGAGTTTGCCGGAGATGCCGATCCCGGCGGCTGCAGAAAGCGCCTTGCCGAGCAGGCCGCGGCGAACGCAGCGATTTAAGCGCTTCGGGTTGGCCGCTTTGCTGCTGTTGGCGGTGGGCAGCGGCATATGGGCCTGGCAGGACACCGGCTATGCGCCGCTCAGCGCGGTAAGCGTTGGCAATATCGGCAGCTGTGAAGTGAAGTTTATCGCTTCTTATCATAAGACCGGTTCCGGTAAGGCGGATTTGACGCACTTACAAACGTTGCTGGATAAAAGAAACCATATTCACTGTAGTGAGCCGGCGACGCTGCTTTATTACGACAGCCAGTCGGTGGTGCCCGGCAGCGCAGAACGCGTGCGATCTTCTTACTTCTTTTATTGTCCGCAGGCGGCGATGGCGGCGGGCAAAGCGCAATGCGAGAACTACTATGAAAGTCTGGAAAAATAACTGGATATGGCATTACCGTTACGCGCTGTTAGCCTTTGCGGCACTGGCCTGCTGTTGCGTCGCCGCTTATGTGCTGTTTGCTATGCCGCAGGTGCCGGAATGCCGGGCGTCGATGCGGGTGCATAATCAGGATAAAGATACGGCGATGGAGCGTGTACTGCTGGTAAGCATAGTGCCTGAGGGGGCGCGGCAGCTCACTATGTTGATGAGCGGCAGTTTTTTTGATGGTGATACACGTTATGTGGTCGATCGCTCCGTGGAAATGAGTTACCAGCGTCGCGGCAGCAACTACACCATGTGGGTAACGAAAAATACCCGCAAGCCGCAGGACTCTATCGTTCGCGAGGATATGAATCGCCGGTTGCCTATCGCCGGGCAGCAGTTGCATATGCGCATCGAGCGTATCGATCCGCATCACTATCTGTTTATTGATAACCATTCGCCGCTTTTTGTCTGCGTGACTGGTGCATAACGGTCCCCCCCAGAATTACCGGGGGGCCGATGTTGTCTCTGACCCTGGGTGTCAAGAGCGAAAAGATTAAGGTTGATTGCCGGCTAGATAGTTATCTTTATGCAAGGGCTGTTGCCGGAGCGTGGGCAGTAGGTGACCTGCTGCTCGTCCTGGTTAGTGCTCTCATTAAGAATGTTAGCGTAATAATAGACGTCTGCCCGCGTACGGCAATTGAAGCCCGCCTGTTGTATCACCTGCTTGATGTTCTCCAAGCTGCCTCCACCTAAAGTCATGCTGTACACCTGGCAGCTTTGGTAATTCCCAAGTGGATAAACGCTGATGCGCGTGCTGTTTTGGTACAACACAATGATGGCAAAAGGCACCAGACAGGCAGCGGCAATCATTATTAAGCGTTGTAATGCCCGTCGGATACCGGGGGGAGAATTCCCGGGGGGCGGCGTAGAAGCAATTTCCACCTCCCGTTGTTGTTCCTTTCTATATATCTCATCCTTATTTTCATTCGCTTCATGAATACTTTTGGCGGTGAATTTAAACCCCTGGCGGGGATAAGTGACGATAATCTCCTCGGCGCCAAACTGCGCCAGTGATTTACGTAACCCGGAAACGTAATTGTTTAAATTATTGTTGGAGGCTTTCAGCCCATGATCGACCCAAACATCATTAAGTAACCTCTCTCGCAACAACAGCTTGTTATTATTCTTGATGAACAACGAAAGCAGTCTGCTGGTTGGCTTCAGTAAAGCTATTTTATTGCTGGCATTATCGACATGCATCAATGTGCCTTCCTCCTCATTATAGAGGATGCTCTCATTTATAATGAAAATCATTTTATTTACCCGTCAACTTTCCTGTCGAGAGATTATTCTGAGACCTCTTTTTATTTTTTTCAATCCCTTGGGCCGCAGGGCAATAGGATTTTTCTCTTTATTCGTATAATTGAAATGAAATGTTTATCTGCTTACAAGTTTTTTAATATAAATATTGATAATTAAATTCTATTTATCGGAATTTTAATCTATTTAATTATTATGTTATCGATAATTATCCCGTGTTTTTTGTATTTTGCGATATAACGTTTCAAGTTGAGAGCGCTAAGTGTAAATTTGTTTCCACTGATACGGGGCGCGGAAACGCAGCGTATTAGCCACGGAGACAATGCGCAGGAATCTCAGGAATAAAGCTGCCGCATTGCATGCGTGACTTAAGGATTTAATTCTTCCCACTACTTACTAAGGAATGTAAGGAATCTCTATGAAACTGAACAAAATTATGATTGCAGCGGTATTGGCCTTCGGCGCTTCTTCTATGATGGCCCAGGCTGCGAATCAGGGTAGCGGTACCGTCACTTTCACCGGTGAAATCATCGATGCGCCATGCTCTATCGCTCCGGGCGATATCGATCAAACTATTAAAATGGGGCAGATCTCCAACCTGAGCCTGAAGGACGGCCGTGAGTCTCAATTAAAACAGCCGGTTACCATTAAGCTGCAAGACTGCACCAGCGCCACACAGAAGACAGTGCAGACCACCTTCACCGGTCAGCCTGGCGGCGCGGCTGGCACGGATAATAAAATGATCGGGTTTGGCAGCGGCAGCACTGCTAAAGGGGCGAGTATCGTTATGACCGATGACGAAAACGGTAATGCCGTGATTGAGTTGGGCAAGGCGACCGCAGGTCAGGGTATTAAAGCAGGCCAGGAAACAGCTGACCTGAAATTCACCGCCTTCCTGAAAGGTAATGGTGGCGCTTTGGATACTATCGTTCCGGGTGCATTCACTAGCGTGGTTAACTTCGCGCTGAACTATCAATAAGCGCTTTATCTGAATAATGCCAGCATGCGGGGTAGCCCGCATGCTTTTCCCCAGAATGGATTCCTGTTTGCAAGGGATAATCTCTATGGCCCTTATTGGCAAAAATGTAGTGGCGCCTTCCCTATTGGTCGCGATTTTTACGGCCCAGGCGATGCCGGCAACGGCTTCGGTTATTGGCTGGGGAAGAGTCAATATGGAAGGCGCTATTGTCAACGCGGCCTGCGCCCTTGAGTCGGCCAGCCGTGATCAAACCATCGACATGAAAACTTTGCCGGTGGAACAAATTTCCCGCGATGGGCACGGGCTAACCCGCCCCTTTACGCTGAAATTAGTGAACTGTGGGTTGTCGGGTGATAATTCCGCTAATTCTGGACGCCAGCATTTCCGCATGATATTTGACGGTAATGCAGAAGGAAAAAACTTCGGCGTCATCGGCGACGCCCGCGGTATTGCATTGCGCATTGTCGATAGCATCGGTGCGGATATTTACCCTGGGGTGCCGATGTCAATAGAAAATACCCTAACAAAAGATTATCGCTTGAATTATTCAATGCAGCTGGTGGCTAACAGCCAGGTATTGCGCGCAGGGGATTACCGCTCCGCCATTCGTTTTAAATTGGATTACTACTGATTATAAATAAGTTAAAGGTTGGCGGGATCATGGATGCGAGAAAATTTAAATCGGGGGCACTCCCGTTAAGTTTATTAGGGATATGTATTTCTCTGGCTCTCTGCGGCTTGGCCTTTCAGGGGCGGGCGGATGATGCAATTCAGTTCAACACCGACATCCTGGATATCAACGATCGTAAAAATATCGATCTCGGCCGCTTTTCCAAAGGCGCCTACATTATGCCTGGCAAGTACAGCATGACGGTATTGGTGAACAAACAGTCATTGGATGAGCAGCCGGTGGCTTTTTATCCGCCGGAAAACGATCCCGATGGCAGTGCGGCCTGCGTCTCGCCGCAGCTGGTTGAAAAACTGGGCCTTAAAACCGAGTTTCTCAAGCAGCTGCGCTGGTGGCATAACGAGCAGTGCCTGGATCTGACCAGCCTCAAGGGCATTGAGGCCAGGGGCGATCTGGCGGTGTCGGCGCTGTATCTGAACATTCCCCAGGCCTATTTAGAGTACTCCACACCGGATTGGGATCCGCCGGCGCGCTGGGATAACGGCATTCCCGGCCTGCTGCTGGACTACAACCTGAACGGCCAGGTGCAGAAGAACCGCAACGGCAGCGGCCAGACGCAGCGCCTGGGTGGCAATGGTGCGGTGGGTGCCAACCTGGGCGCCTGGCGACTGCGGGCCGACTGGCAGACCAGCCTCAATCACCAGACCGGCTCAGGGGAATCGAGCCAGAGAACGTTTGACTGGAGCCGCTATTACGCTTTTCGCGCGTTGCCGCAGTGGGGCGCGCGCCTGGCGCTGGGTGAGGATTCGCTGCAGAGCAACCTGTTCGACAGCTTCCGCTTTACCGGCTTCAGCCTGGTGTCGGACGACAACATGCTGCCGCCTAACCTGCGCGGCTATGCGCCGGAGGTGACCGGCATCGCCAAAACCAACGCCAAAGTCACCATCAGCCAGCAGGGCCGCGTGCTGTATGAGGCGCAGGTTGCCGCCGGGCCGTTCCGCATCCAGGATCTGAGCGATTCGGTAATGGGCAAGCTGGACGTCAAGGTTGAAGAACAAGACGGCAGCGTGCAGCAGTTTCAGGTGGACACCGCCAACATTCCTTACCTGACGCGCCCCGGCATGGTGCGCTTCAAGTTTGCCGGCGGCCGGCCGTCGAACTGGGAGCACGATGTGCAAGGGCCAACCTTCGCCGCTGGTGAATTCTCCTGGGGGATCAGCAATGGTTGGTCGCTGTACGGCGGGACCATCGCCGGTGGCGATTATAACGCGCTGTCGCTGGGGCTGGGGCGCGATCTGTTGGTGCTCGGCGCGCTGTCGTTTGATACCACGTATTCGCGGGCCAGATTGCCGATCGACGACGGCACCAAAAAAGGCGGCTCGTACCGCTTGAGCTATTCGAAAAGCTTTGATGAATACGACAGCCAAATCACCTTCGCCGGTTATCGCTTCTCGGAAGAAAATTTTATGACCATGAGCGAATACCTGGACGCGCGCTATCACGGCCTGCGGAACGGCAAAAGTCGGGAAATGTACACCATTACGTTCAACAAGCAGTTCCGCGATCTGGGGATCAGTACCTATCTCAACTACGACCACCAGACTTACTGGGATAAGCCGACCGACGAACGCTACAGCCTGGCGCTGTCGCGCTATTTCAACCTGGGAGCGTGGAAAAATCTGAGCGCCTCACTCTCGGCCTATCGCAATAAGTCCAGAGGGACCAACGACGACGGTATGTATCTGAGCCTGACGGTGCCGTGGGGAGGGGATGCCAACCTCAGCTACAGCAGCTCGTGGAACCGTAACAATAACAACCAGCGGGTGGGTTACTACCAACGGCTGGATGAACACAACAACTACCAGTTGACCGCCGGCACCTCGCGCAGCGGTGAATCCGCCAGCGCGTTTTACAGCCACGACGGCGACGCGGCGCGTATCGATACCAACGTGAGTTATCAGAGCGGCCAGTATTCCTCGTTAGGCATGAGTCTGCAAGGGGGCGCCACGCTGACCTCCCAGGGGGCGGCGCTGCACCGCAGTGGGAACTTTGGTGGCACCCGTCTGCTGTTGGACACCGATGGCGTGGCCGGGGTACCGGTACGCGGCTATGGCGCCACGAGCCGTACCAACATGTTTGGCAAAGCGGTGGTGACGGACGTCGGCAACTTTTACCGCAGCCGGGCGAGCATCGATCTGACCAACTTATCGGACGAGGCTGAAGCGACGCAGTCGGTGGTGCAGGCGACGCTCACCGAAGGGGCGATTGGCTACCGGCGCTTCAACGTGATTTCCGGCCAGAAAGCCATGGCGGTGATCCGCCTGGCGGACGGCAGCACACCGCCGTTTGGCGCCGAGGTGTTCAACCGCCGCAGGCAGCAGACCGGGATTGTGAATGACGGCGGCAGCGTTTACCTCAGCGGTATTCGCGCCGGTGAACAAATGACGGTGCATTGGGAAGGGAAGGCGCAATGTGAAATCGATCTGCCGGCGTTGCGCACGGATGTTGCTCTGAGCGATCTGCTGCTGCCGTGCCGGCGCGTGGCCGCAGGCAGTGAAGGCCAGGCAGATGCCCCGGAAAATCCGTAAATGCAATTTTTGACCAAATGGAAGCTTATTATGCGAAACAACACTGTAAAAACGCTGTCGGTAGCCGGCCTGCTGACCACCACCTTGCTGAGCGGCCTGGCGCAGGCCGCCATCGCGCTGGATCGCACCCGCGTGATTTTAAACGGCGGCGATAGCTCGGTCAGCATGAACATCACCAATAAAAATACGCAGCTGCCTTATCTGGCCCAGGGCTGGCTGGAGAATGAGCAGGGTGAAAAAATCAACAGCCCGCTGATCGTGTTGCCGCCGGTGCAGCGGGTGGAGCCGGGCGCGCAAAGCCAGGTCAAGGTGCAGGCGCTGCCGGCCGCCAAGGCGCTGCCGCAGGATCGCGAGAGCCTGTTCTACTTCAATCTGCGCGAGATCCCGCCGAAGAGCACCAAGGCCAACACGCTGCAGATCGCGCTGCAGACCCGCATCAAGCTGTTTTACCGCCCGGCGGCGATCGTGCCGAACAAAAACGTCGCGTTCAACCCATGGCAAGAACAGCTGACGCTGACCCGCCAGGGCGCGGGCTTTAAAGCCAATAACCCGACCCCGTATTACATCACGCTGGTCGATGCCCGCAGCAGCAAGAGCGGTAAAACCGCCGCCGGTTTTGAACCGCTGATGGTGCCGCCGAAAGGTAGCGTCATGTTAGGCGCCACTGGCCTGGGCAATGCACCGGTGCTGACTTATATCAATGACTACGGCGGCCGCCCGGATCTGACCTTCAAGTGTGGCGCCGGCGATTGTCAGGCGATGCCTGAGAAGCAAGGATAATCGGCGCCGGCAGCGGCGCTCCATCAGTTGAAGCGGCAGGGAAACTCATGCAAAGAATCGATAACGGCTGCAATAGCCAGGGAAGAGACGCTTTAACGCGACGGGCAGGCCAGGCGGCGTTATTGGCGCTGGTTTTGCTGACGAGCCAGGGGAGCCGGGCAGAGCCTGGTAACCACGGCATGTTGTTTGTGCATGGCGCGCTGACCGAAGGCGCCTGCCTGCTGGAGATGTCTTCGGCCTACCAGGATATCTGGCTGGGTGAAACCACCACGAGCAGCCTGGCAGTGCCCGGCAACCGCACGCAGCCAGTGGCCTTCCAACTGCGGTTGCGCGACTGCACGCGCATGGGGGCAGCCATCAGAGACACTCGCCTCGGTTACCGGCTGTGGGATGCCTACCAGCCGGCAGTAACGGTGAGCTTCACCGCCCCGGCCGATGCGGATAACCCGCAGCTGGTGCAGGTGCAGGGCGCCGAAGGCCTGGGGTTGCGGCTGTTGGATGCGGATAACCGCGATGTGCGGCTGGGCAGCCGCAGCCGGCCGCAGCTGTTGGCGCTGGGCGATAACGGGCTGCAGTTTTATGTGATGGCGGAGCGTACGCGTGCGCCGCTGTTGGCGGGTGCCTACCGCGCGGCGATCGATTTCCGGCTGAACTATGACTGAGGTGGATGGTATGGGCGATACAGGGCGACGCACGCTGGCCATCGGCGGCGAATATCTCCTTGTGGGCTGTGCGCTGGCGGCCAGCACCGCTGCCGCTTCGGCGCTCACCCTGCTGGCGGTGCTGAGTTTTGGCCAGCTGGCGCAGGCTGCGACGGTGAATGTCACGGTGAAAGGCGAAGTGCTCGCGAAACCAAAGTGTGAAATCAACGGCGGCAATGACATCGATGTGCCCTTCGGCGAACTGAATATCGCAGACATTGACGGCGTTAACTACGGCAAGAAAAAGATCCCCTATAGCGTGAGCTGCAGCGGCGATACCTCCGGCTCGAACGGAAATATGAAAGTGTCATTGCAGGGCGAGAACTCAAATTTTGGCGTCGGTTTACTGCGTACCCGCGAGAAGGACGATTTGGCGATCAAGCTGCTGTTCGAAAATGGCCAGCAGCTAAAGCTGAACGAGTGGCATAACTTTTTTTATCCCAATTATCCACTGCTCTATGCCGTACCGGTCAAACGCGGCGGCGCCAGGTTGAGTGGCGGGGATTTTTCCAGTTCCGCCACATTATTAGTCGAGGTTCAATAAGGAGATGAAGATGAAATATATTCCAGGGCTGGTCGCCTTGGCCTGCATGGGGTTGCTGGCCAGCGGCGCGGCGCAGGCGATAAATGTGAACTTTACCGGGAAGCTGGTGGCGGCACCCGACTGCGTCCTCAACACGGGTAAAGATATCAGCGTTGATTTTGCGGAAGTGGTGAGCACCAAGGTTGATGGTAAAACCTACAAGAAAATGCCGATCCCCTACACCGTCAGCTGCAGCGGCGGTTCACCAGGCAGCGGCCAGCTTAAGGTGATGCTGGGCTATACGACCGTCCCATGGGGGGATTACAGCTCGATCCAGGCCCAACCCCTCCAGCAATTTGCTAATTTCGGGTTGCGTATCATCGAAGGGGACGCGGATAAAACCTATGTGCCTAACACCAAGGTGGTGGTTGCCGATCAGAATAATCCGCCTAAGTTTTACGCCGTGCCGATCGGCAGAGAGAACGCGGGTTTACCTGAGGGAAATTTCACCGCGTCGGCGACCATGACCGCCATATATGAGTAAAGCGTTAGACCGGCACCGAAGCTGCACTGCTCCGGTGCCGGGCTGCGGCAGCAATAAAGCCGCCGCGTTATAAACGCGGTGGAAAGAGGCACACCGACGGCACTTAACCGGCGGAATATTTTCGCCATTGGCGAGGTCGGATAATTCATTTTGCCGGCAGGGTAACCAGATGAAAAAGATTTTTTTAGTGCTAATCATATTTTTCGGCGGCATAAATGCGGCCAGCTCCGCTAATTTTGAGGCTATTCCTCGTATAGAGCCTACAAGTGGGTCCTATGCTTTTCTCTCTTTTACGTTTCTCCGTATTTTACCGGAGTCGCAGGAACCCAACCCATGTTATGGGCAAAGAGAATGCAAGTTATCTGTGGTAATGACCTTATCGAACTCCCCACGTGTCTCTGTGGCGTTGGCTGAGACCAACAGCAGTTGCAACACGGCGGATTGCAAGACCAGCACGAAAACGGCCAAAACCATGGGGGAGCTTGCGCCGTTAGTCAGGTATTTAGGGCGCAATGGAACGAACTCGACGAGAGATATAAACCAGCTTGGCACCTGGCCTCTTCGACTCTGCTTCGGTGTGGCAATTAACGGTAAATGGAGTGGCCCTTTCGGCTGTTCCCCAGAGATACCCAGGACGAACAGCTGCGATATTCTTGACACGAATGCCATCGTTGACTTTGGCTCATTCAGCAGCGACGTTACGGCCCGGCAGGCCACGGGAAGCATTAAGGTAAATTGTGCCAGCGAGGCTTACTTACGCGTTAAGTTTAATTCCAATGTCACCAACATGTCGTTAAGCCAGGACGGGCGGATGACCGCCAGCCTGAAGTTTAGAGACCTGATCACCGGCGTGGGCGAGGATTATGTCAAAGTGCCTGGCGGTAATAGAGAAATCTTTATCGACGGTGATCTCAGGAATAATAATACGTCGCATACCGGCCCGTTTTCTGTACCTGTGGTAGCGATAGTAGAAATCATATAACAGTGACTAAACGGCCAGTCCCCATTTTTAATGGGAGCGGGCGTTATGAATGTGTTACCCCGTTAGGAATGCGATTTTCAGCGAGACGTTTCATTAGGCGCTGTTATTCTTGGTCCTTCCGCTGAAAGTATTTTCAGCGGAAGGCTGCGTAAAATGAATAACGGTGGGAGCAAAATTTACCGGGCTGTTTATCAGGAATGGTTTCTCGTTTGGCAAATAAGGGGAAATAGGCCTACAGGAGGCTCAGACAATGAAACCAATCAATATTGTGATTGATGACGAAAACCGCTATTTTGCCGCCGGCTTGCGGTTAAGCATTGCGAGATATGCGCAGCAGTATAATAAAGTCGCGCATTTCCTGCCGCCAGGCAGTGATGAGTGGCCTGACATCGTGTTGACCTCGCAGATCCGGCGCACCCGATGCTGGGCTACCTATTCAAAGGCACACGTCGTCACCATTAAAGAAAGGCAGACCCTTGTCGCCAGGCGTACAAGCCGGGTGTTGTACCGCACTGACGATCAGCAATACCTGTTTACGCTGCTTACCGATGCCCTGGCCAATCCCGGCCCGGTATGCCATTTTTCCGGTCAGGCGCTGACCCCCCGTGAGCGGCAGGTTATCGGCTATATGCGGCGTGGGTTGGATCAATCGCAAACCGCCAGAATAATGGGGGTGAGCGTTAAAACGGTGCACAGCCATAAACGTTCGGTAATGGGTAAGCTGATGTTAAACCGCAGCCATGATTTTATGTATTGGTTACTATCGCCAGAGGCAGAGTATTCCTAACCGTGATGGGGGATAATTTTAATTATTCCCATCTGTTATCTTTAGAGCGCTAAAGGATAGTGGATTATGATTAAAATTTATCAGGGGAATATTAATTCTTGTTTTATTCATTTATTAAATAACAAAAAGGGAAAGTTATGAAAAAGACGACAGCTTTGCTTCTCGGCGCCTGCATCATGATGGCGTCTTATGCTCATGCCGGTTTTAATGGCAATCAGAGCGTGCAGGGTAATAATGGCAACGCCAGCGGCGCCGGCAATAGCGATTTTGGCCAATGCATCAATGGTCAGGGGAAAAAGGGTGGGCAATGTGCGGGCAACACCAACACAGGCGCCAAGCCTAAAGAAAAAGATAAAGGCGAAGTAATGAATGCGATCTGTGAATCGCCGTTTATGAAAAAATACTCGCCGCTATGCCAGTAATATTTATTTTTAAATGACAAGCAGGGTTATCCTCCCTGCTTTTTTTGTGGCTATTGATTAAATATCCTGTTGTTCCGACTCAAAATATAAGTTCGGTGAATTATTATCGTTGGCAGTGATGGTAGCTGTACGTAATTTACGTTGGGTATTATCTACACCAAGGGAAAGGTTAAGTGGATTTTTTTTATTTCGCGATATTCTTGTTCTGTTTAAGCATCTATTCATTCTACAAACATGCGCAGCGGATGAAGAAAAGGCAGTTATCTATTCAAGGACTCGGCCATTCTTCCCGTCGGTTGGCATCATGGCGTCATCATTGACGCTGCTTCGGTATTGTATGGCGTAGCGTTTTTACCAGAGAGTAGTACCCGCCTCAACGAAATTGGGTATTGCTCGCCTGGCATCGCCACTTTCACGCTTAATGCCAAGAATACGGTAATCCGGTTACCCTGGAGCCAACGTCTCTGAGAGGACACCTTAAGCAGACAAGGAAGCATTCGTCATGTATTGCTGGCCCGTAGGGTGAGGCCCTTGGCCGAATAATCGAACGCAGTTCGATGGAGAGTCCGTACCCCAGAAAGCAAAAACCCAGCCATAGGCTGGGTTCTCTAAATATGGTGCCCGGACTCGGAATCGAACCAAGGACACGGGGATTTTCAATCCCCTGCTCTACCGACTGAGCTATCCGGGCAACGCGCAGCATTAAACCGTATTGGCCGAAAGCCGTCAACGGCTTTATGCGTGAAAGACGTTAAAATGCCTCCGGTTGCTGGCTTTTCAGGCAAAGGGCGCAAAAAATGCGCCTGTTCTGGCTATCACCTTGGGTTGGCTGTGTCGCCAACCCTGCCGATTCAGCTCAACGCCCCGTTGCGGCGGCACTGTGCTACCTGCAAGATGTCTTCCGCCAGTCGTTTGGCGACCGATACGTCCTGGAGCTGACGTTTTACCAGCAGTTTGCTCAGGCAGCCTTCCTGAATCAGCTCCATTTGCTGTGCCACCATGTCGGCGTCGTCGGCGTCCATGTCACGCAGCAATTCGCGGGTCAGCTCCAGCGAGGTCAGCTTTTGCTGCTCCGCCAGTTGGTGGATCGGGTGATCCGTTTCTGGGAAGAAGCTGCAGGCGGCAATAAACAGGCAGCCGGGATAGCGGTCTTGCTGCACGTATTCCGCCAGTACGTCATAGCGCGCCAGCAACTTTTGCTGCGGGCTCAGGTTTTCATCCAGCAGCAGCTGGCGGCGCCAGGTGTCGATCTGCTGGCCGTGGTAGCGCAGGCAGTCGTACAACAGCGCTTCGCGATCCGGCCAGAACCGTTTGAGATCGCCGGGCTGAACGTCGAGTTTTTCCGCCAGCATCTCTAATGTGGCGGTCGCCAGGCCCTGTTGTTCCAACAGACCCAGCGCAGTATCAAGGACGTGTTCACGTTGCACTTGTGCTTCCTCCCATTCACTTCCGATCTTCAGTGTCAGTTATCGCATCACTTTCTGCAAATGCGCGTTGAAGGCTTCCGCCTTCATAAAACCGGTGACCCGCTCGGCCGTCAGCTCGCGGCCTGCCGGATCGAAGAACAGGATCGTCGGCAGCCCCAGCACCTGCAGGTGCTTCAGCAGCGCCGCTTGTTCCGTGCTGTTAGCGGTGACGTCCGCCTGCAGCAGCACCGCGTTGGCCAGGCTCGCCTGCACCGCTGCATCGCTGAAGGTGTATTTCTCGAACTCTTTGCAGGCTACGCACCAGTCGGCGTACAGGTCCAGCATCACCGGTTTGCCCCGCGCCTGTTGCAGCGCGAGATCGAGCTGTTCGACGTTGTTGATGCGGGTAAAGGCCAGATGCGGTTGAGCCGCCTGCTGCGCCTGGTCGGTGCCGAAAGCCCAGTCCTGCAGCGGCCGCGCGGCGATCACCGCTGCCGCCAGCAGCAGCAGTTGCAGAGCGCGCGTCCAGCCACGTGTGCTTCTCAGGCTCAGAGCGAAGGCCCAGCCGAAGAATGCCAGGCCGAGCAGGCTCCACAGGCGCAGGCCCCACAGGTCGCCGATCACCCGCTCCAGCAGGAACACCGGCAGCGCCAGAATGACGAAACCGAAGGCCTCTTTCACGTACTGCATCCACGGGCCGCTGCGCGGCAGCAGGCGGTTGCCGAACAGGGTGACGATCACCAGCGGAATGCCCATCCCCAGCGCGTACAGGTACAGCGTGCCGCCGCCGGCCCACAGATTACCGCTCTGGGCGATATACAGCAGGATGGCGCTGAGCGGCGCGGTGGTGCAGGGGGAACAGATCAGCCCGGCCAGGGCACCCATCAGGAACACGCCGGTCAGTGAGCCGCCGCGCTGGGTGTTGCTCCAGTTCGCCAGCCGGGTTTGCAGCGCCGAGGGCAGCTGCAGGGAATAGAGGCCGAACATCGACAGCGCCAACGCGATGAACAGCACCGACAGGCCAATCAGGACGTAAGGATGCTGCAGCGCCGCCTGGAACTGCAATCCGGCGGCGGCCACCACCAAGCCCAGCAAGGTGTAGGTGAGCGCCATGCCCTGCACGTAAACCACCGCCAGCGCCAGAATGCGGCCGCTGTTTTGCGGCCGGTCGCGGCCGAGGATGATGCCGGAGATCAGCGGATACATCGGCAGTACGCACGGGGTGAAGGCGATGCCGATGCCGATCAGCAATGCCCACAGCGGCGAGAACGGCAGGCTGGCCGGTGTGGCGGGGGCTTCAACTGGTGCAGCGGCCGAGAGCGGCGCGGCTGCGGTGGCGCTGACCGCATCCAGCGGGATGGTTCGGGTTTCCGGCGGATAGCAGAAGCCGGCCTCGGCACAGCCCTGATAGGTGACGCTGAGGCTGGCGTTGGCCGCCGCCTGTTGCAGCGGCACCTGCAGATTCAGCTGCTGTTTGAAAATCGCCACTTCGCCGAAGAACTCGTCCTTGTGGCTCAACCCTTCGGGCAGGGTAAACGCGCCGAGCGTCGCCTGCTGCGGCACCAGTTTGATCTGCTGGCGATACAGGTAGTAGCCGGGGCGGATCTGCCAGTTCAGCGTTACCTGGCTGCCCTGCTGTTTGAAATCGAAGGCGAAGGCCTGATCGACAGGCACGAACTGGCTGCCGCCTTTCGGCGCGAACAGCGAAGCCTGCGCCGCCTGTGGCAGGAAGAACAGGCTGCACAGCAGCAACATCAGTTTAAGGAAGCGTTGATCCATAACAGGTAGTCTTTATCTCCGGCCATCACCGGCAGCACCAGCAACTCGGGCGTCTGGTAGGGGTGATGTTGTTTCAGGGTGTCGAGCAGGGCCTGCTGACGGCGGCGATCGCTTTTGAACAGCATCTGCACTTCGTATTCCTGTTCCAGTTTCCCTTCCCAGTAATACAGCGAGGTGGCGCCGGGCAGCAGTGTGGCGCAGGCCGCCAGCTTATCGCCCAAGACCCGCGCCGCCAGTTCCTGGGCGCTGGCTTCATCGGGTGCGGTACAGAGTATGACGACAGCTTCGCAATCAGACATCTTCAGCCCTCTCATCGGTTCGAATGGGCACTATACCCTGAAGGCGGATTGGCTAGAAGGCGAGTTTATCGCCAAAAGGAAAACCGGGGCCGCAGCCCCGGTCGAAGCCTTACAGCATGACGCTGCCGAGCAGGAAGCCGAATACCACCGCGAAGATCACGCCCATGGTGCCGGGAATGAAGAACGGATGGTTGAACACGAAGCGGCCGATGCGCGTGGTGCCGGTGTCGTCCATCTGCACCGCGGCGACCAGCGTCGGGTAGGTCGGCAGGATGAACAGGCCGGAAACGGCGGCGAAGGAGGCGACGGCGGTCAGCGGCGACACGTTCAGCGCCAGCGCCATCGGCATCAGCGCCTTGGCGGTGGCGGCCTGCGAGTACAGCAGCGCCGAGCAGAAGAAGAAGATCACCGCCAGTAGCCACGGGTGCGCCTGAATGACGCTGCCGGCCGTCTCTTTGATCCAGTCGATGTTGGCCTGCACGAAGGTATCGCCCAGCCAGGCGACGCCGAGGATACAGATACAGGCGCTCATGCCGGCCTTGAAGGTGCTGGAGTTCAGCACCATGTCGGTGTCGACGCGGCACAGCAGGGTGGTCAGCGTGGCGACGCTCAGCATGATGATCAGGATGGCGTTGGTGGTGTTCATCAGCGGCTTGGCCACCAGGCCCAGGCCCGGGCTGTTGATGATGGCGTAAGCCACTACGCACAGCACGCCCAGCAGGAACAGCAGCACCGAGGTTTTGGCGCGCGGTTTGATCGCCAGCGCGTTGTTGCCGCGCAGGGTGATCAGACCCTCTTCCAGGCGTTTCAGGTACACCGGGTCGTTAGACAGCTTGGAGTCGAACAGCCAGGTCACCAGCAGCGACATCACCAGCACGGCGCAGAAGGTGGACGGGATCACCACCATCAGCAGGTGCAGGTAGCTGACGCCGTGGCCTTCCATCACCGAAGACATGTACACCACCGCGGCGGAGATCGGCGAGGCGGTGATGGCGATCTGGGCGGACACCACGGCGGTCGACAGCGGGCGGCAAGGCTTGATGCCCTGTTCTTTCGCCACTTCGGCGATCACCGGCAGCGCCGAGAGCGAGATGTTGCCGGTGCCGGCGAAGATGGTCAGGAAGTAGGTGACGATAGGGGCGAGAATGGTGATGTGCTTGGGGTTCTTGCGCAGCAGCTTTTCGGTCTGCTGCACCAGGTAATCCATCCCCCCGGCGACCTGCATCGCGGAGATCGCTGCGATCACCGCCATGATGATGGAAATCACGTCGAAGGGAATGCTGCCCGGCTTGACGCCGATCAGCGCCAGGACCAGAACGCCCAACCCCCCCGCGAACCCGATACCGATACCGCCCAACCTGGCCCCTAAAAAGATGGCCAGCAGAACGATAACCAATTCTACGGCTAGCATAGTGTTTACTCCTTAAAATGAGATATCCCGTCATCCTTGAAACTGCATCGGTGTTGGCTGCGAGCACTCACCCCAGTCACTTACTTAAGTAAGCTCCTGGGGACTTGCGCTCTTGCCGCCTTGATGCAGTCCCAATGATTTAGGGTGTAAATTGAAAATAAAACGTTAAAATTTTGTGGGCGCCGGAAAGTAAAAAGGCACGCTATCCAGAGGATTTAGCGTGCCTTTCAGGGCTACCGGGTAGGTCTGTTATTGTTCATTTTCATCCGTATAGCGTTTAGCTTTATAGGCCGGGTGCATCAGGTTCTCCACGGAGAAGATGTCATCCAGCTCGGCTTCGGTCAGCAGGCCGCGTTCCAGCACCACTTCGCGCACGCTCTTGCCGGTTTCGGCGCAGATCTTCCCGACGATGTCACCGTTATGGTGGCCGATGAACGGGTTCAGATAGGTGACGATACCGATCGAGTTGAAGACGTAGTGTTCGCAGACTTCTTTATTCGCGGTGATGCCGTTAATGCATTTTTCCAGCAGGTTGTAGCAGGCGTTGGTCAGGATGTGGATCGACTCGAACATCGCCTGGCCGATCACCGGCTCCATCACGTTCAGCTGCAGCTGGCCCGCTTCGGCCGCCATGGTAACGCAAGTGTCGTTGCCAATCACCTTGAAACACACCTGATTGACCACTTCCGGCACCACCGGGTTCACTTTGGCCGGCATGATGGACGACCCCGCCTGCAGCTCCGGCAGGTTGATTTCGTTCAGGCCGGCGCGCGGGCCTGAGGAGAGCAGGCGCAGGTCGTTACAGATTTTGGACAGTTTCACCGCCAGGCGTTTGAGCGCGCTGTGCACCATCACGTAGGCGCCGCAGTCGGAGGTAGCCTCGATCAGGTCTTCCGCCGGCACCACCGGCAGGCCGCTGACTTCCGCCAGTTTTTGCACCGCCAGCGGCTGATAGCCTTCCGGGGTGTTGAGCGCGGTGCCGATGGCGGTGGCGCCCAGGTTCACTTCCAGCAGCAGCTCCGCGGTGCGGTGCAGGTTGCGGGTCTCTTCGTTCAGCAGCACGCTGAAGGCGTGGAATTCCTGGCCGAGGGTCATCGGCACCGCGTCCTGCAGCTGGGTGCGGCCCATTTTCAGGATGGTTTCGAACTCTTTCGCCTTGCGATCGAAGCCTTCACGCAGCTGGTTAATGGCGTCGATCAGTTTCTGGTTGGAGGCGTACACCGCGATGCGGAACCCGGTCGGGTAGGCGTCGTTGGTGGACTGGCACTTATTGAGGTGATCGTTCGGGTTCAGGTACTGGTATTCGCCTTTTTGATGGCCCATCAGCTCCAGGCCGATGTTCGCCAGCACTTCGTTGGTGTTCATGTTCAGCGAGGTGCCTGCGCCGCCCTGGAACACGTCCACCGGGAATTGATCCATGCACTTGCCTTTATCCAACACCTCGTCGCAGGCCTGGATGATCACGTCGGCGATTTTGCGCGGGATGGTTTTGAGTTCTTTATTGGCCATCGCCGCGGCCTTTTTCACCATCACCATGCCGCGAACGAACTCGGGGACATCGCTGATTTTGCTGTTGCTGATATAGAAGTTTTCAATCGCACGCAGAGTGTGAACTCCGTAGTAAGCGTCTGCGGGGACTTCACGTGTTCCTAACAGGTCTTCTTCGATACGAATGTTGTTTGACATGAGAACCTTCTCTATGTGTTGCTGCCGAATTAATAATTTGTCAGGTCAAGGCTAGTAAGGGCACAGCCTAAATTAATATTGCCGAAGGCTTGGGGCGTGAAACGATTAACCAAATCGCCCGTTGCTGGCCAGATCATATGCTGGTTGGTAAGAAATGACTGAACCCAGATCACCTTATGGTGTTTAAGGATATGCCCTTTTCCGGTTCTGTGACTTCTTTCACGTTTGTGAACTTTAGCAATAAAAACCGGCTCTCGGTTGAAATGGTGGGGTGATGCCCTCATTGTAATGGTGTCGGCCGTTTACGGCCTCTTTTTTCGCGCCGTCGCCCCCATGGCGGCCGTGCTTTACCTACCGATAGGAGAACCAGGTGCGCTGGTTACCGCTACTGCTGATATTTCTGCTGGCTTACATAGAAATATCCATCTTTATCAAAGTCGCCGCCGTGCTCGGCGTGGCTGTCACCCTGCTGCTGGTGGTGTTCAGCTCCTGCGTCGGCATTTCGCTGGTGCGCAATCAGGGCATGAAAACCTTCGTGCAGATGCAGCAAAAACTGGCGGCCGGCGAAAGCCCGGCGGCGGAAATGGTGAAAAGCGTTTCGCTGGTGCTGGCGGGCTTCCTGCTGCTGATCCCGGGCTTCTTTACCGACTTCCTCGGCCTGTTGCTGCTGCTGCCGCCGGTGCAAAAATCGCTGACGCTGAAGCTGATGCCGCACCTGTCGGTTTATCGCCCCGGCGGTTGGACGGGGGGCGACGCCGCCAACGGCAACACCTTCGACGGTGAATTCCAGCGCAAGGATGACGAACGCCCGGTGCTGGAACATCGCCCGGATGAGGAGCGCAAGCCCCACGATCGTTAAGCAAACGCGGCCCAGGCCGCGTTTTTCATCTCTGTCGCATCCGCGCGACCAAAAATGCGAAATTTTTTTCGTTAGCCCCCTTGAAGGGGGCTGGAACGCCCCCATCTCAAATCCCACGAGGCCGGTAATAACAACCATCCGGTGTACAACCCTAAATCTGATAGAGACCTTCTTACAGGAGAGCGTTCAATGAGTATTCGTCCATTGCATGACCGCGTTATCGTCAAGCGCAAAGAAGTTGAATCAAAATCTGCTGGCGGCATCGTCCTGACTGGCTCCGCTGCGGGTAAATCCACTCGCGGTGAAGTGGTTGCAGTGGGTAAAGGGCGTGTGCTGGAAAGCGGCAACATCCAACCGCTGGATGTGAAAGTTGGCGATATCGTGATTTTCAACGACGGCTACGGCGTGAAAGCAGAGAAGATCGACAATGAAGAAGTGTTGATCATGTCCGAAAGCGACATTCTGGCAATTGTTGAAGCGTAATTGCGCTTTATCTTCTGAACTGAACGAGTTGAAGGGAAATACCAATGGCAGCTAAAGACGTAAAATTCGGCAATGACGCTCGCGTGAAAATGCTCCGCGGCGTGAATGTTCTCGCTGATGCAGTAAAAGTGACTCTGGGCCCGAAAGGCCGCAACGTAGTGCTGGATAAATCTTTCGGCGCACCGACCATCACCAAAGACGGCGTTTCCGTTGCGCGTGAAATCGAACTGGAAGACAAGTTCGAGAACATGGGCGCACAGATGGTGAAAGAAGTGGCCTCCAAAGCGAACGACGCGGCGGGCGACGGCACCACCACTGCAACCGTACTGGCTCAATCCATCATCACCGAAGGTCTGAAAGCGGTTGCTGCAGGCATGAACCCGATGGATCTGAAGCGCGGCATCGACAAAGCGGTTATCGCTGCGGTTGAAGAACTGAAAAAACTGTCCGTACCTTGCTCCGATTCCAAAGCTATCGCTCAGGTAGGCACCATCTCCGCCAACTCCGACGAAACCGTGGGTAAACTGATCGCGGAAGCGATGGAGAAAGTGGGCAAAGAAGGCGTTATCACCGTTGAAGAAGGCACCGGCCTGCAAGACGAGTTGGACGTGGTTGAAGGTATGCAGTTCGACCGCGGTTACCTGTCCCCATACTTCATCAACAAGCCGGAAACCGGTTCTGTTGAGCTGGAAAGCCCGTTCATCCTGCTGGCTGACAAGAAGATCTCCAACATCCGCGAAATGCTGCCGGTGCTGGAAGCCGTTGCCAAAGCAGGCAAACCGCTGCTGATCATCGCTGAAGACGTAGAAGGCGAAGCGCTGGCGACTCTGGTGGTCAACACCATGCGCGGCATTGTGAAAGTGGCTGCCGTTAAGGCACCTGGCTTCGGCGACCGTCGTAAAGCCATGCTGCAGGACATCGCGACCCTGACTGCCGGTACCGTTATCTCTGAAGAGATCGGTCTGGAGCTGGAAAAAGCCACTCTGGAAGACCTGGGTCAGGCAAAACGCGTTGTGATCAACAAAGACACCACCATCATCATCGATGGCGTGGGCGACGAAGCGACCATCCAGGGCCGCGTTGCTCAAATTCGTCAGCAGATCGAAGAAGCGACCTCTGACTACGATCGTGAAAAACTGCAGGAGCGCGTAGCGAAACTGGCCGGCGGCGTTGCCGTTATCAAAGTTGGCGCAGCCACTGAAGTTGAAATGAAAGAGAAGAAAGCCCGCGTTGAAGACGCCCTGCACGCGACCCGCGCCGCAGTGGAAGAAGGCGTGGTTGCCGGCGGTGGCGTAGCGCTGATCCGCGTTGCAGGCAAAATCGCCGCGCTGAAAGGCGACAACGAAGACCAGAACGTGGGTATCAAAGTTGCGCTGCGCGCAATGGAAGCCCCTCTGCGTCAGATCGTGGTCAACGCCGGTGAAGAAGCTTCCGTTATCGCCAACCAGGTGAAAGCGGGCGAAGGCAGCTACGGCTACAACGCTTACTCTGAAGAATACGGCGACATGATCGCGATGGGTATCCTGGATCCGACCAAAGTGACCCGTTCTGCTCTGCAGTACGCGGCTTCCGTGGCTGGCCTGATGATCACCACCGAATGCATGGTCACCGACCTGCCGAAGGCTGACGCACCGGATCTGGGCGCAGCAGGCGGCATGGGTGGCATGGGCGGTATGGGCGGCATGATGTAATCATCCCCCACACGCTTGTGTGCTGAGAACCCCGGTCAAACGACCGGGGTTTTTTTTATCTTAAAAATCAATAAAAAGAATATTTATTTAGCCTGTTATTAGTTCACTGAATGAATTATTGCATTATTTTGTTTTTGCCCTAAACCGTTGCCGTTTCGTACCGATATAGCCCCTACCAGGCGGGGAATTTTCCCTCGCCGGTGTGACTGTCAACGGAGACGACTTATGCTGAAAAATATGAAAATAGCCACCTGGCTGATGTTGATGCTGTTGCTGCTGGGCTTGATGCCCATGGGAACCGGCGCCATCGCCTTCTATTTCATGCAGCAAAACGGCAACAGCATCGGCAGGATGAGCACGTTCTCCGACGAGGAAGCGGCGCTTAACCGCAGTTGGCGTGCTTTGCTGCAAACGCAGACGCTGATCGACAACATGGCGTTCGAGCGCTGGGCGCAGACCAGCAGAGCCGATATTCAGCAGGGTATCGATGAGGCGCGCGGTGAGCTGCGCAGCGCCGACGTCGCGTTCAACCTGTTTTGGGAGACGCCGGGCCTGACGGTATCGCGCCCGGATCTGGGCGAGGCGATGAAAAAGGTCTACCTGGCGCAGCAGGCGGTGCTGAAGCAAGAACTGACGCTGTTGGCCGATACGCCGCAGGCGGCGCTGATCGAGCGGCTGCACGCCATGGCGGCAGAGAAGCGCCAGGTGCGCCAGCGGCTGGATAACCAGTTTGCCGACTACATGCGGGCCACGGTGGCCGCCCACCGTCTGGCGGTGGAAGAGGCGGAGCAGACCCAAAAAGTCTTCGCACGCCTGCTGAGCGGCACCCTGGCGGCGATCCTGCTGTTGCTGGTCGCCGTGCAACGTGATTTCCGCCGGCGTTTGATTCTGCCGCTGCGCCAGATCGCCGAACACTTGCAAAAGGTTGGGCGTGGCGATCTGCGCAGTGAGATCGCGGTACGCAACAACAATGAGATCGGCATGCTGTTCGCCAGCCTGCGGACGATGCAGCAGGAGCTGAGCGCCACCGTGCAGCAGGTGCGTGACGGCGTGGAGTCGATCAACCACGGTACGCACGAGATCGCCGTCGGCAACGCCGATCTTTCCAGCCGCACTGAAGAACAGGCCAGTGCGCTGACGGAAACTGCCGCCAGCATGGAACAGATCACCGCTACGGTGCGGCAAAACGCCGATAACGCCAACCAGGCCGCCGGGATGGTCAATCAGACCGCCGGCATTGCCCGCAACGGCGAAACGCTGATGGCCAGCGCGGTTGACAAGATGCGGGCGATCAACGACAGCGCGCGCCAGGTGGGGGATATTACCAGCGTGATCGACGGCATCGCTTTCCAGACCAATATCCTGGCCCTGAACGCCGCCGTGGAGGCCGCCCGCGCCGGTGAACAGGGACGGGGTTTTGCGGTGGTGGCCGGCGAGGTGCGCAACCTGGCGCAGCGCTGCGCGACTTCGGCCAAGGAGATCAGCGGGCTGGTCGACGGCGTGACCGGCGATATCGCCGCCGGCGTGCGGCTGGTGGAACAGGCGGGCGAGACGATGAATGCCATCGTCGGCTCGGTGAACCAGGTGACGTCGCTGATGGATAACATCTCGTACGCGTCGGAAGAGCAAAGCAAAGGCGTTGAGCAGGTCGGAGTGGCGGTGACCCAGATGGATCAGGTGACCCAGCAGAACGCCGCGCTGGTGGAGGAGGTGGCGACCACCGCCGTCGGCGTGGAGGAACAGGCGGCCCTGCTGGCGCAGGCGGTGGCGGTATTCAAACTGGCGGAGGGGGAATCGCGCCAGGGCGACGTGGAGGCGCAGGCATCGGCGACCGTTGCCGGTTGGGCCTAACGCCGCCGCACTGTATTTGATGATATTTTTGCCGCCCGGGGCGATTTAGCTGGTAAACTGGTAAGTCATCAGCTGTCGCTCAAGACGTTGGCCCGCTCGCGTGGCAACGGGTGCTTAAGAGATGGCATCGCTTTCTGATAAGCTTTTGCGTAATTCTCAACATCGAATGGGGAACAAGATGCGGATTAAAGCCTTACTGGGTCTCTCGGCAGCGATGCTGCTGGCGGGTTGCAGCAGCACTCATGAACTGACCGCTGCGGGTCAGCAGATCAAGTTCACCGACAGCAAGCCGGCGGCGGAATGCCAGCTGCTGGGGGAAGTGACCGGCACCCAGAGCAACTGGCTGTCCGGCAACGGCGGTGAAGGCAGCTCCATGCGCGGTGCGGCCAACGATCTGCGCAACAAGGCGGCGGCCATGGGCGGCAACGTGATCTACGGCGCCAACAGCCCGAGCCAGAATCTGCTCTCCAGCTTCGCACCGCTGGACAGCAAAATGGTCGGCCAGGTTTACAAGTGCCCGTAAGGCGCTGAGGCCGCAGCCGCAAAGAGATAAAAAAAGAGGAATGCCATGGCATTCCTCTTTTTCGTTACGGCATTTGGCGCCCGTCATTCCGGCATCAGGCGCAGGTCGATCGGCGTTTTGCTCGGTTCGCCGCCCACTTCACGCGTCAGGCGCGGCACCAGATAACCGGACACCTTGCTCAGCAGCGCCTGCATGATGGCGCGCGCTTCATCGTCGTTGACCATGAAGTGCGCCGCGCCCTGCACCTTGTCCAGCACGTGGATGTAATAGGGCAGGATGCCGGCGTCGAACAGCGCGTTGCTGAGCGCCGCCAGCGTATCGGCGTCATCATTGACCTCGCGCAGCAGCACGCTTTGATTGAGCAGCGTGACGCCGGCGAGGCGCAGCTGGGCCATGGCGCTCTGCAGCTCGCGGTCGATTTCGTTGGCGTGGTTGATGTGCGTGACCATCAGCACCTGCAGGCGCGAGGCCGACAGCAGGCGGCACAGCGCCGGCGTGATGCGCGCCGGGATCACCACCGGCAAACGGGTGTGAATGCGCAGGCGTTTCAGGTGCGGGATGGCTTCCAGCTCGCCGACCAGCCATTCCAGCTCGCTGTCCTTGGCCATCAGCGGATCGCCGCCGGAAAAAATGATCTCGTCCAGTTCCGGGTGTTGGCGGATATAATCCAGTGCCTGCCGCCAGTTGTTCTTATTGCCCTGATTATCCTGATAGGGGAAGTGGCGGCGGAAGCAGTAACGGCAGTTTACCGCACAGCCGCCCTTGACCAGCAGCAGTGCGCGATTGCGGTATTTGTGCAGCAGGCCCGGCACCACGCTGCGCTGCTCATCGAGCGGATCGGTGGTGAACCCTGGGGCGTTGATGAACTCCTCTCTGGCGGTCAGCACCTGGCGCAGCAGCGGGTCGTTGGCATCCCCGGGGCGCATGCGCGCAGCGAAGGCGCGCGGCACGCGCAGGGCGAACAGCCGGCGGGCATCGCGCCCCTGCGGCAGTTCCGGGTGCGTATTCAGTGACAAAAGCTGCAGTAATTCATCAGGATCGGTAATAACATCGGCGAGTTGATGCAACCAATCTTCTCTATGTGCCGTACTTTGGGTTATAATGTGTGCCATTTTTTTGGCTAAGCTACCAGTTCAAATATTCAGAGGGCCATCATGGCGACTTATTCTAGCAACGATTTCCGTCCGGGTCTTAAAATCATGTTCGAGGGCGAACCTTACGCCGTCGAAGCCAGTGAGTTCGTTAAGCCGGGCAAAGGCCAGGCGTTTGCACGCGTGAAAATGCGTCGTCTGCTGACCGGCACCCGCGTGGAAAAAACCTTCAAGTCTACCGATTCTTGCGAAGGCGCAGACGTGATGGACACCAACATGAACTACCTGTACAGCGACGGTGAGTTCTACCACTTCATGCACCCTGAGTCTTTCGAACAGCATCAGGTTGACGGCAAAACCGTAGGCGACGCGGCCAAATGGCTGCAGGACAACGCAGAGTGCATCATCACCCTGTGGGATGGCCGTCCAATCGCCGTTCAGCCGCCGAACTTCATCGAAGCGGAAATCACCGATACCGATCCGGGCCTGAAAGGCGATACCGCAGGGACTGGCGGCAAGCCGGCTACCCTGAGCACCGGCGCCGTGGTTAAAGTGCCGTTGTTCGTCCAGATCGGCGAAGTGATCAAAGTTGACACTCGCTCTGGCGAATACGTCTCTCGCGTTAAATAAGTTTCAAAGCAGAGGAACCCCCGCGGTTCCTCTGTTTTATCCCATCCCCGTTCGTTGGCAGAAAACCCGCATGTTCAAGAAAACGTTGTTGGCCGTGCTCTCCCTGTTGTTCCTTTTCTCCCTTAGCGGTTGCAATACGTTTCGCGGTTTCGGCGAAGACGTTCAGCATCTCGGCGGCGCCATTTCCCGCACGGCCGGCTGATCCCGCCCTTTAACCCGATGTATTTGCGCCACAAAGCCAGTGGCAATTCCACTCCCTGCGCCAATTTTGACTAAGCTTAGAAAGCCGTACTTTTTCATCAACGACAAATAAGGACTTTCTTATGCTGAAGAAAAGTATTATCGCGATCTTCTCTTTGATGATTTTGACCTCGTTGACCGCCTGTAACACCACCCGCGGCGTGGGTGAGGACATTCAGGCCGGCGGCAAGGCCATTCAGCGCAGCGCGGAATAATCCGTTCTCCCTCCGGCGGCGTTCCGCGTGCGGAGGGCCGCCGCATTTCCTCCTCTTGCCTGAGCGTTAACGCTGCTGCTATCCTGCCGCAGAGCGGGTGAGGTTGCCCGCCGTTCATCACCCCGCTGAACGGGACGACCCGTTTACGCGTCATTTTTTCGGGGACGACCCCAGTGGTAGGGAGGCCGTCTCATGGCCTGGATTATTCTGCTTATCGCCGGTTTGCTCGAAGTGGTTTGGGCTATCGGTCTGAAATACACCCACGGTTTTACCCGGCTGACGCCGAGCATCATCACCATCGCCGCGATGGTGGTCAGCATGTTGCTGTTGGCCAACGCCATGAAAACGCTGCCCGCCGGTACCGCCTATGCGGTATGGACCGGTATAGGTGCGGTAGGTGCAGCCATCATGGGCATGGTGCTGTTGGGCGAGTCGACCAATATCGCGCGCATCATCAGCCTGTGCCTGATCGTGGTCGGCATTCTCGGGCTGAAGTTCAGCAGTCACTGAGCGGCGGACTGTTGCACCCAAATCAGCTTGTCGGTGGCGAAACCGTAGCCCTTGGCCGTCTGCAATAAGCTGTCGCGTACGCCGGCGTCAAGCGTCGGCGTGCGCGACAGGATCCACAGATAGTCGCGGTTTGGGCCGCAAACCAGTGCGTAGCGGTAGTCCGGGTCCAGGGCAATCACGTTATAGCCGCCGTAGAAGGGGCCGAAGAACGACACTTTCAGCGCCGCGACCTGCGGTGAGCCGATAAAGTAGGCTTTGCCTTCGCTTTCTTGCCATTGCTGTTTCTGCGGATTGAAGCCGCGATTGATGACTTTCAGTCCGCCGTCGGCGCGTGGGCTGTAGTGGGCGGTCACCTGCTGCAAACCGCGTTCAAAACGATGATCCAGGCGCGCGATTTCGTACCAGGTGCCGAGATAGCGCTGACTGTCGAAAGGGGTCACGACCTTGATGTCTTTGGGCGGGGAGACGCTGCAGGCGACGGAGAGCAGGGCGGAAAGCATGACGCTAAGGTTTGACCATAAACGCATCGGTGACTCCTGTTTACCGGGGGCGAGTAGACAGTGTAGCCGATGAGAAAAGGGCGGCCAACGGGCGTTGGCCGCCGAAGCGGTTTACAGGGTGACGACGCCGATAACGGTGACCACGCTGAGGATCGCCGCCAGACCGTAGAACACCCATTTGCCGGCCGGCACGTGGATCTTCAGATCGTGCATCGCATGGTGGATGCGGTGCAGGCCGCACCACAGCGGCAGGATGATCATCAGCAGCAGGAACAGGCGGCCGATCAGGCTCTGGCAGAATGCCAGCACGCGTTCGTAACCCAGTGCTTCACCGGGGAACAGCCCCAGCGGCAGCAGAATGCCGACCAGCAGCACGATGGCCGGTGCGACGATCGCGCCCCACATGCCGCCGGCACCGAACAATCCCCAAAAAACCGGCTCGTCGGAGCGTTTAGGTGCTTGATTTATCATGTTTCCTCCGGATTAGAACAGGGCCACGGCCAGGATGACCACGCTGACGACGATCGTGACGGCCCACAGCCCTTTCACGATGGGGCCCGGTCCCATTTTCTCGCTGTTGACCACGATATTGGCGGCCTTCGGCGCCAGATCGAACCAGGTTTTGGTGTGCAGCGCCGCCGCCAGCAGGGCGACGACGTTGATTAACAGCACCAGCGGATTCTGCAAGAAACCGACGAAACCGGCCCAGCTCTCGGCGCCGCCCTTCAGCGCGAACACGCCGTAGAGCAGCACGATGCTGAACCAGACCGCCAGCACCGAGGTGCCTTCGCGCAGCATGTAGAAACGGTAGAAGCCGAGCTTTTGCCACCAGGTGGGCGTCATGGTGCGCACATAGGGCTTACGTTGAGTTGTCATGGCAATTTTTCTCCCTTATTGCGGCTTCAGCATGGCGATCATGAAGTCTTTGGCGCTCTCCACCTTGCCCTGCTGGATAGCGGCGGCGGGATCGACGTGTTTCGGACAGACTTCGGAGCAATAGCCGACGAAGGTGCAGCTCCAGACACCGTTTTGGCCGTTAAGCTGCGGCATGCGCTGTTTCTTGCCGTGGTCGCGGTTGTCCAGGTTGTAGCGGTGCGCCAGCGTGATCGCCGCCGGGCCGATAAACTCGGGGTTGAGGCCGAACTGCGGGCATGCGGCGTAGCACAGGCCGCAGTTGATGCAGCCGGAGAACTGGTGGTATTTGGCCATCTGCGCCGGGGTCTGCACGTTCGGGCCGTCTTCCGGTTTGCGATTGTTGCCGATGATGTACGGCTTGATCGCCTCCAGGCTTTCGATGAAGTGGGTCATGTCGACCACCAGATCGCGCTCGATCGGGAAGTTGCCCAGCGCTTCGACCTTCATACCGCCGACGTAATCGCGCAGGAAGGTTTTGCACGCCAGCTTCGGCACGCGGTTGACCATCATGCCGCAGGAGCCGCAGATCGCCATGCGGCAAGACCAGCGGTAGGAGAGATCCGGCGCCAGGTTATCCTTGATATAGCCCAGCGCATCGAGCAGCGAGGTCTGTTCGTCATAAGGCACGGCGTAGGTGACAAAATGCGGCTCGGCGTCGCTTTCCGGGTTATAGCGCATGACGTCGATCTTCAGGGTTTGCATCTCAGCCATTTGCCTGCTCCTTATTCTTTTTCTCCTGCGCTTCGGCTTCTGCGCCGTAGACGCGTTTGGCCGGCGGCAGCTTGGTGATTTTCACGTCGCTGTATCCGAGACGTGGCGCGCCCTGCGGGTTATGGAACGCCAGCGTATGCTTGAGGAAGTTGACGTCGTCACGCTCGGTGCAGCCTTCGTCCAGGCGCTGGTGAGCGCCGCGCGACTCTTTGCGGTTAAACGCGGAGTGCGCCATGCATTCGGCGACGTCCAGGCCGTAGCCCAGCTCGATGGTGTACAGCAGATCGGTATTGAACACGCTGGAGTTGTCGGTGATGTTGACGCGCTTGAAGCGCTCTTTCAGCTCCGCCAGCTTATCGATGGTTTTTTGCATCAGCTCCGGCGTGCGGTAGATGCCGCAGCCTTCTTCCATCGACAGCCCCATTTCGTCGCGGATCTTCGCCCAGTTTTCGTTGCCTTCCTGCTTCATCAGGTTGCTCAGGCGGGTTTCGACGTCGCGGGTTTGCGCATCCAGCGCGCTGCCGTTGGCCGGCGCGGTTTCCAGCGCGCGGCGGGCCGCTTGCTCACCGGCGACGCGGCCGAACACCACCAGTTCCGCCAGCGAGTTGGAGCCGAGACGGTTGGCACCGTGCAGGCCGACGGAGGAGCATTCGCCGACCGCGAACAGCCCCTTGATGCGGGTTTCGCAGTTCTGGTCGGTTTCAATGCCGCCCATGGTGTAGTGCGCGGTAGGGCGCACCGGGATCGGATCTTTCACCGGGTCGACGCCGACGTAGGCTTTGGCCAGTTCGCAGATGAACGGCAGCCGCTCCAGCAGCTTTTTCTCGCCCAGGTGGCGCAGATCGAGGTAGACCACGTCGCCGCGTGGGGTGGCGATGGTGCGGCCGGCGCGCCATTCGTGCCAGAAGGCCTGGGACACCTTATCGCGTGGGCCCAGCTCCATGTATTTGTTCTTCGGCTCGCCCAGCGGGGTTTCCGGGCCCATGCCGTAATCTTGCAGATAACGGTAGCCGTCCTTGTTCACCAGGATGCCGCCTTCGCCGCGGCAGCCCTCGGTCATCAGGATGCCGGAACCGGGCAGGCCGGTCGGGTGATACTGCACGAACTCCATGTCGCGCAGCGGCACGCCGTGGTGGAACGCCATGCCCATGCCGTCGCCGGTAACGATGCCGCCGTTGGTGTTGTAGCGGTAGACGCGCCCGGCGCCGCCGGTAGCCATCACCACCGCGTTGGCGCGGATCTGCACGCGGGTGCCTTCCATCATGTTGAGCGCCACCAGGCCGCGCGCCTGGCCGTCATCCACCAGGATATCCAGCACGAAGTGCTCGTCGAAGCGTTGGATCTGCGGGTATTTCAGCGAGGTCTGGAACAGGGTGTGCAGCATGTGGAAGCCGGTCTTGTCGGCGGCGAACCAGGTGCGTTCGATCTTCATGCCGCCGAAGCGCCGCACGTTGACCGATCCGTCCGGTTTGCGGCTCCACGGGCAGCCCCACTGCTCGAGCTGGGTCATCTCGCGCGGGCACTGATGCACGAAGTGATCGACCACGTCCTGTTCACACAGCCAGTCGCCGCCGGCGACGGTGTCGTTGAAGTGGTAGTCGAAGGTATCGTGATCCTGGGTGACGGCGGCGGAGCCCCCCTCGGCGGCGACCGTGTGGCTGCGCATCGGGTAGACCTTAGAGATCAGCGCGATTTTCAGTTGGGGATTGGCTTCCGCTGCGGCTATTGCTGCACGTAAACCAGCGCCCCCGGCCCCAATAATGGCAAGATCGGCGTTAAAGGTTTGCACTGCATTCCTCCAATGTTCTTATTAAGAACGGCAAGTTAAATATCTATGCTTAAAATTTAGCGAACTCTTCGGGTGCTAACTAATTGAACCGATTAATGTTGCTTAAAGGTTAAGGATAGATATCTCCCACCAATAATGGGGAATTAACTATACCTAAAGTTAAGTAGTCGAAATTTGATGTGATCGATTGTTTTGTCGATTAACGCTCGACCAACAGGCTTGCCTGTTTTTTTGCGCGTTTGGCCTGCTTTACCCTTTTTAACGCGCTTTTGCCGCCCATTTATCGGAAATTGGCGTTATGGACGGTTGCGTATCGTGAAGAATTTGTTTGGCTGCGAGGATGCGAGTAGACTGCATCCCCTGTTTGATTTCGGAGTTAATTACCATGAGCGAAACGGCAAGCTGGCAGCCTAGTGCACCCATCGCCAATTTGTTGAAACGCGCAGCGATTCTGGCTGAGATCCGGCGTTTCTTCGCCGATCGTGGCGTGCTGGAAGTTGAGACGCCCACCATGAGCCAGGCGACGGTCACCGACGTTCACCTGTTCCCGTTCGAGACGCGTTTCGTCGGGCCGGGGGCGGCAGAGGGCCTGACGCTATACATGATGACCAGCCCGGAATATCACATGAAGCGCCTGTTGGCGGCGGGCAGCGGCCCGATCTACCAAATGGGGCGCAGCTTCCGCAATGAAGAAGCCGGGCGGCATCACAACCCGGAATTCACCATGCTGGAGTGGTACCGTCCGCACTACGACATGTATCGCCTGATGAACGAGGTGGACGATCTGCTGCAACAGGTGCTGGACTGCGAGAGCGCGGAGACCCTGTCTTATCAGCAGGCGTTCCTGCGCCATCTGGACATCGATCCGCTGTCGGCGGAGAAGGCACAGCTGCGCGAAGCGGCGGCCAAACTCGATCTGAGCAATATCGCCGATACTGAAGAAGATCGCGATACGTTGCTGCAGCTGCTGTTCACCGTGGGCGTGGAGCCGCATATCGGCCGTGAAAAACCGGCGTTCGTTTACCACTTCCCGGCCAGCCAGGCGGCGCTGGCGGAGATCAGCACCGAAGACCACCGCGTGGCGGAGCGTTTCGAGGTGTACTTCAAGGGCATTGAGCTGGCGAACGGTTTCCGCGAGCTGACCGACGGCCGTGAACAACAGCAGCGTTTCGAGCAGGACAACCGCAAGCGCGCGGAGCGCGGTCTGCCGCAGCAGCCGATCGACTACAACCTGTTGGCGGCGTTGCAGCACGGCATGCCGGAATGTTCCGGCGTGGCGCTGGGCGTGGATCGCCTGGTGATGCTGGCGCTGGGCGCCGAGAGCCTGAGCGACGTGTTGGCCTTCCCGGTTGGGATCGCCTGACGTTTCAGGCGGTGAGAAAAGCAAAAAGGGTCGGCATTTGCCGACCCTTTTTTATCGCGAGAACCGCTTACAGGCCCCCGGCGTCGCGCTTGGTGTTCGGCGCCGGCGTGGACGGCGGCGTGCGGCCGTTGTTGGTCAGCCGCGACAGCGTCTCGGTGCGCACCTGGAACGGTGGGTACGGCAGCGTGATGCCGTGCTCGCGGTAGCCCGCCAGGATCAGCTGGTGGATCTCGTGGCGCAGCGGCATACGGTGGCCCATCTCGGCAGCGTAAATACGCATCTCGAAGATCTGGATACCTTGCTGCAGATCGACCAGGTAAACCTCCGGCGCCGGATTATCCAGCACCAGCGCGCAGCGCTCGGCGGCATTCATCAGGATCTTGGTCACCTCTTCGCTGTTGGCTTCACCCGGCGCCGGTACGGTCAGCACCACACGGGTCAGGTTATCCGACAACGACCAGTTGACGAATTGCTCGGTGATGAAGGCTTTGTTCGGCACAATGATCTCTTTGCGGTCCCAGTCCGAGATGGTGGTGGCGCGGGTGTTGATCTTGGTGACGGTGCCGGTCAGGTTGCGGATCGTCACGGTGTCGCCGATGCGGATCGGTTTCTCGAACAGGATGATCAGGCCGGAGATGAAGTTGGAGAAGATCTCCTGCATGCCGAAGCCCAACCCCAGACTGAGCGCGGTAACTACCCACTGCAGTTTCGACCATTCGATGCCGATCCAGGCGAAGCTGAGCACCGCGCCGAACACCAGCAGCAGGTACTTGGTGATGGTGGTGATGGCGTAGCCGGTACCCGGCGTCAGATCCAGGTGCTGCAGCACCGCCAGCTCCAGCAGCGCCGGCAGGTTGCGCACCAGCTGCATGGTGATGATCAACACCAGAATGGCGATCAGGACCGCGCCGAGGGTGATCGGATGGGCGGTTTCCACGCCGTTCACCGTCGAGGTCACGTCCCACAGCGAGATGTTTTCCAGGAAGGCGAACGCGGAGTGGATCTCCGACCACAGTACGATCACCGACACCAGCGCGATCAGCGTCAGGATCGAACGCACCAGCCGCAGCGACTGGGCGCTGATGGTGTCCAGATCGAAGTCCGAATCGTCCGGATCGATGGATCCTTCGGTGCTGTTCGGGGTGTGCGAGGTTTCGTCTTCGCCGCGGGCACGCTGGGCCAGGATATCTGCACGGCGCTGTTTGGCGCGATCGAAGGCGATGCGCCGCCGCTGGATCAACATCCAACGGCGGATGATGTGGTAGACAACCAGCAGCAGGAACCAGATTGCCACCGAGGTCTCCAGGCGCGCCAACAGCGCCTGCGCGGTGGTGAGGTAACCGACGGTCGAGGCCAGCGCCGCTAACAGCGGTGCCGACAACAGCAGCCCCCAGAAGGCGCTGTTGAGCATGTTGTCGCCGGAGCCGTTTTTATCCAGATACAGCGGGATGCCGGCACGTTTCAGGCTGTGGGTGACCAGCGCCAGCGCCAGACACAGCAGGATGAAGCACAACCGCCCCAGGGTGTTGGCGAACTCGCGCTCTTTCAGGCTATCGAAGGTGATCAGCGCCATGATCAGCGGCACGATCAGCCAGATCGACATCTTGTAGTAGCGCATGGCGCGCGAAACCTGCTTCGCCGGCCAGCGGAAGTGCACGATGAACAACCCCTGCGGGTGGGCGAAGGCGGCGCAGATCATGCAGATCCACAGGATTGGCAGCGTGGCGGTTACCCCTTTGCCGATCGCTTCCGCCACCGGGTAGTTCCAGGCGCTCTGCAGGCCGTAGCCGAGCGCGGCCCACAGTACCGGCAGCGGCATCGCCACCAGAATCGACCAGAACACGGTGCGCACCGTCAGGAAGAATTCGTCCTGCGTCACCTTGCCGACGCGGCTGCTGGCGCGCTCGAGGAAGGCGTGGTAGTGCTTGCGTGAGCTGATGCTGAAAATCACCAGCAGCAGGGCGCCGAAGATTGGGATCAGCGTTTCGCGGCTGGTCACCATCATCATGAAGGCGCCGCCGAGCTGCGACAGCGTGTCCAACGACAGGACGCGCGTCAGATCGTGCGCCACGTTGAGCGGATAAGAGAAGTTGATCGGATTGACGTCCGGCACCCAGAACAGATAGCGGTGGGTGGCGTCGCGAATTTCGTTCAACGCTTCGATCAGCTGGGTGTTGGCCACCTTCAGCTTGGTCAGCTCGAGGATTTGGGTGTCGCAACCGGACAGCAGCGAGTTGAGCAGCTCGCGCTGGGTGCGCAGCTGGGCATCGACGATGCGTTGTTCCTGGTTGGTCAGCGCGCTGCCGTCGTCGCGTTTGAACTCGCGCTGCGACAGTTTTTCCAGCTGGCTTTCAAACTGCAGGCGCTGTACGCGCAGCTGGGCCATGTCGCCGTCCAGCTGTTGCGGTTTGGGCATTTCCGGCAGCGTCGCGACCTGGGCGCGCAGGGTTTCCCCCAGCGCCGACGACGAACCGAGCCACTGGGCCTGTTCGATGATGGTGCTCAGGGCCTGGCGCACCTGCAGCGTCTGCGCCGCCGCCTGCCGCTGCTGCGATGAAATCAGATCCATGCGCTGCGCCTGGCTGTTCAGCGCGGCGGACAGTTCGCGGTTGATCTGCAGCTGTTGGCTGAGGCTTTTTGGCAAGTCGCCGTTCTGCTCGGCCAGCTGCTCGGTTTTTTCCAGCGCCAGTTCCGCTTCGCGTTGGCGCTGGGCGTTGAGGTTGTTGCGCAGCGCCTGCAGCTGAACGTCTATTTTCTCGTGGCGCTTTTTATAGACCTCGGCGCGCATGCGCGCCAGCTCCTGACGGTTGTTGGCCGACAGCTGCGCCAGCTCCAGCTCGTCCACTTTGGCTTTGCGCGCCGCAGCTTCGGTCTGCAGCAGGGCCAGAGCGGCCTGCGCGTACGGGGTGGTCGGGTTGGCGGGCTGGGCCTGCAGACGGCGCTGCACTTCGGTCAGCGCGCGGCGGGCGTCGGTCTGCTGCTGTGGCAGCTGGCCGAGCGAATCGCTGATTTCCCGCGTGCGATCCTGCTCTTGCTGCAGCAGGCGCGCCTGTTCCAGCAGCAGGCTGCTGGTTTGCAGGATCTGCTGTTCCAGCTCGGCGGCCGGCAGATCGTCGCCGTTCGGCAGGATCTTGTTGCTTTCCAGCACCAGCTGACGGCGCAGCTCCTGCGTCATCTTCGGGAAATCGTCGATCACTCTCTGATACTGCTCGGAGCGAGTCTGCGACTCTTTACGCTCCGTCAGCCAGTTAAGGGCGCTTTGCAGCGCCTCGGTGGTCTCCGCCTGATTCGGCGCGTTTTTGCTGCTTTCCGCCTGCTTCAGCTCCTGTTTGAGCTGGTTTTCGGTCGGCACGGGGGCGGCCAGCGCCGGTTGCCACAGCAGGCAACCGAGCAAAAGCGTGATGATCAGGCGCACGGCGTCGATTCCTTTAGAGCGGGGTCTGTGGTGTTTCAGCGGCGGCCGGGATTTCGGCGAAGGCCTCACCCATGCGGGTGACGGTGCCGTTATGCAGCTGCGGCGCAAACTGCACGCTGCCTGCGGTAAACAGGTTGATCACCGTGGAGCCGAGTTTGAAACGGCCCATCTCGGCGCCTTTTTCCAGCGCGATGGCGCCTTCTTCACCGGCGGCCGGGTAGGTCCAGCGCTTGATGATGCCTTCGCGCGGCGGTGTGACGGTGCCGGCCCAGACGGTTTCGATGCTACCGACGATGGTGGCGCCGACCAAGATTTGCACCATCGGTCCGATGTCGGTGTCGAACACGCAGATCACGCGCTCGTTGCGCGCGAACAGGTTAGGCACGTTGGCGGCGGTGAGCGGGTTGACCGAAAACAGATCGCCCGGCACATAGATCATTTCACGCAGCACGCCGGCGCACGGCATGTGCACGCGGTGGTAATCGCGCGGCGCCAGATAGGTAGTGGCGAACAGGCCGTTGCGGAACGGCTCGGCCAACAGGTAGTTGCCGGCCAGCAGCGCTTCCAGGCTGTAGTGGTGGCCTTTGGCCTGGAAGATTTGATCCTCGCGGATCGGGCCGAGCTGGCTGATGGCGCCATCGGCAGGCAGCGCCAGCCAGTTGGCGTCGGCGATGATCGGGCGCGCGCCGTCGCGCAGCGGGCGCACGAAGAAGTCGTTGAAGGTGGCGTAAGACGCCAGGTCCGGATTTTGCGCTTCCTGCATGTCCACGCGGTAGAAGCGGGCGAAGGCCTTGACCACCAGTTGGGTCAGCCAGCCGGCCCGTTTGTCGGCGCCCCAGCCCGCCAGGCGGGTCAGCGCCAGCTTCGGCAGCCAATATTGCAATTTAATCTTGATGCTATCCAGCACGTTAACCTCGTGAATCAGGGTAAAGGGCGCGCATTGTAACGAGGGCTCCGCCGTCGTCAATGCCCGCCCGTCAGTGTCAGTCTGCGGCGTCCGTGAAGTTCTTGCGAACCTTCACCTGCGCCATGCTTTCCAGAATGCGGTGATAGTTGTCGAAACGCTCTTCCGCGATATCGCCTTTCTCCATCGCCGCGCGGATGGCGCAGCCGGGATCGGTATCGTGGCGGCAGTCGCGGAATTTGCAACCGCCTAAATAATCACGGAATTCGACAAATCCTCGGGTAATTTGTTCCGGTTCCAGGTGCCACAGGCCAAACTCGCGTACCCCCGGAGAGTCGATCACGTCGCCGCCGTGCTGGAAATGGTACAGCCGCGCGGCGGTGGTGGTATGTTGCCCGAGGCCCGATACGTCGGAAACCTGATTTACCAGAATTTGCTCTTCGGACGGCGGCAGCAGCGCGTTCAGCAGGCTGGATTTACCGACCCCCGATTGGCCGGCGAAGATGCTGATACGCCCGGCCAGCGCCTGTTCGAATTCCGCCATGCCTTCCCGCGTCTGGCTGGAGACTTCCAGCACCCGGTAGCCAATCTTGCGATAGATATCCATCATGCCGTCGACCAGCTTGCGCGCTTCGGCGTCCAGCAGGTCAATTTTGTTAAGCACGATCAGCGGCTCGACTTCGAGCGTTTCGCAGGCCACCAGATAGCGGTCGATGATGTTCAGCGACAGCTCGGGCAGGATTGCCGACACGATGACGATCTGATTGATATTGGCGGCGATCGGTTTCACGCCGTCGTAGAAGTCCGGGCGCGTCAGCACCGAGGTGCGCTCGTGCACCGCTTCCACGATGCCCTTCACCCCTTCATGGGTGCCCAGGCCGGGGCGCCACACCACGCGATCGCCGGTGACCAGCGAACGCAGCGTGCGGCGGATATTGCAGCGGTGCTGAGTGCCATCCGGCGCCTCAACGTCGGCGTGCATGCCGAAACGGCTGATGACGACGCCTTCCTGCGGCTCGCCCAGCTGGGAATCATCCGGTTCCGGTTTGTTATCAGCGCGCTTCAGACGGCGCTGATGGTTCGCCTGCACGCGGCGTTGCTGACCTTTGGACAGTTTGTTCTTACTCACTGCGCCTCACTTGAATCGGTTTTATACCTTTACGTATACGCACAGCTGCGGCGGGGGACTTGCCCCGGGCACAGCCTTGAACCCATCAGGGTATATGTCGCCGATGGCGACCAAAAAGACTATGATACACGCTATTTTATATTAAATAACCGTTGTTAGCCGCCGGCTGCGGCGCGTTGCCACCGGCGGCGCCCGTCGTCTCGCCCGCACAGCGTTTTTCTCTCGGCTTTTAGGCAGGAAACATCATGACAGGAAACGAAAATAACCTGATTTGGATCGATTTGGAGATGACCGGGCTGGATCCCGAGCGTGACCGCATTATCGAGATCGCCACGCTGGTCACCGACGCCAACCTGAACATCCTGGCGGAAGGGCCGGTGATCGCCGTGCACCAATCCGACGAACAGCTGGCCTTGATGGACGAGTGGAACGTGCGCACCCATACCGGCAGCGGGCTGGTGGAGCGGGTGAAAGCCAGCCGTCAGGACGATCGCGCTGCTGAGCTGGAAACGATAGCCTTCCTGCAGCAATGGGTACCGGCCGGCAAATCGCCGATCTGCGGCAACAGCGTGGGTCAGGACCGCCGTTTCCTGTTCCGCTATATGCCGGAGCTGGAGGCCTACTTCCATTACCGCTATCTGGACGTCAGCACGCTGAAGGAGTTGGCGCGCCGTTGGAAGCCGGAAATTCTCGCCGGCTTTAAGAAGCAGGGCACCCATCAGGCGCTGGACGACATCCGCGAATCGGTGGCCGAACTGGCTTATTACCGCGAACATTTCATTCAGCTTTAAGGCGATGATGGCCCCTGCGGGGAAAAAACGCCGTTTTTAGCCGCTTAATTCGCCAATCTGGCGCTTTAATCGGCAATCAAACAAAAATCGCGTTTTTTTGCTTTCAGGGGCTTGCGACAAAAAGGATTTCTCGTATAATGCGCACCCCGTACCGATGAAGAATTTCGTAACGTTCCACCATCGATACGCCGGGCGGGAATAGCTCAGTTGGTAGAGCACGAC
>NZ_VOSN01000002.1:72816-73040 GCF_020858655.1 Serratia montpellierensis
AATTCAAAGGTCACTCCAGTGTTTGGTGGCCGGATGCCAAAAGCATCTCAATGCGGGAATAGCTCAGTTGGTAGAGCACGACCTTGCCAAGGTCGGGGTCGCGAGTTCGAGTCTCGTTTCCCGCTCCAAATTCAACAATGTCGCGATGCGGCATGATGAATAAATAAAGCAGTATCAAGCAGTACCTATGCGACGCGGGAATAGCTCAGTTGGTAGAGCGCAAC
>NZ_VOSN01000002.1:73050-170929 GCF_020858655.1 Serratia montpellierensis
TTTTCTCTTCGTTTCAAATTCAAATCCAACGCCTTATCCGGCGGGGATTTTTGTCCCGTTTTACATACCTGGTAAAAACGTTGTGAACAGAGTTATCCACAGCCTCTGTACATAAACCCGCCTGCCTGAAAAATCAACGTCATACAAATTAAATATTTATCTATTTGATTTATAAGTTTATTTATTTATCCCAAAACGTTATGCCGATCACTTGCTCTTTTTGTTGCAGTTGAAAGACAACGTGTTTTTATTTTTATGCACAAATCCACAGAGTGAGGCATCCGCTGAGATGGCTGCGCGGCGCACGCCGTCAGGCGTCCCTCGGCAAACCTTTTTCCACAGCCCGTATCAGCCGTTTTTTCTGCGCCGTCTGCACCTCGATGCCCTGCGCTTCGCGGCGGGCGAGCTGTTGCGCCAGCGCCCAGTGGATATGTTCGTCCAGCATGGCGTCCTGGCCCAATCGCGCGCGCAGCGCGAGCACAATGCCGTCCCCATAGGGCGCATTGCCCAGCGCCACGGCGATATTGCGCAGCCAGCGCAGGTGGCCGATGCGGCGTATTGCCGAGCCTTCGGTGATGCGCAGAAATTTTTCTTCCGTCCAGTTGAACAGATCGAGCAGCTGCGGCGCATGCAGCGCGGCGCGGGGGCTGAAATCGTCTTCGTCGGTGAGCTGCGAAAAGCGGTTCCACGGGCAGATCAGCTGGCAGTCGTCGCAGCCGTAGATGCGGTTGCCGAGCAGCGGCCGGAATTCCTCCGGGATCGCGCCTTCCAACTCGATGGTCAGGTAGGAGATGCAGCGCCGGGCGTCGACGGTATAGGGGGCGACGATGGCGCCGGTCGGGCAGGTGGTGATGCAGGCGACGCAGCGGCCGCACTGCTCTTCCTGCGGCTGATCCACCGGCAGCGGCAAATCGATCAGTAACTCGCCGAGGAAAAACCACGACCCGGCCTCACGGTTGAGAATTAGTGAGTGTTTACCAACCCAGCCGATGCCCGCCTTGGCGGCCAGCGCGCGTTCCATCACCGGTGCAGAATCGACAAAAGGGCGGAAATTCAGTTCGCCGCAGTATTCCTGGATCTGATCGCCCAGCTTTTTCAGGCGCTGGCGCAACAGTTTGTGGTAGTCGCGCCCCAGCGCGTAGCGGCTGACGTAACCCAGCTGCGGATTTTGCAAGGTACTGGCAAAGGCCGCCTTGGCCGGCAGGTAGTTCATGCGCACGCTGATCACCCGCAGCGTGCCCGGCAACAGTTCGTGAGGGCGTGCGCGCAGCATGCCGTGGCGCGCCATCCATTCCATCTCGCCGTGGTACTGTTTATCGAGCCAGGCCTGCAGTTTCGGCTCTTCGAGACTCAGGTCGGTATCGCAGATGCCAACCTGTTGGAATCCTAGCGATTGCCCCCATTGCTTGATATGTTGGGCGAGTTGATGGAGATCGAGGGGGTGCGTCATGACGGGCCACAGTGAAAAAGCATACGCTGACAGTTTACCACACTCTGTTTGGCCTGCGGATTGGATCCGTCGTTCGGAACCCGCGGCGGCGGCCTCGCTCGGTCTTTCTCTTTACGATTTGATGCAGCGCGCTGGTCAGGCGGCCTACGCATTGGCGCGCAACGCGTACCCGTCCCGCGACCATTGGCTGGTGCTGTGCGGCCATGGCAACAACGGCGGCGACGGCTATGTGGTGGCGCGCCTGGCGAAGGCGGCGGGCCTGCAGGTGACGCTGATCGCCTGCGAAGGCGCACGGCCTTTGCCGCCGGAAGCCGCAGCTGCCCGCGAGGCCTGGCTGGCCGCCGGCGGTGATATTCTGCCGGCGAACAGCCGCTGGCCGGCCTCTGTCTCTCTGATTATCGACGGCCTGTTAGGCACTGGCCTGGGCAGCGCGCCGCGTGCGCCTTATGACGCGCTGATCGAGGCCGCCAACCGCCATTCGGCGCCGGTGGTCGCGCTCGATATCCCGTCCGGCCTGCTGGCGGAAAGCGGCGCGGTGCCGGGCGCGGCCATGCGCGCTGCGCACACCGTCACGTTCATCGGCCTCAAACCGGGATTGCTGACCGGCCAGGCGCGCGACTGGGTCGGGCAACTTCATCAGAATGCGCTAGGCTTATCGGGGTGGCTGGCGAAGCAACCGGAGCAGATTCAGCGGCTTACCGCCGAGGCGTTGCCGCGCTGGCTGCATCCGCGCCGCCCCTGCGCCCATAAGGGCGAGCATGGCCGCCTGCTGTTGGTGGGTGGCGACCGCGGATTCGGTGGCGCCATTCGCATGGCGGCGGAAGCGGCGCTGCGCAGCGGGGCGGGATTGGTGCGAGTGCTTACTCACATTGAGCATGTCGCACCGCTGCTGGCGGCCCGGCCGGAGCTGATGGCGCAGGCGCTGGACGAGGCGACGCTGCGGCAGGCGATGCAGTGGGCGGATGTGCTGGTGATTGGCCCGGGGCTGGGCCAGGCTGAGTGGGGCAAAAACGCCTTGAACGTGCTGCAAACCAGCGATAAACCGGCCTTGTGGGACGCCGATGCGCTGAACTTGCTGGCATTAAATCCCGAGAAACGGCAGAATCGCGTGATGACTCCGCATCCTGGAGAGGCGGCGCGGCTGTTGAGCTGCAGCACTGCTGACATCGAGAGTGATCGCTTACTTGCCGTGCGCAAGCTGACGGCGCGCTACGGTGGCGTGGCGGTGCTGAAAGGCGCCGGTACGCTGATCGCCGATGAGCAGGGGCAGATGGCGATCGCCGACGTCGGCAACGCTGGCATGGCCTCCGGCGGCATGGGCGATGTGCTGTCGGGTATCATCGGCGGTTTGCTGGCGCAAAAGCTCCCGCTGTATGATGCCGCCTGTGCGGGCTGCGTCGTACACGGCGCGGCCGGCGATCGCGTAGCGGAAAGACAAGGAACAAGAGGCATGTTGGCGACCGATTTACTGCCGGACATCCTTCATTTCGTTAACCCTGAGTGGGCAAAATAGACTTTATCGAATGAAAGAACTCGTTTTACCTCTGCCGGACGAGGCAGCGACTGTCGCTTTGGGCACCACTTTGGCCAAGGCCTGCGATCGCGCCAGCGTCATCTATCTCTACGGCGACCTGGGCGCCGGTAAAACCACCTTCAGCCGTGGCTTCCTGCAGGCGTTGGGGCATCAGGGCAACGTCAAAAGCCCGACCTACACGCTGGTGGAGCCCTATGCCTTGCAGCCGCTGGCGGTGTATCACTTCGATCTGTATCGCCTGGCCGATCCGGAAGAGCTTGAATTCATGGGCATTCGCGATTATTTCGCGCAAGACGCCATCTGCCTGGTCGAATGGCCGCAGCAGGGTACCGGCGTGCTGCGGCCCGGAGCCGGATCTGGCGCTGCATCTTCGCTATCAGGGCGAGGGGCGAGAGGCGAAGATCGAGGCGATTTCCGCTTACGGCAGCCAGCTGTTAGACCGCATTCATGGATCACAGGGATGATGCTGCAATGACGCACGTGTTGAAAAAATTTGCGGTCATCATGCTGATCGCCGTGCTGGGGCCGCTCGGCGCGCTGAACGCGCTGGCGGCGTCTTCGCTGTCCGATATCAAAGTGTCCAACGCCCAGCGTGAAGCGACGGTGTCGGTGAGCTTCAATGGCCCGCCGGACTACGCGTTTTTCCCGCTGCACGGCCCGGATCGCGTGGTGCTGGACGTTAACCAGAAGGGCAAGGTCGGCGGTCTGCCGCTCAATTTCAGCGGCCAAAACCTGGTGAAAAGCATTCGCTCCAGCGCGCCGAAAGACGCTCAGAGCGTGCGCCTGGTGTTTGATCTGACCCAGCGCGCCAAAACCCGCGTCTCCACCCGCCAGAACGGCAGCGTGCATACCGTGGTGTTCACCATTACGGCCGAAGGCAGTGCCAATACGGTGGCGCGCAAGGCACCGGTGCAAACGCCTGCGCCGGTTGCGGTCAACCCACCGCCGCGTCAGGCGCCGGTCGCGGTGCGTGAAGCGCCGGAGCCGCCGCTGCGCAAAGCGCCGACGGGATCGAATCCCTTTACCAATAAACAGACCGTCGTCGCAGGCACCGCCACCGAAGTCACGCCGCGCAGCAGCCGCGTTTCCGCCGGTTCCGGCGATCGGGTGGTGGTGGCGATCGACGCCGGCCACGGCGGCCAGGATCCGGGCGCCATTGGCCCGAGCGGGCTGAAAGAAAAGAATGTCACCATCGCCATTGCGCGCCGCCTGCAGGCGATGCTGGACGCCGATCCGCAGTTCAAACCGGTGCTGACGCGTACCGGCGACTACTTCATCTCGGTGATGGGGCGCTCCGACGTTGCGCGCAAACAGGGCGCCAACGTGCTGGTCTCCATCCACGCCGATGCCGCGCCAAACCGCAGCGCCAGCGGGGCTTCCGTCTGGGTGCTGTCTAACCGCCGCGCCAACAGCGAAATGGCCGGCTGGCTGGAACAGCATGAGAAGCAGTCCGAGCTGCTCGGCGGTGCCGGCGATCTGCTGGCCAACAGCCAGGCCGATCCTTATCTGAGCCAGGCGGTGCTGGATCTGCAGTTCGGCCACTCGCAACGCGTCGGGTACGATGTGGCGGTGAAGGTGCTGCAGCAGCTGCAGAGCGTCGGATCGTTGCATAAACGCCGGCCTGAACACGCCAGTCTGGGCGTGCTGCGCTCGCCGGATATCCCCTCGCTGCTGGTGGAAACCGGATTTATCAGTAATAGCACGGAGGAGCGGCTGCTGGGCAGTAGCGCGTATCAGGAGAAGATTGCCAAGGCCATTCATAACGGCCTGCGCAGCTACTTCCTGGCGCATCCGCTGCAAGCCGACCCAAAGGTGGAAAACCGACCGCTGGACGTCGCAGCGGCGGTTAACACCTCAACACCAGACGTGCGCCAGCCGGAGCCTATCGTGAGCTCGGCCGGCGCGAGCCGCAGCGTAAGCGGCAAGACTCAGATCCACGTGGTGAAACGGGCGGAGACGCTGTCCGGCATCGCCGACAGCTACGGCACGACCATGGCGGCGCTGCGGGATCTGAACAAACTGAAAAAAGACGGCGTGTGGGTCGGGCAACGTCTGAAGGTGCCGGCGGGGAAAACCGCCGCCGTCACCGCCGTCGCCAAGGTGAAAATGCCGGCGAAGAAGCCGTCTAAACATAAAGTGGCCCGTGGGGACACGCTGTCCTCCATCGCTTCCCGCTATGGGGTTAGCGTCGGCGATCTGAAACGGGTCAATAATCTGAAGTCGGACGTCGCGCCGCTGGATCGGACGCTGACCATTCCGCAGGCCTAGCGCCACCGCTACAGGAGTCAGCATGCCTATCCAGGTGTTACCGCCACAGCTCGCCAACCAGATCGCCGCCGGAGAGGTGGTTGAACGCCCCGCGTCGGTCGTCAAAGAGCTGGTGGAAAACAGTCTGGACGCCGGCGCGACGCGCATCGATATCGACATTGAACGCGGCGGCGCCAAGCTGATTCGCATTCGCGACAACGGCTGCGGCATCGGCAAGGACGATTTGGCGCTGGCGCTGGCGCGGCACGCCACCAGTAAAATCAGCACGCTCGATGACCTGGAAGCGATCGTCAGCCTCGGTTTTCGCGGCGAAGCGCTGGCCAGTATCAGCTCGGTTTCCCGTTTGACCCTGACGTCGCGCACCGCCGAGCAAAGCGAGGCGTGGCAAGCCTATGCCGAAGGGCGCGAGCAGGCGGTGACGGTCAAACCCGCCGCGCATCCGGTCGGCAGCACGCTGGAAGTGCTGGATCTGTTTTACAACACCCCGGCGCGCCGCAAGTTCATGCGCACTGAGAAAACCGAATTTGGCCATATCGATGAAGTGGTACGGCGCATCGCGCTGGCGCGTTTCGATGTGGCGATCAACCTCAGCCACAACGGCAAACTGATCCGCCAGTACCGGGCGGCGAAAGAAGAGAGCCAGCACGAGCGCCGTTTGGGCAGCATCTGCGGCCCGGCGTTTTTGCAGCATGCGCTGAATATCGACTGGCAACACGGCGATCTGAGCATCCGCGGCTGGGTGGCGGATCCGGCCGGGGCACGCCAGCTGGGTGAAATGCAGTACTGCTACGTCAACTGTCGCATGATGCGCGATCGCTTGATCAATCACGCCATTCGTCAGGCCTATCAGGATCAGCTGAAGGACGATCAGCAGCCCGCTTACGTGCTGTATCTGGAGGTCGATCCGCACCAGGTGGACGTCAACGTTCATCCCGCCAAGCACGAGGTGCGTTTCCATCAGGCGCGGCTGGTGCACGATTTTATCTACCAGGCGGTAACCACCGTGCTGCAACAGGCCGGCCAGACGCCGGCGTTGCCGCTGGCGGAAACGCCTGACGAAGCGCCGGCGCCGGTCTGGCAGCCGGAAAACCGCGTCGCCGCCGGCGGCAACCATTTTTCTCAGCCTGCGCCGCGTCGCGAAACGCCGCCACCGGCCGGCGTCGCCCGCGAGCGCGCACCCCAGCAGGGCTGGCAAGCGGCGGGCGGTTATCAGAAACGCGAAGGCGAGCTGTACGGGAAACTGATGCGGCCCGCCGCCGAGCCGCAGGAAGAGGCCGCGCCGGAAGTGTCGAGCAAGCCACCGCTGTTCCCGCCGGCGAAAGCCGCAGCGGAAACGCCGTTGGCGAGCGGCCAGCACAGTTTTGGCCGGGTGCTGATGATTCATCCGCCGTGCTACGCATTGCTTGAACAGCGCCAGCAGCCGGCGTTGCTCAACCTGACGGTGGCGGAACGCTGGCTGCGCCAGGCGCAGCTCAATCCGCCGGCGGAAGGGCTGCGGCCGCAGCCGCTGCTGATTCCGATCAAGCTGACGTTGGATAAGCGTGAAGCAGCGGCCATCGCGCGGCATCAGACGCTGTTGGCGGCGATGGGGCTGGATCTGCAGACGGATCACGGCCGTGTGACGCTGCGCGCAGTGCCTTTACCATTACGCCAACAAAATTTACAAAAACTGATACCTGAACTGTTAGGCTATCTGGCCGAACATCAGGAGATGTCGCCCGCGGTGTTGGCCACCTGGCTCGCTCGTCGTCTTGGCAGCGAACATGAACAGTGGAACACCTCGCAAGCGATACAATTGCTGACCGACGTTGAACGACTTTGCCCGCAGCTGGTCAAATCGCCACCGAGCGGACTTTTACAACCCGTTGATTTACAGGCCGCACTGGCGGCCCTCAAGCATGACTGAAACTGAAATGACATCACGTCCCCCGGCTATTTTCATTATGGGGCCGACCGCCTCGGGCAAGACCGCGCTGGCGATCGCGCTGCGCGAACGCCTGCCGGTGGAACTGATCAGCGTCGATTCCGCGCTGATTTATCGCGGCATGGATATCGGCACCGCCAAGCCAAGCGCCGAAGAATTGGCGCAGGCGCCGCATCGGCTGATCGATATCCGCGATCCCGCCGAAGCCTACTCGGCAGCGGAGTTTCGCGCTGACGCGCTGAAAGAGATGGCCGACATCACCGCCGCCGGCCGTATTCCGCTGTTGGTGGGCGGCACCATGTTGTATTTTAAGGCGTTGTTGGAAGGATTGTCGCCGCTGCCGTCCGCCGATCCCGCAGTGCGCGAGCGCATTGAACGGCAAGCGGCGGAGCAGGGTTGGGAGGCGTTGCACCGTCAGTTACAGGCGATCGATCCGGTCGCGGCAGTGAGAATTCATCCGAATGATCCGCAGAGACTGTCCAGAGCACTGGAAGTTTTTTTTATTTCGGGTAAAACTTTAACGGAACTGACTCAAATTTCGGGTGAATCGTTACCGTATCAAGTTCACCAATTTGCGATAGCGCCGACCAGCCGTGAGTTGATCCATCAACGCATCGAGCTGCGGTACCATCAAATGTTGGCGGCGGGTTTTGAGACGGAAGCGCGTGCACTTTTCGCACGGGGTGATTTGCATACGGACTTGCCCTCCATTCGCTGTGTCGGTTACCGCCAGATGTGGTCATATTTGTCTGGTGAAATTAGTTACGATGAGATGGTTTATCGTGGTATTTGCGCAACACGTCAGTTGGCTAAACGTCAGATGACCTGGTTACGGGGTTGGGAGTCGGTCCATTGGTTGGACAGTGAAAAGCCGGGAGAGGCTTTGGACTCGGTGACACAGGTTGTTAGTGCATAGGTTGGGTGATTGTGTACAATTGCTGAGTATTCAGCGCGCAAATTTTTTACGTCGTTTATTTTAGAGCCGACAGGTTCTTAGTTACAAACAACAAGCAAATAAGGAAAAGATAGAATGGCTAAGGGGCAATCTTTGCAAGATCCGTTCCTGAACGCATTGCGTCGTGAACGTGTTCCGGTTTCTATTTATTTGGTGAATGGTATTAAGCTGCAAGGCCAGATTGAGTCTTTTGACCAGTTTGTCATCCTGTTGAAGAACACGGTTAGCCAGATGGTGTACAAGCACGCTATCTCTACCGTTGTCCCGTCACGCCCGGTTTCGCATCACAGCAACAACCCGAGCGGCGGTTCAAGCAACTATCACCATGGTAGCAATCCGTCTGCGCAGCAACAGCCGCAGCAGGAAAGCGATGACGCTGAATAAAGCGCGTTGCAAGTCAACCATGACGGGGAGCATAAGCAGCCGCGGGCTGTTTATGTCCCCCAAACTCACGGTGAGTGTCCGTTTGAGAGGTTGCACGCTTGTTTGACCGTTATGAAGCCGGTGAGCAGGCCGTACTGGTTCATATCTATTTCTCGCAAGACAAAGATACGGAAGACCTCAACGAGTTCGAATCGTTGGTCTCCTCAGCCGGTGTCGAAGCTTTGCAAGTGGTGACTGGTAGCCGCAAAGCCCCGCATCCGAAGTACTTTGTCGGCGAAGGAAAGGCCGAAGAAATTGCAGATGCGGTGAAAGCCAGCGGCGCGTCTGTTGTCCTGTTTGATCATTCCCTTTCCCCGGCGCAGGAAAGAAACCTCGAGCGCCTGTGCGAATGCCGGGTGATCGATCGCACCGGGCTGATTTTAGACATCTTCGCCCAGCGTGCCCGCACCCATGAAGGTAAGCTGCAGGTGGAGCTGGCGCAGCTGCGTCACATCGCCACGCGTCTGGTACGCGGCTGGACGCACCTGGAGCGGCAAAAAGGGGGGATTGGCCTGCGTGGGCCGGGGGAAACCCAGCTTGAGACCGACCGTCGCCTGTTACGCGATCGCATCAGCTTGATTCTGCGCCGCCTGGAGCGGGTAGAAAAGCAGCGTGAACAAGGCAGACGCGCGCGGACCCGCGCCGATGTGCCGACCGTATCGCTGGTGGGCTACACCAACGCCGGCAAATCCACCCTGTTTAACCGAATAACGTCTGCCGAGGTGTATGCGGCGGACCAGCTATTTGCCACCTTGGATCCTACGTTGCGGCGCATTGACGTGCCGGACGTGGGGGATACCGTGTTGGCGGATACCGTAGGCTTTATCCGGCACCTGCCGCACGATCTGGTGGCCGCCTTCAAGGCGACGCTGCAGGAAACGCGCCAGGCATCTCTGCTGCTGCACGTCATCGATGCCGCAGATCCGCGCGTCGATGAGAACATCGAAGCGGTGAACACCGTGCTGGCGGAGATAGACTCGGATGAAATCCCTACACTGTTAGTGATGAACAAAATAGATATGCTGGACGATTTTGTGCCGCGTATCGACCGCAACGACGAAAACCTGCCGATCCGGGTGTGGCTGTCCGCCGCCAGCGGAGAGGGTATTCCGTTGCTGTATCAGGCGTTGACGGAGCGCTTATCGGGGGAGATCGCGCATTACGAATTGCGCTTACCGCCACGGGCAGGCCGTCTTCGCAGCCGTTTTTACCAGCTTCAGGCGATTGAAAAAGAGTGGAACGAAGAGGACGGCAGCATTGGCGTGGTGGTGCGAATGCCGATCGTCGAATGGCGTCGTCTCTGCAAGCAAGAACAGGACCTGATTGACTTTATCGTATGATCATATCCTGTTACATTTATGCTTCGCGAAAGCCTGAAGTACCCAATCACAGAATATGGAGCTAAAACATGGCGTGGAATCAGCCCGGTAATAACGGACAGGACCGCGACCCGTGGGGGAGCAGCAATAACAATGGCGGCAACTCTGGCGGTAACAACAAAGGCGGTCGTGATCAAGGGCCACCTGATTTGGACGATATCTTCCGCAAACTGAGCAAGAAATTGAGCGGTTTCGGCGGGGGCAAGGGCTCCAACAGCAATAGCGGCGGCACCGGCACCTCTGGTCCGGGCTTTAGCGGCCGCATTATCGGTATCGCGGCGGTTGCCGTGGTGGTGATCTGGGCCGCCAGCGGCTTCTACACCATCAAGGAAGCCGAGCGCGGCGTCGTGACACGCTTCGGCAAGTTCAGCCACCTGGTGCAGCCGGGCCTGAACTGGAAGCCGACCTTCATCGACGACGTGCGTCCGGTGAACGTGGAATCCGTGCGTGAGCTGGCGGCGTCCGGCGTGATGCTGACCTCCGATGAGAACGTGGTGCGCGTAGAAATGAACGTGCAGTACCGCGTGACCAACCCGGAAGCGTACCTGTTCAGCGTCGTCAATGCCGACGACAGCCTGAGCCAGGCGACCGACAGCGCCCTGCGCGGCGTGATCGGCAAATACTCGATGGACCGCATCCTGACCGAAGGCCGTACCGTGGTGCGTAACGATACGCAGCGCATGCTGGAAGAGACCATTCGTCCTTACAACATGGGTATCACGCTGCTGGACGTCAACTTCCAGGCGGCGCGTCCACCGGAAGAGGTGAAGGCGTCGTTCGACGATGCGATCGCCGCGCGTGAGAACGAGCAGCAATACATCCGTGAAGCGGAAGCTTACGCCAACGAAGTTCAGCCGCGTGCGAACGGCCAGGCGCAGCGTCTGCTGGAAGACTCCAAGGCTTATAAAGACCGTACCGTCCTGGAAGCTCAGGGTGAGGTGGCGCGCTTTGCCAAGCTGTTGCCGGAATACAAGTCTGCACCGCAGATCACCCGCGAGCGTCTGTATATCGAAACCATGGAAAAAGTGCTGGGCCATACCCGTAAGGTGTTGGTTAGCGACAAAGGCAACAACCTGATGGTGCTGCCGCTGGATCAGATGCTGCGCGGTCAAGGCGCGGCGCCGGAGAGCGGCAACAAGGATACCAGCCTGATTCGCCTCAATCCGAATCCTGCGCCGGCTGCCAACAGCAGCGCTCCGCGTACCAGCGGCGGTTCGATTATGGATCAGCGCCGGGCGAATGCGCAGCGTGACGACACCACTCGCGTAGGGAGAGAGTAATCAATGCGTAAGTCTTTTGTAGTTATTGTCCTCGCGGTGCTGGTGGTGCTGTACGCTTCGCTGTTCGTGGTGCAGGAAGGCCAGCGCGGCATCGTGCTGCGCTTCGGCAAGGTTCTGCGCGACGGCGAAAACAAGCCGCTGGTGTATGCGCCGGGTCTGCATCTCAAGATCCCGTTCATCGAGACCGTGAAGAACCTGGATGCGCGTATTCAGACCATGGATAACCAGGCCGATCGCTTCGTGACCAGCGAGAAGAAAGACCTGATCGTCGATTCCTATCTGAAGTGGCGTATCAGCGACTTCAGCCGTTACTATCTGGCGACCGGCGGCGGCGACGTCTCCCAGGCCGAAGTGCTGCTGAAACGCAAGTTCAGCGACCGTCTGCGTTCCGAAATCGGCCGCCTGGACGTGAAAGACATCGTGACCGACTCGCGCGGCAAGCTGATGTCTGACGTGCGTGACGCGCTGAACACCGGCACCGTGGGTGACGGCGAAGAAGTGGCGACCACCGAAGCCGATGACGCTATCGCTTCTGCAGCGGCGCGCGTTGAGCGGGAAACCACCGGCAAACAGCCACAGGTGAACCCGAACAGCATGGCGGCGTTGGGCATCGAAGTGATCGACGTGCGTATCAAGCAGATCAACCTGCCGGCCGAAGTCTCCGACGCCATCTACCAGCGTATGCGCGCCGAGCGTGAAGCGGTAGCCCGTCGTCTGCGCTCGCAGGGCCAGGAAGAAGCCGAGAAGCTGCGCGCCAGCGCGGACTACGAAGTGACTCGTACCCTGGCGGAAGCCGAGCGTCAGGCGCGTATCACCCGCGGTGAAGGCGATGCCGAAGCGGCTAAACTGTTCGCCAACGCGTTCAGCCAGGATCCGGACTTCTATGCCTTTATCCGCAGCCTGCGTGCCTATGAAGCCAGCTTCAAGGACAACCAGGACGTGCTGGTACTGAGCCCGGACAGCGATTTCTTCCGCTACATGAAGTCGCCTGATACCCTGCGCAAATAAGCGGCAGGCAATCTGACCGAGGGCCCGTTTACGCGGGCCCTTTCTCGTTTTTGGGGGATGCATGAACTCAACGATTTGGCTGGCGCTCGGGCTGGTTCTGGTACTGGAAGGATTAGGGCCGATGCTGTTTCCGCAGGCCTGGCGCAAAATGATTGTGGCGATGTCGCAGTTGCCGGACGCGACGCTGCGGCGATTTGGCGGTGGAATAGTGGTTGCGGGCTGCGTGATCTACTACATGTTGAGCGGCCGCACGGGTCTTTAAAGTCTAGCCCAAAATTTATGCAATCGTATGCTAAAAGTGCTGAAAATCGAAAATTACGGTGGTAGAATCCATTTTTAAGCAATCGGTGATTTTGAAAAATGGGTAAGAACGTCGTCGTACTGGGCACCCAATGGGGTGACGAAGGTAAAGGCAAGGTTGTAGACCTGCTGACTGAACGGGCTCAATATGTTGTGCGCTACCAAGGTGGCCATAACGCTGGCCACACTCTGGTAATCAACGGTGAAAAAACCGTCCTTCATTTAATTCCTTCAGGTATTCTGCGTGAAAACGTCACCAGCATCATCGGCAACGGTGTTGTTCTGGCGCCGGACGCATTGATGAAAGAAATGGGTGAACTCGAAGCGCGTGGCATCCCGGTACGCGAACGTCTGTTACTCTCTGAAGCTTGCCCGCTGATCCTGCCTTACCACGTTGCGTTGGATAACGCGCGTGAGAAAGCGCGCGGCGCGAAAGCGATCGGCACCACCGGTCGCGGCATCGGCCCGGCTTACGAAGATAAAGTGGCTCGTCGCGGCCTGCGCGTTGGCGACCTGTTCAACAAAGAAACCTTCGCCGTTAAGCTGAAAGAGATCGTCGATTACCACAACTTCCAGCTGGTCAACTACTACAAAGTTGAAGCCGTCGATTATCAGGCGACGCTGGACTACGTACTGTCTATCGCCGACATCCTGACCGCCATGGTGGTTGACGTTTCCGAACTTCTGGACGGCGCGCGCAAGCGTGGCGACCTGATCATGTTCGAAGGCGCTCAGGGCACCCTGCTGGATATCGATCACGGTACTTACCCGTACGTGACCTCTTCCAACACCACCGCCGGCGGCGTGGCTACCGGTTCCGGCATCGGCCCGCGTTATGTGGACTACGTGCTGGGCATCGTGAAAGCCTACTCCACTCGCGTGGGTGCAGGCCCGTTCCCAACCGAACTGTTCGATGAAACCGGCGAGTACCTGTGCAAGCAGGGTAACGAGTTCGGCGCCACCACCGGCCGTCGTCGTCGTACCGGCTGGCTGGACGCGGTAGCGGTGCGTCGTGCCGTGCAGATCAACTCCCTGTCCGGCTTCTGCCTGACCAAACTGGACGTCCTGGATGGCCTGAAAGAAGTGAAGATCTGCGTGGGCTACCGCATGCCGGACGGCCGCGAAGTGGACACTACTCCGCTGGCGGCTGAAGGCTGGGAAGGCATTGAGCCTATCTACGAAACCATGCCGGGCTGGAGCGAAACCACCTTTGGCGTGAAAGAGCACAGCAAGCTGCCTCAGGCTGCGCTGAACTACATCAAGCGCATCGAAGAAGTGACCGGCGTACCGGTAGACATCATCTCTACTGGCCCGGACCGCAGCGAAACCATGATCCTGCGCGACCCGTTCGACGCATAATCAGGCTTTGCGGCAGTAAACAAACCGGGCGCGTCCCGGTTTGTTTTTATCCTGACTCCCTCCGATTGCGGTTTCACGTCAAAAAATCCTTTCATAAACCCGCCTTAGGGCGCGGGATTCGCTAAATAATTAGCGACGAACTCTCCGGCTGGTTTATTATCCAATGAGTAATCTTTTGAATAGCGCCGAAAAGCGGCGTATCAGACGGGTAAAGTGATACCCAGAGGTAAGATGTGCAGTTAACAAGTTTTACTGATTATGGCCTGCGGGCGTTGATCTATATGGCCTCGTTGCCGCAGGACAAAATGACCAGTATCTCGGAAGTGACCGAGGTTTATGGCGTGTCTCGTAACCATATGGTGAAGATCATCAATCAGTTGAGCCGGGTAGGTTTTGTCACGGCGGTGCGCGGCAAGCATGGCGGCATCCGTTTGGGCAAACCGGCCGAGAGCATTCGCCTCGGCGACGTGGTGCGGGCGCTGGAGCCGCTTGCGCTGGTTAACTGCAGCAGCGATTTTTGCCACATCACCCCTGCCTGCCGACTGAAGCAGGTGCTCCAACAGGGCGTACAGAATTTCCTTGAAGAGCTGGATAAGCATACGTTGGCCGATATGGTCGAAGACAATCCGCCGCTCTACAAGCTATTGCTTGTCGAATAAAACGACGTTGAGAAGACAAGGCTCAACGTCATCCTGCTGATGACAACGGAGGAACCGCAATGTCACAAGATCCATTCCTGGAACGAGAAGCAGAAAAATACGAATCCCCTATCCCCAGCCGTGAATATATCCTGGCCCATTTGGCAAAACGAGAAACGCCGGCCAGCCGCGAAGAACTGGGCAACGAACTGGGCCTCAGCGGTGAAGAGCAGCTGGAAGCGCTGCGCCGCCGCCTGCGCGCTATGGAGCGCGATGGCCAGTTAGTGTTTACCCGCCGCCAGTGCTACGCGCTGCCGGAACGTTTGGATCTGCTGCGCGGCACGGTGATCGGCCACCGCGACGGCTACGGCTTCCTGCGCGTTGAAGGCAGCAAAGACGATCTGTACCTGTCTGCCGAACAGATGAAAATGGCGATCCACGGTGACGTGGTGCTGGCGCAGGCCTTGGGCGCGGACCGCAAAGGGCGCCGCGAAGCGCGCATCGTGCGCGTGTTGGTGCCGAAAACCAGCCAGATTGTCGGCCGCTTCTTCATGGACGCCGGTACCGGCTTCGTGGTGCCGGACGACAGCCGTCTGAGCTTCGATATTCTGATCCCGGCGGACAGCGTCAGCGGCGCGCGCATGGGCTTTATGGTGGTGGTGGAGCTGACTCAGCGTCCGACCCGCCGCACCAAGGCGGTCGGCAAGATCGTCGAGATCCTCGGCGACAAGATGGGCACCAGCATGGCGGTGGATATCGCGCTGCGCACCCATGAGATCCCGCATACCTGGCCGCCGCAGGTGGAAAAGCAGGTGGCCGATCTCAGCGAGCAGGTGCCGGAAGCGGCCAAGAAGGGCCGCGTCGATCTGCGCAAGCTGCCGTTGGTCACCATCGACGGTGAAGACGCACGCGACTTCGATGATGCCGTGTACTGCGAGAAAAAACGCGGCGGCGGCTGGCGCCTGTGGGTCGCGATCGCCGACGTCAGTTACTACGTGCGCCCGCGCACCGCGCTGGACGACGAAGCGCGCAGCCGCGGCAACTCGGTGTACTTCCCGTCGCAGGTGATCCCGATGCTGCCGGAAGTGCTGTCCAACGGGCTGTGCTCGCTGAACCCACAGGTCGATCGCCTGTGCATGGTATGCGAGATGACCATCTCCGCCCAGGGGCGCCTGTCCACGGCCAAGTTCTACGAGGCGGTGATGAGCTCTCACGCCCGCCTGACCTACAACAAGGTGTGGCACATTCTGCAGGGCGATCAGGAGCTGCGCGAGCACTACCATCCGCTGGTCAAGCACCTGGAAGAGCTGCACGCCATGTACAAGGTGCTGGATAAGGCGCGCGCCGAGCGCGGCGGCATCGCGTTTGAAACCGAAGAAGCCAAGTTCATCTTCAACGCCGAACGCCGCATCGAGCGCGTGGAGCCGACGGTGCGCAACGACGCCCACAAGCTGATCGAAGAGTGCATGATCATGGCCAACGTGGCGGCCGCGCGCTTCGTCGAGAAACGCAACGAGCCGGCGCTGTACCGCGTGCACGATCGTCCGAGCGACGACCACATCTCCGCGCTGCGCAGCGTGCTGAGCGAGCTGGGGCTGACGCTGGGCGGCGGCAACAAGCCGCAGCCGAAAGACTATGCGGTGCTGATGGATGAAGTGTCCGAGCGCCCTGACCACGAAATGCTGCAAACCATGCTGCTGCGTTCGATGAAGCAGGCGATTTACGATCCGGAAAACCGCGGCCACTTCGGCCTGGCGCTGGCGTCTTACGGCCACTTCACCTCGCCGATCCGCCGTTATCCGGATCTGGCGCTGCACCGTGCGATCAAATACCAGCTGGCTAAAGAACACGGCGAGCCGAAAGAGCGCTGGACGCCGACCGGCGGCTGGCACAGCGAATTCGAAGAGATGCTGCAGCTGGGCGAGCACTGTTCGATGACCGAGCGCCGCGCGGACGAAGCGACGCGCAACGTCGCCGACTGGCTGAAGTGCGACTTCATGCAGGATCACGTCGGTGAAGTGTTCAGCGGCATCATCTCCAGCGTGACTGGCTTCGGCTTCTTCGTGCGCCTGAACGACCTGTTTATCGACGGGCTGGTGCACGTATCAACGCTGGATAATGATTACTATCGCTACGATAATATCGGCCAGCGCCTGATCGGCGAGTCTTCCGGCACGGTCTATCGCCTGGGGGATACGGTGGAGATCCGCGTGGATGCGGTGCATATGGACGAGCGCAAGATCGACTTCGCGCTGGTATCCAGCACCCGCAAAGCGCGCGGTGAAGGCAAAACCGAGCGCGATCGCGCCAAGAAGGGCGGCCAGCGCACGCTGCGCGACAGTGGCAACGCGGGGCGCGGCAAGCGCCGTGGCGGTAAACCGCCGGCTAACTTCGAACCGGACAGCGCCTTCCGCAAGCAGGATGACGCCAAGCCCGCGGACAACGTGAAGAAGGCGAAGAAGAAAGCCAAGAAAGCGTCCGACAAAACGCGGAAAATCGCGGCGGCGACCAAAGCCAAACGCGCAGCCAAGAAGAAAGGTGCCGAGCAGGCTTAACCTGCCGCACATCGTTACCATCGGCCGGTTATCGCCGGCCGCACGAATTTAAAAGAGCATCATGAGCGAAATTATTTACGGCATCCACGCCGTCAAAGCCCTGTTAGAGCGCGACCCGCAACGCTTCCTGGAAGTGTTTATCCTGAAAGGCCGCGAAGATCGCCGCCTGCAACCGCTGATCGCCGAGCTGGAAGCGACCGGCATCGTTATTCAGGTGGCGAACCGCCAATGGCTGGATGACAAGGTTGAAGGCGCGGTGCACCAGGGGATCATCGCCCGGGTGCGCGAAGGGCGTCAGTATCAGGAGAACGATCTGCCGAGCCTGCTGGAAAGCGTGGCGACCCCGTTCCTGCTGGTGCTGGACGGCGTGACCGACCCGCATAACCTCGGTGCCTGCCTGCGCAGCGCCGACGCTGCCGGCGTGCACGCGGTGATCGTGCCGCGCGACCGTTCAGCCCAACTGAACGCCACCGCCAAGAAAGTGGCCTGCGGCGCCGCCGAAAACGTGCCGTTGATCCGCGTGACCAACCTGGCGCGCACGCTGCGTCTGCTGCAAGAGATGAATGTCTGGGTGGTGGGCACCGCCGGCGAAGCCGACCATACGCTGTATCAGAGCAAAATGACCGGCCCGATGGCGCTGGTGATGGGCGCGGAAGGCGAAGGCATGCGTCGCCTGACCCGTGAACACTGCGACGAGCTGATCAGCATCCCGATGGCCGGCACCGTCTCTTCGCTGAACGTGTCGGTCGCCACCGGCATCTGCCTGTTCGAAGCGGTGCGTCAGCGCGGCTGATTCTCCTGACGGGGGCCCTGTGCCCCCGTTAATTCCCCCTCTTGTGATCCCGCCTTCGGCAGAAATCTCTGCGCCGACCATACTTACCCCTGACGCTTTTTTCAGGGAGCACTCTCATGGTCTGGACTACGCACACCGTTTTTAACCAACCCAAGCCGCTGGGCAACAGCAACCTGTTTCTCTCCGATACGCCGCTGCGCGAAGCCTTGCAGCGCGAGCAGGGCGGCTGGGACGCCGAGGTGTTGGCCTCGCTGGGCCAGCAGCTCGGCACTCAGGAGTCGCTGGAATTGGGTCGGCTGGCTAACGCCAACCCGCCGGAATTGTTGCGCTACGACGCCACCGGTCAGCGGCTGGACGACGTTCGCTTTCACCCCGCCTGGCATATCCTGATGCAGGGGCTGATCGCCAACCGGGTGCACAACCTGCCCTGGCAGGAGGATGCGCGCATCGGTTCCTTCGTGGCGCGCGCCGCGCGCTTTATGCTGCATGCGCAGGTCGAGGCAGGCACGCTGTGCCCGGTGACCATGACCTTCGGCGCCACGCCGCTGTTGCTGCAGGCGTTGCCGGCCGAGTTTCGCTCCTGGCTAACGCCGCTGCTGTCGGATCGTTATGACGCTCACCTGTTGCCGGGCGGGCAAAAGCGTGGCCTGCTGATCGGCATGGGCATGACGGAGAAGCAGGGCGGCTCCGACGTTTTGAGCAATACCACCACCGCCGCGCCGCTCGGCGCGCGCGGGCCAGGGGAAGCCTACCGGCTGGTGGGGCACAAGTGGTTCTTCTCGGTGCCGCAGAGCGATGCGCACCTGGTGCTGGCGCAGGCCGAAGGCGGGTTGTCCTGTTTCTTCCTGCCGCGCATTTTGCCGGACGGTAGCCGCAACGCCATTCGCCTGGAGCGGTTGAAAGACAAGCTGGGCAACCGCTCCAACGCCAGCAGCGAAGTGGAGTTTCAGGACGCCACCGCCTGGCTGTTGGGGAATGAGGGTGACGGCGTGCGGCATATCCTGAAGATGGGCGGCCTGACCCGTTTCGACTGCTCGCTCGGCAGCCACGGCCTGATGCGCCGCGGGTTGTCGGTGGCGCTGTATCATGCGTTGCAGCGGCAGGCGTTCGGCAAGCTCTTGATCGAACAGCCGCTGATGCGCCAGGTTCTGGCGCGCATGGCGCTGCGGCTGGAAGGGCATACCGCGTTGCTGTTCCGGCTGGCCCGCGCCTGGGAAAGCCGCAGCAATGAAGGTGAGCTGATCTACAGCCGTCTGCTGACCCCGGCGGCCAAATACAGTATCTGTCGCCAGGGCATGCCGTTCATCGCCGAGGCGATGGAGGTGCTGGGCGGTATCGGCTACTGCGAAGAGAGCGAGCTGCCGCGCCTGTATCGCGAGATGCCGGTCAACAGCATCTGGGAAGGTTCCGGCAACATCATGTGTCTGGACGTGTTGCGCAGCTTGCACAAACTGCCGGGCGCGCTCGAGATGCTGCAGTTCGAGCTGCAGCCGGTGCGCGGCCAGAATCGGTTGTTCGATCACGCCTGGCGGCAGTGGCAGCAGCGTGCCCGTCAACCGCGTGAAGAGATGGGGCGGCTGCTGACCCAGCAGCTGTTCGACCTGTGCTGCGCCGCGCAGCTGCTGCAGCACGCCAGCCCGCAGATAGCCGACGCCTGGTGCCACCTGACGCTGGATCATCGTGGTGAGAGCCTGCTGTCGGCCGAAGTGTGCGAACTGCTGTTGAATCGCGCTATCGGCGGTTAGGGAAAAGGGTGGCGCGCGGCGGAGAAAACCTTTTTAATTCAGCCTCACTCTGACAGGAAAATGCACATGGATATTCTCAGCGCGTTGGCGGCGTTCGCCTCTTATTTCTTCAGCGGTTTCGCCATGATTTTGGTGTTTCTGTTCGTCTATACCCGCATCACCCCACACGACGAATGGGCGCTGATCAAGGCCGATAATCAATCCGCCGCCTTTGCTTTCATCGGCGCCTGCCTGGGGTATGTGATCCCGTTGGCCAGCGCGGCGATCAACTCGATCAGCCTGCTGGATTACCTGCTGTGGGGCGTAGTGGCGCTGGTGGTGCAACTCTTGCTGTTCGCGGCCGTGAAGATTTACATGCCGCGCATCAGCGACAAGATCGAAGCGAACCACCTGGCCGCCGGGATTTTCCTGGGGGGCGTCTGCGTCAGCGGCGGCGTGTTGAATGCGGCTTGCATGAGCTACTAAAGGTATAAGATGGCCGAGGCGCGCCAGCCAAGCGGGTGCGCCTGTTCTTCCATCCGCAGGATGCGGTAATAGCTGGCGCCGTGTTGGCCGGCGGTGCGGGCGATGGCCTGCTCCGCCTCCTGCGGTGAACCGGGCAGATCGCTGAAGGTGATCTCGGCGATTTCACTGAGCGGCGTCACGCGATCGGCGGGCGCCAGCTCGGCGGACTGTGCGCCGGTGCTGAGCAGCCCTACTGAAAGCAGGAGGGAGGTGAGTGCGGTGGAGCGTTTCATGGCGTTCCCCTTCGTCAGATCCTGAATCGACACCCGCAACATGCGGCATGCTGTCCGCCAGTGTGCAACACCCTACTTCAGCCTGTGCAAAGGCAGTGTAAATCTGCTTAAAAAATCCCCGCCTTACCGATACAGGATCGCCTGGGAATACCATTGGCCCGGCACGATGGTTTCGCTGTTCATGATGATCACGTAATACCGGGCGCCGGCGGCGGTGGCCTTGCGCTGAATCTCCGCTTCCACGTCCATCGGGCTACCGCGCACTACGGCGGTGATGGTACCGATTTTCACCAGCTCGGCGGTCTGCGCGCGGACGATCTCCTGCGCCTGTGCGGTGGGCGGCGGCGGCGGTTTCGGCGTGGTGGTCATGATGCCGCAGGCGGAAAGCTGTGCGGCCAGCGTCAGGGCGATGAGTGTGCGGACTAGCGTCATGGTGACCTCGAAAGTGCCGGTACGATGGCTTCAGTGTAACGCAATATAAGCTGGAACAGATTGAGCTAACGCTGGCTGGCGCAAGTTTGTCATGATGAATGCCAACAGGTGGGTTGAGGATGAACGGATGATCGAAATTCATGACGAGCGGGTGGGCGATATTGCGGTGATCCATGCCGTTCCCGCCGGGCACTATCACCGGCCCTTGCCGACGGTGTTCTTCTGCCATGGCTATACCTCGTCGAAAGAGGTGTACGCCTACTTCGCCTATGCGCTGGCGCGCGTTGGTTTTCGGGTGGTATTGCCGGATGCCGATCGGCACGGCGAGCGGTTCGACGGCGATGAGGCGCGGCGTCTGGCCTCGTTTTGGGAGATCCTGCGCAGCAATATCGACGAGCTGCCGCAGATCAAGGCGCATTTCGAGCGGCTCGGCCTGATTGCCGACGGGCGTATCGGCGTCGCCGGCGCCTCTATGGGCGGCATGACCGCGCTGGGCGCCTTCGCGCGTTTCCCGTGGATCCGGGCGGCCGCCAGCCTGATGGGTTCCGGCTATTACCGTTCGCTGGCGCAAGCGCTGTATCCGCCGTTGGGCGAAGAGGGCGAGGCGCTCTCTCCGGCGGCGTTTGCGGCGCGCACCGCCGTATTGGCGGAGTATGAGCTGGAAGGGCGTTTGGAGACGATTGCCGGGCGGCCGCTGCTGCTGTGGCACGGCGAGACGGACGACGTGGTGCCGGCGACAGACAGCCTGCGTTTGGCGGCCGAGTTGCGGCAGCAAGGCGCGGACGGCCGCTTGACGTCGCTCATCGAACCGGGGGTGAAACACCGCATCACGCCGCTGGCGCTGTCTGCCACGGCCGACTTTTTCCGCCGCGAGTTGTAGTGTGTTTCCGTGCGCGATGCAGGGAATTGCACCGCTCTGTGCGGGCTGTTTCGGCCATCGTTTAGCTGAATGAAGGGGAGAATGTCTGCGTGAATTCTTTCAGGGCAGCAAGGAGCAGAGGGCATGATAAAAAACATCGGCAGTACGGCCGGTTTAATGGGAACGATGAAAGCGCGCGCCGAACTGAACTCAGCGGCCTTCAGCGAGATGCTGGGGGCAGCCGACGGCAAGGCGCGACAAAACAAGGCGAATCCGCTGTCGCGTATCACCGCGCAGACGGTGCAAAACATGACGGCGCTGTTTGCCTTCGTGCCGAAAACGGCAGCCACTCACACCGCGGCGGCCGGTACGCTCTCCTTCGAGCAGCGGGCGACCCTGACGGGAAGCGCCGAGCTGCTGCAAACGCGGACAAATTATCTGCAGATGGCGCTGCAATTGCATAATCCGGGCAAGGCGTTCAGCATGCCGGCCTTGCTCAAGCTGTGAAGGGTGAGAAAATGGAGCGCCCAACGGGCGGCGCTCCGGCGAGGACTGAACGGGCTTTCTGATGAAGCCCTGGGGATTTCCCTGGTGCGGCGCGTCTTTTTAGCGGTACAGCTCGGCGCTGACGTGCATCGTGCTGTTGTCGCCCGGTTCGTGCAGGGCGATGATGCGATAAGAGCTTGCGCCGCGTTGGTCGGCGATTTTGCTGACCTGGCTGCTGGCGTCATCCGGCGAAACCACGTTCTGGTTCAGGGTGACGAAGCCGACGCTCTGGCGTTGATCGGCCTGGTGCGACGTGATCTCCGTCGCGGCCATTACGTTGGCGGAGAACAGGGCGGCCAGCGCCGTTGCTAGAATGATGCGTTTCATAGTGCCTCTCTTAACCCTTTGCCGTTACGGCCTGACAGCGAATGTCGCTGCGGCAAAAAGTCATTTATCTGCATTGAATAATCTGAAATCTTTTTCGTCGCGCTGTCTGCGGCGGATATGGTTAATTTTAGTCCGTTGCGGCGGATTAAAAAGCGGGGGCTTTTGATGACCTCTTTCAAAAAAAGTGAAATAGATTTGTGACTCAACTCTGATTTCATTGAAAGATTTTTGAAACCGATGGATCGGCGTACATAGGTTCACCCACGAGCAAATCGTGCTATTTCCCATAGCGCCTCGCATTAACGCGAATAAAACCCACGCAGTCCTTGAGTTTCCCGCCCTGCGTCAGTATGATTACGCGTCATTTTTCAGCCGCACACTAAACACGTTCCTTGCTTCCATGGGCCGCGGTTGACCCTGACAGGAGGCTGAATAATCCGTAAGGAGCAATTCGATGCGTCATTACGAAATCGTTTTTATGGTCCATCCTGACCAAAGCGAACAGGTTCCGGGCATGATCGAGCGTTACAGTGCTACCATCACTAACGCGCAAGGTCAGATTCACCGTCTGGAAGACTGGGGCCGCCGTCAGCTGGCTTATCCGATCAACAAACTGCACAAAGCTCACTACGTTCTGCTGAACGTTGAAGCGCCGCAGGAAGCGATCGATGAGCTGGAAACTAACTTCCGCTTCAACGACGCCGTTATCCGCAGCATGGTTATGCGCGTTAAGCACGCGGTAACTGAAGCATCTCCGATGGTTAAAGCGAAAGACGAACGTCGTGGCGATCGCCGCGAAGACTTCGCTAACGAAACCGCAGATGATGCAGATGCTGGGGATTCTGAAGAGTAATTGCCGCCGTGACGGCTAATCGTCTGGTTTTGTCGGGCACTGTGTGCAAGGCGCCGGTTCGAAAAGTGAGTCCTTCCGGGATACCGCACTGCCAATTTGTGCTAGAGCACCGTTCGCAGCAGATGGAAGCCGGATTCAGCAGACAAGCATGGTGCCGAATGCCCGTGGTTGTCAGCGGACAACAGTCACAAGCACTAACTCAAAGATTAACGGTCGGCAGTCAGATTACCGTGCAAGGCTTTGTAAGCTGCCATCAAGGGCGCAACGGGCTGAGCAAATTGGTTCTGCATGCCGAGCAGATTGAATTGATAGATTCTGGAGACTAGCCAAATGGCACGTTATTTCCGTCGTCGCAAGTTCTGCCGTTTCACCGCGGAAGGCGTTCAAGAGATTGACTATAAAGACATCGCTACGCTGAAAAACTACATCACCGAAAGTGGTAAAATTGTACCGAGCCGTATCACCGGTACTCGTGCAAAATATCAGCGCCAGCTGGCCCGTGCTATCAAGCGCGCGCGCTACCTGTCTTTGTTGCCGTACACTGATCGTCATCAGTAATCGGCCACTGTCCATTAACGACTTTGAGAGGATAAGGTAATGCAAGTTATTCTGCTTGATAAAGTAGCAAACCTGGGCAGCCTGGGTGATCAAGTTAACGTTAAAGCGGGCTACGCTCGTAACTTCCTGGTACCACAGGGCAAAGCTGTTCCTGCTACCAAGAAAAACGTTGAGTTCTTCGAAGCACGCCGTGCTGAACTGGAAGCCAAACTGGCTGACGTTCTGGCTGCTGCTGAAGCTCGCGCAACCAAGATCAACGAACTGGGTTCAGTGACCATCGCTTCCAAATCTGGCGACGAAGGTAAACTGTTCGGCTCTATCGGCACCCGCGACATCGCTGACGCAGTGACTGCGGCAGGCGTTGAAGTTGCCAAGAGCGAAGTTCGTCTGCCGAACGGCGTTCTGCGTACCACTGGTGAGCACGAAGTGCACTTCCAGGTACACAGCGACGTGTTCGCACAGCTGAATGTAGTTGTGGTTGCAGAAGCGTAATTTACGCTGCTGTTAACCCGGTTAAAACGCCAGCCTCGCGCTGGCGTTTTGCTTTTCTGCGCCCGGCAAAACGCGCTACGCTTGAAGACGAGATAAAAAGGAGAGCGAGCGATGGCAAAGATTACGCTACAGCGGGTTTACGATTTCAGCGCGCCGGCGCCGGAACATTGTTATCTGATAGACCGGCTATGGCCGCGCGGCATCAGCAAGGAGCGGCTAGCGGGCGTCCAGTGGCTGAAACAGGTGGCGCCGGATGACGAACTGCGCAAGTGGTTCCATCAGCATACCGACCAGTGGGCGGTCTTCGAGGAGCGTTACCGCCAACAGCTGGCGGCCAACGACGCCTGGCAGCCGCTGGTGGCGCTGTTACGGCAGGGGCAAGCGCTGACGCTGCTGTATGGCAGCAAAGATACCGAGCATAACCAGGGCGTGGTGCTGCGCGAGTTTCTGCTGGCGCAGCTGTAGGGATTAGCGTTCCCGGCGGTAGCTGCCGTCGGCCTGGCGGCGGAACAGCGCCTGGCTGTTGTCCACCGTGGTGACCGACAGCGCGTTAATCACGCCGTTGGCGTCGCGTTCGATACGCACTTCCTGGCCGGCTTTCATGTTGCTCAGCGGCTTGTCGCCGCCTTCCACCTGCGCCATGGCGAACACTTCATTCACCGGCAGATTGTTGTCGCGAAACAGCTGGGCCAGCGTCTGGCCGGGCTGGATCTGATAACGCTGCCAGTTGCCCGCCGGCGTCGGTTCGTTGGTAGACGTGGCGCCGCCGCCGTTTTGCAGATCGGCCTGCAGCGGCACGCTGGTTTCCTGTTGGGAAACCGGGAACGGCTGCCTTTCGGGCGAGTAGGGCCACAGCAACGCCAACAGCAGGATGATGCCGAAGATCAGCACCCAGCGGCGGTGAAAGTAGGGCAGCGGCTCCATCCAATGGAAACCGTCCGGCAGATGCCAGACTTTGGCCAGCAGCGCTTTGACCTGCTGCATTTTGTCGTTGGCCGGCGGTGGCTCCGATGGCGGTTCCGCGCCTTCAGACGTGGGTGCGGCGCCCGGTTTCAGGCGCTGGCTGACGTTCAGCCAGGTGCGCAGCAGCGGCTGGTAGATGCGGGTGGTTTTCCTTCTCCTGGGCGCGATTCTGCCCATGGTGACCTCTCTTCGACGGCGTAGTAATTAGCGCGGCGCGGCAAGCGCCTCGCCTGCCCGATATCCTGCTTTCAGTATAGCCCGCTAACTGATTGAAGTGAAAGGCGGCTGAGCGGCAAGGCCGGGGTTTGCGGCTGCGGGCGTTAACAGAAGGTTATTGTTTCTTTTTCTACGACAAAAGTCATCATTCTCCACACAAGATTTTACCCGGCATTGACGCGCTGTTATGCTGCGCTTTCGACTTTTTACAGACTTAAGGAAAACCCCATGACAACCCCTTCTTTTGACAGCGTTGAAGCGCAAGCAAGTTACGGGATTGGTTTACAGGTCGGCCAGCAGCTGCAAGAGTCCGGGCTGGAAGGTTTGCAACCGGAAGCTTTGCTGGCGGGTCTGCGCGACGCGCTGGAAGGGAATGCCCCGGCGGTTCCGGTAGACGTGGTGCACCGTGCGCTGCGTGAAATCCACGAGCGTGCGGATGCGGTGCGCCGCGAGCGCCAGCAGGCGATGGCCGTTGAAGGCCAGAAATTCCTGGACGACAACGCTAAGCGCGACGACGTGACGCTGACCGAGTCTGGCCTGCAGTTCTCCGTGCTGGAGCAGGGCAACGGCCCAATCCCGTCCCGTCAGGATCGCGTGCGTGTGCACTATACCGGTCGTCTGATCAACGGTGACGTGTTCGACAGCTCGGTCGAGCGCGGCCAGCCGGCAGAATTCCCGGTCAGCGGCGTGATCCCAGGCTGGATCGAAGCGCTGACCCTGATGCCGGTTGGTTCCAAATGGCAGCTGTATATCCCGCACAACCTGGCCTACGGCGAACGTGGCGCAGGCGCGTCCATCCCGCCGTTCAGCGCGCTGGTGTTCGACGTCGAGCTGCTGGAAATCCTGTAATCCCCCCGAGGATTGCTCTGGGCGCCTTCGTGGCGCCCTTATTTTATGCGCCGCGTAGCGCGCGCGGGAACAGCAGATTGTTTTCCAGGCTGATGTGTTCCATCAGATCGCCGATGAACTCGTCGATGCCGTTGTACAGCGCCCGCCAGGTGGTGCAGGCGCCCTCCGGTGGCGTCACGTTATCGGTGAGGAACTTCACCACCTCCAGTTGTTCACCCGCCTCGTCATGCTCATGTTCCATCACCGAGATCGGTCCGGCGGCCTGCGGCCCCATGCCCTGTTTGATCAGCGGGAACAGGATCTGCTCCTCTTTCATCATGTGATTCTCCAGATCCAGGCGGATCAGGTTCAACTGCTTCGCCAACCCGCGCGGGCAGCTGGGTTTGTCGCCGTGCACGCGTTCGACTTTTTCCGCCATCAGCACCAGTTCGGCCAACTGTTCGCGGTGCCGCTGATGAAAGCGCGGCAGAATGTAGTCGATCACCTCATCGAGCGGCGCCGTGCGCCAGTCCCGGCTTTGCTCCGGCGCGGCGGCGAGTGCGGCCAGCGCGTTCTCCAACTGGTCGATGTCCAGCCCTTTGCGCTCGGCGGCGCGTGCCAGCGATTGCCGGCCGCCGCAGCAGAAATCCAGCTGATGCTGGCGAAACAGACGTGATGCCCGGGGAATGGCGATAGCGAGCGCGCCAAGGGATTGATTGCGGTAATCCATGGTAGTGCCTCTTTAAACGAAGGAATTTTATAACATGCATTTTAAATACAATTTAAAGGGCGCGCCAGCGGGAAAATAGAGGAGATGGCCGGGGGATTGCCCCGGCCTGGCGATTATTTCGCGCTTAAATCGATGCGATAGACCGCGAAACCGATGCGGTCATGGCCTTCGGCGGTCATTGGGTATTGGGCGTGCTCTTTGATAAACGCCGTCGCTTTGTCCGATGGCGAGGTCTCGAAGCGGATATCCAGCGGCTGCTTGCTGCTGAAGGTCGCCAAACGCCAGTTGTTGTCTGCCTGCGGATGCACTGCGCCGTGGCGCTGGGTTTCGGCGCTGATGTAGGCCGCCAGCACCGAGCGGTTTTCATCCGGCGAAGCGAAAGCGATATGTTGGTCGCCGGTGCCGGCAAACTTGCCGCCGTAGGCACGGTAGTTGTTGGTGGCGACCAGGAAGGTGGCGTTCGGATCGATCGGCTTGCCGTTGAAGGTCAGCCGCTTGATACGCTCCGCCTTCTCGTTGATCAGCTGGCATTCGCCGTCGTAGCGCGCCGGTTGGCTGACGTCGATCTGGTAGTTGACGCCGTCGATCACGTCGAAGTTATAGGTGCGGAAACCGTCCCAGTTGATCAAACCTTGCGGTTTGGCGCTGTTGACGTCGATCTGGTTGAATTGGCCGGCGGAACACTCCAGCCACTCTTTCACCTCTTTGCCGCTGGCCTTCACCACCACCAGCGTATTGGGGTAGAGATAGAGATCGGCGGCGTTGCGGAAGGTGAGCTGGCCCTTTTCCACTTCGACGAAGCTGGCCGGATCGTTCTTGCGGCCGCCGACTTTGAACGGCGCCGCCGCCGACAGCACCGGCAGATCGGCCAGATCCGGGTCGCCCTGGATGTAATGTTCGACGTAGGCCTTCTGCGCATTGTTGACGATCTGCACCGTCGGATCGTCCTGCACCAGCGCCAGGTAGCTGTACATGTTGCCGTCGGATTTGCCGATCGGCTGGCTGACGAACTCGCGCGTGCCCTTGTGATCGTCCGCCAACACCTTCACCAGCGCGGCGTCCTCAGCCGCCAGCGATTTCTTGTTCTCTTTGTCGTAGATCGGCCGTGCTTCCGCTTTGGCAGCGGTCACTTTCCAGCTGCCACCATCGTTGTTGAGCTGCAGATCGACCACGCCGAGATGATCGCCCCATTGTCCTGGCATCACCGCCGGTACGCCGTTCAGCAGGCCCTTATCGATATCCGCGCCTTTGATGTTGGCGAAGTCCTTGCTCGGGAACACCGCATGGGCGTGACCGAACATGATGGCGTCGATGCCCGGTACCTGGCTGAGGTAGTAGACCGAGTTCTCCGCCATTGCCTTGTAAGGCTCGCTGGACAGCCCGGAATGCGGGATCGCCACCACCAGATCGGCGCCCTGTTTACGCATTTCCGGCACGTAGCGTTTGGCGGTGGCGGTGATGTCGTCCACCGTCACCTTGCCCTGCAGGTTGGCCTTGTCCCACACCAGGATCTGCGGCGGCACGAAGCCGATGTAGCCGATGCGCAGCGTATGCGCCTTGCCGTCGCGGTCTTTCACCGGCGTATCGACGATGATGTACGGCGTGAACAGCGGTTTTTGCGTTTTGGCGTCGATGACGTTGGCGTTGATATACGGGAACTTGGCGCCGGCGATGGCGTTTTTCAGGTAGTCCAGCCCGTAGTTGAATTCATGGTTGCCGATGTTGCCGACCACATAATCCAGCGTGTTCATCGCCTTATAGACCGGGTGCACGTCGCCCGGTTTCAGCCCCTTGGCCGCCATGTAGTCGCCGAGCGGGCTGCCCTGAATGATGTCGCCGTTGTCCACCAACACCGCGTTGGCGGCCTGCTGGCGCGCCTGTTGGATCAGGCTGGCGGTGCGCACCAGGCCGAACTTGTCGGTCGGCGTGTCCTTGTAATAATCGAAGTCCATCATGTTGCTGTGCAGGTCGGTGGTTTCCAGCACGCGCAGGTCGACGGTGGCCGCCTGCGCCGAGGCGCATACCAGCAGCGCAAGCGCGGACAGCGTCAGTGGATGCTTCATCATTGGGGTCTCTCCATTCCATTATTCGAGTGTTATCGCAGAGGGAAATGTAATTAACACTGCTTGCCACAGTAAACTGTGAAGTGTGGCAGAAAACGGGAGCAGGTAACGCGGGGAAGTTCACAGTTGTGCCCAACAAGATCTGAGGAATTCCCGGGGGTTAGCCGGTTGAGATGGATATTCGGCGTAAAAAAAACTAGTCTGCTAGCAGAGACAGAGGGAAATTTCCCACGGAGATGCAGAGTTGAGGTGCATGATGTTAGAGCGAATTTGCCAACTGTCCCGCGAGGCGGGAGCGGCGATCATGGCGGTGTACGACGGTGAACAACCGCTTGATGTCGCACAGAAAAAAGATGACTCACCGGTGACGGCGGCCGATCTGGCTGCGCATCACATCATCAAGCGCGGCCTGGCGGCCCTGACGCCGGAGGTGCCGCTGCTGTCGGAAGAGGATCCGCCGGCGTGGGAAGAGCGCCGCAACTGGACGCGCTACTGGTTGGTCGATCCGTTGGACGGCACCAAAGAGTTCTTGCACCGCAACGGCGAGTTCACGGTCAATATTGCCCTGATTGAAGAGGGGCAGGCGGTGATGGGCGTGGTGTATGCCCCGGCGATCGACGTGCTGTATCTGGCAGAGCGCGGCAAGGCCTGGAAAGAAGAGAAGGGCGTGCGGCAGGCGATCGGCGTCAGCAACGCGCATCCGCCGCTGGTGGTGGTGAGCCGGTCGCATATCGACGACGAGCTGAAAGACTATCTGCAGCAGTTGGGTGAGCACCAGACCGTGTCCGTCGGCTCCTCACTGAAGTTTTGCCTGGTGGCGGAAGGCAAGGCGCAGCTCTATCCGCGCTTCGGGCCGACCAACATTTGGGATACCGCCGCAGGGCATGCGGTGGCGGTGGCCGCCGGGGCGCAAATTCACGATTGGCAGGGCAAGCCGTTGCTCTATACACCGCGTGAATCTTTCCTCAACCCCGGCTTCCGGGTGTCGCTGTTCTGAGTTAGTTCGCCAACAGCTGGTGCAGCTTGGACATCACCTGCTGCACCTCTTCCGGCGTCAGCGCGCCGTCTTTAGCAAACTGAATGCGCCCTTGCTTATCCAGCACCACAATAGCTGAGCCTTTCGGCTGCAGATCCCAGGCCTTGCGCACGTTACCGTCGCTGTCGACGATAAACTGCGACCATGGGAACTCCTTCTTGCTGTCTTCAATGCTGCTGCGCACGAACATCGCGGTGCCCATCAGGGCATCGTCGGTGTTGACGATTGTCGTCGTTTGGTAACGATCGTGTGGTAGCTTCGCCTTCTTGATCGCTTCAATCAGTGGGTCGTTCATGTCTTTGGCGGAGCTGCGGCCGGCAATATGTTGTATCACTCGCACTTTTCCACTGAGCTGTGCGCTGTTCCAGTTCTGGTAGCTAAAATTACCGTCAGCGTAGTTGAGCTCTCCTTTGTCGCTGACGCCGACCGGCGCTACGCGCTGCTGGAGCTGGAAGTTGTGCGCGGAAGCGAAAAGCGGGGCGAGCAGCAGGGATACCATCAGCATGCGACTTGTTTTCATGCTTTCTCCTTGTGATGGGTGGAATTTGTGTGACAGCACTTCGACAGCCTAAAGCATAGGATGTGATAAGAGGTCTGTCCTGTTAACCGGATCGCAGATTTTCCCTTGGTTCGCTAATCATCAGATTTTGAAGGGATATACTGAAAACGCTATAAATTATCATATACAATTCTGTCAAAAAGTGTAAATCCAGCGTAGATATCCGGGCAGAAGTGAACGTTCTGGTCTTTACTGGGTCTACTACATGCAATCAAGTTGCGTTCTGAATTTCGAGGCTGCCACCTTTGGCGGCTCGCTGAGCGCATGGATCAACGGGAGGAGCGTAAAAGAATGAGAATCTTCCAGCGTTATAACCCTTTGAAAGTGGCAAAGTACGTTAAGACCCTGTTTCGCGGAAGGCTGTATATCAAGGACGTGGGCGCATTTGAATTCGACGAGGGGAAAATCCTGCCGCCGAAGATTCGCGACAAGCGCCATTTCAGCGTGATGTCTGAAGTGAACCGTCAGGTGCTGCTGTTGCAGACCGAGATGGGGTAACACCTCGCTGACAGCGGTAAAAAAAATGCGGCCCCGATGGGGCCGCTGATGTTTTTGCCGGCTGCCGTCAAGCCGCCGGGGTGTCTTCCGGGGCTTTCGGCAGCACCGCCGCCGGTTTGTCGCTCAGCCGGGTGACCAGCAGCTGGTCTATCTTGTAGCTGTCGATATCCACCACTTCGAACTTGTAGCCGGCGTATTTGACGAAGTCGGTGCGTTTCGGGATCTTGCGCAGCATATACATCATAAAGCCGCCGATGGTCTCGTAGTTGCCCGCCTGCGGGAACTCATCAATGTCCAGCACGCGCATCACGTCGTCGATCGGCGTGCCGCCCTCAATCAGCCATGAGCTTTCGTCGCGCGCCACGATCTGCTCTTCCTGGCCTTGGCCAACCAGATCGCCCATCAGCGTGGTCATCACGTCGTTAAGGGTGATGATGCCCACCACCAACGCATATTCATTGAGGATCACCGCGAAGTCTTCGCCGGCGGTCTTGAAGCTTTCCAACGCTTCGGACAGCGTCAGCGTATCCGGCACGATCAGCGCCGAACGGATCTGCACGCCGCTGCTCAGCACCAGGCTCTGGTTGCCCAGCACGCGGTTCAGCAGGTCTTTGGAATCGACGTAGCCGACCACCTGATCGATATGGCCGTCGCACACCAGAAACTTGGAGTGCGGATGGGTCGAGACCTTCTCCTTGATGCTCTCTTCGCTTTCGCGCAGATCGAAGTACACCACGCTTTCGCGCGAGGTCATCGACGACGGCACGGTGCGCGATTCCAGTTCGAACACGTTTTCAATCAGTTCGTGCTCCTGCTTGCGCAGCACGCCCGCCAGGGCGCCGGCTTCCACCACCGCGTAGATGTCATCGGAGGTGATGTCGTCCTTACGCACCATCGGCAGCTTGAACATGCGGAAGATCAGGTTGGCCATGCCGTTGAAGAACCACACCAGCGGGCGGAAGATCATGATGGAGAAACGCATCGGGTTGATGATCCGGACGGCGACCGTCTCTGGTGCAATCATACCGATGCGCTTCGGGGTCAAATCGGCGAACAGGATAAACAGGCTGGTCACCAGCACGAAGGAGCAGATAAAGCTGACCTGTTCCGCCAGTTCGGGCGACAGGAAGCGATCGAACAACACCTTGAAGGTGGGGGAGAAAGCCGCGTCGCCGACGATACCGCCGAGGATGGCCACGGCGTTCAGGCCGATCTGCACCACGGTGAAGAAGATGCCTGGGGTTTCTTGCAGTTTAAGCACTCTGGCGGCGTTGATGTTGCCTTCGTCCGCCATCAGCTTCAGTTTGATCTTGCGCGAGGCGGCCAGAGAGATTTCCGACAGTGAGAAAAACGCACTCACCGCGATCAGAAAAAGAATCAGTAAAATACTGTTTAACATAATCTATCCATACGTGCCGACGGGATGCCGGCGCTCTTGAGGAAGGGTAGTACATAGTAAAAAAAGCAGCGATAACAACCAGAAGAGAAGCTATCGGGCCGCAGAAGCGGCCCGCATAGTATAGCAGTTGCCCCACAGGGGCCGCCAGCGGTTAAAAAAGTGCCGCCGGCCGGCATCGGATCAGCCCTGCGGTGGCAGGCAAACGCCGATGCCGCCCAGCCCGCAGTAGCCTTCCGGGTTTTTGAACAGGTACTGCTGATGGTCGTCTTCCGCATAATAGAACGGCAGCGCCGGCGCGATTTCGGTGGTGATGACGCGCTTGTCGCCCGCCGCGTCCATCGCCTGCTGGAAGCGCTGCAGGCTGCTCTCCGCCTCGGCCTGCTGCTCTGGGCTCAGCGCATAAATCGCCGAGCGGTACTGCGTGCCGACGTCGCCGCCCTGGCGCATGCCCTGCGCCGGATCGTGATTTTCCCAGAACACCTGCAGCAGCTGTTTGTAGCTGACGACCTGCGGATCGAACACCACGCGCACCACTTCGGCGTGGCCGGTCTGGCCGCTGCACACTTCGCGGTAGGTCGGGTTCGGCGTATAGCCGCCGCTGTAGCCGGCGGCGGTGCTGTAGACGCCCGGCTGCTGCCAGAACAGACGCTCAACGCCCCAGAAACAGCCCATGGCGAAGATCGCCACCTCCATGCCTGCCGGCACCTGGGTCATCGAGTGTTCGGTGACCACGTTGAGCGTTGCGACAGGCATTGGCGTGGTGCGGCCAGGCAGCGCGCTTGCCTTATCGACGGTTTGTGATTTATCAAAAAATGGCACCACGGTTGACTCCTGTTGTCACAGTAAGAATTGACCCTACATGGCGGCGGTTCGGTTGTATCTCACCGCGTCTTTGCCCACAATAAGCGGCAAGTTGGATTTTGTATAAGCTTAACGCAGTATTTTGAGCGCCAAAAGTGAAGAATTCGCCTGTTGCGCGGCGGTGGTAAAGCGCGGCGGGCGGCGTCCGGAACAAGGTTGAAGAGGGCTGCCGCCATGATAGCGCGGAGTCTGCCCTGGCCCCGGAGCGAACACCATAACAGGAAAGTAAAATCAATAAGGAGAACACGTGCCAAAGTACCCGGTCATGTGCTTGATATCTGTGTTGCTTGCGGCACCTGCAGCCTATGCGGCGAACGTGCGGCTGCAGGTGGAGGGGTTAAGCGGAGAGTTGGAAAAAAACGTCCGGGTGCGGCTGTCGTCGATCACGCCTGAAGAGGTCGGCACCGATGGTCGCTTCCGCGCGCGGGTGGATGAGGCGGTGCGCCAGGGGCTGCGCGCGCTCGGCTATTACCAGCCGACCATCGAGTTTACGCTGGACGACCGGCCGGGGATGTCGCGCCCGGTGCTGCACGCCAAGGTCAATCCGGGCGAACCGGTGCGTATCGCCGGCGCCAACATCGTGCTGGAAGGCGGCGCGAAGACCGATGAGGACTACCTGGCGCTGGTAAAGAAGGACCGGCCGACCATCGGCGAGATCCTCAACCACGGCAAGTATGACAGTTTCAAAGGCTCGCTCACCGGCCTGGCGCTGCGCAAAGGCTACTTCGATGCCGACATGACCAAAAGCCAGCTCGGCGTGGCCGAAGATCTGCACAAGGCGTTTTGGGATATCGATTTCAACAGCGGCGAACGTTACCGCTTCGGCAAGGTGAAATTCACCGGTTCGCAAATCCGCGAAGACTATCTGCAAAATCTGGTGCCCTTTCATCAGGGGGATTACTACAGTTCGGAGGATTTGGCCGAGCTGAACCGCCGTTTGTCCGCCACCAACTGGTTCAACTCGGTGGTGGTGTCCCCTGATTTCAACGATGCCAAAGAGAACAAGATTTTGCCGTTGGACGCGCTGGTGACGCCACGCACGCGCAACACCGTCGAAACCGGTATCGGTTACTCCACCGACGTCGGCCCGCGGGTGAAAGGCACCTGGAAAAAGCCCTGGCTCAACGATCGCGGTCACAGCCTGGAAACCAGCGCCAGCGTGTCGGCGCCGGAACAGCAGCTGGATCTGACCTACAAGATCCCGTTGCTGAAGAATCCGCTGGAGCAGTATTACCTGCTGCAGGGCGGCCTCAAGAACGTCAATCTTAACGACACCAAGTCCGTCACCTCCAAAGTGGTGGCCTCGCGCAACTGGGATCTCTCCAGCGGCTGGCAGCGGGCGATCAACCTGACCTGGCGCTGGGATAACTTTACCCAGGGTAACGTCAGCAACACCACGATGCTGTTGTACCCCGGCGTCAGCTTCAACCGCACCCGTTCGCGCGGCGGCCTGATGCCGACCTGGGGCGACAGCCAACGCTACTCCATCGACGTGTCCGACACCACCTGGGGTTCCGGCGTGGACTTCGCGCTGATGCAGGCGCAGAACGTCTGGATCCGCACGTTGGCCGACAAGCACCGTTTCGTGGCGCGCGGGCAGGTGGGCTGGATTGAAACCAACGACTTCGACAAGGTGCCGCCGGATCTGCGCTTCTTCGCCGGCGGTGACCGCAGCATTCGCGGCTACAAGTACAAAGACATTTCGCCGCGCGATGACGACGGCAAGCTGACCGGCGCCTCCAAGATGCTGACCGGATCGCTGGAGTACCAATACAACGTGACCGGCAAGTGGTGGGGGGCGATGTTCGTCGACTCCGGTGAAGCGGTGAACGATATCAAGAAGAGCAACTTCAAGACCGGCGCCGGCGTCGGCGTGCGCTGGCAGTCGCCGGTGGGGCCGGTGAAGCTGGATATCGCCGCGCCCGTGGGGGACAAGGACACCCACGGGATGCAGTTCTACATCGGTTTGGGGCCTGAACTATGAGCCTGGTTAAAAAGATTTGTCTCGGATTTCTGGTCGTTCTGCTGTTGCTGATCGGCGGGTTGGCCTTCCTGATAGGCACCACCACCGGTTTGCATATGGTCATCAACGGCGCGGCGCGCTGGGTGCCGGGGCTGGAGATCGCCGGCGTCAGCGGCGGCTGGCGCGATCTGACGCTGAAGGGCGTGAAGTATCAGATGCCGGGCGTGACGGTCAACGCCGGGCAGTTCCATCTGTCCCTTGATCTGTCCTGCTTTAAACGCAGTTCGCTGTGCGTCAACGCCTTGACCGCCCAGGATGTGGACGTGGCGGTGAACACCAAAGAGATGGCGCCTTCCGCGCCGGTGGAGGAGAGCAGTGAGCCGACCACCAATCTCAGCACGCCTTATCCGATCACCCTGCGTCTGCTGGCGTTGAACAACGTCAAGGTCACCGTCGACGATACCGCCATTTCTCTGGCTGAGTTCCGCACCGGCGCGCAGTGGCAAGAACGCGCGCTGACGCTGATGCCGACCAAGATCGGCTCGCTGCTGATCGCCTTGCCGAAAACGCCGCAAAACCCGTTGCCGGAAGCGGTGCAACCGGCGGTCGAGGTGGCGAAAAAGGTCGGCGAGCAGGTTACCGACGCGGCGAAGCCGGCACCGCCGCCGGAAGAGAAGCCGTTGGGCGAAACGCTGAAGGAACTGTTCGCCAAACCGCTGTTGCCGGATCTGCCGGACATCCGCCTGCCGCTGGATATCACCGTCAAAGAGATCAGCGGTGAGCAGCTGCGCTTGACCGGCGATACCGATGTGCTGATCACGAGCCTGTTGCTGCAGGCCAGCACGCAGGATCAGCATATCCAGTTGGACAACTTCGACGTGAAGTCGCCGCAGGGCACGTTGTCGGTGCAGGGGCAGGCGACCCTGACCGGCGACTGGCCGGTAGCCCTGACCGCCAACAGCGCGCTGAACATCGAACCGCTGAAGGGCGAGAAGGTGAAGCTGAACATCGGCGGCGGGCTGCGTGACGAGCTGAAGGTGGCGCTGAACCTGTCCGGCCCGGTCGGCGCCCAGCTCGATGTGCAAACCCGGCTGGCCGAAGCCGGCCTGCCGCTGGCGCTGACGCTGCAGAGCAAGCAGCTGAAATGGCCGCTGACCGGCGAGGCGCAGTACCAGGTCAATGACTTCCGCCTGCGCTTTAACGGCAAGGCGACCGATTACGCGCTATCGACGCGCGCCAATCTGAAAGGCCAGGATCTGCCGCCAGCGGTGCTGACGCTGGACGGCAAAGGCAACGTCGAGCAGTTCAAGCTGGAGCGCCTGCGCCTGGCGGCGCTGCAGGGCAATACCGATCTTACCGCGCTGGTGGACTGGAGCAAGGCCATCAGCTGGACCTCGCAATTGACGCTGAGCGGCATCAATACCGCCAAGCAGTGGCCGGAATGGCCGGCGAAGCTGGATGGCAAGATCACCACGCGCGGCAGCCTGCACGGCGGTAGCTGGCAGCTGCAAGTGCCGGTATTGCAGCTGGACGGCAACGTGAAGCAGAACAAGGTCACGGCGCGCGGCACGCTGAGCGGCAACGCCGCCGGGCAGTGGAAAATCCCCGGCATCGATCTGGCGCTGGGGCGCAATCAACTGAACGTCAAAGGGCAGCTGGACGAGAAGAGCTGGAACCTGGACGCCAACATCGACGCGCCGCGTCTGGACGGCGCGCTGCCGGGCCTCGGCGGCACCGCCAAAGGGCTGTTGAAGCTGCGTGGCAATCTGCAGGCGCCGCAGCTGCTGGCGGATTTGACCGCTTCCGGCTTGCAGTGGCAGGCGCTGCGTATCAACCGCGTGAAAATAGACGGTGATGTGCGCTCCACGGATCAGATCCAGGGGCAGTTGGCGGTACGCGTCGAACAGCTGAAGCAGGACGCGCTGGAGGTCAGCCTGCTGACCCTCGACGCCAAAGGCAGCGAGAAACAGCACCAGCTGCAGCTGAAGATCGACGGCAAGCCGGTCTCCGGCCAGCTGGCGCTGCAGGGCAGCTTCGATCGTCAGCAGCAGCGCTGGCGCGGCAATCTGAACAACACCCGCTTCGATACGCCGGTAGGGGAATGGCGCCTGACGCGCACCATCGCGCTGGACTACCTGAACACCGAGCAGAAAATCAGCGTCGGGCCGCACTGTTGGCAGAACCCGAACGCCGAGCTGTGCGTGCCTAAGACCATTGAAGCCGGCCAGAGCGGCCAGGCCAGCGTGGTGCTTAACCGGTTCGACCTGGCGATGATCAAGCCGTTCCTCGGCCCGGAGACCGCCCTGAGCGGTGTGTTCACCGGCCGGGCCGACGTCAGCTGGAAACCGGGCGGCGCGCTGCCGGAGGCGAAAGTCACGCTGGCCGGCAACGGCGTCAAGGTGGTACAGCAGGTGCAGGGCAACGCACTGCCGATCGCTTTCGATACGCTGACCCTCAACGCCGGCCTGAACAACGGCCGCGCGCAGGCCGACTGGCGAATCAAACTGACCAACAACGGCCAGTTCGACGGCAATATCCAGGTGGCGGATCCGCAGGTGCGGCGCACCATCAGCGGCAACGTCAATATCACCAACATCTCGCTGGCGCTGATCAACCCGGCGCTGATGAAGGGCGAAAGCGCGGCGGGCATGCTGAACGCCAACCTGCGTCTGGGCGGCAGCGCGCAGAAGCCGCTGGTGTTCGGGCGTCTGGCGTTGGATCGGGCGAAGGTGCAGGGGCACTGGATGCCGTTCGATATGACCGACGCGCGGCTGGCGGTGAATTTCAACGGCATGACCTCGACGCTGGAAGGGCTGCTCAGCACCACCCGCGGCCAACTGAATCTGGCGGGCGATGCCGACTGGCGTGACATCAACGCCTGGCGTGCGCGCATTGCCGCCAAGGGCGACAAGCTGCGGGTGACGGTACCGCCGATGATCCGCATCGACGTGTCGCCGGATCTGGTGTTCGAAGCCACGCCGCAGCTGTTCTCGCTCAATGGCAAGGTCGACATTCCCTGGGCGCGCATCACGGTGCAGGAACTGCCGGAAAGCGCGGTGGGCGTCTCTTCTGATGAGGTGATGCTGGACGACCAGCTGAAGCCGATTCAACCGAAGACCGCCTCGATCCCAATCAACAGCAACCTGATGATCCACGTCGGTAACGACGTGCGGCTGGACGCCTTTGGCCTGAAAGCCCGCTTGAAGGGCGATCTGAAGGTGGTGCAGGACAAGAAAGGGTTGGGCCTCAATGGCCAGATTGACATCCCTTCCGGCCGCTTCCATGCTTATGGTCAGGATTTGATCGTGCGTAAAGGGCAGTTGATGTTCTCCGGCCCGCCGGATCAGCCGCTGCTCAATATCGAAGCGATCCGCAACCCGGAATCCACCGAGGACGATGTGACCGCCGGCGTGCGTGTGACCGGTCTGGCGGATGCACCGAAGCTGGAAGTGTTCTCCGATCCGGCCAAATCGCAACAGGAAGCCTTGTCTTATCTGCTGCGTGGCCAGGGCTTGAACAGCTCCGGCGCCGACGGCAACGCCATGACGTCGATGTTAATCGGCATGGGGGTTGCACAAAGTGGTCAACTTGTGGGTAAAATCGGCGAGGCATTCGGCGTGAGTAATTTGGCTCTGGACACTCAAGGGGTTGGCGACAATTCCCAGGTTGTCGTGAGCGGCTATGTCCTCCCAGGCTTACAAGTAAAATATGGGGTGGGCATTTTCGACTCGCTGGCCACGCTGACGTTGCGTTATCGTCTGATGCCTAAGTTGTATCTTGAAGCGGTGTCTGGTCTCGACCAGGCATTAGATTTGCTCTATCAGTTTGAGTTTTAGCGATGCGAATAATTGTCTACGGCAGTTTACGGCGCAAACAGGGAAACAGCCATTGGATGACCAACGCCCAATGGCTCGGCGAGCACGAGCTCGAAGGCTATCAGATTTATAATCTGGGCCATTACCCGGCGGCGATCCCTGGAGAGGGCACGATACATTGCGAAGTGTATCGTATTAACTCATCGATTCTGGCAGAGCTGGACGAACTGAAAAGCAACACCAAGGACTATAAGCGCGAGCTGATTCAGACGCCTTATGGGAGTGCGTGGATCTACCTGTACAAACACAGCGTGGACGGTTACCCGCGAATTACCAGCGGTGACTGGCTGAAGCGTCTCGACGAACAGTAAGAAAAAAAACACCGCTCAATGAGCGGTGTTTTTTTCATCGGACGGCGGCAGGAATTACTTCTTGGCAGCGCGTTCGAACGAGGCGATGATTTCCGCTTTAGCTGCGGCAGCGTCTGCCCAGCCTTCCACTTTCACCCATTTGCCTTTTTCCAGATCTTTGTAGTGCTCGAAGAAGTGAGCGATCTGGGCTTTCAGCAGTTCCGGCAGGTCGTTCACGTCTTTCACGTGATCGTACTCTTTGGTCAGCTTGCTGTGCGGTACCGCAACCAGCTTGGCGTCCTCACCGGCTTCATCGGTCATCTTCAGCACGCCAACCGGGCGGCAGCGGATCACGGAGCCCGGCTGCAGCGGGTATGGGGTTGGGACCAGCACGTCAACCGGATCACCGTCCAGAGACAGGGTGTGGTTGATGTAACCGTAGTTGCACGGGTAGAACATCGCGGTGGACATGAAACGGTCAACGAACAGCGCGCCGGTTTCTTTGTCGATTTCGTATTTGATTGGATCGGCGTTGGCCGGGATTTCGATTACTACGTAGATGTCTTCCGGCAGGTCTTTGCCAGCAGGGACCAGATTCAAGCTCATGTCGGTTTCCTTTAATCATCAAACCAGAAATGGAGTGGCGGCTATTATAGCGGACTCTTTTGCGATTTCCTGCCCTTTTCATCGTTGAAAACCCAGCGTGCCGGCACACGGAGAATTTCCAGATTAATCCCGCCGCGGCATGAAGTTTTGCCTTCGCCTGCCGATAACTTCAACAAACAATAATGAGCCAGCAAAGCTGGCTCCGCGTTTTGCCACCCCTACTACGTCTGATCTCACTATTCTGAAGCCGGGAAGAACTCATGCTAAAAAAGATTACGGTGAAGGCTGGGCTGATCGCCCTGCTGAGCCTGATGACCATGCTGCTGATCATGGTCAGCGTTATTGGCGTCAACGCGATTAACGAAGGATCGCGCTCGATCCATACCCTTAACCAGATCCTCGGCGAAGAGCTGGGCTCGCTGGCCAACAGCTCCAACCTGACGCTGCGCGCCCGAACCGCCGCTTCGCTGGCGGTGCGCCAACGGGAGATCGGCCAGGTCGATGTCTCCGACGCCACCGTGGGCCGCATCTACGGTTACCTCGAGCAGTCGAACAAGGAAATGGCGCGCTTTGTCGGCGTCGGCACCGTGACCGATCGCGGCCGTGAACTCTCCAACCGCCTGCAAAACAGCTACCGCGCCTATCTGGAGCAGGGCGTGAAGCCGATGGCCGCCGCCATCAAGGCCGGCAAGATCGATGAGTATTATCACATTCAGGAAACGCGCATCTCCGCGCTGAGCATCGCGTTCGAAAAGGATCTCAGCGATTTCCGCAGCTTCGCGATGAAACTCGGCGCACAGCAGGTGTATGACGCGGAAAACAACGCCAGCACCAAGATCTCGCTGATCGTGGTGGCGGGCCTGCTCAGCGTGCTGCTGGCGGTGCTGGCTTGGTTCGCGCTGCGCGTGATCATTCTGCGCCCGTTAGACGAGTCCATCGCGCAGCTGGAACATATCGCCGGCGGCGATCTGACCCATGAGATCCGCGGTGAGGGCGATACCGAAATGGGCCGCCTGGTACGGGCGATGCAGCGTATGCAGCAGGCGTTGGCCAGTTCGGTCAGCAAAGTGCGCGATGCCAGCAGCCAGATCGACACCGGTTCACGCGAACTGGCGGCCGGTAACCTGCATCTGGCGCAGCGTACCGAAGAATCGGCTGCGTCGCTGGAAGAGACCGCCGCCAGCATGGAACAGCTGACCTCGACGGTGAAAATGAACGCCGAGAACTGCGAGCAGGCCAACCAACTGGCGCTGAGCGTGTCCGATATTGCCAACCAGGGCAGCGACGTGGTCAGCCAGGTGATGAGCAAGATGCAGGCGATCACCGACAGTTCGCGCCGCATCGCCGACATCATCAGCGTGATGGACGGCATCGCCTTCCAGACCAATATCCTGGCGCTGAACGCGGCGGTGGAAGCGGCGCGCGCCGGCGAGCAAGGGCGCGGTTTTGCGGTGGTGGCCGGTGAAGTGCGCAGTCTGGCGCAGCGCAGCGCCCAGTCGGCGAAAGAGATCAAAGGGCTGATCGAAGCGTCGCAGAACCGGGTGCAGGAAGGCGAACAGATGGTGGAGTCGGCGGCGCAGACCATGAGCGGCATCACCGGTGAAGTGGGCCGGGTGACGGCGTTGATGCGTGAGATCTCGGCGGCGACGCGCGAACAAAGCAGCGGTATCGAACAGGTCAACCTGGCGGTGGCGCAGATGGATCAGGTGGCGCAGCAGAATGCGGCGCTGGTGGAGGAGTCGGCGGCGGCGACGCGCTCGCTGGAAGATCAGGCTCAGCTGCTGGCGCAGAGCATGGCGGCGTTCAAGCTGTAAGGCGATAAGGGTTCGGCAAGGCGCCGAACCCTTGCAAAGCACGCGTTACTCGTCCGGGTTTTCGGCGATGAAGCGTTCTGCGTCTTCTACCATCGACTTGGTGCCGACGAAGAATGGCGCGCGCTGGTGCAGTTTCACCGGCGTGATGTCCAGAATGCGGTTTTTGCCGTCGCTGGCTTTACCGCCGGCCTGTTCGGCCAGGAACGCCATCGGGTTGCATTCGTACAGCAGGCGCAGCTTGCCTTGCGGGTGGCTGGCGGTGCTTGGGTAGATGTAGATGCCGCCTTTCAGCAGGTTGCGGTGGAAATCCGCCACCAGAGAACCGATGTAGCGCGAGGTATAAGGGCGCTGCGTCGCTTCATCCTGCTCCTGGCAGTACTTGATGTATTTCTTCACGCCGAGAGGGAACTTGATGTAGTTGCCTTCGTTGATGGAATACATGTTGCCGCTCGCCGGGAAGCGCACTTTCTCATGAGAGAGACAGAACACGCCCAGAGACGGATCGTAAGTGAAGGCGTGGACGCCGTAACCGGTGGTGTACACCAGCATGGTGGACGAACCGTAAACCACATAACCCGCTGCGACCTGGGCGCTGCCCGGCTGCAGGAAGTCTTCCTCGGTCACCGGCGTGCCGACCGGCGTGATGCGACGGTAGATAGAGAAAATCGTACCGACCGAGACGTTGACATCGATGTTGGACGAACCGTCCAACGGATCCATCAATACGACATACTTGGCATTTTCAGCTCGCTCGCCGTCGAATATCACGATTTCATCTTCTTCTTCGGAAGCGATACCCGCAACTTCACCACGCGCTTTCAACGCCGCTTTCAGTTTTTCGTTCGCGTACAGGTCCAGTTTCATCTGAACTTCGCCCTGTACGTTGGACACCCCGCTGGTTCCCAGAATATCAACAAGGCCGGCCTGGTTGATGTCGCGGTGGATGATTTTGGCGCCCAGTTTAATGGCAGAAAGTAACGCAGTCAGCTCGCCGGTGGCGTGCGAGAAGTCGTGCTGTTTCTCGACGATAAATTCGCCTAACGTTTTCATGACACAATCCCTGAATCTACGGATGGATAGCGGCCTGTTAACAAACCGCCAACGTTTTCGCGTGCAGTGTAGCCCAAAGATGCGCGCCATTCATAGGCAAATCCATTTCTTCTGGACGATTCTGAGCGTTAGAATATGCCGACATTCGATGCACTCACATGAGAAACCTATGCGCATTCACATTCTTGGGATCTGTGGCACCTTTATGGGCGGGTTAGCGATGCTGGCACGCTCATTGGGGCATGACGTCACCGGTTCGGACGCCAACGTCTATCCGCCGATGAGCACGCTGCTGGAGAACCAGGGGATCGATCTTATTCAGGGTTATGATCCAGCCCAGCTGGATCCGGCGCCGGATCTGGTGATCATCGGCAACGCCATGACGCGCGGCAACCCGTGCGTGGAGGCGGTGCTGGAGCGTGGCATCCCTTACGTTTCCGGCCCGCAGTGGCTGCACGACGCCGTGTTGCGCGATCGTTGGGTACTGGCGGTCGCCGGCACCCACGGCAAAACCACCACCGCCGGCATGGCGACCTGGATCCTCGAGGCCTGCGGTTACCAGCCCGGCTTCGTCATCGGCGGCGTGCCCGGTAACTTCGACGTATCGGCGCGCCTCGGCGGCAGCCCGTTCTTCGTGATCGAGGCCGACGAGTATGACTGCGCGTTCTTCGACAAGCGCTCCAAGTTCGTGCATTACAGCCCGCGCACGCTGATCATGAATAACCTGGAGTTCGACCACGCCGATATCTTCGACGATCTGAAAGCCATCCAGAAACAGTTCCACCACCTGGTGCGTCTGGTGCCGGGCAAAGGCAAGATCATCCTGCCGGACAACGACAGCCACCTGAAACAGGTGATGGCGATGGGCTGCTGGAGCGAGCAGGAGCTGGTGGGGGAAGAGGGCACCTGGCGTGCGCAGAAGCTGACGCCGGACGCCAGCCATTACGCGGTGTTCCTCGACGGCGAACAGGTCGGCGAAGTGAACTGGGCGCTGGTGGGCGAGCACAACATGCATAACGGCCTGATGGCCATCGCCGCTACCCGCCACGTCGGCGTTCAGCCGGCGGACGCCTGCCGCGCGTTGGGCGATTTCATCAACGCCCGCCGCCGCCTGGAACTGCGTGGCGAAGCCAACGGCGTCACGGTGTACGACGACTTCGCACACCACCCGACGGCGATCCTCGCCACCCTGGCCGCGCTGCGCGGCAAGGTCGGCGGCACGGCGCGCATTCTGGCGGTGCTGGAACCGCGCTCCAACACCATGAAAATGGGCATCAGCAAAAACGATTTGGCGCCTTCGCTCGGCCGTGCCGACGAAGTGTTCCTGTTCCAGCCGCACCACATTCCGTGGCAGGTGGCGGAAGTGGCGGATGCCTGCGTGCAGCCGGCGCACTGGAGCGCGGATCTCGACACGCTGGTGGACATGGTGGTGAAAACCGCACAGCCGGGCGATCACATTCTGGTGATGAGCAACGGCGGCTTCGGCGGCATTCACGATCGCTTGCTGGACGCGCTGGCGAAAAAGCAGGAACCGAAAGTCACCTACTGATCGTTAACCGCATTAGTCACATCAAGGGCCGCATTCGCGGCCTTTTTTATGGGCGTAAAAAAGCCCTCGCGAGCGAGGGCAACGGGGTTCGTCGGATAGGACGACGAGAGGGTCTCTGGGAAATCGGCGTTTGCGTCAGAACTCGGCAGTGGCAGTGACGAGGGTAATCAGCTCTGCAAAGCCGTTCCCAGAGTTGTTATTTGTAAATCTCGGCGGTGGCGTGGTAGTTGCCTTCATTACGCGCTTCGATCACGCGGTAGGCGGTTGCGCCTTTCGCGTCGGCTTTCTCAGACAACGCCTGGCGAATGTCGGTCGGCGCCCCGTCGATACCGCTGACGGTAATGGTACCGATAGATTGCAGGTTGGCGGTCTGATCGTTAGTCACTAACTGGGCGGCAGACGCGCCGAAGGAGATGACAGACAGCAAACCGAGTGCAGCAAGCGTAGTTTTCATGTTCATGATAGCGATCCTTGGTCATAACAGCCTGGAAGGGCTTGGCAGCGATTTTTATTCTTGAAGGCCGTTATGACAGCGTTTGATTCCAGAGAGGTATTGCCCGTTGCCGGGTAATGCCGTTACTTATTTGTAGATTTCAGCGGTCGCGTGGAAGTTGCCGTCATTGCGCGCTTCGATCACGCGGTAGGCGGTCGCCCCTTTGGCGTCAGCTTTGTCGGACAGCGCCTGACGAATGTCGGAAGGCGCAGCGGCGACGCCGCTTACGGTGATCACACCGGCCGGCTGCAGTTTTGCGGCTTGAGTTGCGTCAACAGATTGTGCTGCGAATGCACCAAATGAAAGCATGGACAGAACGCTCAGGGTTGCAACGGTAGTTTTAATTTTCATCATCTCACCTCATCGTATTCTTTTATCAGTTCCAACGAACTGTGATTCAGTTCACGAAAATGAGTATACAGCTAGTAACGCGAAAAATTAATAGTTCGCTAACAGTTGCTAGTGAAACTTTAACCTCATGATCCTTATTTTTTATAACCGTAAGGAATAAAAAACGCTCATAAAACGATCTTTTGATGTTAAATTTATGTGATTTCAATGAGGTAAGTGATTTTGACCAAAAGTGCGGAAGATCACAGTGGGTACTGCTGGTTACATGGAGATGTCATGGAAATGTGTTGTTGAGGAATAGAAAAGCAGTGTTAAACGCGCTTGAAGGTAGGAAAGGTAACGCGAGGGTTAAAGAAGCGCTAACAAAGTGCGGGCTACAGCCGCACTTTGTTAGCGCTTTGTTAGCGCCAGGTTTCACAGCTCTTGCTCGAACACGCCCAGGATCGCTTCATGCAGTTTCTGAGCGGTAAAGCCGCTGGACGGGGTGACGAAAATCGTATCGTCGCCGGCAATCGTGCCGAGGATGCCCTGGGATTTACCCAATGAGTCGAGCAGGCGGGCGATCAGCTGTGCGGCGCCCGGGCTGGTGTGGATCACCACGACGGCGTCGTTATGGTCGACGTCCAGCACCAGATTCTTCAATGGGCTGGTGGTGGTCGGCACGCCGAGCTCGGCAGGAAGGCAATACACCATTTCCATTTTGGCATTGCGCGTACGCACCGCGCCGAACTTGGTCAGCATGCGCGATACTTTGGATTGGTTAATGTTTTCGAAGCCTTCTTCTTGCAGCGCCAAAACGATCTCGCCTTGAGAACTGAATTTTTCTTCTTTCAATAACGCTTTGAACGTCTTGATCAGATCTTCCTGTTTTGCGGGATTACGCATTTTGCACCGTGGAATGTTGATAGTGGAAGTCATGATTATGCATATAGATGAATTTTTATGCAACAAAGGCCGACCCAAAGAAAATAAACATGACCGGGCGGCGAGGAAAGGGCGGCATTTTAACAAAATCCGGCTGCGATGAATATGCCCTTTTGACGACGGAAAATCGGCCTGCGGTGGTAAATAAAATGTTATTAAAATGATGTTGTTCTGATGTTGCGTAAGGGTGTAATGTAACGGCCGGTTAACTTGCTCGTGAATAACCTCGCACTATTTTTGATTAGTGTGCGCTATGCCCTTCATGCGTAAGCGATTTAATCTAAAATGGGCGCGACAGCGGCCATTTCATTACACCTGCAGGCAAGAATTGGCTAATTTATTGTTTTAAAAGGTGTAATGACTTAAGGTCCGTAACCAACACATTCACGGCGCTTTATATATTTAAGATAATAAAGGAGTATAGGATGAAAGTTGCAGTTCTCGGTGCTGCTGGCGGTATCGGCCAGGCCCTCGCCCTTCTACTCAAAACCCAGCTTCCTTCAGGTTCTGAACTCTCTCTCTACGACATTGCCCCTGTTACCCCAGGCGTTGCCGTCGACTTAAGCCACATCCCAACCGCAGTTAAAATCAAAGGCTTCAGCGGCGAAGACGCGACTCCGGCTCTGCACGGTGCGGACGTGGTGCTGATTTCCGCCGGTGTGGCCCGTAAGCCTGGCATGGATCGCTCTGACCTGTTCAACGTTAACGCCGGCATCGTGCGTAACCTGATTGAGCAAGTGGCGAAAACCTGCCCGAAAGCCTGCATCGGCATCATCACCAACCCGGTTAACACCACGGTAGCCATCGCGGCGGAAGTGCTGAAAAAAGCCGGCGTTTACGACAAGAACAAACTGTTCGGCGTGACTTCGCTGGATATCATCCGTTCCAACACCTTCGTGGCCGAGCTGAAAGGCAAGCAGCCGGAAGAGCTGAACGTGCCGGTTATCGGCGGCCACTCTGGCGTGACCATCCTGCCTCTGCTGTCGCAGATCCCGGGCGTGAGCTTCACCGATCAGGAAGTGGCGGATCTGACCAAACGCATTCAGAACGCCGGTACCGAAGTGGTGGAAGCCAAAGCCGGTGGCGGGTCTGCAACGCTGTCCATGGGCCAGGCGGCCGCACGTTTCGGTCTGTCTCTGGTGCGTGCACTGCAGGGCGAGAAAGGCGTAGTGGAATGCGCTTACGTTGAAGGCGACGGCAAATACGCTCGCTTCTTCGCACAGCCGCTGGTGCTGGGCAAGAACGGCGTTGAAGAGCGCAAAGATATCGGCACCCTGAGCGCCTTCGAGCAGAAAGCGCTGAACGAGATGCTGGATGTGCTGCACAAAGATATCGAACTGGGCGAGAAGTTCATCAATAACTGATCGTTGCCGATAGTCAGCCGATAAACGCCGCCGGACGCTGTTCCGGCGGTTTTTTTTTTGCCCCGCGTTCACGATTTGATGCGTGCCTTGCGATCCAGCAGGCAATCGCTGCGGGGATCGTAATAGCGGCTTGGCCAGATCTCCGAAGGGTGGATGCCTATCGCTTCGGCGATCAGCCATTCCCCCTTTGGCCACGGGCGCGACAGTGCGTTGGCCAGCGTTGATGAGCTTAATCCGGCCTTGCGCGACACTGCTGCCAGCGTGGTGCCCTGTTTGCGTAGCGCCGCGATGATATCTGCCGGATGCCAATCTGGGTTCCTTGAATTCATGTTTACATTCCTTTTCTGATTAGCCAAAGTTGCGTTAGTGGTATAACTAACGGGTCAAGGTTAGGCGTTTGCACAACGTGAATCGCTTATTCGGAAATCAGAATACCACTAAATTTCTAAAAAAATACCCAAGTAATTTCCAAAAATGACTTTGCCCACTATTGCCCAGAGATGATGGCTATGAAAAACGAGTGGTTTGCCGCCAAGGAACTGACAGGCATCGCAGGATTACCTTCCTCACCACAGGGAATCAATCTGATGGCCCGGCGCGAAGGCTGGATCAGCCGCAGGCGTAAAGGCGTGCAGGGAAAAGCGTTGGAGTACCACATCGACAGCCTGCCTTCAGACGTGCGTAATCTGCTGGTGCTGAAGGAAGACGGGGCGGCATATGACGTTGAGCGTCAGGATCCGTTGGCGGTCTGGATCGAGTATTACTACCATTTGACGGAGAGCGAGCGCGAGAAAATGGTGGCTTTCCTGATGCGGGAAGGGATTGGCGGCCTGTTGGCGCGCATTGACGAAGAGAGCAATACCTAGGCAGGCCCGCGTGCGCGGGCCTGAGGGTTTTTAAGAAAATTAACTTTCTTAAAAATCGCGTTGCACCGCCAGATGGGCCAGGCCTTCCAGCGCCGTGCGATGCTCCGATACCGGCAAGACCCGCAGCGCGGCGATCGCCTTGTCGGCTTCTTCTTCAGCGCGTTTGCGGGTGTACTCCAGCGAACCGCATTGCTGCATCGCCTGCAGTACCGGCTCCAACAGATGACGACCGTTGCCTTGCTCAATCGCACTGCGGATCATGTCGCGCTGCGCGTCGTCGCCGTTGTGCATCGCGTGCAGCAGCGGCAGGGTCGGTTTCCCTTCGTTCAGATCGTCGCCGGTGTTTTTGCCCAGGGTGCTGCCGTCGGCGCTGTAGTCGAGCAGATCGTCGATCAGCTGGAAAGCGGTGCCGAGGTAGCGGCCATAGTCTTGCAACGCCTGCTCCTGTTCGGTGCTGGCACCGGACAGGATCGCCGACGATTGCGCCGCCGCTTCAAACAGACGGGCGGTTTTGCTGTAGATCACCCGCATATAGCTTTCTTCGCTGATGTCGGGATCGTGCACGTTCATCAACTGCAGCACTTCGCCTTCGGCGATGACGTTGACCGCCTCCGACATCAGCGCCAGCACGCGCAGGGATTCCAGACTGGTCATCATCTGGAAGGCGCGGGTATAGATAAAGTCGCCGACCAGTACGCTGGCGGCGTTGCCGAACGCCGCGTTGGCGGTGGCTTTGCCGCGGCGCATGTCCGATTCGTCGACGACGTCGTCATGCAACAGCGTGGCGGTATGAATGAATTCGATCAGGGCGGCAACGGTGACGTGCTTGTTGCCTTCATAGCCCAACGCCCGCGCCGCCAGGACGGCGATCATCGGCCGGATGCGCTTACCGCCACCGCTGATAATGTAATACCCAAGCTGATTGATGAGCGTGACATCGGAATTCAGCTGTTCGAGAATTGTTGCGTTCACGGCCGCCATATCTTGCGCGGTTAACTCGGTAATTTGATCTAGGTTCATTGTATTTTTTTCAGCTGTGTTTCTCTTCACCGCGTTGAGATCGCTGCTCACATCGGTACATGGCGGTAACTGTCCCTATGATTGTACTTGAAAAACGGTTCAGATAAACGCCACGAAAGAAACTGCGCTTTTTTTCTTCTTTTTTCTCCTTCTGGTCTTATTCTGCTCTTGTCATGCGCTGCTTTTTTGCGTAGAATTCGCGCCCTATTGTGAATATTTATAGCGCGCTCTGAACTAACACAGTCGGGCACGCGGAAAGCGGAGTTTTATATGTACGCGGTTTTCCAAAGTGGTGGTAAACAACACCGAGTAAGCGAAGGTCAGACCGTTCGCTTGGAAAAGCTGGACATCGCAACTGGTGAAGCGGTTGAGTTTGACCAGATTCTGATGATCGCTAATGGCGAAGATATCAAAATCGGCGTTCCTTTCGTCGATGGCGGCAAGATCAAAGCTGAAGTCGTTGCTCACGGTCGTGGCGAGAAAATTAAGATTGTTAAGTTTCGTCGTCGTAAGCACCACCGTAAGCAGCAGGGCCACCGTCAGTGGTTCACTGACGTTAAAATCACCGGCATCAGCGCTTAAGTTAGGAGAGCGGATTAATGGCACACAAAAAGGCTGGCGGCTCGACTCGTAACGGTCGCGATTCAGAAGCTAAACGTCTGGGCGTAAAACGCTTTGGCGGCGAAGCAGTACTGGCAGGCAGCATCATCGTTCGTCAGCGCGGCACCAAATTCCACGCTGGTACCAACGTGGGTTGCGGCAAAGACCACACTCTGTTTGCTTTGAAAGACGGTAAAGTCAAATTCGAAGTTAAAGGCCCGAGCAATCGTAAATTCATCAGCATCGAAGCTGAATAATTTTTCGAGCCTTACGAAATAGATGTAAGCCCCGCAATTCGTTGCGGGGCTTTTTACATTTATGGGTTGCCTGGGAACAGGCTCGTCAGCGTTGGCGATGGTGATATGGATACGAAGCAGCAGGTCGGCGTTGGCATTTCCCTGGCGTTAACCACGGCGGTTTGCTGGGGCGCGTTGCCGATCGCAATGAAAGAAGTGTTGACGGTGATGGAGCCGTTTACCGTCGTCTGGTATCGCTTTACCATGGCCGCCATCGGTTTGGGCGTGATCCTCGCGGTGCGCGGCAAGCTGCCGCCGCTGACGATGTTCCGCCAGCCGCGCTGGCTGCTGCTGTTGGCGATCGCGACGGCGGGGCTGTTGGGCAACTTTGTCTTCTTCAGCTCCTCGCTGCAATACCTGAGCCCGACGGCGTCGCAGGTGATTGGCCAGCTGTCGCCGGTGGGCATGATGTTCGCCAGCGTGCTGATTTTAAAAGAACGCATGCGCATCACCCAGGTTATTGGCGCCCTGATGCTGATTTGCGGGCTGATGCTGTTTTTCAACGTCAGTTTGATAGAGATCTTCACCCGGCTGACGGACTACACGCTGGGCGTCATGTTAGGCGTATGTGCGGCGATGGTCTGGGTGAGCTACGGCGTGGCGCAGAAGGTATTGCTGCGCCGACTGGCTTCGCCGCAGATCCTGGTTATGTTGTACACTTTATGTGCGATGGCGTTGTTCCCTCTGGCCAAACCTGAGGTGATTTTCCAGCTTAGCGGCTGGCAATTGGCATGCCTGCTGTTTTGCGGCGCCAACACGCTGATCGGCTACGGCGCGTTGGCGGAAGCGATGGCGCGCTGGCAGGCGGCGCAGGTGAGCGCGTTGGTGACGCTGACCCCGCTGTTTACCCTGCTGTTTTCAGATTTATTGGCGTTGGCCTGGCCCCAGGCATTCGCCGCACCGACGTTGAATATCGTCGGCTATGTTGGCGCGTTTGTGGTCGTGGCGGGCGCCATGTTTTCCGCAATTGGTCACCGGTGGTGGCCGCGACGGGCAGAACCCCCCCAGGTTGCTCCTTTGAAGCAGCCCGGTGAATGATTTACGGAGACGGTAAATGAAGTTTGTAGATGAAGCAGCGATTCTGGTCGTTGCAGGCGACGGCGGCAACGGATGCGTTAGCTTCCGCCGCGAAAAATATATCCCCAACGGTGGGCCTGACGGCGGGGACGGCGGCGACGGCGGCGACGTCTACCTGCTGGCGGACGAGAACCTCAACACCCTGATCGACTACCGTTTTGAGAAGTCTTTCCGCGCCGAGCGCGGCCAGAATGGCCAGAGCCGCGACTGTACCGGTAAACGCGGTAAAGACGTCATCATCAAGGTGCCGGTCGGCACGCGCGTGAAGGATCAGGGCACCGGCGAGATCCTCGGCGACATGACCCGCCACGAGCAGAAGCTGATGGTCGCCAAAGGCGGCTGGCACGGTCTGGGCAACACCCGTTTCAAATCTTCGGTCAACCGTGCACCGCGTCAGAAGACGCTGGGTACCGCCGGCGAAGCGCGCGACCTGTTGCTGGAACTGTTGCTGCTGGCCGATGTGGGCATGCTGGGCCTGCCGAACGCCGGCAAATCGACCTTCATCCGTGCGGTGTCCGCCGCCAAGCCGAAGGTGGCCGATTATCCGTTTACCACGCTGGTGCCGAGCCTGGGCGTGGTGCGCATGGACCACGAGCAGAGCTTTGTGGTCGCCGACATTCCTGGGCTGATCGAAGGCGCCTCCGAAGGTGCGGGCCTGGGCATTCGCTTCCTGAAACACCTGGAGCGTTGCCGCGTGCTGCTGCACCTGGTGGACATCGCGCCGATCGACGAAACCGATCCGGTGGAAAACGCCAAAGTGATCATCAACGAGTTGAACCAATACAGCGAAAATCTGGCTCAGAAGCCACGCTGGCTGGTGTTCAACAAAATTGATGTGATTGGTGAGGAAGAAGCCGCCGAACGCGCCAAAGCGATTGTGGAAGGCATGGGCTGGGAAGGGAAGTACTACATGATCTCCGCCGCCAACCGCGAAGGCGTCAACGCGCTGTGCTGGGACGTGATGAACTTCATCAACACTCAGCCGAAAGCGATGGCGATCGAAGAAAGCGCACCGGAAAAAGTCGAATTCATGTGGGATGACTACCACCGCGAGCAAATCGCGGAAGTGGAAGCCGAAGCGGAAGATGACTGGGATGACGACTGGGACGAAGACGACGACGAAGGCGTCGAAATCATTTACCAGAAGTAATTCGGTGATAAAGGGCTCAGCAATGCTGGGCCCTTGTTATTTGAGCGCCTTTTCCGGCAACCAGCACTGGGCGTTCAGGCCGCGCGCATCGCGGCGGTTTTCCAGCGTCAATCGCCCCTGGTGCAGCTGCGCGATGCGGATCACGATATTCAGGCCCAGTCCGCTGCCGCCGTAGCGTTGATCCATGCGGCGAAACGCCTGCGTCAGTTCCCCAACCATCTCTTCCTTGATCCCAGGGCCATCGTCGATGACCTGCAGCAGATAGCCGCTGTCTTGCGACGTTAACCGCACCTGTATCGCACCGCCTTCCGGGCCGTAACGGTGAGCGTTTTCGACCAGGTTGCGCAGCAGCAACCGCAGCAGCACCGGATCGCCGTTCACTGCGGCGACGGCCGGCAATTGCCAATCCAGCGTCTGTCCGCGTTGGGCGGTCATTTCGCCGAGTTCTTCCTGCAGCGGCTGAATCACATCGGCCACCCAATCGAAATGCTGGTAATGGCCGCTGGCGAAGTCTTGCCCGGCGCGCGACAGCATCAGCAACTGCTCGACGGTGTGCATTAGCTGATCGATGCGGGCGATCAGCGCCTGGCTGCCCTTGACGCCCTGCTTTTCCATCAGCTCCAGGTGCAGGCGGATGCCGGCCAGCGGCGTGCGCAGCTCATGGGCGGCGTCGGCGGTGAACAGGCGTTCCTGTTGAATGGTGTTATCCAGCCGTGAAAACAGCTGATTGAGTGCATTGGTGACCGCCACCATTTCCTGGCTGTCGCTGGTGATTGGCAGCGGCGTCAGGTTATCGGCAGAGCGTTTTTCCAGCCGTTGCTGCAATTGGTTGAGCGGGCGAATGATCCAGCTGATGGCCCAAAATGACGCCAGCAGCGTGACGATCATCATGATCAGCGAAGGCGCCAGCAGCGACGCGATGGCCTCGGCGATCTCGGTATCGACGCGTTCGGTACGCACTTTGGCGGACAGCGTTTCGTCCACCAGGAAGCTGATCTGCTCCTGGCTTTCGTGCCACAGCCAGAAGGCGCTGATGAGTTGCGTGACCAGCAGGATCAGCGCCAGCATCAGCAGCAGGCGGCGGCGCATGCTGATCATGACGAGGGTTCCAGGCGGTAGCCGATGCCGCGCACGGTGCGGATGCGATCCTTGCCCAGTTTGCGGCGCAGGTTGTGGATGTGTACTTCCAGCGTGTTGGAACCCAAGTCGTCCTGCCAGGTGTAGAGATCCTGCTGCAGGAGTTCACGGTTTACCGTTTGCCCGGCACGCATGATAAGACGCGCCAGAATGGCAAACTCTTTCGGCGTGACCTCCACCGGCTGCTGCTGCAGGTAGACCTGCTGGCTCGAGAGGTTCAGCTGCAGGTCATCCACCTGCATCAGATTGTCGCTGTGGCCCTGGTAGCGCCGCAGAAGGGCGCGCACGCGCGCCTGCAGCTCGACCAGCGCGAAGGGTTTGACCAGGTAGTCGTCGGCGCCGGCGTCCAACCCATCGACGCGATCTTCCAGGGCGTCGCGGGCAGTCAGGATCAGCACCGGCAGATCGATCTGCTGGCGGCGCCACTGCCGCAGCAGCGCGGCGCCGTCCATGTCCGGCAGACCGAGATCCAGGATCACCATGCTGTATTGACTGGTGATGAGCAGGCTGTTGGCCTCCGCCGCCGTGGCGGCGCAGTCGCAGACGTAACCTTCGCCGGTCAGCGCCAGCGCCAGCCCCTGTTGCAGCAGTTCATCATCCTCAACGACCAACAGCTTCATGACGATCCTCAGTTGTTTTGGTAAATATCCCGATACAGGCGGCTTTCGAAGCGCACCAGCGGGGCGCGGCGCTGTTTCTGATCTTCCGGCGGCACGGCGTAGCCGGAGAGATACTGCACGAAGGCCATGCGCTGGCCGCTGGCGGTGGTGATGAAGCCCGCCAGGTTGTAGACGCCCTGCAGCGCGCCGGTCTTGGCCGACACTTTGCCGTCGACGCCGGCTTCGTGCAGGCCGCCGCGGTAACGCAGGGTACCGTCATAGCCGGACAGCGGCAGCATCGAGATGAAGTTCAGCTCGTTATCGTGCTGAGCGATGTACTGCAGCGCCTGCATCATGGTCGCCGGCGCCAGCAGGTTGTGGCGCGACAGACCGGAGCCGTCGGCGATGATGGTATTACCCAGATCGATGCCGGCCTTCTGGCGCAGCACCTGCCGCACCGCATCGGAACCCGCTCGCCAGGTGCCCGGCACGCCGAAGCGTTCGTGGCCGATGGTGCGGAAGACGGTGTCGGCGATCATGTTGTCCGATTTCTTCAGCATGATCTTCAACAGATCGTGCAGCGGCGCCGACTGGGTTTGCGCGATCACCGTGCCGGTGATGCCAGGGCGCGTCTGGCGCTTCAAGTGCCCATCGATCTGGATGCCGGCCTGGGTCAGTTCGTCTTTCAGGATGGCACCCGCGTAGCTGGCACCGTCCTGGATGGCGAAGGCCAGCGGCAGCGGTTCGCTGCGCTGCGTCAGGCAGCCGGTCAGGGTAAAGCGGTTCAGCTCGCCCGGCACCACGTCCAGCTCGCAGTACTGCGCGTCTGCTGAACCGCGCGCCAGGGTGCGCACCTGGCTAAACATATTGACCGGATAATAGGAGGCGACGCGGATAAACGCCATGTCGCCCGGATTCGGCGCGCTGTACAGCGAGACCGAGAAACAGTTGCGATCGACGATGGCGGCGGCCGGTGGCGCGCTGAAGCACTGTGTCAGATCGTTCCACGGCCAGCCGGGCGCTTTGTCATGGCTGGCGAAGACCGAGGTATCGACCAGGACGTCGCCGCTGATTTGGCGCACGCCCTGTTTCTTCAGGACGGCCACCATATTGCGCAGGCTCTGGCGCTTGAAGGTCGGATCGCCGCTGAAGCGGGCGATCAGGTTGCCGCGCAGCACGCCATCGCGGATATCGCCCTGGCTCTCCAGCGTGGTGGTGAAACGGTAATCGGGCCCGAGTTGCAGCAAGGCCGCCAGCGCCGTCAGCACTTTTTGGGTACTGGCCGGCAGCGCCATCTGCTGAGAGTGATAATCGATCGTCGGCGCGCCGGCACCGATTTTCTGAACGACCAGGGCAAGGTTGGCCCCATCAGGCAGATATTGTGTGTACTCTTCAACCGGGGCCGCATTCGCATTCAGAACAAATGCGCAAGCCAATGCACTGACAATTCGTGAAAAACGCATAATCTCGGGATAACAGCTGGATAACGTGCCGTCATACTACGGTGCAATCAGGGAAAAAGTAAACGATGACCCTCAAGGAACTCTAGGCTAAAATGCGTATCAAAATGCAAAACCAATCTTGGCTTGGGCCTCGTTCCGAGTCAGGTTTCTTTTGTTTGTCGCCTGGAGGCGGGTGGCGGTATGCCAACCGTGTTTTCATACGAATACGTCAGGATGACGGTTATTTGAACAGGAAAGATTTAGAGGTATTTATACGATGAACCAAATTCCGATGACCTTGTTTGGCGCTGAAAAACTGCGCGAAGAGCTCGAATATCTGAAAAGCGTGCGCCGCCCGAAAATCATTGCGGATATCGCTGACGCCCGTGAGCACGGCGATTTGAAAGAGAATGCCGAGTACCACGCCGCCCGCGAACAGCAGGGTTTCTGCGAAGGCCGCATTCAGGAAATCGAAGCCAAGCTGTCCAATGCTCAGGTGATCGATATCACCAAGATGCCGAACACCGGCCGGGTGATCTTCGGCGCCACCGTATCGGTGATGAATCTGGACAGTGAAGAAGAAGTGACTTACCGCATCGTTGGCGACGACGAGGCCGATTTCAAGAAAAATCTGATTTCGGTAAACTCGCCGATGGCGCGCGGCCTGATCGGCAAAGAGCAAGACGACGTGGTGGTGATCAAAACCCCCGGCGGCGACGTGGAATACGAGATCCTGAAGGTCGAGTATCTCTGATCGAGGCCGTTGGTCATTAATGCGCCAACGTTTTGTAAAGATAGGAAAAAGGCCGCAAGCGGCCTTTTATCTTCGTCAGGCGCATGGCACCTTTTCGTTAACCTGATGGTTATTAACGCGGTAGACTGATCTTGCGCTCTTTCGACGGGCGGTAAAGAATAAGCGTACTGCCGATAACTTGCACATTGCAGGCGCCCGTTTCACGCACGATAGCATCGGCGATCAGGGTTTTGGTTTCGCGATCTTCAGCGGCGATTTTCACCTTGATCAGCTCATGATGCTCCAGAGCCTGTTCAATTTCAGCCAGCACCCCTTCGGTAAGACCGTTATTGCCCAGCATCACCACCGGTTTTAACGGATGCGCCAGGCCTTTCAGGTGCTGTTTTTGTTTATTATTCAGATTCATTGTCTTTTTTGCTTAAGTTGGGATTGAAAACGGTACATTCTACCGCCATCTCATGTATATCACCAAATCGGTCTTCACCGGTGTGAGTCTACGTGAGCAGCGACCCTGACATAAGACTCTTTTTATGATAGTTGGAAAACGAGATGGCTAATAAAAAGCGTTCGGCTAGCTCCAGTCGCTGGTTACAAGAACACTTTAGCGATAAATATGTACAGCAGGCGCAGAAAAAGGGACTGCGTTCCCGTGCCTGGTTTAAACTTGATGAAATACAGCAGAGCGACAAACTGTTCAAACCGGGCATGACCGTGGTTGATCTCGGCGCCGCACCGGGCGGCTGGTCGCAGTATGTGGTCACCCAAATCGGCGGTACCGGACGCATCATCGCCTGTGATATTTTGCCAATGGATCCTATCGTTGGCGTCGATTTCCTTCAGGGCGATTTTCGTGATGAACTGGTGCTGAAGGCGCTGTTGGAACGAGTAGGCGAGAGTAAGGTTCAGGTGGTCATGTCCGATATGGCCCCGAATATGAGTGGCACCCCGGCGGTCGATATTCCAAGGTCGATGTATCTGGTGGAGTTGGCGCTGGATATGTGTCGTGATGTCCTCGCACCAGGCGGAAGTTTCCTGGTGAAGGTGTTCCAGGGAGATGGCTTTGACGAGTACCTACGGGAAATTCGCTCCCTGTTTACGAAGGTTAAGATTCGTAAGCCAGACGCTTCCCGCGCCCGTTCGCGCGAAGTGTACATTGTAGCGACAGGGCGCAAACTGTAGTACCCTAACGCTGTTTGTTAACACAGTTGTAAGATGAGGTTAATCCCTTGAGTGACATGGCGAAAAACCTAATTCTCTGGTTAGTCATCGCGGTAGTGTTGATGTCTGTATTCCAGAGCTTTGGGCCCAGCGAGTCGAATGGCCGTAGGGTGGATTACTCTACCTTCATGTCCGAACTGACCCAAGACCAGGTTCGCGAAGCGCGAATCAACGGACGTGAAATTAACGTTACCAAGAAAGACAGTAACAAATACACGACCTACATCCCTGTCAACGATCCTAAGTTGCTGGATACGTTGTTAACGAAGAATGTGAAAGTTGTCGGCGAGCCGCCTGAAGAGCCGAGCCTGCTGGCTTCTATCTTTATCTCCTGGTTCCCGATGCTGTTGCTGATCGGGGTCTGGATCTTCTTTATGCGGCAAATGCAGGGCGGCGGCGGCAAGGGCGCGATGTCCTTCGGCAAGAGCAAGGCCCGCATGCTGACGGAAGACCAGATCAAGACCACTTTCGCCGATGTCGCCGGTTGTGACGAAGCGAAAGAAGAGGTGAGCGAACTGGTGGAATACCTGCGCGAACCGAGCCGTTTCCAGAAGCTGGGCGGCAAGATCCCGAAAGGCGTGCTGATGGTTGGCCCGCCGGGGACCGGTAAAACGCTGTTGGCGAAAGCGATCGCCGGCGAAGCGAAGGTACCGTTCTTCACCATTTCCGGTTCCGACTTCGTCGAAATGTTCGTCGGCGTGGGTGCATCCCGCGTGCGCGACATGTTCGAACAAGCGAAGAAAGCTGCGCCGTGCATCATCTTCATCGATGAAATCGACGCCGTCGGTCGCCAGCGTGGCGCCGGCCTGGGTGGCGGTCACGATGAGCGTGAGCAGACCCTGAACCAGATGCTGGTTGAGATGGACGGTTTCGAAGGCAACGAGGGCATCATCGTCATCGCGGCGACCAACCGTCCAGACGTGCTTGACCCTGCGCTGCTGCGCCCGGGCCGTTTCGACCGTCAGGTCGTGGTCGGGCTGCCGGATGTGCGTGGCCGTGAGCAGATCCTGAAGGTGCACATGCGCCGCGTGCCGTTGGCTGCCGACATCGACGCCTCCGTCATTGCGCGCGGTACGCCGGGCTTCTCCGGTGCCGACCTGGCCAACCTGGTCAACGAAGCGGCGCTGTTCGCCGCCCGCGGCAACAAGCGCGTGGTGTCGATGGTGGAGTTCGAGAAAGCCAAAGACAAGATCATGATGGGTGCGGAACGTCGCTCCATGGTGATGACCGAAGCGCAGAAAGAGTCGACCGCGTATCACGAAGCGGGCCACGCCATCATTGGCCGCCTGGTTCCTGAACACGATCCGGTACACAAGGTGACGATCATTCCTCGCGGACGTGCGCTCGGCGTGACCTTCTTCCTGCCGGAAGGGGATGCGATCAGCGCCAGCCGTCAGAAGCTGGAGAGCCAAATCTCCACCCTGTACGGCGGTCGTCTGGCGGAAGAGATCATCTACGGGCCGGAAAAAGTCTCTACCGGTGCGTCGAACGACATCAAAGTGGCGACCTCCATCGCCCGCAACATGGTGACCCAGTGGGGCTTCTCCGAGAAGCTGGGGCCGCTGCTGTATGCGGAAGAAGAGGGCGAAGTGTTCCTGGGCCGTTCCGTGGCCAAGGCGAAGCACATGTCGGATGAAACCGCGCGTATCATCGACCAGGAAGTGAAGTCGCTGATCGAACGTAACTACACGCGTGCTCGTTCGCTGTTGATGGAAAACATGGACATCCTGCATTCGATGAAGGATGCGCTGATGAAGTATGAAACCATCGATGCGCCGCAGATCGACGATCTGATGAACCGCAAAGACGTGCGTCCGCCGGCGGGCTGGGACGATGCGAACAAAGGTAACAGCTCCGACAACGGCGGCACCCCGAAAGCCCCGACGCCGGTAGATGAGCCGCGCACCCCAACGCCGGGCAACACCATGTCCGAACAGCTCGACAAGTAACAGCGGCTGTGTAATAACATCAAACCCCGGTACGCCGGGGTTTTTTTTTGCCCGGCGGGCAGTGAACCAGGCAACAGTAAGGTGGACCAACCATGCAGTTAACCGTGCGCGACATGACGCTCAACCTCTCCTATCCGCAGGTGATGGGTATCCTCAACGTGACGCCGGATTCGTTTTCCGACGGCGGCCGCCACAACACGCTGAACCAGGCGCTGCTGCACGCGCATGCGCTGATTTCGGCCGGTGCCACGATGATCGATATCGGCGGTGAATCGACAAGGCCGGGGGCGGCGGAGGTGAGCGAAGAGGAAGAGCTTGAGCGGGTCGTGCCGGTGGTGGAAGCGCTGGCGCAGCGTTTTGAAGTCTTCATCTCGGTCGATACCTCGAAAGCGGGCGTGATCCGCGAATCGGCACACGCCGGCGCACATCTGATCAACGACATTCGTTCGCTGCAGGAGCCGGGTGCCCTGGCGGCGGCGGCGGAAAGCGGTCTGCCGGTCTGTCTGATGCATATGCAAGGGCAGCCGCGCACCATGCAGCAGGCGCCGCATTACGATGACCTGATTGCCGATGTTCAGGCGTTTTTCGAGCATCATATTCAGCGCTGTAACGAGGCGGGGATAACAAATCAGAAATTGCTGCTCGACCCAGGCTTCGGTTTCGGTAAAAATTTGGCGCACAACTATCAGCTTCTGGCCCGGTTGTCGGAGTTTCATCGTTTTGGTTTGCCGCTGTTGGTCGGCATGTCGCGCAAATCGATGATTGGACAACTGCTGAACGTGCCGCCGGATCAACGGATTATCGGCAGCGTGGCCTGCGCGGTGATCGCGGCGATGCAGGGTGCGCAGATTGTCAGAGTGCATGACGTTAAAGAAACCGTCGAGGCGATGCGTGTCGTCGAGGCAACACTTTCAGCTAAGGGACAGTAGAGACATGAGCGAGCGCAAATATTTTGGCACCGACGGCATCCGTGGCAAGGTCGGGGACAGCCCCATCACGCCGGACTTCGTGCTGAAGCTGGGCTGGGCGGCCGGTAAAGTGCTGGCGCGTCACGGTTCCCGCAAGATCATCATCGGTAAGGATACGCGCATCTCCGGCTATATGCTGGAGTCCGCTCTGGAAGCCGGCCTGGCGGCCGCTGGATTGTCCGCTTCCTTCACCGGGCCGATGCCCACCCCGGCGGTGGCTTATCTGACGCGCACCTTCCGCGCCGAAGCGGGCATTGTCATTTCCGCGTCGCATAACCCGTTTTATGACAACGGCATCAAGTTCTTCTCGATCGACGGCGCCAAGCTGCCGGACAACGTCGAAGAAGCGATTGAAGCCGAGATGGAAAAGCCGCTGACCTGCGTGGAGTCCGCCGAGCTGGGTAAAGCCAGCCGCATCATCGACGCCGCCGGCCGCTACATCGAATTCTGCAAAGGCACCTTCCCGAGCGAGCTGAGCCTGAAGGGGCTGAAAATCGTGGTCGATTGCGCCAACGGGGCGACTTACCACATCGCGCCGAGCGTGCTGCGCGAGCTGGGCGCCACGGTGATCGCCATCGGCGTTGAGCCGGACGGCATGAACATCAACGAAAAATGTGGTGCCACCGACGTGCGTCAGCTGCAGGAGCGCGTACTGAAGGAAAAAGCGCACGTTGGCCTGGCGTTCGACGGCGACGGCGACCGCGTGATGATGGTGGACCACCTGGGCAACAAGGTGGACGGCGATCAGATCCTGTACATCATCGCCCGCGAAGGCCTGCGTCAGGGGCAGCTGCGCGGCGGCGCGGTCGGCACCCTGATGAGCAATATGGGGCTGGAGCTGGCGCTGAAACAGCTGGGCATTCCGTTCGCTCGCGCCAAAGTGGGCGACCGTTACGTGCTGGAGAAGCTGCAGGAGCTGGGCTGGCGCATCGGTGCGGAAAACTCCGGCCATGTGATCCTGCTGGACAAAACCACCACCGGCGACGGCATCGTGGCCGGGTTGCAGGTGCTGACCGCCATGGTGCGCAACCACATGAGCCTGCATGACCTGTGCAGCGGTATGAAGCTGCTGCCTCAGATTCTGGTCAACGTGCGCTTCGCCGGCGATCATAATCCGCTGGAGTCCGACGCGGTGCGTAAAGTCACCGAGCAGGTGGAAGCCGAACTGGCCGGCCGCGGCCGGGTGTTGCTGCGCAAATCGGGCACCGAACCGCTGATCCGCGTGATGGTGGAAGGCGAGGACGAGCAGCAGGTGACCGCGCTGGCGCATCGCATCGCCGACGCGGTGAAATCCGCAGGTTAAAACAGACAGTTAGCCGCCGGGCTCGGCAAAGCTGAGCCCGGAGAGGCGATTGTTGGCGTTTTTTTCCGCAAACGCGCCGGCGGCTGCAAATTGCCCTTGCGCGGGTTGGCGGCTTTGGTTAGTATTCACACCCGCTTCAGTAGGCGTTTTTATAAACTGCCTGCTTGATGAGTGTGAAGCATTTGGCATGCGGTGAGGCCGCAAGGATACGGGTACTACTATGTACGAAGCTCTTCTGGTAATTTTCCTGCTGATTTCAATCGGGCTGGTTGCTCTGATTATGTTGCAGCAAGGTAAAGGCGCTGATATGGGAGCCTCTTTCGGAGCAGGTGCATCAGGCACGTTGTTCGGTTCGAGTGGTTCCGGTAACTTTATGACCCGCATGACTGCTGTGTTGGCGACGCTGTTCTTCGTCATCAGCCTGATTCTGGGCAACCTCAGCAGCAACCAAAGCAAGAAAGGCAGTGAGTGGGAAAACCTGGGTCAGCCAGTGAAAACTGAGCAGACGACCGCGCCGGCAGCACCTGCCAAGCCGAGCAGCGACATCCCGCAGTAAGCCGCAAAAAGTTTGTAAACGGTGGTTGTGAACTCGAAGGAACGACGGCCGTTAGCAGTAAGAATCAGTACCGAGGTGGTGGAATTGGTAGACACGCTACCTTGAGGTGGTAGTGCCCTAACGGGCTTGTGGGTTCGAGTCCCATCCTCGGTACCAAATCCCAGAGATAACTTGCAATTTTGCGATTATCGGCGTAGTATTTGCCACGTTTTCGGACGCGGGGTGGAGCAGCCTGGTAGCTCGTCGGGCTCATAACCCGAAGGTCGTCGGTTCAAATCCGGCCCCCGCAACCACTTTCCTTTAAGTGTTTATTTTCAAATACACTTTTCGATTGAAATCCGCTTTTCTCGATCAACATTTGAAAATGACACTTGCTCGAAAGTTGTACCGAGGCCGCCTAGCGGCAAACAGGGTCCAGTTGCATAAAGCCCCGATTTTTCGGGGTTTTTTGTTATTTGGCAACAGAATCACTGGGCTATTTAGCCCTTTTTTTATGTCTTGGGGGTGGGCTTGTCCACATTAGAGCAACAGTTAACAGAGATGCTTTCGGCACCCGTAGAAGCGTTGGGCTTTGAGCTTGTAGGCATCGAATTCATTCGTGCGCGCCAATCGACGCTCCGCATCTATATTGATAGTGATAACGGCATCAATGTTGATGATTGCGCTGATGTCAGCCACCAGGTCAGCGCTGTATTGGACGTCGAAGATCCAATCACGGTCGCTTACAACTTGGAAGTCTCCTCTCCTGGCCTTGATCGCCCGATGTTCACCGCAGAACACTATACGCGTTACCTCGGTGAAGAAGTCAGCCTGGTCCTGCGCATGGCGGTACAGAACCGTCGCAAGTGGCAGGGTATTATCAAGTCTGTCGAAGGCGAGATGATCACGGTTACTGTGGAAGGGAAAGATGAAGTGTTCGCGCTGAGCAACATCCAGAAAGCGAACCTGGTACCCCACTTTTAAAGTTTGGAAGAGGCAACTAGGATGAACAAAGAGATTCTGGCTGTTGTTGAAGCAGTTTCCAATGAAAAATCCCTTCCGCGCGAGAAGATTTTCGAAGCGCTGGAAACTGCATTAGCCACCGCAACCAAGAAAAAATACGAGCAGGAAATCGACGTGCGCGTCAGCATTGACCGCAGAACCGGCGATTTCGATACCTTCCGCCGTTGGGTCGCCGTAGACGAAGTGACTCAGCCAACGCGTGAAATCACGCTGGAAGCCGCTCAGTTTGAAGATCCGAGCATTGAGCTCGGCGGTTACGTCGAAGATCAGATCGAATCCGTGACCTTTGACCGTATCACCACCCAAACCGCCAAGCAGGTTATCGTGCAGAAAGTGCGCGAAGCCGAGCGTGCGATGGTGGTTGACGCTTTCCGTGAACACGAAGGTGAGATCGTCACCGGCGTGGTGAAGAAAGTGAACCGTGACAGCATCGCGCTGGATCTGGGCAACAACGCCGAAGCGGTGATTGGCCGTGAAGACATGTTGCCGCGCGAAAACTTCCGCCCGGGCGACCGTATTCGCGGCGTACTGTACGCCGTGCGTCCTGAAGCTCGCGGCGCGCAGCTGTTCGTCAGCCGTTCCAGCTCGGAAATGCTGAAAGAACTGTTCCGCATCGAAGTGCCGGAAATCGGCGAAGAAGTGATTGAAATTAAAGCGGCAGCCCGCGATCCTGGCTCCCGTGCGAAAATTGCAGTGAAAACCAACGACAAGCGCATCGACCCGGTCGGCGCCTGCGTAGGTATGCGCGGTGCGCGCGTTCAGGCCGTGTCGAGCGAGCTCGGCGGCGAACGTATCGACATCATCCTGTGGGATGATAACCCAGCGCAATTCGTCATCAACGCCATGGCGCCGGCCGACGTCGCGTCGATCGTGGTAGACGAAGATAACTGCACTATGGATATCGCCGTTGAAGCCAGCAACCTGGCGCAGGCGATCGGCCGTAACGGCCAAAACGTGCGTTTGGCTTCCCAGCTGCTGAAACAACACCGCGGCGACGATCGTTGGGAACTGAACGTGATGACGGCGGACGACCTGCAGGCCAAGCACCAGGCCGAGGCTCATGCCGCTATTGATACCTTCACCAAGTATCTTGATATCGACGAAGATTTCGCCACCGTACTGGTTGAAGAAGGCTTCTCCACGCTGGAAGAGCTGGCCTACGTGCCGATCAAAGAGCTGTTGGAAATCGACGGTCTGGATGAAGATACGGTTGAAGCATTGCGCGAACGCGCCAAAGCTGCATTGACCACGCTGGCCCTGGCACAAGAAGAAAGCCTGGGCGACAACAAACCGGCCGACGATTTGCTCAACCTGCCGGGTCTTGAGCGCAGCATGGCCTTTAAACTGGCCGCGCGTGGGGTTTGTACGCTGGAAGATCTTGCCGAGCAGGGTGTTGACGATCTGGCTGATATTGAAGGGCTTAGCGATGAGCAAGCCGGCGAGCTGATCATGGCTGCACGCAATATCTGTTGGTTTGGCGACAACGCGTAATAACTGTAGCAGGAAGGAACAGCATGACGACAGATGTAACCGTAAAATCGCTGGCAGCAGAGATTCAGACTCCGGTTGATCGCCTGGTACAGCAGTTTGCTGATGCAGGGATCAACAAGTCCGAGTCGGACTCTGTTACCCAGCAAGAAAAAGAAACATTGCTGGCGCACCTGAACCGTGAACACGGCAGCGCGCCGGGTAAACTCACTTTGCAGCGCAAAACGCGCAGCACCTTGAATATCCCGAGCACCGGCGGTAAAAGTAAATCGGTGCAAATTGAGGTCCGCAAGAAACGCACTTATGTAAATCGCGATACGCAGGAAGCCCAGTTGGCTGAAGCGGCAGAGCAGGCACAGCGTGAAGCGGAAGAGCAGGCACGGCGCGAAGCGGAAGAGCTCGCAAAACGCGAAGCGGAAGCGAAGCGCGCAGCCGAAGAGCAAGCCAAACGTGAGGCCGCGGAGATTGCTAAGCGTAATTCAGCGGAAAAAGAAAAAGTGACCAATCAACATACCGACGAAATGACCAAGCCAGCTCAGGCGGAAAAAGCACGCCGTGAAGCCGAAGCCGCTGAACTGAAACGTAAAGCGGAAGAGGAAGTGCGCCGCAAGGTTGAAGAGGAAGCCAAGCGCGTAGCGGAAGAAGCCCGTCGCATGGCCGAAGAGAACGGCGAGAAGTGGGCCCAGGCCGACGCGGCAAGCGCCGCGGTTGAAAGCGCCGACTATCACGTGACTACCTCTCAGCACGCCCGTGCCGCGGAAGACGAAAACGACGCCAAAGTTGAAGGCGATCGTCGTAGCCGCACCCGCGGCGGCAAAGCGACCAAACAGAAGAAAGGCAACAAGCTGTCCGAATCCAAAGCGGATCGTGAAGAAGCGCGTGCCGTTACCCGTGGCGGTAAAGGTAAACGCAAGCCTAGCACTCTGCAGCAGGGCTTCAACAAGCCGGCGCAGGTGGTTAACCGTGACGTGGTGATCGGTGAAACCATCACCGTGGCCGAGCTGGCCAACAAGATGGCGGTAAAAGGTTCTCAGGTCATCAAAGTGATGATGAAGCTGGGCGCCATGGCCACCATCAACCAGGTTATCGACCAGGAAACCGCACAGCTGGTTGCCGAAGAGATGGGCCACAAAGTTATCCTGCGTCGTGAAAACGAGCTGGAAGAAGCGCTGATGAGCGACCGTGATACGGGCGCTGCGGCCGAACCGCGCGCGCCGGTCGTGACCATCATGGGCCACGTTGACCACGGTAAAACCTCGCTGCTGGACTACATCCGCTCCACCAAAGTGGCGGCGGGCGAAGCCGGCGGCATTACCCAGCACATCGGTGCCTACCACGTAGAAACCGAGAACGGCATGATCACCTTCCTGGATACCCCGGGCCACGCCGCGTTTACCTCGATGCGTGCTCGCGGTGCTCAGGCGACTGACATCGTGGTTCTGGTGGTAGCGGCCGACGACGGCGTGATGCCACAGACCATCGAAGCTATCCAGCACGCGAAAGCGGCGCAGGTGCCGTTGGTGGTTGCGGTGAACAAAATCGACAAACCGGAAGCCGATCCGGACCGCGTTAAGCAGGAACTGTCTCAGTACGGCGTGATGCCGGAAGAGTGGGGCGGCGAAGCGCAGTTCGTCCACGTGTCCGCGAAAGCCGGTACCGGTATCGACGAGCTGCTGCAGGCTATCCTGCTGCAGGCCGAAGTTCTGGAACTGAAAGCGGTACGCAGCGGCATGGCGAGCGGCGTGGTGATCGAGTCCTTCCTGGATAAAGGCCGTGGCCCAGTGGCTACCGTTCTGGTTCAGGAAGGTACGCTGAACAAGGGCGACATCGTCCTGTGCGGCTTCGAATACGGCCGTGTGCGTGCGATGCGCGACGAGCTGGGCCGTGAAGTGACCTCTGCCGGTCCGTCTATCCCTGTGGAAATCCTGGGTCTGTCCAGCGTGCCTGCAGCGGGTGATGAAGCGACCGTGGTGCGTGACGAGAAGAAAGCGCGTGAAGTGGCGCTGTACCGTCAGGGCAAGTTCCGCGAAGTCAAACTGGCGCGTCAGCAGAAGTCCAAGCTGGAAAACATGTTCGCCAACATGACCGACGGCGAAGTGTCCGAGCTGAACATCGTACTGAAGTCCGACGTACAGGGTTCTTGCGAAGCGATCAGCGACTCGCTGCTGAAACTCTCCACCGACGAAGTGAAGGTGAAGATTGTCGGCTCCGGCGTAGGTGGGATCACCGAAACCGACGCGACGTTGGCTGCGGCTTCCAACGCCATCATCCTGGGCTTCAACGTGCGTGCCGACGCTTCTGCGCGCCGCGTAATCGAAGCGGAAAGCCTGGATCTGCGTTACTACTCCGTGATCTATAACCTGATCGACGAAGTGAAGCAGGCGATGAGCGGTATGCTGGCGCCGGAATACAAGCAGCAGATCATCGGCCTGGCCGAAGTGCGCGACGTGTTCAAATCGCCTAAGTTCGGCGCTATCGCCGGCTGTATGGTTACCGAAGGGACCATCAAGCGTCACAACCCAATCCGCGTACTGCGCGACAACGTGGTTATCTATGAAGGCGAGCTGGAATCCCTGCGCCGCTTCAAAGATGACGTTAACGAAGTCCGTAACGGCATGGAATGTGGTATCGGCGTTAAGAACTATAACGACGTGCGCGTCGGCGACATGATCGAAGTGTTCGAAATCATTGAGATCCAACGCACCATCGCTTAACGATTGCACATCTGCTTATATCTGTTTACGGGGGGCCTTTGTGCCCCCCGATTTGTCTGGAGAATCCAAAATGGCAAAAGAATTCAGCCGCGGTCAACGCGTGGCGCAAGAGATGCAGAAAGAGATTGCGATCATTCTGCAGCGTGAAGTTAAAGATCCGCGCGTCGGCATGGCGACCGTTTCCGGCGTGGAAGTGTCCCGCGACCTGGCGTATGCCAAGGTTTACGTCACCTTCCTGAACGTATTGACCGAGAACCACGATCCGGATCTGGTCACCAACGGCATCAAAGCGTTGCAGGACGCTTCCGGCTATATCCGCACCCTGCTGGGCAAAGCGATGCGCCTGCGCGTGGTGCCGGAGCTGACCTTCGCTTACGACAACTCCCTGGTGGAAGGCATGCGCATGTCCAACCTGGTGACCAACGTGGTGAAGAACGACGCCGAGCGCCGTTCCGCCTCAGGCGATGACAAGGAGGATTAATGAGTCGCCCTCGTCGCCGCGGCCGTGACATCCACGGCGTGCTGTTGCTGGACAAGCCGCAGGGGTTGTCGTCCAACGATGCGCTGCAAAAAGTAAAACGCCTGTACAACGCCAACCGAGCGGGCCACACCGGCGCGCTCGATCCCTTGGCGACCGGCATGCTGCCTATCTGCCTGGGCGAAGCGACCAAGTTTTCGCAATATCTGCTCGACTCCGACAAGCGTTATCGGGTGATCGCCAAGCTGGGGCAGCGTACCGATACCTCCGACGCCGACGGCCAGATCGTGCAGGAGCGTCCGGTGAACTTCACCCAGGCGCAGCTCGACGCGGCGCTGGACACCTTCCGCGGCGACATCCAGCAGGTGCCGTCGATGTATTCGGCGTTGAAATACCAGGGCAGGAAACTCTACGAGTATGCGCGCCAGGGGATTGAAGTGCCGCGCGAAGCGCGCAGCATCACGGTGTACGAGCTGCAGTTTATCCGCTGGGAAGGGGATGAACTGGAGCTGGAGATCCACTGCTCGAAAGGCACCTATATCCGCACCATCACCGACGATCTCGGCGAGCTGCTGGGCTGCGGCGCGCACGTGATCTATCTGCGCCGCCTGCAGGTGGCGACTTATCCGATCGCGCGCATGGTGACGCTGGAACAGCTGAACGCTTTGCTGGCTCAGGCGCAGGAACAAGCGATCGCGCCCGGCGAGCTGCTCGATCCGTTGCTGATGCCGATGGATAGCCCGGTTGAGAACTATCCGGAAGTGAATTTGCTGCCGGTGGTCGCGGGTTACGTCAAGCAGGGGCAACCGGTGCAAGTGGCCGGCGCGCCGGCTTCCGGCCTGGTGCGTATCACCGAGGGTGAAGAGCGAAAATTCATCGGCGTTGGCGACATCGCCGAGGATGGTCGCGTGGCGCCGCGCCGCCTGGTGGTCGAGCATTTCGACTGACGGCGGGGCACTGCGTCGCCTTGCGATCGCACTGCGCTAAGAGTAGAATGGCGCAGCTTATGCATTGGGTTGCTGAATTAGAGATCGGCGCCTGTTTTTATTATCTATAATCTGGAGTATTACAATGTCTCTAAGTGTTGAAGCTAAAGCTCAAATCGTAGCTGATTTCGGTCGTGGTACTAACGACAGCGGTTCTACCGAAGTTCAGGTTGCCCTGCTGACTGCGCAGATCAACCATCTGCAAGGCCACTTCTCCGAGCACAAAAAAGATCACCACAGCCGTCGTGGTCTGCTGCGTATGGTTTCTCAGCGTCGTAAGCTGCTGGACTACCTGAAGCGTAAAGATGTAGCACGTTACACCAGCCTGATCGAGCGTCTGGGTCTGCGTCGCTAATCTAGCAAGTTTCAGTGGAAAGGGGCCTATTTTGGCCCCTTTCTTCTAGGAAGCATAAGCAAATCAGGTTAATGTATTACTGATGTTTCCAAACAGGTTCTTCCGTTACAGAGGTTCGCGCGGCTAATGAGAGGCTTTATCTCCTGCCTGAGATAAGGATTGTCATTAGTCGCGAGGATGTAGTGAGAAGGCAAATCGAGTCACAGGCGTGTCGAGTCGTCAATGCGATTGCGCGCCGCTAATCAAGGATATAATTTTGCTGACACCGATCATTCGCAAATTCCAGTATGGCCAGCATACCGTCACCATCGAAACCGGTATGATGGCTCGTCAAGCCACCGCTGCCGTTATGGTGAGCATGGATGACACCGCCGTATTCGTTACCGTCGTTGGCCAGAAAAAAGCCAAGCCGGGCCAGAGCTTCTTCCCGCTGACCGTTAACTACCAAGAGCGTACTTACGCCGCCGGCCGTATCCCGGGCAGCTTCTTCCGTCGCGAAGGCCGTCCGAGCGAAGGCGAGACGCTGACTTCCCGTCTGATTGACCGTCCGATCCGCCCACTGTTCCCGGACAGCTTCCTGAACGAAGTTCAGGTGATCGCGACCGTAGTTTCCGTTAACCCGCAGGTGAACCCGGACATCGTTGCGATGATCGGTGCCTCTGCCGCCCTGAGCCTGTCCGGTATCCCGTTCAACGGCCCAATCGGCGCAGCGCGCGTAGGTTACATTAACGATCAGTACGTGCTGAACCCGACGACTGACGAGCTGAAAGAAAGCCGTCTGGATCTGGTGGTTGCCGGTACTGCAGGCGCGGTGCTGATGGTTGAATCCGAAGCGGAAGTGCTGAGCGAAGATCAGATGCTGGGCGCCGTGGTGTTCGGCCACGACCAGCAGCAAGTGGTTATCGAAAACATCAACTCCCTGGTTGCCGAAGCCGGCAAGCCGAAGTGGGATTGGCAGGCCCCTGCGGTCAACGAAGCGCTGCACGCGCGCGTGGCTGAACTGGCCGAAGCTCGCCTGGGCGACGCTTACCACATCACCGAAAAACAAGAGCGTTACGCTCAGGTTGACGCGATCAAAGACAGCGTCGTTGAAACCCTGCTGGCGCAGGACGAAACGCTGGACGCCGGCGAAATCCAGGACATCTTGGGCAACGTCGAGAAGAACGTGGTGCGCAGCCGCGTACTGCGTGGCGAGCCGCGTATCGACGGCCGTGAAAAAGACATGATCCGTGGCCTGGACGTGCGCACCGGCGTACTGCCGCGCACCCACGGTTCCGCGCTGTTCACCCGTGGCGAAACTCAGGCGCTGGTTACCGCGACCCTGGGCACCGCGCGCGACGCACAGAACCTAGACGAGCTGATGGGCGAGAAGACCGACAGCTTCCTGTTCCACTACAACTTCCCTCCGTACTCCGTAGGCGAAACCGGCATGGTCGGTTCTCCTAAGCGTCGTGAAATCGGTCACGGTCGCCTGGCGAAACGCGGCGTATTGGCTATGATGCCTAAACCGGAAGATTTCCCGTACACGGTTCGCGTCGTGTCTGAAATCACCGAATCCAACGGTTCTTCTTCCATGGCTTCCGTGTGCGGCGCATCTCTGGCGCTGATGGACGCCGGTGTGCCAATCAAGGCTGCCGTTGCGGGTATCGCGATGGGCCTGGTGAAAGAAGCCGATAACTTTGTGGTTCTGTCCGACATTCTGGGTGACGAAGATCACCTGGGCGACATGGACTTTAAAGTGGCCGGTAGCCGCGACGGTATCACCGCGCTGCAGATGGACATTAAAATCGAAGGCATCACCCGCGAGATCATGCAGGTGGCTCTGAACCAGGCCAAGGGCGCGCGTCTGCACATCCTGGGCGTAATGGAACAGGCTATCAGCTCCCCGCGCGGCGATATCTCCGAATTCGCACCGCGTATTCATACTATCCGCATCAACCCGGATAAAATCAAAGACGTGATCGGTAAGGGCGGTTCCGTTATCCGCGCACTGACCGAAGAGACTGGCACTACCATCGAAATTGAAGATGATGGTACAGTTAAAATCGCTGCGACCGACGGTGAGAAGGCGAAATTCGCTATCCGTCGTATCGAAGAGATCACGGCAGAGATCGAAGTGGGCCGTATCTATCAGGGTAAAGTGACCCGTATCGTTGATTTCGGCGCGTTCGTCGCTATCGGCGGTGGTAAAGAAGGTCTGGTACACATTTCTCAGATCGCCGACAAGCGCGTCGAGAAAGTGACCGACTATCTGCAGATGGGTCAGGAAGTGCCGGTTAAGGTGCTGGAAGTTGACCGTCAGGGCCGCGTGCGTCTGAGCATCAAAGAAGCGATGGCGCCGGAAGCGGGTTCACCTGCGCCTGAAGCAGAATAACTGTATAGATAGTTTTACAGCTCCCCGCCATGGGGTTGGGAGCTGTTCGTATCGCGCGGGTAGGATGCCCGCGTTTTAGCAAACGGAGGACAGGACGTTCATCCAATGTTTGTCTTCGGGAGTGGGAAATGAAGCCTTTCTTGCGCTGGTGTTACGTTGCGACAGCACTCATGCTGGCAGGATGCAGCAACCATGATTGGCGTAAAGACGAAGTTTTGGCAATCCCGTTGCAGCCAACGTTGCAGCAGGAAGTGATCCTGGCGCGCATGGAACAAATTCTTGCCAGCCGGGCACTGACGGATGACGAACGCGCACAGCTTTTATATGAGCGCGGTGTGCTGTATGATAGCCTCGGGTTACGTGCATTAGCGCGCAATGATTTCTCGCAGGCGCTGGCGATACGTCCCGACATGCCGGAAGTTTTCAACTACCTGGGCATTTACTTAACGCAGGCAGGCAATTTTGATGCTGCCTATGAAGCGTTTGATTCTGTACTAGAGCTTGATCCAACTTACAATTACGCGCGTTTAAACCGGGGCATCGCACTGTATTATGGCGGCCGCTTCCCGTTGGCGCAGGATGATCTGCAGGCGTTTTATCAAGACGACCCAAACGATCCCTTCCGTTCGTTATGGCTGTATCTGGTGGAGAGAGAAATCGATCCCAAGAAGGCCGAGGTAGCGCTTCAGCAGCGCTATGACAAAGCGGACAGAGGGCAATGGGGATGGAATATTGTCGAATTCTACCTGGGCAAGATCAGCGAAAAAACGCTGATGGAACGCCTCAAGGCAGATGCAACGGATAACACTTCGCTCGCTGAGCATCTCAGTGAAACTGACTTCTATTTGGGTAAACACTACCTGAGTCTGGGGGACAAGGACACCGCTTCGGCGCTGTTCAAACTGACGGTGTCTAACAACGTTCACAACTTCGTTGAGCACCGCTATGCATTGTTGGAATTGGCGCTTTTGGGCCAAGAGCAAGACGACCTATCGGAATCGGACCAGCAATAGCTGACGAACACCTATCAGCCTGATGAACATTGGTTTTTAACCAAAGTTATCGCCTTAACGGGCGAGGGCTTTTTTGTTCGTTTTATAATCTAATTTGAGCCGGTTCACACTTTTCAATGAAAATGACTGAAAATTTTCTCGACGAGTTATGTAGACTGGCTGCCATTATTAATGAGGCACGTGTACATGACGACTGAGTTTGAAACCTCTTTTGCTGATCTGGGGCTGTCTGCTCCAATCATTTCCGCCCTGAACGATCTGGGCTATGAAAAACCATCTCCGATCCAGGCTGAGTGTATTCCTCACCTGTTGAACGGCCGCGACGTGCTGGGCATGGCACAGACCGGTAGTGGTAAAACTGCAGCGTTCTCGCTGCCGCTGCTGCACAACCTGCAGGCAGACCTGAAAGCACCTCAGATCCTGGTGCTGGCACCGACCCGCGAACTGGCGGTTCAGGTTGCTGAAGCGATGACCGATTTCTCCAAACACATGAACGGCGTCAACGTGGTAGCCCTGTACGGCGGCCAGCGTTACGACGTGCAGCTGCGCGCTCTGCGCCAGGGCCCGCAAATCGTTGTGGGTACCCCAGGCCGCCTGCTGGACCACCTGAAGCGCGGCACCCTGAACCTCTCTAACCTGAGCGGTCTGGTGCTGGATGAAGCCGACGAAATGCTGCGCATGGGCTTTATCGAAGACGTAGAAACCATCATGGCTGAGATCCCGGCTGAACATCAGACCGCGCTGTTCTCCGCCACCATGCCGGAAGCGATCCGTCGCATTACCCGCCGCTTCATGAAAGAGCCGCAGGAAGTGCGCATCCAGTCCAGCGTGACCACCCGTCCGGACATCAGCCAGAGCTACTGGTCGGTCTACGGCATGCGTAAAAACGAAGCGCTGGTGCGTTTCCTGGAAGCTGAAGACTTTGACGCGGCGATCATCTTCGTCCGCACCAAGAACGCGACCCTGGAAGTGGCCGAAGCGCTGGAGCGCAGCGGTTACAGCAGCGCCGCGCTGAACGGCGACATGAACCAGGCGCTGCGTGAGCAGACTCTGGAGCGCCTGAAAGACGGTCGTCTGGATATCCTGATCGCGACCGACGTTGCGGCCCGTGGTCTGGACGTTGAGCGCATCAGCCTGGTTGTCAACTATGACATCCCGATGGACTCTGAGTCTTACGTTCACCGTATCGGCCGTACCGGTCGTGCGGGCCGCGCCGGCCGTGCGCTGCTGTTCGTGGAAAACCGCGAACGCCGCCTGCTGCGCAACATCGAACGCACCATGAAGCTGACCATCCCTGAAGTGGAGCTGCCAAACGCAGAACTGCTGGGCGAGCGTCGTCTGGCCAAGTTCGCCGCGAAAGTTCAGCAGCAGCTGGAAAGCAGCGATCTGGATCTGTACCGCGCACTGCTGACCAAACTGCAGCCGGAAGAAGAGCTGGATATGGAAACCCTGGCCGCAGCGCTGCTGAAAATGGCTCAGGGCGAACGTCCGCTGATCCTGCCGCCGGATCCGGTCTTCAAACCGCGTCAGCGCCGCGAGTTCAACGACCGTGACGATCGTCGTGGTGATCGTGGCGACCGTCGCGACAGCCGCGATAGCCGTGACGGCGACCGTCCACGTCGCGAACGTCGTGACGTTGGCGAAATGCAGCTGTACCGCATTGAAGTGGGCCGTGACGATGGCGTAGAAGTCCGTCACATCGTTGGCGCTATCGCTAACGAAGGCGACATCAGCAGCCGTTACATCGGTAACATCAAGCTGTTTGCTTCCCACTCCACCATCGAGCTGCCAAAAGGCATGCCGGGCGAGATCCTGAATCACTTCACTCGCACTCGCATCCTGAACAAGCCGATGAACATGCAGCTGTTGGGTGATGCACAGCCGTTCGAACGCCGCGAGCGTCGTGACGGTGGCAACGGTGGCGAGCGTCGTGGCAACGGTAACGGCCGTCCGTTCAACGGCGAACGTCGCGAAGGCGGCCCACGTCGTTCCTTCGGCGAACGTCGTGAAGGCGGTAACGGCGGCGAGCGTCGTGGCGGTAACTACAACCGTGACGGCAAGCCGGCGCCACGCCGTGATGACGGCGCACCGGCAGCACCACGTCGTCGTTTCGGCGACGCGTAATCGCTGATTCACCGTTCGCGGTGAAGCGCTCTGAAAAACCAGCCTGCGGGCTGGTTTTTTTATGCCTGAAAATTGCCGTCAAACGCCCCCGAATGGCGTATCATTCATAAGGTTTTTTCTTACGGATGATATGCACGGGAGATGCCATGAGTTGGCAGCAGTTCAAATCTCAATACCTGGTGCGCTTTTGGGCGCCGCTGCCGGCGGTGATCGCCGCCGGGATCCTTTCTACCTACTACTTCGGCATGACCGGCACTTTCTGGGCGGTGACCGGCGAATTCACGCGCTGGGGCGGCCATGTGCTGCAGTGGTTCGGCCTGCACCCTGAGCAGTGGGGTTATTTCAAGGTTATCGGCCTGCAGGGCACGCCGCTGGAGCGCATCGACGGGCGCATGATCATCGGCATGTTCGCCGGCTGCATCGCCGCCGCGCTGTGGGCCAACAACATCAAGCTGCGCCAGCCGCAGCACCGCATTCGCATCGTGCAGGCGCTGCTGGGTGGCATTATCGCCGGTTTCGGCGCGCGCCTGGCAATGGGCTGTAACCTGGCGGCCTTCTTCACCGGTATTCCGCAGTTCTCGCTGCACGCCTGGTTCTTCGCGCTGGCGACCGCCGTCGGCTCCTACTTCGGCGCCAAATTCACGCTGCTGCCGATGTTCCGCATCCCGGTCAAATTGCAAAAGGTGAAGGCCGCCGCGCCGCTGACGCAGAAACCTGAGCAGGCGCGCCGCCGCTTCCGGCTGGGCATGGCGGTCTTCGGCCTGGCGGTGGCCTGGTCGCTGTGGACGCTGTTCGATGCGCCGAAGCTCGGCATCGCCATGCTGTTCGGTATCGGCTTCGGTTTGCTGATCGAACGCGCGCAGATCTGCTTTACCTCGGCGTTCCGCGATCTGTGGATCACCGGCCGCACCCACATGGCGAAAGCCATCATCATCGGCATGGCGGTGAGCGCCATCGGCATCTTCAGCTACGTGCAGCTTGGCGTGGCGCCGAAGATCATGTGGGCTGGCCCGAATGCGGTGCTGGGCGGCTTGCTGTTCGGCTTCGGCATCGTGCTGGCCGGCGGTTGCGAGACCGGCTGGATGTACCGCGCGGTGGAAGGGCAGGTACACTACTGGTGGGTGGGGCTGGGCAACATCATCGGCGCTACGCTGCTGGCCTATTACTGGGACGATCTGGCACCGGCGCTGGCGACCGACTACGACAAGATCAATCTGCTCGACACCTTCGGCCCGATCGGTGGCCTGCTGGTGACCTATCTGCTGCTGGCGCTGGCCTTTGCCGCCATGCTGTGGTGGGAGAAGCGCTTTTTCCGCGCCCGGCCTGAGGCGCAGGTGGTGAATTTGAGGAGCATGCCATGAAAGAGACGACGATAGTGCCGGACTACCGGCTGGACATGCTGGGCGAACCTTGCCCGTACCCGGCGGTAGCGACGCTGGAGGCGATGCCGCAGCTGAAGCCGGGGGAAATCCTGGAGGTGATCAGCGATTGCCCGCAGTCGATCAACAACATCCCGCTCGATGCGCGCAACCACGGCTACAAGGTGCTGGATATCCAGCAGGACGGGCCGACCATCCGCTATCTGATCCAGCGTTAACGCCGAGGCGGTGGGGCTCCCCACCGCCTTTTCGCTTTTTATCCCTTCACGATGTCGCCTTGCACTCCGGCAACAATCTCGAACGAACGCAGCCGCGCCTGGTGATCGAAAATCTGGCCGTTGACCATGATCTCGTCGGCATCGGTTTCACGCAGCAGCGTTTGCAACCCGTGACGCACGGTTTTTTCATCGCCGACGATCGACATCCGCAGCGCCTGTTCGACGCCGTATTGTTCACCGGCGGTCCACAGCGCGTGGATGTTATCCACCGGCGGCGGCAGCGGGCCGGGCGAACCACGGCGCAGATTGATGAACTGCTGCTGCATCGAGCTGAACAGGAAGCGCGCATCGCTATCGCTCTCAGCGGCGATCACGTTGACGCACACCATGGCGTGCGGCTGCGCCAGCTGTTTGGACGGTTTGAAGTTCTCGCGGTACAGCTGCAGCGCCTGGAACAGCATATCCGGGGCGAAGTGCGAGGCGAAGGCGAACGGCAGGCCGAGCTGCGCCGCCAGCTGCGCGCTGTAGAGGCTGGAGCCGAGCAGCCAGAGCGGCACGTGCAGTCCCTGGCCCGGCACCGCCTGCACCGGCTGGCCGGGCTGCGCGTCGCAGAAATAGTTTTGCAGCTCCTGCACGTCGCGCGGAAAGGTATCCACATCGCCGGACAGATGGCGACGCAGCGCCATCATGGTGCGCTGATCGGTGCCGGGCGCGCGGCCCAGCCCCAAATCGATGCGGCCAGGATAGAGCGACTCCAGCGTGCCGAACTGCTCGGCGATCACCAGCGGCGCATGGTTCGGCAGCATCACGCCCCCGGAGCCGAGGCGAATGCTCTGGGTGCCGGCGGCCAGATAGCCCAGCAGCACCGAGGTGGCGGCGCTGCCGATGCCGGTCATGTTGTGGTGCTCGGCCAGCCAGTAGCGCTGGTAGCCCCAGCGCTCGGCGTGCTGCGCCAAATCCAGCGAACAGTGGAAAGCGTCGCGCGCTTTGGCCCCTTGCGGGATTGGCGATAAATCCAGTACCGAAAGCGGTACCGCAGTGTGTTCAGTCATGACATCGTCCATCAGAGAGTGGATCGCTTAAAGGGCGATTGCAGGAGTCTGCATACCAAAAAACCGAAAATGATGCTTTTTAGTGTTAAAAGCATAATCCAATTTATAGTTATAAAAGAGGAGATATGTGCTTGTGATATCCTCATGAGCGCAATGGTGTTTTTTGGAGCAATTTAAGACATGGAAATGATGATCCCCGCCCGCCGCTTACCGTTCCGGGAGCCGACATAATGAAAAAAAAGACGCTGTTTACCCTGTTGCTGATGATGGTGGCGATCGCATTGGCGATCTTGTTCCGCGCGCACAATCAGGATCTGTTACTGCAGGGTGAAGTGGATGCCCCCGAAGTGATCGTCGCTTCCAAAGCGAAAGGCCGGGTGGTTGAACGCCTGATCGAACGCGGTGACGATGTGAAAAGTGGTCAGCTGATTATCCAGCTCGACAGCCCCGAACTGATGGCGCAGCTGCGTTCCGCGCAGGCGACGCGCGACGAGGCCAAGGCGCAGCTCGAGCTGTCGCTGCACGGCACCCGTGAAGAGAGCATCCGCAACCTGCGCGCCAACCTGGCGCAGGCCGAGGCGCAGTACCGCAATGCGCAAAACGACTACAACCGCAACCTGAGCGTGGCCGGCAAAGGCTATATCTCGAAGTCCGAGCTGGACGCCTCGCGCCGGGCGCGCGACACAGGCTTCCAGCAGGTACAGGCCGCCAAGGCCAACCTGGATGAAGGCATCAACGGCGACCGCGTCGAGCAGCGGCAGCAATACGCGGCGGCGCTGCGGGCGGCGGAAGAGAACCTGCTGCAGATCCAGGCGCAGAGCGACGATCTGCAGGTGAAAGCGCCGGTAGACGGCGAAGTGGGGCCGATCCCGGCCGAAGTGGGTGAATTGCTGAACGCCGGCAGCCCGCTGGTGACGTTGATCCGGGTGCCGGACGCCTACTTCGTGTTTAACCTGCGCGAAGACATCCTGGCCCACGTGCGCAAAGGCGACAAGGTCAAGCTGCGGGTGCCGGCGCTGAAGGACAAAATGATCGACACCGAGGTGCGCTACATCGCGCCGCTGGGGGATTACGCCACCAAACGCGCCACCCGCGCCACCGGCGACTTCGACCTGAAAACCTTCGAAGTGCGCCTGTATCCGTCACAGCCGGTGGACGGCCTGCGTCCGGGGATGAGCACCTTATGGCAATGGAAAGAGTAAGGGCCGGCTGGCGCTGCTTCAGTCACGCGTTCGATAAAGAGTGCCGCGTCGCCTTTCGCAGCCCGGTGGTGCACTGGCTGAGCTGGATCTTTCCGCTGATCCTGTTTGCGCTGATCAGCAGCAACTTCTCCGAAGGCACGCTGCTCGATCTGCCGGTCTCGGTGGTGGACAGCGATCACAGCCCGCTGTCCAAATCGCTGACGCGGCGGCTGGACGCCGGTTCGCACGCCCACGTCGAGGCTTACGGCGGTGGGCTGCCGGAGTCGCTGAGCCGCCTGCGCAGCGCGCAGGATTACGCGTTGCTGTATATCCCGCCGGACTTCGAGGCCAACGCGCTGTCGGGCAAACAGCCGAGCGTGGTGATGTACTACAACGCGCTGTTCTACGGCGCCGGGCTGTATTCCACCCAGGACTTCGGCGGCCTGATGAACGAAATCAACGCCAGCACCCGCAGCATCATCGCCACCGAGATGGGCAAAACGCTGCCGCCGCTGGCGGACGTGACGCTCTCCTACGGCAGTCTGTTCAACGCCAGCGGCAGCTATATCTATTACCAGCAGTTCGCCGCCACCATCCATTTGCTGCAGCTGTTCGCGGTGACCTGCATGATCTACGTGCTGGCGCGCAGCAAGTCGCTGCTGCAGGCCAAGCCGTTCAGCCTGGCGCTGCTTGGCAAGCTGGCGCCGTACACGCTGTGTTTCACCACCCTGCTGATGGTGGAGATCGCGGCGCTGGTGGGCATTTTTGACGCCCGCGTCAGCGGCAACCCGCTGTTTATGCTGATGATCGGCCTGTTCTACGTGATGGCGGCGCAAAGCATCGGCCTGCTGCTGTATACCTTTACCGGCAGCACCATCACCGCCTACAGCCTGATCGGTATTTTGGTCAGTATCGCGATGACGTTCTCCGGCATGGCGGTGCCTGAGCTGTCGATGCCGCTGCCGGCGCGCATCATTTCCAACATCGAACCGCTGACCCACGCGCTGTACGCGATGTTCGACGTGTTCCTGCGGCAGGTGCACGCCAGCGCCATTTTCAGCGTGTGTGCGCTGCTGGCGGTCTATCCGCTGGTGGCCGCGCTGCTGGTGCGTAATCGCCTGCCGGCGCGGCTGGCAAAAGAGGGGAACGCCGGATGAAGCTCTATTGGCAAACCTTCGTTAAGGTACTGCTCGGCATGCTGGAGCGGCCGGTGTGGCTGATGCTGATCCTGTCGCTGTGCATCATGAGCATGGTGTATGCCAACCGCACGGTGTGGGATCTGCCGGTGGGGGTGGTCGATCAGGACCACAGCACCGCCAGCCGGAAGCTGATCCGTCAGCTGGACGCCACGTCCAAGATAGCGATTGAAACCTACGACAGCCTGGAACAGGCGCAGCGCGATCTCAGCTGGCGCAAGCTGTTTGCGGTGATCATCATGCCGGTGGATCTGGAGAAGAAGATCCTCAGCGGGCAGAACATCGTGGTGCCGGTGTACGGCGACGCCACCAACCGCTTGGCCAACGGCCAGATCCAACAGGACGTGGTGGCGGCCTACCAGCAGCTGTTGACGGAGTACAACAACGGGCTGCTGCTGCGCAGCGGCTTCAGCGAACGGCAGGCGCAGATACTGCTGACGCCGATACTGGGACAAACGCTGGACGTGTTTAACCCCGGCATCAGCTTCGCGGCGATCATCTTCCCCGGCCTGCTGGTGATGCTGTTGCAGCACTCGCTATTGATTGCCTGTATCCGCGTCAATATCGCCATGAAGAGCATGCCCGGCGGCAAGGCGCCGCTGGCGGCACACCTCGGCGGGCTGACGGCGCTGCTGCCGATCTGGCTGTTCCTGTCGATCGTGCTGTTCGTGCTGTGGCCGTGGGTATTGGGCTATCGGCAGACGGCGAACATCGCCGAACTGCTGTTGCTGACCTTCCCGTTCCTGCTGGCGGTACTGGGGCTGGGCAAGCTGGTGACCGAGTGCCTGCGCAGCGTCGAGATGATCTACCTGACGCTGGCGTTCATCACCACGCCGGTCTTCTACCTGTCCGGCACCATCTGGCCGCTGCAGTCGATGCCGGCGTGGGTGCGCGCCATCTCGTACAGCATTCCCTCCACCTGGGGCACCAAGGCGATCGCCGGCGTCAACCAGATGGGTCTGTCGCTGAACGAAGTGTGGGGGGACGTGATGATGATGCTGATGCTCGGCGTGGTCTACACCCTGCTGGGCTTTGGCGTCGGCTTCTTGCGCAACAGCGTGGCGCTGCGCGGGATGTTCAGGAAGCGGCGGGCGTAGGGGAGGTATCTTGTTGTTATAGCGCAAAAACTCGGTGATCCTGCTTTATTGCTATAGGTGGTTTTTTTATTTATTAGATTTCAAAGGGTTATGTGGCTGCCCGGATGCTTAAATCGCGGTGAAATCTCGTAGATGTTTAAAGTTGATATAATTCAACTAGATATATTTAGAGTATTCCCCGCGAGAGCGGGGATAAACCGAGAATTCGTTGTACCGAGCGACAGTCGCACTTTGTCATTCACTAGGCAGGAATTTCGCGGGAATTCAGCTTTCTCGATGATATGCCAGCCGTTCACTGTGCCGACAAAAGTGCGTCTGAAAAATTATTACCTCTCCGCAATCTTCCTAACCTTCACGGCGGTGATGGTTCTCCGCAGTTTCCTGCCGTAAACATCACTCGCCTGATAATAAGTATCCATATAACCACTCTATTAAATTACCGGGCGCCCGTATCTGGTTGATCCGACTTTCTGGATTATGGCAACTTTCCGGAAATGTTCCACGGCGGGAAAATAATCATACCGTGGTTTTCGGCCCGGAGCCGCAGTTAACGATCAGGCCGGTCAAACACAGCATCTAGAAGAAAACTGCAGTTCTTCTTCGACAACGGGGATGAGATGCTGAGGCGTTACCAGGTCCGTAACGAGTGGTTAGCGCTGCATGACCTGGATACCTTCAGCGTGGCGGCTCGGCTAATCCAACGAATGCTGCTGGAAGATGTTGCATCCACCATGAAGTTCCTGACTACACGACTCCGGGAGGGCAAAGCCTGGTACTGGATCGCGGAATATGTCCGTCTCCAGCTGTGGCAGCACGGGATAGTCGGAGACAGAGCGGAGCATCAACGGGAACAGTGGATGGAGCGAGGTAACGTCGTCACTTTACAGAAAACTATGGCAACGAGACTGAACAGACCGGCCATCACCAAAAAGTTGCCGGACTTTCCCCTGCTGTATTGGTATATCTGGGCATGGCGTGATATCAGCGGGATCCAGACAGTGCGGAAATGGGTCGACCGCCAGGTCAAAAAGGATGAGGCTTTTCTGAGCCTGCTGCTGCAGCTCCGTTATCATGGCACCAGTTCGGCGGATGGACGATACAGCGCGCTGGATCTGGCAAATATATCCGAATTTCTTGGAGATGTTGAGACAGTGAGAGGTCCGATTGAGAGCATCAAGCAGGCCGGACATTTACCAGAACGGGTTGAACAGGTGGAGCAGTCGATCAGCAGAAGACACTAATCATCGAGGGATTCGTTGATAGTGAATCTTGCCGAACAACGGCGACCCGCCGATGTCAATCGGCACCGTTTGGTAAGGCCCCAATAGGGGCCTTTTTCAGGAGCTGCGGATAGGGTAGGTGCTGCGCAGGCTGGTCATCACCAGCTCATCATGAATATGCGGGCTTGTCGCGAGACAGACGGCGCGTCCGAACCATCATTAGTCGTTTATGGACAAGTCAAGTGTTTGCAATGATTCAGTTTATTATTTATATTCACAAGATAGACAAAAACCAGTCCATGAGTTAATTTTCATCAGAAGATAATCCCATACCTTACTAAAAACCCCCCCCTCATCGATTGTTTCCATAGCAATAAGCGGTCTCTCTTCGATAACGGAATTTCCAATTTTAAAAGTAGCCTTTCCGATCTGCTGACCTTTTTTTACAGGTGCTATTATCTTCTCATTGTCAATCGAATAGCTAACATTTATGTCTTTTATCTTGCCCTTAGGAATTAGAATGGTGCTTGAATTACCAATATTTAGTTCGATGAACTTTTTATCGCCTAACCATACTCTGTGGCTTGTGAAGGCACTACCTTCATTTTTTATTTCGAACTTTTCGAAGTTTCTAAAACCCCATGCTAAAAGCTTCTCAGACTCTTGAAATCTTATGTAGTCATTCTTTGCATTTAGAACAACTGAAATCAGACGCATCTTATCAATGGCAGCAGAAGCAACAATGTTAAAACCTTCTTCACTAGTTGTTCCCGTTTTTAATCCATCAACATTAAGATCACTATTCCACAGAAGTTTATTTTTACTATATTGATGAATATTGTTGTACGTAAAATCCTTCTCCTTATACAACGCATATTCTTGAGGCAAATCGTGAATCAACGCTTTAGCGAGGAAAGCCATGTCACGAGCGGTAGTAAACTCTCCAGCATCATTCAAACCATGCACTGTTTTAAAGATAGTATTATTAAGGCCAAGGTTGTGCGCATATGCATTCATTAATTTAATGAATGAACTTTGATTCCCAGCTATATAATCAGCCATAGCTATACAGGCATCACTACCTGATTGAATTACGATCCCTTTATTCAAATCTTTAACAGATGCCCTTTCACCTAGTTTCAAAAACATGGCTGAAGATCCGTAAAGAGTTGGGTTTCCACTTACCCACGCATCTCGATTAATAGAAACCTTGTCTTCAAGGTTTATAGTCCTTTGTTTGATTGCTTGTCCAATAACATAACTTGTCATAATTTTGGTTAGACTTGCAGGACTAATTTTGACATCGGCATTGCCCTCAGCAAGGACTTTACCGCTATCAAAGTCAATTAGAATCCAAGATTTCGCATCAACCGTCGGTCTAGGTGTAGGTATCATTTCGCTAGCAAATACAAACCTTAACAGAGTTGAAAGTGTTAGCAATGAAAAAACAATGGCTTTTAAATTAAAACAGGAAAATAATCTCATAAGAAAACTTATTTTATCTATAGATGTGCTCTATACTTTAATTTATTAAACGCAAAAACCTGACAATATTATAAAATCTAATTTCTAATAATTCAGTCGGCATGTTTTTGCCAAATACTCTTTAAACTCGGTGTACTATTTCATCAAAAATTACTATTTAAGGTTTTTCATCCGCAGCCTCCATCAATTTTATCGTTTTCTTTGCTATAAAAAACAACTGACTTTTGTACGTTCTCATTTACTTTAAGAGAAAATATATCAGGTCTAGAGTAATGCCCTACGACATCGAAATCATATCGAGCTCGAATCAAATCATCAGGGTCAATGTCGGCAACAACTAGCCCTTTTTCACTGTATAGCGGGCCTGCGATGATATCACCCATTGGATTAACAATTAAACTACCGCCTCTGATTAATGCCCGGTCCGGATCCCAATGTGGTATGTCAATACCCAGCTCATTGGGTGATGCCTGAACCTGACAGGCACTGATAACAAAACAGCGACCTTCGTAGGCAATATGTCTCATTGATGCTTGCCACATATCTCTCTCATCAACTGTTGGTGCGCACCAAATTTTTAAGCCTTTTGCATACATAGCAGTGCGGAAAAGTGGCATGAAGTTTTCCCAACAAATCCCAGCGCCAGCAAGCCCAGCTTCTGTTTCGAAAACAGAAAGTGTTGATCCATCCCCCATGCCCCAAACTAATCTTTCTGTTCCAGTGGGCATAAGCTTACGATGCTTTTTGCAAAGACCTATTTTAGGATCGAAAAATAGCGCTGAGCAGTAAAGTGTGGAACCTTCTCTCTCAATTACGCCTACAACAAGTGATGCTTGGGTTCGCTTGGATAACTCCGCCAAAGCTTTAACTTCTGGACCATTAAGATCAATTGCATTCTTGTAGTATTCTTCAAATTCAACCTTTCCTTCAGGAAGACGATAGCCCATATATGTACCAAATATTCCCCCCTTAGGGTATCCACCCAACAAGGCTTCAGGCATAACTACCAGTTTCGCACCACAATTTACAATATCTTTTTCAAAAGAGATTATTTGAGATAAAGTTTCACAGTTTCCTTCTTGTGATGTTCCAAGCTGAAGTCCGGCAATAGTTGTTTTATTCATACTTCACATTTCTCATTCGTGAAAATATTATGTTTATTTTTATATACCATGTTAAAATCAATCAATATGCTAAGGGGACTATCTGTTATGAATGATATTGATATCGAGCGCGTTGACCTTAATCTATTGAGAGTGTTTGAAGCCTTAATTGAAGAAGGAGGTGCAGGCCGCGCCGCTATTCGTTTGGGTTTAACACAGCCAGCAGTAAGCGCTGCACTAGCAAGATTAAGGCGTGTATATTCTGATCCATTATTTGAAAGAACAGGACGTGGTTTACGCCCAACAGTTAAAGCAAATGAGTTAGCTCCACTTATCGAAGCAGCTCTTACACAATGTCGCCAAGCACTGGCCCTAAGTGGTTCGGATAAGTCGGTAAAAGGCCGGACAATGACTATTGGATTATCAGATGATAGCGAGATAGCATTTGGAAAAGAAATACTTTGCAAAGTAGATGAAATACTACCAGATCTACACATCATTTTTAGACAAACCCATAGTGCCCTAGCCCAAGACATGCTAACGGGGCATCAGATAGACATATCTATTACTGCAGGTGGTCTTGCTTCTCATATGGTAACAAGTCAAAAATTAGGTGAGGGAAACTACTTGTGTTTGGCTTCAAATAACGTAGATATTCCACTAACTGCTGAAGATTATGCTCAACGCCCTCACTTGCTCGTTTCTGCAAGTGGCTTTGTTGGCGTCGTAGACGAAGCATTGAGTGCTATTGGATATCGACGAAGCGTAAAGGCTTCAACGACGCATTTTGCGGCGGTACCCTTCCTACTCAATCAAACAAATTTAATTACTACACTTCCCTCTCATGCTGCCGTTGCAATAGAAAAAAACACTCATTTAAAGACATTTGTCTGCCCTGTTAAAATGCCATCTTTTGTACTTGAAATGGGGTCAAGATTGGGTAGTAAAAATGATATTATTTTGCAAGAGTTAAAATCTATCATAGTTGAAGTCTGCCAATCTTCAGGTCAATTAACATGACTTTTTCATTAATTAGCTCTGTCACCAGCATTAATTTCAATTAAATCAATTATTTTGAATGCGATATAAATGGTTTTTATTTTAGTTATATACAAATGAGTGTTGCCTCTATGCTTTTACAAGGTTAGTCTATATTGTTTTAATTATAATTATTTTGTGATGAGAATTGGTCGCGCGCCGAAAGAATCAAATATATGAACTAACAGGAATATTATGGGTGAATTGAAAGCTACAGAACCAGTCAGCAAAAGAAATAACAAAAACTCCATGCCAAATAAAATAAAAATGGCAATTGTTTTTTTTATTTCAATTTTTGCAATGTCATTGTTTTTTGTTTTAAAATTGGCAAAAACGATTGAAGATAAGATTAATGCAAAGTTAAATGAGGGTTTTTGGGAGTTACCTGCACAGGTTTACAGTAAGTCATATGCCATAAAAGTCGGGCATGAGATTAGAAATGATAAGCTATCTAGATTATTAGAAAGCGCGAGATATCGCAATACGAACAATGTAGTTAATCCAGGTGAATTCCATATTAAAAAAAACACTCTCACAATATATCTGAGAGCATTCTCGTCTTATGATTACTCTTCAAATCAAAAAAGAGTTGAAGTTTTTTTTAAAGATGATGTAGTTGCTAAAATAAATGATATTGACAGTGGTTCTTCTATTGGCGAGGTGGTAATTGAACCTAGCCTTATCGATGTCATTTATTCACCTGGTGATGAACAAAGAATTTATTTGCCATTGAATGATTTTCCAAAAGAAATGATAAAAATCCTTATATCTACTGAAGATAAGGGATTTTATCACCATTATGGGATTAGTCCTTTATCAATTATCAGAGCTCTGTATAGTAATATTAAAGCGGGGAGAAACATTCAAGGAGGCAGTACACTCACACAGCAAGTAGTTAAAAACATGTTCCTATCAAATGATCGGACAATGAAAAGAAAGATTATTGAAGCCCTAATGGCTATAATGTTAGAAATGAAGTTAAGTAAAGATAAAATTCTAGAGCTCTATTTAAATGAAATTTATCTTGGGCAGAATGGTTCTTTTGGCATTCATGGTTTTCCTTTAGCTAGCATCTATTACTTTGGACGTCCTGTCAATGAACTATCCCTAGACCAACAGGCACTCTTGATCGGTATGGTCAAAGGAGCATCATTATATAACCCGTGGTCTAACCCTAGCATTGCAATAAGCAGAAGAAATATTGTATTAAAAATTTCCGAGATGAACGGCGTTATAACTAAAAGTAACTATTCATACTTGGTTAAAAAAGATCTCAATATTAAACCTAAAGGAACAGCATTTACAAAGCACCCATCTTTTATTAATATGCTAAGAAAAGAAATTAGGGAAAATAAAAATATACGCATTAACGAACTATCTGGTTCTAAAATTTTTTCTACTTTCGATCCGATTTCTCAATATGATGCCGAGATGACAGTTATAGAAACAATGCCTATATTAGATAAAAAAACCAGGATAAAAGATTTACAGTCGGCAATGGTTGTTGTTGACCGTAAGAACGGTGAGTTACTTGCTGTTATTGGTGATAGAAATGTGGAGTACAATGGATTTAATAGAGCTTCAGATAGTAGACGTCAGGTTGGGTCTCTGATAAAGCCGGCTGTATACTTGGCTGCTTTAAGTGATCCAAAAGATTTTGGTTTAAACACTTTAATAGAAGATCAACCCATTCACATTAACATTGGGAATACAAGTTGGTCACCAAGAAACCCAACTCGAACCTACAGAGGTAAAGTTTTTTTACTAGATGCTCTCGCTTACTCAATTAATGTCTCTACAGTCAATATAGGTATGTCAATTGGCCTTGATAAAGTAGCTGATACATTGAAACTGATAGGAGTCCCTGAAAATCGGATAGCAAAAAATCCATCGATGCTATTAGGTACATTAGATATGTCACCCATTGAACTTGCAGAAGCCATTCAGACAATTGCAAATTTAGGTGTGCATAACGGCATACATACCTTAGTATCCATACAAAACAAATTTGGCGATGAAATTTATCGCAGACCCGACATTAAAGAACAGGTCGTTTCTAATCAGGCTGCATGGCTTACTATGTACGCCATGCAGGAATCTGTTCGTTCAGGAACGTCAAAGAAACTGAGAGTCGGGTTTGAAAGTTATACCCTTGCTGGTAAGACAGGATCGTCCAGTGGTTTACGAGATAGTTGGTTTAGTGGTATTGATGAGAATAAGGTTGTACTAACATGGATTGGAAGAGATAATAACCAATCCACGAATCTCTGGGGCGCAAGTGGGTCGTTACTCCTGACAAAAGAATTTTTCATAAGAAATGGAGTGGAAAAATTAAAACTAGTTCAACCTAAAGATATCTATCTTATGGATGTCAACACACATGGTGATTTTATTTGCAATAAGGAAAATACATATAATTCTAATATTTATATAAGGAAAGTTCCCATTTGGGGTAAAAGTATCACCGAAATATGCAAAACGCCATCGCAATTTCTTCCGGTGTCTACTAATAAAGCATACTCTGATGAGGTGTTGGACTCAATTTTCTAGCGTTATTACAGGAGTACATGTAGTAAAAATAAAATAACCTACACTAGGCTATTTTCTACTCCAGACATGAAAGTCTGCTATTGCCGCAAGCGGACTTTCATGAAGGTTTCGTTCATACGCCAGCGATGTCTCACAAAACGTGTATTCTGGCGAAACACATTACCCGGGAATCTCACCAGGCGGATGCCCCGATATGCCGTTACCGATGTTCCATGATCAGCTGCAGCTGCAGCTGACGCCGATTAGCTGGGGCTATGCGCCGGCATGGTAGAATGAATAGGGATAGCCGTCCCTCATCAACGCACACGCTGGACAGATCATCGTCAACTGTTCGTCAGATCACTGAACACGGCTATTCCGTTGTTGAAGTTGCCCAGCGTTTAGGCGTTTCTAAGCATAGCTCTACAAATGGCTGCGAGTCATTTAACCCGATGACAGCGAACAACATGCCAGGGATTTACTGGAGGCCAAAAGCGAGAGCCTTAAGCTCAGAGCACAATTGAAGCGCACCTAAGAGGAACTGGATATTTTTAAGCCTGAGGATCGCTTGCTGGGAAAGGGTTTCATCGCGTTCAATAAGCGTAGTCAGACCATCGATAGTGGCATCATCAAGCTGTTCCATCAGGATACCCCTCCACCGCAGCCATTAATCAGAAAGAGTCAGGCTTACCAATTTCTGTTAGCTCCACTTTTCGAAGCACCCCTTACACAATGCAGTCAAGTGGATGCAACTTAGTAGGCCTTGAAAGTGGGGCGGGGTGTGAAAGGACGGCTTGTATAATCCGGATGCGTATCCGGCAAATTAATTTAACATAATGCGCATTATCTATATTTTTTTAAGATTTTCAATTTGTTAGATAAGTGACTCTTGGCGTAAACTCCTGCCACGCCGCTGAATCTATACTTTGGTCATATCGACAACAAGAGCACCTGCCTATGTGTGGCCGTTTTGCGCAATTCCATAGGTGTTCCCCGCGCCAGCGGGGATAAACCGCTGAGCGAACTGAGCAAGCCTGTGGCGTAGGCGTATGGGAAATCGGGGTTAACGGAAACGCAACACGGCTGGAGAGCGCCTGTCTGGCGCTGCAGTGTTATGTTCTCTTTTTGATAAGGACATTCCTAATTCTTTCAAACTTATCATCCCTAAAAAATAAGCATTCGACTATTTAGCCAAAAGTGATATTTGCCGGAATAGAACATTGCGTATCCAACTTTAATTGTTATATTTCTATCTCGCGCAGAATGATTAGATTCTCTTAATTATTGATGTGTGTGATGAACTCCTCGGGATTTACGATATGAGCATGCGGAAATCATTAAGCATCGGGTAATTCAAATGATTACTCGCTCATAGCCATGAGATTGGTCTGTAAACGGGATGTTTCAGATAGGTGCCGTTATGTAATAAATATGAAGGAGCATGACTTATGACGAGTAAAGTAAGCGTTCAAACGGTGTTGTTTGAATATCATGGGCAAAAATATAAGCTCTTCCTGGCATGGGATAAAAGACACGTTGGGTGTAACAAACTAAATCCATTGTATTTCTTAGATGCCAACCGACAGTTTGATACCATGATTAAGGCGGATTATCACGGTGATGATGTTTCCCCTGTACTCTATATAGGAATAGGCTATCAGGAAGGGGTAGACATTAAGGCGGCTCGCACATTTGACTATACGGTAAGTGATGGCAGCGAGCGTTTTAAAGACGGGGGCGGGGCGGAGCAGTTCTATCGATTTATTCAGGATGTCGTCAAACCCTGGGTCGAATGTCGTTTTAAGATCAATAAGCAAATGCAAACGCTGGCGGGGCATTCGTTCGGTGGGCATTTCACTTTATATGTGGCGTTTAATCATAATACGGCTTTTCAGCGCTATGTTGCCGCCAGCCCCTCCCTCTGGTGGGCGAATGGCGCGGTGCTGCCCGAAGGCGACGTTAAGCTTGCCGCAAGCATTGATTGGTTATCGCTGCTATTAGGCAGCCGCGAAGAGCGGGCGGAGCCAGACAGTACCGATCTTGAGAGAGAAATCTTCCAGCGTATTGAGGATAACCCAAGGTTGAATATCAGGAATCTGGCGTCTGAGTTAGTGAAAGAGGGCGAGCGCTGCAGCTTCGAGTTTCTTCCCGGGCGAAAACACCCGGCGGTCGTAAAAGATTATGCACGCATAGCGAATTTCGTTGCGAGCCAAAAACCACTGCCAACCGGGCTGTGACAGGAGAGGTTAAATGGATTTTAAAGTGACGAGAGGGTTGCTGCTTTTGGCTGGATTATTTTTCTCTATCACGGCGGTAGCAAAGCCTATTCAAACCGACGAGACCGCATCATTGATTAACCAGCGGTTGTCTTACATGAAAGACGTTGCCGGGTATAAGGCAAACAACCATCTGGCCATTGAGGATTTGCCTCAGGAGGCCAACGTATTGGCCAATTCAGTCCGCGAGGCAGAAACATTGGGATTGGATGGCAAGACGGTGGCTCCCTTTATACAGGCGCAAATGGACGCCGCCAAGGCGATTCAATATCGTTATCGGGCAGACTGGTTGTCGGCACCGGAAAACGGCTGGCAGCCGGAACCGCTGGATAGCGTAAGAGCGAAAATCAGCCGTTTGAATACCCAAATTTTGACCAGCGTCAGCAATAAATTAAAGAAAGGCGAGCGTTTTAACGACAGGTTTGCCTTTATGAAATCCCTTGAGCAAACCCACCTGAAAGTCGGCGATAAAGAGCGCCTGTGGCAGTCCTTAAAACAAATTGCGTTGAAAAGGTAATCGCCGCCGGCGCAGGCACTGAATACGCCCGATGAGTGATCTCGGGCGCATTTTCCTCGCTGGCGGCCAGCCGGATGATCGCGTCGAAGGGCCGCTCAGGCGAGGAAAAGAATAGCGGTGGCTTCCATCACCCCACCAACTCCAACCCCGCCACGCGGCGCCAGTAGCCGTTACAGTCGGCGTGATCGGTCAAGGACAGCGGCTGCTCGCCATGCTCGTTGGCGCGGAAGGCGTCGATTTGTGCCAGCGTCTCGGTGCCCTGCGGTGACAGCCGCACGATGTCCACCAGCCCCTGCATGCTCGGTAGCTCGTTGCCGAGGTTGTAGCAGTAGCCGCTCATGGTCTGGATGCCGTTGAGCACGAACACCTGCTGTTGCTCCTGCGAACGCATCATGCGGCCCTGCGGATACTTGATGCAGCAGGTTTCGCACTCGTCCTTGCCGCGGTTTTCCGAGCGGGCGGTGAAGCAGCGCGCCGAATAGGCCAGCGGCAGGTGGCCGTAGCTCAGCACCTCCACCTCGAAATCGTGGCGGAAGCCCAGTTCGTCGCACTGCGTCAGCAGATTGGCCAGCCAATCGCGTGACAGCTCGACCGGCATGCACCAGCGCATCATGCCCTGGCGGCGCAGCAGGCGCAGAGTATAGGCGTTGTAGCAGTTCAGCGCATGGCCGGCCACGAACGGCAGACCGCGTTCCGCCGCCATGTTCACTGCGCCCAGATCGTTGGCTTCAAACAGGAAATCGCCGTTCTCCACATAGCGTTTCAGCTCATTCAGCTCGGACGGCGCCTGCAGCAGCGCCAGCGTGGAGATCACTACCTGCTTGCCGCTGCGGGCGATCTCGCGCGCCAGCGCCAGCCAATCGCCGACCTTCATCTCGCGCCGCTTGGTGCAGACGCTCTCGCCGAGGTAAATGATGTCGGCGCTGCTCTCCGTCGCCTGTTGATAGAACGCCGCGATGTCGTTTTTCGGCCAGTAGTAGAGTACCGGCCCCAGTGCGTATTTCATGTTTCCTCCGGCTACTGCCATTTGCGGTGATAGGCGCCCAGCGTGGTCTGGGTGCCCTCGGACATCGCGCCCAGCGTCTCCATCCAGGCGGCGTCGGCGCGGTAGGCGGCCGGATCGGCCTGGCAACGATCGATCGCCTGGCGCCAGACGCGTGCCACCTGGCTGACGTAAGCCGGGCTGCGCTGGCGGCCTTCGATCTTCACCGAGGCGATGTTGGCGGCCAGTAGCTCCGGCAGCAGCTCCAGCGTATTGAGGCTGGTGGGCTCTTCCAGCGCGTGGTAGCGCACGTCGTCCACCAGATAGCGGCCCTTGCACAGCGTCGGGTAACCGGCGTTTTCATGGTCCTGGTAGCGGTCGATCAGCACGTCGTTCAGGCGCGACTCCATGCCCTGCGGGGTTTGCTGCCAGCGCACGAAACGCGCCGGCGAACAGGCGCCGACGGTGTTCGGCGACTCGCCGGTCAGGTAGGAAGAGAGATAGCAGCGCCCCTCGGCCATGATGCACAGGCTGCCGAAGGCGAACACTTCCAGCGGCACCGGGCTGGTGCGCGCCAGCTGTTTCACCTGGTGCATCGACAGCACGCGCGGCAGCACCACTCGGCCCACGTCGAAGTTGCGTTGGTAGAAACGGATCGCTTCCTCGTTGGTGGCGGAAGCCTGCACCGAAACGTGGCGTTCCAACTGCGGGTAGCGTTGGGCGGCGTATTCCAGCATCGCCAGATCCGCCAGAATCAGCGCGTCGGCGCCCAATTGGGCCGCCATATCCACTGCGCGCTGCCAGCGGGCGTAGCCGTCGGGATGGGCGAAGGTGTTGATGGCGATATGCAGTTTGCGGCCGTGGCGATGCACGTAATCGACCGCTTCCTGCAGCTTTTTCTCGGTGAAGTTGAGGCCGGCGAAGTGGCGCGCGTTGGTATCGTCTTTCAGACCGATGTAAACGGCATCGGCGCCGTTATCCACCGCGGCCTTCAGGGCCGGCAGGTTGCCGGCGGGACAAAGCAGCTCCATAGATTTATCCTGGCTTAGCCGTGCGCCCGGCCGGGCGCACGCTGTCTTTAAAGGTTGCCGGCGGCGGTGTTCCGCCGGCAAACGCGAATCGGGGAGGCCATTTTAGGCAATGGAGCGCACACAGGTTTTGATTTGAGGCAGCTTATGGCGTATTGATAAACATGGCGGTGAAATGCACTATTTGTTGATATAGACCGCTGAAGCCGCGCGCCAGTGTGGCAAAATAGCGGTAGTCCGTATTGAAAGGAGTGGATGACCGTGTTGGAACAACTACGAGCACGCCTTGTGCGCCAGGGGCCGTCGCTGCTGCGCATCCCGCTGAAATTCACGCCGTTCGCTCTGCAGCGTCAGCTGCTGCAACAGGTGCTGAGCTGGCAGTTCCGCCAGGCGTTGGCGGATGGGGATCTGGAGTTTCTCGAATCGCGTTGGCTGAAGATCGAAGTTCGCGATCTGGCGCTACAATGGTTTATGACGGTAGAAAACGACAAACTGGTGGTCAGCCAGCACGCCGAAGCGGACGTCAGCTTCAGCGGCGACGCCAACGATCTGATCCTGATCGCGGCGCGCAAGCAAGATCCGGATACGCTGTTCTTTCAGCGTCGGCTGCAGATTGAAGGGGATACCGAATTGGGCCTGTATGTGAAAAATTTGATGGACGCCATCGAGCTGGAAAGCATGCCTCCGCCGCTGCGCATGGGGCTGTTGCAGTTGGCTGATTTTGTCGAAGCAGGGTTGCAGGAGGGCACGGCGTCGGCTTCCCGTGTGGCGGTATCATGCTGATCCGCGTAGAGATCCCGGTAGATGCGGCGGGCATCGACGCCTTGCTGCGCCGCGCCTTTGGCCGCGATGACGAAGCCGATCTGGTGCAGCAGCTGCGTGAAGACGGCCTGCTGACGCTGGGCGTGGTCGCCACTGACGACGAAGGCGGGGTAGTGGGTTACGCCGCGTTCAGCCCGGTAGACGTGGCCGGCGAAGACCGCCAATGGGTGGCGCTGGCGCCGCTGGCGGTAGACGAAAGCCTGCGCCGCCAGGGGCTGGCTGAAAAGCTGGTGTACGAAGGCCTGGATTCGCTGAACGAATTCAGCTACGCCGCGGTGGTGGTGGTGGGCGATCCGGCCTACTACGGCCGCTTCGGCTTTAAACCGGCCGCCGCCTATGGTCTGAACTGCCGCTGGCCGGACACGGAAAGCGCGTTTCAGGTGTATCCGCTGGCGGAAGACGCCCTGAATGGCGTCAGCGGCGAAGTGGCTTTTTCGGCGCCATTTAATCGCTTTTAACGCCCGGCAACAAATACTCCAACGACAGCGGCGGGTGATTCACCAGCCGCTCTTTTTGTATTTTACTCAGCTGTTTGACGCGATATTCCAGCTTCAGCGCCGTTGAGCGATCTCCCACCTGGCAGTGAAACGCCAGCGTCAGTTCCCCTTTACCGCGCAGCGCCTTGGCGCCTTTGCCGGCCTGATGCTGCGCCAGGCGGCGCGCCACGTCGGTGGTGATGCCGGTATACAGCATGCCGCTCGGTAAACGCAGCATGTAGAGGTGCCAGGAAGTGGGGGAGGTATCCGTCATCGTACGCCGTTTCGGTGGCCAGGGTCGGCGTATGATGGCATGTTCGCCATCACAATCCCATCCCCGGCCGCCGGTGCCTTACCGCTTTACCCCTTTTTTCCCGCCAGCTCGAAGCGCGGCGAGACGATGCCGTACAGCGTCCAGCCGAGGAAGGTGGCGATGGCGCCCCACATCATCGCTTCCTCACCGGAGCTGTAGAGCGCATAGAAGCTGTACAGCGCGCCGATGCCGGCGATGATATTGGCGATGCGCGCCTTGTTGTCCGGCACCTTCGCCACTTTCTGAATAATGACCAGCGCCGCCATCGACAGGATGTAAGGGATGATGTTGGTCACCACCGCCAGGTTCACCAGCACGTTGAACTGCTTGTTCAGCGACGGGCTGATGGTCATCAGCGACAGGCCGCTCTGGATGACGACGATGGTCAGCATGCCTTTAACCGGCGCGTCGGCCTTGCTCAGCTTGGAGAAGATTTTTGGGAAGAAACCGCTGTCGGCGGAGGATTTGAACACCTGAGCGATGGTGAACTGCCAGCCGAGCAGCGAGCCGACGCAGGACATGACCATCAACGCCATGATGATCTTGCCGACCGTTGGGTTGAACATGTGGGAGAACGCCAGCCCGAACGGGGCGGTGGAATTGGCCAGATCCATGTTCGGCACAATGCCGGCGATCACGTTGGTCGAAATGATATAGATCACCGCCGCGCTGAGGGTGCCGCCCAGTACGGCGATCGGCACGTTGCGCTCCGGGTTTTCCACCACGTCGGTGTTGGCGCAGGCGGATTCCAGCCCCAGGAACGCCCACAGGGTCATTGAGATGGAGGCGCCGATGGCTTCGAAGGTCGGTACCTGATGCGGGTTCCAGGCGGCGACGTAAGCGCTGCCGCTGAACCAGTACCAGCCGATGACCGAGATGCCCACCACCGGAATGATCACGCCCCAGACGGTGATGCCGCTGATTTTGCCGGTGATACGCGCCCCGCCGAAGTTGGCGACGGTCGCCAGCCACAGCACGCCGATGGTGGCGATACAGATCCCGAGCGGGCTGAGCGTAGCGCCAAACAGCTCGGTGCCGTAACCGACGGCGGAAATGGCGATGGCGATGTTGGCGATCAGCAGCGAAACGCCGTAGGTGTAGTTCGCCATAAAGTTGCCCGATTTGCCGAAGGCGTATTCGGCGTAGCCGCCCATGCCGCCGGATTTACGGCTGAACATGCCGCATTTGGCGAAGGCGTAGGCCAGTGCCATCGAGCCGACGGCGGTCACCAGCCAGGAAACGATCGAAATCGTGCCCACTTCGGCCAGCTTGGTCGGTAGCATAATTATGCCGGAACCCATCATATTTACGGCGGTCAGGATCGTTAATTGCACGACCCCCATTTTATTATTTGACTTACTCATGATCATTTTCTCTTTTAGGATGCGATCCGGGCGGCGAGAATCATCGCCGCCCCGTAAGGTGATTAATTTTTCATGACGTAGCCGTAAGCGCGGTTCCAGCCGTCCTCATCCTGTTGGATATAAACACCCTGCAATTCCGGCGCGAACCCCGGCAATAAGTTGATGCCTTCTTCCAGTGCCAGGAAATAACGCTGCGCGGCGCCGCCCCAAATTTCACCGGGCACGACGCACAGCACGCCCGGCGGGTAAGGCAGGGCGCCTTCGGCGGCGATGCGGCCCTCGGCTTTGGCCAGCGAGACCAATTCCACATTGCCGCGCACGAACTCGGTATTGGCATCCTGCGGATTCATCACCACGCGCGGGAAATAACTTTTGCGGAACATCTCTTTTTGCAGCTCTTTAACGTCGTAGCTGACGTAAAGGTCGTGCATTTCCTGGCACAGCTGGCGGATGGTGTAGTTTTTGTAGCGCTGCTGGTGGTTTTTATAGACCGCAGGCAGCACCTCGCTGAGCAGGGAGTTCTGCTCGATGTGCTTCTCGAAGCGGGCGATCAGGGCCACCAGATGCTGCATCTTGGCGATGTCTTCCGCCGGCGTCAGCAGGAACAGGATCGAGTTGAGATCGCATTTTTCCGGCACGATGCCGTTTTCGCGCAGGTAGTTGGCCAGAATGGTTGCCGGGATGCCGAACTCGCTGTAGCTGCCGGTGGCGGTATCGATGCCCGGCGTGGTGAGCAGCAGTTTGCACGGATCGACGAAATACTGCGATTCGGCATAGCCTTCAAAGGCGTGCCATTTCTCGCCGGGCACGAAGTTGAAGAAGCGCAGATCGTTGGCCATTGCCGCGGTGTCATAGGCCTGCCACGGCTTGCCGTCGATCTGATCCGGCACGAACGGTTTGATCATCGTGCAGGTGTCCAGCAGCATTTTGCGCGCTTCGATGCCCACACGTACGCACTCCTGCCACAGGCGCTGGCCGCTTTTGCCTTCGTGCATCTTGGCGTTGACGTCCAGCGCGGCGAACAGCGGATAGAACGGGCTGGTGGAGGCGTGCAGCATAAAGGCGTTGTTGAAGCGCTTATGGTTGCAGTAGCGGCTCTGTCCCTTGATGTGCTTGTCTTTTTTGTGGATCTGCGAGGTTTGCGAGAAGCCAGCCTGCTGTTTGTGCACCGACTGGGTGACGATGATGCCGGGATCGTTCTCGTTCAGCTCCAGCAGCAGCGGCGAGCAGTCTTTCATCATCGGAATGAACTGCTCATAGCCCACCCAGGCGGAGTCGAACAGGATG